>CBIHNW010000019.1:0-105594 GCA_966211795.1 uncultured Bdellovibrio sp. | reverse complement strand
TGTTCCCCCCGACATGTCTCGGAATAATATGGTCTCGTTTTATTTTTCGGGGGGGTCGCCGCACCTATATTTGGGGCGCGCACCCCCCGAAAAAATACACGGACACTTTTGGGGGAAGAGTGAAGGTTGTTGAGGCTCGGGGGCTCAGTAAGAAACTGGCCGATCATGTTGTGCTGGATGATGTGAGCCTGGATGTGAACCAGGGCGAATGCTTTGGTATTTTGGGACCCGAAGGTGCTGGCAAGTCCACTCTGCTTCGAATGCTTTATGGAGCGGCCAGTTTGCACAATGGCGAGCTCTTTATCGTCGGCCTGAATGCCAGAACCAATATCAAAGAAATCAAGGCGCGCATGGGGGTTCTGCCTCATGACGAAGGGTTGGACGCGGATTTCACCGCACGCGAAAACCTGCATTTGTTCGGTAGCTATCACGCCATCGATCACGACGTCGTCATTCATCGCACGGAAGACCTGCTCAAGTCGATGCGCCTGGAAGAGCTTGGTGATCAATTCGTGAATTCATTGAGCAGCGGAATGAAGCGCCGTCTGGGAATCGCACGCGCCATGATCAACGCACCTGAATTGCTGGTCCTGGATGAGCCCACTTCGGGTTTGGATCCACAGGGGCGAAGCTGGGTTTGGGATTTCCTGCAAAACGTGAAACGAGAAAAAGGCACGATTTGTCTTACGACCCATTACACCGAAGAGGCCGAGCAGATTTGTGATCGTGTCGCGCTGATGGACAAAGGAAAAATCCTGGCCGTCGGCGAACCAAAGAAATTGATTTACGATCGCATCGGCACCCACGTGGTCGAGCTCGAAATTTCAAATGAAGAAATGCAGTATTACTTGGCGCGCTTGAATTCCAATAAATATCCATACCAAGTCGTGCGCGATCACGTGAACGTGCATCTGCATTCGATGGAAGATGCACAGAAGGTCATGGGCTTGGTGCAAAACGTACGTATGACCGTTCGGCCACCGACACTGGCCGACGTGTTTTTGAAATTGGCCGGACATGATTTGCGAGATGAGCCATTATGAAAGTCGAGTCACACCGTCTACCGACATTCATTTCGGGCACCCTGCAAGTTTGGAATCGAAATTTTAAACTCTTCAGACGCTATTGGCTGATGAATTTTTTCTGGATCGTGCTGGAACCATTGTTACTTTTGTTGGCGGTGGGATACGGGCTGGGCGCCTTCGTTTCCAATATGCAGGGCATTTCCTATACGGACTATTTTTTTCCCGCGTTGTTATGCATGTGTTCCATGATGGTGTCGTTCTTTGAAGCTTCTTACGGAACTTTCTCGAAGCTCACATTTCAGCACACGTACTCGACCATGATTCTGTCGGCGCTTGAACCCCGACAAATCGTGCTGGGCGAAATTTTATGGGCCGCCACCAAGGGAACACTGAGCGCGCTGATTGTTGCCTTGATCGCCGGCTTCTTCGGACATCTGGACAGTTTAATGTTGATCCCGTCGCTGGCCGTGATTTTCCTTTCCGCTTTTCTTTTTGCGGCACTGGGGATGGTGGTCACGACTTGGGTGCAAAATTCTGACAGCATCATCTATTGGACGTCAGGATTTATCGCACCGATGGCGCTTTTCAGCGGGACCTATTTCCCGTTGGATCAATTGCCGTTTGGTCTCAAGTATCTTCTCTACGTTTTTCCGCTGACCCATTCCGTCGCTTTGACACGAGGATTGTTGTTGGGAGCGTTGCCTTGGTGGCAAATCGTTTTGCACATCTCAGTTCTTGTCGTGCTCGGAGCGCTATTGCTTCGATGGGCGATCTTGCGAATCACCAAAAAATTGGTCATCTAGGAGCTATCTCCTAAATGCAAAATCGAGACGTCGCATCGAAAGTGCGCATTCTGCGGCATGACGAAGGCGTCCGCATAGGCATCCAGGAGGTCGCATGAACGTCGAGGCGGTCGCACCAAGGTGCGCATCCAGCACAACAACAATGCATTTATGCGTTAGCTTCTAGTTTGCTTCAGCAATTGGGCTCTGAGACCGAGATTTTTGTTCCTGCGCCAATCGTTGATAATAGGCTTGCAAAGCTTTTTGACCGGCTGAAGATTTGAGATAATCAGTGAGACTGCCGGCGATTTTTCCCACGCGCAGCTCATCTTCAATCGTTTTCATGTAGGAATCCTTGGCGGCCTTTAAGATGACACTGCCATCCACACCCAGAAGTTCGCTCAATTCGGCCGCGTAGCCTGCGGCGAAACTGGTTGCCAGTGTCTCGACTTTATAATTCATGTCTCGATCTTGCTGCAGAAATTCGGGGGCGATGATGCGAGCGATGGGTTCAACCAGAGTGGTGTCGCTCATGTCACGAACCACATCCGTCTCGGTCGGCTGAAAGTCTGATGCCAATTGCTTCAATTGATTCTGCAAATGGGGGAACTTCATGCACAGTCCATAACGCAAGAGCAGCAGGGCGTGAGTTTGCCCGAAGGCTTTGGCCACCGTCTCGAACCAAAAATCTCGGACCGGCTTCCCATGGCGTTCGGCAATCCGCGCGCCTTCAATATCCAGAGCGGATAAAGGCATGTACAAGTGGCCGTCTAATAAACGACGAATGTCTCGCACCGTGAAGCCGTTGCCGGTGATGGGATCGTAAATCGACATCACTTCGCGCAGTACGATCAGGCGTGGATCTTCACCGTACAGTTTCTCAAGCTTTTCGACCAGGCGGGCGCGGTTGAGCGAAATCAAAACGCTGTTTTTCATATTCGCTTTTCCCGGGTGCCATTGATTGGGGTTGGGTTGATCGGTCGGAAGCTTGATGGAAAGCGCTTGCTTATCAAGAAAGTACATCGACCTCGATGCGGTAAAATGTCCGGTCCAATAATAGGTCGTAGGCAAGTTCTGAAAAGGAACCAACAAACTTTGATTCAATGGATGAATGGGAAAAAGGACGTGGCCTTGGTCATCAATGAACTGTGGCTTGAGCCAGTCAGGGACCTTGTTCTGACCACCGAGAGTGTTGATCACCACAAGCTCTTTCGGGACGCTCTTGACCGAAACCTGGATGGGAAAGGAGGTCCGTTGATAGGCGGCCGAATTTTTTTCGGTTTCCCAAATGATGGTCTGATGCATCGGCGACAAATTCCCGTTTGCGTCCTTCGGAAAGTCGTAAGGAACCGCGAAATAGTCGGTCAATTTCAACCGAAGGTAAGTCGGCATATCGGTTTCGTTGATCAAATGCAGAACCGATGATGGAATCAGCGCCTGGGAATCGCCGTGCTCCGCGCGGGCTTGCATGATGGATTCGTGAGGGGAGATTCCGTATTTCACGGCATCAAAGAATTTATTTTGAAATTGCTTTTTCCACTCTGCCAAGGAAAGACTTTTTTCAGTTGGTAGATACGCAATCAGTTTCCAGAAAAAATCTTCGGTTCTTTCTTCTTTGAGATAGCTCATGTTATCCAGAACTTGAGTCCATTCAAAATAGCTGCAATCTGACTTCCAAAGCTCCTGAGCCAATTTCTCAAGGCGCGAGTAAGAATCGACGACGCCGGCTTGCTTCGACAGCCGATTCAGGAGCAAGTTTTTCTGGTGCGGGGACAGGGCCGTGACCAGTTTTTCGATGCGAGGCTCGGAATGATAGATCGTGGGGCACAGGTCGGCGGCTGACAACAATGGGCAGACCACTGTCAATAAAGTGAATAAAAAAGCACGGAATATTTGGTGAACTGCCACTGCCAACCTCTAGGCGAGATTGAGCTGCAATCGCAATTCCAACCATGATAGGCAGAAAATTCAGGACTGTCTGAATTTCAGACAGTCTATTCGGTGGGCACTTCTGCCGGTTCTTCAGGCCAGTCGTTCCAACCGCTGTCCGTATCTTCCACACTCTCTTCGTTGATTTGCTCGAGATTTGGATCCATCTTCGGCGGCGTTTGACCCGTCATAAAGTATTCCAGATCAGCTCGTGCCGTCAGGTATTCGTTGTCGTTGATCATGTGGTATTGATACAGGTGATCGACGATTTCGTTCAGACGCTTTTGCGCGAAGGGTGTGAGCTTCTTTTTATAGAATGATTTGGAATAAACTTCGGGGCTCGGAAGCAAGAAAGCGAAGAAGGCCGATTCAACGAGACTGAGCTGGCTGGGATCTTTTTTGAAATAAAACTGCGAAGCTTGTTTGACGCCGTAAATGTCTTTCCCGAGCTGGACGACATTCAGGTATTTTTCCATGATCTCTTTCTTGGTCAGCACTTTTTCCAGGCGCACGGTGATGATGGCTTCGATGAACTTTCGCAGCAGCGTTTTATCTTTGTTCAGAAAAAGATTTTTCGCCAATTGTTGGGAAATGGTCGAACCACCTCGGGCGAAACGGCCTTTTTCTAAATTCGATTTCAAACTGTTCTGCATTTCCTGCAGGTCAAATCCATGATGAGTCCAAAAAGATCCATCCTCGGTCATCACCACCGCCTTGGCGACATACGGAGAAATGTTCGAAAGCTTCGCGTACGAACCAGAATCGGGACAAAGATTGACCTTGTACATCTCGGTGGTCAGGCAGCCTTTGATCTTCTTATCAGAGGGAATTTGTGAAAATCCCCACAGAAATATCAGACCCATCACCACCGTGAAGAAAACGGCCACCCGCAGTCCCAATGAAAAAGTGGAAAGAGAAATTTTGCCCACAGTTATGATTGCTTTAAAAGCCCGTTGTCTTTGATCCATTTGACACTTTGGGAAATGGCCGCTTGCGCGGGCCGAGGTTTAAAATCCAACTCTCGTTGTGCTTTGCTTGAATCGAACCAGTGAAACATTGTCGAAGACCACGCATTCTCGCGACTGATCGGGGACTTCATACCCAGTGAACCCATCAGGTCACCGACGATGCCAATCGCGTGCAGGACGGGGGAAGGAAGAAGATGTTGAGGCGCCGGCTGCCCGGCCTCTTTGGCGATCATGGCAAACAGGTCTTTGATCAAGAGATTTTCACCCGCCAAAATGTACCTTTCCCCGGTACGCCCTTTTTCCCAGGCGGATACGATCCCATCGACGGCATCTTCGACGGCAACCACGTTCACGCCGCCCGCAGTGTAGAACTTGAATTTTCCCTGAGCGACCTTGAGCTGGGTTTTCCGGCTGCCTTTGCGCGCATCGCCCGGTCCGTAGATCGTGCTCGGATTTAAGATCACGGCATCGAGCCTGTTTTTCTGAACCGCTTCTTTGACGATCAGTTCAGCTTGATGTTTGGTTTCAAAATAGCCCAAGTTGAGATGGGATATGTTATACGGCGATTCCTCGTTCAGAATTTGGTCAGCAGTAAAGCCCGCGCCGATCGCCACGACCGAACTGAGATGGACCAAACGTTTGATATTCGTCGCACGGCAAGCCTCGACAACATTGCGAGTGCCCTCGACGTTCACCTTTTCCATTTGCGCACGGTCCGTTTTTTTATAAGCGATCAAACCAGCCAAATGAAAAACGGCGTCCATTCCCTGAAAGCTTTCCAGCAGGCTATGCAGATTGGTGACGTCGCCGTAGACGTATTGGGTCGCCACGCCGTCGAGCTCGGAAAGGTCGCTGGTTTTTCGCACCAACGAAAAGACCTGGTGTCCTTCAGCGAGCAGTCGACGAACAACCCAGCTTCCCAAAAAGCCATTGGCGCCGGTGACGAGAACTTTAGCCATGCCGTTGATTCCTCTTTTTTGTTTTAAATCCGTCATTGATCCAGTTCACAATTTGCATCGCCACCTTTGAGCCAAGAATTCCCATCAAAGTTCCAAGAATGGCGCCACCAAGAACATCGAAAGGGTAATGAACTCCGTTGTAGATTCGGCTGAAAGAAATCAAAATGGCAATCGTGAAAAAGAACCACCTCAATTTCGGAAAAAATGCGGATAAGAAAAAAGCCATGCAGAACATATTGGCAGCGTGATTGGACGGAAAGCTGTATCCGCCGGCGGCGCTTCTTTGGATGAATTCGGTCTCGACCGAAAAGGGACGTTCGCGGACCCAAAATCGTTTGATCATGGCGCCAAATAAATCGGTGACGCCAATGCTGATCGCTAAAAGAATAGCCATGACCAAACCACGCAGGCGATACAGGTAAATCCAAAGCAAAACCAGTAAAGGAATGAAAGCAACTCGGAAGAGATTCGTTTTGTGCAAGTCGGTGATCGCCGGAAAGACAAGATCGAAGACAGGGTTGGTCATCTGGATGTTGATCAGATGGAACAACCATCCATCTAGACTCTGCAAAAATTCCATTTCTCATGATTACTGCGAAGAAACGGGACAGTCACTGAATAAAGGTCCAGCGACTAGGAAAATCTGGCCCTCGACAAAAGAGCAGAGAGCTGACTCAGTTTTCCATACTGCTTTCGAACTATGGCAAAATATCAAGTATATGATTGAGGTCACTTCATTGATCGGGAAAGCAGTTTTCGTGAATCCGGATTTGATTCGCAGTATCGAATCGGCGCCGGACACCATTCTTTGTTTCGTCGATGGAACGCGCGTTCCGGTCCGCGAGACGCCGAAACAAATCCAAGAAAAGGTGATTCAATTCAAGCAGCTGGTTTTTCAAGTCAGTGGGAAAGGTTTTGCAACATGGGAATGACAACGCTGTTAGGTTTGGTGGTCGGTATCGGTGGCATCCTGCTGGGCAACGTGTTGGAAGGTGGCCACTTGGGCTCATTGGCTCAGGGTGCGGCGGCCGTCATCGTGTTGACCGGAACTTTCGGCGCCGTCATGGTGTCGGCAGGAAAAGAAGATTTGAAACTGGGATTTGAAATGTTCAAACGCGCTTTTCAAAACAAGCCGGACAATAGCTCAGAAGGTGTTTTGCAAGAAATCATGGACTGCGCGCGCCTGGCCCGTAAAGAATCGATCTTGGCGATTGAAGCCCGCATCAGCAAAATGCCGGATCCATTTCTACAGAACGTGATGCGCGCCGTGGTCGACGGTGTGGATCCGCATGTGCTGCGTGACCTTTTTGAAAAGCAAATCGACCTTGAAGAGCAGCGGCTGATGAACGGCGCAAAAATTTGGACCGAAGCGGGTGGTTATGCACCCACCATCGGCATCATCGGTGCCGTCCTAGGTTTGATTCACGTCATGGGAAATCTCAGTGACACCAGCAAATTGGGTGCGGGTATCGCGGTGGCCTTCGTTGCCACCATATACGGCGTTGGCTTTGCCAATCTTCTGTTTCTACCGGTTGGTACCAAGCTTAAGAAGTGGGTCGCGAAACAGGTGCTGGTGAAAGAAATGATCCTAGAAGGCGGCTTATCGATCCAGTCGGGACTGAATCCAACACTGACCGAAGTCAAACTGAAGCCGTTCATCGAAAAGGCCAGCTAGCATGAGAGCGCGCAAACACGAAGAGCATGAAAATCACGAACGATGGCTGGTGTCCTATGCGGACTTCATCACCTTGCTTTTTGCTTTCTTCGTTGTTCTGTACGCGACCTCGAATCAAAACGAAGAAAAAGAAAAGAAATTTGAAGAGTCCATTCGCGCCAATTTGAAATTAGCGGTGGGTTTAGGCGCTTCGAACATGGGTGCGGGCCCCTTGGGTCAAGTTTTTGATCCGCTCGAAATGATTCAAAAACGGGGCATCGGCAATGAAGAGCTGGAAGATTCCATCGACCGGCTTTTGGAAAAAAGCATGTCCAAGGAAGAGCGGAAAGAGGCCATCGCCGGACTTCAACACGACCAAAACGGCGTGCGCATCCGTTTGGCGGCGTCGACATTCTTTCCATCGGGATCGGCAAAAATTCGTCTGCCGGCTTTAAAGTCCCTGGATAAAATAGCCAATATTTTAAAACGCGCGAACCGCAATGTCGTCATCGAAGGCCATACCGATGATCTGGCGTTGACCGGTGGAAATTTGGAATCCAATTGGGAGCTGGCCAGCCTGCGTGCGACCAGCGTGGTGCGATATTTGATCAAGTATCACGCCTTGGATGCAAAACGCCTTTCGGCCGCCTCTTATGCAGATCAGCGGCCCATCGTTGAGAATACCTCAGAAGAAAATCGCTCACAGAATCGCCGGATCGAGATTCTGATCATGAACAAGGCCAGTGAAGATTGATCTATCCTTGTTGGCAGCCTCGCTGACGAGCCCGGGCCTCTTCCGAAATGCCATTGGCATAAATCTCATCAACCTTGGCGCCGGGATTTTTCTTGGCGTAAGCTTTAAAACCTGTCGCCAGCTCGACGTACGAGTCAATTTCTGCTCTCTGTTCCGATGTGCTTTTGAAACTTTCCGGCGAGCGGGTCACCACATCGACGTAATCGCTGGCGAATTTAAAGAATTCGCGCGTGTCTTTGGCAATGTCCTGAGCTGATTTAGGTGCGACGCCATCTTCAGCGCGGCGGGCGCCGGAAGAAAAGTTCGCCATTTGCGAAATCAAGTGCAGGCCCAACTGGATGGCATTTTTATCGACGTCACTGGATTCGAGCTTCGCGCTCAATTTCTCAAACAGGGCTTTGCCTTCGATGCGCACGACCTGTTTCACCAATTCCGGATTTTCGCGTTTATCATTCGGATCTTTTTTGACGAGAATCTCGACGTCGGCATGTTTTTCCGTTCCCGCCAACAAACGAGAGGGTTCAATTTTCGCACGCTTCGCCAAAGTCTCGACCCTTTGTTGGTGTTCGGTGGCTTCGCGAGAGTTGGCGGTGGCGCTGGTGGGCGGCCGGGCACCGGTGCGCTGATTGGTCTCGCGGTCGTTGGCTTTTGCAGCCTCCTTGGCGGGACCTGTAGCGAATGCCGCCGTCGACATCATCATCACGATGGCTAAGCTTAAGGTGATTTGTTTTTTCATACTCTGCCTCTTTTCATTCATTGATCTTTTCTTCTTCAGTGGAATTGTCGGCCGGTGGTTGCGCTTCGCAACCTTTGCGCACGTAGATCTGACCGGTCAGACTTTTTTGGGTCGTAAACAAACTGCCCTGGGCGCAAAGACCGGAAGGACCGGTCGATGTCTCTTCTTTGTCAACTGATCGCGTGTAGCTAACCAAGTTCACCATCTTAGCCATATCGGCTTGTTGTTGCGCCAAATTCTGCAAGCCAATCATGCAGGCTTGCACGATTTCAAAAACATGCCTGTTGGCCGGGGCCAAGTCTTCAATCAAAGGCGCATCAATTTCTTCTAAGATTTTTTGAATGTTTTCTTGAGCGGCCGTGATCTGTCGGTTGGTCACGGTGGTCGAAACGAACTTTTTCGGACGATCGTATTCAACCGTTTCGCCGACCGAGCTGAAAGTGGCTTTTCCGCCTTGGGTCTCCACGACTTGCATTTGGTTGATCAAGCTTTCCATTTCTTCAAACGCGATCGAGATTCGGTCTTGAAATTCGAAATGCGTTTCGACGTTCTCGGATCCATAAGGCATCAGGTTCTTGTGCTTATAGGCCGCAAAAATCCGCGACAGGTTGTAGCTTTGTTGGTGACCCAGGATTTTCAGGATGGGAACTTGGGTGGCTTCGTTATCAAAGCCTGCTTTCTTTGCTTTCAAACAATCATTGCGCTCTTGCACGAGCTGTTCAGGCGATTTTCCCGCTGGCGGAATGTCACAAGAAATGCCTCTTTGACGGGTTTGGTCTTGATAAGCCGGCAGCTGCAGCGGGTATTGGGTCACATCCACGGCGGCATCAGGAAAGCCTGTCTTGAAAATCGGATGATCGGCTCCGAGAGTTTTAACTTGATCGCGCAACACCTCACCCAAAATCATCAGGTACAGTCTTCTTTCCTGCAAAAAGGACATGCGAAGGCCATTGGCCATCGGTCCACTATTCAATCCCGCCTGGCGCAGTTGGTGCCACCACTTGATAAAAGTATTTTCTTCTTTTGGAGAAAAATAATATCGCTCTAACAGTTTAACGATCATGCTTTGGTATTCGCTCTCGTATTTATTCCAGGCATTGATGTACTGGTTTTCGACGTACTTGTTCCACCAACCCATAAAGCCTTCTTCGCCGGTTGAAACTGACTTTAGGATGTTGGGTCCCCGCAAAATGTCGAAGGCGTTTTTGAACTGCAGCGGCTTGGCGCTTTGAACCATCACGGGAGTGTTGAAAATGGTCGGCTGGGGTCGAATGGACTCTTGCGCAGGATCGACGATGATTTGATAGCCGAAAGATTCCACCAAACGTGGCGGAACGAATTGCAGTGGAAAACCATCTTTGGCTTTGATCACCGACTGGCCGAGATCGGCGCGCGGTCCTTTTAAGATTTGCGCCAGTAGATAGTGCGAAGGTTTTGGCAGGCGAATTTTTTGCCAAAAGCGGTCCACGCGCAACAGCGACAACACGCTCGCGCGTTCTGGATTCTGATCATACGCTGACAGGAAACCAGTTCCGGGTTGATACAAAGGCCAAGGCTCGCCAATTTGCTGCCGCAATTGCAGCAACGCTTGGTTTTCGGGTTTCATTCCAGGGGGCACTTTGTACGGAATTTGAAAAACGCCAGGATAGCGGACCGAGACTTTCAATTTCGTGTTCAGCAGATCCAAACCTTTCGCGATTCGCGCAAGATTCACACGCTCGCCACCGGTGCCAGAAAATTGGGCCTGCGTTGGCAAATACGAAAGCACCTCGCGGATGTCGGCAAAGTATTGAGGTGAGACCGCGATTTCTTCTGGTTTGAGCCCACCGAGCCATTTTTCATAATAGGCACGAACCGCGATCAGGTGCTCGAGCTGCCGATCTTCGTAATCTTTTTTATTGTTCAAGAGATCCAGCTCGGCTTGTTCGTCCGCTGGCTGCGCCGGTGCGACACCCGCCAAGTAATAAGGTTCGTCCAGCAGGCTTGGAACTTTTTGATTGAACTTTTTGTCGTACTCGCCAATGAAGAAGGAATCGAAAGCCATGGCGGCCTTGTAGGTGTTACTGAAGTTCGTCAGAAATTGCAGCCAGGCTCCATGCGAATTTAGGATGTCGAGCATGTTTCCTTTGCGCCACTCTTTCGCATGCTGAGAAAATTTATGAATTTCCAAATCCAAATCGTACTTTGAGCCCTTTTCTGATTCGGCCAATGGCTGCCAGCCGTTTCTTTTTTTGCGATCGATCTGAAACATCATGGCGTGAACCGAGCGTTCCATCTCGTTGCCATCCATCCAGTTTTTCCACCACTGGGTCAGTCCTGGCTCTTGCATTTGTTGCAGCTTTGTAAATAGAACCATCGAACCAATGCGGTAAGTCCACTTGATCGCTTGTCCGGTCCAGCCGATCGGAGAGATGGTGACGCCGATTTCAAGCACCAGTCTCCACGAGGTGGCCGTGATCACTTTTTGCACCAGGGACTCGGCGATACCGGCTGTCAGGGTCGAGGTCACCATCGCCATGATGGTCGGAGCATATTGCTGCATTTTCTCGAGACCCGCTTCGTTCCACGAGTCATAGGCTCTTTCGCAGGTGGCGTATTTTTCTTCTTGATTGATCCGCACTTTCAAAGCCGCTACGCATTTTTTCAGTTGGTCAAAGTTGGCGACCTCGTTCATCAAGCTCGAGGCTAAGAATCCAACCGACATTCCAAGATACGGAACAAAACCTTTCATTCGAGATTGAGGGCCAATCATGTTGTACAGCAAGGACTCGGTCGAGCGGTTCGCGGCCATGAAAACGCCCAAGCTTGCCAGACCGATTTGACCTTCGGCGGTTCGCACATCATTCGAATTCAAGTGTTGTTCCAAGGAAACTGGATTTTCGGCATAGTCGAGATAGGTTTGCGAAACGTGGATCGCCCCGAGAGCCAAGAAGAAAGCGAAAGCTTCAATTGGCAAATCCACGGCCATAAACTTTCCCGTTTTCAGCGCGGCCTTTTTTCCATTCAAGCGAAGCCAGGTGATTGGATTTATTTTTTTTCCCGGAGCCAATAAAATATTCGAGACCACTTCGCCAGCTTTGTTGATCACCGGTGCACTTAAGCCGCCCGCCGCGGCCTGACCTTTTGGAATAGCCGACGGTCGGCCTAACATGAGCTCGTCAACGGCTTTCGCAATTTGAGTTTTTTCTGGCATTGCCACGGCCTGAACGGCCTTGACCATCTTCACGCGTGTGTCCCAGGCGGCAGACGCGAGCACCGGTGCAAACAGACTTTGCAGGAAAAGCAGGCCCGCGAGCAAAATGTGAGCAAAATTTCTTTGCGCCATAGCTAAAAAATGAGCAAAGAACAGACCCCCAACGGTCCGTTCATTTGGATTTAAAATGGTGCGGGCAAGTGCGGTGACCGCGCGGATAGAACCGGGGCCCATTTGGTCATTGGCGTGTCAAAGACTTCGACACCGTGTCTCAGATTGAGACGGCAATAACGGATTGATTCCGAGAGGTTAAAGATTGCCTTTCGATATTCTTTGAGCCAGTCTCAACACTCAAAATTTATTTTTTGCATCCACGAAGGAGCACGAATATGAAAACCCCCTCAATCTCTTTTTTACTGTCATCGCTAGCGGTAATGGTCGCTTTGAACTTGGCGCCGGTTCGCAGCTTCGCGCAAGACGCAAAAGCCGAAGCCGAAAAGCAAGAAACGAAAGCTGAGACAGCGACGAAGACTGATGAAGTCAAAGACGAAGCGACAAAAGATAAAGAAGCAAAAAAAGACACTAAGAAATCAAAAAATAAAAAGACAGACGCAGACAAAACCAAAGCTGGAGGCAAAATGACAACCGTCGTAATCGAAACATCACTTGGAAATATCGAAGTTGAATTGAACGCAGACAAAGCTCCTATTTCAGTGGAAAACTTTCTGAAGTATGTGGGTAAAAAGCATTATGACGGAACGGTCTTTCACCGCGTGATCAAAGGCTTCATGATCCAAGGTGGCGGCATGGATGAAAAACTGAAAGAAAAGAAAACCGATGCCCCGATCAAAAACGAAGCGGCAAATGGATTGCGAAATGATCGCGGCACAATCGCAATGGCAAGAACTTCGGTTGTTGATTCAGCAACTTCACAGTTCTTCATCAACGTGGTCGACAATGATTTCTTGAACTACCGCGCGCCGACTCCACAAGCTTTTGGTTATGCTGTTTTCGGTAAGGTCACAAGCGGCATGGACGTGGTCGATAAAATTCGCGAGGTTCCAACTGGCAATTCAGGCGGAATGTCCGACGTGCCAACAACACCAGTTGTGATCAAATCAATTCACGTGAAGAAATAAGTTCGACTGAAATTCTAAGAATGGATGGGCTTCGAAGAGAGGCCTGCCAAAATGATGGGGGCCTCTGCGTCCCCATTTTTTTATTCGCGGGACCTAGCTCAAAGCCCTTTGCCAAACGAACCGGTTCTGAAAACGGATTAGGGGTTTGAGTGAGATCGGCTTCCGAGACCAGAAGCTCCTGGAACATTCGCTTCCGAATGGAAAGTAAGGCCTAGCAAAAGCAACGCGATCAAATAGATCCATAGCGCTTTCAAATAGTTTTGACGCGCACGATTAAAATTCATGGCGTTGCCTCCTTAACGTAATGTGAACACTATTTGGATTATTCTTGAGACCGTCGGGGGTCAAGGCGTTTTAAAAGCTGCTGACTGTCAATCAATGCAGAGCGCAGTCGCCGTTCCAAATCTATTGGTGATTGGTGCAAGAGCCACGCAACGGATTCAAAACTTTCGCTTTTAAAATCCAAAACTGATCCCGACGAAACGACCACAGTCTGGTGGATTTGTTCTACCAAACGCAAGAATTCGTAATGCTCGATCAGCTGGTTCCAACCAAGCTCTTTCATTTGCAGCACCGTCTGCTGCGATAAAATATTCTGCCTCAACAAAACTGCGGCCTGGGTGGCCAGCTCTAAATCCACCAAGCCGCCTTCACCGTACTTCATATCAATGGAATGATCTGTCTGCTTCGCATTTTTCAACAGGGCTTTTCGAATTTCATTGAGCTCTTTCAAATCTGGTGTGCTCAAACTGCGGTCCAAGCACGTCTCTTGGATTTGTTTTTCCTGCAAACTGGATCCGATAAATCGTGAGCGCAGGTAAGCTTGTCGCTCCCACGCGGCTCCTTGTTGGCGAAGGTAATCCAACAACTGCGAAAACGAAGTCACCACCAATCCGCCCTTACCCGAAGGTCTCAGGCGCATGTCGATGCTGTACAACGATCCTCCGCGGTGGTGGCTTTCAGTCAGTCGGTGAAAAAATTTGCGTGCCGCTTTCAGATGTTTCTCGGTGGGCTCTTCGGTGGTGATAAAAATAAAATCCAGATCGGATCGCAGTCCCATTTCCTGGCCGCCCCATTTTCCCAGGGCCAGAACGTGAAGCTCGACCTGCGTTTCTTTGACGATCAAGGACAACAAATCTTTGGCGATCTGGTCGGCGGTATCGGTCATTCGGGTCATCAGATCGCCGAGATCCAGGGTGCTGATAAATTCGGATCCGTTGATCAGTTCGCTCAGCAATTTTCGTTCGCTCAACCCATCCAGGAAAGCTTGTGGATCCTCGAGCGACAATTGACCTTGGTTTCGGTAAACGTAACTGTCGATCAGTTCAGGACGTGAACAAATCAGGCTGGCCAAATACGGCGACGTCGCAAACAACCGGGCCAACTGTTCGATCAGATTTTCTCGATTTAAAAACAAAGAATAAAATGTCGCCTTGGCCCGCGTGGCTTTCAGAAAATCGCGAAGCATTGCCAGCGAGCGATTTTGACTTTGCGGATATTTGACGATTTCCAAAAGAAAAAGATACAGAAAGCGAAGGCGATAGTTTTCGTCCCGCTCGCGCTGTCTGGACAAAACGGTGGTGGACAGAATCTCCGGCCAAACTTGCGCGACAATGGCATCATCGAATTTCAAATCCTTGAGCCACTGTAACTGTTCGTCTTCTTTTTCCGGCAAGGTCCTGACATTGAGATCGACCTTGCCCAGCAGTCCGCTGACCAAGTGATCGCATTTTTGCATTCGTTCTTTCAGCTCGGCAAACGGCGGCTTCAAGCGAAAATCTTTTTTCAGCAGATGAGTTTGCTGATCCGCCTCGGCCTGCACCAGGTTTTCCCAACGCCGCAATGTCCAGTAATGCTCTTGCAGAAATTGAACCTCGTCCGTGGGCAAAATATTTTTTTGCAACAACAGGCTCAAGGCCGCCGAGGTGCTTCGCTGCCTCAGTTCCGGGTCGCGCCCGCCGTGCACCACCTGCAGGGCATGCACAAACAACTCGAGATCGCGAATGCCGCCGACACCCAGCTTGAGATCGATCTGTTCGTCCAGGGTGCGGTGGGCGTATTGGGCGTGGATGCGTTGCCGCAGACTTTGAAGATCCGAAAGCATGGTGTAATCCAGGTGCTTTCGGAAGGTGAACTTGCCAGTGAATTTCAAAACATTTTGAATCAGGGTCTCGTCACCCCAGATAGGCCGCAGGCGAACAAAGGCCAAGCGCTCCCACGTTTCACCATAGTTGCCGTAATAGTCCTGAAACTGATCGTCGGTTGGGATCAGGGGGCCCATGCGACCGCCGGGCCGCAGGTCAAAGTCATTGCGAAAGCAAAATCCGACATCCGTGAATTCTTGAATCAGATTCTGGAATTTGCGGAGAAAGGTCGAATCGACTTCGGCGGCAGAATCAGAAACAAAAACCAAATCGATATCCGAACTGAGATTGAGCTCTTGCGAACCCAATTTACCGTAGGCGAAAAGGGCCAGGTGCGGACCGGCCAACAGCCGGCAAACCTCATTGAGAATGTCATCGGCGGCCTGGGACCAATGCTGACAGATCTCGGCCGAACTGGCGGTCCCGAAAAATTCGGCACAAATGCATTCGAGCCATGCGCGATGACGTTTCAGCCGGATCTGATCAGAGATGCCGGTTGGGGATTTTGTTAGGAATTGGAAATAGGAAATCGAAACAGAAGAGAATTCTTGAACTGCTTGAATCTGCTCGGAAGAATATGTCTCAAGTGCCGGAAGACCCACGCCGTTCCTTCGTTATTCAATATTTTGCGACCATTTCGGACTGAAGTAATTGGCATCATCGTTGGTGATGCGCGTTTCTTCACTGCCATCCAAATTTGAAATGTAGATTTGGTACGAGCCCGTGCGATTGCTGGTGAACAACAAGAATCGTCCATCCGGAGAAAAAGAGGGGCTTTCGTTCTGCGCCCACTTGCCGTCTTTTTTTCGCACCGAAGTCACGCGCTTCAGTTCTCCACCATCTGCCGAGATGGTCATGATGTCGAAATGCTCGTTTTGCCAGGTTGCAAACGCCAGTCTTTTTCCATCGGGTGACCAGGATGGGGCCGCATTGTTGGTGCCGGCGAAGGTCAGGCGTTTCACGTCCGAGCCATCCACATTCATGGTGTAAATCATGGGATTGCCGCCACGATCAGAAGAGAAGGCGATTTTCGTCCCGTCAGGACTGATCGCGGGCTCGACATTCATGGCGCCCCGTGGGCCCTTCGTAATTTGGGTCAGCTCTTTACCATCGATCGACATCTTGTAAATATCGGGCGATCCACCTTTGGTCAGCGTTACGTATAGATACTTGCCGCTGGCATCAAAGTTCGCGCCGGAATTCAAACCTTCACGAAACGAGACGGGCCACCTTTTGCCAGAGGCGATTTCGTAAATGTACATATCCGCGTTTCGGGTCTTCGTTTTCGCCCTTTGCACAAACGCCGTGTAAGCGATCTTCGATCCATCCGGCGACCAGGTTGGCGACAAGGTGACAGACTGATGCTCGGACACCTTGCTCACGTTCGAGCCGTCCCAATCCATGATATAGATTTCTTTGAATTTATCACCACCGCGATCGCTGCTGGCGACAATGCGGGATAGAAACATGCCCTTATTGCCGGTCAATGCTTGCATCAAGTCGTTGGAAAAAGTGTGCGCGATCCGGCGTGCTGCCGCGGTGGTGCCCTTGTATTTTTTGGCCAGCACCACGGAAGCTGAATCCACTTTGTAGACAAAGGTTTCCATGTTGATATTTTCACCGCTGACCGAATAGGTTCCGCGGATCAGGAACTCGGCCCCGATTTGTTTCCACGAATCAAATTTAAAGCCCTTGGGAGTGTCGGAAATCGGGCGAACATCGGTCTTAGATGGATCTTCTAAAAATGCGGCTGGGGCGATGAATTGAAAATATCCAGTGAGGCTGAGATCATTGGAAATAATTTTGGAAAGCTCATCGCCGATCTTGATAACATTGGCTTTCGATCCGTCTTCACTTGCTTGCAAAGGCGGAAAGGCCATTAGACTTTTTCGAGTTTTGGCCTCGGTGACATCGATTTGCACCTGGCTCTGAGTTCCGCCTGAAGATTCGCTGCTGGTGGGGGCCGCGCCCGGCGCTGGGGCCGAAGTCGCAGCTGGAACCGCAGTTGGTGTCTCAGCCGGCGCAGTCGAAGAGGCGGCGGCCGGCGGTGCGGATGCCGGGTCCGTCGGAGCGGAAGATTGGGCCAAGGCCATCACACTTACGAATAAAATTGGTAGCACGGTCAGTCCTTCGTCAAATCAGGTTACTCTAAATTCTTAGACCACTTGGGGCTAAAATAGTTGGCGCTGTCATTGGTGATCCGACGTTCTTCAGATCCATCCAAATTTGAAATGTAAATTTGATAGCTGCCGGTGCGATTGCTGGTGTACATCAGCTGACGGCCATCCGGACTGTAAACCGGGGTTTCGTTTTGTGACCACTTGCCATTTTTCTTTTTCGCCGAAGTGAT
Organism: uncultured Bdellovibrio sp.; assembly: GCA_966211795.1. Lineage (GTDB taxonomy): Bacteria > Bdellovibrionota > Bdellovibrionia > Bdellovibrionales > Bdellovibrionaceae > 21-14-0-10-47-8. The sequence continues at coordinate 87,961 of CBIHNW010000019.1, read as the reverse complement.
GCGCAACATATCCGAACCATCCGCATTGACCGTGAAAATATCAAAGTGATCATCGCTCCAGCCAGCGAAGGTCAAACGTTTGCCATCAGGCGACCAAGACGGAGTGGCGTTGTACTTGCCGGCAAAAGTGATGCGCTTGGGATTCGTCCCATCTGCATTCATCACGTAGATCATCGGGTTGCCGCTGCGATCGGAAGAAAAAGCGAGCTTCGTGCCGTCAGGACTGATGGCCGGCTCGACATTCATGGCGCCACGTGGGCCATTGGTGATCCGATTCGCCAAAGTTCCATCGACCGACATTTTATAAATGTCCGGAGTGCCGGATTGAGAGATCGTCAGGTACAGGTCCTCGCCATTTGCTGCAAAGTTGGCTCCCGAATTGATCCCTTGGCGAAAAGAGGCCAGCCATCTTTTGCCCGAAGTGAGTTCATAAATGAAAAGATCCGCGTTGCGAGTTTTTGTTTTCGCTCGTTGCACGAAAGCGGTGTAGGCCACCTTGCTTCCATCGGGAGACCATGCCGGAGACAGAGTCACTGATTTGTGATTGGTGATCTTGTCTGGATTGGCGCCGTCCCAGTCCATCACGTAGATTTCTTTGAACTTGGCGCCGGCCCGGTCGCTGGCCGTGACCACTCGAGATAAGAACATTCCTTTCGTGCCGGTCAGGGCCTCCATGAAATCATTCGAGAAAGTGTGCGCAATTCTTCGAGCCGCCGACACCGTGCCTTTATATTTTTTGGCCAGAACCGGAGTGCCGCGACCGACATGATAAACATAAGTTTCAAGGCTTAAACTGTCGCCGGCGATCGAGAAACTGCCACGCACCAGAAATTCGGCACCGATTTGTTTCCAAGAATCGAACTTAAAGCCGTTCGGATCGGTCGGAAATGGACGAATGCCTTTTTTGCTGGTGTCTTCCAGAAACGCTTTTTGCGCGATAAATTGAAAATAGCTCGTCACGCTCAAGTCATTGAAGATCACCCGGAACAACTCGCCACCGATGCTGTCATAATTTTTATTCAGCGCCGGGTTCCCGGTGAATTGCAACGGCGGAAAAGCGATCATGCTTTTCCGAGTTTTCGCCTGGGTGACGTCGATCTGCACCTGAGCCTTGATGGGCTCGGAAGGTTGCGAAGTGACGGTTTGGGCAAAAGCCATAAAGCTAGCAAAAAGAATCGACAGCATAGGAGCACCTCTTTACTGGTCAGGACTGAATCGAAATAAAAAACCCTCGACGGAAGCGATTTTAGCAAATTTAGCGGGTGGCGGCGGAACGGGCGAACTGTTTTGAATCGCCGTCAGCACGATTTCATCAAAAGCGGGATTGCCGCTGGATTTGACGATGCTTTTGGAAAGAATGATTCCGCTCTCATCAAAACGCACCAGCACCATCGTGCTGAGACTGTTGTTCTTGATGTACTGGGGAATTTCCCAGTGATTTTTCATGTGGCGAAGCACTTCGCCGGTGTAATTATCGGCTTGCAGTTTATTAATACCGGTCAGCTCGGAGCCTGACGCTAAAACGTTGCCTTTGTATTTTACTTGAGCCACGGCTTTGGCGGCGGCTTTCTTTTTATTTTCGGCATCGAGATCTTTTTGGATGGCCTCTAGCGCCGCCATTTGTTTGAGCTTTTCCAGCGCCTGCTTTTCCTTGGATTTCGTCTTGTTCAAATTGATGGCGTCTGGTTCTTTGGCTTTGGGCTGGGGCTTGACCGGTTCAGGCTTAGCGACCACGGGCGGAGGAACGACTTCCTTCTTCGGCATCTCTACTTGTTTCGGTTGCGGAGCGGCCGGCTCTGGTGCTGGTGGGGCTTCTTTGACTTTATCCGGTAAGCCAACCATGTCGACACGAATGGCGTTTTCGAGAACAATCGGGGGATCGGTAAAAAAGGTCGCTTTGATCGTTAAGGCCAAAAAAATCCCGACGTGAACAATCATCGAAATTTTCACGTAATTTTTAAGGCTTATGTTTTCAGTTTCCCAATCGTTTGTTCGGCTCATTGTGTTTTAGGTAATGTGATCAATCCTATGTTGTAGATTCCCGCAGCCCGAATTTCCGCCATCGCTTCGGCGACAAAACCATAATCAACCTTGCGGTCGGCTTGCAGATAAATCTGTTTGTTTTTCCGAGTTTCAAATATCGCTTTCAATTTGCCTTGCAGATCTTTCATCGCCACCGGCTGCTTGCCGGCGGTGATTTTTTGATCGGCGGTGATCATCAACACAAATGGTTCGTCTGTCGGTTCGACGCCCGAGGCCGACGTCTTCGGCAAATTGACTTCGATCCCTTGTTGCATTAGCGGTGTCGTCACCATGAACATGATCAACAGCACCAACATGACGTCCACCAAAGGCGTCACGTTGATTTCGCTTAAAGCCATGCGGCTTTTTCCATTTCCGTTGCCGGCGTTCATTCCCATGATGTTCTACTCTTTGAAAAAGTTTCGTTTCACGATGTTCAAGAAATCAGAACTGAAGTTGTTCAGCGCCATCTCTTGTTTGCGAATCTGCGAGATAAAATGATTGTACAAGATGACCGCCGGAATGGCCGCCGCCAAACCAATCGCCGTCGCGATCAGGGCTTCCGAAATACCCGGTGCCACCACCGCCAGACTGGCCGAACCCGTCTGACCGATTTTATGGAACGAGGTCATGATTCCCCAAACAGTTCCAAACAGTCCAATGAAAGGACCGGTGCTACCGGTGGTCGCCAGCAGTGTGAGCTTGGATTCCAGACGTGCGACCTCGAGATCGTTTGCTTTTCGCAATTCCCGCTCGAGATTGTCCGAACCGGACAATTGCATCTGCAATGAATTGGCATTCTTATGACCCGCTAATTTTTGTAATTCCAGATAGCCGGCGCGAAAGACGCGGGCCAGGGGGCTGTGACGATGAGATTCGAACTCGCCGTACAAAGTGTCCAACGAAGTTGCCTTCCAAAAGTGACCGAGAAAGCGCTCATTGGCTCGAGTCAGCGACGAGAACTGTTTGAATTTTAAAAAGGCCACGGCCCAAACAAAAATAGAAAGGCCGACCAGAATCATCAGGGTTAATTGGACAACAAGACTGGCTTGAAAAATCGCATCGAGCGCGCCGGTATTCACCTTCACGTTGAAATCCTCCACAGAAGTTTATTCTTCAAGCTATCAAATACTGATAAGGTCCGACAAACCGAAACGCGCTTGCGAACTCGACTTAGGTCTATCATTCGGCGCGTAAGGCCGCTCAGTTCGAGTAGAAAAATGTGATTTCAAACAGTATTGGCGAGCCAATTCCAGGGTGCGCGATTCGGAAGGCGGAATGGCCGCGTCGATCCAAGCTCATTTGAAATCCTATTTCATTTGATGAAATCAGGATCGAAGTTCAAATTAGAGATAATGAAGACAAGTGCTAAAATGACATTGGGTTTTGCGATCGCCTGTTTAATGATCATGATCGTTAGCGTCAGCGCCAATATCAGCATCAATAAGTCCATCCAAGAATCCGAGTGGACCCAGCACACCGTCAAAGTTCGCAGCCTCATTGAAAGAATGTCGACGGACTTCGTAACCGCACAGAACAACCTACGCACCTATCACATGACCCGGCAGGATTATTATCTGGATCGTTACAAAATCGCGCACCAGGAGCTGCAGCAAACTTTGCAAGATCTGCAGGGGCAGATTCAGGGCAATGAACTGCAAAAGCAAAACCTAGTTGCGTTCCAAACTTTGTTGAATCAAAGAATACAGCTCTGGCAGGATTCTTTCGAACTTGAAAAAATGGGCGGTTGGCCGGTTCTGCAAAAACGTCTCATGGGCGTTGAAAGCAAAGATCAAGAGCTGCAAATTTTCAAGGCCATGAATGTTTTGAAAGCGGAAGAAGAAAAGATTTTCGGCGAACAAAGTGAACGGTCCGTCTCGCAAGCGCAGCAAGCAAAATGGGTGGTCTGGCTCAGTGGTGCCTTGGCCTGTGCCCTGATTTTAGCGGCGGCATATATCGTGAATCGCGGCAGTTTGCGACGAGAAGCGGCCGAAGAGCACATCGATCGCTTCTTTAATTTGTCTTTGGACCTGTTGTGCATTTCGGGAATGGATGGATACTTTAAGCGGTTGAGTCCCTCTTACGAAGAAATTTTGGGATACTCGTTAAAAGAATTGTACGAAAAACCAATTGTTGATTTCATCCATCCGGATGATGTCGGCCGGACACTGAGCGAAATAGAATCTCAGATTCGGGGCAACAAAGTTCTCTCGTTCGAAAACCGATTCCGGCGCAAAGACGGGACGTACTGCATTCTCTCTTGGAAGTCCGTTCCTTCGGGACCTTACATGTATGCCGTGGCCCGCGACGTGACCCAACAAAAAGAATTCGAATCCGAAATCCTGCAGGCTCGCGAGGCGGCGCAGAACGCGGCCCGCACTAAAAGCGAGTTTCTGGCGAATATGAGCCATGAAATCAGGACACCATTGAACGGGGTTGTCGGCATGACCGATCTTTTGGTGCGAACCAAATTGGATGCTGAGCAGAAAAGTTTCGTGGCGGCGATCCGTGGCTCATCGACCATTCTATTGCGAATCATCAACGAGATTTTGGATTTTTCAAAAATCGAAGCCGGTCGGGTGCAGTTGGAATCGATTGATTTTGATTTGGGGCAATTGATCGAAAGTCAAATCAGTCTGATCGGTGTCTTGGCGGCTGAAAAAGGTTTGATCCTTCAGTCGGACACCGATCCAAAAATTCCAAAAATGCTGAAAGGCGATTCCGGAAAAATCGTGCAAATTCTTTTGAATCTTTTAAATAACGCCATTAAGTTCACCGACGAAGGAAAAATCATCGTCCGCGCCGAACTGCTGTCGCGAACGAAAGAAAACTGCGAAATCAAAATCAGCGTCCAGGATAGCGGGATCGGCATCAGCCGCGAAGTGATGAACCGTCTGTTCGAACCTTTTATGCAAGCTGATGGATCTACGGCACGGAAATTCGGGGGCACAGGGCTGGGACTTTCAATTTCCAAACGCTTGGTCGAAGTGATGAATGGAGAAATGAATGTGGAAAGCACGCCGGGAGCCGGATCAACTTTTTGGTTTTCATTTGCTCCCGAAATTTCATCCTTGGAAGTCTCAAACCTTGAACCGCAAACATGGCCTTTACCCATGGTCAATGGTGATGACGTCGCTCAACACCAGGCCATCCGGATTCTGGTGGCCGAAGACAATCAGGTGAACCAAGTGATCATCATGAACATGATGAAGGCCTTGGGGTACTCGGCAAGCCTGGCCAAAAATGGCCAAGAAGCGGTCAACCAGTACAACGCGTCTCACTTTGATTTGATTCTGATGGATCAACACATGCCCGTCATGGACGGTGTTCAGGCCAGCACGGAAATTCGCAAGCTCGAAGAATCGACGGGCCGTCACATTCCCATCATCGCTTTCACGGCCACGGTGATTCAAGATGTGCACAAGGTCGAATTTAAAAGTTTGATGGATGATTTTCTGTTAAAGCCGGTGACCATGCAAACACTGGCCGTCATGCTGACAAAATGGGAGCGGCAAATTTTCAATGCTACGAAAGCTGCGAAAGCGAATGGCAGCCAGACGAAATCCGCACCCCACGCCTAGTTCGCGCCTTTTTCGAAATGAATCAATGCGCCTGCCGAATGTAGAATCCACCTTGGCTCAAAACGGGTTTCAACACCTCTGTAACATACGGAAGCAAATTGATTTTCGAGCCGTTGTCCAAAGTGACCGGCTCGGAAGTAATACCGACGATGCGAATTGATTTTTGCAAAGTTGTACGAGAATCGACCAGCTTTGAAATCTCAACCCGCGCGCCGACTTTGACTTCTTCTTGCATCTGGTTCAAATCCAAAAACGCGGTGACTTCGTTGATGTCGGTGACCGTCGCGATCGCGACCGGTTGCTGAGACTTTTTATATTCCCCAAAATAATGACTCTGGCAAGGAGTGCCATCCCACTGCGCTTCCACATTATAGATCGCGAACTCGTCACCCTTCCGGACGCCGGCTAGCAGCCCCACCGGAATGCGAACTTTGCTACCATTCACTTGCGAAACGTGGGTCGCCCATTCTAGTGGGAGTGCTTGCAAGCGCGCTTTGACCTCATTCAATGTGTTCATCAGGCCGCGATTGACCAGCGTGGTGACCGGCACTGCGCTTTGATGATCCAATCCGGCTTGAATCTGGCCAAAATCAATGGTGAAGCCCAATTCTTTCTTGCTGTATTCCGCCATGCCCATCACGTTGACGATTTCATTTTGCGAGTCTTGCGGTTTCGTCAGGTCCATCCCGAACGTCATCTGGCCTTTGTCGACTTTGAATTTCAGTTTAAAAGCGCTGAAAAATTTATTCAGAAGATTGAATCCGAACGATCCTTCATTTCTGCTGGTCATCTCAAACGCCAGCAAATGCGTTCGCAATTCATAATCTGCCGCATCCCATTCGCAGGAATGATCGTCAACCTTTTGCACCACCGGTTCGGTCGGAACCGGGTCGAACGAAACGTTGCTTTGAATTTTGTTGCATCCAACCAAGGCGGCACAAAGAACTAGGGGGATGAGTGGTCTCATTTTTCCTCCAGGTATAAGGTCTATTGTTTAGATCGGACCCTGGACTGAAAGCTTGAGACATTGGTCTAATTTCTACACCATGGTCTGGCGACTGGACCTAGCTTTGGTCCAGTGAATTTTGGAAATCGAGAATGGCCGGACGAAATCCAACTTATTTTTCCATGGCCAACAGCGGATCTTCGACAAAAAGTCCATCGGGTTCAAAGCTGCGAGCCTTGGCAACTTCCTCGGCATTTTTCAGCGGGCCCAGAAAAACCTTTTTAAATCGTCGCTTCATTTCCAAAACGATATCGCGACTGACGGTGTCTCGGTCCCGGTATTTCAAAGGTGCGAAAAAGACATCGCCCGTGAAGGATGCGGTTGGCAGCAACCACATTGATTCGAACGTTTTCAAGCGCGTGATATCTGCGATTGTCGAACCAAAAATCAAAGTCGGCTCGAGCTCTTTCACGCTGGTTAGAATCGTATTGTAATTGGATTGCATCAGCACGCGGTCCACGGCTTTGGCTTCTCGGATCACTTGCACCAACTGCAATTGAATGTCCTGAACGTTATCATCACAGTTGACGACGAATTTTGTGTTCGGGAATTTTTCCAACAACTCTTTTAATAGAGGGCGGGCCGGATTCGCCGTTTGATCCAAGTCTTTTACAGCCTTATTTCGATCGGTCCAAGGTTTCACCAAAAGATTCTGATCTTTGGCGCGGTAAACGTCCGCCCACAGAATGAGATCTGGCTTCTTTTCCAAAAGGAAGTTCTGCTCCCAGCCCACAATCAAAACGGGGCCTTGAAACTGTAAAAAGGGGGCATCGTAAGGCCGAAATGTCTGGCTTTCGCCCCACATGCGCGCGGCCATGAAGATAATGAAGAACACAAGAAGGGTGCCAATGGTCAATGTCAGTAATCGCATGTCACCTGAAATACGCCAAAAAAAGACGTAATTCAATTGATTTTCACATGGCTTTCATTTAAACCGAAGCCCGTTATGAACAAATTGAATCGTAAGGTCGAATACTCATTGATGGCTTTGAAGCACATGAGCCGGAAGATGCCAGGCGAGCTGACGTCCGCTAAAGAGGTCGCCGACAGCTATCAGGCGCCTTTTGATGCCACCGCCCGCGTGATGCAGCTGATGGCGCAAAGCGGGATTCTGCGCTCGTCTCCGGGCGTTCAGGGTGGTTATCAGATCACCAAGGATCTGGCCAAGGTCACTTTGCATGATTTGATGGAGCTGATTCAGGGACCCACGCAGATTGCCAAATGCCTGCACAAGCAAGAGCCCTGCGAAATTCAAAGCAGCTGCAATATCGTGTCGCCCGTTCATACCTTGAATCAAAAATTAAACGATTTTTATAAGAACGTGACTCTGAAAGAGTTGCTCTTCAAAGACAGGTCCTAATGGCAGATACAAAAGAGCCAACATCAACCCCAGCAATACCCGGCAGCGAAGACTATAAATACGGCTTCGTCACGGATATCGAAACGGATCAAGCACCCAAGGGCTTGAGCGAAGAGATCATTCGCTTGATTTCATCAAAGAAAAACGAACCAGAATGGATGCTCGAGTATCGTTTGAAAGCGTATCGCCACTGGCTGACGCTGGAAGAGCCAACTTGGGCGCACGTCAAATATCCGAAAATTGATTTTCAAGACATTCGTTATTATTCAGCACCGAAGAAAAAATCGGAAGGTCCAAAATCTTTGAATGATCTCGATCCCGAACTGGTGAAGACCTTCGAACGTCTCGGAATTCCATTGCAAGAGCAAAAGCGAATTTCCGGAGTGGCGATGGACGTGGTTTTTGATTCAGTTTCCGTTGGAACAACCCACACCGAGGTTTTGGAAAAAGCGGGCGTCATTTTCTGTTCGATTTCCGAAGCGATCCAGAAATATCCAGACAAAGTGAAGAAGTATCTGGGTAGCGTTGTGCCTGTGGCGGATAATTATTATGCCGCTTTGAATGCAGCTGTGTTTACCGATGGATCTTTTTGTTACATCCCGAAAGGTGTTCGTTGTCCCATCGATCTTTCAACCTATTTCCGCATCAATGCTTCGGATACCGGACAGTTCGAGCGAACTTTGCTGGTGGCCGACGAAGGCAGCTACGTGAATTACCTCGAGGGCTGCACGGCGCCTCAACGGGACGAAAATCAATTGCATGCGGCGGTTGTTGAATTGATCGCGCATGACAATGCGGAAATTAAGTATTCCACCGTGCAAAACTGGTACACCGGCGACAAGCAAGGTCGCGGCGGGATTTACAACTTTGTGACCAAGCGTGGAAAATGCGTCGGCAAACATTCAAAGATCTCGTGGACCCAAGTGGAAAGTGGCTCGGCCATCACTTGGAAATATCCGTCGGTTATCCTGCAAGGTGATTACTCGGAAGGTGCTTTCTATTCGGTGGCGCTGACCCACGATTACATGCAAGCCGATACCGGAACCAAGATGATCCATATCGGAAAAAACACCAAGAGCACGATCATTTCCAAGGGAATTTCGACCGGGCATTCCAGCAATGCGTATCGTGGTCAGGTGAAGATCATGGCGTCGGCGGAAAACGCGCGAAACTATTCGCAGTGCGATTCGATGCTGGTCGGGGATAAAAGCAGCGCGCACACTTATCCGTATATCGAAGTGAAAAATAAAACCGCGACGCTCGAGCACGAAGCCTCGACATCGCGGATCAGTGAAGACCAGATTTTTTATCTGCAATCGCGCGGACTTGATATGGAAGCGTCGATTTCGATGCTGGTGAATGGATTTTGTAAAGAAGTGTTCAAAGAGCTTCCGCTCGAGTTTTCCGTGGAAGCTGTCAAGTTGATTGAAATGAAATTGGAAAACTCGGTAGGATAATATGTTAGAAATTAAAAACCTCCATGCGAAAATCGAAGATAAAACCGTGCTCAAAGGTTTGAACCTGACCGTCAACGCCGGTGAAATTCACGCCATCATGGGGCCAAATGGCGCTGGCAAAAGCACACTTTCAAAAGTTCTTGCCGGACATCCGTCTTACGAAGTGACCGAAGGCGAAGTTCTATACGACATCAATTTTAAAAAGCAAAATCTGCTGGAGCTGGATCCTGATGTTCGCGCGAAAGAAGGCATCTTCTTGGCGATGCAATATCCTGTCGAAGTGCCAGGGGTTTCAAATTTCCATTTCTTGCACGCTTCATTCAATTCGATCTTGAAATACCAGGGCGCTGAAGAGCTTTCAGAGAATGAATTTCGCAGCTTTCTGAAAACCAAAATGAAGCTGGTGCAGATGCGCGAGGACTTCTTGGATCGCTCGGTGAACGTTGGCTTCTCGGGTGGCGAAAAGAAGCGAAACGAGATCTTGCAGATGGCGGTTTTATCCCCACGTTTATCTTTGCTGGACGAAACAGATTCAGGTTTGGACATCGATGCTTTGCGAATTGTCGCCGAAGGTGTGAACAAACTTCGCCGCAAGGACAACGCCATTATTCTGGTGACGCATTATCAGCGTCTTCTGGATTATATCAAACCGGATTTCGTTCACGTTTTGGCAAATGGAAAGATTGTTGAAACCGGGGATGCAAGCCTGGCGCTGAAATTGGAAAAACAAGGTTACGATTGGTTGATGTGATATGAGTCTGCAAAACGCCTTTGAAAAATTCAATCGGTCCGTCAAGGCTCAGGGGCCATGGGGACACATTCGCCAAAATGGCTTTCGCTATTTTGAAGCGAAGGGTCTTCCCACAAAGCTGGACGAAGCTTGGCATTACACCAGTCTTAAAAACCTGCCGCAAGATTTGTTGCTGCCACAGGAAGCGCAGAAGCTTTCGGTCCCAAAGACCCTGAAAGCGGATTTGAAATCTTACTTAAGCCCTGACTTTCACAATTTGGTTTTCTTGAATGGCCAGCTGGTCGATGAGCTTTCGGATATGAAGGCATTGAAGAAGATCAAAGTGGTGGGTTTAAATCAAATCGAGCAGACGTCGACTTTTAAATCGATTCGTGCGGCCCGAAAGGCTGCGAAAACTTTGCGACAAGATTCAATGGAAGCCCTGAATTCGGCTTTCGCGCAAAACGGAATCGTGATCGAAATCCCAAAAGAATTCTATCTCGCAAAACCATTGCAGGTTTTGTACGTGCAAAATTCGGAACGTGCGGCTTATCCAAAAACTTTGGTCAAAGTTGGCGTTCGATCGAAATTGTCTTTGATTGAAACTTATATCGGTGGCGATCAGAAATCGCTGACCAGTGCGGTGACGGAAATCGTGGTCGAACCTTCAGCGAAATTGGAATACACCCGTGTCCAGTCCGAAGGAAAACAGACCACTCATGTCGGCTGCTCTCGGATTTTTTTAAAAGAGCACGCTTCCATGGAAGCTTTAACCTACGCCACGGGTGCGGTTTTGAACCGTCACAATATGAATGTGTACTGCTTGGGTCAGGAAAGTTCGGCTCAGGTCAATGGCCTGACCCTGGGTGCGGGCGAGCAACATCATGACAATCACACCTTGATTGATCACGTGGTGGGTCACTGCACGACAACCCAGCTTTATAAATCCATTTTGGATGGCAAATCCCGCGCCGTTTTCACGGGCCGTGTGCAAATTCGCGAAAATGCGCAAAAGGCATCCAGCGAGCAACTGAATAAGAACCTGCTTTTGACGTCGACGGCGGAAGCCGACAGCAAACCAGAGCTTGGTATTTATGCCGACGATGTGAAAGCGACCCATGGCAGTACCGTCGGACAATTGGACGCGGAAGAGCTTTTCTATTTTATGAGTCGTGCGATCCCTGCGGATAAAGCTGTGGAAATGTTAAGTCTCGGTTTTGTGAACGATCTGATTGATCGCGTGTCCAACGAGCAAATTCGTGGATGGCTGTCGCAGCATCTGGCGCAAAGCTATCGCAAAATGAAAGGTCAGCCATGAATACCAGCGTGATTGAAACGAATAAAATTCGCGCTGACTTTCCGGCTCTGACCCAAAAGGTGCGGGGCAAGAACCTGGTTTACCTTGATAGCGCAGCATCGGCCCTGAAACCTTGGCCCGTGATCGAGCGCATTTCTCACTTTTATACTTATGAAACCGCCAACGTTCATCGCGGTGCCCATTACTTGGCGGATAAAGCGACCCAGGCTTTTGAAGAATCCCGCGAAAAGGTCCGACAGTTTTTAAATGCGTCCAGCATTGAAGAAGTGATTTGGACTTCGGGAACGACAGCCTCTTTGAATTTGATTGCGCAAAGCTGGGCACGTCATAATCTGAAAGCACAGGATGAAATTTTGGTTTCCGAAATGGAACACCACGCGAATATCGTTCCTTGGCAAATGGTCTGCGAGCAGACGGGAGCGGTCTTAAAAACCATTCCGGTCACCGACAGTGGCGAGCTGGATTGGACTCAATTTGAAAAGTTATTGTCGAAGCAGACCAAATTGGTCGCACTGACACATTGCTCGAATACCTTGGGTACTTATGTGGACATCGAGCGGGCAGCGAAAATGGCTCACTCGACAGGCGCTTTGATCTCGGTTGATGGCGCGCAAGTGGTTTCCACACGTGCGGTGGATGTGCAGAAGCTCGATGTTGATTTCTACTCTTTCTCAGGGCACAAATTGTTCGGCCCTTACGGCATTGGTGTTTTGTATGGAAAGAAAGAATTGCTTCTGAAAATGCCCCCGATTCAAGGCGGCGGCAGCATGATCGCGAACGTCAGTTTTGAAAAGACGACTTACAATGATCTGCCATTTAAATTTGAAGCTGGCACCCCGAATATCGAAGGCGTGATCGCCATGGGGCCGGCGATTGATTATGTGAAAAAAATTGGATTCGAAAAAATCCAAGAGATCGAACACGAACTTTTGACCTATGCGACCGATGAGCTCAAAAAAATTCCCGGTCTTCGCATCATTGGCGAAGCCAAGGACAAAGCGCCGATTTTGTCTTTCTCGATGGAAGGTTTGCATCATTCAGATGTGTCGCAGATTTTGGATCAAGAGGGCGTCGCCGTTCGCGCTGGCCATCACTGCACGATGCCTTTGTGCAATCGCTTTCACGTGACCGGTACGCTGCGCGCTTCCTTCTCTGTGTTTAACAATAAAGCCGATGTGGACGCTTTGGTGAAAGCTTTGATCAAAGCGAAGGAGATGCTCTCATGAGCACACAAGATGTTTTAATCCGAGTTCAAGCAACCCCCAATCCCAATGCCTGGAAATTCGTTCTGGACCGCCCGGTTCTGCTCGAAGGAAAAGCCAGCTACTCGGCGCCAGAAGAAGCCGCCGGAAATCGTCTGGCTTTGGATTTGTTGGCCATTGATGGCGTGAAGCAGGTGCACTTTTTCCAAAACGTGGTGACGATCACTCACCGCATTGATTCCGAACCGGATGAAATTCAAAACCAGGTTTGCTCGGTCATTCAGACGCGATTACCGGTGCACAATCCTAATTTCGGTATTTCGGATTCTTTAAAAGAGCTGCGAAAAAATCTGCCGGAAGATGTGCAGGAAATCGAATCGATCCTGGATCGCACCATTCGACCCGGTCTTCAGGGCGATGGCGGGGACCTTGAGGTCGTCAAGTACGAGGAAAATAAATTGTACGTGAGCTATCAGGGAGCCTGTGGAACTTGTCCCAGTGCGACCACTGGGACTTTGATGGCCATCGAAGGCATCTTGCGGGACGAATTCAATCCTCAAATCGAAGTCATCCCGCTCTAGAAGGCGGAACGGCTTTGAGAACTCTCAAGGCCGACGGTTTGTTTTTTTCTATTTCTTCAACGTGCAAACCAGACTGTCTTTGCCATAAGAGTAATAAAACTTTTTTTCCGGTGCGAGGAAGAAGGTCGGCTCGCCAGCTTTTTCTGGCATGTGAGTGACCGTGTTGTAAATGTAAACGCTGGCGTTATAACTCTGGTCCGTCAGTGTCACATTGAAGAGCAAACCTTTTTTATTATCCAAGACCGTGTGAATTTCGCAGAAATCAGGCTGAATCGAAGGCTCGTCCTCGTTCAATCCCGAAAAGGGAGACGTGGAATGATCCAACTGAACCTGGTGGTAAAAGTTCGTGGCATCATTCAAAGTGCACTCGAGCTTTTCCGATGTGCAGGGACGCAGATTTGCCGCAAAAGAAGCGGAACTCAGTAAAACAAGGGCCAATCCGACAAGACTTGAACTTTTCATAGGTACTCCTGCTGTGGATGTAAATCCTTTAGACAGAAGCCGATTTCTGGCCCAAAGGAAGAGACGCCGACCCGCAAAACACGGGATCTACGACTCTTCCGTCAAATGTGCAAATTTCGAGCGCAAATCAAATTGATGAGATAAAGGGAATTACTCGGCCCGAACGACGGATGCCGGGAGCCGCTGTTTCTTTGTAGCTTCGACTTTGGTGGTTTTCGCGACCGCGAGACCGAAAAGAAAAAGAAAGAGTCCAATCGAAATGACGAGAGGCTTTTTCATTGTACCGACGTTCCTCCTACTGATGAACCTTTTCCATTTTTGCAGCTGCCTTCGACTTCTTCAAGACCAGTTCTTCCGAATTCTGAATTTTCATCGAACCATTGTTTTCCGCCGCCGCCATTTGTTCTGCCGAGTTCGTGGCAAAGCTGCCTGAACTTGCGTATTTAACGCCGTTGCCATCTGCCGAGACATGCAGGGTGACTGTTTTTGCAACGCTCTCTTTTGATACGTTCAACAGTGAAATTTCCGTCGTCGCGGTTTGTCCGGGTTGCAGGTTTGGCCACGCATCGGCCAGCTCGCCGCTGACCACAGAAGCGTCAGGAGGCAGGCTCCACTGAAAATGCACATCACCAGCGACAGCTTGGTGCAAGGTCACCTCGGCCTTCAGGCGAAGCTCTTGATCATCATTGTCGGGAACTCCTCCGACCGGGGTGATTTGGACGGAAATCGACTGATGCAATTTACCCGAGAGCGAATCCGTCCAAGGTTTCACGTGCAACTTGGGTGCGGGAAATTGCGAAGCGGGATGACGGCCGACCTGAGATTCTTGCAGCCAAGCGGTCAGTCCGCCCAGCACAAGTCCAGTCACTGCAAGGATGGAAATCTTTTTTATGGACATAGGCGTTCGGTTCCCCCGTTGGTATCTAAATAGTACTGTGCCGTGGTGTGGACGTTGTCTGGATCCGTTTCGATCTGGATCATGTAGTAGCCAGCCGGCTGGCCGGAAAATGAAATGGTCTCAATTCCCACGCCGCCCACTTCTGGATAAAAGCGAGCGCTTGAATCAACCAAGCTCGCGGTGTCGTTCAGGACATAATTTTCTTTCCACACATGCAAATCCAAATCGGTCGGAGTGCCCGACGGAGTGGCGGCATACTTGAGATTCAAAGTCGCGCGCGCTGCCGATCCATCATAGTAATACGCCATAAAATCATTTGTTTGTGCCAAATTGCTCACGCCGGCCACACCCTGGATCGTAAACGTGCAGGTCGCGCCGTTTTGCGGAGTCAGCAGGTAGGCATATTCGCGACGGTCCGCGCGTTGTCGTTCGTTGCTGACCAAGCTGTCATAGTTCGCCAAATCTCCAGGTGCGTTGGCGCTGATCAGACTGCGCATCAGTTCGTTGAAATGTCCGACATTGCGAAAGTGAATGGTCGGATTTCGAAAGCCGGCACTCGCATCAGAAAAAATCTTCCAGATGTACGCAAATCCAACGTTCGCACCAAAACCGTCTCCGCCGACCGAGCTTTCCATCGTGTCCCACAAGACGCGGGACACTGAGACCTCGCGAAAAACACCTTCACCTAAATAGGTGGATCCATTCACCGCATCTTGACCCGAGGTGATGGTTTCCAAGTTCAAATTGACGTTCACGCCGGTGCCATTCGCGCAGTCCACATTGCCGGCCGTATCGATATAATGATTGTCACCGCGAACGGCGCCTTGAAGAAAGTTAGCCCATCCCTCGGACCATGCCAGGCGAGGATCGATGATGGCATCTCCATTGTGGGATCCACCCGGCGAGTTGCTGTAGGCGAATGCGTTTTCGAGAAAATGCCCATACTCGTGGATGATCACCGAGTTGTCGTAATGGTCGGTATCCACGCAAGTGCTGCCATTCACTCCTCCCATCAGATACATCCCCGTTCCCATGCCCGAGGCGGCATCGTCAGCCGCGATGTAAAAAGAAATCGAAGCCGTTGGTGAGCCATAATAAGCACCGGGACTCATGCCCGGAGTCCAGAACACGCGGACTTTTGGCGCGACGGTAAATGCCGTGCAAACATTTCCCAAAGAGGCGCAAGTCGAGTTGTTGCGGATGAATTCATTCGCATTAAAAATTTGATCGAGAATATTGAAAGCGCCACCTTCCAATGTGCCGGTGTAAGTCGCGGCCGGCAATGTCACGGCCATGGTTGTCTCGGAACCCGCTAGGGTGAACGAAGCCGAGATCGAGTACGGAGTCATCGAAGTGGAATTGTTCAAGACGCTGGCGCGAACGTGCGAGTTGTCGGCACGAGAGAAGACTTTCAACGTGTAGGTGCCGGCCGTGCGCGGGATGTTCACGCTGATCGCCCCATTTGCGTCCGTTTCACCACATTGAATGGTCGCGCCCGACGAGTTGAGGACGGCGACTTCGGCATAACGAATATTCGCCGTGGCGGCAGCCCGCAGTCCCAATGCGGTAGCCGGGCGGTAGCGATACTGCGCGGTCGCGGTCACGGTTGTCGAAGTCGCTGGGCTGCTGACAGACGAGCAATAAGTTTTCTCACTGCCGATCGTGCCGAACAACGGAGCCGAACTTGCTGGATCTTCGGTTTCAGCTTTTGGGCCGCAGCCGAACACAGCAAACGTCAGGATGATAAGAAGGAGGCGTTTTTTGTGAAGCATACCTATTCTTTTCGGTATTTTCACAGTGCGGCTCAATTGTTAGAAATATGACAGTTTCGAAATCTTTCTCAAAACGAGACAAATATTTTGTCTTTAAAATCTGAAGTTTGCATGCGTCCGCATGGAAGTCGTCATTGCCGCAATGATGGATGGGAGTCGAAAGCTTTTGTCAGCTTTTGTTGAAGGCGCAATATCATTCGTTTTGCCGAAGGCAAAAAAAAAGTCCCAGGAAAGGTGTGAAACAATAACCCCGTTATGCAAGGTGGGTGGCCATGGTAACGACTTTAGGCTTCTCAATACGAGTTGAGCTTGCACACCATCATCAGGGACAGCCCCCAAAAATATGCTTGTCGGGTTATTTTTCTTACACTTCCTGAGACCCGATTTAAATCCTACATCAAGAGCCCGAAAGTTGAAAGGTCCAGTCAACTTTTTTGCGATTTTCTCCGACAAAATAAGGCATGAAATATGAAACGCTGGATCTGATTTTTCCTTTTCTTGTTTTTTCCTATGGAATTATCATGATTTTTGTGATCGAGAATAAGTCACTTGACAAGCTTGCGCGCCAGCGGATGCCGGAGATGGCAGCGACTCTGCGCAGCCATCGGGGAATCGCTTACACCTCCCTGTTTGTCGGAGGTCTTTGGTCAGTGCAAAATCTCCTGTTTTCTTGACTGCTGACACTCCCTTCTCTACCTTGCCTTTGAATGAACGAAGGCGCCGCTTTGCAGACAGCAAATAAAAAAACCGATTCCTCTTCCGATAGCGTTTCTGAAAATTCAGAGACGACGATTCTTTCCGTCGAGGCCTTGAACCGACAGATTCGCCAAATGATTGAAGGTGAACTGGGGCTTGTCTGGGTGCAGGGCGAGATTTCGAATTTTAAGGCTCACACCTCGGGGCATTTTTATTTCAGCCTGAAAGACTCCAAATCTCAGGTCAGTGCCGTCATGTTTCGTGGCCACAACTCGCGCCTGAAATTCAAACCGACTGATGGTCTCGAAGTCATCGTGCGCGGTCGCGTTTCGGTCTATGAACCACGTGGTTCTTACCAAATCGTCTGCGAAATGATGGAGCCCGTTGGGGCCGGTGCTTTGCAAAAGGCTTACGAGCAACTGAAAGAAAAATTAAAGCGCGAGGGCTTATTCGAGGCTTCTCGCAAACGTCCTTTGCCCGCAATTCCAAGACACATTGCCATCGTCACCTCGCCCACTGGCGCGGCCATTCGCGATATGCTCAATGTCCTGAGCCGCCGAAATCGAGGCGTTCCGGTGACCTTGGTGCCGACCCTGGTGCAGGGTGAAGGCGCTGCACCCCAGATCGTCGAAGCGCTTCGCAAGGCGACTTTGCTGCCGAATGTAGACGTGATTATCATTGGTCGCGGTGGCGGTTCGATAGAGGATCTCTGGGCTTTCAATGATGAAAAACTGGCGCGTGCGATTGCGGCCTGCCCGGTGCCGGTGATTTCGGCAGTGGGACACGAAATTGACTTTACGATTGCGGATTTTGTTGCGGACTTGCGTGCGCCCACCCCGTCGGCTGCGGCCGAGCTGGTGGTGAAGAACACGGCGGATGTCGCGCATCGGGTTGAAACTTTACAAAAGATGCTGACGTTAGCGATCAGTCGCTTCTTGAAACTGGAACACCAAAAACTGCAAACGCTCAGTGTTCGTTTGGTCGATCCCAAGCGTCGCCTGCAAGATCTGATTTTGCGAAATGATGAGCTCTCTTCGCGCTTGCAACAGGCGCAAATGAATTACCTCAAAAAGCGCGGCTTGGAATTAAAGGCGGCCACCGACAGCCTCACGCCGCCGGCGAAATTGATCGGTGAAAAAAGATCCGAGATCGAGCTGATTTATGTGCGGATGAAAAATCAAATCACGTGCATGGTGGATATGAAAAAGCAGGATGTTCTGCGCTACATGTCCTTGTTGGAAAGCTTAAGCCCTCTCAAAGTTGTCGAGAGGGGATATTCAGTTGTAACCAAGGGTCAAGACTTGGTCAAAGAGACATCGCAACTGAAAACTGGTGACGAGATTTCGATCCGCCTGATGAAGGGTCAAGTCACCGCCATGGTGAAGGAGATCAAATAATGGAAACACAAGGGGACTCAATGGATTTTGAAAAGAAACTGGGACGCTTGGAAGAGATCGTTCAGAAAATGGAAAAGGGCGAATCCAGCCTCGAAGATTCTTTGAAGCTTTTCGAAGAGGGCATCAAGCTTTCACGCGAATGCCACACCCGCTTGAACGATGCGGAAGCCAAAGTGAAAAAGCTGGTGGCGATGGACGCAACCGGAAAAGCAACTTTGCAGGACTTTGCTGTCGAGGATGAATAACCAAGATCGCAAAGAGTGGGTGGATGGCGCCATCGAGCGCCTGCTAGACGGCTGGCAGCTTCCGGATTCTCCGGGACTGGAAAAACTGAAACAGTCCATCGCTTATTCTTATTCACGTGGCGGAAAACG
Organism: uncultured Bdellovibrio sp.; assembly: GCA_966211795.1. GTDB lineage: Bacteria > Bdellovibrionota > Bdellovibrionia > Bdellovibrionales > Bdellovibrionaceae > 21-14-0-10-47-8. The sequence goes on along the minus strand of CBIHNW010000019.1, from coordinate 69,105 downwards.
GTTTCGTCCGGTCTTGTCTCTGCTGATTGCGGAAACTTTCGCCGTTCACCCCCAGCGCGTTTTGCCGTGGGCGATGGCGGTGGAAATGATTCACACGTATTCCTTGATTCACGATGATTTGCCTTGCATGGACAACGATGACTTTCGCCGGGGCGAGCCCACCAATCACAAAAAATTTGGTGAGACGACGGCCTTGCTCGCTGGTGATGCGCTCTTAACCGAAGCCTTTGCTTTAATCGCTCAGTCCTATAAAGAAGATCCCGCCATTGGGCTTCGATTGGTCGCACTTTTATCTCAAGCAGCCGGGCTTTTTGGAATGGTCGGTGGTCAAGCGATCGACCTTGAATTTCAAAAACTAAAACCAAGCTTTGCCGACCTCGAGCAAATGCATTTGATGAAAACGGGTGCCCTGATTCGTGTCAGTGCCGAAGGGGCCGCGTTGATTTGCGGACTGCCATCAGAAAAAATTCAGCTGTGCCGTCAATTTGGGGAACGTCTGGGATTGGCATTTCAAATTCAAGACGATCTGATCGATGCAAAAGAAAAGCAAGAACCAGGAAGCTTTCCCGAAGTGCTCGGACTTGAGCAGACAGAAAATTATCTCAAGGAATTGAATCAAAAAGCTCTGCAAAACCTGAACGACCTGGGCGCTGTGGAAGGTCCGTTAAAAGAACTAGTCCTTTACAATCAAAATCGAAGTGTATGAAAAAGCGGCTCGATGTCCTGCTGGTCGAAATGGGAAAAACGTCCTCTCGGACCAAGGCGCAAGACTTGATCAAATCTGGCTCCGTTCAAATCAATGGTCAGCGCGCAGTTGCCGCCAGTCTTCAGGTCGACGTGGACTCTGAAATTGAAATACGGGAATCGGAACTCAATCGCTATGTCTCGCGTGGTGGTTTGAAGCTGGAAGGCGCACTGGATCGCGTGAAAATGTCCGTGCAAGGACTGCGAGCCTTGGATGTTGGGATTTCAACCGGCGGTTTTACGGATTGCCTTTTGAAAAAAGGAGCGCTTCAAGTCGTCGGCGTTGATGTGGGCCATGATCAGCTGCATCCTTCATTAAGATCGGAACAGAAACTGATTTTAATCGAAGGAGTGAATGCTCGAGATCTGGATCACAACCAGTCTGTGCAAGCGGCAAAACCACCCGCGGGCTGGCCGCTCGTTGTCGTCGACGTGTCTTTCATTTCTTTGTCATTGGTTTTGCCGGCGCTGAAAATGGTGATGCAAAAAGGCGGGCACCTTCTAGCATTGGTCAAACCGCAATTCGAAGTCGGCCCTGACGGCTTAGGCAAAGGCGGACTGGTCAAAGATCCACAGCTTTACGCACAGGTCGAAGAAAAAATTCGGCAGAAATGTCTTGAGCTCGATTTGACTGTTCGAGATTATCTTGAGTCACCGATCGAGGGTAAAGATGGCAATCGAGAATTCTTCGTATTCGCTCAAAAATAAAAAATTTCTTCTCGCGACTTTGGCTTTGGTTTTTATCGCCTGCCAATCTCGTCCAACCCGAACCGAAACGCCAACGAGACCAGCTCCTGCGCCGTCTCCGACGACGAGACCTGCCGAACCATCGGTCGTCTCTGCGGCGCCAGTGCCGCAGACGCAAGCGCAACCTAAAGAGGAAGCTCCCTCGGCGCCGCTCCCGGTGGGCGTCACTCCGAAAATTGCATTGATCTTAGGTCCCGGTGCTTTGCGATCCTACGCGCATGTCGGCGTGGTTCAAGAATTGGCCAAACAAAAGATGCCGATTCACGCAATCGCCGGCATTGAAATGGGAGCTCTGGTCGCCGCTATTTATGCGAACAAGGGCCAGCCTTACGACGTCGAATGGCAAATGATGAAGCTCAAGGAAAGTGACCTGGTTCAAAAAGGTCTGCTCTCGGGGCAAGTCAAAGCCGGCGACGTCAAAGCCCTGAGCGAATTCATGAACATCGCTCTCAGCTCGAGCCGGGCCGAAAATTCCAAAGTGCCATTTGCTTGTCCGGCACTGCAGTTGGATAAACAGCAGGTTTACGTCATGAATCGGGGAGCTTATACCGAAATGCTTCCTTACTGCTTGGCGTTTCCGCCACTGTTTAAGCCGTATCAGCAAAATGTGGCTGGCGTGCTCAGCTTAAAAGCCATGGTCGACGCGGTTCGCGCCAAAGGGGCGACCTACGTGATTTACGTGGATTTGTTATCGGGACCGCTGAAGTTGAATAATGCTGAAACCGAAACGCATGTTCTTTGGAGTCTTGCGGCAGAGAGCCTGAGCCGCAAAGAAAAAGGCGTCGATTACATCCTTCGAGTTCCCCTGCGGGACTATGATTTATTGGATTTCAATAAGCGCCGAGAAATGATACAGAAAGGGCAGCAATCGGCCCAAGAAGCTTCCGTTCAGATTAACAAAGATTTGAACTTGTAAGAAGCGCGAAGGCCAGCGTCGAACGATCCTTTCGAGACGAAAGAGGTTTCATATGAGAAAGCCACGAGAGAACATCAAAATTTTCGCTGAACGCCGAGCTCGCGTCGCCGAGCAAATGCAGGGTGCGGTCCTGATCTTGGCATCGACTCCAGAAACGATTCGAAACGGCAGCGTTCATCATCCCTTCCGTCAAGATTCAAATCTGTATTACCTGACGGGCTTCGAAGAACCAGATTCCATTTTTGTTTTCCGTCCAGGAATGAAGCCGGAAACGATTCTGTTTGTGCGCGTGAAAAATATCGAACGCGAAACTTGGGATGGCTTTCGTTTCGGTCCCGAGGCAACAGAATCGGAATTCCGCATCGACAAAGCCTATCCTTACGAAGAATTCGACAATCTTCTGCCACAGCTGTTGAAGGGCGCCGACAAAGTCTATTTCCGTCGTCACAAAAATCCGCAGGTCGACCTGCAGGTGGATGAAGCCTTGTTGAATTTGAAAACCAGCCAAGGCCGCACCGGATTTGGTTTGTTGCCGATCTACGATGCGGACGAATTCTTGGGCGAATTCCGCGTGAAAAAGGGCGAGGCCGATATCGCGAACATGCGTAAGGCCTGCGAGCTCAGTTCGGAAGCTCACATCGAAACGATGAAGTACACTCAGCCGGGCATGACCGAGCGTGAGCTGCACGGTCATTTCGTTTACCAGATCATGAAGCGTGGAGCGGCCCGTGAAGGTTACGGCGGCATCTTCGCCGGCGGTGCCAATGCGACAACCTTGCACTATGTGTTCAACGATCAGCCTCTGAAATCCGGCGACCTGATGCTGGTGGATGCAGCGGGCGAGTACAATTATTTCACCTCTGATATCACTCGCACTTATCCGATCAATGGACGTTTCAACGAAGAGCAAGCCGAAGTCTACGCGGGCGTTTTGAAGATTCAAAAAGACATCATCAACATGGTGAAACCCGGAGTGCCATTCCAAACGTTGCAAGACACGGCCACCGAAATGCTGACCGACTTGATGTTAGAGCTGGGTCTGCTGACCGGACGCAAGGCCGACATCATCAAAGCGCAAGAGCAGAAAAAATATTATCCGCACGGCATCGGTCACTTTTTGGGAATGGATGTTCACGATAGCGGAATGTATTTTAGAAAACGTGATCATGAGCCTCGCTTTATCGAAGAAAACATGGTTTTCACGGTCGAGCCTGGGCTGTACATCCCAGCCAACGATCAAAGCGCGGCAGCTGAATATCGTGGAATCGGGGTGCGCATCGAAGACAACATCCGTGTCACCAGCAACGGTTTCGAAAATATGACAGAAAAAGCTCCGAAAGAAATTGCGGACATCGAAAAGATCGTCGGGTTTTACAAGGGATAAAATGGTGGCGACCCTGCAGTCGCCATCTGCCTTGATAAATCTCCACGTGGATAGGGAACTTCCACGGCACAGACGATCTCGACTTAAGCCCTAAAAACAAGTCACCCCTAACGGGCGAGCTGACTCAAAAGCAGCATGATGATCGAAAAAATTTGGAGGATCAGGAAGTAAACTTCCAAACGCTCTTTAGTCTTCTTCGAAAACAGCCGTTCTATTTTATGTCTGTCAGACATAAAACCTCCTCTCTTACGAAGAGGAGAAATCCGTTTCTCGGTAAAAGCGACTGCAAGGTCGCTTTTCCTTTTTGCAAACCACGTTGGCACTTCAAATAGATCTAAAATGGAAATGAATCTTCCTGCGTCCGATTGTCGGATCTAGAATTGATGCGCGAACCAGCCGCGAGATTTTGATTCCTGTCGCAGCTTTTCTTCAGTTTCGAAAAGCTCGTGGCCTTCATGTGTCGCGCCGACAGCCAATTGCAACCGAGTCGCGGATTCGAGCAGTGCAAAATCCCCCATCGTATTGCCGCAAGCAAAGAAGGGCTTTCGTCCCTTGGTCTTTTCCAAAAGCGCGGCCGGCTTGCCTTCACGGTAAGTGATCAAACCATCCTGATGATCGGTGACAACGCCCTCTTCCACTTTGGTGCAGACACCCAACACGTTTTCAGGGCGAAGTCCCAAGCGCCGAACACCGGGCTCAACCGCCCACTTGATCGAAGCGGTGATAACGTAAACTTGAACTTTGTTTTTCAAAAGCCATTCGATCAGTTTCAATTGATCCGGAAATATCGGCAGTGGCTCATGCGACCGAGCACATGCTTCGGCCCAAGCGTGCACTTGCTCTAGCTGTTGGTCCTGATTGATTTGCGCCAGCCAAAGATAGGCGGGGCGAGGATCTCCGGACTCTTTCCAATCGTGATAGTATTTCCAAGGATCGGCTGGCAGATTTGGCAGGTTTGAATTCGCAATCTGCCATTTGAAAAACGATTCTCCGAGATCTAGGTCCCATAGCGTTCCGTCAGCGTCAAACGCGGCGACGGGATTCGAGTTTGTTTTCAGTTCCTGGTCGAGCGCATTTGACAGAAGCTCCCAGAACTGCGGAGAAAAGTTTTTGTACTTCATGGGTTCCGAGTCTAAGATTATTTTTTGCCCAGAGCAACAACTGGCGCAACAAACGCATCCACAAAAAGCGGAGCAACGACATGTCTCTTTATTTGCGAGTGATTCAAACGGCCGATCTGGATGAAATCGTCGATTTCGAGAAAACCAAGTTGCGCGAGACCGTGGCCGACGAAATGGAACGTGAGCTTCTGTCTTGGAACGCTCGGTGGCGAGCCGAGTCCTTGAATCATTACGTGCCGATGGGCTGGTGTTTTTTGGCTCGCGATCGAAATTTGACCAGCGCTTTTTCCAAAGAAGGTCAGTTGATCGGATATTTTCTAGCGCAACCGCTTTTATTTTTTGATGGCCACACTCAATCGTTGTGGATCGAACACATGCAATACACGACCTTGCAGGCACGCGACGAACTTTGCGAGCTGGCCTATAAACTGTCGCGCGAAAAACACTTCCAAAAAGTTTTTTTCCCCGAATCACAAAGCGTCATGAACGCGGTGAAAGCATTCAAAGCACAGAATTGGGATCCACAAGTGTTGGTCGTGAACGCAACAAAGGTTTCCACATGAAAACGTTCTCGATGGATGATCGCAAAAGGAACCTGCAAACTTTAGGCAAAGAAGAATTCGATATCTTTATCATTGGCGGCGGCATCACCGGCGCCGGCGTCGCGCGCGATGCTTCGATGCGGGGGATGAAGGTCGGATTGATTGAAGCCTCGGACTTTGCGTCCGGAACCAGCTCACGCTCGAGCAAGCTGATACACGGGGGCATTCGTTACCTTGAGAATTTCGAATTTAAATTGGTCTTCGAAGCTCTCAACGAACGGCAAAAACTTTTTCAGATGGCGCCGCATTTGGTGCACCCATTGCGCTTCATGATTCCGCTTTACGAGCAAGGCCGGGTCGGCATGTTTAAGATGGGATTGGGCATGTGGGCTTACGATGCGCTTTCTTTATTTCAGGCGCCCGAGTTGCACGAGAGACTTTCGCCGGCGCAAACCATTGCCCGAATGCCAACTCTGCAAGGTCAGCAATTGCTTGGCTCCTATGTTTACTCGGATGCCTACATGGATGACGATCGTCTGGTGCTTGAGACCTTAAGATCCGCCAACGAATTTGGCGCCCAGTGCGTGAATTACGTCAAAGCGGTCGGCGCGGAAATTTCTCCTGACGGCAAAGTCAAAAAAGTCATGTGCGAAGATCAGCTGAGCAAAACCAGATTCACGGTTCAGGCTCGTCATTTTGTCAGTACGGTTGGACCTTGGACGGACGAGCTGGGAACGACTCTTTTCAAAAATTGGAACAAAATCCTGCGCCCGACCAAAGGCATTCATCTGACCTTCGAAAAAAAGCGTCTCCCGATGAGCAGCGCCGTCGTCATGGGGGCGGAAAAACGAATCGTCTTCGGAATTCCTCGACATGAGATGGTGATTGTCGGGACAACCGACACGGATTTTCAGGGTTCGCCGGCCGACGTGGTGGCGACGCCCGATGACGTCGAATACCTGCTGAAAGTGATCGAAACGTACTTTCCAGGCGCCCGCATCAAAGCTTCCGATATCGTGGGGTCCTACGCCGGCGTTCGCCCCTTGGTCAATGACGGGGCCTCGACCGAAGGTAAAACCAGCCGGGAGCACACGATTTTCACCGAGGACCATGGCGTCACATTCGTCGCCGGTGGCAAGTATACGACTTACCGATTGATGGCCGAGCAGGTAGTGAAAGAGTGCCTAAAGTTCTTTCCAATCGAAGAAAAAGTGAGATTTCACCGTTGTTTGACAGAGCAACCGATCAACCCGAATGTGACTGTCGACAGTCGTCATGACGATCATCGGTTGATCGATCAGCTGAATAAAACCGGATACTTAAAGCCAAACGAGACAAACCTGCTGGTCGACAGACACGGTGCTGAAGCTCGCCGAATCTGGCAAACGTTCGGTCCATCGTCCTATTGGGAGCTCGAAGCGCAACATGCGATCGAGAACACCATGTGCTTGCATTTAGTGGACTTTTACACCCGGCGAGTGCCATTATTCTTGGCTGAATTTGATCATGGACAGTCGCTGATTTCAAAAATCAGTGCGGTCTTTGCACGGCGATTGGGCTGGAATCGGGACCAAATTGAAGCCGAAGAGAGACTTTTGACAAACCACATGCAGCGCGAACTCGCATGGCGTCAGAAAATCGTCTAACTGAGCGCATTGACTCTCATTTTTGTGCTGTCTAGACTGTTTAAATTAGACATGACAACATCCATTCCTAGCGAGTGATTTAATGGCAATTTTTGATAAATTCTCTGACTATTTTTCCAACGACATTGCAATCGATCTCGGCACCGCCAACACATTGGTTTACGTGCGCGGACAAGGAATCGTGCTGGACGAACCTTCCGTCGTGGCTGTGCAAAAAAATTATCGTGGCTCACAAAATCGGGTTCTTGCGGTTGGTAAAGAAGCGAAAGACATGCTCGGAAGAACTCCGGGAAGCATCGTCGCGATTCGTCCGATCAAAGACGGCGTTATCGCCGACTTCGAAGTCACTCAATCCATGTTGAAATATTTCATCACGAAAGCGATGGGCGCGAAAAAATCTTTCATCCGTCCTCGCATCATCATTTGCGTTCCTTACGGCATCACGCAGGTTGAAAAACGCGCGGTGAAAGAATCCGCTCAATCAGCGGGTGCCCGCGAAGTGTATTTGATCGAAGAGCCAATGGCGGCCGCGATCGGTGCCGGTCTGCCAATCACTGAGCCAAGCGGCAACATGGTTGTCGATATGGGCGGTGGCACTACGGGTGTTGCGGTGATTTCTTTGGGCGGTATCGTTTATTGCAAATCCATCAAAGTCGCTGGCGATAAATTCGACGAAGCGATCGTGAACTATGTTCGTCGCCAATTCAATTTGTTGATCGGTGAACGAACTGCGGAAAATATCAAAATCCAAATCGGAAACGCTTATCCGTTCGAAGAAGAAAAGACGATGGAAATCAAAGGCCGTGACTTGGTCGCGGGTGCGCCGAAGACCATCGAAATCACCAGCTCTCAGGTGAACGATGCCTTGATGGATCCTTTGTCTGAAGTCGTCGATGCGGTTCGTACGGCGTTGGAAAAAACTCCGCCAGAATTGGCTTCTGACATCGTCGACAATGGCATCGTCCTGACGGGCGGTGGCGGCTTGTTGGCGAATCTTGACGTGCTTTTGCGAGAACGAACAGGTCTGCCTGTTTCCATTGCCGAAGACCCTTTGACTTGCGTTGTATTAGGTTCCGGCCGAGTTCTCGAAGAGCTGGATCTGTTGCGACAATTGACAGTGGATTAATCTTTTTATGATCGGAGTGGATTCCAAATCCATTGCGCTCTTTTTCTTTTTTGCTCTGATGGACGAGCAACGAGCGATGGAAGCCACTTCGAAAGCCATCCAAAATTATCGCGCGCGCATGGCCAAGCATCCCGAAACGAAACCGGCCATCACGCTGGTTGCTTCGACCGCTGATGTGTGGCGTTCGGAAGGCAAACGCATTGTGCGCGGCCGCCAAAATTTCTCTTTTGGCGCCGGCTGGGATTTACCCTCGGGAGTAGATCTCGGTCCCTGGAAGGAATTCCAAAAGACCGCGCAGGAAGATGAATTCTTGGCGCTGATTTGGTCCCTGATCCTTAAAATTTCTGATGAAGACATCGCGATGGCCTTAGGTATTTCAATCGGAACCTTAAGATACCGGATTGGCAAAGCCCTGCGAAAGCTCGGCGCTTTGACCAATCCTGTTTTTGTCAAAGCACCGGCAGGAAAAAGATTGGAAGTCGTCACCGATGAGCGATGAGAGCTTTTTCTCAAAAAAAAATCAGCGCATCATGACCGCTTTCATTGGTCAGGGTTTGCTCTACGATTACATGACCGGCGCCCTGGATCCCGAGCGACGCAAATCGGTTGAAGACTATGTTCGCAGCAGTCCAGAAGCACAGCAGGACATTCAAAAAATCAAAAGTGGAATGAGCTACGCGGAAAAACTGCGTGGTCTCGAGGTGTCTCCTGAACTTCTCGAAAAGATGACCGTGTCATCCAGCTACACGCACAGCTTGCTGGACAAAGTTCGTTTTGACGAATGGTCCCCGGCGCTGAAGATGGCCATCGAAGGCACGATCGTCGCTTTGGGAATCACCACTTTCGCGATTCTGATTCCATGGCACAAAGTGATGGATCTGAAATTTGGTTCGCGCCAGATCATCCTGACCGAAGTCGATAAAGCCCCAAATGCCGTCGCCGTGGCCGAGAAAGAAACGCCCGGAAAAGAAGCGGAGACCTTTCCGGACGAAGGATCCGCTGCGGTCACTACGACAACTTTGAGCGTGACGGTCACGATGCCAGCACCGACCCCGCCGGTCGCGGTGGCGCAAAATTCTCCAGAGAAGAAAGCGCCGACCCCGCCGGCCACCTTACCGGCAGCAACCGTAACGCCGGCCACAGAAAAAGCAAAACCTGTGGCCAACGCGGAAAAAAAGACGGGCGTCCTTTATCGCGGAACGATCTATGTCACCAATATTCAGGCCGTGACCCCAAAGCTAGTTGAAAAAGTTCAAGAGCTTGGCGGGCGGAAGGCCGGACAGGTCGAGCTGGGTTGGTTCAAGGGAGATTCCTCTTACTTCCATTTCACAATGCCCGAGAGCCGTTACAACGATTTGCAAGATTTTTTCAAAGAGTACGGAACTCTCTCTATTCAACAAGAAGCGCATGAACGCATTATGCCCGAGGGAATCCGCAGGATTATCATCACCGTGTACGAGAAAAAGTAGGCGACATGGTTCAACCAAAAAGAAAAGCACATCGGTCGTTGCGGACCATTCTGACGATCTGGTTCCTTCTTTTTTCTTTAACCCCGTTGGTTTTCGTCACTGGTTATTCCGTTCGGAAATACGAAGTCGCCATCGATAATGAGCTGTCGCAACGCTTGGGTGGCAACGCCCGCGAAATCGGCGCCATCCTGGAAGATTTTCGCACGGGTTTGGCGCAAAAACGGGATCGATACATCAAAGACAATGGCTTGATTTATCACCTGTCCATTGGTGATGCCGCCGCCGTCCGCAGCCTGGGCCTGAACTGGCTCAAATCCGATTTCGCCTCGAGCCTGACTTTTTTCACTCGAGACGGTCGCATGCTGGCGTCAGTTTTCAAAGACAGCAAAGGCGACAACCGAGATTTTGTCCCGCAAGCCAACGCGCCGATATTTTTATCGGATCAAAATCTGGAAAAAATGAAGAACGTGAAAGAGTACGCGTTTGTCGAATTCACCAGCAACCAAAAGCTGTCGTTGATTCTTTTTTCGAAAGTCACCGGTCCTGGCGGACGGCATGTTGGATACCTCGAGCAACTGATCGATATCGACGAGACTTTTTTGTTGCGCCTGAAGCAGCGGATGAAGTTGGAACTCGCCCTGCTGCGACCGTCCGGTCAGGTCACGGTCGCCACGCATCCAGATTTTTATCTGTATAAGAAAGAAGTGTTTCAAGATTTCCTGAAAACAGATGCAAAACCATTTTTCGAACTGAACGTTCGCTCGAATCCTTACGGATTTCTGATGTACCCGATGACCTGGGGTCAAACCGAAATGTTCTTGGCTTTGGGTGCATCCAAAGTCGAAGCCAACGCCGTTTTAAAGAATGTGAACTATGCCTTTTTCACCGTTGTCGGCACCGTCATCATTCTTTTGATCATCACGATTCTCTTTGCGTCGAATAATATTTTGAAGCCATTGAATGACTTGGTGGCGGCCCTGCAGAACGTGCAATCTGGTGATAAACCCGTCGAGATTCCGATCAAGAGCGACACCGAAATCGGTCTATTGACCGAAAGCTTCAATCAAATGAGCCGTAATGTTTTGCAAGCCCGGGGCGAGCTCAAGAAAAAAATCGCCGAGCTTGAAACCGCCAATCTTGAGCTGAAAGAAACGCAATCGCGACTGGTGCATTCTTCGAAGATGGTCAGCCTGGGTCAGCTGGTGGCCGGCGTCGCGCACGAGCTGAACAATCCTATCGGCTTTATCTACAGCAACATGGGCCATCTGCGCGAATATTCAGACAAGCTGATCCAGTTGGCCGAAGCCGTCGAAAGGGATCCAAGCTCGCTCGAAGAGATGAAGCAGAAATTAGATATTGCTTACATCAAAGAAGATCTGCCAAAGCTTGTGGCCTCGTGCGAAGACGGTGCCCGACGAACGCGCGATATCGTTTTGGGTCTGAGAAATTTTTCGAGATTGGAAGAGTCAAAGCTGAAAGAGGTCGACCTGCACGAAAGCATCGACAACACCTTGAACCTTTTGGCCGGCGAAATTAAGAACCGCATCCAAGTCGTTCGAGAGTACGGAAAACTTCCGCTGGTCACCTGTTATGCCAGCCAAATCAATCAGGTGTTCATGAACATCCTGTCGAACGCCGTGCAAGCGATCGAAGGCCAAGGCAATATTTGGATCACGACCCGGCTGCAGCCGCGCAATGACGGGCGCGAGATGGTGCAAATATCCTTTCAGGATTCGGGTAAGGGAATGACCGCACAGGTGATGGAAAAGATTTTCGATCCATTCTTTTCGACGAAAGGGGTGGGTCAGGGTACAGGCCTTGGTCTGAGCATCTCTTACGGAATCATCGAAAGCCACGGCGGCGAAATCCAGGTCAAATCTCAGGTGGGCATTGGCACCGAGTTTCTCGTGATGATTCCGGTGAAGCCCGTCTCAAAATGAGATCCTGACTTATTATTTCACCTGGATCTCCGATAAGTCTGAGGTGAAAGACAACAAGGCCTCGTCGTTAATTTTAATTCTCGCATTGCTCGCCATCGTGGTGACGACATTTCTGTTGTGGCCGACGCCAAAAAAAACCAAGCCGCTGACGGCGGGACACATCTCGGCCAGTTCTCACCAAGCCGAAGAAATCATCAACAAGCATCTGTGGATGACGGAAAAATCGAAAGAATTGGCACAAGAGCAAATGAAGGCCCAAAATGATTTCACCAATCCCAAAATCGGTGATTCAATATGGCCAGACGGGCAAAAGTCCGGCAAACAAATCGGCGTCGATCATTCGCCGGACACCAACGAAAACAATGCTTTTGAAGATCTCAATCGCTATCCAAAAAATCTGCAGGTGCAGACGCCGGATGCCGTGATTCAAGGCCAGTTGAGCGATGAAGATCGAAGGCGTGAGTATGAAGCCGCCTACCGCGAAGAATACGCGAAGCAATTCATCGAGAATGCTCGTCGCAATGGATACGAAGTCCTTTTAAACGACAAACTTGTCGTGATCAGCGTTCGCCCGATTCGCAACCCGAGCGGCGAACTAGGCCCGCAAGCGCAGTGAGCGCAGCCGAGAGAAGCGCTCTAAAATCCCCGTATCGGCAAAACTGAAATAGCCATTCTTAGAAAGAATCAAATGATCTTTCATCGGGATCTCGACCAGCATGGAAAGCAGGACCAGCTTTTTCGTGATGGCCAGGTCTTCTTTCGAAGGCCGAGGATCGCCGCCGGGATGATTATGGGCAATGATGTACGCGGTGGCGTTTTCTGAACATAAAAAGCGGATGATATCCCGCGGGTGGATCAGACAGCGATCAACCGTGCCACGGAACAACAGTTTCTTTTCCAGGATTTCCAAATTCGAGTTCAGCGCCATGGCCCAGAACTCTTCGACTTGCACATCCATGACTTTTTCAAAAATTTTGTATGCTTTATGACTGGAGTTGATTCGCATGATTTGCAAATGGGAAGCAAATTATGGAATCTACGGCCTTGTGTGTATTTCCGTCTACAGATCCGGGGGCCGGGTGTGTCCGTCCGAACACCGAATCATCTCTTGCTCTCTATCAGGGGCTGGGTAAGATGGGATTACTCTTTGGAGGTTTCATGAAATTATTTTCACAAGTTTCTGTGGTGTTTATCGCTTTGGCTTTAGGGCTCACGGCGTGTGGTCCAAAAGCTTTCGTCAAAGGTCAGTACGAGGATCCTGAAAAAGAAAATCTGATGGACGACCAATGGTCTGAAACAGACATGCAAAAAACCGTCGAATCGATGGTGGCAAGCTTGGTTTCACATCCCGCAATCGCGGCGGCGAGAACTCCTCCGACCGTCATGGTCACCCAGCTTCAGAATAAAACCTCTGAGCACATCGACACGCAAAGCGTGATGGACATGGTTCGCGTTGATCTGACCAAAACCGGCAAAGTCGCATTTGTTGATAAAGAAGCGCGCCAAGACATCGCGGACGAATACAACTATCAAAATTCAGGCATGGTGAACAACGAGACCAAAAAAGGTCCGGGCGGCCAGACGGGTGCGGATTACATCGTGAACGGTCGATTGGATTCAATCGTCAAAGAAGTCGGCAAAGACAAAACCGTTTATTATAAAATCACTTTGAACATGACGAACTTGAAAACCGGCGTGATTGCATGGACCGATCAAAAGCAACTGCGCAAAGCTTATAAAAAGAAAACCATCGGTCTTTAATAGGCTGAAAAAGGAGCGGAATGAAACTCTCAAATCTGAAAAAGATTTTCATTCTGCTCTCATTCTTTCTGGGCACTGGCTGTGCCACCTATCAAGGTCAAGTCGCGGGACCGCGCAACCTACTTAAAAACGGTCAAGTCACCGAAGCCCTCGAGCAATTCAAAACCCTGGCGGAAAAAGACGATCGCGATCAATTGGTCCACATGATGGATTACGCGATGGCCTTGCAAATCGCCGGTCAGTATCAAGAATCATCTCGTGCCTTCATCAAAGCCGATAAGCTGGTGGACCTGAATGACTATCACTCGGCGACCAACATCGTCGGCGCCACCTTGGGTGGCGAAGAAATGGTCCAATACAAGGGCGAATCTTACGAAAAGTTCCTGATTAACACGATGAATGCCATCAACTATTTGATGATGGGTCAATATGATGATGCCCTGGTTGAAGCCCGACGAATCAACGACAAGATCAGCAAAATGAAAATGGATGGGCGCGAGCCTTACGAGCTTTCACCATTTGCACGGTATCTGGCCGCAATTTTGTGGGAAGCGCAGAAAAAATACGATGATGCCTACATCGAATACGAAGGCAGCTACAAACTGGATGCGACCAATCCTTTGTTACCGGCAGATCTGATCCGCTCATCGAAATTAGCTCGCCGAAGCGAAGCCCATCAAAAATGGAAATCTGAATTTCCGCAAACACCTGACAATCCAGCCTGGTACGATAAAAACAAAGGCGAACTGATCATCATTTACCAACAGGGTTGGGGTCCGGAAAAGCAAGCTCGCCAGCAATATCGGTTTCCCGAATTGCATCACGTTTATTCGCAAACTCAGCAAGCCCGACTTTCCGTGGATGGAAAATCGGCAACCACTTTGACCGTGTACAATGTCGAACAGGTTGCCATTCAGACTTTGGAAAAAGATTTTGGAGCCTTGGTGGCCCGCCGGATCGGCGGAGTGGCCGCAAAAGCAGTGGTCGCGGATCAAGTTCGGCAGAAAAATCAATTGCTCGGCAGCCTGGCTTGGATCGCGATGAACGTTGCGGACCGCGCGGATTTGCGGCACTGGTCAACGCTGCCGCAAACCATTCAAATGATTCGCATGCCTTTGCCTGCAGGCACTTACAAAATTGATCTGCAGGGATTGGACATATCTGGCGGAACGACGGCCGATTCTTTGAATGGACACCAAGTCACGATCCGGGCGGGTCAGAAGACTTTCGTGAATTGGCGATCTTTGCACTAGCTTTTTCAAGTGATATCGCAATTGAAGGGCATTGAAATTGTCCCAAAGAATCAATCGGCAATCGAAAGCGCAAAATAAAAAACCCGGATTCATCACCCGGGTTTTTCATCATCTTCAAAATTTGAATTTCAAATTAGTTATTGAAGTTGCTTGAAGTCGGCAGAGTCGGAGTTGACTCGTCCTGTGCGCCTGGGAGGATTGTTGCTTTTTCAGCAGCAACCTTCGCAGTTGAATCAGCAGCGACGCGAGCCGCAGCAGAAGCAACGCGAGCTTCCAAGTTCTGTTTCAAGTCTTCATTTGAAGCACGCTCAGCTTGAGCAGCCAAAGCCGCCGCTTGCTTAAGCATATAGTCCTGAGGAAATGCACCCAATTTAGCCAGGTAGTTTGAAATGCTACCATTGCCGTTCTGGATGATTTCGCGCAGTGTGAAAAGCGGGGCGTATTGAGACGCCTTCTTTTCTGCTTCGAAAATGATTTGTGTCAGTGTAGCAGCAGTGATGTCGTTCTTCGACTTGTTGTCGATTACCATCACTTCTTCGTTGGTGCGGATCATCTTTGCGATATCGTCCAAAGTCACATAGCAGCTCTGCTGAGTGTCGTAGAGCTTACGATTCTGATAACGCTTAATGATTTTAACTTTGCCGCTGTTTACAGCTTTTACGCCTGCTACGGTTTCAGTTTGGTTCATCAAAGTGGCCTCCCCAGTTAGAATATCAAAAACTCTCGGGTTTTAGATGAGCCGGAACCTATTCCTACCGCCACATGTTGTCAAGCGGCCCTTCTGCTATTTCCCAGTACAGGGACAACTCCTGTTACTTCACAGGTTAAAGAGTCTGAAAAATCCATAAAGTTTTCTTTGATTTGAGCCGAAAGATGAACAGCTGGACCAAGGTCCGAAATCGGAAAGTTGAATGAAAACAGAACAAAAACAACATGTTAAGTCTTATGGTATTATTTCATTGTTAATGCTTATCGGAGCAGCAGCTTTGATCTGTGTTCCGGTCTGGAGCGGCCGAACGGGAGCCTACCAACAGCGTACGCTGCATAGAGCCGAAAGCCTTGCTTACCAGCTTCTAGAAAGCCGCAAAAGTGTCCCAAATCGAGGTCCAGCCTCGATTGAAAACTCGATTAATCATCTGACTTTAGACCAGGGTGAAATCGGAATGGACCCATGGGATCATCCTTATCAGTACAAACTTTTGAAGGGTGCAGAGAATCAACCATCAAAAATTTTGGTCTGGTCTTTAGGCCCAAATGGAAAAATGGAAACGGAAAACGAAATTATCGAATCAAATCGAGACCACTCCAATCCGCAATTTTCTGGCGATGATTTGGGCATCATGCTGACCATCAAGTAAGCTGCGCCATCAAGTTTAAGACCTCTCATCAATCGCGGCGACTAAGGACCGGATTGCGCGCAAAGCTCTGAGAAATGTTCAAGCCAGTCTCATTCTGCTCCGAAAAGTAGGACAGAGGGGGCTTTGATGCTTTCCAAATTATCTCTTTTTGGTGTTCTTTTCATGCTGATGGCCTGTGCATCTTCCACGCGTGCGCCGCAAGACAAGGCGTCGGGTTCAGCATACTATTACGATTCTGCCTTCAACGATCGCAATCGTGCGCCGTCTTCCATGTCTCCGCCGGCTTTTCAGGCCAACGGCGAAGATCATTTGGATCCGGTTTATCTGCACACTCAGGCGGATTACTTTTTCCAAGTCGGAGAAGCGCAAAGTCTCGAGGGCAATCACCAAAAAGCCGTCGAAGCTTTCAAGATGGTTTTGGTCTACGATTCGAAATCATCGCTGGTGCATCTGCGACTGGCGGCCGAGTACGTAAAAATGGGTCAATTGACCCAAGCTCTCGAGCAGGCCGAACTTTCGGTGCGCAAAGATCCAACTTCGAATGATGCTCATATTTTGTTAGGTGGTCTGTATTCCACTTTGAAAGTCTACGATAAGGCTTTGGCGCAATACGAAGAGGTTTTGAAAAATGAACCTTCGAACACCGAAGCCCCTATGTATATCGGAGCGCTGTTTGCCGAACAAAAAATGTACGACAAGTCCATCAAGTACTTTGAGAAGCTGGCGCAGAATGAAGAATACACCACGCCTTACCTGGCTTGGTATTACATTGGACGAATTCGTGGTGAGCAAAAAGGACATGCTTTCGAAAAGGCCGCGGAAGCCGCTTTTAAAAAGTCCATTGCTTTGAAACCGGACTATGTGGACGCCGTCCTGGCGCTGGGAAGTTTCTACACCAAGAAGCAACAAGAATCGAAAGCGATCGAACTGTATAAATCTTTTCAACGCGAGCAGGGAAGTAATCCTCGCTTGGCGGAAATTTTAGCGCAGACCTATCTCGAACATGAGCAATACGATTTGGCTTACGAGCAGCTCGAAGTTCTGGAAGCGTCGGCGGATGACGTGCTCAGTGCGCGCATGCGCATGGCCTTGGTTCTGATCGAGCAGAAGAAATACGACCAGGCCGTCGTGAAATTAAAAGACGTGCTTCGCCAGGTTCCGGAAAGCGACAAGATTCGATTTTACCTCGCGGCCATTTACGAAGAGATGGGAAAACATCCGGAAGCGATCGAAAACTTTTCGCGAATTCCGGCGGAAAGCCAATACTATGGTGAATCCGTGGTGCACGCGGCCTACCTGTTGAAACAATCTAAGAAAGTCGATGCCGCCATCGATATCGTCAAAGAAGGTCTGTCGAAACGCCAAGATGTCGCACAGTTTTATTCAATCTACGCTTCATTGTTGGATGAAAAGGGCGATTACAAAAAGGCCGCCACTGTTTTGGATGATGGTGCCAAGCGATTTCCGGACAATGTGCAGCTGCAATTTTTCTTGGGCACGATTCAAGATCGTCTCGGGGACAAGCTCCAAGTTGTCGAGCACATGAAAAAGGTCATCGAAATGGATCCGAACCACGTTCAAGGTTTGAATTACCTGGCGTTCACATACGCTGAAGGCAACAACAACTTGGAAGATGCTGAAAAGTTGGTTCGCCGAGCGCTGGAAATCGAACCGCATGATGGATACATCTTGGATACATTGGGATGGATTTTGTATAAAAAAGGGAAGGTTCAGGATTCGATTAAAATTCTGGAAGCCGCTTTGAAGAGTCAGCCAAACGAAGCCATCATCGCAGAACACTTGGGTGACGCTTACACGAAACATCAGTTGGTCGAAAAAGCTCGCGAGATGTACAAACGTGCGGCCGAATTTGAAACCGATTCAACAAAAGCCCGCGAGATCCGTGAAAAAATCACGGCTCTGGAAAAGCAAGAGCTGCGAAGTTCAAACCGGCAGCCGGCTTCGACCACCGAGACGGGGCGCTAAACTTTTTCATCCGCTGCTTAAAGCGTGAGAATGCCAAGCTTCTGAACGTAGCTGTCGAATTCGGCCTTTGAAATATCGACGCCGTTCAGTTGGTATTTGGACTGATCTTGATTTTCTTTAATCGCAAATTCAACTTTTAAGACCGCTAGAAATGCCGGCTTCTGCGCGCTCAGTGTCGGAAATGAAAGTTGAATCAAACGGGTTCCATCGACTGAAGTTCCGTTTAAATCCGTGAAAAAATTTTGCTGATTCGAAATGGAAACTTTGATCTGGCCCAAGCTCGCCGACTGAATGGTTCCAGAAACGTCGGTGTGCACGGTGCCATGATCGTTGCTGAAACTTTGTGTGCCCGTGCCATTCAAGGCGATCTCGTAAATATCATTCTTTGATTTCAGCGCTGAATCCGTGATCTTAAATGTCGCCAGCAAAGAATAGGGTCCGGCCGGGGTGCCTGGAGCATATTTTGATTCGTAGCTAGCAATTAAGGGACAGCTGGCGCCCGTGACGTTCAAAGTGGATTGACGTGCGCCAACGGTCGCGGTCGTTCGGCTGTAAGATGTCTGACAAGTGGTCGCAGCTGTCAGCGCATTTTTGATGTCTTGTTCAGTTTGGTCCGTGATGGCCGGCACGGTGCCTAGGCCTTTGATTTCAATCACTGCCGATTCAATTCGACTGATCCCATTGATGGCGTCATTGAACGAAGCCTGTTGATCCGTCGTCAGTGCAGTTGGATTGACCGAAGTCGCACCCAGTTCTTTTTCCACCGGTTGGCAGGAAATGTAGGCCGCCGCAAAGCAGATGGAAGCCAGCATCAAGCCCATCATCGGATTTGTCAGTCGCGGGAAGCCTGCGTTTTTTGGTTGCTTGTTGTTTGCATCAGCCATCAGAATTAATTCTATGAAAATAAAGCTCTTTTCCGCAACCATTCTTATGATGGCCCTTGCTGCCTGTACGACGGCGCCGGTTGTTTACAATTCGACAAAGGATGAAGGCCAGTGGGAAGCCAAGGCGCAGATCCGCGAGCTGCAGACCGGCCGGTCGAATGCGATCAGTCTGGATGTGATGGCGGTTCGGGATCAGGCCCTGCGCATGGAAGTGAGCGGGACTTTGGGCGTGCACGTCGCGAGCTTTCTATTGAAGGACGAGGATGTCAGTTACGCGGTCCACACGCAAAAGAGATACTTTTCTGGACCTGCTTCCGAAAAATCACTGCGGCCTTTATTGAGAGCGGACGTGGACCCACGTTGGTTGTATTCGATCTTTTTCGATGAGCCTTTGAAGGGCTTTAATTGCACGGGCCATCCCATCGAAAAATGCCAGCGATCGGATGGCATGCAAGTCGTCTGGACGGAACGCAACGGCGAAAAGAAACGGATCACCATTGCGAATCAACAGTTTGAACTGCAGGTCTTAGTTAAGAACTTTACGACTAAAGTCCAGTCACCCGAGAAGGCTTTTAGCTTAGATGCTCCTGATAGCTATAAGAGATATAAGCTGCAGTAATAACGACGTCCAATTTGAGATTTTTCGAATATATAATTAACTGCTTAGACCTCTATCCGGGTTATACTATTTAACATGAGGCTCAGGGCAGAGCTCTCATAATTACAATAATTTGGTCCCAAAACATTTTTCTCAAGGAGAGATCTATGGCCACCAAAGTTGATCTTTCGTCACTCGTACGAAACTGGCAAACAAGTCATGGTATCTACCACGCGAATTGGACGGGAACGTTCCAAGAGTATTTGGATTTGGTGAAAGCCAACCCGAAGATCACGCGCAATGCGTTTCAGCGCATGTACGACATGATCATCGAAGCCGGGACCGAAGAATACATCGATTTTAAAAAGCAAATCATTCGCTACAAATTTTTTGATGATGCAAAAAACAACGGGAAAGACGCGGTCTTCGGACTGGATGTCCCGCTGATGAAGCTGGTGAATGTTCTGAAATCCGCGGCCTTGGGCTACGGCACCGAAAAACGGGTGATCCTGTTGCACGGCCCGGTCGGAAGCGCGAAATCGACGATCTGCCGAATGCTTAAAAAAGGTGTCGAGGCCTATTCGAAAACCGAAGAGGGCGCGATGTACACTTTTGAGTGGATCGATCCAGACGGCACGTTGGGAACTTTGCTCGGTAAAGATGTTCGCCTGTTTCACTCGCCGATGAATGAAGAGCCTTTGTGGCTGATTCCGGAAGAAATGCGGGCGCAATTGTGCGAAGAAATCAATCGTGGTCTGGAAGGCACCTTCCGCGTGAATATCGAAGGGGAGCTTTCTCCTCCGAGCCGTTATATCTTTAAAGGTTTGATGGATAAATACGGTGGCGACCTGATGAAGGTCATGAACCACGTTCGTGTGAAACGCCTCTCCCTTTCTGAAAGTGATCGCGTCGGTATCGGAACTTTCCAACCGAAAGACGAAAAGAACCAGGACTCGACAGAGCTGACCGGTGATTTGAATTACCGAAAGATTGCCGAGTACGGTTCGGATTCGGATCCACGCGCGTTTAACTTTGACGGTGAATTCAACGTCGCCAATCGCGGAATGATCGAATTCGTCGAGGTCTTGAAACTGGATGTCGCCTTCTTGTATGACCTGTTGGGGGCATCACAGGAGCATCGAATCAAGCCCAAGAAATTTGCGCAGACTTATATTGATGAAGTGATCATCGGTCACACCAATGAGCCCGAGTACCGTCGTTTGCAAGACAACGAATTCATGGAAGCTCTTCGTGACCGAACCGTGAAGATCGACATTCCTTACATCACTCGCTGGAAACATGAGATCAATATCTACAAGAAGGATTTCAATTCTCAGCGCCTGCGTGGAATTTCGATCGCGCCGCACACGATTGAAATGGCGGCAATGTGGGCGGTGTTGACCCGCTTGGAGAAGCCGAAGAAAGCGAATCTGACCAGGATTCAGAAGCTCAAGCTTTACAACGGAAAGACGCTGGCCAATTACACGGAAGATAACGTCAAGGAACTTCGCAAGGAAACGATCCGCGAAGGTCTGGAAGGTATTTCGCCTCGTTACATTCAGGATAAACTTTCAAACGCGATCGTGGCCGCTCAGCAGAGCAACCGCGGATCGGTGAATCCGTTCATGATCATGAATGAATTGGATAGCGGTCTGAAGAATCACTCGCTTTTATCAAGCGAAGAGCTCAAAGCGGATTACCGCGAGCTCTTGGGCATGGTGAAGCAAGAGTACGAAGAGATCATCAAAGGTGAAGTGCAAAGAGCGATCAGTGCGGATGAATCGGCACTGCAAAGACTTTGCGCGAACTATATCGATAGCGTGAAGGCCTACACTCAGAAAGAAAAGGTCCGCAATCAGTTTACGGGCCAGGATGACGAGCCAGATGAGCGTCTGATGCGCGCGGTGGAAGAGAAGATCGAAATTCCGGAATCGCGCAAAGATGATTTCCGCCGGGAAATCATGAATTACATCGGAGCACTGGCTTTGGATGGCAAGAAGTTCAATTACAAGATGAACGAGCGCTTGCACAAAGCTTTGGAGCTGAAACTTTTTGAAGATCAAAAAGACAGTATCAAGCTGACGTCACTGGTTTCTTCGGTGGTCGATAAAGACACCCAGGAAAAAATTGATATCGTGAAGACCCGATTGATCAAAGATTTTGGTTATGACGAGATTTCGGCGACAGACGTTCTTCATTACGTCGCGAGCATCTTTGCTCGCGGTGATGTCAAGAACAAGTAACTGCGCCTTTTCATAGAGGGGGGAGAGGTGGCGAGCCTCTCTTGATGTCCGTGTCGATTAAAGAAGACCACAACAGGTTTAGAGACATCATCAAAGGGAAGATCAAACAGGACTTTAAGCGCTTTGTCTCGCAAGGCGAGATGATCGGGAAGCGCGAAAAGGACTATATCAAAATCCCATTGCCTCATATCGAGATCCCTACATTTCGTTACGGTCCAAAAAATGAAGGCGGCGTCGGTCAAGGTGAAGGCAAGCCTGGTGACGGCGTCGGCGAACCTGGTGATGGCCAGGGGCAGGCGGGCGATCAGGCCGGCGAGCACATGCTCGAAGCCGAGCTGAGCATCGACGAGCTGGCCGAAATCTTGGGCGAGAAGCTCGAGCTTCCGAATATCAAACCCAAAGGCCATAAAAACATCGATACCATGAAGACGAAATATTCAGGTCTGGCTCCGGTCGGTCCCGAAGGACTTCGCCATTTTAAATCGTCTTACAAAAAAGCCCTGATGCGAAATGTGTCGGCGGGAACTTACAATCCCGATGAGCCGGTGATCGTGCCGATCAAGCGCGATATGAGATACCGCACTTTCAAAACGGTCTCTAAACCCCAAACCAAAGCCGTCGTCATTTACATGATGGACGTTTCGGGTTCAATGGGTGACGAGCAAAAGGAAATCGTTCGCCTGGAAAGCTTTTGGATCAATGCGTGGCTTCGCAAGCATTACAAGGGCCTTGAGACCCGGTTTATCATTCACGATGCGGCCGCCAAGGTCGTCGATGAAGACACGTTCTTTCGCACCAGCGAATCGGGCGGAACCTTGATCAGTTCGGCTTACAAGCTTTGCCAGGAAATGATCGAGGCCGAATACAATCCGTCCGAATGGAACATTTATCCATTTCATTTTTCCGATGGTGACAACTGGAGCGGCGAAGACACCCGTCTGTGCACGAAGATCCTGAAAGATTTTTTCTTACCGAACTGCAATGTCTTTTGTTACGGGCAGGTGGAAAGCAAGTACGGATCCGGCCAATTTTTAAAGGATCTGCAAAAGGACTTTCCGGGGGATGAGCGCATCATCCTCAGTCAGATTGAAAATCGCGACAAAATTTTGGATTCAATCAAAGATTTTTTAGGCAAAGGGAAATAACGTGGCCAATCTCACGCTGGAATTGGAAGCCGAAAGAAAAAAGATCTGCCAGATCGCCAAAGATGCGGGGCTTGATTGCTTCGAGACCATCTTTGAGCTGGTGACCTATGATCAAATCAGCCAATTCGCGGCCTACGGCGGTTTTCCCGTGAGATATCCACATTGGAAATTCGGGATGGAATACGAGCACCTCTCGAAATCTTACGAATATGGCCTTTCGAAAATTTACGAAATGGTGATCAACACCGATCCTTGCTATGCCTACCTGATGGAAGGCAACGCCATGATGGACCAGAAGCTGGTCATGGCGCACGTCTACGGTCACTGCGATTTCTTTAAGAACAATATTTGGTTTTCCAAAACCAATCGCAAGATGATGGACGAGATGGCCAACCACGCGACCCGCATCCGTCGCTACATGGATCGTTACGGCGTCGAGGTCGTGGAAAACTTTATTGATAAATGCCTGAGCATCGAAAACCTGATCGATCGTCACAGCGTCTATACGACAACCTCGATCGTGCCGAAGGATGAAAAGCCTCGGGACAACAGCCATATGCTGAAATACGACCGCGAGTACATGCGCGATTACATCAATCCGCCGGCATTTATCGCCGAACAAAAGCGCAAGGCGGCCGAAGCAGCGGCGAAAAAACAAAAATTTCCGACCGAGCCAGAGCGTGACGTGCTGAAATTCCTGTTGCAATACGCACCCCTGGAAGACTGGCAGCAAGATGTGCTGACCATCGTTCGGGATGAAGCTTATTACTTTGCTCCGCAGGGCATGACCAAAACCATGAACGAAGGTTGGGCTTCGTATTGGCACTCGAAATTGATGACCGAGAAAATCTTGAACGATTCGGAAATCATCGATTTCGCCGATCATCATTCGGGAACGGTGGCGATGAATCCGCAAGGTTACAATCCCTATAAAGTCGGCATCGAGCTCATGCGAAATATCGAAGAGCGATGGAACAAAGGCCAGTTCGGTCGCGACTGGGAACAGTGCGATGACATTCGCGAACGCCAGCATTGGGATAAAAAATTGGGCTTGGGACGCGAGAAAATTTTCGAAGTCCGCAAGATCTACAATGACGTGACCTTTATCGACGAGTTCTTAACTGAAGAATTTTGCGTGAAGAATAAACTCTTCGTTTATAAATTTAATAAGCGCACGAATCAGTTTGAGGTCGACACCAAAGATTTCAAAGCGATCAAGGCGAAGCTCTTGTTCCACATGACCAACTTTGGCCAACCGATCATCAAGGTTTTAGACGGAAACTTTGAAAATCGCGGCGAGCTTTTGATCGGCCACATGTGGGAAGGCATCGACATGCAGCCCGATTACCTGACCGAAACCCTGAAGAATCTTTTCTTCATCTGGGGTCGGCCGGTCAACTTGGCAACCGTGATGGACGGTGAAGGTCAGCTGTACCGCTTCGACGGTGAAAAGTTCGAAAACTTTAAATCCGAGAACGATTCAACGGCGAAAGAAAAAAGCGATCTGCCTTCGGGACAAACCCCAGGCTCTTCCGGAACTCCTTAAAAAACAGGTTTGAGGCTTCGGCCACATCAATGGCGACTTGGAAGCTGGAAGCTGGAAGCGATGCGAAGAATTCGTTTTCGGGTGGGGGCAGACATGCCGAGTCGTCATATTTTCATTTATATCCGTCTCTAAATCTGAAACTTTCAAATGGATTCATGAACCGTACAAGGAGGATTCATTTGAAAGCACTGGTTTTATCTCTGATCACTTTTTTATCGATGGCCGCTCTGGCCGATGGCAGCCAAATTTGGAACGGAAATGCTCCGGCTGCAGCGCCGATGCCTGTGCCCGGACCAAACACAGGTTCTTATTATGACTGGGGTCAGGCTCAGAATGGCTGGGGTTATTGCTATCAATACACCAACTATGGCCAGGTTTTGAATCAAGGTATGCCCGTCAGCAACTGGAATTGCGAACAGAGCCGTCCGTCCTATTACAATTGGGGCCAAGCGCAGAGCGGTTGGGGCTATTGCTATCAATACACAGCCTACGGAGTGGCCATGAACGAAGGTTCGCCCGTACCGAATTATTCTTGTGAACAGTCGTCGCCTTCGTATTACAGCTGGGGCCAAGGTAACGATGGTTACACTCACTGTTATCAATACACCGGTACCGGCGTAGCGATGAATCAAGGTAACCCTGTTGGTGATTTTTACTGTCAGTAGTTTTGAACAAGGCGCTCTTGGGTTCCGAGAGCGCCTGGGTATTTACAGCTGAGCGCCGATGCGGCCCAGATCCATGGTCGGAAGCCAGTCTTCCAGGCGAATGTTCCAGAGCACGGCCAGAGCGCGTCCTTTCAGATGATCTTTGGAAACCAATCCAAAGTATCGCCCGTCGTGACTGTTGTCGCGATTGTCGCCCATGAAAAAGTACTGGTCCTGGGGGACGACAAAATCCATATCTTCAGCACGCACGAAATGCGGCAGCCGCTTAACCGTATAATGAGTGGATCCCAATTGCTCTTCATAGAACATTTCCGATTCAGTGTCCTGCTCCAGTGAAGCCAGGATTTTTTCAGAGCCGGCAATCATCGAGCCATTGATCGCAACAATTCCATTTTGGATATGAACGTGGTCACCGGGAATCGCAATCAGGCGTTTGATCAGATTCATCGACGGATCTTCCGGGGACGTGAAGACCACGATATTTCCGCGCTGTGGTTCGCCGGTTTCCAACAGATGCATGTCGGTGAATGGAAGCTTCACGCTGTAAGCCATCTTGTTGATGTAAACGTGATCACCCACGTGGATGGTGGGCTCCATCGAACCGGTCGGCACCCGATACTGGTCGGCAAAGCTCCAGCGGACGGCGACGGTGATGAGAACGAAGACCAGGAACGAAGCATTCTTTTTGAAATAGGCTTTCATGGAATTGACCTTTCGTGTCGTTTATCCTGTACAAAATGTAAACTATACTTTACATTAAGTCAAGTTTAGCATACATTCAAAACATGAAGGTGCAGAACAAACTGAAACTGATGCGCGTGACCCATGGTGATCTCACGCAACAAGATCTGGCGGACAAGGTCGAATGTTCGCGCCAAACCATTCATTCGATCGAGTCTGAAAAATTCGTTCCCAGCGTCGAGCTCGCCCTGAAACTGGCGCAAGTTCTGAACGTCAAAGTTGAAGATATTTTTTCGTTGAAAGGATCCAAATGAATCTCGAAACGCTGAACCAGATTCGATACTTGGCCCTGATCAGTGTGGTGATCTATTTCATTTTTGAGCACTTTGATAAAAAGACGCTGAAGGATGAAAGAGAAGAGCTGATTCGGTTGAAAACTTTCGAATTGATGCAAAAACTGAATCTGTGGGCCCTGACGGCGATGGCCTGTCTCTTTTTTTGGGATCCCGGA
This sequence comes from uncultured Bdellovibrio sp., assembly GCA_966211795.1. Classification (GTDB taxonomy): domain Bacteria; phylum Bdellovibrionota; class Bdellovibrionia; order Bdellovibrionales; family Bdellovibrionaceae; genus 21-14-0-10-47-8. The sequence goes on along the minus strand of CBIHNW010000019.1, from coordinate 42,839 downwards.
ATGTCCGCGATCTTTCCCTTGATGGCACTGGTGCTGACGTCGTTGTACGGCGAAATTTTTGGGAAGCTTTATTATCGCCGAAAATTTTAAGAGCGAAAGATTAGAATCCCTTTTCCTTTTTGATTTGTCGGATGGTTGAAGCTTCATTTTTTAAAAACAGATCAAATTTTTTAATTAATTCTGGATGGCGGATCGTAGAAAAATAATACGAACTGTTTTGAATCGGCAGCAATGAGGGATCCGGCACAAGATCTCCCACGTGCTGGAATTTCCGTAAATGAAAATTTGCAATCTGCAGCGGTAGATTGATGGCCTCGACATGCCCGGTCAGGGCCATTTCCACCAAAGATTCGGGGGACGGCGCCACCACGATGCGAAGCTTTTTTTGATCCACTCGGGACTGAAACTTCCAAAGCGTATAGCCACGGACGGTGCCCAGAGCTTTGAGCTGCTCGATTCCTTGTCCAAGCTTGGACGGTGCAACCAAGACAGCGTCCTGAAAAGAAAACACGGGTTCAGAGTAATGAATTTTCAAATTGCGTTTGGGTTCGGGATTCCACGCGGGGTTGTCGGGAAACGCAAAATCCAGACGGCCTCCCCAATACTCGAGCTGAAATCTTCGGATCGGCAAAGGTACGTAAACGAATCGAATTTTTTCGCTCGCGGCAAACCGATCCAGAATATCTCGGATGACGCCTTGATAAGACTGGCTGGCGGGATTGACGGAATAGATCGGCGAGAGATCAATGTTTTCAACGCCAACGGTATAGCTGGGCTCTTCGGCCCCGGCGGCAGTGGCGGCGATAAAGATTAGAATGAGCAGCCAGAAGAACTTTCTCATTGCGCCCAGAAGATCATAGATCCCAGGTCGAGTAAATCTGTACTGAATCACAGCCATGCTCTGAAGATTGCAATGAATTGGGGGAATGGATAAGCTCTTGCCATGAATAATACGCGTCTTGTTTGGTCCGATGACCCCAAAGATCAAAAGTGCCCAAAGTGCAAAGAGTTCAAGCAAAATTGCAGCTGTGAACCCGAACCGATCGTCAAGAGTACGAATTGGGTGGCGATCTTTCGCATGGAAAAAAGCGGAAGAGGTGGCAAGACGGTCACGGTGATCGATAATCTTCCGAAGCAGGAAATATTTTTGAAAGACCTGTGCAAAGAGCTTAAAAATAAATGCGGAACGGGCGGAACCTACTTGATGGATGGCAAAGAAGGCATCATCGAAATTCAGGGCGACAAACGCGTGCAGATCAAAGCGATCTTCGATAAAAAAGGCTATAAATACAAAGGAATGTAAAATGAAAAAATTTTTGATTTTAGGTGTGTTGTTGGCTTCATTCGGCAGTGGGGCGCAAACTCCGAAAACCCCACCGGTGCCATTGCCGACAACGCCACCGGTGGTTCAGCCAAAAATGACGACCAAGGATGCGAAAAAGACCTGTAAAGAAGAAGGCAAAACAGGGGCTGATCTCATCCAATGCATGAAAGATAAAAAAGAAGAAAAATAATTTTCACCGCACGTCCGCTCGCTTCGTCGAGACAAAGCTAGCGAATCGGCGTGCGGTATTTCGTCTGGTGAGTCGAACGGCTTCTCACCTTTGAACTGTGAGAATGATCGTGCTCACTGTGCGCGGGCCCTTCATTCTCGCTGCCGGAGATATCGCCGCGCAGATTATCCCGAGCTAAATCGGGATGGATCGAACCAGTTCGCTGATTTTGAGTTCGCGAAGTTTTTGAAACATTTGGCATAATGTCCTCCATTTTGCATCGCGGGCCATTGGGGTGTGCCTCAAAGGTCCGCGGGGAAATCCGACCGATTTGAAACTGACTTCGTCAGTGCAAGTTTTTATTTTTCGGTCCGAACATCTTGTCCCTGGTGCGTGCTACGGAAATCCTCACCATATTCTTCCGATTGAATGATCTTCGCGCGCAGGTTCTTTCCCCGTGCTTGCTGCACTGGCTTTTGTTTGTGCTGGGTATTTTGTTTTTTTGCAGTCATAACAACCTCCGGTTTAGACATCTCAAACAGAGCAATGGCCGTGCCATTGTCGGGCTGCAGTGGGTGGTGGGAATTTAATTTCCGAGTAGAGACGGAATTTCAGTTTTTAACAGGTTCTGAACTTCTTGATGAAGTTTTGTGTAGAAGGGTTGCTGGTAGAAATGCAAGACCACGGGATTTTGCAGAACTCGTTTGGCATCAAGGACTTCGATATCGGAATATTCTTGCACCAAATGAGAGGGCAAAACAGCTTTACCCCAACCCATGCGCACGCCGTCGATGATGCCTTGGACGTCGTCCAGATAATGACGGCGGACTTCGGATTTGTTTTTGCCTTTGAAGAAACGCAAAGTGGTGGTGTCTTCCTCATCATGATCTAAGAAAACTTCGGGACCTTGGTAATCCTTTTTTTGCACCAGCACGTTTTTTTCGTGTCCCAAGACTTCTGCAGCCACACCATCTTTTTCAAAGGTGTGATCCAAAAGCATGAAATCAATCTCGCCGGATTGAAACAGTCGCGGCAGTTCGTACAATTCGCGGGTGACGACTTTCAATTGAACCGGATGTTTTCGGACCAGCTTTTTCAGAGCCGGCAAAAGCAAGGATCTGGTCACCGACGAATACCCCCCAATTCGAATCACGCCTTGAATTTTTTCTCCCTGACTTTGCGAGCCCTGAATGCCCGTTAGCACCTCTTGCTCGAGAGCTTCCTTGGTTTGGCAATAACGAAGCAAACGCTCGCCGGCTTCCGTGAGCTTCAATCCGGCTCGGTCACGAATGAAGAGTGTTAGACCCAATTCATCTTCCAGGTTTTTAATTCGTTGGGAAAGGGCTGACTGCGTGATGTTCAGTCGCTCGGCGGCCCGGGTGAAATGGGCCAGCTGTGCACAGGTGTAAAAGGCGTCCAAGGACAATGACGAAAGACTCATGATGATTAATTTAATCGATCAATTGATAAAAACAATCGGTTTTACTGCTAGGCGTAATTTCTTTACAAGTGCGCCATCGACAACATCTCTTGAAAGGAGAATATCGTGAAAAAATTAATCGTCATCGTCTCCCTGGCCTGGCTGGGTTTGCAATCGCAGGCCGGGGCCGTCACAACAAATGACCTGAAGATTCAATGTTCGGGCCAGCTGAAGATCGAAGAAATCATTTCGGCAACCTACGATCCCGGACTGCCGGCGCACGGACGATTCGGGGGAACGCCCGCGAGCGAAAGCATCATCGCCAAAACCAGTTTGGTTCACCAAGACGGCGAAGGCTGCGGATTGTTGTTATCCAAATACAAAATTGATTTGCAGCAACCCATGCAAGTCCACATCCGCGTTCAGCAGGCCGCCGGCCAATCGCACGTTGATGCCGTCGCCAAATCCACCTTTGGCGGCGAGGTCACCTTTGCCATCGAGCAAAATTTTGGCTACCAAACCGGAAACGGATCTCTACCTTTGTTTCCAGAGATTGTTTCAGAGTCGATGATTCTTTACGGCACTGTGGCCCAAACCGGAGACAGTGTTTCGGCCGAACTCCCAATTGATGTCGCGGCAATTTACAATCTTGTTCCAGTTCAACAGTGGAGCGACAAACAAAAGCTGGCGTTGGCTCACAAACTGGAATGGCTGATGGGAGACGTGGCCAAGCTGATGGATCTGAATGATTTCCACAGACTTTTCCTGAGTCTAGAAATGCAATCCCCCGCGGCCCAGAAAACCATGATGCAAATCATTTGGCACAAATTCAATGAAGGCATGGGCGACTACTCTTCAAATTTTTTTGAATTTGAAGTGGGTGGAGCGGGATCATTTGCCGGACAGCCATTTGCGAAAAAATTGAATCACCTGGCTAATTTGGTCGCAAGCCAAGAGGAAATCAAAATGTTGGCTTACCAATTTCCAACTTTGTTGGTGCCGGGCTTCTTCGAGCAGGTCGAATGCTTGAACCTGACGACGGCCGATATGCACCAGATCCTGCAGCAGTGGCAGACGTTGTATCCGACATTCTTGGGATCACAGGCGGCCTACGTGCAGAGAATTCTGGAACTCTTCAAAAATGATCAAAGCACCGATTGGACTTACCGGTGCATCGCGATCCTGCAGAAAGACGGCAATAAGGAGTTCGCCCAGGACATCCTGCAAAGTTTAAAACCCTAGATTGAGGGGCGATTATTTCTTGGCTGGCGCTGCCGTCGGCACGCTGACCAATGAACCGTCGACGGGATTAAAGTAATGAACGACTTTCTTCCCGTTCAGCTCGCCGGTGATTTCGAAACATTTTTCCAGCGTCATGAATTTTTTGATCTTATAACCCATCATCTCGGCTTTTGATTTCATCTGGTCAGACTTGAGCCACTTTTCCCGTCCCTCTTGCGTGCACTCGGGGCCATCGGCGTGCGCGGCCGATGCGATGACGAGAACCAAAGATAAAAGAATCGTTTTCATAAGACGGCTCCTTTTTGTCGTTTCAGTTTAAAAAAATCTTTTAAGACTTGCGAGCATTCTTGTTCCATGACCCCGCCAATCAATTCAAAGCGATGATTCAGTCTTGGGTCCGTTCCGATCTGGTAAAGGGATTTCAGACCGCCGCCTTTGGGATCATGCGCACCGTAGACCACCTGGTCGACCCGGGCTTGCACCAAGGCTCCGGCGCACATCACGCAGGGTTCAAGCGTCACGTAAAGAGTGCAGCCCAAAAGTCGCCAAGCTTTCAAAGATTGTGAAGCCCGTTGCAGGGCGATCAGCTCGGCATGTCCTAACGGAGTGTGCCATTCTTCTCGCCGATTGCTGGCAGAACTGACTTTTTCATCGTCTCGAACAATGATGGCGCCGACCGGGACTTCGCCGCGACTGGCGGCCTTTTCGGCCAATTTCAGGGCTTTTTGCATCCAAAATTCGTGAGACTTCATGCTTCTCTCTGACCAAATGCACGGTATTTCAGCATATTTTCATATTCTAGAGTCTCGAAGCCATGAAATCCATTGGAAAAACCAGGATTGCTCTGATATACACTCCCGATCTGACCAAGTTCCCAGAACACGCATCTTCTTTATGAGTTGCCTGTCTTTGTGACACTCAAGCAGCAATTTCTAGAACGAAAGTTCCGAAACCTGCTTGAATTGATGGCTCGGAAATCTGAAATAGAAGGGCGGGTGATATTCCATGGCAATGGTTAAATTGAAAGAGGGCGAAAGCTTTGAATCTGCTTTCCGTCGTTTCAAAAAACAATGTGAAAAAGCCGGGATCCTTTCCGAAGTTAAAAAACGTGAACACTTCGAAAAGCCAAGCGTTCGTCTGAAAAAGAAATCTATTTCAGCTCGCAAACGCGCGATGAAAAAATCTCGTCGTAGCTTCGGCGATTAATTTTTGAATGGATCAAATTTAAAAGAGGGAGATCGCTGACCGGCGGTTTCCCTTTTTTTTCTTGCACCCACAATTCAACAAGCAACTTGAGCTGCTGGGTCTGGCAATTCAGTCAGGGCAGCAGTTAAGCTAGATTAACAAAGGGTCTGCTTTACAGACCACGGTTTGATGACCAGTTTTGACGAGGAGGAACCCATGGAAATCCGAGAAAAAATCATGAACGACATGAAAACCGCTATGCGCGAAAAAGACCAGGTTCGTCTTGAAGCGATTCGTTTTCTACAGGCGGCGATCAAAAATCGCGAAATCGAAGTGCGCCCCAATCCGATCACGGGCGACGATGTCATGAGCGTGATTAAAAAAATGGTGAAGCAGCGCAAAGAATCCATCGATCAATATCAGGCTGCGAATCGCCAGGATCTGGTCGACAAAGAAGCGGCTGAACTGAAAATCATCGAAACCTATTTGCCGGCTCAGATGTCCAAAGAGCAGATCGAAAAGATCGTGGCCGAAGTGATCGCCGAGACCAAAGCGTCTTCGATCAAAGATATGGGATCGGTGATGAAGGCCGTGATCGCGAAGACCGCGGGCGCTGCCGACAACAAACTGGTCAGCGAAGCGATCAAATCGAAATTGTCTTAAACTGAAATCCGAAACAGGGGTTAGGCTTTGAAGTTCACTCCCGAGTTTATCGAGAGGGTGAGTGAGGCGAATAACATCGTCGACATCATCTCTCAGCACACTCAATTGAAGCCCGCAGGCGGTGGCCTGATGGGTCGCTGTCCGTTTCCGGATCATCCGGAAAAGACGCCGAGCTTTTCTGTTTCGGAATCCAAACAAGTCTACAACTGCTTCGGCTGTCACAAGAAAGGAAATATTTTTACTTTCTTGCAGCAGTACAACGGCATGTCCTTCCGTGAAGCGATTGAATTTTTAGCTTCGCGCGCGCAGATTCCAATGCCGCAAATGAATCCGGAAGAAGCGTCGAAGCAAGACGTGGTGGCGCAGAAAAAAAAGCTGCTCACGCGCGTGAACAAAATGGCCGCGCAGTATTTTTATGACAATTTCAAGAAGCTACCGGCGACTCATCCGGTGCGGGAATATGCGCGCAAACGCGGTCTCACTGACCAGATCATAGACACTTTTCAAATCGGTTACGCCCTTGAAGAGTGGGATGGTTTGGTCGCCAATCTCGAGAGTAAAAACGTCCCCATGCCGCTAGCGGAAGAAGCTCGGCTGGTCAAAGCGCGATCGGGTGGTAAGAGTGGCTACTTTGACATCTTTCGTGAGCGTTTGATCTTTCCTATTTTCTCGATGATGGGGGATGCGATTGCCTTTGGTGGTCGGATCATTGCTCAGGGTGAACCGAAATATCTCAACTCACCCGAGACCCCGGTTTTTCATAAAAGCAAAGTCCTTTACGGACTGTCGCAAACAGCAAAGTTCATTCGCAGCGAAGACCAGGCCATCGTGGTTGAAGGCTACATGGACCTTGTTTCCCTTTATCAGGCTGGGATCACAAATGTGGTGGCCACCATGGGAACCGCGCTGACAGCGGATCATGGGCGGCTTTTAAACCGAATTACGAAGAATATTGTGGTCCTATTTGATGGTGACAGCGCAGGACGGGAAGCCGCCGAGCGCAGTTTGCCGCTGTTATTAGGAGCTGATGTCTATCCCAAGGGTTTGGTGCTGCCAGATGACCAAGATCCTGATGATTACGTGAAGGCAAATGGAGCAGAAGCTCTGAAAAAGCTTGTCGCCGAAGCCCCTGACCTTTTTTCCATGATTTTGGGAATGTGGTTGCAAGGATACCGCGGGGAAGCGTCAGAAAAAGTGAAAATCAGCACCATGTTGCAGCCGATCTTTGGTGCCATCCAGGATCAGCGACTGAAGCAGCTCTATTTGCGAGAAGCAGCTGGGAAAATGTCGGTTGATGAGAAATGGTTGCGTGAAGCACTGACTCAGACGCGAAATGACTTTGGGCAGAAAGGGCCTGTCGAGCCCAGGAACCAGCGAAATTTTACCTCGCAAAATACAGTTGCAATGGCTCCGATGCAAAATTCTCACCAGCCGTCAGGTCCAGACCTTTCGAAGCCATTAACCGAAGATTCTCGTGATCAGATCCAATTAAAGGGTGCTTCGCAGGCAGAGATCCTGTTGCTAGGGCTTGTATTGAAAAACCATGCCAACTTCATGTTGTTCAGTCAGGCACAGTCTTTGGAAGAGATCCCGACGAAGGGTGTTCGTGAAGTGCTGACAAGAGCTGCAGAGGTTTCTAGACAAGCCCCTGAAAAGTTTGATAAATTGGTCAGTCTTCTCGCAACCTTCGTCGATCATCCAGAGTGGCTCATCCTGGTAAACAAAGCTGACAGCAGCGGTGATGATTCGAAGTTGATTTTGGATTGTGTTCGCAAGCTCAAGGAGCAGAACATCATCGCGAAAAGAAAACAGCTGACTCTGGAACTGAAAAGCAGCGCTGGTTCTGACAGACATGAAGAGCTGATGAAAGCTCTGATGGAACTGAAGAAAGAAGAGCTGCAGTTGAAAACACAGGGCCTTTCGCACGGACCACAAACTTGATCAGCTCATGAAGCAAGTTTGGGTGTCGAAAGTAGAAAGCCCCCCGCTCGATTGAATTTTGTTTTTAAAGATCTTGTAGGTAGAACGAGGAACGTAGATGAAATCAAATTCAAAAGAAGAAACAGGCAAAGAGCTCTCGCTGGCGGAGCAAGAAACGCTGATCAAAGAAGAGATTCAGCGCTTTCTGAAGTTGGCGAAAGAAAAGGGCTCTCTGACCGTGGAAGAGATCAATGAGCTGTTGCCGCCAGAAATTATTTTGGCGAGCGTGCTCGACTCTTTCATGCAGGCTTTGGAGATCAATGGTGTCGTCATCACTGATTTGTCCGAAGTCAAAGGCGACGATGAAGGCAAAGAAGCTTTCTTGGCCGATCCGGACAAGGAAGATGAAGAAGTCGATGAAGATGAAAAAGCGGAAGGTGAAGACGTCAAAGGGAATGACCCTGTTCGTTTGTACCTGCGCAAGATGGGTTCCGTTTCTCTGCTCACTCGCGAGGGTGAGGTCGAGATCGCTCGTCGTATCGAAAAAGGGGAGCGTGAGATCGTTCGTGCGATCTTGATGTCACCGATCGGTACGGTTGAGATCATCAACTTGGGTAAGCGCCTGGATGAAGGACGTATCAAAGTTAAATCGATCTTCCGTGGTCTTGAAGACGAAGGTGTTCAATACGACGAAAAAGAATACGTTGATAAGATTCATGCTTTGATCGCCAAGGTCACTGAATACCAGACGACCGCCGCGAAATATTTCGGAGCGCTTCGCAACGAACAGATTCCTTACGCTCAAAAAGAGCAAGTGATGAAGGAACTGACCGCGATCAACGAAAAATTGATGGCGAATTTCGAAAGCATCAACTTTAACCGTAAGACCATCAATCGCATCGTCATCAAGTTCAAAAACTTGGTGAACCGCATGGCGACTTTGCGCAAACGGATCAAAGAAGGCACCGAGCGGACTTTCTCGAAAGACGTTCCGGCATTGGTTGAGCGTTTGAAGCAAATCGAGAGCAATGAAAAAGAGCTCTTGAAAATGACTCGTGATACGGGCCTTAACTATAACAAATTTAAATCTTACGTGATTGCTGCCCAGGACGCTCAGGGGCGCTTGGGACGTTTGCAAGACGAAACCGAGATGAATTATACCTGGATCAAGGATACGTACACCGCGATCTGGAAAGGTGAGCGCGAAGCCGATGCGGCGAAAGCCGAATTGGTCGAAGCGAACTTGCGTCTGGTGGTTTCAATCGCCAAGAAGTACACCAATCGCGGTCTGCAATTCTTGGATTTGATCCAAGAAGGCAACATCGGTTTGATGAAAGCCGTTGATAAATTCGAATACCGACGTGGTTATAAATTCTCGACATACGCGACTTGGTGGATTCGTCAGGCGATCACGCGTGCGATTGCCGATCAGGCGCGTACAATTCGTATCCCGGTTCACATGATCGAAACGATCAACAAGCTGGTTCGGACGTCTCGTTATCTGGTTCAGGAACTGGGTCGTGAGCCCATTCCTGAAGAGATCGCCGAGAAGATGGACATGCCGGTTGATAAGGTCCGCAAGGTCCTGAAGATCGCAAAAGAACCAATCTCGTTGGAAACTCCGGTCGGTGAAGAAGAAGATTCACACCTCGGGGATTTTATCGAAGACAAAAAGGTCATCAATCCTTCAGAAGCGATTGTGAACCTGAACTTGGCTGAACAAACTCGCCGAGTGTTGTCGACGTTGACTCCACGTGAAGAGAAAGTTCTGCGCATGCGTTTCGGTATCGGTGAAGAATCCGATCACACTTTGGAAGAAGTGGGTCAGGACTTTAACGTCACACGTGAGCGCATCCGTCAGATCGAAGCGAAAGCTTTGCGCAAGTTGCGCCACCCAAGCCGCAGCAACAAACTCAAAACCTTCATGGACTCCTAAAAGAGTCCGTGTAGTTTTTCGGCGCGCGCTGCGCCACGGGGCTGGCACCTGATGTTAGCTTTGGGAGTTCGAGAGTCGCGCTTGATTTGAAGGCGCGATTGGATCTGAAGAATAAAATCTGAAATTTTGAAAGAGAGAGTTTGCAAGACTCTCTCTTTTTTTGGCTCTTGGGCGTATGTTAAAAGCTGAATTGCAGCCGCCATTCAATCAATTAGAGAAGACTGAGTGAATCAATAAAGTCGAAATTTGAGTCGACTTGAATTCGAATGGTTTTTTTGCCGTCGATGCTGATTTTTAGGATGCCCTGTTGAAAGTGCAGGCTGTAGCTGTGACCTTCATGAGTCACCGTTGCTGAAGAATTCTCTTTCAGGGGAATGAAAGAGAATGGAACTGGAATTTGGAATAAAGTTTTTCTGGTACTTTCTTGAACGATTCGAATTTCACGGAATTTTTCCGGGACGGATAAAGAAGGATCGGGACGAAATAGAGTCACCGAAATGTCTGATAAGGCCCAGAACCCGGTGTTGAGTTTTCCTTTGGTCATCAGATTCAAGCCTTCAAACGTTTTGAGCATGTACTGTAAAACTTCGGGATCCCATTGATTGCTACGCGTCTTTTGAATCGTTTCTGGAATTTTCAAGATGCCTTCGGCGGAGATGCCCATCGGAATCCATTTTGTGCCATCTTTTTCAATCGGCTTTTCAAAACCCGGAACCGGAGTGAAACCAAGACCCTTGTACATACGGTACGAGGATGCATCGGCATAAGTGAAATAAATCATCTTATCGGCTTCGTGATTCGGTCTTTCTGTGACGCCTTTGGCGTGCATCATCAGCTGTAGCAATATTTCCGTGAAGGCCTCCTTGTTGTATTGCTTATCGATCGCGAAATTAGCCAGCTCGAATTTCAAACCACCATTATAGGGAAGCACAATTCCGAGATTCCGGTCGACCGGCAGGTCTTGGTTTTGCGATTTTGTGGCTTCGATAATTTTAAGTGTTCCTTTTAAAATGTCCTGAATCTTGAAGCCATCGAAAGCGTAGAATTGAAGATAAGTGGAGCGCCCTGAATCTAGCATGGCTTGATCATAAAGGTGATCACGAAATGTCGGGGTCCATTCTCGGCGAAGGGCATAGTTGTCCAGGACAAGGTGAATTGATTCAATGACGATTTCCTGAAAAGGATGGCCAATCAAAGGCAGTCCTGGCTTTTGGATTGCGGAACTGAGCCTGATAGTTTTCACCGTAAAGCCACCGAGTGCAGGCCGAATGTAATAGAGCTTAGTTTGCATGCCCCGCCATTGATTTTGAAAATCTTGAACGGTGTAGACATGTTCTTTGGTCCAATAACGGTTGCGAATAAACTGTTCTAAAGAAGTGTTCTGGGACTGAATTTCCTGAGAAACGGCGTAAATTTTTTGACAAGAACGCGTCTGAGCCTGAACGACGGCTGTCAACATCATCAACAGAGTGACAAAAAAGAGTTTAGCATGGTGGCTGCGAAAAACCTGTGGCAGAAGGACGAACGAACCGTACATTCTCTAGGATTTTTGCAATGCAGATACCAGGCGAAGGCTTAGATTGAGTATTTCTTGAAATTCATTTTCCCAAAATTCGGGAGTCCGTTTTTCGGTGGCCCTTGCAATAAGACCTGCAGATATCAAGAGCTGAATCTGCCGAGCGGCTTGTGGCACTTCTTCCGGTCTTAATGTGAATTCCTGAGAGGAAATTCCTTTCAATAAAAGACCTTCAATACGTTTGATCCCCATATCAACCAAGATTCGATTGTGATCAGCCAGCGGAGGAGAGACGGCACAGCGATGAAAAAAGATCAGCCAGACGCAGGCATCTTTTGGAAAATGATCGACCCACAAGAGGGCATAGCGGATGTAAGCGGTGAGCAGATCTCGCATGGTGGTCTGCGAAGCCATATTCTGTAAGACAAAGGCTTGGTAGCGATGCCGAATGTAACCGGTCGAAAAGAGCAGCAGGTCCGTCGTTGTCGGAAAATAATGGTAAATCAAACTGCGGGTGATTCCGCATCTCTTAGAAAGAGCTTCGTAAGTCAGCGCTTCGAGACCATCTTCAAAAATCAAATCGATGCTGACTTCAGAGATCTGCAACTGACGGCGCGAACCCTTTTTCTGATCCTTTGAAAGCGCCGCAAAATCGAATTTTGAAAAGATTTCATCACTCATACTTTAGTAATATCAATAGTTTATATAAAAATTGACGAAACGTCAAAAACAGGTCGAAGATTTTGCTGTATTGCATTATTTTGTTTCAGAACGAGACATACAAACAGAAAGCAAAGCGCTTTCAATAGACCAAAGGAGTCCTCAATGAAGAAAATCAATTCCATTCTAGTCGCCGGTGTTTTAGCAGTGGCAGGCGCCGCTCATGCAGAGACCATGTTTTGCAAGATCGTGAAGAACGGTCCAAGTTCTAATTTTACTCTGCAAGAAAGCTCGGTGTCGGCAGATATGAAGGACACGTTGAATTCGCTACAGGTGACGTCAACGTTATCTGGAACGACAATCGAAGCCATGTACAGCAGTCTTGATGGAAGCATCTATTTGATTGCTCGAAATAAAACTGAAAAAACGACGGCTCAAGGCAATAATAAAAAAATTGAACTCTCAATTGATGGAAATGCTCCTTTCGAGCAGACCGTCGAAGTCGGATGTGAAGTTCGTTAATCTTCACTCGTTAAACGGTGGACCACTCGGCTGAGCACGCCCTCTGCCGCTTTGAGAATGTCTCGGCGCCAAATATCATCATCCGGGTAAGAGCGGGCGAAGTTGGCGTCGCGGACTTGTTTTTTGAGCTGATCATTGGCGTAACCATAAATGTGGCCTTGATGCTCGGTCAGGAAATTGTTCCAGTCCTGAACTTGCTGATCCAAGCTGTGGCCAAGAGTGCCGAATTCGAGAGTGATGGCGCAGACCCGTTGGTCTTTGGATCGCAGCTCTCCGAACAAGCTGTTGGTGGCGCCATGAACGGCGTAGAAGCCTTCCGTTTCTGGTGGAGTGAAGACGTAGAATTCTTTGTCCTCTTCCGGGTGCAGGATCTTTTTCAGCAAGTTTGGATCAAGAGAGTTATCGAGTCCATCCGTCAGCAGGTGCAGCCGGCCGCGATCACCAAGTCCCGTGTGCAAATCCAGAGCGACCACATCTTGATAATGGGGCATCAACTGCTTGATGTGATCCATCAAAGCCTTGGTCTGCGGTTCTAAGCCACGCCCGCCGTATTCGACTTCTTCGGGTCTTTCGAATTGTCCTGGCGAGATCGCCTTCGTCAGTTCATCGACCGAAATGTCGCCGAAATAAATTTTGTCGTTGGCGCGTTTTAAAACTTGCAACAGCTTTCCCTGCGCGGTGGTCACCGCCTGTTTGGTGTGAAAGAGATCGTGCATTTTCTGCGAAGCGAGATTGCGGGATTGAAACAGCTGACCGGAGACCGAAAAATTACGATTGAGATTCACGTGATTTTCGGTGCAACGTTGGTGATATTTGAATCCGTACGGATTCATCGCGTGGACCATCAAAATTCCAAGGTGATCGCGATCGACCGAAGGCAGAATCTCATTCATGAAGAGATGCAGGATCGCCGAGCCCGCGTAAGTTTCGACACCGTGAATGCCCGACAACAAGACCAGCAGTTGACGGGGAGCTTTCAGGGGCGGCAACCAGGCGTAATCGACGGTCAAATCGGGATCCAGTTTGGATGGAATTTTCCAGGTTCCCAATTGACTGGAAGGGCTTGTTTTTCGAGCATCCTCGAGAAAACGCTGGCGTGATTCGACATAATTTCCGGCAAAATATTCGGACGCTTTATTTTTTTTCATCTGAAAAGTGTAAGCTAAAGTGTTCAGTGTTTCGAGTTGTTATGCGCCATTTGCTAGCAGATCGCCGGGGCATTCCACGAGGACTCGGCTCAACTTGCATTTTGGCGGGTCTTTGCTAGGCTCAGACACGTCTGGTGTTTAATTGGGGAGTTAGCTTAGTTGGTTAAAGCAGCCGGCTCATAACCGGCGGACCGGGGGTTCGAATCCCTCACTCCCTACCAAATCTATTGGCACTGGCAGGTTCCCAAGGCCAATTCGTATCCGCTCGGAAAACAAACGTTTCCGAGGGAATCATCGTAAAAAGAGCATGCGCTAAAGTGATCAACCGACGGATTGCAGGTTGCACCTTCGGACGGATAGGCTGCGGCCACAGAGCTGGTCGTGCAGCCATAGCCACCGCCCATGTACGACCAGCTGCCAGTCGTGGGAGCGCAGCCGGCGCTGTCAGTTGCGCCATTCGAGTAGGAACAAGCGGATCCGCCGTTCAGTGCGGGCTGCGAGACTGAAAATGTCTTCACTCCGCCCGAACAGGCGCCCCAAGAACCTGCGCAATTGACCGCACAAGCTTGCGGTGAAGCAGGGCAAGCGGCTCCGCCATTCAGTGGCGCTTGGGTCACAATAAAATTTTGTTGTCCAGTGCCAGAGTTGCAAGCATCCCAGTAGCCACCGCAATCGACAGGCGTTGCCACCGGAGGGCAAGGCGCCATGCCGCAGGTTTGCACGTCACCATTGGAAGAAGCGCAGGACAATCCTCCACCAGAAGCGGCTTGGCTGACGGTGAAAACCTGAGTTCCACCGCCGCAGGCCTGACTGCAAGCGCTCCAGCTGCCAATGCAATCCACAACCGGGCCGGATGCGGTACAGCCGGTTGTATCCGTTTGCCCATTCGAGGCTGGGCAGGCGGCTCCGCCATTCATTGCATTTTGGAAGATGGAATATGTTTTCACTCCGCCCGAACAAGCACCCCAACTGCCGCTGCAATCCACCGCGCAACTTTGTGGCGAGGCTGGGCACGAGGCCCCACCGTTCATCTCACTTTGGGTGACAATAAAATCTTGTTGACCAGTTGATGAGTCGCAGGCGCCCCAGTATCCGGCGCAATCAACCGGAGTGGTAATTGGTGGCGGACAAAGGCCGACATTGCAAGCTTGAACGGCGCCATCGGCAGCGGGGCAGGCGGCGCCCCCGCCGGCTGCGGCCTGCGTGACGGTGAAAAATTGAGTTCCGCCACCGCAAGGGGCCGTGCAGGAGCTCCAGTGTCCGGCACAGTTGACGACTGTCGCCGAGACCAGCGTCGTTGGGGTCACAATCGTTGTCGGAGGAGTGCAGGGAGCCGGATTGCAAGCTTGCGTGTCGCCCGTTGCGTGCGGGCAACTGATGCCACCGTATTTGGCGGCCTGAAGGACGGTGTAAGACTGTGTTCCGCCACCGCAAAGGGCCGAGCAAGAACTCCAAGTCCCAACGCAGTTGACGGGTGAGCAAGTGGCAGCGCGCGAAGCACAAGAGGCTTGTCCCGCCGTCGTCACCCCGGTCATGACTTGCGTGCCGGAACAGGATCCAGAATAAAGGGGCGTGCAAATGATGTTGCCGTTGCTGGTGACGCCCGAGACGATTCCGTAAGGATGTCCCTGATTCGCGCAAGTTTTGCTGGCGTGTTTGGCCTGACACTTGCGAGTCAAACTGTTGAACACTCCGTTCATCAAAAGACAGGCAGACTGAATGGTGTCTTCGTTCATGCCGCGAATGGTGCTGAACTCGTAATTTTTTGTATTGATGGTGAGATCGGAACTGCTGAAATCTGTTTCCAAATCCACTTTGATTTCGACACTGCCATTCACGCACGGAGGCGTGTTGCATTTCGGTCGCCAGTGCGCCTTGAATTTGAGCGGACAGTCCGAGCTGGGATCGGCCGTGGTTGCGGGGCACGCTCCACCATTCATAAATGGACGGGTCGTTGAATCCGAAGGATCGTACGTGAGCTTTTGAGAACCCTGTGCATCGTACAGAATGAAATCATAATACCCGGTGGCCGACGACGAAGGATTGCATCCGGTCGTTGTCGCGAGGCAAGCAAAGCTCGAATTGTGGGCGACGGTTTGCTGCCAGGCCATTGGATTGGCCAAGGCCGCAGTGATGTGCGCCCTTTCCGTCATGGCAATGCGGGTGATTTTCAAGTGCTGGGAACTTTTGCTCCCCATCTGAGTCATCGCACCAACACCCAAAGCGAGAATGCTGATGATCGAGGCCGAAATCAGGGCCTCCATGAAGCTGAAGCCCTTGGGATTTCTGAGCATTCTTACAAGGAGACGCATTGGGGAGAGCCTCCGCTAGTAAATCCTGAGATGGCTTGGTGAGATCCGCATGGAGTCGCCGCAATCTGCGCCGTTTGACAATGCGAAGTTCCGGAAGCCAGATGGGGACCAATGTAAGCCCGGGCTGTGGTCGTCGTGCAATCGACGATGGGTGTGATTTTTGATGAGCATTCACCGGTTGCCGCGTTGAAGGTTCCACCGATCGAGATGCAGGAGGTTTCGACGCTTTTCTCATTGAAATTCCGATCGATATCAAACGAATAAAGGCTTTGCGCCGTATTTAAGCTCGCGTTCAAGCTGGCCGGTCGATAACTGAGTGTGAAGCGAAGAGTGTCAATCCAATTCCCGTTTTGCAGAATGTGTTTCACGAGTTGAATGTTGTAATGAAAGGGACACTCATCATTTCCGGCCGAATCATCATAGGCATTGCAGGGCTCGCCCTGCATATTGAAGCCGGCTGTTGAACTGGGTGAGTAAAATAGGCTGGGGCTCTGACCGGCGAGGTGAATATCCAGCGATGGATAGGCAACCTCGGTGGTGGTTAAGTTCGTGTCGGCAGTGGAACTGGTGCTGCTGGTGGCGGTCATAGATGACTGCTGACCTTGAGTCAAATGCGATGAGGTGCCGGTGCCACCGGAAATCGGCGCCGAACTGAGCGAAGTGACGGTCGTGAATGCGGCCGAGTTATAGCTTTGCGTGAGCTGCCACGAGTCTGGAGAAATAACGGCACCAATAAGTTTTTGTTTAATTTGTTCCGCCGTAGCTTGAACATTGATTCTTTGCTTTGCCGCAACTTTTTGTTTTTCCCACGAAACGACTCCCATGGCTACGATGCCAGAAATCGCGACACCGATCATGACCACTGCCAAACTCATTCCGCGTTCTGATCTTAAGGACACGCCGTTGCACATTGCAGTCCTCCATTCGCATCGAAACCCGTAGCCGCATCCAAAGAAGCGCAGTTGCCGGGGTTCGGTTTACCGCACAAGACACCGCCAGCGCCGTCAAAGCCGATCACAAAACTTCCATTGGCTGGATCACAGCTGGTATTCAGCTGCGGAAGATCGCAATCCATTCCGGTCAAAGTTCCGCTCATCGAATCGCAGACTTCGTTCAAAGTTTCCATCTTTGGATCGCGGTAGGTGACCAGCCGATAAGATTTCAAATCTTCAGTGCTGCCATCACCATCTTTCAACTGAAAGTCGACCAGCACCCGAGGCTGGCCATGTAGGCAAGCCGCATCGTCACAGAGAACTTGCCATTTCAGAGACATTCCGATGGGGCAACTGCTATTTCCCGAAGTGGCGTTGAAGGTTGTGCAAAAGTCGCCCTTGTTCGACATTCCGGTGGAAGGTGATGCCCCGTTCAAAACAGCTCCGTCAATTGGTAGCGATAGATTTTGCGGAGATGTATAGGCGCCACATCCAGTCGCCAAGTTCAGGCAATTCATATTTGGGTTTGCGGTCACGATTGCGTTCCAACCCAGATCAGAATGAGTCAGGTTTTGGATTTCGGCACGACGGGCACCAAGCCAAAAATTTCGTTCTGATTTGGCCTCGGATTTGAAAGTACTGATCATCAGTTGGCTTGAACCCAAGACAACAATTCCGGAAATGCCAACCGCGACGATGGCTTCTAATGCAGAGAAACCTTTATTTGATTTGTACACTGCCTTTATTATAGGTCAATTAAAGGAAAACATGTGAGTTCAACTTTTAGGCATGCACCATATTGCTCCCATAAATCAGATTGGTGACAGTCTTAAAACGAGACAAAATACGAGGGAAACTATTACCTGCAGGTTCGCTCTCGGACCTGGACGGAAAGTTGAAGAGCCGGTCACAATCTCTGGAAGAACAATTCAATCAGTTCTGTGGAAGAATAAAGCCATCTTTATCGAATTGAATCAACACGTCGCCGGTGTAATTGATTTTGTAGCTATACATCTGTCGGTCTCGACCTTCGACTTGAAAGGCATCCTGAGCATACAGCGTGGCTTTCGTCATCCGTCCGTTGGCATCGAAGGTGGCGCTGCCTCGGAACACTGGCAGTTTGCAAGGGCGGTATGGATTTGCGATGCATTTTGCGGAATAGGGGTAGAGGTCCGAAAAAGGAATGCCGTCAAAAAAGTCAGAACTTGGTTGATTGTTTCCGAGAAAAGCGGTTTTCAATTTCCCGTCAGGAGAAAAAGTCAGAGACCTTTGATCCTCATCGATTTCGGACGAAGGAGCATCATCGCTGACGCCAGCGGCTGTCCGGAGAGAGCCAAGAGTGTAAACGCGATCGTTCACCTGAATGACATTATTCTTCTGTACTTCATCCACGCTCTGCAAGATTCCATTGTCATAAAATTTCACGGTGGTGGCGTTGATTCGAACGTCGCCATAGGGAGTAGTCAAAGTCGCGGAGCCTAGGACGGTGCCAGATTGGAGAGAGCCATTCGGATAGAAAGTCATGCCCGGATCAATATAAAATCGCAGGCCGTAGACGACCATTGATTGGATGCCATCAATTTTCTGTTGGAATTTTGAATAGCTTTGGATCGTGAATTTTTGAAATTCTTCGGATGCGATCATTGCGTTCAGCTTGCGGGATGACGTGGAATTGCTTTCGTGAAAGCCGGCAGGCACCGAGATTTCGTCGATCTTCAAGTTTTGGCTAAAATGTTCGTAAATAACTTCGTGAAGAAGCACGCCAGCTTGGTTATTGGCATCGAGTTGGTTCCAGAGATCTTGACTGACCTGAAATCGCTTTTGGCCAGGGTTGATATCGTGAAGACGAACGACGATCTGTCGAGTTTCGCAATTCGCCGGAATCGCAAGTTCGTAAGAATCCTGCACATGCCCAAGGTTGATGTTGGGGATGAGATTAAAGTCGGCATAGATCTCGCGAATTCTTTTTTTGTAAGCGCTTGCCAGCTGGGGATCAAAGTTTTGCAAGCGATCTAAAATTTGATCCGCCTTTTGCAGGAAGTCTCCCTCTTTTGGAAAAGATAAAGTCAATCCGTTCCAGATTTCGCCTTCGTAATAATCCAAAAGTTTAACGTAATGATCATTCAGACCGTCTGTGCAATAGATGACGTTGCCACCATTCCCCAGCTCGGTTCCGGCTAAAGCGGTATGGGAAATGAGAGCGAACATCATTAGAAATAGGCCGATTACAATTTTCATAGGGATTTCTCATCCTTTAATTTTGTGACTGGAACGAATTGGATATTCAGGTTGTAAACCTCAGTTTTGTTGCCTGTTTCCATCAGGCGAACCATACTGCGACGAAATTTTCGGATCAGTTTTCGTGCTTCGGAAAGTTTGGACATATCGATGGCCATTCCCATCGAGGAGCAATCCCGCTTTTCGATATCGACATTTTCAAGAGCCACAATGGCTTTTTCCAAAGCCGACGTGTGAGCCAGGCGCAGAGCAGGATTGATCACCTGATCGGTTGATTTCACATTGAAATAAGTCGGAGCAATTTTGTCGCCCGTTTGCTTCAGCAGACCCGTGCGCAGCAGTCGGTCCAAAGCCATCCGCACCAATGCAGCTTTGGTTTCCAATCTTTCAGCCATCCACTCGACGTCATTGCGAAAATCTGCGGTGTTGGCGAGATTTAAGATGGCAAAATGATGCCAATCACTGATCACGTGAAAGGCATCATCTTTGACGAGATAATAAACATCCAACATGTTTTGGGATGTGTCTTCAAGGGGCCGATCTTGCTTTTCATCCACCAGTTGATTGGACACTTCGACCGGAATTCGCTGCAGGATTCTTTCGATATGGGCCGGCGTGATCCGGCGTTTCCCATTCAATAATTCTGACAATCGGCCCGAGGGAATGTCCAGACTCTGCGCAAACGCTCGAAACGAATACGAGGGATTTTTCATCCGCCGGCGCGAATATTCATTTTGCAGTAATTGAATGATGTCCATTGGGCAAGACTATTTCACGATGATTTCCCCACATGCAAACAAAAATGGGATCACGCCGCTCCCAATCAAGGCTGGTGCGAAACAATTTATTTATGCATGACCAGTTTGGTTTGGCGTCTCGTCAGGAGGAGCTGATCCCAACGCAAGAAACTCTTCTTCCAGCGCAATCAGATGATCCGACTGCTCATCAATCGTGTTTAAGCACTGTAATGCCCGTTGGAATTTGTGCGTGCGTTGACCCTGATGTGAGAGATCGAGCAGCAGCTGTTGCAATTGGTTCTGACAGAAAATGGCTTTCAGGTATTTCACCAAATGGGCACCGTGCGAATTCATGTCAGCGCAAGCGTACTCGAACTGCCGCGCAAATGCGGGCGATCGCTCGAGATGGTCGCGAATGCTTTGGTGCAGCCAGAGCTCAGAAAGCCAGCGTGAAAATCCAACTTGGACCCGAGCTTGGCGGGGATCGCGGAAAAAATGGTCGGCATGAATGAGATCATGCAGGGTGAAGCTGACGGCATCACGTTCTTGCAAGACGTAACTCGAAAGCTCATGGCGTTTCAACAGAACGGTCACGCACCGAATTCCTTGGCTTTGCAGAGTCAAAACCTGATCGATCGAGGGGACCCCGAAAAAAAGCCGAAGGGGATAGGTGCCGGTCTTCCAGCCTTGCAAACTGCGATTGACCGAAAGGGGTAGGCCTCGCAATACGAAATAATCAAAGGTCTCCAAGGCATCTTTGGGAGTACCAGGCTGCAGGCGACTGCCGCACCAATTTCCTGGTTTGATCAACTGCATGGCAGAGAGAACAAACTGGGCCACCAACTCGGGATCTGAGATCTCTTGGGCGGCATGGCGCTGCTGTAATCGAAGAGCAAGGGGCTCCATCCGCGCCGCGAATGCGGGACAGTCGTTCGGAGAGAGAAGATTCTTTTTGTACCGGCCCTGTCGCATTTGCCTGTCCTGATTTGTCTAGAGTTTTGACAAGTAACAATTTCAAGTCCGAATCGCAATCTTTCGACAGCGGACGAAAGCTGAAACCCTCATTACGCAGTTTTCAGAGTGGAATAAGTGTCGCAAGGCTGAGCTCGGCAGGCAATGACCCAGAAGCCCGGAGGCCCCGAGTGAAGTCCCGAACCGCATTTATGATTCCCATCTATTTGACCACCGCACTGACCGCATTCATCCGACCCGAGATCAGCTTGGCGGCCTCGCCCGTGCATCCGATCACTTGCCAGCGAATTTATGCAGAGGCAGGCGGGGCACCCATCTCGATGTTATTTCCGGATCTGATCGGACCGGAGCTGCGATCCGCATTGGCGGCAAAAGCGAAGCTGGAAAAAGAAATGTCCACCTTCGCCCCGCAATTGAAAGCGGCGATTGCAGCGGATTCTCGAATGACCGTCGGGCAGATGCGCAAACAGGTCGAGCTTCTGATGCAGCGACAAAAAGATCTTCAAGCGGAACTTGGCAAGCTGGAGTCGAGAATCTACGATTTGCAACAAGCCAGTCGCGAACACGTGATGGCTCGTCTCAGCGAGACGTTGAAAGAGCCGATCGCGGCGCAAACTTTTCAGAATTATATGAAGCTGTTAGAATTGACGCATGTGAATTCCAAGTCGGTCGTCAGTTTGCTCGCCGGACATCGCGGTCAAGTCTACGATCATTCGCAAATGGCTCAGGTCTTAGAAGTCGCCCGCGGTTTGGTTGATCGTGGTTACACGGTCGTCTTTGACGGGGATTCGCCAACAGCGGCGGCCTTGGCCGCAGTTTTAGGATCGCGCGGCATTCGCGTGACGGGTGATTCTTTGCAAAAACCTTCACATGGAGAAACAATTCTGCACATTGAAAATGCTTACTTGAGACTGATGGCATTTTCACACGCCGAAAAGCTGGTGACGACTCCTGATTCACCGACAGGATTGGCGGTGGTCATCAATACAAAAACCAGTCAGAAAAATCCGCCGAAACGATTTATTCTTGATCCCAAAAATCAATGGCAATCAGATCTTGCGCGCTTTCACAGAGACATCGAGAAGCGAAAACCTGATTTGGGAATCCAGTACGAAACAGATGTGTTTCGCTTTTCCGATGCGACGGGGCTGCTATCCGCTTCCTATGATAAAGGCGGCAATAAGCCGGCATTCACGACGGTCGAAGCTCCATCCCAAATCCAGTCTCTAACGTGGAAAGATCTCAGTGTTGACGAGCTCATCACCGTGACCGAAGCCGCGGCCTCGATGCAGGCAGGAAGTGCGGCTCTCAAAGATGTTGGTGGTGCCGTCATTTTCGGCTCTGCCAAAGTCGACCCTCACTCGGCGAAGCTGGTCTATAACATTGCCAAACATCTCAGTCGGTCCGGAATCGCCGTTCGCACCGGTGGTTCGGGGGGAGCAATGTTGATCGCAAACATGGGCGCGTTTGACGGTGGAGCGCCGTCGATCGGAATTCCGATCATTGGTAAACAGAAAGTCGTGAACGAGTATTCGTTTCCGACTGAAGTGCACACGCAAACATTGGGAACGCCGGATTATACCGTTCGCATTCCCTTGCTGATTGAAGGTGTCCAGCTTGTTGGGTTCGTGCCCGGAGGCATGGGAACGATGAAGGAGCTTGCCGCCGTCTTAGTCGCGATGCAATCTGATGCGTCTTTCAAACCAAAATTGGTGTTTGCGCAAATGGGCTACTATGATTCTCTCGTGAAGCTCTTGCAGAAGGATTTTATTCCCGCATTTGTGCGCGATCAAGTGTCGCATATCGAAGAAGCCACCGAGCTTGATCCTATGATCCATGACATCTCTGGCCCGCAGCCGAAGACCCGCAATGAAAGAAATGAATTTCCCCTGCCAAAACAGTAAGCTTATAAAATGATGGATGTCGAAGAGTATAAAAAACGAGTGCTCACCAGCTTGATCGAAGCCGCCGAAAAATCTCCCGAGATCCTGGCGGCTTGGGAGGGCGGATCGGCAGCGACGGCGACCCGAGATCGCTATTCTGATATTGATCTTTGTCTTTTAGGCAAAGTACCGCTGCGGCCGATTCTGGAACAGATGGAAATGGCCTTGGCGCCATTTGGTGTCTCGCACACCTGGCAGGCCGGCAAATCATTCTGGGGTGACGGCCTGATGCAAAGAGTGATCGTGCTTCAGGACTCGCCAAAATATTTCTTTGTGGATGTCGGAGTTTTTGATCAAGCTTATCCCCAGCTTTTGAAAGACTTTTTGGAAATTGAACGCCACGGGCAGCCCATCGTTCATTTTGATAAATGCAATGCCATTCATACCGGCCACACGGATCCAGTGGCGTTGTTTCAGCGCCAGCACCTGCGGGTCGCCGAGCTTGCTCAGGGCTTTCCAATCTATCGAACATTGGTGCTGAAGGAAGCGGAGCGCGGTCAAGCGATCGATGCCATCAGCTTTTATCAAAATGGAATTTTGAGACCCTTAATCGAAGTGATGGGAATGATTTACCGACCTTTCAAATATGATTTTGGCATGCGCTACGTGCACAAATCATTTCCCTTGGAACAGCAGAAATTGATTCAAGAACTTAGCTACCCGCCAGACGTGAGTGCGCTGCCGCAGTTGGTGCACCGAGCGGAAAAAGTCTTTGCCGAATTCGTGCAGAAAGTGAAAAGTCGCACGTCTTTATGACAGAATTTTCTGCAGCTCGGATTTTTCGGTGGGATTAAGCACCAACCATTCGGGTGGCAGATGTTCGGTGACGTATTGCCAAGCCATTTTCACCATGGCCTTGGCGTTCGGATTTCGGTGCAGGTCCTTGAGCATATTCAAACGTTGCAATAACACGGCACGGGTGGGCTCAAAGAATCCATTTTTATCTTTGCCGTTGTTTTGAATATCGGATGCTTCAACTTTTTGAATCAGATTTTTAAAATAAGCTTCAAGACTCATCGTTCACCTCCGCCGCGTTTTTCTATTATCTCAAGGCGAGCCGAGTCAAATCCAGGATTGATTCACCCCGTAAAGACGGTTGTGGTAAAGCCCTGTCGAAATGCAGAATCTGATGAGAGATCAAAGCCCCTGATAAATGCGAGCGCAAAGCTTGGGGCTGAAACTTCCCAATTGATAGGATTTTTTCCAAGCCAGTTCCCGACCGCTTTGATCATTGTTGATTTCCCACGCGGGGATCAATTGCACGGCGATCGTTTCTGGAAGATTGGAAGCTGCAGAAAAAAATCGACCCATAAATTTGGGAAAAATCTTGTGCGCAAAGCCGGGCTTTTCATTTTGGCGGGCCGGAAAGAATTGATTCGCATCATTCTCGGCCGCATAGAATCGCTGAAAGTATTCGGCACGTTCCATCAATAAAGATAGTAGCTTCGCATTGGCTTTAGACGAAAGTGGAACTGCTTGAGTGACATGATCCGGATGGGTCACTTGAACCACCAGTTTTGTCTCTTGATTTTCGGCTGGCTGAGAGTGGATCTGCAAAATTTCGCCGCGACCATTCACAAGCTCGAAACCAACGGCACCGGCAATCGTGGCTCGACCCGATTTTTCAGTTTGCAGGCGGTAGCTAATTTGGGTGATCAGTGCTCCATCAAATAAAGCGGCTGAATCCAATTGCGTGTAAGCGTAATATGAAAGTGCCAGACTTGAATGCGCGAGCCTTTGCGTTCGAATCAGGGTGAGAATGCGTTGATGAATCGCTTCGGCATCGGCGCCGCGAATTTCCATTTCCAAGCCCAGATCATTGCGGACCTGAAGGCGCATTCCAGTTTCGGAAAAACCGTAACTGACGAGAACTTGTCCCATCTCTTTTGTTTTTAGCAACAAGGATCGTGGTTTTGAAATTTCGAGAGAGTTGTCGGCGGCGCCAGGCCGAGTTTGCTCTTCGATTTGGTAGTTTCCTTCGGCAATCGTTGCGTTTGTCAGTGCCGCCAAGATCGAGTCAGCGGCAGACAAAGAAATAGCGGAAGCGGCGGAAGAAAGACCCCAAATGATAACTGAAACCCAAAATCGCATATGCCATCCACAAGCTCAGGCACAGTCGGCAGAGCTTCCCTTTATATAAAATCAAACTTGAGGCAGCAGGATTGCGATATTCGGGCCAGCGCAAGCAAGAACCAGTTGGGTTTATAGGGTCTTTGCGGTGTCAAAGCCATTGGCTGAACGGTACATTTTTCAATTCAAGACCAGGTCTTAAAACTGAAAAATCAATGACAGCATGGCGGTCAACGAGTTCTCGAGCGAGTTGGATTCGAGATCGACATCGTCATAATTTTCTGCCGAATTGAGCGCATTCACCTTAGATTGTTTCGAGTAGCTGAGCGCGCGATACACCACAGAGGGTCCGAAGCCGAAACTATTCGAGACTTGAAACGTATAACCCGCGACCAATTGGTATCCACTCACTTTGGTGTTGGTGATCGTCACGTCTCCGGTGACGCCGGTGCTGTCGTCATTTTTCGACGCCACCGATTTTTTGCCGGACATAAAATAAGTGAGCAGCAATCGCCAATTGCCCGGCAACCAGCCAATGGTTGGTCCGTATTGCGAATTTTCCGTGGTTTCATCCAGGCCCGAATCTCCACCTTCCACATTGGCGCGTTTTGTTTGCAGGTGATACAGATTGTAAGTCACGGCCACCAACATCGTATGCCCCATCAGCGTGTAACCCAGGGTTGTGCGGGTGTCGTAACCCAAACCCGATTCGGTCGCGACACCCGGAGATGAAGTCACGCTTCGCGTGTCGTTGCGATTGACGTAGACGGGGAAAAGATTCGTTTCCAGGTACAGTCCATTCGCCCCATGCGACTGAGCGAACGCGGGCATGGCGGACATAAATAGTATGAAAAACGTAGCATAAGATAGAATTTGTCTCATATTGATTCTCTCATTTCGATGCTTCCAATTATAAAACGAAAAATTCGGTTCTGTTAACATCATGAACTAAAAAGACAAAAATCAGTTTCTCAATCCGGGATCTGGATTCACGGAAACTAGACCTAAGAAGTGCTAAGATATTTAAGTGCGCAATTACCCGAAGTTGGTTGGACGTTAAGTTGGGGGTCTTATGGGCAAGTTTTTTACATTTTATTCAACATCTGCTTTGCTTCAAGCCGGCCTGATGACCGTCGGATTGGCCAGCGTGCCTGCCAGTTATGTTTACGCGAAAAGCGAAAACAGCAACAAGGTGCTTCCAGCTGTTTCCCAAAAAGAAGATGCGAAGAAAATCGCGCAGCAAATGCTGAAGCAGATTTTTCAACATCACGATAAACGTCATCCTTCTCACGTCGATCCGCAACCCACAATCCCTGCCGGGGCGTGCTCGGTTCCGTTCATGGAAAAAGAACATGTCGTGCAGATTAAAGGTTCGCATCTCTACCTGAATATTTCAGACCTGGACTTTCTGAAAAGTCAGTACGGTTTCCTGTTGCAAGACGTGGAATTGGAAGTGACTTACAAAAAGAAAAACAAACAAACTGAGACTTTGAATTTGGCATTGAACGGTATCAAGGCATCTTTGCCCGGTGGATACAGCGATCCATTAAATTTGACGCATATTTTGAAACCCAATGGAGAAACCTGTTCGCGATTTAAATTGCAACGTTTGCTGGCGAATGGAATCGAACCCTTTGATCGTTATCTTTTGCGTTTAAAACGCAACAAAGGTCTTTTGCGAATTTCCGTATTGGGTCACCACAACGTGATCACTGATGCGAACGTAACATTTAAAGGTCTTTCTTTCGTTGATTGTAATCCGGTACCCACAACAACGACGACCACCACGACGACAACGACAACGTTGCCCAATGAAATGACCACGACCACGACAACTACGTTGCCAGATGGAACACCAACGACAACAACCACTTTGCCGCCGGTCACGACCACTTCCACAACCACCACCACGACGACGACCACCACGTTGCCGCCAGAAGATTTGACCAAATACGAAGTCCATATCGATTCTGCTTCTCCGTCTGCAGCCGTTACGTCGCAAACCAATATGTTGATTTCATTTTCCAGCGAATATACGGACGGGACTTATTGGTGCTCTCTGGATCAAGCGGATTTCGACAAGTGTCAGTCGCCGATCTCATTTGCGGGTCTCGGTAACGGAGCACACAGCTTTCAGGTGTATGCTCAGACTCCGCGTGGAGTCGACGTGAATGATCCTGCGGTTTATTCATGGACCGTGGACAGTGTTCCACCGGTCGTGACCATCACCAATCTGAATGATCTTCCAAGCTTGACGAACCAGGTGTCGATGACGTTCCTGTTCGCTTCCAGCAAAACGGGAACTTTCAAATGCAGTATTGATGGTGCGGCTTCAACGGATTGCTCTTCGCCGATGACCTACACCGTGATCGAAGAAGGCCTGCACACATTCTCGGTGACGGCGATCGACAAAGTCGGAAACGTCAGCGGATCACCCGCACGTTTTCAGTGGACTTTGGATATGACTCCGCCAACCACCCAGATCGTGGCGATCGAGCCGAACGAGTCTCTCAGCAAAAATCCAGCGCGCTCGATTTCATTCTCGGCAAGCGAAACGTCGAACTTTGAATGCGCGATCGATCATGGTGCCTTCGCCGCTTGTGAATCACCAGTCGCGTTGCAGAACCTGAGTGAAGGCTCACACTGGTTCGAAGTTCGGGCGGTTGACCTGGCCGGTAATGTGGGTGCTTCGGTGTCATCATCTTGGACTCAGGATTACACCGCTCCGATCGTGACCTTCGGTGCGATCACGCCTTCAGCGGGACTGACGAATTCGTCGCAAGCGTCCGTTGAGTTCTTCATCAACGAAACGGGGACCACTTATTGTCAGATTGATTCGCAGGATCCAGTCGTCTGCAGCTCGCCGGTTCAATTCTCGATGCCGGAAGATGGCGAACATCATATTTCTGTCTACGCTCAAGATGCGGTGGGAAATCGTGGTGAAACAGTGAGCGTTGGATGGACGGTCGATGCGACGGCACCATTGATCAGCTTTGGTACCATCTTGCCTTCAGGCGCGACTTACCAGAAGACGGGAAATATCAGCGCGCAAATCGTGTTGTCAGAAAATGTAAGCTTGTCGGCTTCCTTGAACGGAGCACCGCTGGCTTCATTCACCAACCCGATTGAGCTGACCGGATTGAATGACGGCTCCTATACATTATCGGTTTCGGGTTACGATCAAGCCGGAAACTTGTCGAACACGATCGAGTATTCTTTTGTTGTCGACACCCAGGCACCAGTCCTGACCTTGACCGGCAACGGTGGAAATCTCGTGAATGTCGATTCACGCACGATCGAGATTTCTTCGAATGAGCAAGCGAGCTTTGAGTGTGCAATGGATGAAGCGGGATTTGAGGCATGTCAAAGTCCGGTTCATTATTCTGGATTGGCCGATGGCGATCACACGTTGATCGTGCGCGCCACAGATTTGGCCGGAAACCAAAGCCAAGCTTCTCACTCTTGGAGCGTGGACACGGTCGCGCCAACGACGCTCGAGTCCCACAACCAAGCCGGCAGCGCGATCACATTCAGCCTGGTTGCCAATGAAAGTCCGGCAACATTCCTGTGTTCGATGGATGGACAAGTCTTTGTTGATTGTGCCACTCCGGCTTCTTATTCAGGATTGAGCGCAGGTTCGCATACATTCGTCGCGAAAGCCGTGGATTCTGCGGGCAACGTGGATCCCGTTGGCGCCTCTTATTCGTTCACGGTTTATCCGCCGATCCAAACCAGCATCTTGTCGAGCAATCCCGCTGGATCAGTGGTGAAATCGAAAACGATGAGCATCTCGTTTTCGGCGAACCAACCGACCTCAGGTTTTGTCTGCTCGTTGGATGGAGCGGCGTTTTCAAGTTGCTCGTCACCGGCATCGTATTCTGGTTTGGGTGATGGCAATCACAGCTTCACGGTGAAGGCGATTGATCAGGCCGGAACGATGGACGCTGTCGGGGCTTCGAAGGCTTGGACTGTCGACACCACGGCGCCGACAATCACAAGTTTTACGACTACAACCACGACCAACTCGATCACCGTGACTTGGTTCTTGAACGAAGCAGGGACCGGTAAAGTCAACTACGGCGTCGGTACGGCTTTGAATCAAGCGACGGTTGAAACTTCGACGACGGCGACCACCTATAGCATTAAGCTGACGGGCTTGTCTTCGAACACGATGTATTCAATCCAAGTGTCTGGCAAAGATGCGGCCGGCAACACTTACACCGGGAACGTGCAGACCGCCCGAACCAATCGATAATCTTCCACCAGCTCCGAGCCGCGCCTTTGGGTGCGGCCCGGCCAGAGTTTCGCTGGACGTTCGACCAGATGGTCGGGCTGGACCTCTTGGCCGAAAGCGAAAAGTCCGAAATAGATGGGCATGGAAATGCGCATTTATTTCCTCAGCTTAGCTTTGATTTTTTCGCTTCCGGTTTTTGCCGGCGAAGTTTCCGAAAACTTTTCTTCACGTCAAAATATGGCCAGCGAGCAAGCGGTGTGGAATCAAGGCTTGGGAAAAATTCATCCCAGCTTGCAGGCCGTGAATTACAAACCTGGGGCGACAGCAAAAGCATTTTCCGTTGGTGATGGCTCGCACGGTGCATTTGGACCCACGACTTATTCACAGTTCAGCGTGAACGGCGATGTCTCTGGAAATAAAATTCGTTTCGATCTTTCGCGCTTTCCCGTCTTACAGGTCACAAGTTTTTATCTCGCAGCGGGCTGGGTGTTGGAACCCGTCGGCAATTCTCCATTGATCATTTACAGCCAAAGCGATGTGCGAATAGAGGGCGAAATCTGGTGCCACGGTGAAAACGGTGGCAACGCCGTCGGCGCCGTTGCCGGCAGCGGTGGCAGCAGTCGATGCGGTGGAAAACCCGGTGGAAACGGTGGGGCCGTCAATCAATCGGGCAGTGATGGCACCAGCGTGCAAAGCGCCGTGACCGCAGGCCAAGGTGGAAATTTCACCGGTGGTGCGGCCGTGGGCGGTGGCGGTGGTGGCTCGTGGAACACGAACAGTCCTGTGGGCGCGGGCCCAAATTCCAGCGTCGCTGGCGGCCAGGCCGGAATTTCGACGACCGATCCTGAATTTTCCGTGATCGCGGGCGGAGCTGGGGGCGGCGGCGGCTCGGGAACAGCGGCGGCGGCTGGGGCCGGCGGTGGTGGTGGTGGCGGTGTCGTGATCATTCATGCTGTCGGTGATGTCAGCATCGGAACCTCGCCCACCTCAGTCACCGGATTTATTTACGCCAATGGTGGCAAAGGTGGAGACTCGAACGTGGCAGGCGGGCCCGGCGGCGGTGGCGGCGGTGGCGGCGTTAAAATATTTTCTGGTGGAACGGTGAACATCTACAACACCGATGGCGTTGGTGCCAGCCAGGCAAACCAAGGATTGGGCGGAGTGAATTCAGTTCCGGCTGGTGGAGCGGTTGGCGGCCCTGGCCGAAGTTGGGTGGCCAGTGTTGGCTACAATGGCGTCGGTACTTACTCGCCTTCGGAAGAGGCGCCGGTCGTCCCGAACACCAATACGGTCGAATTTTCAACTGCGGCGCAGGCCGTAACCACAAAATCTTTTGATCTCAACAGCACATTGGCGACCATCGATTCAGTGGTGGTCACGCCGGCATCCGCGGACTTTCAGGTTCAATTGCGTGGCAGTGCCGATGATTTTGCGGGCGATGACACCGGTTGGACCAGTGATTACTCGCAAGTCGCTAACAAACGATTTGTGCAAATGAAGATCATCGTCACGACGTCAACACCCGCGGCACCGACAATGGCAGATCAAGTTGTTGTCACCTACACGCCGGGACAGAAAAAAGATTTTGATTTTAAATCCAGCGGCTGCGGTCACATTCAAACGCCCACTCCGCCTGCAGGAGCCTTATTCATTTGGGGATGTCTGTTGGCGCTGCCCGTGGGCATTCAGCTCTTAACTGTGAGACGAAAGCGAAAAGCTCGCGTCCCACGTCGTTAACGACAAAGCATCTACTGAAGGCTTTTCAGAAGATCTTCCATTCCTTTTTTCGAGGCCTTCATCTTATCAACCTGCATCTCCGGACGAGCGAGATAAGCCGTCAACAAACGTTTGGCTTCCGTTTTCTTCTCAGAACCGACGTAAGCTTTGGCAAGACTTTCCGCCACCCAAAATTCATTGCGTCCTTCGACTTGACCAATCAGCTTTTCGCCGAGTTCGGTCGCTTCTTTGTATTTTTTGAGTGCGAGTAAAATTTTGATCTTGCGACGTTTGACGTCGGTGTTGTTCGGGTCTTGTTTCAACAGTGCATTGGCGAGCGCTTCGGCCTCTTCCCAACGTTTCGCCGAGCTGAAATTCACCAGCTGACGAAGTGCGGGGCCTTTCTTGCTAACCGGAATCTTATATGCAATTCCAAGATCCGCCGCTTGGCTCATGACTTTGGTTTGCTCTTCTTCAGGCGCATTTGCCGCCTCGAGCAGATCTGCTTTGTAGAATGCGACAACCCATTTTTCGTAGCCTTTAAATTCGCCAACCGAATCGCTGGCCACCGCGACTTTCAATTTTTCATCATTTTGCATCAGCTCATCGGCAAGCTTGCTGCCCTCTTCGACGATGGTTTTCACCTCGGGCGCTTTCGGATCCAGCTTCACTAACTCGGTTCTCCACACCAGCGAGCGTGTCGATCCTGGCTCTGCTTTCAATGCATCCTTGAGCTCTTTCGCGTAAAAATCTTTTTTTCCGGCATTGTCTTTCTCGTAGGCTTCCTGCGCGGCGGTGACCCGAGCATACAAAAGCTCGGACGGAGCCGGCTGCACACGTGCCAGGAAGGCAACGCTTTCGGCGGTTTTACCGGAATTCAGCAGGCGCAGTCCCACCTTGAGCTGGGTGGCGTTATCCGCCGTCACCGGCGTGGCCAATAAATCTTTAATCGGAGTCGGATCTTTTTGAGCCGAGCCGATAAAGGATTGCACCTTAGCCATCGGTTCGAAACCAACAATGCGATCAATCTCTTCTTCATTTGCGTTGGCGAGAACCAAAGTCGGAATCCCTTTGATCTGATATTTTTCTAAGATTTCAAAGTTTTCGAACAAATCCGCATCGACAAGAACTTTGACGACGTTCTTGCTCATTTTCTCGAATGCGGGCTTATTGAAAATTTCGTTCTTATTGCGAACACAGCCTGGGCACCAACGCGCCGAAAAGTCTAACAGCACCAATTGCTTTTTCTCTTTGGCGATCGCGAAAGCTTTGTCGAGCTGACCTTGCCAGAAACCAAGCTCGTCTTTGGCTGGCTTTTTCTTGCTGATCTCAGATTTGGCAATGGCCGTCTGGCTGCCCTTGATCGGTAATTGGTGAGTTTCACAATAAGTGATTTGGTCATCGCAGACATACAACAGAGCCTGTGCCTCTTGATAATTTTGAGGAAGTGAGAAGCGGATCAATCGCGCCTGCAGCGCTGAAGGCTTCACCGATTGCTTGTCGACCTGTATCTGGTTCGGAGCTTTATCGTTAAAATGAAAGCCCTCTTTCAGCTCGGCCGTGTAGGTATCGCCCTGAAGCTTGGTCGTCAGGGCCGAAGCACTTCGCAACTGTGGCACCGTGGTGGTGGTCGCTGCGAAGGTGAAAGAAGAAAATGCGCAAATTAGGTAAATAGGTAGGATATGTCTCATGTTCCAGTCATGACATGATTTTCAGACTGGAACCAGGCTTGTTGCAGAGAGACTATTTCGCGGCTTCTTGAGACTTTTGGTAAATCTGTTCCAAGATTTCGACATAAGCTTTCGGCTGATCGACCGGAACAGTGTGCCCAGCACCCGCAAGGATGATCGATGTCCCCGAGACATGTCTCGATTTTTCATACATGGCGACGGCCTCTTTTTGCAGTTTCAACCGCGCCGGCTCTTCGTTCGCTCCCAGAATGAAAATTCGTGCAGGACCCTTAGCGAAATCTTGGTTGCGGACATCAAAGCCTTTGGCCGAAGCGCTCAGGCCCAAATAGCCCTCAACCGCTCGTTCGTGGTATTCGGATTGCTGTAGATTGGGGTAAGTATTGGCGTAACCATTCACAACTGGGCCCCAATACTGTCGCAGCATTGTCTGTCTTGCTTGTTCAACAATGGCTGGGCCAAAGATTGGATTGAACATGATTGTCGTTGAAGCCCACATGTTAAAACTGGAAACGGCAGCAGGATCTAAAGTGTCCGTGTCGGTGCTGATCGAGGCCGTTTCGATCACGGCAGGAAATGTGGCTTTATCCAGGTGCGAGATCACCGAACCACTAAACGACAGACTGATCGGAATCACATGTTTAAGCTTCAGTTGTTTGGTCAAAGCCAAAACTTCATCGGCCAAGACATCAGCATTCGTATTTGAAAAATCGGGACGCACGCTTCCGGTGGCCGCGACGGACGCTGGCTGCTCGGCAAAATGCATCAAAATGAACGGGATCTTCTTCTCTTTCAGAAATTGCGAGAATGGAATTTTCTGTACGTCCGGCAGCTTTGATGTGTCTTCATTCATCGTCAGTCCGCGAAAAATTCCGGGCATGAAAAGGAACACGGGACCCGGTTGATCCAGGTCCGAAGTTTCGTAAACAAGGACGCGGTTGTTTGATAATTCAAGCTTTGATTCTGCCCAAGAGAAAGCTGGCAGGAAGCTGATCGCAATAATGGAAACCAAAGCGGCCAATGTGTTTGATGTCTTATTTTTTTTCATAGGTCGCAAAATTTAGTTCAAAACCAGACGCTGGTCCATAGAGAACGCGAACGTTCACGAAATCTTCAGAAGAGATTCCCGATTTGAGTCGTGATTTTGAACGGATTTCGCGGTGGTGAAAACTAGTTAAACAGCGAAGCCCAGTCTGCCGATAAATAGTTTGGGATAGTTTAACTCGTTATAAGGGATTTCAAATGTTTAAGAAGTTCAGCCTCAAATGGAAAATGATTTTAGCATTTCTTGGAGTATCTACTCTACTGGTTGTGCAAGCCATGATTGCGCAAATGAGTCGCGGTGAAATTGCCGAAAGCTTTCGTCAGGTGTCCGAAGTCAATCTTCCGAACTTGATCATTGTCGCCGAATTTTCTCACTTGATTCAAGAGGGACAGGGGGCATTGGAAAGTCTCGCTCTTGCCAAGGACGCGAAAGAGGCCGAAGAATTCGCGAAACAAATTGCCCCGATGGGCACAGAGTTTGCCGAGCTTGATAAAAAGTATCAGTCCATTCCTTACGGAGAAGGAGAGCAAGCGGTCTACGATCCGCTGGTGGTCGCGTGGAGTGATTGGATGAAGCTGGCAACCAAGGCCGTCGAGATGCACACGTCCGGTCAACGCGCGACCGATGAAAACGCTTTTCGAACATTTATCACCAAGGATGTCCTGGAAGCTCATGAAAAGATCGAAGGAATTCTGGTCAAATTGAAAGACTACCACGTGCAAGCCGCGGCTAAAGCTGAAGAGCGCGGAAAAGCCGCGACCCGATTGGGCGAGACGCTCTCGATATTGATGATCGCATTAGGCATCTTGTTAGCCTCGGCGTTGGGCTTTATTTTTTCAACGGCGCTTTCAAAACAATTGCGCACCATCACCGATCAAATTGACGAATCCGCAGCCGGCACAGCAACGGCCAGCAGCCAATTGCAATCGGCCAGCCAGCAATTGTCAGAAGGCTCTTCCAGCTCGGCCGCATCCCTCGAGGAAACGGTGGCTTCACTGGAAGAACTGTCGAGCATGGTGAAAACAAACTCCGATCACGCCAAGGAAGCCAATGCCTTGTCGCAAAAATCGAAGGACTCGGCGGAACATGGTGAAAAAGAAATCGCGCGTTTGATCAAATCAATGTCCGCGATCGCTTCTGGATCGAAAAAGATCGAAGAAATTATTTCCGTTATTGACGACATCGCTTTCCAAACGAACCTTCTCGCTTTGAATGCGGCGGTCGAAGCGGCCCGCGCCGGTGAGCAAGGCAAAGGTTTTGCGGTTGTTGCCGAAGCCGTTCGCGCGCTGGCACAGCGATCCGCGGTCTCCGCTAAGGACATTGCTGGCTTGATCAAAGAAAACGTTTCCCAATCCGTCGAGGGTGCCAAAGTCGCCGAAGTCAGCGGTGTCGTGTTGACGGAAATCGTGACCAACGTCAAAAAAGTGTCCGATCTCAACAACGAAATTTCGACGGCCAGCCAAGAGCAGGCGACCGGCATTGAACAAATCAGCAAGGCGATGAATTCTCTAGACCGCGCGACGCAAGAAAATGCTTCTTCATCGGAAGAAGTTTCTTCAAGTTCAAAAATGATGGCTCAGCAATCAGGTCACCTGATGCATTTGGTGGGCGAGCTGCGAACTTTGGTTGACGGCAATGCGGAAAGACAATCGCAAACTCAAAAAGTAAAACCAAAGGCCACAAACGAAACTGTAAAAACGGCTGTCACTTCGGCGGTCAAGGCGCCTGCGGCAAAAGCGCGTGCTGCATCGAAAGACGCGGCGGCGGATTTAAAGTCTAGACAAAAGCCCGAAGCCACTTCAGCGAAAGCACTGCCGGAAAATGTCGTGCCGATGGAACGAAAAAATATCAGCAAAAAAGAACTCGAACTGGAAGCCCTGCTGCCTCTGGAAGACGGCACTCCGTCCTCTCGGAAGGTCGGGAAGGTCGAGGGTTTTTAATCGACATCTGTCTAGATTTTTCGTCAATGCTAGTGTGATATCCGACATGGAACCGACAATAAAAGAATGCAGAAAATTCTTTTATTGTCGGTCTTGATCTCCCTGGTCGCTTGTCGCCAAAATTTTTCTTCCGTCGATCCCGCCGTCGAAAACTCGATCGCTAACGTCACTTGTCCGCAATCGGAAAGCTACCTTTATGACGTCCTCTATAAAAGTCTGGTCGATCTCAATGAGGTGCCGAGCGAGAGCGAACTGCGCGGTGCTTTTGAAAAGGCGCTTGGTACCAGTTCGCAGTGGCATGCGGACGACTCGCAGTTTTTGGATCTGATTTCAGAGTTCTACCAAATTCTTTTGAAAATGCCGGCCACCAATCCCCAGGACCTTTTGCAAAAAGTAACGGCGGCGGAAATCGGGGATCAATCCACTGATGATTCGAAACAAGTTCAAGATCAGTTGCAGCAGTTCAAAGCGAAATGGAAACAGTACACCTCTCAACTTGACATGGAATGTCCGGCCACTCCTCCAGCGGCTGTTCCGTCCGATCCTGAGACCGAGTCGACAACGACCACCACTTTTCCCTCGGGTCAAAATGCGGCCACTCGGAATGTTCTCAGTGTCAGCGCCCGATCCGTATTGGTGACCGCCTATCAAAGCTGCGGAGCGATTCGAGTGCCGGCATTGACCAAGGCCACACCGGATGTCCAAGGAATCTCCCGCGTGGGCGTGCATGCCGATGGTATCGGCGCCAAACGACAGATCACGGATCTCAATGCTTTTTTGCGCACGGATCCCTATTTGTCAGTCCTGGATACGAGTGCGAGCTGCCAAAACGTTCGGTCCAATCCGCCCATTTATGATTACGGTGGAAAGCCGTACACGACGTCGGATGCAAATTCAAAATTGGATCTTTTTAAAAACGCGGGCACGGGGACTTCGGTCTTGGGTATTGATTGTTCGGCATTTGTATTTTCGGCAATCGCATCGAGCGGATTAAAGTTGGATCCTGATCAAAAAATGAAGGCGATCTTTGTTCACGGTATCAGCTCCACGATGTACATGAATCCAACCGACAACGGCATGCGCTGCCTGAGCAAAGTGAAAATGGGCGTCAGCGGTAGCTTGCAGGAGGGCGATATCGTCGCCATCAAGGGCCATGTTTTCATGATCGAATCTGTCGGCAAAGATCCCTTGGGAATTTCCAAGGCACAAGCGGCCGTTCAGTGCGCGACGCTGACTTCCAGCGGTTTTGATTTCGTCATCATTCAAAGCAGTCCCAGTAAAAATGGTGTCGGGATCAATCGCTACCGGGGTGCCGATTATCTGTCGGAAGAGCCAACCATCCGCAAAGGATTTGAAGAGTACGCAAAGCAAGCCTGCCTGGCCAAGTTTCAAAAGACAGATGTCTTGATGAAAGCGGATAATTTTCAAATCATCCGTCACAACCAAGCCAGTAATTGCAAAGATCAGCGCATCGCTTTGGTTGGCGAATCTTGCGCCCAAACCTGCAGTGCAGTGGCCTCTAGCCAACTGCAATAAGACGAGAGATTTTGAGCTGATAACGCGATTCGCAAGAATCCTAAACAAAGCCTGACAGAAGCCCCTCGAGGCTCATGCTACATACTCTGAAAACAAGGAGTTTTCATGAGCCGAGCTATTCGTCAGTTGTCGCAATATGTGGATCTACACTTATTCATGACATCATTGATCGCCGCTGTGTTGTTGTTGCTGACAGCCAGTGCTTTTGCCCAATCCACCGTCAAAGTGGATGGATCTTCAACCGTGTTTCCGATCACGGAAGCTGTTGCTGAAGAATTCCAAGCGGCGCAAAAAGGCAAAGTTCACGTCACGGTTGGTATCTCTGGAACCGGTGGTGGCTTTAAAAAATTCTGCCGTGGTGAAACGGATGTTCAAGACGCGTCTCGCCCGATTCAAACTTCGGAAATGGAAGATTGCAAAAAAGCGGGAATTAAATATTTCGAATTGCCCATTGCTTTCGATGCCATCGCGGTCGTGATCAATCCTAAAAATGACTGGGTCAAAGAAATCACTTCTGATGATTTGAAAAAAATGTGGGAGCCAGCCGCACAAGGTAAGGTTGTGAAATGGTCCGACATCAATCCAAAATGGCCGAAAGAGCCTTTGAAACTTTTCGGACCTGGATCTGACTCGGGAACTTTCGATTATTTTACAGAAGCAATTGTTGGCAAGGCGAAGCAAAGCCGCGGCGACTATACGGCAAGCGAAGATGACAATGTCATTGTTCAAGGAATTGCGAACGACAAATACGCCTTGGGATACTTTGGCCTGTCTTACGCAGAAGCTAATAAATCAAAATTGAAGACCATCGGAGTCGTCGGTGGCGATAAAGCTCCGAAGAAAAACACGGCGGTCCTGCCGTCAAAAGAAACGGTTGAAAATGGCAGCTATTATCCTTTGGCTCGCCCGATCTTCATCTATGTGAACGAGGCGTCTTACAAACGCGCCGAAGTTGCTGACTTTGCGAAATTTTATCTGCAGAATGCAAAGACTTTGGTTCCGCAGGTGAAATACATTGCTCTGCCGCCAAAAGCATACGACCTCGGGGTCGAGCATTTGACCAAAGGTAAACTGGGAACCAAATTCGGTGGCCATTCCGAAGTCGGAATGAAAATCGAAGATTTGATGAAAAAAGAAGGTACTTTGTAGATTGGCTTTACGAGAGAAATCTAAAATTCGCCAGACGAGAGCGTTTACATCCGCCAACCACCCGGTTCGGCGGATTCGTCGTTTTAAAGAGCGTGCGATCGAGACCATCTTGTTTCTTTGTGCCGCCTCATCGGTGATCGTCACCCTTGGCATCGTCTGGATTTTAGTTTCCGAATCGCTTCCATTTTTTGATCACGTCAGCTTGAAAGAGTTTTTGACCGGGACTGAATGGACGCCGATGTTTGCCGAAGCCAAGTTCGGAATTCTGCCATTGGTTTCTGGAACCTTGATGGTCACGGGAACGGCCTTGTTGTTTGCAATTCCGCTGGGCACGATCATCGCAACATTTCTGTCGGAATACGTGTCCCCGAACAAAAAAGAAATCATCAAACCGATTCTTGAGCTTCTCGCCGCCGTCCCGACGGTGGTGTACGGATATTTTGCTTTGTTTTTCGTCACACCTTTTTATCAAAAAATATTTCCCAACATTTCTGGATTCAACGTTCTGTCGGCGGGAACCGTGATTGGTATCATGATCATCCCTTACGTCAGCTCGCTGACTGAAGACGCGATGAGATCGGTGCCTAATTATTTGCGCGAGGGGAGCTACGCACTGGGCTCTTCCCGTTTGCAAACTTCATTTCGAGTCGTTTACCCGGCGGCTTTGTCGGGAATCACCTCGGCTTATATTCTGGGGATTTCACGCGCCCTGGGTGAAACCATGGTCGTCGCCATCGCGGCCGGCATGCAGCCGCAGATCTCCTTCAATCCATTGCAACCTTCGGAAACGATCACCGCCTTTATCGTGCAGGTCAGCCTGGGCGATCTTCCGCACGGATCCATCGGGTATCAATCGATATACGTGGCGGGCCTGACCCTGCTGGTGATGACGTTGATGTTCAATATTTTCGGCTTCTGGCTTCGTCGACGGTATCGTGAGGTTGTCGCCGCATGATTCGCAGTGAAGAGCTCAAGTTTGATTCTGGCCTGATTCAAAGAAAGAAATTCTTGGATTTCTTTTTCTCGTTCTTGGGTCTGCTCTCGTTGATGATTGCGCTTTTCACTTTGCTGGCGTTGTTGGTCGATTTGGGTTCAACCGGCATTGGCCGCATCAACTGGGATTTTCTCACCAGCTTTCCTTCCCGCATGCCAGAAAAGGCCGGAATTTTATCGGCGTGGGTGGGCTCTTTAGCCATCATGCTGGTCACCGCTTGTTGCGCGATTCCGTTGGGCATTGCGGCCGGTGTTTATCTGGAAGAGTACGCTCCTAAGAATGCGCTCACGGCATTGATCGAATTGAACATCATCAACCTGGCGGGGGTCCCATCCATCACGTTTGGTCTGATGGCCTTAGGAGTTTTCGTTTACCGTTTGGGTTTAGGACAAAGCATTCTCACCGCTGGATTGACCTTGGGACTTTTGGTGCTACCGATTATCATCGTCACCACACGTGAAGCGATTCGCACCATTCCCCATAGCATTCGGGAAGCCGCTTATGCCATGGGTGCCAGCAAATGGCAGGTGATCCAACATCATCTTCTGCCTTATTCGACAGGCGGAATCCTAACTGGCATCATCATCTCTTTATCGCGTGCTATTGGTGAAACGGCGCCTTTGATCACCATCGGGGCTTTGACTTTCATCGCCTTTTTGCCGCATGCCCCTGTTGGTCCCCAGTTTCCTTACGTCAACGCGGATTGGTTGAAGGATCCCTTCACGGTACTGCCGATTCAAATGTTCAATTGGGTTTCTCGCCCTCAAGAAGAATTTCACGTCAATGCCGCAGCAACCGGCGTCATTTTGTTGATGATGACCCTTGCGATGAACGCGATTGCTATTTACATTCGCTATCGATTCAGGAAAAAAATCAAATGGTAGCGGAAATGGAACCGAAGAGCGCGGAAGTTCGCTCACTCAGCTTTTCTTACGGCGAAAAACGTGTCCTCAATCAGGTCACGATGCCGATCTATGAAAACAAGATCACGGCCCTGATCGGCCCATCAGGCTGCGGGAAAACGACCTTGCTTCGATGCTTCAACCGCATGCATGACCTGTATCAGACGACTCAGTACCAAGGTGAAATCCTGCTGTATCCCGAGGGAAAAAATATTCTCGATCGGGATGTCGATCCGATGGAAGTGCGCATGCGGATCGGCATGGTTTTCCAAAAACCAAATCCCTTTCCGAAGACCATCGTTGAAAACGTGGCCTATGGTTTGCGTGTTCGCGGTATCAAGAAGAAAAGTTTCATCCAAGACAAGATCGAACAGTCTCTGCGTCAGGCCAGCCTTTGGGACGAAGTCAAAGATCGACTCAACAGCTCGGCGCAAATGCTTTCGGGCGGGCAGCAACAAAGACTTTGCATCGCGCGTGCCTTGGCCACCGAACCTGAAATCTTGCTTCTCGACGAGCCAACCTCGGCTCTGGATCCCATTTCCACGGGACACATCGAAGAGCTGGTGGTCGAGCTGAAGAAAGCCGTAACCATCATCATGGTCACTCATAATTTGCATCAAGCCGCCCGTGTGTCCGATCATACGGCGTTCATGTATCTGGGTGACCTGATCGAATTCGGACAGACCAATCGCCTGTTCACCACTCCTTCCGATCGTCGAACCGAAAATTACATCACCGGCCGTTTCGGATAATTTCGGCGCTCGCTTCGTGGTCTTGATTTCCGTTGGCTGTTCCGAAGATCAATTGTCAGGGTGAAAAAACTTCCGTTATCGGATCCATAAACTTGCTGAATCCTTCAACTTCTTCGATCAGAGTGGGCCGCAAAATGGACCCAAATTTTGGCACTGTACAAAAGTTTGTCACCGGTTTGAACCGTCAGGAAATCCACGCTCTTCTTGAGCTCTGAGGGGTGTGGCCTGTGGTCTGCACTTGGATTCCACATGG
Organism: uncultured Bdellovibrio sp.; assembly: GCA_966211795.1. GTDB lineage: Bacteria > Bdellovibrionota > Bdellovibrionia > Bdellovibrionales > Bdellovibrionaceae > 21-14-0-10-47-8. Next base: position 1,721 of record CBIHNW010000019.1, on the reverse strand, counting down.
CTCGTGTGGCGGCACTTTTCCTAGCATTAACGGCAATCATCTTAAGCTCTTGCGCAAAGATGCCCGGCTTTAAAGCGGAAGACTATGAATACAAAGCCGCAACCGTCAGTCCCAACACCACGCCACCTGCCGAAAAAGAAGAGCCGCTACCAGGAACGGTCGTTCGAAATTCAAAGCGTATTTACATGAAACCGGTCAAGAGTCAGTGGGACTCGACCAACACCAATTTAAAACTGACGGCGGACGTGAAGATCGATGGAAAAACCATCGGTCCTGTCGAGTTCGAAGGAAAGCGAGAGAACTCGAAAATTCTTTTGGATCCCGTCGATCCAGAGCTGAAAGAAAAACTAAAGGCCGAAATTTATTGCGTGGACGAAGGAGCTTGTCAGGACTATTTCATCGATGTTCTTTTGCGCGAAAAAAACACCCTCTATCACGATCAGATGTTGCCGGTTCCGAAAGCCACTGAATCGGCCGGAGATGCGCCAAAGGCCGCGCCGGTACCACCCGAGCAGCAAGACGAATCCTACCAATACATCGATCTGGCGAACTTAGGCACCGTCGGTCACGTCGGAATTTCGGACGACGATGCTCTTCAGAGATTTTCGATCGAGAAACCGCAGAAGAGTGGAACTAAGAAACACAAGAAGAGACCCAATATTTTCATCGCCGTTCAAGATGATTCGGACACCGAAGAAGTGGCTCCGCCGGCACCGATCGAAGTCGAGCGACCAACGCAAACTCCACAACCCACAGCACCGGCTCCAACTCCAGCTCCGACACCACAACCTTCGCGGCCGACACCCGCACCTACGCCAACACCAGTGCCCACGCCAGCTCCGCAGCCGACTCCGGCTCCAGTGCCAGCGCCAGATCCGGTCCCAACGACGCCGACTCCGCAACCCAAAGCACCGACGCCAGTGCCTCAGCCTACACCTTCGATCCCGTCCACGGTGCATCCACCCATCGGTAAAGACAATCCAGCCGACCCGACGCCGATGCAGGCATTGGAGCGCTTTCGCAAACCAGACCAGGCAGCAAATTGGCCATTTACTTACGTCAATCCGAAAACGAAAGCTTCGGTTTCGGGACGCTTGAATCGGGGAATTAATTTCCGTGATCTTGTTTCCTCAATTCCGGGAATTAATTTTCAAGTTCAGGCCCAGACGATTCATAACTATGGAACTTTCTATCTTGCGCAAGTGGTGACTTCGATGGCGCAGTACCTGAAGACCATCTTGCCGGGCCGTGGCCTGACCGTGACGTCGATTTCGAAAGTGAATGGCGGAGTTTCGAATCTGCATTCGTCCCACCAAAACGGAACCGATATCGATATTCTATTTTTGCGAAACAATGAAAAGGCCGACACCGATATTGTCGTGGGATCACGCGTTTCCAATAACTTTTTGGTGAAAGAGCAGTGGCTCTTGACAAAGAAGGCTTTCCAGACGGGCCAAGTGCAAATGATTTTCATGGACCGCGCCGTGAAGAAAGAGCTGTGCAACTATGCAATCAGCACCGGCGATTACAAACGCGGACAAGACTCAGGGCCCGTCGCCGAAATGTTGAAGCACATCATTCACGTGGACGGTCACGAAAACCATTTCCACGTCCGCACTCTCTGCAATCCCGACGATCACGCTTGCCAAGAAGTGCCGTATAAGGCCCTCCCAGTCGGCTGCTAGGGCTAGAAGCCTCTATTCAAGCCAAATCCTTCGTTG
>CBIHNW010000018.1:0-115107 GCA_966211795.1 uncultured Bdellovibrio sp. | reverse complement strand
GCTCCGTTTTTTTTTGGCGAGCTCGATCTTTTCTAAGCTCGATCTTTTCTAAGCTTGGTCTTTTCGCGAAATCGGTTGAGCAAAACCGTTTGAACAAGCCGTTTGAACAAATCGGTGTTTTGCCTTTTCTGAAATGCGAAAGCGAAGGCTTTGCAATTTCACCTCATGGCTGCACCTGATCAAGGGCCGCCATTTTTACCCTCACTTTCTTGTCGACGGATCAGTCGACAAAACTTGTCTACGGATCCGTCGACAAGAAAGTGAGGGGCAAGAAAGGTGAGGGGGCGAGATGGAAGAACCTGGCAAGCTCCCTTCGATGGCTTGGTCACGCTTTGGTTGAAAGCATTCTCTTCTTTCATTCAAAGACAGCTTTGCCATGACGTCGACTTGACGTGGGACTTCAAGTTCTGTCGCAGGTCACAGTCGCTGGCACGCATCTAATGCAGGTATCGACCAAGGTCGGTCTGGCTTTCAGCTCCGGTCTTGTCGGCGGTGGGGTTGCGGGTGAAAATGGAATCACCCACCTCTGTTCTCAATTAAAGGAGAAACCCCATGAAACGCTCCATGAATGTCTGGATGATCTTTGCAGCGACCGTGATGTTGTCGACCCATGTTTTGGCCGGTGGCCCTTGTGATTCGGATATGGCGAAATATTGCTCAAGTGTTGCCAAGGGGCGCCCCATGGTGAACTGCTTAAGCGAACATAACGCCGAGCTGTCTGCTTCATGTAAAGACAAATACAAAGACATGAAGGCTCGCATGCGCCACACTTTCGAAGCCTGCCAAGACGATGCCGAAAAATTTTGCGCGGACGTGAAGCCCGGTGCCGGCGCTTTGCCAAAGTGTCTCAAGAGTCACGAATCTGAATTGACGAAGGCCTGCAAAGACACGATCAGCGGAAAGAGCAGAAAGCGAAAATAATTTTTTATGACGGGTCACGCGGCATCCTTAAGATTTTCTCTCTGGGATGCGTTCTTTTTCAGTCTCATGGTTGGAATTGGCGAGACCTATTTGCCGGCCTACGCCCTCTCGGTCGGTATGTCTGAATGGGTCGCAGGCCTTTTCGCCACCGCGCCTTTGATGAGTGGCGCTTTGATACAGCTTTTCTCTCCGTGGATGCTGGTGCGCGTGGGTTCGATCAAAAAGTGGGTGGTGGGTTCGGCCTTCGTGCAAGCCCTGTCATTCGTGCCGCTGATTTACTTTTGCTTTCAAACGACCCAAAATATTTTTTGGATTTTCTTTTTCGCGACTCTGTATTGGGGCGCCGGTTTTTCGGCCGGGCCCGCTTGGAATTACTGGATGGGGCAGCTGGTGCCGGAATCCAATGCCTCGCAATTCTTCGCGCAACGACATCGCATCATGCAGGTCGGAATCTTATTAGGCCTGGTGGGCGGTGGCTTGCTGCTGCACCGGAAAGTGACCCTGACACCTTTCGTGTCCGTGTTTGGCGTCTTATTTCTCGTGGCTTTCATCAGTCGCACCTTGAGCACGAGCTTTCTGTCTTTGAAAAAGCAGTCCAGTCCCGATCCCGGAATGCTCGACATGCGCGAGATTTTTTCGTTCTGGAAAAATCCCGCCTACCGCAGTTTCTTCGGATTTTTATTTTTCTTTTACGTTACGATTTTTGTTTCCAGTCCTTTCGTGACGCCCTACTTTATCGAGAAACTGCACCTGGATTACAGACAGTACATGCTCGCACTCGCCAGCCTTTTTCTAGCAAAGATTGCCGTGCTTCCCTGGGGCTCAAGCCTGATGCGCAAGTACGGAGTGAAGCGGGTTTTTTTCGTGGGCGCAATTGGCATCTCTCCATTACCGGCGTTGTGGGGGCTCAGCGATCAACTTTGGTTTGTCATGGGCTTGCAGGCGGTGAGCGGCTTTTTCTGGGGGCTTTTCGAAGTGAGCCTTTCGGTTACGTTTTTCAACCAGATCAAGCCTCAGCAAAAAATATTGATGCTCACGGCGTACAACTTATTTAATTCCATCGCCGTGATTTGCGGATCTTTGATCGGTGGCGAAGTCTTAAAATATTTCGATGCCAGTCGACAGTCGTACTATGGTATTTTTATTCTTGGTGCTTTTTTGCGCTGCCTGATCTGTGGCTGGTACGCGTGGAAGGTGCGGGGAAAGGCGGATTTAATTTTGCCAGAAAACGAGCTTTCCCGCGATCCGTCAGCATTTGCGGACACGGTTCCGAAGAGACTGAAGGCCGTTTGATTGTCACTTGGCAAATCATGGGTCATTTTCGTCCAGAAAATGCCGGGAAAAGCCAAGATCGCTTCTCGATCGGGAAGTTGGTTTGCTAACCTAAATCGTGCAAAAAATAATTTGGATTTTGCTGTGCTTCGCGGCGATTCGCGTGCAGGCGCAGTGTCGTGATATTCGTTTGGATGTCGATGGACCGATGTCGTCTTTGCCGGTCTTTGACCAGGCCAATAGCAATGGCGAAAAGGACATGAATCTTTGCTACGCCGTCGCGGCCGCCCAGCTTTTGGATGCCTCGAAATACGGTCCCAAGAAATTCAATCCGGCCGAGATGACCAGCCCCTGGTGGCTCGCCGTTAATTATTCCATGCAGTACAAGCGTCCTTCCGAATACGTCGATGTCGGATTTGGCGAAACGGGAAAAGCGCTCGAGGCCGCCAAGCAATCGGGCGTCTGCTCGCAGGCCGATCTCTTTGATGATCACAAGAATGAAGAGATCATGGACTTTCACGGAAAGCTCAAACGCGTTTTCTTTGGGCGCGAGCGAGAGACGAAGCTGCAAACCCTGTTGCAGGAATTTCGCTTCTTAAAGGACCCGAAGCAATTGGCCGAAGTGACCGCCAAGGTCTTAAAGGCGAAAAACTTTCTTTCCTTCTTGCAGCTGCTGTTTCAGGAAAAGTGTCAAGGCAAAGTTCAGCAGGAGCCGCAGTTTCAAGTCGAGCGGCTGGAGCTGGATCAAAAGCCAATGACGTTTCAAGCCAAGCAAGAGCTGATCCGTCAAACGTTGGAAAGCCAACAGCCACTGGAAGCTTCGATCTGCTCGCAGGCCTTGCGGGATCCGGATTATCAAGGACTGCGTGACAGCGGAAAATTTGCGCGCGATTGCATGCGCCACTCGGTTTTGATTCTGGGATCGCGTGAACAAAAAGGCCAATGCCAGTATCTGGTTCGAGACACCTACGGAACGGAATCTTGCCAACGAAAGCGCAATGGATCTTCCTGGTATCACAGCTCGCTCGAGTGCGAATCCGGCCAAGTCTGGGTGCCCGAGACCTTGCTATTCGCAAATACCTGGGGCGTCACCCGCGTTGTGCGCACCGAGAAGACCGTGACCTCGAACTCGCTTTAGTTTGCGCTCCAGTCGAGCTTAACTTCCCGGCGCGGTTAAAAGTCGTTTCATGTAGACCGGATAAGAATGAAAAACGGGTGCGATCGTGGCGGCGAATTTTTGCTGGGCCGTGAGCAGCAAGATTTCCCGGTGGCAGTATTCACCCAGTTCACACTGGCAAATCAAATAAACATCCTGCTCGCGACTGAGTTTTGCCAGGTACTCGAGATGCATCAAAGGTCGGCGGCCGAGCTCGAAGCGCTCTTCGTAACGACAGTCCTCGAAAGCTTTTTCGTGACCCACTTTGGCCTGTAGCTCTTTAAAGTCCCGAAAGAGCTTGGTATCGGGCGCAAGATCAGAGCGGTACTCGTCACTGAATTCTTTTTTAAGACCCCGCGGATAAGTGCGCATGCAGATCGAGAGATAGCCCTGAGACTTGGTGAGTTTTCCTTGGCGAAGATCACTGACGGAGGCTTGTTTCAGCATGATGTTTGACAGCATAAACCAAGATATCCAAAGCTGCAGTGAAAAGCCGAATGACCTGACGAGTGGCAATGTTTAGGTGGCGGTCGATGGTGGAAACTTCAAAAGAAACTGTCGGTGAATGTCTTTATCATTGTAAGGATCCGGTGCGCCAGGCGCGAGATCCGCGCTCGCATAGCCAGAGAAAATATCTTGAACGGTAATATTTTGGGCCAAAACTGAAAACTGGGCTCGCCAGGTGCGATAGGCTAAGACGGCATTCGTAGCCGGACCTTGTTCATCTTGCGCACTGGAGAGCTCGTGCACTCTCTTTTTTTTGCTATTGAGCGGATCGAACTGCAGCTGTTGCAAAATAAAGTTCCGCAGTTCTTGCAGGCCCAAGCTTTTCAGAAATTCCAATTGCAGTTGGGCGCTGGCCGAGAACTGCACCTCAAATTTTTCTTTTTCCAAATTCTCGAGCCAACCCATGCGTGCCTCGGGAAAAGAGTCCGCGTAGGGGATGTAAGGTTTGATATCAAAGATTGGTGTTTCATTCAGCAGATCAAAATTTTGCACTCGTAAAATCAAGCCGTCGCGTTCGATCAATTCCACGCAGCTCAGACCCAAGGCATTCGGGCGGTGTGGGGAGCGGCTGGCAAAGACGCCGATTTTTTCTGTGCGTCCCCGGGGTGGCATGACCTTGGGTTTCCAGTTCGGATTTTGGTGAAACTGGTAGAGCAGCCACAGATGGGAAAAACCTTCGATGCCGTCGAGCGCTTGTTCGAAATTCTGTCTTGATTCGAAATGGATTTCGCCGATCTCATCGGAAACATCGATGGCGCCTTGGCGAGCGGCTTCGTAGCTGTGCTTTTTTCGTGTGCGGAAAAAAGCGATGGGTTTTATTTCCACTGCCGCCGCCATTCGTAGCTTGCGATCGACAGGGCGTTTGAAACATTCAGAGAGTTTTTAAGACCGAAGGTCGGAATCTTCACGACCGCATCGCAAAGCTGCAAGGTCGATGGCTCAAGCCCAAACCTTTCATTGCCAACGACAAAGGCCGTGGGCTTTTGCAAATCCAAAGAATAAAGATCCCGAGATTTCTCGGCGGTTTCAAGCGCTAAGATCTGCACCTGCTTTTTTTGCAGGTCCAACAATGCTTCATTCAAATGCGCAAACTGTTTCCAAGATGTGTTGGCCAAAGTTCCCAGGGACGTTTTCTCGAGCGCTTCATTTTCCGGAGTGGGAGTGTAGCCGCAAAGGTAAATCGCTTCGGCTGCCAAACAGTCCGCCAATCGAAAGATCGAGCCGACATTAAAAGCCGAGCGGATATTTTCCAAAACGAAATACAGAGGAACCTTGGTCACCGCCGATGGCGCGCGATCCTGGCTGGTCACCAAAAACGAATCATCGCTGACGTTTCGACCGACCAGTCTTTCCACCGGAACCAGAAAATTTAAAAAATGTCGAAGCGACATCTTTGGATGCAGATGTTCGGGAATGACCGAGAGCTTCTCAAGCTCGGGTGAGCTCGAGAGCGAAAAACTTTGCAGCAAGCCCGCCAGGCGATGCAGGTCTTTTTCTTGAAACTGTCCATCGGCTCCGGACTGCTCCATCTCTCGCATGAGCTGGTAACAGGATTTGAGAATGGATAGTTCCTCGTTCGTCATCGCCACGGTCGCAAAGTCTTTATTTCACTTTGTCGCCGGCCTTGGCGCCCGCATCGGGAGACAGCACGAACAGTTCGCTGCCACCAGCACCGGCGGCGATCACCATGCCTTCAGACATGCCAAATTTCATTTTTCTAGGCGCCAGGTTTGCGACCACGATCACCATGCGACCTTTCAATTGCTCGGGCTTATAAGCCGATTTGATGCCGGCAATGATCTGTCGTTCGCCCAAAGGACCCAGGCTCACTTTCAAACGCAAAAGCTTGTCGGCTTCCTTGATCTCTTCGGCATCCACAATCTCGGCCACGCGAAGATCGATCTTACCAAAATCATCAATCGAAATCTCGGCCGGACGATCCGCGTTTCGTTCCGCCTTTGCCGCGGCTCCAGCAGACGAGCCCGCAGCGGGCTGGGCCGTTGCCGTTCCGCCAGCAGCGGAAGCGGGGCCTTTGACGAAACCGGCCTTTGCGTCGAGCGCTGCTTTTTCTTCGAGTTCTTTTTTATTGGCATCCATCATGGCCTTCACTTTCACGGGATCAATTCGTGTCGCTAAATGTTCGTATGCTTGAATTTTGTGGTTCTTTAAAATCACTTTTGCCGAATCCCAAATATAGGGTTTTTCACCAAAAAGTTTTTCGACCTTCTCGGTGTACAGCGGAAGAATCGGTTTCAAATAAACCGCTAACATGCGGAAAAGATTCAAAGTTGTAGAGAGCACTTGTTTGGTTCCAGCAGGATTGCTTTCCACCGTCTTCCAAGGCGCTTTCTCGTCAAAATAGCGATTGGCTTCATCCGCCAGGGCGCGAATTTCGTTGATCGCTTTTAAGAACTCGCGATTTTCAAAGAAGGTCGCGATCTCTTCCGATTTTGCCTGAGCCAAAGTCAGAAGCTTCATGCCTTCGGCATCCGGCTCGCTGATCACGCCGTCCATTTTGGTGTTGAGCATCTGGGCGCCGCGTGAAGCCAGATTCGTGATCTTACCGATCAAATCGGAATTCGTGCGCTGGGTGAAATCCTCGAGATTGAAATCCACGTCATCTACGCCATTTGAAAACTTGCTGGCAAAATAATAGCGTAGGTACATCGGATCCAAATGTTCACGGTACACTCGAGCAGAAAGGAATGTCCCTTTGGATTTACTCATCTTTTCGCCATTCACCAGAATGTGTCCATGCACCCACACGCTGGTCGGCGTGCGGAAATCCGCGGACTTGAGAAGTGCCGGCCAGAACAGAGTGTGGAAATAAACGATGTCTTTGCCGATCAAATGGTAAACTTCGCTTTTTTCGGACTTCCAGAATTCATCAAACGAAAGGCCATTCTGATCACAGTATTCTTTCGTCGACGAAACGTAGCCCATCGGCGCATCCACCCAGACGTAGAAATATTTGTCCGGATAACCTGGAATCTGAAAGCCAAAGTAAGGGGCATTGCGCGAAATGTCCCAATCGCGCAGCGGCTCGTTGAACCACTCCATCATCTTGTTGCCGACCTCTTTCGAAGTGTGGGTCGGAAGCCAAGATTTCAAGTAATCATGAAAGTCATTGAGCTTGAACATGATCTGATCTGACGGCTTTTGCACCGGAGGAGTGCCGCAGACCGCGCAGTAAGAATTTTTCAGATCCGCTGGCGTGTAGGTCGAAGCGCAAACGTCACAGCTATCGCCGTATTGATCTTTGGCACCGCACTTGGGACAGTCGCCTTTGACGAAACGATCGGGCAAAAACATTTTATCGTTTTCGCAGTAAAGCTGCTGAATGCTTTTAATGGTGAGATGATTTTTCTCTTTCATCTTTCCGTAGAAAAGCTCGCACAGCTCTTTATTGGCGGCCGAGTTGGTGGACGAGTAATGCGTGTGCTCGACCTGAAAACCTTTGAGGTCGCCGACGTGGTCTTTCCACGCCAAATCAATCAAAGTTTCGGGCGTGATGCCGCGCTTGCGGGCTTCGACCATGATCGGCGTGCCGTGAGTGTCATCGGCGCAGATGAAAAGCACCTGATGTCCGCGCATTTTTTGAAAACGCGTCCAGAAATCGGCGTATAAATGTTCAAACATATGGCCGACATGAAGCGGGCCATTGGCATAGGGAAGAGCGCAGGTCAGTAAGATCTTTCTCATGGCCTGCACTGTAGCAGAAGACGTGGGGGGATGTCGTTATTTCTGAGCTGCGTCGTCGAAATCAACCACGCCCGAATCCAGGTGGTACAAAGCCGAGCGGATCATCAGGTCGCCATTGGCAACTCGGCTGCGAATGATTTCTGAGCGGGCCATCAGATCATGCGCAATGCCTCGAGCGTTGGCCGCACTTTCTTCGTGCACGTCGGCTGCAGGTTTTTGCCCTTTCAGGCTGGCCAGGCGGGGATGAATGTCATGCACCAAGGCATTCAGTGAAGGGCTGCCGGCATCTTCGCCGTTCATCGTGCCTAAGGCAGCTTTGACTGCTCCGCAAGACGTGTGACCCATCACCAAAATCAAGCGCGATCCCAAATGCTCGACCGCGTATTCGATGCTGGCAATTGTCGCGCGATCCGGAATTTCGCCCGCATTTCGCACGGTGAAAATTTCGCCCAGTTTCTGATCAAACACGATTTCAGGTGGCACGCGGCTGTCGCTGCAAGAAAGCACGATGGTGTGCGGGGATTGGCCCGCCGCCAGGCGCTGCACGTCTTTTTGTGATTGTCCGTCTTTGCGTAAAAATCCTTTGCGAAAACGAATGTTGCCGTTTTTCAACCAGCCCAGAGCTTTCTCGGGCTCAACACCTTTTTTCGCATCCGGGTGAGTCGGGGTGGCCGCCACCTGCTTGATTTCAATCTTTGGTTCTTCCGCCGCTGGCGTCGCAGGAGCTTCGTGCGCTTCGGTCTTTGTCGCCGCGGTCTCGCTCTTTGTCGCATTCTCTTCCGCGTGATTCGCATTTTCAATTGTCACCGTGTGCTCGGTCCGAGCCGCTGGTTCCACCGCCTTCTGCGCGCTGACAGGCGGAAGGTCCTCGGTGCGGCGAGATTTCAGGGCGCAACCTGAAGATAAAAGACCAGAAGTGATGAAAAGTAAAAAAGCGATTCTCATGAAAGACTCCTTCAACTAAACTGTGATTCCTAGAAATTGTTTCAGAGGACTTACGCGTGAAGCAAATGAATATTCCCTTGCTGGACCCGCAAACCATTTTGCAAAACCTCAAAAATAAAACGAACCCATTTTGGCCACAGTACTATGCGCATTACTCGACGTGGTTGGGTGGAATCACGACCGACCCCGCCCTGATGATGCTGCCAATGGATGATCACATGGTGCATCGGGGAGACGGGGTTTTCGAGGCGATGAAGGCGGTCGAGCGCAAAGTGTTTTTGATGAAAGAACATTTGCAGAGATTGTCGCGATCTGCGGAATCCATTGGCATCAAATTGCCTTTTGCGCTGGATGAAATGGAAGCGATCATCTTGCAAACCTTACGGGTGGCCAATCGATCAAATGTTTTGGTTCGACTTTTCATTTCGCGCGGACCTGGTGGTTACACCACCAATCCCTACGACTCGGTCGGCAGTCAAATGTACGTGACGATTACGGATTTGCGAGTGCCCAAGGAAGAGCTTTTTGAAAAAGGCGTCCGTGTCGGGCGCAGTCGCATTCCGGTGAAAGAACCTTGGATGGCGCAGGTGAAATCTTGCAATTACCTTCCAAACGTGATGATGAAAAAGGAAGCCATTGATCGCGGCTTGGACTTTACCATCGCTTTTGACCGAAACGAAAATGTCGCCGAAAGTTCAACCGAAAACATCGCCCTGGTGGATGAGCAAGGCATTTTGGTGCATCCGCTTTTTGATCAAATTCTTCGTGGCACCACGATGGTTCGGGCCTTCGAAGCGGCCGCCAGAAAGGGTCAGCGAACACAGGTGAGAGACGTGTCCGAAAATGATCTTTTAAAGGCTCGCGAGATGTTCATGATCGGCACGACCCTGGACGTTTTGCCGGTGACTGAATTTGAAGGTCGCAAGGTCGGGTCTGGCGACGTAGGTCCAGTTGCTCGGGAGCTTCGTCTTCTATTGCGCATAGAAATGGAGCAAGGGACTGGCTATTGATCCAGCTATTATTCGTTTGCGCCCCTGCACAAAGACCTTAGGCCACATTTCATCCAAAGGATTTCTTTACAATCGGAGATCGGCATAAAATAGAATCAGTAGCTAACAATCTATTTATTACGAGAGGCTTTAAGTGGAGAAAGAAAAAGTACTGATTGTTGACGACGAAGCAGAGATCCGAGAGTTTTTAGCGGAAGTTTTATCAACCAATTACCAAACGATTTTCGCAAAAAACGGGGCTGAAGCTCTAGAGCTTGCGGCCGATCGCGAGCCCGCCGCCGTCATTTTGGACATGGTGATGCCGGGCGGAAGTGGTTTGGATGTGGTGCGCGCGCTTCGCCGAAATCCGAAAACGGAGATGATTCCAGTGTTGATGTTGACGGCGTCTGACGACACCGCCAATCGCATCGACTGCTATTCATCGGGTGCCGACGATTTTATCGCGAAACCGTTTCATCCGACCGAGCTTCTGTCGCGGGTGGCATCGAAGATCAATCGCATTCGCCGTCGCCCGACGGTTGAATCCCACAAAGTTCAGCTCGGCGATCTGTCGATGGATTTAATCAGCCATCGGGTCGAAGCTGGCGGACGTGAGATTTCGTTGGGTTTTATCGAATTCAAAATTCTGCACTGCCTGATGAAAAATCAGGGACAGATGGTGGATCGCCAAGTGTTGAACGAATTCGTGTGGGGGCAAGAGCTCCCCTCTGAACGCGCCATGGATCCACACATCACGGCACTTCGAAAAAAGCTGGCAGATTCAAGCATTGAGCTGAAAACGATCTACGGCAAAGGCTACAGCCTTCACATGAAGTCTCAAATGTAAGCTATCGATATAAGATGAAAAATAAAAAGCCTGCCAAGGATTCTTGGTGGGCTTTTCTGTTTTTTGTTCTGGATGGCCAATGGCCCTAAAGTGAAGGCCACATCTGGAATCTCTTGAGGCGGAAAAAGCGCCGCTTAAATTTCGAGCTGAATTTTCTCGAGCAAAATCGGATCTTCCAAAACCTTCTCGCCACCGCGGGCGATTGTGGTCAGGGGATCGTTTGCGATCCGAACCGGCAGTCGAACTTCGTTTTGAATGCGAATGTCGATATCGCGAATCAAAGCGCCGCCACCGGCCAGCACGATGCCGGTTTCGATGATGTCGGATACCAGCTCGGGTGGTGTTTGTTCCAGCGCCAAATGAACCGCGTCGATGATGTCTCGCAAACAATCATCCATGGCGTTGCCGACATCTTCCGAAGAGACCTCGATGGTCTTCATCAAGCCTGAATTGAAATCCCGGCCGACCACGCTCATCGAGCGAATGTCTTTCTTGGGGCAGGCGGTGCCGATCTGAACTTTCAGTTGTTCGGCGATGGTTTCGTTGATGATCAGGGCTTTTTTCTTTTTCATGTAATCGATGATGGCTTCATCGAATTTGTGTCCGCCCAAGCGCACTGCTTGGCAATAAACGATATCGGCCAAGGCGATCACGGCGACTTCGGTCGTTCCGCCGCCAATGTCGATGATCATGCTGCCCTTGGCATCTTTCACGGGCAAGCCCGCGCCGATCGCGGCCACCATGGGCTCATCGATCAAATAGACTTCTTTCGCGCCCGCCGCTTTTCCCGCGTCGATGGCGGCGCGTTTTTCAACTTCGGTCACGCCGTAAGGAAGTGAAATCACGATCCGCGGTCGCGAAAACATGTTTTTCATGCCGGGCCGGTTCAGAAAGTAGCGCAGCATCGTTTCGGTTGTGTCGTAATCGGCGATCACGCCGTCGCGCAGGGGTCGAAGAGCGGTGATGTTGCCCGGAGTCTTCGCCACCTTGTCTCGGGCGTCCAATCCGACCGCCACGACTTTGCGTTTGCCGGGGCTGACTTCCGAGTAGGCGATGAGCGTCGGTTCGTTCACCACGACCCCTTTGCCGCGAGCCGCGATCAGAGTGTTCGCCGTTCCCAAATCCACGTAATAATCGGCACCGGAAATGCCTTCATCCTTGAAGAAACTAAACATATGGGTTGATTCCTATTTTGACCTTTGATCGTCGAGATAAATTGTCACATAGCCTGAGACGTATGCAAAGGAATCTTTTGCATCCAATCCCGCTTCGAGCCCGAACGTCATATTGTCGGCTTCACTGTGTGTATACTCAGATCCGAAGGCCACTTGCATGGTTGTTTTATTATAATCCTTGCCATTGTTAAACATCACGGGCAGGGCCGCGTAAGGGTTGAAATTCCCGGCGGTGGTCGAAAATTTTTTGCTGATCAAAGGTTCAATCCGCACGGTCGAGAAATTTTCCGAAGCTTCACGCCAATAATAAGCGCCGAGCTTTCCCCCGATGGCGGGTTGCGAGCCGTAATCCGGAACTGGAATCCATTTCAGCGAAGTGCCGGCAACGAAATCGGTTTCGCCCGTACCAACGGTGCCGCGAATGCTGGTCTCGTCGCTGAAAGGCATGTCGAAGAAACCAGAAAAATTAAATCCGCTTCCGTTTGTCGTGCGATACTGCGGTTCGGCGCCTAATTTGTATTTGCCTTTGGGGGTGATTTCGCCGCTTTCTTGAACCGTTAAAAATGCCCAAGCAGGCAGGGCTGCCGCCGTTAAAATCAAGGTCAAGATCGAGAGTCGAAGGGCGCGGTAGAAACGAGATGTCATAAGGTCTCCTCGAAAAGGAAATGTTAAAAAGCTCTCTACTGTTTGACAAGGGGGAAGATGGGTCGATAATGGACAAAGTGATGAAACTACCCATCTCATTGATCGTGATCACTCTGAATGAAGAGCGCAACATCGAGCGTTGCATTCGCTCGGTGCCTTTTGCATCGGATGTGGTTGTGGTTGATAGCCGCAGTCAAGATCGCACCCGAGAAATTGCGACTTCTTTAGGCGCTCGCGTTCTGGAAAAAGATTGGATGGGCTATGGTCCACAGAAAAAATTCGCGACCGAAGCGGCGGGCCAGGATTGGATTTTATCCCTCGATGCCGACGAAGTTCTCTCGCCCGAACTGGCACAGGAGATTCAAGATCGCTTCGCTTCACTGAATCCCCAAACGGGTTACGAGATGCCGCGCAAGTCCTGGCATCTCGGACGTTGGATTCGACATGGCGGCTGGTATCCGGATTATCAGCTGAGACTTTATCACCGAAAATATTCTCAGTGGCCCGAAGCGCAAATTCACGAACGTGTGCAGGCCGAAAAGGTCGAACGTTTTCGCTCGCCTCTTTTGCACTACGTCTTTGTGGATTTGGCGGACCAGGTGGCGACGAACAACCGATACTCGAGCCTGTTGGCCGAGAAAGATTGGCGGGCGGGGCGCAAGTTTTCTCTGATGAAACTTTTGGTGAAGCCCGGAACGAAATTTTTTGAAACATATCTTTTAAAACTTGGATTTTTAGATGGCCTGGCTGGTTTTTTGATTTCCATCAGTGCCGCCTATTCTATTTTTCTTCGCTGGTCCAAATTGAATGAGCTCGAGCGCCAGCAGCGAAACGTCGAAGGAAAGATCAAATGAAAAAAACAATCGCAGTGCTGCTGATCTGGGTCAGTGCGAATGCCGTATGGGCCGCATCCGTCAAAGCTCGATATCCGCAGGTTGAATCGGTCACGGCACCGGCCTTTCAAGTCGACGAGAAAATCACGGTCAGCAATCGGCATGCGGAAAGTGCCGAATTGGAGAAAACTTTAAAACCAAAATCGGTGCTCAAAGATAAAGCCGAACTTCGCACCGGCGAAAAAGGCGAACTGCGCTTGGCGCTCAGTGCGCAAATGACGCTGGTGTTGGGTGAGAAGACCGAAGTCGAATTTCCCGCGATCGAATGGCAAAAGGGAACGGTCTCGGAAATTCGCCTGCATCGCGGCGAGATCCGCTTTATCTGCCAAGCGGATTGCGAAAAGAAAATCGTGACACCTCTTTATGAAGGTGTCGGCAGTGCGGGAGATTTTATTCTCAAGTACGATCCGGCGATTCCGCAGGTCGAGCTCACCGTCGTGCAAGGAGAGATGCCATTTCGCGGATTGGAAAACGAAAATTCAGCGGCGGTGATGACAGGGCAGACGGCCTCTTTCAAAGGGGTGCTCGAGAACAACGAGCCCGCCTACGACATTCTATTAAAGGGTCGCAAAGTCGCCAAGGGGCAAATGAGCGAGGTCCAACAAGTCCCACCGCAACGCCTGTTGGAATTGCAGAAACAAGAAGAGAAGAAAAAAAAGACCGCAAAGCAATCTGCAAAAAGCAAACGGCAGGCTTCGCAAATCTGCGACAAGCCCTGGGGTGAATTGAATCAATGCGTGTGGAGTTGTGAAAAAAATCCCAAAAAAGCCAAAGAGTGTCTGGTGAATCAGGGCGCGATTTGCGTTCGACAACGTTGCAACGCCAACGGTGAATGGTCCGATCGGCAAGAGCTGCCGGCGCAGTCGAGCCCTTGCCAAGTGAAAAAATATGTCGGTGCTTGCGACTATTGAAATTGCATAATGATGCAGATTTCTCCTCTGAAAACATAGAGTAAATATCCTAAAAATTTTTTCGTGGCTGACAAACGTTGACCCTTTGTGTGGTAAATGGTCACATTTTTTGAGCAAGCTCGTTTCAATTTATTTTGAAGCTGGTTTGATTTTTGAAATCATCCGTCAGCATGAAAGAGAAATATCAAATGAAAAAAAGAATCACACTCTCCATTTATGCATGCTTGCTCCTTCCTTCGATTGGCTTGGCTCAATCTCCATTGACGATTTCGGGGATTTCGTCGGGTGGCTTCATGGCGGCCCAGATGGGTGTCATCTATTCAAGCCAGATTTCCGGTGTCGCCACCGTCGCTGGAGGATTTTATTTTTGCGCCGGCAATCACATGCAGGACAAATTGAAACAGGCTGAAGATTTGAAATTGTTCGATCTTTCTTTGTACCAAACACAAATTGATACGAGCAAAGTGATCGAAGGTCGTCCGCAAGAGATCGTACAGATCAGTCCGAACAATCCGACTTATCAGGCGGTGGGCGTTTGCATGCAGAATCCCGACAAGGCCAAGATCGATTGGCCGGCGGTTGATCAAAATGAAACTGATCATTTGATTGATCCGACGAACTTGATTCGCAATCAAAAAATTCTGATTTACCAAGGATCCGGCGACCATGTCGTGCATCCAGAAATGAAAGATAAGCTGAAAGAATTTTATCACGAAATGAAAGTGCCCGATTCGAACTTGAAGCTGGTGGGCACGACCGGAGCGCACAATTTTCCCACGGATCTAAAAGATCAAAATTCTTGTTTCTCGCAATCGGTCCCTTATATTTCGTCGTGCCAACTGGACCTGGCCGGCGAAATTTTAAAACACCTGACCGGATTGCAAAATCCAATTCGCAGCCTGGATCGTGAGGCCAATGAAAAAAATCTTTATCAGGTGACGCAAGAGCTGACGGGTCCAGACGCCAACCTTCGACCAAAAAGTGTGGCGGATTATGGTTACTTGGCCGCTTCTGATTTTTGCCTGAACCATCCCGAGCAATGTTCGGTGCACGTCGCGTTGCACGGCTGCGAG
This sequence comes from uncultured Bdellovibrio sp., assembly GCA_966211795.1. GTDB lineage: Bacteria > Bdellovibrionota > Bdellovibrionia > Bdellovibrionales > Bdellovibrionaceae > 21-14-0-10-47-8. The sequence goes on along the minus strand of CBIHNW010000018.1, from coordinate 100,071 downwards.
ATGTCCGACAGTTTTGATTCGGTATTTGATAAGGTTTATTCGGACTCGGCAAAAAAAGGGTATCTGAAGATGCGCACCGAGAAAGAAAGTTTTCCGATGAGCCCGCTTCCTTACCTCGAACAGCGAACCATTCGCTACGGAGCTTTGAGATTTGCTCTGAATTCAGGTTACCTAGATTACGTTGCGCAAAACAAGTTGATCGTTCTTTTTCCGCAGACGTGGATCACCGAGGACAACTATCCTCTGAACCCCAAGGGCTGCTGGGACTGGTACGGTTGGACGGGCCGCTCGTACGCCACCAATCAAGGAGCCGAGCCCCGCTGGCTGATGTCATGGATCCAAAGCATTCGCCAAAATCCAAAGGCTTTCATCGGCGTCGATGCCAAAGGCAATCTTCAGCCAAAGGAGCTACACAAACCCCAAGCCCAAGATCTTTAGAAGCGGCCCATGAAGGCAAATCCTTCGTTGCCGCCTCCTAGACGTCCATGCGGACGCCGTCGTCGTTGCGCCTCGACTTTGCCTCCATGTGCCGATTCTAAAGCATGTGGTGGGTGAAGAGGGGGAACGGGAGCGGGAGCGGGGATGCGTGCGCTTTGCTGCGCTTGGGGCGGGGATGCGTGCGCTTTGCTTGGGGCTGGATTGCTCTTGCTATGGTGTGCTTGGAATTTTTTTTTGGGAAGTCTGTGTGGATTTTTAGTTCAGGGAGTTTTGGTGGTGTTCGATTTCTTTGGCGAGCTCTAGGATTTCGGTTTCGAATTCTTCGACGGTGGCCGGGAGGCGGACGTTTTGCCAATTCAGTGGGAGTCGATCAAGCGACAGGGCGCTTGAGACTTGGATGAGAGGAACCAGGGCTTTTTCCATTTTCGCTAACATGTCGACTTGGTCTTCGGGGCGATCGCGGAGCAGTTGGATGGAGCTTTCGATCACTTGTAAAGGTGTATTGGAGAGATGCTGCAAGCCAAGTAAAAGGTGAGCGAATCGGTGGGATGTGAAGGACAAGGCTTCGAGTCGCGCTTGATTGCGGGTGACTTGCATGTGCTTCAGTCTTCGGTGGTAAATAATCCCCGAGCAGACGACGGTCAAGACCGTCAGCCAGGGCTCCTGCGGGCCAATCAGGGCCTTCACTTCGGGTGGCCATAAATAGTATTGGAGCAGTGGCACCGTGAACAGGCACAGTTTGCTGCCCCAGCCGACCCAGCGGCTCGAGGGAGCTTGAATGGCAAAGAGCACGGCGAACACTTTATAACCAAGAAAAGCTTGAAACGGTTGGTTCAGTTCGGCCCAGTAGGCTTGACAGTGCCAGACGGCGTTGACCCCGATACAAATTAAGAAAAGATAGATCGCTTCGGCCAAGCGAAGGGGTTCTTGCTTGCGGGCAAAAAAGAGAGCCAGTCCGGCTGCGACCGTGCACAATAATAAAAACGAAACTTCGGCAATCAGTGCGGGCGCTTTTTGAGAAATGCCCACCAAAACGATGATGGCCGAGATGCTGGTGTTCATCGTCATCAGCTGCGCCGTTTGCCACATTTGGTGGCGATCGGACCAGTTTGAAAATTTAGATTCCAACTTCAACGGCCTTGTTGCGGGCGGGAATGAATTCAGACATTTTTTGAATCATGGCGGCGCTGCCAATTGGTTTTTCCCAGATGTAGGCACCCATTTTCTCGGCCTGCGACACCATTGGGTTTGAACGACCATGCCCGGTCAGAAAAAAAACTTTGCCTTGATAGTTGTTTTTGCGAAGCCAAAGAAATGCATCGAGACCTGTTGGCTGGCGAAATCCAAGATCAATATCCAAAACAATCACCTGCGTGGACAGCACGGCTTCGGATTGTTCGACCAGTGCTTGAAAATTTTCAAGCTCCAAGCAGCTGGCCTGCAATCTGCTTTCGATGAGACTGATCATCACGGCTCGCAGGTCATCGTTGTCATCCAAAAAACTAATTTGTGGCGAAGGGTGCATTGAAGAAGTCATGACGTCTTACGAGCTGCCTTTCTTAACTTTATTTTAACAACGATTTCAAAAATGTGCCCTAGTAGATTCTGCCGACGCTCAACTGTCATCATTTACCCGCATTGATTCGGCCCGCCATCTGAATTTTATCGGCAATTGCGGAATGCAGGACTGGCCTTGGTTTCAGGCTGAATTCCGTTTCTCCTCTAAACAATATTTCGTGTTGTCAAATCAGGCAGAAAATGTGGAAGAACATAAGCCGGCGGCAGCGCCTCACCAGATCGGGTCGAGCCTTTTGCCGAACTTTTTGACAGCCCAGCAGTTTTTTCTGAATTTGGTGGCGACAAAAATGGCGCCTGTGAAAGGGTCAGGGGGGCTATGGTATAAAGTGGGGGAACTTTGCTTAAAAAATAGGACTTCCACGAATGATGAAACAGTTGCACCTCATGTCCTTGTTTTTCATGACCATTCTTCAGGCATCTCTGACTTTCGCCGCCACCGAGCCGTGGGGGCAGGGCGAGGTTCTGGACTGTCAATTGCGCCAGGTCTCCACGATCTCAACCAACCAGCAAATAAAAGTCGAGGTCGCGCGCTCCTTTTCCTTCTACGCGTCGGCCAAGTCTTCAGGTGTCAGCCGCGTGATCTTTCGCATTCCGCCCTGTGATGCAAAGGCACCTCCATCATCCTATGCCATCCAACTGATGGCTTCGTTAGAAGGTGCTGACAAAGGTTGGATTCGCGGAAGCGTGGCAAGCTTTGACAGTGGCCACACAAGCGTGATGGTGAACCAGACGCCACTGAGCATGGTGTTTCACGTTGATGATGTGCAAGGACAAGTGCTCTGCGAAAGATCCGCGCATCGCTACGCTTTTATCAACATGGAAACCCGATTGGAAACAGATATCAGTGCCATCCCGGTGGTCGATTCGGTGACGGTGGCAACAGTGCCGGCCCTTGATCACATGTTATTACAGCAAGGATTCATCGAAACCGTGAATGGCGGCGGCGCCAGCAATATCGGGAAAGCCTTTGTTGCCGACCGCACCTGTCTTATGGGAAGTGCGGTCGAGGCCATGGCAGCTCTTCGCGCCAGTGCTGCGTTCGAAAGCAAAGACACTCTCGTTTTGCGACCGAACGGGCTCGAGTTTCAAGTCGATCAGATCGTCGGTTGCTTGCAACTTGCGATCGACACGGATGGCAGTGAAATCTGCAAAGTTCCAAAATTTAAGAAAAACGGAAAGCTCATCCGCGTTCCACTTTGCGAATAAAGCAATCGAAATATTTGAGTGTTATGCGGCAATTTGCGCCGAAATTGTCTCTCCGGAAGCGGCCCCTGAGTGGACTTTGCGGGTGACTTCTCTTAAACTTTCACTCTGATGTCAGCACCCAAAAAGATCCAGGTCTCCGTCACAGAGTTCGCTCTGCCGGCTCCCCGTAAAGGGAGCATTGACGCCTATTCTGGATTCGGCCGCGGATCTGCGGCCGGCATTGAAATTCATCAGCTCGTACAGGCTGAAAGAGCCAAGGCTCACGGCAATTATAAAGCCGAAGTTCTGACGTCGCAGGAATTTTCCAAGGCCGGTTACCAGTTTGAAATCGGTGGTCGCATGGATGGATTCTTTGACGGTGCCTTCCCGAAGGTTGAAGAGATCAAATCGAATTTCAATATTTACGAGCTGGCCCGTCGCCTGCGCGATGTCGGCGACGATCATCCTTACTGCTTGCAGCTGAAAACTTATGGCTACTTTTACTGGCTGCAAAATCAAAAAATTCCGCAGCTCAATCTTCACCTGGTTTCGACCCGCAATGGAGACACCCTGGACATCGATTTGCGATTGGATGTCGCCGAGTATGAAAAATGGCTCGAGCGCCGCTTGAACGAATTGGTGGAAGAAGTTGAACTCGCGGAAAAGCGGGTGAAGCGCAGAAAGAAAGTGGCCAAAGATTTCGTATTTCCCTTTCAGAAACCACGCGCGGGTCAGGTGGATCTGATCGAGACCATCGAAGGCGGCATGCAGGACAGTCACCCCATGCTGATTCAGGCACCGACCGGACTTGGGAAGACCATTGGAGTGTTGTACCCGACGCTGAAAGAAGCTTTGGGACGCGGACAGAAGGTCGTGTACCTGACTCCGAAAAACAGCCAACATGCGGTGGCGGAAGACGCGATCGATCGTTTGCAAGAAACCGGTGCCAGCGTGAAAGCGATGACTTTGACCGCAAAGAGCAAGATGTGTTTTAAGAACGAGCCGCTGTGCAATCCTGAATACTGCGAATACGCCAAGGATCATTACACCAAGGTGGCCGAGAATAAATTGCTCGAGCAGCTTTCAAAAAAGCGCAGTCTCAAAGCCAAGACCTTTAAAAAAATCGCCGAAGAGCATCAGGTCTGTCCTTTCGAGCTGCAGTTGGATGCCGCCCGGGATGTCGATACGGTGATCTGTGATTACAACTATGTTTTCGCTCCTCGCTCGGCCTTTGGTCGCCTGGCCGGTGGTGGCTTAGTCGAAAAAGGAAAACCAAATCTCGTGATTGACGAGGCCCACAACTTGCCCTCGCGCGCGATGGATTTTTACTCGCCCAGCCTCTCGGTTTTCGTCTTAGATAAAATGCGCGAAGATCTCAAGGATTTGCCGTCGCGCTTTCGCAGCGAAGCCTCGGAGCTTCTTGATGATTGCATCGCGGTGGTGAAAAGTTGCGGGCCCGCGAATTTGCAAAAACCTTGTCAGATCCAGCCACCGGTCGCGGCTTTTCTGGATCAAGACGCCAGGCTGCGCGCTTTTCTTTCGACTTACTTGAATTCCGAAGTGGTGATTCAGCCGCGAGACGCGGTGATGCGACTTTGTTTTTATTGGTCCGAATTCACCGGCACTTTGGAATACGTCAATGGCGGGCGGGACGAGTTTTTTACGACCTTTCACCCAAACCCCGCAACCATCAAGATCACTTGCTGTGATGCCTCGGAGATGCTCAAAGCTTGCTACAAAGATTACGCGCAGGTAGTTGGGTTTTCGGCCACCCTGAAGCCATTTGACTACTACAGCCAGCTTTCGGGGCTCAAATCTCAAGAGCTCAAGACCGCAGAATTTGTATCACCCTTTCCGAAAGAGCACCGCAAACTTTTGATCATCCCGCAGATCTCTTCGAAATATTCAGAGCGCGAACGAAATTACCCGCGCATCGCCGAAGCCATCGAAAAAATCGCGAGCGTTCGTCACGGCAATTACATCGCTTTTTTTCCAAGCTTTGATTTCATGGAGCGCGTCCTGAATTTGGTTCGCGCCCCTGACGGCTTTCAAATTTTGCGACAAGAACGCAATATGAAACGCGACGAAATCCAAGTCGTGCTCGACAGTCTGGCGGTGCCTGGATCGGCACATCTTTTATTTGCGGTCCAAGGCGGAGTTTTTTCCGAAGGCGTGGATTACCCAGGTCGCATGGTGATCGGTGCCTTTGTGGTCGGACCGCCATTGCCAAACTTTGATCTCGAGCGCGAAAAAATGCGCGAGTATTACGAAGAGCATTACCAGGCGGGCTTTGATTACGCTTACACCTATCCGGCCATGGCGAAAGCCGTGCAGGCCGCCGGACGAGTCATCCGCTCGGAGACCGATCAAGGCATCATCGTCTTGATGGACAATCGATTCATCCAACCCAGCTTCGCCAAATCCATGCCGCAAGACTGGTTCAACGAAAGCCCGCGCGAAGCGGTCTCGGAAAAAATCATTCAGGACATTACCGATTTTTGGGAACAAACCGAAGCCGGCTTGTAGCGAGCCGACGCAGGTTCGAACGAGGTCACCAAGTTGTTCCATTCTCTTGTCAAAGTTCTCGCCACTCCAAGAACGCTTCTTGCTGAAGGGAACCTACGGAGGTTTCCGGTGTCAAAAAGGACTTTTGCATTTCTTTTCTCGTTCTTTGTTTCTGTTTCTTCATTTGCCCTGGATGCGTTCGACGTGCGACAGATTTTAAATTCTGGCGGTTCGGTTCAGGTTGGTCACGAATTTGATACCTTCGACATTCGAAGTTTCATCAGCATTGGTCACGAGCGCGTCACCGTCGACACCAATGGCTTCGATGTTTTTGACTCGAAAAGCTTCGCTTCCACAGGCGCACGGATCATCACCGGCAAACCGTTTGATACCTTCGATATTCGAAGCCTGATCAATTCTGCAAAATCCCCTGGCTTCGTGAGCGTGTTGGCGGATGGCTTTGACAGCTTTGACCTGAAAAGATTCACCGATCTGGGCGCGATCGTCATCTATCAGACCCCCTAAAATTTGACGTGGATTCAATTTTATTTCCACATTCCTAGGAATCCTCAGTCGTGCGTTGCCGGTTGAAAGGTGTGAGGCGAAATGCGACCCAGAGCAAAATCCGGGACTTGAGCCCGCTGCCGGTCTCTGTTAGAGTTTCGGTATGACCGGGGTTTCTCATTTGATTGCAGTTTTAATCTTGTCGTTCAGTGTTTTAGCAGGACCTACGATCTGGACGCCAGGCTCGTTTGCTCAAAATTGCCATTCCATCAATGGAACATTGAAAAGTGAGTCTGATCAAAATGGCCTTCGGCAAGAGTGTCGGAAAAATGGGGCGGAAATTTCCTCCGCCTGGTTCAATAAGAGTCAAAGGATGCAAGGGTGGATGGATCGAAGCCAGAACCAAAATGGGATCGTGGCTTTAGATCAAGATTTCGATTCTGCCGGTCAATTAAAAGAAAAAAGGCTTTATCTGCGCACCACTGGTTCTGACAATGAAACCATTCGAAATATTTTCGTTTTCGATTCAAAGGGCCAGCTCATTCGTGGAAATGTGACAATCTCCGAGAAAGAAAGTTTCGTCATCGTCAATCCGGACATGGTCTTCTTGAATGGTCAACCGAGCCATCTGAGCGTGGTCGCCAGCGCCCTTCAAAAGAGATTCAAAGTTTCAAGTTCTCTTCCGATCATGGGGCAAATTCAAAAAATCTGGGATCAGCAAAACACCGCGCCCGCCGCCGTGGTTCCGCGCGTATCAACACCAAGCGCCCAGTAACTTCATTTGGGGAGCGAATCACTTGGTCAAGTCTTGGCCAAGCTTTTCAAGTTCGACGACTTTTTTCTTTTGCGTCTCGTTCAGCGCGGTCAGCGGAGAGGTTCGCAGCGAAAGCCCAACCTGCTCGGTGGCTTTGAGAATTTCTGCTTTATAAGAATGAGTCTTGCCTTCGGATTCGGGATCGAGGCGGAACACTTTCAAGGTTCGTTGATCTTTGTTTGTGGATTGAACCCAAAAGTATTGAATGTTTTGAGTCTTGGTCGGCTTGCCATAATCCGCAACGACGGATGTGACCCGTAAGAACTGCGGAGTCTGAGCATCCACGGTCTGAATCTCGATATTCATTTCGGGGCAAGTGAAGGAGTGATCTGTCAGTTCCGATCGACACTCTGAGAAAACCGATCTCTTGAGCAGCCAATCCCGAATGTCCTTTTCGCTCATGGCCGCAGCCTCGGTCTTTGATAGCTCGAAGGCATCCGGCAGCTCATTGATGTCGATGGTTTTATCTAAAATATGAAAGAAGACATGGCTCGCTTTTTCCTTTTCGCCTTTTTTGAGAACCGCAATCGATCCACATCCTTGTGGGGTGGCCGCAGAGGGACTGACGACGAAGCCTTCCGGAAGCGAAAACTCGAATGAACATTGGGCGTTTTGATAGAGATTGAAGCTTTCACTTGCGAAGGCTTGGTTTGAAAGAGCGCAAGAAAGAAAAGCGATGACGAATATTTTCATAGTTGCAGGGTCTCCCGATTCTTTAAATATTAGATCGAGAGAAGGAGATAAAAACAAGTCTGAAGAACGCCTAGGGCCGGCACTTGAGGGCGCGCAATCCACTCTTTTGTGCAGAAGCCATCGAGCTTTCATAACTGGTCGTGAACCTGAGAGGTTCTGCCTGAGGCTGATCCATGCGCCCGAGGATCAAGAAAGCCGTTTTCATGGTGTGGCCTGAACTGAGAACTTCCCAGACGCTGCCATTTTCCACGCAGTAATCTCGTCCCTCTGTTTTCATGCTGAAATAGCGTGAAGAAATATCAAGCACCGATCCAACAAATACCGAGCGAAAATCGCTGGCAAAGGATTCGTTCACTGGATGCAGGGTCGTTGCGCATTCGCCATTGATGTTGTCGATCTTGAGATAGCGTGTTGCTGATTTCAAGTTTCGCACGGGCACCGAATTGAATTCCGTTGTTTCCTGCATTTTATCGAATGTGCAGGTTTGCGGTTCGACGGCGTAACACAGAGATGAAAGTCCAACTGTCAGAATCGCCAAAATAACTTTCATGTGACCGTCCTGATAAATAAATTTGCGTGAAGGGAGTCGCAGACTACTCGAATTAGATGCTTCCTTCAATGCACAAAGATTTGACAGGTAAAATGGGGACGACGAGCGCTCGCCACGCTTCTGCCGAGAGCAGCGAGCATGGAGTCGGGTCCCGGAAATGATCAGGGCCTTGCCGGTCGAGTTGCCGCCGTTCGCGCGAGCTCATTTTTTAAATCCAACAAGGTCAGCGAGTGGAGTGTTTCGCGGGGAATGTCGAGCTTGTACAAATTCGGCTGGCCCCAGCCGCGAAGAAATGCTTTGGCGACCCGGAGGGGTGAGATCAAAAAACCGATCGAGAAAGTCATCGGCGCATACACCCAACCAATCCAGTGCTTTCGCGGGAAACCAGAGGCAAGCTCCCAGGCCGCCACTTCGCCTTCGCCGGTCCACGAGGTGTCGTATCCGGTGAGCAGATGCGTGAGATCGTGCAGGTGAATGACCTCGCGGCGCTGTTTCGGATTGGGAAATAAAAAACGAATGGGTCCCAGTCTGACTTGAACCACTTTGGCGGTCTGTGCTTCGGTCCCAAAATAATGAGTTTGGTAAAACTCCTGAAGTGCATTTTGAACCGTTTGCGAATCCTTCATGAGAACCTTTTACCACGATATTTCGAGGTCAGATAGAATGAAGCACATGGCTAGGTTTGGTCAGATTGCATTCAGAATTGAACTGATGAGCAGGCGAGGAATGATTCGCTGTCCTGAGAGGGATCAAAGCATTGGCGGCTAGTAACTGCCAGTTAGGAATAGGCGCAGGCGGGAGGACAATAGGTTTGCGCCATTGTACTTGTAGAAAAATCCGTACCTCTCGAGCACTGGACGAACCGAGCGCCAGGTTTTTAAGACTCCTTTTTCGTCGCGCTTGATTTTGGCGATTTTGGATTCACTCAAAATAAATTTCAGTCCGCAGTAGACGACATTGTTTTCGGTTTCCGAGAAGAAATGTTTTTTAGTTTCAAATTCTTTCAACAGGTCTTCGAAGAAATCATGCGGCTCCCATTTGTCGAATTCACTTTGCTCTTTCTTGAGCGCCAACATCTCTCGGGTGACGCCGGTGAATTCGTAGATGACCGCGAAGAAGCCAGGGGGCTCCAGCAGAAGCTGGGTGAATCTTGTTCGGCGTTCAAACTGCAGCCACTGATTGCGAATGACCTCTTGTCGATTGCGCCGATCTTCATCGGTCAGGGACTGTTTGTGAAAATACTGAAGATCGCCGTGAATCAGTTTTCGCTGCTCGGGGGTGAGCGAGGGGAGCTTCTGGGTTTTTTCAATGAGGTAGGCAAAACATTTTTGAGCTTCCAGCATATGACACACCTCTCAGTTAACGAAAATCAGTGGCTTTTCTTCGAAACAGCCGATATGTAAATTATATGTAAGTCATCAGTCGCTTGTCTACGGCGATGGAGGCTCAGACGCATAAGGTGATGATCGGATTTGTTTACGTTCGAATGGAAGAAAAAATCTGGATCAATGTCAGACCAAGTTCAGATCAAGGTCGGTTCAATATCAAGAGGTCTGGCGATGGTGCAACAGCATTGGCGCAACAATTAAAGCGCACCAAGGAAGTCTCGCCTAGGGAATGGTTATGAGTGAATCAAAAATGAATATGGTCAAAGATCCAGGATCTTCGACTGCACGGGTCTTCTCGGGATCGCATTGGGAAGACAAAGTGGGTTATTGTCGCGCCCTTCGCATGGGGAATGTTATTGCCATCTCAGGAACGACATCCATGAAGGCGGGTCAGGTGCACGCTGCCGGCCTTCCCTACGAGCAAGCGCAGCGCTGTTTGGAAATCATTGAGCAGGCCTTGAAAGAATTGGGGCTCGGTCGAAAGCACATTCTGCGCACGCGAATGTTTGTGACGGATATTGCAAAGTGGGAAGCTTTCGGAAAAGCGCACGCCGAATTTTTTAAAGAAAATCCTCCGGCCACTTCCATGTATCAAGTGCAAAAGCTGATCGATCCGGCGCTGATGATCGAGATCGAAGCCGATGCAGTTTGCGACAGCTCCGGTTGACGAAGCTGATTCTGCGGATCATTGCGATTCAATATATTTTAAGACGGACTTTCTTTCCGAATCGCTCAGGCATTTTCCAGCGATGGGTTTTGGCATGCGGCAAGACTCAGGGCTTCCGAGAGCCGCTTCGATGGTCTTGAGAAGACCTGCTTTGGCAGGGGCGACGTCGGGCCGATGAAAGTAACCGGGGTCCTTGAAATGAAAAGGTAGAACTGTTCCATCATGGCATTGAGAGCAAAGACCCGTGACAATCTTTTTTCCGGTCTCGATCGAAGAGAAAAAGGAATCCTCACGCTTGATACTCGGATCCCATGTGGGATTTGAAATCTGATCCACCAGACCAAGATCGTTGGTCTGAAGTGAGGCCACTTCGATCTTTTTGTTTTCGGCAATCACCTGGCAGGCCAAGGCTTGGGTGGCATCCGTCATCCACATTCTGTCGGCGATGTCATCGACGCAGGTAAAGTCTTTCCCAAACAAGATGGACATGCGGTTGATGCGAAGGTCGTAGGGGGCAAGCTTTGGATCGACTTTGGCTAAGTCTCTAAAAAGAACACTTAAAATATAATCCGCCATTTCCCATTGGGCCGTGTGATAGTGCTCGTATTGCAATGATGGGCGTTCGTTGAATCTCAGACTCCAATCCGTGTTTTTAAACTGAAGGCTTTCGCCGAATCGATAAAGAACTTCCAGGCCATCGATAGAGGAGGGATTGTGTTGGAAGGGTCTTTCTTTGTAATTTTGAAGAGCTAAAGCCTTTTTCAAAACAGGATTTTCGACAGGGTCCGAGCCGCACTTCAACGCGGCCGACATCAGGCTCCATTTGACTTTCGAGTAGACAGGGCTCTCCTCGATCTTTCGTGCCAAGCGCACGGCGTTCAGGCGTGAAGAGACAATGGTCAGGTGAGCGTTGGGGCGAAGGTTGTAATTCATTTCCTTCTCGATCGTCGCGTAAGGAAAAGTTTGAAACAGCGACGAAGATTTTGCGGGCCATGGCAAGGTCTCAATCTCGGCGGTGCCCTCGAGCTCTTTTCGCATGGACTGGTAAGCCGCGAAATTCGAGCCTGAATAGCCGCTCATGATCAGATCATCTCGATCGCCGTAAACACCGGGCCAGCTGGCATATTGATTCCAGTTCGGTCTTGGATCCAAACCTCCGTGACAGGCAAAGCAGGCTTTCGGATTGAGAACGGTTTTCGGAGAACTTTCTTTTTTGGTGATTTCACTTTCGGAAACAAAGTCCGTATGGGCAAAGCCGTAGCGTCTGGTTTGGTCATCAAAGTACATCACTTCGATCCCGTCGATTCCTGCCGTGTCTTTATTGGTCGTGTAGGTCAGAATCATTTTTCCGTCGGTGGAAAATCGCATCACCCGCGGCGTGCTTTTCGAAACGCCATAGCGCTGCAGACTGTGGCTTTCAAAAATAAAGGTGAACTTTTGCAGGGCATCTTTGGGTAGGCTTCGCAGAAAGTCGCTCTTCGTGCGAATCGAAGGATTTTTCACCAGGTTCAGATAGTCACTGAATTTAAATGATCGTTCTGAACAATTCGGCTTCGCCGGTCCCGAGTCATCTTTCACGAATTCGAGAACTCCGGGCCAAAACAAGCTGGGCGCCTGCGGGATGGGTCGAGGATCGATGTAACTCATGATCGGTTTTGGTTTTTTAAAATAACGAAACAGGGCCGATTGGTTTCGATAATAAACGTATTCTGCGTCCTCTCCCGCCCGAACCATACCCGATACCAGTTCGGGTGATTGAGAAGGGTGGATCAGTTCATGGCCAAATGTGGGATTGGACGTGGTCAGGCTGCTTCCAGGATAAATGGTTTGAGCGTCAGCGGCCCATGGTTTGAGGCAGCAGGCAAGGGTGATCATCCAGAGCGCATTCAGAGACTGTTTCATGCCCTTCAATCAGAGCAATTGAGGGGCCCAATGAGATGGGTCTATTGCGCTTTTGAATCCGAATGGGTCAGCAAGTGCCAATGTTTGCGAGAGGCTGTCTAAGAGTCATCCATGGACGAATGAAGAGTCTTCCTCCACTGGATTTGGGAGCAGTCCGGAGCAGTGAAGTTTCAATGAGAAGATCACTTTTCCATGACCACCATCCAGGGCTTGATTTCCACAATTAAAAGACCGCTTTTCACGGCCGGGTCGGATTCGGCAAAGGCCTTGATGTCTTCGAAAGTGACGTCAGCCGTGGGGATCATCATGCCACCCGAGTTGTCCAGGAAGGGGCCACCCATGGCGAGCTTTCCATCTTGAGAAAGTTTGAGGTAGTGCTTCACGTGCTCTTGAACTCCGGGCTGCTCGCGAAAGTCGACTCCGGGTAACCAACCAGGCCCGGGTTTGTGAAAAACAACGTAGCGAACGGGTACTTGGCTCTGCGCCTTCGCTAGCGGCACAACAGCGAGACAGAGCAGTAAGAAGCTTGCGAACCATAGGCTCAGTTTTTTCATGATTCCTCCGAGCGAAAAAGGGGTGACCGATACCCTATCGCTGGGAAGTGGATTGGTGTCAAAGGTGCAAGGAAGGCGAGGGGTTTAACATGATTCGCCATTGGCCGCAGAGGCTTCGATCGGCATTGGCTTTTCGGATTCAGGGAGTCTCAAGTTCAATAGGAGCTAAATCTGCAAAATAATGAGGCAATTTCGACCCGACAAAATCCTTGCCGCAGGGCTTGGGCTTCATTATAACTATGCACTCTTTTGTTACCTGTGGTGGCCGTAGCTCAGTTGGTAGAGCATGGGATTGTGATTCCCAGGGTCGCGGGTTCAAGCCCCGTCGGTCACCCCAAATTTCGGTTCTTCGGTTCTGGTTCTTCGGGTTCTTCGGGGTTCTTCTCACTTCATGGTGGGCGTGCGCTTAAAATCAGCTAACAACAAGCATTTAGCAGCCTCAGTCGGTAATTTTGAAACGACTTATACCCGTAAGCCAAATGATGACAGGTTAATGTGATCTCAATGACTCTTTCAAAGTTTTTAGTTTTTCTATTTATAGGTTGGCCTCTTCTTGTAAGTGCAAGCGTAAGCGTAAGTCTTGATCCCAATCTAGTGCGTCCGTGGAATAAGGATGACAAAAATCAATTCCCGACTCCATTAGGTGCCGTATTTAAGAAAGAGACTAAAACACTTATTTTTGTTGGCGATCACCACAATGACCAAGAAAAAACTTATAATTTTTTGGAAAATGCATTCAACAAAATGAATCCTGAAATTGTGGTCATTGAAGGCTTGGATTTTTCAAAGGGCGAATCTCCTAAAGAGTATGTCGATAAATATGCTGCCAAATCTAAAGAGGAATTATTCAACGAAGGTGGCGCGGCTCCGAATGCGGCAAGGTTAGCTTTCAGTAAGAAGGTCCCCTTTATCGGAGGAGAACCTTCACTATCACAAGAAATGAATAGCGAATTTATTCTTTCGCAAGGCTTTACCAAAGAAGATATTCGAAATGTGCAGGTTGTTCAAAGAATCCCGTACCGGCGAGATCATTTGAAATTAGCAGAAGATGCATTTTTTAAATACGCCAAAAAACATTACAGCGTGGATAAAAAATCCAAAGTCTTTATGGGTGAATTTCAAAAATGGTATCTAAAAAAAGTAGGTCACAAATTTAGTTATGCCAAGGTCCCTAAGGAAGAAGCTGATGTGAACTGTTCGCCAACGGACACGTTGATTCAAAAGATTGCTTGTGCAACGAATATCAATCGAGACAGGGCACTTGTGCAAAACATTGAAAGTTTACTAAAGAAGTACGATCGTGTTCTAGTGGTTTATGGAACTGGACATTTTGTTCAAGAATATCCAGCGCTAATAAAAGCATTTGGTAGCGAGCCCCAATACATAGAGCCGTCGAAGGCTGTCGTAAATGGAATTTTATAAATTTATTTAAGTGAAAAGACTGAGTAGTTTCAAATACTTATAAGCTATAAAAGTTGTGTTATAACTATCTCTATGATAGAGGTGTTCTATGACTGAAAATAAGTTTAAAACTCCTAAAAAAGGCGCTGGCAAAAGACTCCGTGATGTCTACGAGAAGAATCGTGAAAAATCTAAGCCGTCAGAAACTTTATTAGACATTTTAAAAGATCCAAAAACTGACGAGCAAAAGAAGTCAGCGATAAAGCGTGATGCGGAGATCTAAATGTCTTTCGGGGGAACTTATAAATTTTCAGATATTCTAAGCTTAAAAAGTAAAAACGCCGACTTTAATAAAGGCTGTATTGTTGATACGAGTATTTTATTTGCGATCAGCTATCCGAATGATGCTCATAATGAGTCGGCTTCACAACTTTTTGATTTCTTATCTGATATTGAAATGCCAGCTTTTACGAACGTAAATATCAGAGCTGAATTTATAAATAACCAGTTTCAAGTTATGGTCCCAGAAGCTTTAGCTGATTTTTACTCTGGCTACGGAAAATCTGTTGGTGATGTCATTTATAAAAAATTGCAAAGTAATTACACGTCGATTGACGCCGCCAAGAAGCAGAATACGAGTTACAAATTTTCAACTACAAAAACAAATGAATGGCGTGATTTTTTACGAACTCAAAATATATCAAGGGATGCTTGGTTTGAATTTTGTTCGAATTACATCAGCCATCGAATTGAACAGGTTTGGGAATCAACCTGCGATGAAGTTGGCGTTAATTTTTTATCGCTGCGTGGATCTGATTCAAAAGAGTGGATGACCGGACCAATTGATTGGAAAGATGTTTCACTCTTGGTTGGAAAATTTGGCATTGGATCGTTCGATGCTATGATTATTAATCTATTTTTGAATTCGCATTTTCCAGCAATTGTTACAGCTGATAAAGAAATTGCTAAGGTTCTTAATTACCTTAAGCCAAAAGATAAGTTTGTTTTTATTCCTGATAAGTTAATATTGAGTTGAATTGAATTGTCAGAATCGAAGTCGAGCGTGATGACAGATGATGACACGAGAATTACGAATCCAAGAAAATCAAGAGGTTACGACGAAACCGTCAGTCACCTCAAATTTCTCTCCAAAATCCTCTTGTTCCCAGTCTAAATCATCGAAATCGCTATGTCCGAATTTTCGGAGCGGGGAATTTATTTTTTCCTGTAGAGGCTGCGCGTGCTGGTGACTTATAATTTCGGTTCGTTGTTGGATGAATTCAAGATAGTCAATTTTACTCCATTCGGAAGCCATCGATTGTCGTCTTTAAATGAGGTGCATGCAGACCTTGTTAGTTTCCGGGGCTGTGCTATTTAGGTAAGTTGGGCTTCATCTCGACTCATTTCCCAGACTGGAAAGGTTAAATACTCGCTGCGCCTTTTCAAATTAATGTATGGTACGCCCCCGTACTTTCCTCTCATAATAATTTTTGCCTCTTCTATGTCTGCCCAAGCAACAATGCCGCCTGGATCTATAAAGTTGAGGGGAGCAATGACCCGCACTCCTAATTTTCCAATTGTGACTGACCATCGTGAAGAAGAATACATCAAGCAAGCACAAATTAGAACCGGTCCACCCAGGGCTTTTAACAGATTCCAAAATACTTGAAAAAGTTCACTGGCAATTCTTCCTTCAACTTTCCAGTTTTTATAATTTTTAATAGAAACAAAAATCAAAAGAAATAAGACGAGCAGCGCCATAAATGCTGTAAATCCGGCACCATATAAAAACAAAGAATCAAAGTATGAATGAGTTAAATAGATCGCTGGAGGCAAAACGACATGGTTCATTAATTCCATTACCCCAGGCTAAATATCTTTTTTTATCTGGTCACCAAAAGGAATGCTCCTTTGATGCGAATCTGATCATAAATGTATAGCCCAGTCGAGCGTAGGCGCTTGAATGCATAGTGAGTTAGAGGTGTTAACCATTCCAGCCACTCGAACGCCGGTGTTCGAGTGATCCTACGGCGAGTACCCCTAGTTCGCGTTCCGCGACGAAACCGCGTTTAGCTAATGGAACATCTGTATTCAATACCTATTTGAATAGCTTAGCCGAAGTCACATGAAACCCACTCAGCTTATATTCTTTCGAATTCTCAGTTTGCTCGAACATGTAGGACTCGCGAACTGAAAGATCATTGTCATAGATGCTGAGGATTTCAATGGAGGTCACTTTTTTGGATTCTTTTGTGTCTTTGACTGTTTTGAAGTTAAATGATTCATCTACGATTGTCCCAGAAAGACGATTGCCAAGTGCAGATTTTATTTTATCTGCAAGCATTTTGAGCTGATCGCTCGAAACCGATGATTTAAAATTTTCACTGGTCATCTGTTCATAACAATGATTGGAGTCATTTTTAGTCAAGCAATCAATGAATTCATTTGCTTTTTCGGTGACGATGGGTCGCGCCTCTTTGCTTTCTCGAACAGCTGGGAGGATGAGTCCAACAATCATCAATCCGATAATAACAACTAAGCCTGCCACCATGATCCCGATGATTTTTAATGTTTTTTTCATCTACTCTTTTCCTAATGTTCAAACGAACTGCCATTTTAGTTTAAATTTTCCGTATTTATTCGGGACAAGCGATTTGCAAGTACCAAGCCTGAGGATTTGGTGTCAAAGAGGGAATTGGAGTAAATAGGGTTTTAATTCAATTTGTTGATTCCCGAAAATTTGGTTCAATCGAGTCAAGATCAAGACTCCCTTCCATCCGAAACCCCAACCGCTCCGCCAGCCTCATCATTTTCTGATTCCCTGACCAAGTCTGCAGGTCCAGGCGGACGATTTCAGGGCGAGCTTTGAAAAGATAGTCGATCCAAAGGGAAAGAGCTTCTTTCCCTCCTCCTTCGCCCCAGTAGGCGGAATCATAAATGACGATGCCCGCGGCCAACCAATGGGTCTCCTTTGAAATCCAGTAGGAGTTAACGGTGCCTATGTGAAGCCCAGATGATCGATCCGCAATAACGAGTCTAGTTCTAGGTTCAGCAAAGTTGATCGATTCAATTTTTTTGGATAGCTCTCGAATGACTTGGACAGAGTCTTCTTCATCGGTTTGGTAGTAGGGCGCATAAAGACTGGCGAGAAACTTCGACTTGTTACGGTCATCGAGCCTGTAGCTGGCTGAGAAAATTCCGTTTGGATGAATGGTTGCGGATTTAAAAACATTGGACTTTAATCGTTGATTTGAAAAACGAATTGCCTCCATAATTAAAGACATGAAGATGATTATTATGATTTTAGTGGCAGTGTTTTTAATCGCAGCTATTTTCTTTGGCCTCAGATTTTGGGGTCAGGTCGAAACGAAAAGTGATGTTAAGGTATTAAACGAATTAAAGGCCGCCGCAGAATCCGGGGTGTCACTCAGTGATGTCTTATCCAAAGCTTCTCAGAATGACTATGTCTTAAACAAACTAGTGACATCTGATGCAACTAAGCCCGAGATTCAAATTGATAATAAACTCGCCTGGGATCAAATCACCGCACTCGATGAAACTGTCATTCGTAAACTCAGCCAAATAAAAAATGGAACAATTGAACTTCGACGGCGTGCGGGCGGTTACTTTCTGACGATCGAAATCCTCGAAGAAAAGATAACTTCCGTCACCGTAGCAGGCCCTTCTGAATAATGACCCTTCCATAAGACGCACGAATCGGTCAGGAATGCTTTGCACTCCTGAATCTGCAAATTCACTGAACATATCTCTCAAACTCCGATGAGCAGCAGCCCGGCGGTGAAAGAGAGGTGCATCCGCTTGGCGGGTGTGGTAGATGATATTCATTAGGCTGCAATTCAAAAAGACGCTGCGTGAATTTTTCAGTTTATGGGAGAATCGTTTGTAACGAACTGCTAAATAAATCAGCAGGCTTCTTGTCATTTTGACCAGCGCTTTGGATTTCATTTGTCACAACCTAGCTAGTTTTATCTAAAACTTGATTTGAAATTTTCTTTGAAATAACAATGGCGTATTCAATTTTGAAAGTTGCTGGCTTGTGTCGATGTCGGAATGGTATTTTTCTAATGGAATGTAAGAATATTTTAATTGTTGAAGATGATCTTTCAATCCGAAATATGATGAAAGACGTGCTCGAAATCGAAGGGTACAGTGTTTATTTAGCGGCAGACGGGAGCGAAGGTATTGAAAGACTTCGAACCATTCTGCCGCAACCTTGCGTGATTTTACTCGATTTGATGATGCCCGGTACAAATGGTTGGAAGTTCCTAGACGTCCAAAGAGCCGATCCCACGCTTTCAAATATCCCAATTGTGGTTTGCTCTGCCTATCATGAGAGTGCGAAATCAGTTCATCCTCAGGCGATTATAAATAAGCCGATCAAACTTGATGCTCTCATCGATGCGGTCAATAAGTTCTGTGCTTAATCAAGAAAGTCAGCACGGTGAAGCCGATTTGATCCATATTTTAGCTGTCGATGACAAGCTCGAAAATCTGATCGTATACGAGGCTATCTTTCAAAAGTCAGGCTATCATCTTGTGACCGCGACTTCTGGCGCCGATGCGTTGGCGAAGTTTAATGAGCGAGATTTCGCGGTGGTTCTTCTGGATGTTCAAATGCCTGGAATGGATGGTTTTGAAACGGCCAACTCAATCCGGCGTCTCGAAACATCGAAGCGCACGCCTATTATTTTCGTGACGGCCATTCATAAGAATGAAATGTCAGAGCAAAAGGGATATGTCTCTGGTGCGGTCGACTTTTTATTTAAACCTATTAATCCGACCATCCTTCGCTCGAAAGTCGAAGTTTTTGCCGACCTTTTTAAATCAAAGCTCGAAATTCAAAGGCAATCTCGCATTATCAATGAGAAAGTCCTTCAAGAGCAGGAAAACGAATTTGTGAAAAGGGCTTTGGAATCGAGAGATCGCTTTTTGTCAGTGGCTTCGCATGAATTGAACACGCCAATTACGCCTTTAAGCCTTCAAATGCAGTCCTTTTTAAAAATGATTCGAAATGGAACTCTGAAAACGATGGAATCAGAGCGTTTAGAGAGAATGCTTGTCAATGCGAGCGGGCAGGTGGAAAGGCTCTCTCGGATTATTAACGAGCTCGTTGACGTCACGCAAATCTCATCTGAGAAAATGTCTTTGCTCAAAGAAAAAGATGTCAGCCTTTTGGACGTTGCGGAATCGGTACTTGAAAGTTTTGCCGAGGATATCAAACAGCTTGGTTATCGAGTCAGCCTTGATGCGCACACAGATCCTGTGGGTGTCTGGGATCGTATGAGGCTGGAGCAAGTGCTCGTGAACCTCCTTTCCAATGCATTAAAGTACGGACTGGGAAAGCCCATCGTCATTTCGATTGATCAGTTCGGTGATGTCGCTCGATTGTGCGTGAAGGACCAAGGGATAGGGATTGCTAAGGAAGATCAACAACGAATCTTTGAGCGCTTTGAAAGAGCCGTTTCGGATCAGAATTATGGTGGTCTGGGTTTGGGTCTTTTTATCTCCCAAGAAATTGTTCGACTTCATGGCGGCCGTATCAACGTGAAAAGTGGTCTGGAGCTCGGATCCGAGTTCAGTGTCGAAATTCCTCTCACGGCTTTGTAGAGAGGGCTTTCCGGGCGGACTGCCGACTGGCCGGTCAGCGCTTGACTCTGAAAGAATTTGAATCAGAATAGAACAAAGGATATCACGTTTTCCGTGTGTTGTAAGTGACCTCTATGGCAAGAATTCTTGTGATTGAAGATGAACCTCTGCTTCGTAAAAGAATCGCTAGCATCCTCACGGAACAGGGCCATGATGTTGAGCAAGCTGAAAACGGTCAGCAGGGCATTGACAGGCTCCAAGAAAATGGAATGCCGTCCCTGATTATTCTAGATATGGTCATGCCGACCTTGAATGGCTGGGGCTTTCTTGATTTTCAGAGAAATCGGGCCATCTATGCCGAAATTCCCGTGGTGATTATCTCGGCTTATGAAGGCATGGCTTTATCCGCGAAGCCCCAAGCATATTTATCCAAGCCGGTCGATTCCAAGGAGCTCCTTGAAAAGGTAGCTCTATTTCTTGGTTAGTCTTCCACTGGACAAAGATCTTTTACTTTTTCGGCAAATTCCGCGCGCCCGAATGGCTTGATCAGAATGCTATCGACCGCGCTCCCGATTCGTTTCAAGAATGCTTCGCTCAAGTGCGCACTCATGTACAGGATGGGCGTCTCGTAATTTCGATGCAAAGGTGTTTTGCGAATTTCTGCAATGATCATGTCGCCGGTGCCACCTTTCAGTTTTTGATCGATGACAATGCAGCAAAACTTTTGATGACTGATCATAGATCTCGCCGTTGAATAGTCGGCGCAGACCTGAACCTCGTATCCCTCATCTTCAAGTTTTTCTTTGAGAGATCGGGTCAGCTGGACCTCATCATCAATTATCAATACATGCGGCTCGTGATTTTTGATCATTTCTAACTCCGAATTTGTGTCGCTTCCTCAAGCGAAGTGATGGGCAGTTGGATGGTTCCCAAAGGAAGCTCCACCAAAAATCGTGTCACCTGGCTTTGAGAATCCAAAATAAGTTTTCCGTTGTGCTCTTCAATAATATGTTTTGAAAGACTTAAGCCCAAGCCCGTGCCCTTACCAGGAGGCTTTGTGGTAACAAATGGATCCATGATACGACTTTTGATTTTTTCCGCGATGCCTGGACCGCTATCGGAAACAGCGATGACGAGATATTTTTCGTTTTGCAGAACTTCAACGTGAATCCATTTATCATCAGATTCTTCGGCCGCATCAATTGCATTATTCAGTAGGTTCAATATCACCTGACTGATTTGCGTGCCACGACAGAGAATTTTAAGATTGGAAGAAA
This sequence comes from uncultured Bdellovibrio sp., assembly GCA_966211795.1. Classification (GTDB taxonomy): domain Bacteria; phylum Bdellovibrionota; class Bdellovibrionia; order Bdellovibrionales; family Bdellovibrionaceae; genus 21-14-0-10-47-8. Next base: position 79,008 of record CBIHNW010000018.1, on the reverse strand, counting down.
CTTCGTTTACCGTCAGCTTGATTTGCGAGGTCAAGATTTGGTCTTGAATTAAAATGATCGCATCGTCGATAATGTTTCCAACCGAGTGCCATTCCATGGCGTCATCGTTTGCGTCCCGAGACAGTCTCAACAAGGCTCTCACGATGCCGGCCACTCGAGTGGCCGTTTCCTTGATGGTGAGAGAAAGGTTTTTCGTTTCATCGACCGAAGCTTTTCCCTTATCTGCCTTTTCATAAAGCTCATCCGAAAGAGCATGAATGACCGAAATCGGATTATTGACCTCATGTGCGACACTTGCAGACATTTCACCAAGGGCCGCCATTTTTGAGGCAAATTGTGTGCGGGCTCGTTCGTCTTCAATGAGCGTCTCAATGCGCTCGGCACGCGTGACCTCTTGCCTTAATAACTTCACACTCAGTCGCAGACTTTCAATTTCGTTTTGAGATTCTGCAGATGGTGGCTCGCTAGGTTCAACACCATATTTTGCGTATTTTCCATTGAGACTTCGGGCAATCAGATTCACTTCTTCAGTTAAAGCGGTTAACGGATCAACAAATTTTTTCGAAACGCGAATGATGAGCCAAGTGCTAAGAATTGCGAATGCCAATCCAAGAATGGCCGAAAGGATCATATTAAATTTCACGCCTCGAAGTAAGGTGTCCTGGGGCACGATAACAGAAAAGTACCCAATCTTATTTCCGTTTTCATCTTTGATTGGCGTGAAGGCGTGAAATGCTTGAAAATCCGTATCTCCCCTGTTGAAAGCCGTGACACCCTTATAATATTGGACGAGTCCGCGGTAGGAGGGGACGTGATACGAGGCCATGCTGGTGAAAACTTCGCCGTCCTTGAGAGTCTCAATTTGTTTTAAAAGTTCGGAATCAAGACTTGGCACATAGGTTTCGTCTCGAATATTTTTCCAACTTGTAGCTGAGACGTGGGGGCTTGGTTGTGTCAGAATGAAGGTGACTTCTGTTCCCATTGCGGTGGCCAAACGATGGGCAAAGCGATGGCCCAAAATTTTCAATAAGAAAAAGTGGTCACCAGGCTCTTTTTTTATATTTGGATTGAAGGGAACAGCAAATACCAGCTCGTCGTTGATTTCATATAAGCCGGGTCTTTGGATCTGCAAGAGTTCTCTGCGGATTTCATCAGCAGACTCTTTGAGAGGAATGTAACCAGATATAACCTGGTAAGCGTTCGGACTCAGTTTTAAAGAAATATAATTTGGCGGCAAACTCGAAACATGTCCAGGTTCGAATGCGTGCTCGGCAGTCATTTGCGCAAGAATGGCCTCTTCGTGAATTTCCTTAATTTCAGAAAGATAATGGGAAGAGAATGATGAAACCCATTGCTCGCCGCCAAAGCTTGCTCCAAGCCAGCTTCCGGTGATCGACCAGCAGGTGATAAAGGCGATCGAAAACAGTAATAACGGCAAAAAACGCCACAGGAGGAAAGCTCGGATTGTACGGTTCGGGAAAGTCGTCTTTTGCATGAGAAGGGAGAGTTACCACTTTCCTGAAGTGATCGGAAGTTTTGCATTAATTCAGGGCCTAAAATGAGCGCAAGAGACTGCGCCGAGTCGAGCCAGAAGTCCGCAAAGGGGCCGCCGAAGCCTTGCGGTCATCATTCGCGAAGGTCCACCTCAATCTTTATTCATTCCATCCATGATGAACTGCCCAATGGCGTAGCGGTCCTGATTTGAAATTCCCCACCTCACCATGGCATTGATGATCGGTTTCAAAGATTCCCCAATCGGGGTCAGTGAATATTCAACGGCCGGAACTGTCTTATCGGCAAGCTCTTTGCGTTTCACGATTCCAGTGGAAACAAGTTCTTTCAATTGTTGACTCAATGAGGCCTGGGTGATTCCAGGAGTCATGCGCTTTAGTTCACCAAAACGCTTTGGATTTTTACGGAGATTAAACAGCAAAATGACTTTCCATTTTCCCCCGATTAACGAGATTGTCATTTCAGCCGGACATTTGTATTTTCGTTTTTCCATGGGCCCTTTCTTTTTATCCGATTGTCCGAGCAGTATAATTTACCATACTAGTATAGACTTTCTACTACTTTTCAAGGCGCTCCAAATTTGGTATTTTCGATTCAACTCATGATTCAACATCCATGGAGCCGCAGTGAATTCGATTCGCTCTGATCAATCCGCTTGTTTCGCGGCCGTCATGGCCGCCGTTGCGCTCTGGAGTACGTCTTTCGTTGCGACAAAGATCGTTTACGGAACCATCCCTCCGATCACGGTAGCGGCCGTTCGAACACTGATTGCGCTGATTCTACTCGAATTGATTTCACTTAACATTCGTCGAAAAGGGCAACCTCGAGAAACGATCTCGAAAAAAGACCGTTTGATGCTATATCTCGGCGGGCTTCTTGGGATAACTGCTTACTTTATTCTTGAAAATGTTGGTCTTTCGCTCACCACAAGCAGCGACGCCGCACTGATCGTGGCCGGCTTTCCTGCCTTCGCATTTGGATTGCAGTACTGGATCGACCGCCAACCCCCCACGCGCCGCGAATGTGTCGGTGCCTGTTTGGCGATCACGGGCGTCGCGCTTATCGTTGGGTCAGGTCAGCAGCCAAGTGGCCACTTACGTCTTTGGGGAAACATTCTCATCTGCTTGGCCGGAATCGCTTGGGCAGCCTATAATTTTGTCACCCGCAATATTGTCAAACGCTACCGCATGGTCGATGTCCAATTGCTGCAGACTCGTTCTGGTTTTTTAGGTTTGGCGATTGCTTCTGTATTTGAAATACCGAGGTGGAAGACGCCAAGTGTGAGTCATCTTTCAATTATTTTATATCTAGGCATTTTTTGCTCCTTGCTTGCCTATTTCATGTATGGCTTCGGATTAAGGAAGGTTCCCGCAGCTGCGGCGGTTGCGTTGATGAATCTTGTGCCGGTTTTCGGGACTGCGCTTGCAGTCGTGGCACTTGGGGAGACAGTCTCTCTAATGAAAATCAGCGGAGGGGTGGTTGTGATCTGCGGTATTTATTTAACGACACGAAAAAGTGACTTTCGGTCGCCGAAAGCAAAATGCGGGGCTCGGTCATGCGGGACGGCCTCTACATCAATTTAAAAATTCCCCTGGAGGTTGTATGGTGAGCCAAACGGATAAAATCGCTATCGTCATTAAGTCGGATTTAGAAGGATGGCAAAAGCTGAACGTCGCAGCTTTCCTCGCAAGCTCTGTTGCCATTCAACTGCCGGATACTCATGGAAAACCGTTTGTGACAGCTTCGAATCATACTTATCTACCTTTTATTAAAATGCCCATGCTGATTTACAAAGCTGACCAATCTTCCGAGCTAAAACGAGCTTTTCAACGAGCAAAGGAAAGAGGTCTCCAAATTGGAATCTATACCCAGCCGCTATTTGCGACAAAGTCAGAAGCAGAGAATTTAGCTCTTATTGGCCAGACAACAGATGATGAATTGGATCTAGTCGGCATTGTGATATACGGAGAGGGTAAAGCCGTCAGTAAAGCACTTGATGGGCTCAAATTTCATCCGTAGCTCAGACGACATGCGATTGTTTACACGCAGACCGGTTTATTCTTTCTCGCCTTGTTAAGCGCCGAAGGGAATTGATCTCCTGACGGCGGTTGGATCTCGATCCCTAAAAAAATGAAGCAGGTCATCACTTGCAGATCAAATTCCTGCTGGTCTGCCCGGAAAATCGGCTAAATCCCTCAATTTTTACGCCGAATTTACGTCCCAAGTGTTGGGGACTCTATTAAACTTCTGTTTTGTAGCTTCTAAAAATACAGAGGTCTGTTTTGGCCTCAACAGCCGAGTCTTGCCGATGATTTGGTAAGAGCGGGGGAACCAACGTTTAACGAAAGTTAAACCGGGGTGAATCGCACTTATGCGTAGGATTTAGACTTCAATCCGAACCCGTCAGCTAACCTCGTAGGCACATCAGAAGGAAAGATTGAAATGAAATCTCATAAGCCCGAGCCTCGTGTTGGCTTGCTTGGTTCCACAAAGCGCTTGCTGGTTGGAAAACCCAAAGACTTAGCCGATACCTCTCTCTTTCATAAAATTTCTTTGATTCCGATTTTGGCGTGGGTCGGGCTCGGTGCCGATGGATTGTCCTCTTCCGCTTATGGCCCTGAAGAGGCCTTTAAGGCTCTGGCCACGCACACTTATTTGGCGATCCCCGTCGCGCTGATGATGATCGTCACCGTCCTTGTTATTTCGGCGGCTTATCGAAGAATTATCGATGAATTCCCTCACGGTGGTGGTGGATATGTGGTTGCCAGTAAAACTTTGGGAAGCCGAGCGGGAGTGATCTCTGGTTGTGCGCTGGTGGTCGATTACATCCTGACAATCACTGTTTCTATCGCGGCAGCAGGAGATGCAATTTTCAGTTTTGTTCCCGTATATTTTCACACTTTGAAATTACCTCTCGAATTTGCGTTTATCATTTTACTCACGGTCATTAATATCCGCGGAGTGAAAGAGTCCGTTCTGGTGCTGACTCCAGTTTTTATGATTTTCCTTGTTATGCATATCCTGGGAATCGTCGGTGGAGTCTATTTTCATCTCTCCGATTTTTCTGCCACGGCCGCTCGAGTGACCTCTGGCTTTCATGAGGGATACAGCACTTTGGGTTTAGCCGGTCTATTCATGCTTTTTATTCGCGCCTATACGATGGGTGGTGGGACCTACACGGGACTTGAAGCGGTCTCCAACGGTCTCCCGATTATGCGAGAACCCAAGGCCGAAACCGGGAAAAGAACCATGACTTATATGGCTCTTTCTTTGGCCTTCACGGCCGCCGGGCTGATTTTTTGTTACTTGCTTTGGGACATTAAAATCGCGGAAGGGAAAACCATGAACGCCGTTCTATTTGAGAATATGGCAGCTCATTTGCCCTTTGGTTCGGCTCTGGTGATCGTGACTCTTTTATCAGAAGGTTTGCTATTGGTGGTGGGGGCTCAGGCCGGCTTCATTGATGGACCTCGAGTTCTCGCCAATATGGCGGTCGACTCTTGGGTGCCTCGAAAATTTGCAGCGCTTTCGGATCGTCTGACCACTGGAAATGGAATTGTCATCATGGGCTTTTTGGCTCTTTTGGCGCTTCTCTATACGATGGGAGATGTTGGCCAATTGGTTGTCATGTATAGCATCAATGTGTTTCTGACTTTTTCGTTGTCGATCTTTGGAATGTTGAAATCTTATTTAAAAAATCCGAGAAAGCCGAAAAGAAAGAGCGGACTTCTCATATTCTCGGCCGGATTCATTCTCTGCGCGATGATTTTGGTGTTTACGATTTATGAAAAATTTCTGGTGGGTGGGTGGATCACCTTGTTGGTGACGACGGCTTTCGTCGTTTTATGCTTCGGAATTCGCTCTCACTATTTCGGGGTCGCTAAAAAACTTCGACATTTGCAAGTGGGATTGGATGAACTCTCTTATCAAGAGCCTTCGCTCCAGGCGCCGGTACGCACGGCCGCCATTCTTGTTGGGGGGTATGGTGGGCTGGGTCTGCAAACTCTCAAGAGTATTCTGGCGAATTTTCCGGGCCTCTATCAAAAATTTATTTTCATTTCGGTTGGTGTCATCGATTCGGGCTCCTTCAAGGGAGAAGAGGCCCTTCATCAATTGGAAGTCGAAACCGAAAAGATGCTGCAGAAATATGTGGTCCTGATGCGTGGTCTGGGCGCCGAAGCTGAGTATCGCTATGGGGCCGGCACGGAGGTGGTCGAAGAGGGGTTTCAAATATGCAAAGACGTGATCAAGGAATTCCCGAATCCGACATTTTTCACGGGAAAAGTGATCTTTGAAAGCGAACACTGGTTTGACCGAATTCTACACAACGAAACGGCTTATTCTCTGCAAAAGAAAATCCAACTTGCGGGATACACCCTTGTGGTTTTGCCAGCAAAAATTGCGTAAAAATCATCGATTTATTTCTGAGGTTCTATGCAAGAAAACAGGTTCAGATCGGCCGCGTTGAAGGGATTCGAGGGGTGCTCCAAAATAGCAAAATAGACCTATCTTTTCCTGTCGATGAATAAGGAGCGGTGATGGATCTTCAAGAAAATGGAGAAAACGTACCTTCAAACTCAAAGGCGACTCTTGAGAATGCTTTGATTCGAAGCAAAGGTGATTTGCTGGCCGATTTGAGCATTGAGCTCAGGACCCCTCTCAATACAATTCTTGGTTTTGCAAGTCTCTTGCAGGATCCGCTTCTAAGTGATGCCGATCGAAAACAATTTGTGCAAAGAATTATTGCCAACGGTGATCATCTTTTACAGGTTCTCGACGATGCTCTGAATTACGCCAAGGTCCAAAAGGGTGAGCTCAACGTCGAGTCCACTGAATTCAACTTGGCCGAGATGGTCTACGATGTCGCCCAGCCACTGAAAACAGCAGCCGATCGGAAGGGGATCGATCTGCTCATGCATTTCAAGAGTCCCGTTCCAGAGACCATCCATTCCGATCCACTGAAAGTCCGACAAATTCTCACCAACCTCCTCGGAAATGCGATTCGGTACGGCGTTGGGGAAGGGTTCATTCTAGTCTCTCTCTCCTACAAGCAGGGGGATGCGCACTCTGGAGAAATCTGTATTGAAATTGACGACTCGGGTCTTTGGGCTTCGGCTCATAAACACTCCACAAAGAATCAAGTCGTTGATGAACTCGAGAGCTCCTTTCAAAAGGAAGTTATGAATCGTCCCGGAATGGTTCTCTCGCAAGAGTTCGCAAAAACACTGAGCGGAACGGTCCTCGTCGTGCCAAGCTCGGTCGGTGAGGGGCGCTCTTGTCAATTGCTTTTACCGACCGGCGACCTTCAGGGGAAGGGCCTTATCAAACGATTTAAAACCCCGACAATCATTGATAGAGTCATTGGCACTTTCAAAAAGTCGCACCGCCTGGAAGGTGTCCGAATTCTTCTCGTCGAGGATTCCGAGGACAATGAGACGTTAATAAAACTCTATCTCAACAAAGAAGGAAGCAGGCTATCTTTCGCGCACAACGGTCTTGAGGCTATCGATGCGGTGAAAAAGCAGGAATTCGATTTGATTCTCATGGATATTCAGATGCCCCTGCTGGACGGCTTGGAAGCAACCCGGCAGATTCGGCAGATGGGATTTAAAAGACCGATCCTTGCCCTGACCGGTGAAGCGATGAGAGATGATGCCGAGAAATCTCTGAAAGCCGGTTGTGACACCCATATCTCAAAACCTGTGCGCAAAGAAATTTTGATTGAAGAGATTCAGAAACGAGTTTTTCATTGATCTAAAATTTCGATAACGCGAACGAGAAACATCGTAAACCCGAGAGCGCCGATTTTTACAATTTATTTATGGGATTGCCTTCAATTTCAGTCAGGATTAATGTTGCAGGCAATGGCCGACGCGACATCAGCAGTGAAGAATTCATTACCCTATTGGTACACGACGATCGGCCTCTGCTGTCTCGTGGTCGTCTGTCACTTTCTTGTTCCTTTCATTGGCTACCGGGCCGTTGGCTTTGTGCTTTTACTGGGAGTCCTGAGTATTGGATCTTTGACATCCATGGGGCCGACATTTTTAGCTGCGGCATTTTGTTCGCTTTCGTGGAATTTCTTTTTCATTCCGCCCAGATTTACTTTTGCCGTGGCGGCCCCTGAAGATGTTTTGATGTTCATTACTTTTTTTGTTGTCGCGATCATCATCGGAATACTTACGATGAGACTCAAAGAGACGGAAAAGTTGAAGAGATCCGAGGAACTTCATCAGGTTCTGCTGAATTCAATTTCTCACGAATTGAGAACGCCATTGACGGTCCTCATGGCTTCGGCAAGTTCCATGTGCGATCCGGAAATCATCAAGAACGAAGACTCCCTCAAGACAATCAGGGAGGAGCTTTTGAATGCGAGCGAAAGGCTCAATCGTGTCATCGAGAATCTTTTAGATATGAGCCGTCTCAACTCAGGAGTGCTCAGTCTGAAGCTCGAGTGGCACGATTTGTTGGATATTGTCGGTGTTGTCGTGAAGAAACTCAGTCCCCATTTGCGAAATCATAAAGTGAAAGTCAATTTCGACAGCCCGATGCCACTGATTCAAATGGATTTCAGGCTGATGGAACACGCCCTGACGAACTTAATTTTAAATGCGGTCCAATATTCTCCGGCGGGCACAAATGTTTTCATTCGGGCGCAAGTTCTAAGCGGGCAAATTCAAATTTTCGTTGAAGATGAGGGGGCGGGCATCCCCGACGAATCAAAGGACCTGATCTTTGAGAAATTCTACCGAATTCCTGGAGCTCCTGCTGGAGGGACCGGACTGGGGCTTTCGATCGTTAAAGGAATCATTGAAGCCCATCATGGTTCGATTCGAGCGGAACGGAATCAGCCAAGAGGGGCGCGATTCATCATTGAACTTCCTTGCAGAAAAATGCGAGAGTCGGCGGGAGTCATGACATGATGGCAGAAATGAAACCGCGAGTGCTGATCATTGATGATGAGCCATCAATTCGGACGATGTTGAAGGCGGCATTGACCGCACATGGCTACGAAGTATTCGAGGCCGCTACGGGAGCTGAAGGGGTTTCGAGCGCTTCGGTGTTTCACCCCCATTTGATCATTTTAGATCTAGGGCTTCCTGACATCTCTGGCGTTCAAGTTCTTCAACAATTGAGATCTTGGACAATGGTTCCGGTGATTGTACTGACGGTCACCGATGCCGAAGACAGCAAGGTGAGTTTGTTGGATAAGGGAGCTGATGATTACCTAACGAAGCCATTCGGGCTGCAAGAGCTTTTGGCGAGAATCAGGGTTGGTCTTCGGAATAAGGACCTCATCGAAGCCACTCCGACATTTTCTTCAGGAGATTTGTATGTCGACCTGAACGCGCATAAAGTATTGGTGAACGGCATTCCCGCCAAGCTGACCACGACCGAGTACGAACTTCTTTCCCATTTGATCAGGTCGCGTGGAAAGGTGGTTTCCCAAAACCAATTGCTGAAAGAAATTTGGGGGCCCAATGCTGAAGATCAGGGGCATTATCTAAGGATTTACATAGGGCAGTTGAGAAAAAAACTCGAAAGTGACCCATCCTCGCCGAAACATATCATCACAGAGCCTGGTGTGGGTTATCGAATCATTTAGAAGCATTCATCAGTCGCGTTCCTTGCGATGAAGATAGGTGGCCTCTTTGCGAGCGATTCCGAATAATGATTTTTATTTCTCAGCTTTTCGGATTTCGGGTTTTAAAGAAAATTCGTAAGGAAAAAGAGTGCAGTTCCAAGTGTCGAAGGATCCTTGTTTCTGAGTGAGAAATGAGGATCCTCTTGATTTTTTCATATGCTCACAAACTGAAAGCATAGAGAGGTTGGCTCTGCGAATCAATAGCAGTGCGCTAGAATCTGAAATCCAGGATTGGGACGCAATCGATGACAGTTTGACTTTGAAAGCGGATGGCGTAAAACTGATCCCGTGCGGGCAACGAGACGTTTCACTTCTTTTTTGCTACTTTTCATTTTCGGCTTTTTGTCGATGAAGAACATTTTGCCTTCTCATTCTGAGAATCACCACGGGAACTGTCAGGAGTTCGGACATATTCATTTTTATAAAATGAATAAATCGGCTTATCGTCAATTGAATGTGAATTCATTTGCAAAGGCCGGTCAAAATACGGATGAGGACGACGATGAATCCTGTCATGAAGCAAAATCGATTTTAAATGTTTCACCATTTCCTGCCGTTGTTTTTAATTTTGAGTTTCCAAAATTTTCTTTGGCCTTTGATCTTGTCTTTCATCTGAAGAATCAATTCGAGAGCCCTGACCTCGAGCCACTTCGACGGCCCCCAAGGCTTTCTTAAGTATCTAATTCATTTCAAAGAGCGTGAAGGGTTTCAGGCCCTGTTGGCAGGTCTATTTTTAGATGTCCCAGCAGCGATCCCTCTTATTTCCTATTCAAAAGTGCGTTTGAATGGGAGCGCTCATCGCTCTTTGAGAACCGGTCCTTATTGTTAAATTCTAAAAATTGAAGAAAACAAATTATGAAAGGATTTTTCGTATGAAAAATTTAGTTCTGATCATGAGCCTACTGACCCTCACTTTAATTGTTGACGGTGCATCGGCGAAAGAGGCCAAAAAGGAAAAAACCCATGAACACCGCGAACACGGAGCCCACGAACATGGTGCGGGGAAGCTCGCCATCGCTTTTGACGATGCAAAAGGAAAAATTGAATTCAAAGGTGCGGCCGAAGGAATTTTAGGATTTGAGCATCAACCAAGAAGCGAAAAAGACAAAAAGGCCGTTGCGGAAGCCAGCCAACATTTTGAAAAAGACATCGCTCAGATGATTCAGTTGGACCCTTCGCTCAATTGTCAGTTCACGAAAGAAATGATCGGGCAGGTGCCGGAAGAAGGCGAAGAAGGTTCAGGTGAGCATTCAGACTGGGCTGCAAACTTTGCGGTCACCTGCGCAAAGTCTCCCGTCGGCACCACGGTCACGGTTGATTTCAGCAGTTTCAAGTTGCTGAAAGATGTGGACGTGACCGTCTTGGCCGGCGCTGTTCAGAAAAGTGCCGAGTTCAAGAAAAAGCCTGTCGTCATTGAGCTAAAATAGGTTTTTAGGCGGCCGTGAAATGGGCACAAATGAAAGAAACTGGAATCGGGGAGCGAAATGCGGACTTCTTTTTTTCAACGAAGTTATTTTAAATATGTTCTCATCTTCTTCATTTTTGCCTGCTTCGGGGCATTGATCTGGCGCTTTTCGGACGTCGGCAAGGCGCAGGGGGACGCCGTGACGGTCGATTGGCGCCTCTTGGGGAATTTGGATTACATCACCGGCAAATCGAGTTCGGACCTGCAAGCGCTTGATGGAATGAAGGTCAAGATTCCGGGCTTCATGGTTCCATTGGAAGATAGCATGCGAAAAGTGACCGAATTACTTCTCGTGCCAAGCCCTCAAGCCTGCATCCACGTGCCGCCGCCACCTCCCAATCAAATGGTTTTTGTGAAAATGGAAGACCGCGGGGTCGAGGCCGCCTTCGGTCCTATTTGGGTTTATGGGACTTTGCACTTGAAGTCACAAAGACATCAGTACGGTGAAGCCTCGTTCAGTCTCACTGGCCTCGAAACAACTCCGTATCGTGAATAAGGACAGAATCTATGCAACACGTTCTGGATCTAAAAAAAATTAAATTTCGCTACGGTGAAACTTTGCCGATCGTTTTAGACATCGAAGTTTTTTCCCTGATGAAAGGTGAAAGAGCATTTCTGTACGGCCCCAGTGGTTGTGGAAAAACCACCTTCGTGGAAATCTTGGCCGGAGTTTTGGTGCCAAACGAAGGACATTTTTCATTTTTAGGCAAAGACATCGTTTCCATGAGCTCATCAGGTCGCGATCAAGTGCGAGCCGCCCACATCGGTTACATTTTTCAGAGCTTCAATTTGATTCCTTACTTAAGCGTCGAGGAGAATATTGTGCTTCCACTTTACCTCAGCCCCGAGCGCCGCGAGAAAGTTTCTCACTCGTCGGAAAAAGAGGAAATTCAAAGACTGTGCCGGGATCTTGGGATCTCTGAATTGATTCATCGCGCGGTCACGGAGCTTTCGGTGGGGCAACAGCAGCGGGTCGCCGTTGCCCGGGCCTTGCTGGGTCGACCTGAGCTGATCTTGGCGGATGAGCCGACCTCGGCTCTGGATCAGGACCATCGTGAAAAGTTCATCCGGTTGCTTTTCGATGTCTGCCAGAAAGACGGCACGACGGTCCTTTTTGTCAGTCATGATCGGTCGCTTCAGGGACTCTTTGATCGGGCGATTTCTCTTCCAGATCTCAACCGGGTTGGTGGCAAATGATTTTCATTCGACTGGCTTTTAAATCTCTCCGCAATCGACTGTTCTCTTCAAGCCTTACGATCTTTTCGATCGCCCTCAGCGTGACGCTGCTTTTGGCGGTTGAAAGAACAAAACGGGCGGCCGAAGAAGGCTTCACTCAATCTGTCAGCCAAACGGATCTTCTCGTCGGCGCCAGGACCGGGCCTTTGAATCTGATTCTTTATACGGTTTTCAATATGGGATCCGCATCGAATAATATTTCATGGAAAAGTTATGAGGAAATCAAAGCAAAACCCGAAATCGATTGGACCATTCCTTACTCGCTCGGCGATGGGCATCGGGGATTTCGGGTGGTCGCGACCGATGAAAATTTCTACGAACACTATCGCTTCCGGGGCGAAGGCAAAGTCGAGTTTCGCGAGGGGAAGCCCGCGCTTGATATTTTTGATGCCGTGATTGGATCGGAAGTGGAAAAAAGACTTCATTATAAAGTCGGCGACAAAATCGTGATCGCGCACGGGGTGACGAAAGGCGAAGGCGTGCAACTTCACGATGACAAGCCTTTTCATGTCACCGGAGTACTGAAACAGACGGGAACCGCTTTGGATGAGAGCGTCTACATCTCGCTTTATGGAATGGAGGCGATTCATATGGACTGGAAAGATGGCGCCGCCCCTACGGCTGCGACCCGGATCAGCCCTGAAAATATTCGCAAACAAGACATTCACTTTGGCCAGATCACATCTTTCTTTCTCAGAACCAAATCCCGCATTGAAACTTTGCGCTTGCAAAGAGAGATCAACACTTATCCGGACGAGCCGCTGCTGGCGATCATTCCCGGTGTCACCTTATCGGATCTCTGGAGAGGCTTGAGTCAAATTGATCAGGTCCTCAAAATTATTTCCTGGATGGTCATTTGCGTGGGGCTCGCCGCAATGCTGAGTTCTATCTTGGCCGGATTGAATGAACGTCGAAGGGAGATGGCCATTCTTCGATCGCTGGGGGCTGGACCGAAACGTCTCACCATGCTGCTTGTGTTTGAAAGCTCTTTGGTCACTTTCATCGGCATTTGCGTGGGGGTTTTGATCGAGCTTTCTGGATTCTTCCTTCTTGAAAGTTGGCTGCAGAATCAATTCGGCCTTTATATTGTCGGACATGCTTTTACGCTGGTTGAAATCACTTATCTTTCGGTCACACTGCTTGCCGGTATGTTGATCGGACTGATCCCGGCATTTAAAGCTTCAAGACTTGCGTTGAAAGATGGGTTGTCGGTGCGAGTTTAAATTTTGAGAATTTGGTGCAGAAAGGTATTTGGATGTTCAAATTGGTTTTAAGTGAATTGTTCGCGGCGGCCTTCAGGCGGGGATTGCAAAGGTGTCAAATCTTGGAATCCAGGTCACTTGCTGTGATCAAGAGATTCGAGCTCTCACGCCCAAGACACGCGACTTGGATTTAAAACCGGTGCGTTAACATTTCGGAATTCTTTCCGATTGAAGATTACACGAACATTGCGCGCGCGTAATGAATCTCGATTCGTCAAGAAAATATGGGAGTGCTCGCTGGGGGAATAAAACCTCGAGACATCATTTTTCAATCCTAAGTGCGGTCCTATTTCAACGCAGTCTTATTTAATATTTAAACAATTGATGGTCCGTGAATTGCTGAGGCTATTCATGATTTTTATTTTGACAGTCGAGATTCAAGATCTCGGTGATAATCACATTTCAAAAAAGGAGAAATGATGTTTCAAAGTTCGCACCTCAAGACAGTGTTAATGGTCGCCATCGCATTCGGGCTTGGCGCTTGTACTGGCAACTCATCTGGCGGGGGAAGTGCCACTAGCGAAGCGTCCACGGATAGTGGTCAGCAAGCAAATGTTTATACGGTCGGAACAATGATTCGTACCTTTAAGGTATCCGGTCCTTTAATTTTTCGAGGAGGAGATGGAGAAGTTGTTCATAAAGAAGCTTTGCAAGGCGCGTTTGGAAAAGAAATCGATCAACTGTCTGCTATCTCTTCAGTCGTCGAGACGAAAGAAGGCTACTTAGAGTTGTATAATGGGAATACCCTGGCTCATGCCCTGAGGATCTCCGATGGAACTTTCGCAATCGCATATCAGAAAGATGTCTTATCTCCGGAGACGATTCATTTCATGATATCGGAATCGGACGCCCATCATCAATCCAGCGCTTTGACATTCGGTTTGAAATCATGTCAAGCGGACCCTGCTGCGGCTGAATATGATGACGTGCAGGGTCTGTCATCCCGCCAAAGCCAAGCACAGGGCCAAAGCGCAAGTATGGCCGCCGTTCCGAATACAATTGCTGTCGGGCAGAGCTGTCGTTATGCAACAGTTGCGATTGAACTCATTGGAGATACAAATTCCGGTCAAGGTCAGTCTGGTACCGGAACCGGTAGCGGCACGGGGCAAGGTCAGGGCCAGTCAGGTACAGGTACAGGTACAGGAACTGGAAGCGGAACGGGCAAAGATCAGAGCCAAGGACAGTCTAAGGGACAAGATAAAGGACAGGACACGACTCCTAGCAAAGATCAAAGCACTAGCCAGGATAAGGGAACGGGGAAGACAAAACCATAATCTGCCTTCTTAAAGTGGTCAGACAATCCGTAAAAACGATTGGCCCCGGTCAGCTGCCTTGCCGGGGTTTTGCCAGTCTTGCTCTCAGCTGTTGCCATGGACGTGGATCTTTTCGCCCATTGATGAAAACCAACCTGCCATTTTTCAGAACATTACATGCAAGTAATCTCCCTGCCATTCTGAGGTAAACCTCTGCGGTTATATTAAAAATCGCGACATCAGAGTTCGATGAAATGGTGCCGCCGGAAACCTAAAAGTCATGCAATTCATTGGAATTAGCTGTTAAGCTGCCAAAATGGTCGCTTCTAACTGCATTTCAATTTGGTTAGTAGCGGAGGGATTTTGATGAGGGTCTTGATTGTCGAAGATGAAGCGAAAGTTTCCCAGTTGCTGGTCAAAGGCTTCATGGAATCTGGTTTTATTGCCGAGTCTGTTGCAGATGGGGATATTGCGCTCCAACTTGCGCTCGTCGAGGATTATGATCTTCTCATTGTGGATGTTATGATTCCCGGTCTGGATGGATTTTCACTTGTTGAAGCGCTGAGAAAAAAAGAGCGAGACATGCCAGTTCTGTTCCTCAGTGCGAAGCGGTCGACTGAGGATCGGATCGAAGGCCTTCAGCGCGGCGGTGATGATTACATTGTAAAGCCCTTCTCTTTTTCCGAACTTCTCGTGCGATCTCAGACAATATTGAGACGAACCTCAAAACAAGTCGAAGGTAAGAAAATCAAATATCATGATCTTGAACTGGATCTTTTAACCAGAACCGTGAAACGCGGTGATTCGGTGATCGAACTTCATCAAAAAGAATTTGCGCTGGTCGAGTGCCTTTTGAGAAATAAAGAGAAGGTTCTAACGAAAACGCAAATTCTCGAAAAAGTTTGGAAGTACGATTTCGATCCCCAAACAAATGTGGTGGACGTTTTAGTTTGTCGGGTTCGCAATAAAATCGACAAGGGATTTAAAACAAAGCTGATTCGAACCTTCCGTGGAGTCGGCTATGCGATCCGTGCTGAGTAGGTGGTCAAAGGTCGCAATCTCCGTTCGAATTGCATGCCTGTTTTGTCTCACCTTTTCCGTTTCTCTGATTTTAGCCTTCGCGATTTCGTACTTTCAAATGAACTATGCATTGGATAAATCGGATCAGCAGGTTTTGTCATCAAAGCTTCAAGAAATTTCTGCAGTCTTGAATTCCAGCGATGTTCGTGGTCTGAAGAATTTTTTATCCGATGAAAAGAATAGAATTTTAAATGCACCGTACATGGTGCGAATTTTGGGCATAGATGGAGAAACAGTTTTCCTCAAGCCATCTGTTCAAGAAAAGGAATTTGATTTTGATGGCGCCTTCAAAAAGGTGGAGAAGCCTGACAAGCTAGTTGGTTGGACTTCACTTGCAGCCATTGATGACGAGGACAAGTTTGATATTCTGACCCAAAGGGTTGGAGATAAGTTTTATTTGCAAATTGGAAAAAGTAACGAGGATAACGAGGACGTCCTAGGCAGCCTGCTCAGTGTTTTCTTGGGGACCGGCGCGATCTTTATCATGCTCAGTGCGGGATTTGGATTCTGGTATGCTCGCAAGTCCCTGGCCCCTTTGAGAGGCCTTCTTGGCACCATTAAAAAAATCGAAAGTGGAGATCTCTCAGAGAGGGTTGAAGTCAGCAATTCGCGCGATGAACTTCATGATATCGGTGAGACTTTCAACCGCATGATTTCTCGCATCGAGAAGCTCATTGTTGTGATGAAAGAGTCACTCGATAATGTCGCTCATGACATTCGAACACCTTTGACAAAAATCATCGTAACTGCCGAAGACGCGCTCACTTCCAATAATCCGACTCCGCTGAAAGAAGCTCTCCAGGATTGTGCTGAAAACGCAAACGAAGTTTCAGAACTCGTGGATCAGTTGCTCAGTATTTCCGAAGCCGAGGCTGGAACGCTCGTGCTGAGGTACAGTTCATGCAAAATAAAAATACTTCTCGATGAAGTTGCCGATATTTACGATTTTGTCGCGCAGGAAAAGTCGATTCGCCTATCGGTGCAATGCGATCCAAATCTTGTTTGGCTATTAGACGGCAAGCGCATCAAGCAAGCCATCGGCAACTTGGTCGACAATGCCCTTAAGTTCTCTCCTGAAGGAAAATCGGTTGATATATCAGCCGTCGTCATCAAGGGTCAACTTTATCTAACAGTCCAAGATCAAGGAATTGGTACTCCTGAATCTGAGATTGACCGAATCTGGGATCGCCTCTATCGAGGCGATAAGAGCCGCTCGACCAAAGGTCTGGGCTTGGGACTGTCAATTGTTCGTTCGATTGCATTAGCGCATGGTGGAAGTGCGAAGGCCATTTCCAATCCTAAAGAAGGAATGACTTTTTCCGTTGTCATTCCGCAGTTCACCCAGTCCTAAATGAGAAACCCTTCAGCGAAGTAATCAGTGAGCAATCAACATGTAATCAATTTCCGCGATACTCATGAGACAATTCAAGGTGAATTGAAATAAATGAAAAGGAGTTCGCGATGAAATTCTTAAGCTCTGCCTCTCTCATGTCTCTCGTTTTTGTAGGCTTTGTTTCAGGTGCCATGGCAAAAGAAACAGAAAAGTCTGTCGTAGGGTCGATTCCAACGAAAAACCTAACAAAGAAGGATTACTTAGCAACTGCTAAAGTCAGTTCAGGCCAAGCGGCAAAAGCCGTAACTGATGCGATACCTGGACAAATTCTATCTATTGGACTTGAAAAAGAAGATGGATTTTTGGTTTATGCAGTCGAGGTCATGGGCCATGATTCGAACCTGTATGAAGTGAACGTCGATGCCGGTAATGGAAAAATCCTGTCAAAGGAGAAGCGGAATTCGAATGTTTCTGAGAAGGAAGAAAGCAGCGAAGAAAAAGAAGACTAAGCCCCTCCCGGACCTGCCAATTTGAAAATTGGCAGGTGCGTTTCAAGCAGTTTGACGTGCAAAAATTTTCCCTGAAATTTCGAAAAATAAAGAGACAAAAAATGTTCCGAGTTTGCCTTGTATCAAAGGCCATTCCTCAAAATCGCATTTTAAAATTCGAATCAAAGCAATTGCGATTTTTATTTAACAATTTCATGACATCAACATTACATCTGAGTTTCAACAGAATTAAGTGGTGACATCGAATTTGGTAAAATGATGTCATATTCCTCAGCAATAGTGTCTCAAACGAGACATTCGACATTTTCCTGGGGGGGAATATGGGAAAAAAATTTGTCAGCACTATTTATCAAGTCATGTTCGTAAGCTTAACGATCTGTCTATCTCTGGCGGCTCAGGCTGTCACAAAAGGTGGACGCTACTTTGATCGTGCCATCTTTGTTGTTTTCGAAAATGCGAATTATTCCAACGCTATCAAGCAGCCATTTTTCAAACAATTGGCTGATTCTGGCGCCAGCTTTTCAAACTTTTTGGCGCTGACGCATCCGTCACAGGGAAATTACATTGCTCTGACTTCGGGAGATCTCAATGGGGTGACCGATGACAATAATCATGACGTGAATGTCGAAAATATTGTCGATCTTCTTGAAGCTAAGGGCTTAACTTGGAAGGTGTATGTCGAGAATTATCCAGGGAACTGTTTTACCGGAAAATCGAGCGGAGATTACGTTCGCAAGCACAATCCGTTTATTAGCTACATGAACATTCAGCGAAACTCGAGTCGTTGTGCGAATATAGTCGAAGCATCACAGTTTGATCTGGATGCCGCTCACGGAACTCTGCCAAATTATATATTCTATGTGCCAAACGCTCAGAATGATGGACATAATACCGGCGTCACCTATGCCGACAATTGGTATTCTCATAAGTTCAATAAATACGTTACAAACGCTTCCTTTATGGAAAATACGGTCTTGATCACCACATTCGATGAGAGCGGACTGTTGAGCGCGAAGAATCAAATTTATACGAGCATTGTAGGATCTGCGGTACGACCTGGCGTTTATGCCGATTCTCTCACCATTCCAAGTCTGTTGAAGCTAATGGAAGACAATTGGACTCTTGGTAATCTTGGTAAGAGAGACGTGAGCGCCACTCCGATCCCGAAAATTTGGAAGTAAGAGACCCTTGAAATTTTGGAATATTTTAGCTCCTTTGACCAGTTTGGCCATAGGAGCTGAAAAGACCGTCCAGATTTCTTCTGATTAGTTTTCGAGACGATTGAAAGTTTCCAACAGATCAGCCATAGCCTTTTTGCAAGTGGCAGGATTCGGAGTGTTCTCGCGCAAAGCATCCAGCGCACGGTCAATTGCTTTATCTAACAATCGCCAATCGGATCCCGCGCGGGGTTTAATTCCAGCTTCGGCCTCATCCCAAGTTATCTCAAGATCTTTAATTCTGGTTTTCGCACCCATCAAATCGCCTTTATTGACCAAAACAGAAGTCTCGGTCGCGATTTTTTTAAATTTGGAAAGATCACCGAGCTTCGATGCAGCTTGTGCATAATTCACAGCTTTAAATGATGTCTTTTCGACGCCAACAGAGGTGACGGTCAGGGCAGCGAAAAGCATGAAAAGATTTCGATTCTTCATTTTGTGACTCCTTTGCTTTGAAAAAACATTTTCTTAGGCATGTCGTTTTATCTGCGGATGAAAAGTCAGTTTTGTTTCACGAAGTTTTGAAATCAGCAGATAGGCACTTGGCACGACATAAAGCGTGAGGAGGGTTGAAACTAGAACTCCTCCGATAATACTGATGGCCATCGGAATGCGACTCTCGGCACCGGGGCCCCAGGAAAGCGCAGAAGGAATGGCTCCGGCAATGGTCGCAACGGACGTCATTAAAATGGGCCGAAAGCGAACCGGGCAGGCTTCGAGGAGAGCCGAGTCCGCACCGAGGCCCTTGTCTTTTTTGACATGATTTGTGAAATCCACCAGCAAAATTGAGTTCTTCTTTACAATGCCCATGAGGAGAATTAAGCCGATCATGCTGTAGATGTTGAGACTTTGGTGCGCGATGAGCAGGGCGACCAGTGCTCCGGAAACGCTAAATGGCAAAGCCATCAGGACCACAAAAGGATCTAAGAAGCTATTGAACTGAGAAGCCAGCACCATGTAGGCCACCAACAGTCCCAGAATCAAAGCCAAGACGAGACTTTGAAATGATTCCGAGAAGGTCTGAGAGCTTCCGCTAAGAACGATGTGGTACTGGGGTGGCAGTATTTTTTTTGAAACTTCTTGAACAGTCGAAAGAGCTTTTTGTTGAGAAGAGCCTGTCTTCACATTGGCGTAGACCGTGATCGCTCGCTCACGGTTCAAACGATTGATCTCGACCATTGATGACTTGGGCTCGACCTTCACGAAGCCTGTAATGGGAACAGTTTGGCCACGGTTGTTTCGAACACGTAGCTTTAGCATCTTGGCGATGGGATCTTCTTTTGTGTCTTCAAGCTTCACGCGAATGTCATATCGATGGCCGTTTTTTGGATAACGACCGACAGAGACTCCGCCAATTGCAGCGTTCACCGTATTGCTGATAGACGCGACACTGACCGAGTATTTGGCCGCTGCTTCTCGATCCGGAATGACTTGATATTCCGGCATTGCTGAATCGTAATTCGTGTCGAGATCGGTCACTTGTCCTGACTTTTCAAGCTCCGAGACGATATCTTTCGTGTACTTGGCTAGCTGATCCCAGTCGGGGCCCTCAACCGTGAATTCGACGGGAAAGCCGCGAGACGCGGTGAAGCCCTTGGTCGATAGATCCTGAATACCAGCTCTGAGGTTTTCAATTTTTTTAAATTGGGTTCGGCAAACATCCATGAATTCTTTTTGACTGAGTTCATGTCCGAAAGCCTCATCGACGCCTCGTTGACCTTTTTCTTTCATTGTCACAAGAACAGATCCACTGTTGGCATCGCCAGGGGAGCCGCCGCCGACTTGCAACACGTAGCGGTCCACTTCGTTTCGGCTGGCGAGAAATTTTTCGACTTCTTTAAACTTTTGATTCGAAAAATCAAGGGAAGAGCCAATGGGCGTTTTGAGACGAATGTTGAAACGACTTTGATCTTCGGATGGCAAAAACTCTTTGTTGATAAAAGAAAGACTGGAGAAACTGACAAGGCACAAAGCAATCGAGATGCTAACTGTTTTCCAAGGATGATGAATCGCGAGCGGAAGAGATTTTCTATAAAATGAAGTCGCCGCTTCGATCAGCGCTTCAAAGAAAAGTCCAATGCGAGTTGTCCTTTTATGAATTCCAACGAATTGCGAACATCTCATAGGCGTCAGGGTCAGTGCTTCCAGCAGCGAAAGTGAGACGGCCACCGTCATCGTCACTCCGAATTGAAAGAAAAACTTGCCGATGATGCCTTTCATGAAGACGACCGGCAAAAAGATCGCGATGATGGAAGCCGTCGCCGCGATCGCGGCAAAAGTGATTTCTTTCGATCCAATCAGGGCGGCGGTGACCTTGTCTTCACCCATCTCTTGGTGACGAATGATATTTTCAAGCACCATGATGGCATCGTCGACAACAATGCCGATGGAAAGGCTGAGCCCCAACAAAGTAAACGTATTCAGGGTAAATCCAGCAAAGTGAAGAAAAATAAATGTCCCGACGATGGAGGTCGGAATCGAAAAAAGGACGTTCATGGTTGAGCTGAGGGAGCCTAAAAAAGTCCAGCAGACCAGAGCTGTCAAAAGGGCGGAGAGAATCAAAGTAAAATTGAGCTCACTGACAGCTTGTTCGATATACCGAGTGCTGTCGAAGTTCACCTTGAGATCCACGCCTTGAGGCAAGGTCGAGCGGATCTCCTCAATTTTGGCGCGAACCGCTTTTGCCACATCAACTGCGTTTGCACCTCGTTGCTTCAAAATGCTTAAGCCGACGCCGGCCACTCCGTTGGCGCGAGTGTAACGAAGGACGTCGGCTGTTCCATCTTCGATTCTGGCGGCCTCTTTGAGTCGGGTGATTCTGAGATTGGGTTGACCGCCGCGGCTGTTAATGGACAGATTGCCAAACTGCTCAAGGCTAGAGGCTTCGCCAACAGTGCGGACATAGAACATTTTGTTGCCTTCAGGATTCGTCACCTGACCGGCTGGTTGTTCCGAATGCTCGGCTTGAATCGTCGCAATGATATCAGAAACCGTGAGATCCAATGCAAAGAGCTTTTGCGGTGAAACCCAAACCCGCAAATTGGGGTCGACGTAACCACCCAAAGTAATATCACCGACCCCGGCGACCACCGAGAATTGATCTTTGATCCGATCACTGACAAGGTACATGAGATCGCGCATGGAATACTGGCTGCTTTCCAGGGTCAGCGTCATGATCGGTTGATCTTCGGGATTGGTTTTGGAAATTGTTGTGGCGGTGATTTCTCGCGGCAGTTTTGATTGGATTTGAGAGAGTTTGGCCTGAACATCTTGAACGGCCAGATCGATGTTGCGATCCAGATCGAATTCAACGGTGATTGTGCCTTCGCTGTTTTCCGATCTCGAGGTGACGTTGTGGACACCTTGTATGCCCATGACCGCATCTTCAACAAAATCGACGATCTCGGTTTCGATGACCTCGGGTGCAGCCCCCTCAAGGCGGATGTTGATTGAGACGACAGGGAAGTCGACATCGGGGAGCTGACTGATTCCCATTTTATAAAAAGAGATTCCACCAAAGATAATGAGTGCCGACATCAGCATCCATGCAAACACAGGTCTTCGAATTGAAATTTCCGAAATTGACAAAAGCAACCTCCGAAAGAATTTGGTAACTTCAGTCTAGATCTCAGAGGTTGCGATCGTAAAGGTGTTGTTTGTGGCGAGGCTCTTTGAACGTCATGAAAACCACGATGCCAACGATTACGGCCAGGAAGATGGCGCTTGTGTCGATGGTGCCAAACCCAAGGCCTCCGTATTCTGGAGATTGAGATAAAAAATCGCCAAGCGATGCGCCGAGAGGTCTCGTCAGAATGTAGGCCACCCAAAAGGCGAGAACTGCGTTGAGACCCAAGCGGTAGGCCAATCCAGTGAGTCCGATCAAAAGGCTGAAAATGATGACGCCAACTCGAAAGCCAAGACCCCAGGCCTCGGTCGCAAGATCGCCAGCTGCTGTTCCAAGTGCAAATGTGAAAAGAATGGCAAGCCAATAAAAGAATTCTCGACGGCCCGTCGTGATCGACTGCATGGCGAGAGTTTTTTCGGATCGATGCCAAAAAACGAAAATGGTCGCAAGGACGATGCTGAAAATAAATGTGCTGAGGTAAAGACTGACTTCTAATTTATCAGTTAAAAAATCCGTGATTTGTGTTCCAACGATACTGATTAAAACGACCGTGAGCCAATAAATCGATGGAATGTAACGTTTTGTTCGAAATTGAATAATAAGTGCAATCAGTAAGAGTCCGGCCATTAAGGCGCTTGTTGTTCCTGTGCCCCAGCCAATGTTGACAGACAGATAGTCCGCTCCTGTTTCGCCAACAGTTGTTGATAAAATTTTGACAATCCAAAAACTCAATGTCACTTGAGGCACTTTGACGAGCATTTGGTTCATTTTCTGACCAGATAAAAACACAGAAAACCTCCATGTCACAACCGAGGCGAGTTGACCTGCAATGTCGTGACACGAACATGGCGTCCTCATGGCATAAAGGTTGAGCAAGTATGAGGGCTATCGGGTGAAACAGCCCTCATTGACGGTCAGTGCTAAATTTTCACTCGGGCGACAGCGGGCTCTAGTTTATTGCGGTAAGCAGCCATGATTGTCACCACCAGAATTCCCAACAAAATCAGCGACGAGAAACCTCGGCCAAAATCAAGACCGCCTTTTTCGTGTGTCTTCGTCAAGACATCGCCAAAGGTTGCGCCAAATGGGCGTGTCAGGATAAAGGCGATCCAAAACAAAAAGACACGATTGATTTTTGTAAAGTATGTCGCCGCCAAGATGACAGCCAGAATACCAGTGATCAAAAGCCAGCTTCCCATGAAGCCGAGTCCTGAATCATCAGCCAAAAAATCTCCCAATGCAGTTCCCAGAGTATTTGAGAAAAGGATTGTGACCCAATAGAAAATCTCAGCTTTGCGTGAACGAATGTCATCAACGCGAACATTTCCAACACTCAGCTTCCACGCGGCCAGTAAGCTCAGCAAAATTGTCACTAAAATCGCCGCTCCTTTGGTGTACCCCAGTTCAAGGGTCCGATCCATATAGTCAGACATCGTTGTACCGGCGGTGCTTGTTGCAATGATCACCGTCCAATAGAGAAATGGGATGTGCTTCTTCGAGACGAGCTGCGCTCCAAGCGCCACAACAAACAAAGCGAAGAAAATCAGTGTGCTAGTGAGATAACCAACATTCATGGTCATCGATAGCCAGTCACCACCGGTCTCCCCTAAAGTTGTCGCCGTAATTTTCATCAGCCAGAATGCGGCCGTGATTTCCGGAAGCTTATTAATGAACTGATTTTCTTTCATATTGATCCCCCTAACAAATTTATGTTGCTATCAAAGAGCTGCACGTCAATGAATGTGAGCAGACGTCTCAATATAGAGATTAAAGATTGAGCAGGTCAAATTGGCTTTCATTACTTACATGTAATAATTTTGAATTCTTTCGGCTAGGGGACATTAACGATTGCTGCATGATTGCCATATTATCGCCAAACTCGAAAATCTATTATGATGTCCTTTGAAGTGAGCTCTAGCGCTTCCGCGCTCAGCAAACTTGCATTTTTTTAATGTTGATTTTGATCTTCGTGGTCGGTGTCGCCGTAAACGATCCCATTCAGATAAACATATCCGTCAGGTCGATGGTGTTCCGGATCATCATGAAGCCAATGAATCATGCCCCGATGTCCCAACCATAAAAACTGGCCTCCCACTGCAAACTGGTCACCAGGGTGAATGGGCACTCGAGCGCCCATATCGGAATTGTAAACGACTTGGATGATGCTACCGTCAGAAAGTTTTGCTTCCCATTTTTGATGGGGCAGGCCACTCGTATCATCAGGTAGAATTTTTGTTACAACAAGATTGCTGCCCTCGACATAAAATGCTCCTTTTTGAGCGTGAATTGCGTCGATGATTTCGGAATCGTTTTGTATCTGGCCGGGATGATCCGCCGAAACCTGAGTCGGGCCGGCAAATGCAAATTGAAGGAGGAACAGGTTTAAAATCAATGCACAAAAAGGTGTCTTCATAATTTCTCCGTAGTCAAATCGTTAAGGCGATTGATAGAAACGCTCTGCCAATTCAGAGCTTATACGAACGAATCCCTTTATTCTTCCCAAGCTCTAAAACCAAAGTCACAGAGAAAATGCGCTTCCGACCTTTTGTTACATGCTTGTAATGTTTGGCTCGTGGCGTCCAATCATTGGCCATTCCTATTTGATCGCAATGCAAAGCTAGAGAGAATTGGATATGAGATGTCTGCACCATCTTCGTTCGAACCAA
Source organism: uncultured Bdellovibrio sp. (assembly GCA_966211795.1). Taxonomy (GTDB): domain Bacteria; phylum Bdellovibrionota; class Bdellovibrionia; order Bdellovibrionales; family Bdellovibrionaceae; genus 21-14-0-10-47-8. Next base: position 54,205 of record CBIHNW010000018.1, on the reverse strand, counting down.
TGAATCCCATAGCGACTTCATCGTTGTTCGTATCCATGATAAAAATCCGGTCCACAAATTGAGCCGTTGGGTGACGGCAAAGATCGCTGTACATTTTAATTGTGGAAGTCACGGTTTTCGAGCCTTCCGTTTTTCTATATTGCAAATCTCCGCGGGGTTCCTGCCGTCTGACGATTTTGCATTGTTCGTAAAGAACGATGTTATCTACTTTTTCCAGGCGTATTTGTACGGCTTGTTCATTCTTGGCAATGGCTGTTGCACTGAAACTTATCAATTCTGATTTTGGTTTAAAGATTACATCTCCATTACAAAGTGAATTTCTAGGTTGTCATATTGACCAACGTTAACTATCGACGTGGCGACTTTTGTGAGGTGAGCCTCGGAATTTGATTAAATTTACTGATGGGCAATTGATGAAAGTGCAGTGCGGAAAGTTCGCAGATAAAATATTGATGACTTGTTTCGATCAAAAAATGAGCAAATATCTTGTGGTTACAAAGACTCTGAGGGAGCATGAAATTTATATTGATAGGCTTTCTGCGTTCGGGATCTATTTCATCTCGTTATTTATCAAGAATGGCCGTAGCTTCACCGGAATAGGTCGACACAATCGTGCAGAACTTCCCATCTGAACCGCTCCAAATATAATAAGTGGCCGGTTTTTTGGTTTGTGCATCAACGATAACCTTCACCATTTGAGGGTGTCCTGTTGGACTTATAACGTTGCCGCATAATTCTGCTGCCGAACTCCGTTGTCCAATCATGACAAAAGAATTGATTTTAACGTCCTCCGCAAACCCAAGTGCGGGAAGGCTGGTTACTAGCATTATGATGAACTTCATATGTAGCCTCCTTGAATTCAAAGAAGACCTTATCTTTTGTCGAAAGGCTATCTCTTTCTATTTCGACACTGAAGGCTCTTCTCATAAACGAACGCACATGAAGACGCAAATGGTGGGGAAAGTTGGACTCTTTTTCCTTTATTCTTCACGGGACGTCCAGGTCCGGGCTGCACTTGGGGTTAAATTCGGATTAAGCCGTGTAGTGATTGAGCTGGAGTGCCGTTAGTAGGTGAAGAGATCTATTAAAAAGGGGCAGTATGGCACTTTCAGTTTCGAAAAAACTTTATTTATTGATTGCTCCGACAATTGTCATGGGAGGTGCGGTTGGCATCATTTCTTGGCGATCTCTCAATATGGGAACTGGCCAGATTTTGCAGGCGACCGAGCTGAATCAACAAGCTCTTGAATCGCGAATCTATGTGGCCGAAATGTCAGATGCTTTAAAAGGATACATTCTGGATCCCAGCAACAAAGCTGAAGCGCAGAGAAAAAAGGCGGCGGATGATGCCAATGCCAAAGCGTTTGAGAAAATGAAAACTTTGACCACGGATGCGGCCGTGCTGGACCTTGTTTCCAAGTTGGAAAAATTCGACGATGGTCAGCTCAATCCGGTGGAAGACAAAGTCTTGGCGCTGGTCGAGCAAGGACAAAGCAAAGAGGCGCAGGAATTATTTTTGAAACAGTACCTGCCGCTGCGGACGGAATATAATAAGATGTCGCAAGATCTGGCGGACATGTCGGAAAAAGTCAGCGAGTCGAAGATTGCCGGAATCCAGGCGGATATGTCGCATGCATCTAGCGTCATTATATTGAGTTTAGCTGCGGGCATTTTGTTGTTGGTGGTTTGCATTTCCTTGTTAGCGATCCAGATATCAAAGGCTTTAAGTCGGGTTGCGGATCAGCTGTCTTCGGCGGGAACGCAAATGGCAACTTCCAGTGACAACCTGGCTTCGGCCGGTGCCAAAGTTTCTGCTGGAACCACGCAGGCGGCGGCCTCGTTAGAGGAAACGGTTGCTTCCATCGAAGAGCTTTCGAGCATGGTCAATCTGAACTCGAAGAGCGCAGAAATTGCGGCCCAAGTTTCGAAACAAAGTTCGGACTCGGCCATTGCTGGCGAGAAGGACATGGAAAATCTCAGCACCGCAATGTCGGAAATTTCCGAGTTCTCTCGAGAGATCAGCGAGATCACCACGGTGATCGATGACATCGCCTTTCAAACCAATCTCTTGGCTTTGAACGCGGCCGTCGAAGCCGCCCGTGCTGGCGAGCAAGGAAAAGGATTTGCCGTCGTCGCCGAAGCGGTCCGCAATCTGGCGCAACGAAGTGCGGTCGCGGCAAAAGACATTTCATCTCTCATCCAGAATTCGGCAGAGAAGACTGCCGTGGGCGTTGAGATGACGAAGAAAAGCGCTCATGTCTTGAAAGATATGATCCAATCGATCCAAAAAGTTTCCGATCTCAACAACGAAATATCAAAGGGATCCGCCGAGCAATCAAACGGCATCAATCAAATCAGCCGGGCTATGCAAGAGCTAGATCGCGCGACCCAAAGTAATGCGGCAGCATCAGATCAAGTCGCCGGCGAGGCATCGGAAATGGCCTCGCAATCGCAAGAGCTGAGCGCTTTGGTCGGAAGTTTGCGAGAATTCGTCGAAGGAAAAGCCGCTTAGCAAGGCGCGGGTCTACTTTGGCACCTGCGTGATCACGCTGGATTGGGCGCCAAGGGAAGTTGTACCCACGAGTTTGATGACAGCCGGTGAACCGATAGCGGCTTTAGCGAAACTCCAGCTGACATTCGGCGCGATGTTGTTTTTGTTGGCCGTGACTTGGGCGGTCCACGCCCACGTGTCAGACGGAGCGCCGTTCGGTGCCGAGTACTTCCAGACATAGTCATTTTCAATCAGAAAATCGGCGCCGATGCCGTTGTAAGAATATCCGGTTGCCGGATTGTTGTCGGTGTCTAAGTATATTTGCAGAAACGTAGGTTGTCCCTCGTACGAATAGCTGTAATAAAAATTGTTGGCGTCATTGGTGATTGAAAAGTTGGTGATGCCCAAAGAGCCGTATCCGATAAAGCTGAAATCCTGATTTTTATAAGTCAGTGAATCCGTCGCGGTATTGATTTGGAAATCGGCCGTGGTTAACGGAACCGGATCGATGTCTTGGCAATTCTCACGATTCAAGTGCGCTTTCGTTGAATTTTCCATGACGATTTGCGATTGAATTTCAGTCCCGTCCGCGCAGCGAGTGCCTAAGAGAGCATAGATCTTACCTTCGTAGGGTGTGCCGCTATCGACTTGACTGTTGAATTTAACGCCATCGGTGGTGAAGGAGACGCGCGAATTGCTGGGGCTGCAGTTTTGAAAGCTCAGGCTCAGCAGCATTGAAACAGCAACGAAGATCAAAAGTTTCGTCTTAGAGCGCATGTGGTTGTCCCCTCAAATCTTATTGTCAGATACAATCGCGCGAAATACCCGGTCCTTTCTTGAAATCGTATCAATCCTCGACAAAAAAAATGAATAACGCTTTTGGCCCGCATTTTTCTCGGGATCGAACACTTGCGATTTATTTTTGTGACTTTGGCAGGTCAAAAGTTCAGCCGATAATGAATTGAGAAACCTGATGGGAACAAGCAATGTCGCGAACTGAGACAGATCAAAAATACCAGGACCTGATCGCCGAGTGTGATCGTCTGATCAAGTCTGGCAAGATCAATCAGGTCATCGAAATCATTTCGAATCTCGTCATCAGTCAGGTTCCCAGGTCCGCACGTTATGATCTGGCCAAGTGCTGTCGGCGTACTGGCTTGATCAATATCGGGTTGCGGCTGCTTCATCCGGTCATCCGGGGTCAAAAGATCCTAGATGAGCCGATCAGCGCCGGTGAAATGTGCGAGTATTCGGCGCTGTTGGCTCGGAACGGATCCGTTTCTGAAGCCTTGGCACTTTTAAAAAGCGTCGATACGACCACCGCTCCGGAAGCCCTGCTTCACCGGGGACAATGTCATATCATGAATTGGGAGTATGCCGAGGCCATCGAGCACTTTCAGTACTTTTTGCTCTCGACTGCCGACGAATATTCGAAGCTGATTGCGCGAGTCAATCTGATCTCGGGTTATATTGTCTTATTTCAAATGAAAGAGGCCAGCGAAATTCTAGAGGAAACCGTGGCTCTTGTGCAGAAGGCGGGTGCCTCGCGCTTGCTGGCGAATTGTTATGAACTGTGGGCACAGATCTATTTTTGGCAGAATGACTTTCCCAAAGCTCGGCAGATGCTCAAGTGGGCGACGGGTATTCTCGACAATGCCCAAAGCCATGATCAGCTCTTGATTTTAAAAACCGAGGCCATCATGACCTCGATGGAACAGCAGTCTAACAATGCCTTGAGCGAGCTTCGCAATCTGGCGATGCAAAGAAAGCATTGGGAGTGCGTGCGCGATGCCGATCTTTTCATGCTCAAGGTCGCTCCCAACCAGAAGCAATTAGACCATCTGGTTTTTGGAACGCCTAAAATCGCCTATCGCCATCGCATCGAATCGCTGATTGGGGTCGCATCCAGCCCAATCTATATTTTGGGAAGTGAGAAGGGGCCACAGCTGAATTTATTGACGGGGCAGGTCACCGGCGTTGACAGTTTGCCGCTTGGAAAAAAGATTCATCAGGTGATCTCGGCCTTGAATCGTGATTTTTACGTGCCGACCAGTGTCGGTGCTTTGTTTCATGAGCTTTATCCTGACGAGTACTTTGATGTCGATACGTCTCCCTTTCGCATTCGCCAGGCGATTCTGCGCACCCGCGAGTGGCTGCAGAAGAATCAGATCCCGGCCAGTATTCAGCAAAGCCAAGGGGCCTACCGCTTTTCAATCACCGGAGAATTCGGGATTCGTCTTGAGCTTGAGCAACAAGTGGTGAATCCCACCATGGTCCGTTGGCAGCAATTGAGAGAAAAGTTTTTGCCGGGGCGATCTTTCACCTCGGAAGAAGTTTGTTATCAAATGGGTTGGTCGCGCACGACCTTCCGTCGCTTGGCCGAGTGGGCCTGTCAGGCAGGACAGCTCAACCGCTCTGGCGTCGGCAAGGCGACACTTTACCACGTCCTCTCGCCACATCCGCAGAGCCAGCACAAGAAGGGCTCTTAGGCCCGCGATTCGCGCTCACAATAAATCTTTAAACCCTCTGTTTCAAATTGATGCAAGAAAATGGATTCGACTGTCGGATTCGTCGGCAGAGGCCTTTGAGCTAGACCCCAAAAAAAACCCGGGCCGATTTTTCATCGGCCCGGGTCTGGAGAAAGATTTTCTCGGTCGATCTTCTGGTCAAGATCTTAAGGAGAGACGATCAAATTGACTTTCAGGTTGTTAAAGCCTGTTGAGGACTCCCAGATTCCGGTGTTCGCCAGTTGGATGGAATATTCCGGACGATTCGCGATGCTGGAAGAAGCATCCGGAAGAGCCAACAACATCGCGTAAGAGCCGGCGGGAATGTTCGAAGGCAGGGTCAAGTTCTGATTTACCGAGATCGTCGAGCCTGGCAACCATCGGCGGGCGTCGGCGTTCATGGGCAGACGAATCACCGCACCAGTCGAGTTGTTGCGCAAGATCAACTGCAGGGGGCGTTGATTGTAAAGTGCCGCAAAGCCTGCATTCATGATGTTGAGTTTCACTGCGATGGTTCCACCGGGCTTAGCCGAAGTTGACAAGGTCGCGTCCTGCAGCTGGAAGCGGTAACCCAGTTTAGCTTGGATCGTCGGGAAACAGCCTTGTGCTTTCCACTTAGCGATGACATCGAGGTTGTAGCCTTCGTGCAAAAGTGACCAGTGCAAGGATGCCATTTCGCTCAGTGCATTTGCGCAGTCATTCTGGGTCGCGACCGCGCAGGTCTCGCCGCTCATCGCCAGGTATTTTGAATCTTGTTTCAAGAAATCCCGGTCGGCCTGATTGCGGTAAGTTCCCCAATCATTGGCGCTCGAGAGAAAACAGTCGTTGTACTGACCGACCCGGGCCCGAGCGCTGCCGGAGAAAGCTTCCGTGTCGCTCAAAGCCGTGCTTCCGTAAGGAGTCATTTTAAACTCAGGAGTTCGCACTCCGACCATGCGAGAGCTTGGGACGACCGCCAGCAATTTATCAACCACGGCTTTTCGATTGGCCCAGTCGGCAGCGGTGAATGGACCGTTTGCGCCACCATAATTGGCGCTGGTCGACATTTCTGCCCACTGACCGATGATGCCGGCCTGAACGGTCGCGATCACGTCAACGTTATTTCGAAACAAAGGCGCCAGCTGATCCAGGTGACCTTGAACCACGGACAAGGGAGCGTCGTTGATATCCGTATTGGTGTAAGCCAGGCGCAAGATCATTTTAAATCCAGCCGTGCGCATATTGTTCATCTGAGTTTGCAATTGCTCGAGGACCGCCGCACTCAGGGGAGCATTTTTGAATTCTCTCAGGTACCACAGACAGTTGAAAACCGAGTGACCATATTGAGATTTATAGCTTTGCAACTGAGCCACGCTTAAAGGATTCGCGCGACAATCTGTCGTCATGAAGAAGCCTCTCTCTGGATTGACGATCAAAGCGTTGCTCGCGGTGAACGAAACCGAAGTCGTGCTGCCAACGGGATCTGGAGTCGGTGTCGGCGTAGGGGTTGGAGTAGGAGTCGGCGTTGGAGTAGGGGTGGGTGCCGGTGCGGGCGCGAGACTTTGGCTGACAATCGCCGAGTAGTCATTGTTATCAGCATTGCCGAGCAGGTTGACTCCTGATGGAGAGCCCAAGGCCGATCGCGCGATCGTAAATTTCACGCTGTTGGCGGTCTTCACCATGTTTGAGGATCCAACCAACGAAAAGGTCCAGCCGGTTCCGCTGCCGGATTGCTTGTAGAGATTGCCATTTTCAATCATATAGTTGGCGCCAATTCCGCGAACTGCGTAACCGGTGCCGGCATTTTTATCGGAATCTAAGAAAATACGCAAAAAAGTCGGAGAACCGGAAAACGAAAATGAATACATCACATTTGTGGCATCACTTGTCGCTGACATATTGGAAATGCCGGCCACGACTGGCGCGGGGAGAGTGGCAGCAACGATGCTTGAGCTATCTCCCGCCGAGGTATTGGCGATCGCATTCGCGGCCGACGAATTGCCCACGCTCGACCGAGGCACCTGAAATTTAACGGTCGGTGCAGCTTTCACCATGTTGGAAGAGCCAACGGCTGACCAGCTCCAAACTGAAGGAGAGCTTCCAGAAAATTTATAGAGCATATTGTTTTCGATAAAGTAATCGGCGCCCACTCCGGAAACCGAATATCCAGTGGAAGCGTTTTTGTCCGAATCAATGTAAACGCGCAAGTATGTCGGTGCTCCCGAATAACTGTACGAGAAATTCAGATTTGTTGTGTCCATCGTGGCCGAGAAACCCGTCACGGCCAGCAAGGCCTGCGGTGTGAGAAAGGTCAGGGTCCCCAGTAGCGAATACAGTTTCCATCTTTTGACAAATGTGTTCATTATTTCCCCTCATTCAGTTACGAACTCTATTTTTCCTGTAGAATCATTCTTTCAAACCCGAGCTCATAAACAGAGTTACGATTGTGGCGCGCATTCTTTGTGAATCATCAAGGCTTTGCTGCCCCTTCATTTGCAATTGGCCTCTGTCGATCGAGAAGACAATTCGTTTTGAGACATTTTTATGACTTGAATAGAGACAAAACTTCGATGGCAAATAACAGCGAGCGTTTGCAAATTCGAACGATTTTGAGACATCCGATGCGTTTGGGACGGCGGAATTTTCTGCGGTAGGAGCTTCGTATAAATGAATATGTATTTGAAGATCTCTGTCGGCACTGGTCTCTGGTGTTGAGATCGACTCGGATCTGGCGTGCTTGCATCGTCGTTGCCTTTGAAGGGCTAAGAGTCCGACAGAATTTGACAGCAGGTGAGATAAACCGTGGGATTATTTCCACCCAGCTCTTCGTCATCCGAATAGCAACCCAGCCTGCCGTATTGAACCTGCCAAAGATCCGGTCCCATCGACGCATCCGTATTCAGTTCCGAAGCTGTGCATGTGGTCTGTACGAAGTCAGGCTTGCAGGCAAGACCCCAAGCATTTCCGCCGCCGGGATATTCGTAAACATCAAAGACATCCCCCAGCGCCGGGGGCGTCGCGAAATTGTGAATTTCCAGATTGGCGCCGACCGCTTTGCCTTTTTTTGAAGCCGTAGCGCATTCGACTTTGATCGTGCCGACGCCGCCTTTGCACGTTTGGATTTTTTTGGCATTGGCGGGATCGGCAGGATCGGTCCAAAAAATTTGTTGAACCTGTAAAGGTTTGACCGGAACAGAAACCGAGTTGGGATCGAAATTGATCTGAAAGATGCCCTTGTACTCGTTTGGATTTCCGGTCGCGTAGATATTGCGGAAGAAAACGCTGGCGACTTTGACTCCGGATTGGCTTTCCGGAATGATTTGGCCCGCTTTGGCAAGCAGTGCCGAAGTCGCATCCTGACCCATGTAAAGCTCTCCAAGATTTAAACTGGTGGGACTGGGTGAAGCTTCGCTCGTTGCCATCGAAACATCGATGACTTTGTCCTTGAGCTGCCAAGAGCAGACCCCCGTCTTTGCCAGTTGCTGGGTCATGAGATTTTTAAGCTCGACGACTTCCTGTTTCTGACTGATGCCCCTGAGCTGAGAGTGCATGCGAGACATGGTTCCGGCCACGCCGAGCGAAATCACGGATAAAATGGCAACGGCGATCAGAACTTCGGTGATGCTAAAGCCAGCCTGTTTTTGCAAGCTTGCCGCTTGTGATGTTTTTCTCATGTGTGATTTATTCTTCCAAACATTCCAGGGCAAATAGAGTCACTGTTTTGGCGCGAAAGATCGGCAGATGAAATACAGCGAACGTCAGTGAAGAGAACATTTAGGAACGAAATTTGGGTCCAGTGATTGATGTCCAGACCAAAAGTCAGGCGTTACTGATCGCTCAGACTCTTGCCTTGTGCACGCAAGATGGATTCGGTCACCCACAAGGGGCCGATCAAAAGAAAAGCGAGATCTTCAAGGAAGCTTGGTTTTTTGCCTTCGACTTTGTGGCCATAAAATTGGCCGATCCAGGCGATGACAAATACGGCGATCGAAGTTTCCAGCACGTGGGTTGGATGAAAGCTGATATAAATCCAAAATGGGAGGAGCATTACTAGTGTTGCGGCTATGACTTTCCAATTCTGAAAGCGCAAGTAATAGCCCAGCGCGAAAGCAATCATCAAATGGGCCCAAGTGACACTGCCAAAAAATTCGGGGCGGGGAAGGCTCCATAGAATTCCGAGCAAACTCCACTCGATCAATGGGACGCAGATTTTGTGAATCCGCTGATTTTGCAGGTTTTGATGTGACTCGCCATATTTTTCGAGCAATGAGCTTAGCTGCGACATAAAGAAATTTTCTCTCTGGGCACGGTTTATGGCAAGCTCTCTCTCATGATGAAGCAACTTTGGATCTCACTTCTGATCTTTTCCCTTCCCCTGATTCTGCTGGCCAGTAAGGCACGCGAAAAAGCACTGCAAACCGACGCCATGGTTTTGGACCGGATCACCTCGGATCGCAGCTTGGGCTTTCCCGAAGTCCCGCAAAAAGACCCGAAACTTCCGCTTGAAAAACTGAGCTTGCCGGAAGGGGTGACGATCTCAATTTTTGCGGTTGCGCCGAATGCCCGCTCTATCGCGCTGGGTGAAAAGGGCGAGGTCTTTGTCGGCACCCGGGACAAACAGGTCTACCGCATCTGGGATCCAAACCTGGATGGCAAGGCGGACCGAGTGGAAATTCTCTTCGACAATCTCAATAGCCCCAATGGTGTGGCTTACCGTGATGGTGATCTCTACATCGGTGAGATCTCGCGCATTCTCAAAGTTCCGGAGGTGAATAAGCTTAAGAAGACCGATCTCAAATTCGAGCCATTGCCGCAGAAATTTCCAAGCGATGCTCATCATGGCTGGAAGGTGATTCGCTTTGGACCAGATGGTTGGTTGTATGTGCCGGTGGGCGCGAATTGCAATATCTGTGATCCGGGAACCGAGTACGCCAGGCTGTTTCGCATCGACGTGAAGAGCGATAAAAAAGAAGAGGTCGCAAAGGGCATTCGCAACACCGTGGGCTTTGACTGGGATCCGAACACGAAAGATCTTTGGTTCACCGACAATGGCCGAGACCTTTTGGGTGACAACATCCCACCTGATGAGATCAACAAAGTGACAAAGACCGGCGAGAATTTCGGATTTCCATACTGTCATGGGAAAGACGTGCAAGATCCTGAATTTCAAAAACCGTGCTCGCAATTCACGCCGCCAATGGTGAATCTGCCGGCCCACGTCGCCGCCCTGGGAATGAGATTTTATCAAGGATTTATTTATTTTGCCGAACATGGTTCCTGGAATCGCTCGGCACCGCAAGGCTACCGCATCAGCCGCATTGGTTTTGGCAGTGGATCGGCGCTGCAGTACAAGCCGTGGATCGAAGGCTGGTTGCAAGGAGCGAAGGCGTGGGGACGTCCGGTGGATGTGCAGGTTTATTTTGATGGCTCGCTTCTGGTATCAGACGATACGGCGGGCGTGATTTATCGGGTGCAAGGCCTTTGAAATACGTTCCAACAATTCTTTTTGAAATTGAGCTCGAGTACACTCGCAGTCGCGGGCCAGGTGGTCAGCACGTGAATAAAACCAATTCAGCCTGCTTGCTTCGCTGGAACGTTCCGGCGACCGTGTGCTTTGGTGAAGAAGATAAAATGATTCTTCTCTCAAAGCTGCGCACGACCAGTGATGGGGATCTGATCCTTCGCAGTGACGAGCACCGGGATCAGGAATCCAACCGCAAAAAAGTTTTAGAAAAATTAGATGAGCTCATCGAGCGCGCTTTTTTCGTGCCTAAGAAACGAAAAGCCACCAAGCCCACACGCTCCTCTCAACGAAAGCGGCGGGAAGAGAAAAAGATTCGCGGCGAGATCAAGGCCGGACGCGGGAAGGTCGATTGGAAGGACTGAGGGATTGCAGTCCGACACCGCATCATGGCTGTGGATTGACAGAACTCTCCGCGTTTTGACTTCGGTTGTGCATGGGAGAATCGTTAAAGGATGGGAGGAGATTCGTTTATGAAACTCTTGTACGTTCACGAACCGAAAAACAATCTGGCCCTGGTCGATTTTTTCATTCAACAGGTGATTGCGGTCGAAGAATTCGATTACGGCGATTGCATGCGCGAGTGGAACAAAGAACTTTTGTATCTGAAAAATCACCTGCGCGAACCATCGGCCTGGCTTTTAAAAAAGCTCAACGAAATGCAGGGCTACATCCAGTTTTATCCGAACTGGGATGTGGACTCGACACGCGCGCAAATTCTCGAAGATGCCTACCACCTGCGAGAGCACGTGATCTTAAGCGAGGAGGCCGGACGCGCGGCCTGATCGCCTCGAATCGTGGATCGCCTCGTACCTAGTAGTGATGCTTTCGCGATTTTTTGCTCTTCTTCTTTTTGGATTTCTTTTTGACGCTCGCGACGTCGCGCTTTTGCTTGTTCAAGCTCGCGGTCTTCTTTTTCTTGTGCTTTGATTTTTTACCATGGCCACGGCGTTCGGCATGGCTGGAGCCCATGTACTCGCTGGCTGCATTGTAGCCAGACGATCGTGCTTGAGCGGCGAAGCCCAAGGTCAAAGTCAAAGCTGCGATCAAGATGGAAGTGGTCAATGTCTTCATTGCTGTCGATCTCCTTTAGCAAGACTTTCATCGGGAAAAAAATCAATCCACTGAAGGGAAAAAGCGCACGTTTCAGCCTGAGACACCGAAGGCGTGAAAACGACCGATCTATCAGTCTAGCGCCGGATTGTGTTTCGACAGAGCCTGTGTCACGCTCAAAAATGAAACAAAGGCGAAAATTCGCAACCCGGGGTGAAGAGTATGTTTTTTCGAACGCTCATCGTGGTGACGCTGCAATTTTTTTGGTTTGCCACGACTCCCGCAAACGCGTCGGCCAAATGTCTCGAATCGGCCGCTGATTTTCAAAAGCAATCGGCGGAGCTTCCCAAACCATTTGATAATCTGCCTTTATTTTTGTCGGTGGATGCCGGAATTTTTGGCAAAGCAGCCATCCAGGTGCGAACCGCCGGCGATAAATTGAAACTCGTTTCTTATGTTTCCGCAGCCGGCGAAACCTACGGCAACGAAAGCTATATTCAGAAAGTTTGTTTTGATGGCCCTAAGGTTGATGTCATTCTTGAAAGCAATGTCGAGCAAAAGGGCGCAAGTCGCAAATCCAAAGCGGATCACGATATCCTGCTGAAAGGGGATAGGGTCCAAGTGGACGGACACTCTTTCTCAAATTGCTCTGAAGCCGAGTTCCGTCGAATTGCGGCCGCTATTGAGAAGAAAATTGAAACGCAAAAACAAAGCGCTCCGTCGAACTCTTCAGAAGGATCCATGTAAATGTTGAAACAAGCCTTCAACCCGATTGCATTTCTGATTCTGTGGATGAGCTTGGGCCTGAGCGCGCAAGCGAGCTGGAATGTGGTGGCCTCCGAGCCAACCCGGTTCACCTCGGCCGAGCAGCAAACGTTTTTAAAGCTGGGACATCCCGCTGATTTTCTGGGTGTGCTCACGCGCGAACGGAAGGGAGCCATCGATAAGGATGTCGATGTGTACGAATTCCGCAAGCGTTCGGATTTGAAACTGACGAAAGAGACCTGTGCCCAGGTGGCTGAAGCAGCCATGGGCCCATTGAAAAAAATATCCTTGAAGCTCGTCTCCTCGGATCTGAAAGATTCGGCTTCGACCGGAAAGATTTGCAGTTTCGTGTTTCAGGATCCAGATCCTGAAGCGCGAATCAAAGAGCGGCATCTCTTGATTAATATTTTGAATTTACGGACCATGGGTTACGTCTTTCGTTATGACCGACAGGCGAACGCGGCCGACATGGCCGACGAGATCAAGTTTGTGGAAACACTGAGGCTTGCCAAGTCCCGGTAATGTTTTCAAGCCGTCTTTCAAAGACGGGCCGGGCAGGCTATAACGCCCGGCATACCTATGGAAAATACCAAACACACAGAGCTCAGTCATTTGGCCCGCGAAGTTTACTCGGAAAGCAGACTTCGTCATTCGGATCGCACCAAACTTTCGATTCACTTTGTAGACCACTCGTACAATTCGTGCCCGGTCAATGTCGATCGCATGGGTCTTAAGTACGCGCTCTCTAACGTGCTGGCCAACGCGATTGAATCCAGTCCCGAGACTGGCGATATTTTCATCGAGCTCAAAAATCAAGGTTGGAAGTGTGTTTTGGACGTGGTCGATCACGGTCCGGGCTTAGAGCCCAAGCTCATGCAAAAGCTGATGCGCTTTCCGCTGCCAGCCGAAATTCAAGAGCTTCAGGGCATCGGACTTTTCAACGCTTCGAAGCTGATCCGCAGTGCTCACGGCACCATGACTTTCGAATCCAGTCGCAATCACGGCACACGCGTTCGCATCGAGCTGCCACTGGCCGCCCGCGAACAGCGCCACGAAGCTTAAGATTTTGGAGCGAGCTGATTATGATTGAAACTCGCTACGGTAAACTTGAGGATCTGGCAGCGTTAACGGATATCTACAATCACGCCATTTTAAATTCTCACGCCACTTTTCTCACGCATCCGGTGCAGCCCATTCTTCGCCGGCCCTGGATGGATGGCTTTCGTGATAAGGGTCCTTACCGATTGCTGGTCGCTACCGAGGCGGGAGTGGTCTTAGGTTATGCCAGCAGCCAGCCTTATCGGGGATTGCCGGCCTTCAATGAAACGATCGAGACCAGCGTTTATCTCGCCGCCGGTGCGCAAGGCAAAGGTCTCGGAACGATCTTGTACGAGGGTCTTTTCGACCTTTTGAAAAATGAGAAAATTCACCGCGCCGTCGTTGGCATCGCCTTACCGAATGAAGCCTCGGTGCGACTGCACCGCAAATTCGGCTTCACCGATATTGGTGTCTTTGACGAATACGCCAAGGTGAACGGCGTCTATTACTCGTCTTTGTGGATGCAGAAAAAAATGAACTGAGACCTGGCGAAATCTCGCCAAAGTCAGATGCTTCGCTCGGCCGGCGAATGCGTGGATGGATCTTGATCCAGGATCGTCATCAAGAATGTGGTGCCCTGGCCTTCGACGCTTTGAAGAACCGTGATATCACCGCCCAAGCTTCGCGCCAATTTGCGGGAAAGCGCGAGACCCAGGCCCGTTCCGCCGTAGCGTCTGGACAAAGTGACATCTGCTTGCACGAAGGCATCAAAAATTTTCTCAAAGTCTGTTGCCGGAATGCCGATGCCGGTGTCCGCCACTTCGATGCACAATCTGCGTTTCGCGGTTTGTGGATCCGTTTCGCTGTAGCTTCTGACTTTGATGAAACCTGTCTGCGTAAATTTGACCGCGTTTCCAATCAGATTCATCAGGATCTGGCGCAGTCTTAAATCATCGGTGCGAACAAATTCCGGAGAAGATGCTTCAGCGATATATTGAAGTTCCAGATTTTTTTCATTGGCTTTGACCTTCAAAAGAGAAATCACATCTTCGGCCGCCACTCTCGGTGAGGTCTCGGTGTAATCCAGAACCAGGTGGCCCGCTTCGACTTTGGATAAATCCAAAATGTCATTGATGATCGAAGCCAATTGCTCGCCGTTGCGGGTGACGATGTCGATGTACTTGGAGCGATCCTCTTCGGGGATTTGCGGCTCGCGCAGCAAATCCGTGAATCCGAGAATCGCGCCGAGCGGCGTGCGAATTTCGTGGGACATATTTGCCAGAAACGCTGACTTCAGGCGGTTGGCGCGGTCGGCCTCTTCCTTCGCCAGCAGCAGATCGCGGTTGTGCGCTTCCATTTGCGTGCGTGCTTTGTAAGGATCCGTCACGTCTTGAATGAAGACCAAGATGCCTTCCGTGTTTCCTTCTTCATTGCGAAAAGGCGTAAAACTCAGGTCAATGCGCCGCTGGTGGATGCTGTCGCCCGAAGTCGTCAAGTTGAACGGAAGATCACGGCCAACAAAAGGTTCGCCCGTTTTGTAAACATGCTCGAGCAGGGGAATGTAATAACCGAACTCTTCTTTCGAGAAGACATCGCGCAGGTTTTTTCCTATGACCTTGCGCCCGACGTAGGCCTCATACAAGGAATTGGCCAAGGTAAAGTGAAATGAAGGTCCCGTTAAAATGACCATCGGCGCCGGTGCCTGCATGAAAAAAGAGTAAAGCTGATGGCGAGCGCTTTCGGCTTCTTTTTGCGCTTTTTCCAATATCACTCGGGCGCGGACTCTTTCGGTGACATCCATGGCATTGCCGATCACCAGGAAGTCGCGTCCTTCGCCATCGGAAATGCGGGCAAAGGTCGTATCAAAGTAACGGTCTTCAAGCTCGCCCGTTTGCACATTCAGTATTGGCGTGTGCCCCTCGAGAAAACGAACGGGAATTCCGGTGTCGTAAACGGCTTTGATTTTTGCAGGAAATTCGGATTTCGAAATCTCGGGCAGGGCCTGGGCCAGAGACTGGCCAATCACGTCGCGGTAACCGATCAATTGCAGATACTTTTGATTGGCCATTTCGTAGATGAGATCGGGTCCCCGGAACAGCGCCATCGGAAAGTCAGATCCGTAGAAGATATCTGCTAATTTCTTTCTCTCAACTGCCAAGCGATCCGCCTCTTGGATCAGGGCTTGCTCGGCCTCTTCGACTTTTTTGCGGGCCAATACTTTTTCGGTGACGTCCACAACCGCGGCCAGGACGCCTTCGATTTCTCCCGACGTATTTCGTTTTGCGGCGTAGGTGTAATCTAAAAAGAAAGATCGGGTGGATCCGTCCGGCGATTTCCGAATGAAGGGGGCTTCGGTGGCCGAAAATGGTTTCCCCGTTTCGTAGACTTCATTCAAAAGATCGATGAAGCCTGGTTGTATGGCTTCCGGAAATAACTCGGAGACGGTGAAGCCAACAGGGCTGTCTTTGAACTCAAAAATTTGGTTGTAGGCCGAGTTCGTGAATGCGAACCGATGCTCTTTCCCCAACAGCAGGGCGAGGGGCACCGATGTTTCATCCAAGACTTCTTCGAGCGAGCGACGTTCGCGAATGGCGGCATCGGCCGCATCCTGGATCGCTTTTCGGGCGCGGACCTTTTCGGTCACGTCGACGATGGCGCCGATTTTTTGTTTGCGACCATTGAGCTGAATATCCAGAGCGTGGACTTCGACATCAATCAGCGATCCATCTTTTTTATAATGCCGTCTTCGTTTATCGTATTTGTTTTCCGGATTGGTGAAGTCCCGCTGGAAGGCTTCGATAAAGCCTGGCACATCTTCCGCCGGGCGAATATCTGTCGCTTTCATGCTGAGGAATTCCTCTTTGGAATATCCATAGTGGCGAATCGCCGCCTGATTGACGTCGACAAATTGCAGAGTTTCTTCGTCGATAATCCATTTTGGCAGGGGGCTATAGTCGTACAGAAGCTGGTAGCGTTGTTGGCTTTCTTCCAGTGCATTGCGCGCGTCCACTTGCTCGGTGACTTCGGCGCCAAGAATCATGATCCCGTTGATTTCGCCAGCTTCGTTTCTGCGGGCCGCGTAGGTCAGGTTGAAGTAGCGAACACGGTCACCCAGGGTGACCGGGATTTCGTGAAGCGAGGCCGTCTTTCCCGTCAGATAAACGCCGTCCAGCAGACCATGAACCTCGACTGATTCAGGTTGCGCCACACGCACGGCCATTCCGGTCGCATCGAAGCCCAGGGCTTTGATGTGCGCTTCGTTGACGAATTCAAATCGATGCTCAGGACCCGATAAGATGCAAACCATTTCCGGCGTCTGCCGAAAGAGATTACGGAAATTTTCGCGCTCATTTTCAACCGCCCGTCGCGAAAGAACTTTCTCGGTGACATCGTAACCCTGCACGGCGATTGCGTATATATCACCCGATGAGCGTTTGAGAGGCTGGTAAATAAAATCAAGGTAGACGGACTTGGCCGGTTGGTCGCCGATGGCTTCATAATGGATGCGGACTTCTTTACCCATCAGCGATTCGCCGGTTCGGACGACCTTGTTCAAAAGTTTCATGATCCCCTGAGCTTCGAGCTCGGGTTCGACTTCGAGAACGGTCTTGCCGATAAAATCTTTTTTTCGAGTGAGCTTTTGGTGTTCCGCATTCGATTTCAAAAAGCGAAATTCAGGAACGCTCAAGAGAGCCATGAAAGAGGGGGACTCGTCAAAAATTTGATCCAGAATTCGCTCGGTCGTTTCCAATTGGGCAGTCTGGGTGGCGCGCTTTCGGGCTTCAAAGAGTTCGATGAAGATCCGCACCTTGGAAATCAGGATTCGGGGATCCACCGGTTTTGAAATAAAATCTGCGGCGCCACTTTCGTAAGCGCTTTCAATGTGCAGATCGGTGGGATCATAAGCACTGATGAAGACGATGGGAGGCGGATCATCCATCTGCTGCCCGCGAATCTTTTTCGCGGTTTCGAAGCCATCCATTCCCGGCATTTGAATGTCGAGCAAAACGGCGGCGACCGTTTGCGTGCGCAGGATCTCGATCGCTTCTGCACCGGATTGGCATTGAATGAAGCTGCAGCGATCAGCCAGCGGAAGAAGAGCCACCTCAAGCGCCAAAAGATTTGCGGCCTTGTCATCGACAAGGAGGATGGGCGCTCGAGTTGATTTCAAATTTCCGGGTCCGACCAAGGCCACCTCGCCTAAACGCAAATGCAGGGTTTCTCAACGCTGGGACAGTACATTGTTTTCGTTTGCAATGGCAGCAGATTGCCGTGGGAACATCTGTCAATTTGCAGCCGAAAACATCAGCAGTGAACCAGCGGCCTAAAAAGCTAGCAATCAATCGAAAAAAGCAGCCAGTCTCGGCTGATTTCGGTCATCATCTGTCTTGCCGCAGGCCTTTCCCGACCTGACCGTGCCACCGAAAACCTGCTCACCGTCATGTTTTCAGTGCGCACCTGGATTCAACGATAGATGAACCGGCAAGACGGCGCGATCTGATTCGCTTGAATGAAATTCCGATAGAACGTTTTCATTTCTTCGACTTTTTCAGAGTAAAATCCATCAGAGTTGGGGTTGCTACGAACGGCGTAGCCACCATAAAAAGAACCCGACAGAACCCGGCGACCAATGGTCTTTCGCATCAGCGGGGCGCTGAAAAGCAATTGCAATGCACGACTGGATGGATGCGCCTGCAAAACCTTTTGCATCGTCAACGCCGCGGATGGAGCGACATCTTTCAGCGAGTGCAGAATCAATTCGAAGCCGGCGAAGAGGTCTTCATCCGTGAACTTTCCTTGATCATAAAGCTGCGTCAGCGTCGAAAAAGAAAGAGCGATCAGTGCCCGGGAATGGTTGGCCATTTGGCCCGAGTTCAATTTTGGATACTGAGCTTTAAGAAAAGCGCGCTGAAATAACAATCCATTTTGCGAAAGCCGCATTCCATCGGTGACGACGGATTCACCCGCGAAGGTCTGAATGTCTTGGCTCAAATCCAAAGCCGAAAGTTCGGCCAACGACTGTCGAAAGCCGTTCAAAGTCTCGCTGTGCAGGGTAAATTGTTGGGATTGCAGATCTCTCACACTTTCCCGGCCTTGTTGTACTTTCATTCGAGCTTGTTGTTGAAATCGTTTTTCAGTACGGTCGACTTCTTGGCTCATACGGGCTTCATCCAGTTTCGTCAGCTTTAAGTCAGCCGAGATGTGTTTGAAAGCTTTGTGCAGAACACTGAGCTGACCAGGTTGAGTTACGTCTTGGTACATCTCACGGAATAACCTTTGAACCTGGTCCGAATGAGCAGCTAAAAATTCTCTGACTTTGGATGGATTGGAATTTTGATACAGGTTGGGCACGACCACCGCGTGGAAGAGGTTGCGCAAATCGACCGCATCTATTTTATTTTGATCGGCCAAGCGAAAGAGCGCGCTCAGGGCGATGGTCCCGAGCGGGTGCTCGAGATGCCAGCCCCAGGCTTGGCCGCCATGCTTGACGAAAATATCCATAAATTGGTGGCCACGGGATGAGAGGGGACGGCCATCGGCGATTGGGTTATTTGTGACGTACGGAGATCTTTCGGTCTCAACGCTTGGATCCAGTGGTGCGAGCGAGTTTTCGAAATCCTGAAATGCCGCTGTGAGCTTCTTGTACCGGTCATATTGCAATTTGCGAAAGCCGGCGGCGGCGGCATTTGTTTGCTGACGCCTCTTGCTCACCATTTCTTGAATTTTCATGCGAGATTGATGGAGCTCGGCTTTGACCTGCGCGAGTGAGTCGGCAGGAAGGCCATCTAAGAATCCACGTTTTTCGAGCATTTGCCATATCCATTCCGGAGTGTTCGTCACTTTGGTATGATAAATGATAAAAGATCGGGCTATCATTTCGGCAAATTCCGGGTGGGATTTGACAAACGGGCGGTAGCGATTATTTGTCATGTCTGAAAATAAGAACAGCGACTGTTGGACAAAATAAGCCGCATCCTGCGCGTTGATTTTTTTTGCTTCGTAAAGGCGAATCACCGCTGACAGCTTGATTTCAATGAGATTCGGAACCACCTGGTTTCCGCTGTAAGGCGAAGGAAAGGCCTTCACAAAATCCGCAATGCGGTTGGAAGGTGGGTAGCCAGTTGCGGAAGTTCCGTCCAATTTCCATCTTGGGTCGGGCGCAAGCTCTTCGGGGGTCAGAACCGGCATGCCGGCTTCGAGCGCCACCATCTTGTCCTTGAATTCGCGGGCTACCAGGAAAGCTTGATGTTCGTTATTTCGGCTCTGTTTCCGCTCGGCCAGATTTTTTTCACTGAGCTCTTTCTCGAGCTGCTTGCGCCGTTCTGACAGCGCTGAATTCAAATAATCCAGTTCTTGTGGCGCCTTCACCCAGAGGTTTGCAAAGGAATGGTTGATCAGATCTTTCAGCAGAAAAAGTTCATCGAGCTTATTCACTTCTTTTGCGCGCTCGATCAATACATCCGAGACCAAGGCCAGATGTTGCCTAAAAATTTCGGTGACGGCAAGGGGTGCGACAAGTGAGTTTTGGTAGGCCTGCATCACGATGGAAAGAAAGTTCGTTTTAAAGATTTGCCGATCAATTTTTCGCGCATCCAAAAAACGGAAGAGGTAACCAAGTGCTAGCTCATTCACGGTTTCCATGCTGATTTGGGTTTGCCTTGCGTGCTGATAAGCCGCCAGCCATCTTTGCAGAAAGATCGAGTAAAAATCGCGGTCGCGGCCCTGTGGTGCCAGGGTTTCATTGGGCGCGATGGACGAAAGAGCCGTCAGAGCTTTCTGGTATTGAGCCGCGATCTCTTTGATGTAAAGGTGCTGGTCTTTTTTAAATTTCTGAATTCTTTGCTCTTCTTCTCGGCGCTCAGCCGCCAATTCGGGAAGAATGAGGTGCCTTGCTTTTTTGAGGTCACGTTGATACTGCGCTTGCAAATCAGCCGTGGGTTCCAGCCGTGCCCCGGCCTTCGTCAGGACCCAGTCCATTCGCGCCAGATAAGGAAGGTCCCGAACGAGATTGATCAATTCAATCTGCTCTGCCAAAGCGGCCAGACGCTTTTCTTTATCAAAATCATTTTTCGGGACAGGTCTGATCTGACCCTGCTCGGTCACGACAAAACGCTCGAATTTATCGTGCCATTCCTGACTGTAAGCCATCGCCTTCTGATCTTTATCCAGTTTGAAGATCGAAGAGATATTTTTGCTTTTTTGAATTTCAAGAATTTCTTTCTGCTGATTTTGATGAATTTCCTCGGGACTGGCGGATAAAATATCTAGCGCCTGCGAAGACGCGGCCAGCGTCAGGACGTTGAATCGCTGGACGATGTCTTGAGCTGTCAGATCTTTTTTTAAAAGATGTTCCACCAAAGCTTTGATCAGCTGAGTGGACTGGGAAATATCCCGCAGAGAAGTGTAATCCACCATGATGAAGGGTCGAGCTTCGCTTTTCTGATCCGAAACTCCGAGCTGTACCAGATACTGCGCCAGCTGCTCGGGTTTGAGCTGCGAAAAAATAGGGGTGCTGAGATCAATGAACCGCACGCGATCGGTGTAACCATAGCGCGCGTACAACGCTTCAGCGGCATTGGCGAGCAGAGAGGTGTCGCGTCCCAGAAATCCGATGATCGCTCCGGGATAGGCTTTCTCGATTCCGGCAATCAATTTCGGCAGTCCCTGAAGAATTGCTTTTTGTCGATTCCGATCGATCGAAATTTTGGAACTTTGGATCGGCTCGAGAGCACCCGGTGTGGAGATCAGCTCGAGCGCCGTCGGACGCTGTTTGGCTCGCGCCAAAAAATCTTCTTGCACTTTGTTTTGCGCGAATGCCTGGGAGGTCTGAAACGCAAGTCCAAACACCAGAAAATTCCAGGCGACTGAAAATATTTTAGCTTTGTTCATAAGTTCGATATCTCTCCGAAAACGTTCAGAAAATTCGAAAAACACCGCTGTCGAAATGTTTTTCCAACGGAAGCCCTATGAGCAAAGATGAAGCCGGCCCGTGTGACGATACATTCACGCTCGGCTGACCGCCACTTGGACAGCGGCAAGAATTGTCAGCCTTTGTCTCAAACGGCCGTTAACGATAAATGAATCGGCAAGACGGAGCGATTTCATTTTCCTTGATAAAGCCTTTGTAGATGTCTTTCAGGCGATCCAGCTTCGAGCGATAATGCACATGCATTTTGCCATCGGCTGACTTGTTTTCCTGAAAGGACGAATTGGTGCCAACCTTTTTGCTGAATGCTTTGCGCACGCGGGGAGCTCCAAACAGCAACTCGACGGCCCGGCTTGTCCGGTTGGCGCGCCAAATGTTTTTCAAAGATTCAAGATCCGGGTTCGGGCTTGCAATCTTCGGAAACAAAACCACTTCGAAGAGACTGGTGAGATCTGAATCCGTTAATTTATTTTGGTCGTAAAGTGAAATCAAGGTCGACGCAGAAACGGTGAATAAGACCTCATTGTTTTTAAGATTGTTGTCTTTGGCGACTTGGGACTCTGTTGCGTTGTCATAAATACGGGCGAAATCTTGAGCATTCTCCGATAACTGCATGCCATCCGTCAGCTGCGTTTGGCCCAGAGATGTTGGCACATCACGTTCCAAGTCTAAAACTGGCAAGCTGTCTTTGAGATTTCGGATTTCATCGACCAAGCTTTTCTGGGTCGAAAAGCGGGCGTCGGCCTTTTCACGATTGGCTTGATATTGAATGGCTTTTTTCTGCTTCACAAGTTGCTTCAATCGCTTTTCAGCGCGCTCTTTTTCCAGAGCGAGACGAGCTCGATCCAGTGCCGTTAAGCTTAAATCCTGCGCTAAGGAATTGTACCTGTCTTTCAGGATCCTGAGTTCGTCGGCGTTTTGCGCATCTTGAAACAGGCCGCGAAAGATCACTTGGACGGCGTCCGAATTTGTGATCAAAATCTTTTTCACATTATTCGAGTAGGTGCCAAAACCAATATAAAATACGCCCATGGCCCGAAACAATCCACGGAGCTCGACCGAATCGATCTTCTTTTGTGAATACAGTTTGAAGAGCGCACTGAAGGTGATTTCATCCAACGGGGATTGAACGATGTTCTGCCAAGGTTTTCCGCCATGCTTTTCGAACAGGTCTAGAAACCGACTACCGCGTTCCGAGAACAAATTGCCATTGCCTCGCGGGTCCATACTCTGTCGAGGCGTTCGCAGGATGGGTTCCGTTGGATTCAGGGGCGACAAAGAGTCCACGAATTCTTGAAAGGCTCGGCCCGTTTCGCGGCCTTGCAGGTATTGATCACGCTTGGCCTGGGCTTCAGCCTGCTCTCGCTCCAGGTGAATCTTTCTTTGCTCCTGTTGGTAAGTGACCTTAAAGTCTTCAACTTCGCGCTTGAGTCGTTTCAAAGCATCTGGAGATTGAATTTCGGTAAAGCCCCGAGATTCAAGTGTCGGCCAGATCCGGCTTGGATCGCGACTTGAGGTGTAATAATAATGGATTACAAAACGAGTCAGAAGTTCGCTGATCTGGGAATGAGCTTTGAGAATCGGGCGCAATGACTGTGGGACGTTTGCGGATGTACCGGAAATTAAATGCATTTGCGGGTCCGCACAGACAATCAAGTCCATGATCGTAAACTTGCGCGCTTCAAAAAGGCGAATCAGAGAGACCAATGAAATTTCTTGCGAAGCTGGGTAATCTCGACTGCCTAAGGAATTAAAAGCCTCGGTAAAATGCTCCTGGTAAGCGTGAGCGCGCTCTGAAATGCTGTTCACACGTTCAATGGAGAGATAGTTGAAATCTGGGTTGGTCCCCATGCCGTCCGCCAATGGGTGCACGGGAAGGGTTGCCTCATATTCGGTGAGCCTCGCTTTCATTTCGCGTGCACTGAGAAAGCGTTGGCGTTTGTGATACAGCCGGTTTTTTGCGAGAAGCTTTTTTTGAATGCTCTTTGCTTTTTCCAGCTGTTTGCGCTTTTCGGCCAGGGACGAGTTGAGATAATCCAATTCGTATTGAGATATCACCCAAGTTTGGACCAGGGATTTATTCAAGATTTTTTTCAATTGGAGCAAAGCCGCCAGGTCCGAAGATTCTTCGATTTGTTCCAAGCTGAACTGCGAAACGAGGCTGACGTGCGATTTTAAGATCTCGGCCACGGCCACCGGAACGTCGCCCCCTTTATCGTCGATCTGAATCAAGATTGAGAAAAGGTTCGACTTGAGTTCTTCACGGTCGATCCAGCCGGAATTATAAATTCGAAAAAGATAGCCGACGGTGATTTCGTGCAAAGCCTCGGCATTCATTTTTCGATATTGCAAAGTATTGTAGGTGTTCCACCACGTGGTGAAAAATGGCGAGATGATATTGCGGTCCTGCGGGTCAGTCGCTGTCGAGGCTTGATCCATCAGATGTTGATATTGCTTCGAAACGCTTGCGATGATTTCGTGCTGCTGGCGCTTCAGGTCTTGGAACGCCTGCCTTTCGGCTTTTCTTTCGACCGCGAACTCGGCCTCTAAAAGCTTTCGTGATTTTTTCATCTCCCCGGCGAAGGATGCTTTTCTCGTTGGTGATGGCTCGAGATGAACGCCGTATTTTTCGAGCTTATGTTCCATTCTCGCTAAATAGACATCTGCTTGAACGGATTGAATTAAAGCGATCTGTTCAGCCAATGCATTCAACCGTGTGGCTTCGGGGAATTCTTGACTGGGAACCGGCTTGATTTGGCCATGGGGATCAGTGGTTAAATTATCAAATTTATTATGCCATTCATTGCTGTAAGCCATGATCTGATATTCGCCATCAAGTTTAAGAATCGACTGGATGGTTTGAGCCTTTTTTATTTCCTCGACTTGCTTTTCTTTAAAGGCTTGAATCTCAGCGCCTGTCGCATTTAAAGCGGCCAAAGCTTGAGTGTGGTTTTTAAGCGTCAACACATTGAAGCGTGCGATGATTTCTTCGGCGCTCAATCCTTGATTCAATAAGTGTCGGGTCAGTGCCGCGATCAACTGGGTCGATTGCGATCCGGTATTGAGCGACGTATAGTCCACCATGACAAAAGGGCGGGCAGCCCCTTTTTGATCCGACACGCCCAGCTGGACAAGGTACTGCGCCATTTGTTGCGGCTTCATTTTTAAAAAGATGGGAGTGCTCAGATCGATGAAACGCACGCGATCGGTGTAGCCATAACGGGCGTACACCGCCTCGGTGGCATTCGCCAGCAATGATGTGTCCCGTCCCAAAAATCCGATGATCGCGCCCGGATATGATTTCTCGAGACTGGCGATCAGCTTTGGCAGACCTTTGATGATCGCCATCTGTCGGTTTTGATCGAAAGTGGCGTTCGCATTTTCGATAGCATCCAAAGCCCCGGGTGTCGCCATAAGCTCCAATGCGGTTGGACGCTCTTTTGCGCGCGCTAAAAATTCTTTCTGAACTTTGTTTTGTGCCAGGGTTGATGATGCGTAAAAGCTCAAACCAAAGAATAGAATCAAAAAGCCGTTGGCGAGTGAAAAAAATTTAGCGTTGATCATAAGTTCAATATCTCTCTGTGAACGTTCATCCAAAAAGGGGACTGCAAAGTCATGATGGAAAATTGCCGGCCCAGCGCAGATGAGCAAAGTTGGCGCCACGCGAGAGCTAAATAGATTTGTTTTGTGCTGAACTCATAATCGACAGCGGCAAGAATTGTCGGCCACCGTATGAGATGTCGGAAAAAAATTCACGATGTCCATAGTGTCTGATCTAAAGTGAGATCAAAAAATACTATGGAGTCGTGAGGGCTTTATTAAGGATCAAGTAGCGCACAAAAGCACGGTTCGGGTAGCCTTTGAAACTGAATCCATCCAAAATGTAATCGGCGCCGCCGGGATACTTCATTCCGGTTTTTTTGGGGATCTTCATCATTTCGACGCTATCGAATCTTTGATACGGATCGCGGCCTGCATAATCGACGTTGGGATTGACGACCTTCAATATGATTTTTTGATCGCCAAATGATTCATCGTAATCGTAACCGACAATCAGGATGTAGTGTCCGGCATTGGTTTCCCAGGTGACAGCCCCATCTTTTTCGAGCGGGTGATACCATTTGATTTCCATGATTACGCCGTAGCCATTTTTAAAAGCATCACGGATATCGTTGACGCCGACAGTGTGGCGAGGAGTTGCAAAGCGTGGATCCAATCCTGGCAAAAGCTCGGGTCCGATGACTTTCACTTGCGAGCCCGAGAAACCACTGGCGGAAAAAGTTTGGTCGATGCAGCTGCTGAGATTCACGATTTTGGTCCCATCGACGGGATCCGTCTTGCAGCTATTGAAATATTCTTGAACCTGATTGATGTAGCTTTTGTCGTCAGGGGAAAATTTGAGGGAAAGGTTTTTGTAGATGACTGGTGCCGACAATTTATAAAGCGCCATTTGGTTGGCCACCGTGGTCGGACCACACAGCTCGCTGCGGGCGGGGGTGACTGTTTTATTGAACAGGTCCGAAAGGGGCTGAGCGGCTTGGTAAACCGAGAATCCCACCTGTTGATTCAGCGACTCGGAAAACAAGTAGCTGCTCGAAGTCTTCGGCATCTGGATCGGATAATCGATCGCCTGGGCAGATGGTGCCAGTAAAACCAAGAATCCCAGTCCATAAATAAGTCTTGCCGCGATTGAATTCATCCAAGCCTCCAAGCAGGGCTTCGTATAGCAGAAACCCATCTGCAATTGCCAGAATTTTCAAGTGGCCCCCCGGGAGCGCCTCTTCTTTTCACGGATGATGTGGGGTCCTTTGGTCTAGACGGGTGGCAAGCGAACCTAGACTTTCTATTGCGGCGAGCCTCTTTTAAAATGAGAGGTGAATCCTGACCAAAACTGATCGGAACGCCGGATGTGGAAGCAGCTCTTATTGGCAATTATAATTTTGACCGAAATGGTTTCGGCAATCGCGTTTGGCGCTGAGCCTTCGGCGAATCAGAAGCAGGCTTTCAGCAGCTTTATCTCCCTGTATCAAAGTTCGCGATCGGCGCGCGAGCTGGTGCAGAAGATGCCGATGTTTGGCCCAGCTGCGGAACAAATGCACGCCTTGATTTGGGGCTCTCAGATGGATGAACCTCTGCCCCCGATCAGTTTTGATCTTTCAATGCGTTCGATCACCATCCAAAACCAAACGCTTCAGTTCAATGGTGATGATTCCGCGCAAATGAAGATCAATGGGCAGGCCTATGCTTGGGATGTGGAGAAAACCTATTATGAAAACATGGGTCAGATCTACTTATTGGTTTCAAAACCGGACAAGACCGGATTTTATTCTTTGATCATGCCGAACGCGCAGGCGCAGGACCGTGACTTTTTTCCCGAGGTCGATGCAGGCACTCAAAAACAACAATCGAGGTCGCAAAGCCTCGCCAGTGGTCTCTCAAACTTACTCTCCTTGTCGGGGATTGGCGGGCTTTTAAAGGGCGCGACGGTCACGAAGACGGTGCTCGGCGGTTTGTCAAAATTAAGTTGGGTGGTGGTGGCCGCAGACTATGTCGTCAATTTCGAGCATGCGGCACTGGCTCATGCTTTTAGTGGTTGCGAAGCTCAAGCCAAAAAGCTGAAACGAATCATGAATGAAGGTCATATTTCCTTGGCGGACTTTCGCTGCTCGAACGGTCTTTTGGGATTTTCCAATCGAAAAAACAATATCGCGTTCTGGACGCCGGATAAAAAGAAGCTTCCGTTTGTGGCCAGCTGGGAGACGAGCGAGCTGTACGTCGATGAACGCAAAGAGGTTTACAAGTTTGATTTCAGGTCTTTGCAAAGCGTGAACAAAGCGGGCGGAGTCTCGGTGACATCCGGCCCCGAGTTGGACAAATACAAAAAGAACCTCGAGCCTTACCGAAAAGTTCTTTTCGCAATGGGGAAGAGCAATTCCTGCTTCAGTTGCGAGGCCGAGTTTAAAAAAATACTGGTGCGAAGCCAGCCGGGTCCTTATCCGGATGCGTCTGTCGCGGCCCAACCGTCCGGCGTCAAGTAGTCCTTGATTGCGACATTGGCTATTTTGCTTTGGTGTCGACGGAAGCTTTCTTGGCCGCAGTTAGAATTTGATCCCGACGCTCGAGCATCTCCCGGATGGCTTGATCATTCCGAGTGTCCTCGCGAAAAATTTTTCTCAGTGTTTCAAAGGTCAGTGCGCGATAGGCATCGAGAACATCTTTGCGGAAAACGGGTGGAAGGATCGGTTTATAGTTTTGAAAACCGATGGCCTGGATCCAAACCGCTTGATCCCAAAAAGCGATGCGCATCGTGAGATCTCTCGGTGTGAATCCATGCAGATAATCTTGCGTGAACTTTTCAAGCACACTTTGATCGGCGCCTTGGCGAACTAAGTCGGCGAACGCTTCGCTCAAACGCTCAATGCCGTCCGGTTCAAGATCGGGGGTCTTAAAGGATTTGAAGCGGCCCTTCACATAGTTGGCCAGCCCCTTAGATGCGGCACGGTCGCGAACTGCGGCAATGAATTGCAACAGCGTCGGCTTCTCTAAGAAAATCGAAGTCTCAAAGGGGAAAGCTTCGTTGCTTGAAGAATTGAAGGACTTTTTTGCGCTTGGCGAATAATCAATGCGGCGGACGTAGGGGAGTTCACCGTAGCGAACCATCTGGCGGAAGCGGATCACGCCGTTGTCGATTTGCACGATCGCAGGCGAGCCGTCGATCAGAACATTGCCCCAATGCAGATCCCAGTTGCCGAAGACGAAATTGAAGATGTCCCTTTGGGCTTTGAGATCGTCCGGAATTTGTTCCCAAAGCGCATTTCTCTCGGCCACAGGCATTTTTAATAAATCATGAGGCGTCTTGACGAAATATTGCAGACTGCCTTTTTTCCCGACCAGCTCGGATGTGATCTTTGCGGGCACCGCCGGATCAAACGAATCGGCGTCCAAACTGCGCTCGACCGTCGGAGGAATCAAAGGGGAGCCCACCACCCGTGCGGCATCATAGGCCGCGACCTCGGCTAAATTCCATTGATCTGGTTTCCAGATGGCCTGGGTGCCATTCGCAAACGTCATCAACAACATCCCGACGGTGGTGCCCGAAGCTTCCTTCCCGCTTTCGACCAAAGCCGCCTTTAAATCTTTCACTGAAATAATTTTTCCGTGTCGAAGAGTGCTTTCTGCGTCTGCGAAATTGATTTTGAGAAACCAGGGCTTTTTACTTTGAGCACTTGCAGAGTCTTGAGCCGCCGTTCTATAAATTTCTCGGCAAGCCAAATCTGCAGCCCAAGCCGGCGATACGAAGAGAGGCCCAAAAAGGAGTGAAGCTGTCATCAGTGTCGACAGCCAGACGCGGTTTATAAAAGAGCGAGAGCGGAGTGAACTCACGCCTTTCAAGATTGCAAATGCTTGGCCAAGGCGACCGAAACGTGACTTCTGCTGGAGTGTTTCAATTCGAGACAACATTCTCAATTTGGCTATCGCAAACGGGAGAAATCTGGACAAAAATCGGAGCTCCAAGCTCATGGTCACGTCTGGCAATACCGATAAAAAGAATCATGAAAAGCAGAGTCTTCACAGTTTGTCTCGGTTTGATACTTTCAGTTCTGCTATCAGGATGTAGCAAGTCGCTTGAAGATTATGTGAGTGGATTGGTTCATCAGCCCGGAGGCGGTTTTGAAAATTCAGAGACTCCGGAAGAACCCACGACCACGACGACCAGCTCGACCACCACCACCACGATTCCAGCTCCTAGCGGCCTATCTTACGGTACAACCAGTGTTGTGACTTATAATGGGATCGCGATGACAACGCTCACCCCGACAGTGACCGGCACGGTGACGGGTTACACGGTCTCTCCTGCATTCCCGATCGGCATCAGTCTGGATCCGAACACCGGCGTGATCAGCGGCACCCCCAGCGTTGTCGCGGCATCGGCGACTTACACGGTGACGGCTTCGAACGCGACAGGAAATACGACTCGGGCTTTGACCCTGGTGGTGGGGCCCGTGTTCACGGTGAATTCAACCGGAGATCAAAGCGATGCAACCCCGGGTGATGGCGGTTGTGCAACGGCCGGAGCGGTCTGCACGTTCCGTGCGGCGATTCAGGAATCGAATGCTCTGAACACTTCGTCATTGGTGAACGTCCCCAATGGCTCGATTGCCGTTTCGGCTGGCGAGATCCCGATCACCGCCAATGTCAAAGTCGTCGGCGCCAGTCGCGCGGGCGCGATATTGAATGCCAGTGGGAACTCGAGAATTCTGAATGCCACAGCAGCGGATGTCAGTCTTCAGTCAATGACATTGCGAGAAGGAAACTCGGGTGCCACCCTCACTTCGAATGGTGGAGCATTATCTTACGATAGGACCGGCGGTCGATTGACCCTAACGGACGTATCGGTTCTCAATAGCACGGCCTCAATATCGAATGCGGCTTCGAGTGCTGGCAGTGGTGGTGGCGTTTATTTCAATGGCAAATATTTAACTGTCACCAATTCCGAATTTAAAAATAACTCGGCAGTTAGCAATGGCCTTTTTGTGCATGGTGGGGGACTGGCCATCTCCAGTGCGACGGGAGCCGTCAGTGTCACTGGGACCATATTTGAAAGCAACAGCGCGGACTATGGAGACGGTGGTGGAGTCTATGTTGCAGCCGTCAATGGCGTGCCGTCATCGGTCGCTTTCTCTGATGATACATTTCTGAACAATTCGACAAACTCGGCAGGCGGTGGATTGGCCCTCTATACCGAAACCAATGTCGCGCGCTGCCTTTTCCAAGGGAATTCATCGTCAGGCTTTGGTTCTGTCGGTGGGGGTGGAATTTACATTCATATTTCATCCGGTGAAAAAATCGAAAATTCGACTTTCTATGGAAATTCTGCAGATCAAAAAGGCGGCGCGATTTACATTTTCCAAAAATCTTTTGGTGCCGCCAATTATTCCTACAACACGATCGTCAACAACACGGCCAGCGTCAGCGCGGGTGGAATCTATTTTTATTTTGCGGGCTCGGTGAATATTTTAAATTCCATTCTTTCTGCCAACACGGGCGGAAATTGTGGGACCGGACCTTCGGCCTTTATTCTTTCTGGCGGCTACAATATTGATAGCGGAAATACATGCAGCTTTGCGTCCACTGGTGACTTGGTGAATACCGATCCTTTGGTGGTCGCGGGTGGTCCCGCCGCAAATGGCGGATTGACTCAGACCATTGCTTTGCAGTCGATCAGTCCCGCACGTGATGCCGCCAATCCTGGAGCTGGCATGTGTCTGGCGACCGACCAGCGCGGAACCAGCCGACCCAGCGGCGGACGCTGCGATATCGGCGCTTACGAGTACTAGAGACCTTTCCCATCAGCTTTCTTTGCTGACGGGAAAAATCACGAGCAAGAATCAAACAATTTGAGCGCGGCTTATTTGCAGGACGCTGTCACCTCATACAGGTGAACGGGTTGCTGAATGATATTGGGATTGATGATGGTTCCCAAGTTCACGGGTGTTGATGACGGATAGTACTGAGAATAGTCCATTGCGAGAATGGATCTGTAATCGGCTGATGTCGTGATCGCGACGGATTGAACATAGTCTCCACCAATTTTGAAAGTCAAAACAGGTTGCGTGCCGGATTGATTGAGATCTGCCTGTGTGGATTGCGTGATCACCGCATTGAGAACTTCGGCATCTGTCTTGCTATTCAGCCATGTTGTTTCGACCGGTGCGAACGTGCAATGCAATTGCACTTTGGCGAGAGCGAATTGCGCGGCATCTTTGTAAGCCTGTAACTTGTCGGCCGGTACCGGTGTTGCAAAAGCAGACGTGCACAAGATAGACAGAGCGAGGGTGAGGATCGTTTTTTTCATAGGAACTCCTTGGTTTGGGTGTTTGACGCAATGAGACATTGCCACGGAGTTCGCGGGGATCGCAAGCGACGGAGGATGAAAGTGTTCACCTGCTAGGTGCGCAGTCGTTCTATTTCGAGGTCAATGGATAGAGCTGAACGCCCAACTGATAAAGCTCGGTGCATTCGCCTTCGCACAAGATGCGCGAGGCCTCGAGAAGTGCCGTTTCAAGCACCTGACGGGCTTGTGCGATTTTCTGCGGATCGCTGGCGATGATCATACCTGAAATCACCCGACGAGAAAATTCTTCGGGAGAGGTTTGCTCTTTCATGACCTGGATGGCTTTGATCAGGTACTCTTTATGAAAATTTCGAATCGTTTCGTTCGGGGTCGTGCAGGGATATCGAAGATGAAGATCGGTTTTTTTCCACTGACCTTTTTCGTCGACCAAATACCCTTTTTCCAAAAGGAAATGGATCGCTTCCGAAGCATCACCGATGGGAATCTTCAGGCGACGGCTGATCCACTTGAGGTCTGAAATAAAATCTTCGCAGGTGGTGAGATCTAAGATTGGAAGGTAATACCACTTGCTCCAAAGCTTTAGATCGGCCTTGGACATCGGCTGAGATGTCCCCAAGTCATCAATCGGATTGCGGTGGCCATCAAGGTCCCTTGTCAGCAGTGGCAACTCGTCCGGCGAAACCGAGGTGAGCACTATCGCTCGTCTCAGCTGCGCCACCCGGATTTCGTCCATCTCCAAGCGCTTGGCAAATTCGCCAAGGCGATGCGGCGGGACGGGCTTTTTACCTTTCAGAACAGCGCTCAGGTACGAGGAACTGAGCTTTAAGTCTCGGGCCAGGGCGCGCAGTGAATAGGACGGATTGGTTTTCTGCTTGCGCTTCAGTTCCTGAGTGAGGATGGATTGTGGAGACATGAGCTTCATTTTCGTTTCCCAAAATTGTTCAACACCCGACACTTATTTGTCAGGGCTCAGAGCAGCAGACGGTTTAAAAATCGACTGACAATCGGTCCTTCGTTCATCAGCTTCAAGTTCAACGCTTGTGCCAGCCATTCCTCAGCGATGGCCCTGCGCTTGCATTTGGGATTTCACGATGCCGAGTTTGCACAGTCGCTTCTTATTCTTAGCCTTCTTTGTTTTATGGGCTCCGCTTGCTTCACAAGCTCAAGTGTTGTCGAACAATTCGACAGCTCGGGATGCGGCAGCTTCTGTGGCCGGCGAGCGGACTTTGACCAAACGTGAAAGCAGCGAAGGTTCAGGTTTGCGACCCGGTTCAGATTCGCTCAAGCCAACGAAAAGTTTGGATCGTTCTCGTTCGGAATCGCTTCAGTTGGAGCGACGGGATCGTCCGGCTGAGAGCTCGCTGGATCTGCATCATCGCGAAGCTCCCGAGGATTCGTCAGGCGCGATGAAGCTTCGTTCGGGCGGCACCAGCGGGACCAGTGGCGGGGGCGATCGCTTCACGACCGATTTTGCAAGAACCGCAGAAAAGGAAATTTATCCTTGGCTTGTCATACATGGTAGCGAGCTTCATCCGGCGGTCGATGCCGAGAAATTTCATCTCGCGATTGATCCCGAGGCCATGGTGTCGGTCGATCATGTTTATGAAAGCTGCCGATTTGTTCTCGTCAACAAAGGTCAGCCAGATCAACATCTTCAGGCGTTGCCCCAGAACCTGGATGGTCAAGCTGATCGCGAAAGGGAAGCTTGTTACAATGATGAGACGGAATTGATCTATATCAGCCGATCACGATATCCATTAACGATGCAAAATTCCGCACCGAAAAGAGGTCTGATCGCCCACGAGATTTTTCGCAAGATGCATGTCGAAGGAGACGAACATCGCATTTCAAAGCAAATCTCGATTCTTTTGGTTCCCGTTCCCGGAGCCAACACCTACGTGCACAACGAAAACGAGTGCACGGCCTTGCTGCAGGCGATGGCGAGTTTGACCAATAGCTACGTCGAGGTTTTGAAGACTTGCTACAAACTGGAACAATCCAATCAAGTGCAATCACCACTTTACCGCACCGAAGCCACCATCGCCCGACAAATCGAATCCACTTTCGCCAACGCCGCCTTTTCTTGCAATCAATACTGCGAAGACGCGAGCATTTGCAATTTGAGCACCCCCGAGGGCATTTGCCTCAAGTGATCAAGCGAAATTCGAATCCCATGCGATAGGTTTTTTGCGGATTGCGGTTTTTCACGGCTGGTCTTACCAGCCGTTCATCAGGCCTTTCAATTTCTTGGGATGAAAACCAAACACGATGTAGAAAAGAATCGTCTCTGCGAAAAAATTAAAATTTCGTCGCTCGCCAGCTTGAACGAAAGAAGCGCTTTCTGCTGCAGTGTTAGTGTGAATCATTTTTTCCCCCTTATGTTTTGGTCCTGCCGATCAGGCGTTCCTTTTTTGAAGCCTTGATCTGTTTCTAGATTACCCAACGGCGGGGCCAGGAACCACAGATGGAAATTTGCAGATTAAAGGACTTTTCCAAGAGATAACAAGCGGATAGCTTTTGCGATGGAAACGGACATCTCATTTTGAAACAGCAAGCGGGGTGAAACGCCTTGCCTTATTTTTCGTGTCAGTGACTTCCTTCATTGAGCAATCAATTTGAATGAGCATTGGAGATGGTTTGACCTGACGCTTGGGATGGTGCTCGTCGCGGTCTCTGAAGAGCTAGTATTCAGTAGAGTTGTGCTTTCGGTTCTCCAAAAGCATATGTCAAAATTCAAAGCAGCCGTGGCTTCGATATTGGTTTTTGGCCTGATACATTGGGGCCGAGGATTTGAGTCAGTGACCATTTCCAGTATTTGGGCCATAGTTCCAACCTATTTTATCCTCAAGTATCGTTCTATTTACCCCTTGATGATTGCTCACCTAGTAACGGACTTCCTGGCGTTTTATTAGGGTGCTCCAACCAGTTGAGCGCTGGCGCACAACTGATAAAACGCCTGAGTTTGACTGAAGTAGCTAGATATCGATGAGGTTGGAGTTGTCGTAGTTTATTAAGATGATTCTTGAGAATAAGTTTCGGTATTTCTTAAACACTGGGGATTCCGATAAATATGGTTTAAGTAGTGCGCCACCTATCCTATCGAAGAATATTAACCACCATTCTGGGTAGAGCGCGTAATTCTTTTCAATTTTGTTTGCTTTTTCTGTTATGCAGATTTCGATATTTCGGATGAGTTCAGACTCTAGGAATCCGACAGTGTTGCAATCGGTCCAGCCGCCAAGTTCGAAGATATTTTCGGCCTTTTGCAGTCTTGGAACGAAACTGATTTCTAAATTCCCATCGGCGAAATCAAACTCGGGATATTCTAGGCAGCCATTTAATAAGTCCTGCATTTTCTTTTTGACGAATCGTATGGTCTCACTCTTCTCAGGTATTGGTCTGATGAACCTAAAGTGGACGAACCACCCTTGTTTCGGAGTTTGAAATTTTGGCTCTGAAATGACTTTTTCTATGGTTGTTCTCAACTGGTTCTCGTGAATCTCAAGACCAATTTTCCTGCCGCCTAAATCGGTATGTTGATTCAGTAACCGGACTTCCACTGCAATCTTGTCGTCGCATAGAAAGTCCGGTGTCTGGTTTGGAATCGGTTCGTATATGACTTTATCAAACAAAGGTGAAAGGAATTGGAATGCTGTTTTCTCTATTGGTTTCATGTTTATGGCTTCAAATTTTCTAAAAGTGCGTGACCTTGATCGTAATATGCCAATCTTGGAAATCAATTATTTGACTAAAGAACATTATATTTTGAGACTAAAGGCGGATAGTTGCATTGATTTGAAGAATGGAGTTTTTGGGATGGACTGGTTTTCCGTTGTTGAAGCAGGAATTTGTGGCGGGATTGGTGGATTGGTAGGGGCATTGGCAGCGCGTAGAATTTCTAATAAGAATATTAAGAGTGCAGTCTTTGTTGCTCCATTAATTTTATCGATCCAGCTCGGGCCACTTTTGATAGCCAAGAGCGGAATACGGGATATGATTTCGCCGAGAACAAAAGTTGAAAATGCAATGAGCGATCCAAAGATTAAATCACAGAGCTCAATTTTATCTAAAGCGGTTGAAAACATGTCCAAAGAGCAGGCGCGGCAGTTTACGGAACAGAAATCACGGT
The DNA here is from genome assembly GCA_966211795.1 of uncultured Bdellovibrio sp. Classification (GTDB taxonomy): domain Bacteria; phylum Bdellovibrionota; class Bdellovibrionia; order Bdellovibrionales; family Bdellovibrionaceae; genus 21-14-0-10-47-8. The sequence continues at coordinate 18,939 of CBIHNW010000018.1, read as the reverse complement.
TAGGCTTGAAGCGATTGGATCTAGCTGATTTGATTAAATGGAACGTGATAAGAATGAAGCTAGCAGATGTAAACCCGGCTTTATGTGCAGGTTTCTGGACTGGACAAGGAGTAACTGGAGAGATTTTGGTAGGAGCTCTGAATACGTTGCCTGATGAAAACGTTATTGAGTGGCTTCATCTTGGACAGAGGGCTGCAATCCTGGAGCTTGAACAGCGTTCTTATGCGGCACCTCCGGAAGGAATTTTTGTAAACGAGCTCATGAAAATAAAGTCATCAATGAATTTCGAAGATGGTTTGCGTTTTAATCAAACTCTTCAATTGGGTGCGAACGCAAAAAGTGAAGATGCCTGCTGGGCTTTAAAAAGGATTTTGAATTCAGTTGATTCTATGAATCCTCAAGTCCAGGAGGATTTTCTGAGAGCTATAGCAGCACTTTGAATAGATTCAATTATCCAACTAAGTCTAAAGGAATCTAATCTGTCGAACTCCTGAGTTCGACTGTGGCAGTGATTCCTAAATCCGCCCACATCAACGCAGCCCTCTTTTGGATTCCGATGGTTTTCGCATCGATCCTCGCAGTCATTCTCCCAAAATTTATCAAGTTAGGACCCCAAAAAAAGAAAAGGACGATATTTTTAGAATCGTAACAAATGGGATCAAATTTTTAAAGCCTCTATAGATTCTTATCACAGTTGGGGAAAGTCGAACTTGGCTCCTGCAGTCTGGCTGATCCGCGAAAAGTTTTCTCCAGATTCTTTCGACAGCAAGGTTGCCAAGCGATATTTAGTTTCTGATAGGCGTTTTGGCCATATTTCTGCCAGCTTTTCATCGGTGATGCGGCCAAAGCGCTGGAGAATTTGTGGATTTGCCTCATCTAAGAGCTTTTGATTTTGCGCCGATGCGGCAGTTGGGCGTTCGGTTTGTGACAGGGTTGCCACAGCTTCTAAGAGTGCTTGTCTGACCTGGTGAGGATTTTGACTTAAGCAAAACTCAAGAACTCGCCAGGAGAGCTCCGCATGGAATCGTTCTTCACGAGCAATTTGCCGAATCACTTTCAGTGAAACAGGATCCTGGCAAATCAATGCGCAAGCTTCGGCGGAGTCTGCATTAAATCCCTCGAGCAAACAGCCATCTATGAGTGAGTCCACAGCTAAAAATGAAAAGGGTTCACCTTTGATGTTATCAAAATCTGAGAGAATTTCGAACATGGGTGTAATTGTTTGCGGACCTGATCCAAAGCCGCTTGCCAAGGCGAAACACTTTTTCGTGTGATCAATTTCTTGCAAACCTGCTAGATGGAGGTCGCGAATCAAATCTGACGGGGCTCCAAGGGCGATCAATTGCCACGTCAGGCGTGCGAAAGCTGGAACACTTGCGTATTCTTTTTTTGCGTCGTGGAGCCAGAGTGCTTCGAGGGCAAGTCTTGACTTCAGGTCCATATCTTCAGGATTGGGAACCTCGCCCTGACACCAGTCTGTTCCATTTTTTAATTCTGGCTGAACGATCCGCCCGCGAATACGAAGTGGTCTTCCCCATGACATGCCACTTCCTAGAACCAATAACAGTTTAAAAAGACCTAAGATATATGCAAGCAGAGTCGCAGCTGTAGCCCAACCTAAGAATCTTGGTTGGCGAGACAGTTTTCCGGCATTGGAATATGCCTGCCAGCAAATGGTCAATATGACCAAACCATTCATAAATAAAAAGATATTACATCCAAAAGGATTAATAAGGATATTGGGGTTCAGCATACTGATGAGATGCGGGAAGAAAAAAGAGGCAAAAACGGCGTAAACGGGCACTAACAGAGTGAAAAGGGCCATTTTGAGAAATGTTTTTTTATAGGTGATCGGATCGTAAGTTTTGCCCCAATATGATTGCCAAGCTACTTTTGCAAGAATGATCAGAGGAAAGAATATAAACAAACCAAAAACAAAAAACACCCTACCCCCATTGCTGATTTAGCTGTTCATTGATTATTGTCAGTACAATTTGAGAAGAGGTCAACAATCCATCACTTTACTTCGATCGATATTTAAATAGAAAAACACTGGCTTCTTGAGGCTGCCATCAAAACTCTGGCAATTAGCTCAACATAGCATCAACAATTCAAAATTGCCCAGTCAAACACCTGTGTTTGACTGTATGACTTTGGGGATGAGTGGAGAGCTGGTGTACAAACTAAGCGCGACGGCGATTTTTGTACACTCTTCCCTCAATCTCGATGCGGGAGTCTTCGAGCATGGCCGTGACGACCTTCTCCCTATCCGCCTTCAACAACTTCATCAGCTTATCGAACGAATACATCGGCGGGCTGCAAAGGCCTCGCTCGTAGTTAGAGATGTATTGGGGGTGAATTCCCAGATGATCCCCAACTTCTTTTTGGCTTAGACCCTGCGCGATCCGAGCTTCTTTGAGGCAATTTCCTAAATTCTTATATGCTGACATGGCCCCATTAAATCGCTCCCCGGATTTTGTGGCAAGTGGCAAGGGAGAAAGGTCCAGGTCAGTCGAACACTTGGTGAATGAATCCACTCGCCAGTCGGAGGACTCCAGTACAATTCTAAACGAAGCAGAGAGTTGAGAGAGAAACAACGGCGCTATTGGAGGAACGCTTTGTCTGCCTTCATACCGAGGGTTAGACTCGTTAGAAATTATTTTAGAAACACTCCTGGAAACTTTGAGTCGTTAAGCCGGTTCGAGATTGCCGCTCAAAAACCAAGCCATCAAGCAGAGTTTGGCACGTTCGAGAGTGCACGCTTGTCTATGGAATAGACAGATCTCTTGCGCGTTACTTTTTGCAAACAAATAGATATTTCGTCCCATTCAAGGACAGCTTTCCGTGATCACGCCAGGAAATAGGATTTTCTTTAGGTTTCGGAATTTCTACCGAAAAGTCTAGGCAAGCAATCATACCGCGAACTGATTCTCGGTAAGAAAAGGATAGTACGTGTTTAAACTTTTCTTTTTGTCATTGTTTCTCCTCCACGGCTTTCTCGCATTGGCCGGAAACTCGCCAGCAAAATATTTGGTTTTTACCACTGATGGGCGGCAAATCGATGCTGATCCTGATTTTGGGAGCGTCAATGTCGGTTCTACGAAAGTGGCCGGTCCCGAAATTGGTCTTGGAATCGGTGTTGTGGATTGTCCAGATTGTTCATTTGCTGCCGATATCTTCAGTGTTCATCTTGATGGATCACCAGATTTTACTATTGATCAGGATGGATGTTCGGGTCACCACATATCAATTGGAGCAAACCCAGTTTGCTACATGTGGGTCAGTTTTACTCCCACCTCAGTTGGAACCAAAAGCGCGAATCTCGTCTTTTCAGTTCGCAATTATTTCCATGGCCCAGATGGAGTTGATGGTTCATTTGATAGCATTCTGACCAGCCTAATAACTGGTACAGGCGTTTCGAATTCTGTCACAATCCCATACACCGACTCCCAAGTTAGCTGTCAAATACCGTTTCACTCTCAAATTACGGTCGATAACTTATCGCTTCAGGAGACGATTCCGGTGGTTGGCGCTCCCTTCGACCTCCACTATTCAAGTGATCGCCTCAAAAGTGGATTTCCCTATTCTTACCGAAAACTTGGGCTAGGAAGCTGGTCTCCGTCCATCGTTCACCATTATGATTTTGGAAGCAAAACTCTTTATCTTGGCGATGGCTCATGGATCAAATCCGAAGCCCTGAAATATGGTGACAATTACTTTGTTTCCAGCCGGGATGCTCAAGAGATTTATATTATCAATAGCAATGGCCAACATATTTCAACTCGAAACGCTCTAACGAATATTTTGAAGTACTCAATCCAATATGACGAGTACGGAAGACTTGTTCGGATCGTTGACACTTTTGGAAATCAAACTGAATTTTTAAGTTCTCTTGGAATTGTTCAAGTCTCTTCGCCTTTTGGCAAGTTAACGCTCTTGAATATAGACCAGGATGCCCTTCTTCGATCCGTCACAAATCCAAATGGTGAAGTCTATCAAATGACTTATCAAAAGGATTTGTTGGCCTCTTTTACGAAACCAAATGGTGGAACCAGCTATTTCACGTATGATGAAAACGGGTTTTTGCTCAAGGATCAAGGACCTGCTGGTGACGTCTTTAGCTTTCTTAAAACCTTTGATCCAACCTTAAATTCGCAGACTGTTTCAATGCGTTCGAGCTTGGGCCGTGTTTCGACTTTTCGAACTGACTTTGTTGATGAGAATAAATCAAGCCACTCGACAAAAACTCCTGACGGAATGACAGTCAATAGCCAATATGATCTTCAAGGATTAAGTAGCACCACTGATTCTCTTGGACAGAAGAACACTTCGTCTTCAAATCCAGATCCACGCTTTGGTTGGATGTCACCTTATCAGAAAAATTCCCGCTATACGGTCCCAGAAGCTGGCATTGATCTAAACACTTCTATTTTTAAATCGGCTTCTCTGCTTGACCCGAATGACCCATTCAGCCTTTCCACTTTGACAACGGAATTCACACTTCAAAATGACCCCAGCCGAAAATTCACTTCCATCTATTCAGCTGCCGATAGACTTTTCACTAGTAAATCACCGCTCGATCGGGTCACCTATCAAAAGTTAAATGCGCAAGGCCTAACGGCGTCTATACAAATTGGCTCTACTGTTCCCATAAATCTCTCCTATGATTCAAAAGGTCGACTTATCCAGTCTCAACAGGGAGATCGCAGAGCTTCCACCTCTTACGACATTCAAGGTAACATTGCCTCACAGACTGACTCTTTGGGTAGAACTACAAGCTTTCTCTATGATAATGCCGGCCGAATGATCCAAGAAAAGTTGCCAGACGGAAATATTATTAAAGCGAGCTATGATTCCAATGGCAACCTCACGAGCCTCACACCATCCGGAAGACCAAAGCACGAATTTATATATAATCTCATGGATTTTGTTTCGGCGTACCTGCCACCTTCCATCAATTCTCAGGTCAAAGGGGTGACAAGCTATTCCTACAATTTAGATAAACAGCTCACCCAAATCTCTCGGCCCGATGGATCCCAAGTTGAATTGAGTTATGACCCCACTTCATCACTCATGACACAGATCAAAACTCCAAGTGGAATTTACAGTTATAACTACAAACAAAATTCCAATCTGATTGCTTCAGTTAAATCTCCAGATCAAATTACTAATTATTACACATATGCTGGGACTCTTTTAAAATCTGTTCAAAGTGCAGGGTTAGTTCCTAGTACTATCATCTACAACCATGCAGCGGATGCTTCGCTTGTTTCAATTTCCATCGGCAGCTCCAATATTGCCTTTTACTATGATCGAGACGGTCTCTTGATTCAAAGTGGTGATCTCAAACTTCAAAGAAATGATTTTGGAGCCGTTCAAAACACAGCTCTTGGAAAAATTGAAAGCGTAAAAGCATTTGATTCTTACGGACAAGTGTCTTCCGATAAATTCACAGCAGGCAAGAAAAGTCTTTATTCCTTAGAACTCAAGCGAGATAAGCTTGGGCATATCACTCAATCTCAAGAGTCAATTCATAATAAAATAACTCTGTCTGGTTTTGGGTATGACGAACAAGGACGTTTAACGAAGGCAAGCGACGGCCTTAAAGTGCGAGTCTACCAATATGACTCTAATGGAAATCGAATTTCTAAAATTGAAGACGTACGCGCCACCCAATCCAAATACGATGCGCAAGATAGGCTCATGAGCTCTGGAAATTTTGAGTACATCTACAATATCAATGGCGAGCTCGAGCAAAAAATCGAGCACCGATTTGAGAACAGCGATGGAAGGTGGAACACAAAGAACGATGTGAAAAAAATCACAAACTATCAGTTTGATTCTTTTGGAAACTTAAAGAAAGTCTCTCTGCCTACAGGAGTTGTAATTGAGTACCTCATTGATGGACAAAACCGAAGAGTCGGCAAAAAGCTGAATGGAGTCCTGGTTGAGGGCTATATCTACCAATCACAAACTCAAATTGCCGGCGTGACAGGCGGAAACGGCAATCTAATCCGCAGGTTTGTGTATGGAGAGAAATGCAATATTCCGGATTATTTTATTGAAAGCAATGGAACATTCAGAATTATTTCCGATCATCTCGGAACTCCGAGGCTCGTAGTGAATGCAACGAGTGGAGACATTGATAAGAAGCTTGAATTCGACGAATTCGGAATCCAAGCTAAGAGTAATGGCGACTATTCGAGAATTCCATTTGGCTTCGCTGGTGGCCTTTACGATCGAGATACGCGTCTGGTTCATTTTGGCGCCCGTGATTATGATCCGGAGACGGGGAGATTTATTTCGAAGGACCCAATTGGCTTTGGAGGTGGGGATACGAATTTGTACGGTTATGTTGCCAACGATCCAATTAATTATTTTGATCCAAGTGGTTTGGACTCACAACTGTTAGTGGATAACCATGGTCACTTCTCTCTTGAAGTTATAACGGGTGGCAAGGTGACAACCATAAGTCTGGGCCCGGCGGATCCAAGTCTTCGTATTGGAAATGTAATGGGCACGGTGGCCATTACTGACGGAAGAGATGTGGACAATCATGCCGTTCCATTCTCTTTAAAGCGTCAGTCCGCAGCGGCTGACATGGAGCTCATCAGAATATCTCAAGCTTTACAAAAAGCTTACGATAATGGAGACTTAGGCTATAACTTTTTGGGAGGAAGTATTAACGGATGGGGCACGAACTGTTTAGTTTTTTCGAAAACTCTGCAAAATTCCGTCGGAAATTAAATGAAAAATAATTTTTCATTTTTAGGATTTTTAAATCATGCATCCGTTTTTATTGCGGCAGCCATTCCATTATTTTTTCTATTTTGGACCCTAGTCGCCTTGCTTTTTAAGCTGCTAGGGTTTTCTTCGCCTGTGGAAATACAAATAGTTTTGTCGATCATAGCGACACTTGCGGTTAGCTTTTTTATATCTAGCAGTAGTCACAATCGTTGGTGGCTCTTAGGGGCATGGATATTATTTTTAATTAATCACACTATTCCTTCCATTTAAAAAGTTTGAGACTGAGCTCTCTATTTTTACCTAGGTGATACAAAAAAACTGCCGCATCGTAGCCGCCTTTTTTCCAAAATTCACGAAAATCCGAAAAATTTGAGTTATGATAATGAGACTTTCCCTGATCCTTGAACGGCCTCTGAAGAAGGATTGGAAAGGTTATCACAGTTCCAGGGCTCTCTGACTTTTACATCAATTATTCTCATTTGGTGGATCGAGACAAAGTCTTGTTTTCTAAGTTCAAGCAGAACTCGACAACAAACGAAGTTCTCTATGTTGACGGCCAGGGTGTTGACGAACATCTTTTCGAAATATCCACCACTACAGGAGTTAAAGCCTACAAAAGAGACCATCTGGGTTCGATCACTAATTCTGCTGCCATAGGTGGTAAGACTGATATGGAACCTACGGGGAGAATATTGGTGCTGCTGTTTCAACAAATGCTTTCAGTGAACCTCTTATTTGTGGATTTACTGGTCGAGAATATGATAATGAAACAGGATTCTATTATTTCCGAGCTCGGTATTATGATCCGGAGACGGGGAGATTTATTTCGAAGGACCCAATTGGCTTTGGAGGTGGTGATACCAACCTCTATGGGTACGTGATGAATGACCCAATTAATGGAATTGACCCGCTGGGTTTCTATACAGAAATTATTGGTTGGAATGGCGTAGGCTCTGGCTCTTCATCGGTTGGCCACATCTCAGTGAATATCAACGGAACGTCGTACAGCTTCGGCCCTGCTGGCTTAGATACTCATTCTGCAAGCAGCTATCTAGAGTTGAATGGCTTCCGCAGCGGCACGGGAATTATTTTGAATCTGACGAGCGCACAAGAAAGTGCGTTCGCAAATTATCTAAAGAACAATTCCAGCGGCTATAATGCCATCTCAAATAACTGCAGAAGTTCGGTGCAGGGTGGGTTGCAATCAGTGGGCGCTCTTTCGGGCGGAAGTAGCATTCTTCCAAACAACGTTATGAGTGCTATCGGAGCTAGTCCCAATGCGATTGGCCAAACATATTACCCAGCGACTCCAGCTATTGCTGCGCCTGCTTCGCCGTGGGGACATATCAATTCACCGTGATTAATAAAGACGATAGGATTTTTGAATGAAGAAACTAATGATTTTCCTGGCTGTAATCACGGTGGTTAGTCTTGGATGGTACCTATGGGACCTCAAGGAAGATCACAGTAAAACGATAAAAATTTTAAAGTCGACTCCTCTTCGTGAGGACTGGGAGTCGATGAATAGTTCATCTACGGGCAATGTCGAACCTGGTGAGAAACTAAAAGTTTTGCGAGTTCGATATGCCAAGGACCACATGGCTGTAAAAGTTGAAAGAGCCGACGGTTCCTCAGGGTGGATAATTCCTGATGAATCGGTGGAAATGGGTCGAGAATAGTTTTAGTTTTTGCGACTGGTCGTGCCCGAATCGTGCCTAGAAATTCGGAAAGGAGAGAGGAAGCTTATTCGGAATATTCGAAGTAAATGTCTCTAATGGCAGCGTCAGTATCTACTTTGCAAACGTATTTTAATGGCCGTGTAAGACTTTATCATCCGGACACGGGGCGGTGGGCCAGTAAGGCTCCAATACTATTCAAGGGCGGAGACACCAATCTGTACGGGTAAGTTTTGAATGATCCAATTGACGGAGTTGTCCCTCTCGGTCTTTGGACATTTCAAGTTGGAATTGGGATTAATCGAAATCTTGAACCGTTTGGGTCTATGGGTGGTTTCGGCTTTGCTTTTCACTCGCATGGAAACTTTGGAAGTAATTCATACGAGGGTGGCGGCGGAGGTCCAGGAGCTTCGACAGGCTCCGGCTTGAGCTTCCAAGGTTCTAATGCTGACAATATATGTGAATTAAAAGGTCTATTTGGCAATGGAAGTGCTCAAGCCGGCAATGGGGCAGTGTTGATTGGTTTATCGGCTCAGGACCAAATGGATCTATAAATGGAGGGGGCTTCGCGCTAGGCGCGCAGGCTGGAGCTTCGTTAACCGGCGGAGCGACCTATACGCACGTGATCCTTTAGTTCCAGCGGAGGCCTTGATGAAAAAGGTCAAAATGATTCTCTACGCTTTCGGATTTTGTATCTTGGGCCTTTGGTTATATATGGCCTATCTTTACAACTCATTTGTTGTTCATCCGACTTCACCGGTTGAGACGACAGGACAGACAGTGCCGTTTCAGGTGCGCAATCGAACGGTCTACATCACGGAAGGTGATTTGAGGGCCTACAGCATTTCGTTTTATGTCTCCATTGCAGGTTTTGTTTTCTATGCAACTGCCTATACGCTTTTGCGTAAACGTCTTGGAGTCAAAGACGCAAACAGATAATGCCAAAGGCGGATTGATTTTTGATTTTGAGAAAGCGTGCTGCATTTGCTTATACTCTACAGAGAGCCGTGGGAGATCAGAGATGATGAAAGTTTTAGGCGAAAACAAAATAGCAATATTTATTGCGACTTTCCCTACAAACTTTATTTCCTTGGAATCTTTATTTTATCAGGCTGAGCTGTTGATGGGCGCCAGCCTGTCTGGCTGGCAAATGTATTTTCAGCACACTGTCTCGGTCATTTTATCCTTTGTACTCAGTCTAATTATAATACGCCAAAAAAACCCAAGATTATGGGTTTATGGTGGCTGGATGATTTTGTTCGTCCTTTTTTGTTCAAATGAAGTGCTCGTTTCGAAGATGAAGCATTAAGGTCCAAAAATGGATGGAGCAGTTACGATAGACGTTAACCGTTCGGATACGGCGAGTACACCTAGTCCGCATTCTGCGGTGAGCTTCCGACCTGAAATGTCGGCGATGGGCCAATCACTCAAGCGTCTACGCTTGGGTGATAAGGCTGTTCAATCGCCCCAAGATCAAGGCACGAGGAGTGAGCCTCCCGAGGCAAACCATCCAAACGCTGGCGTTTGGATGAGAAAACATGATTCAATCAGAATAGCCCAGTCAAACACCTGTGTTTGACTGAATGACCTTGGGGATGAGTGGAGAGCGGGTGTACAAACTAAGCGCGACGGCGATTTTTGTACACTCTTCCCTCAATCTCAATGCGTGAGTCTTTGAGCATGGCGAGGACGACTTTGTCCCTATTCGCCCTCAACAACCTCAGCAACTGATCGAGCGAATACATCGGTGGGCTGCAAAGGCCTCGCTCATAGTTTGAGATGTATTGGGAATGAATCCCTAAATGATCCCCAACGTCCTTTTGGCTCAAGCCCTGCTTGACCCGAGCTTCTTTGAGGCAGTTTCCCAAATTCTTATATGCTGACATGGCCCCATTAAATCGCTACCCGGATTTTGTGGCAAGTGGCAAGGAGAAAGGTCCAGGTCAGTCGAACCCGAGCGTTCGACTGATGGGGACGGTTATTTCTTTTTCCGGGGTTTGAAGTTGAAGGACTTTAGGAATTTTGCTTCGAGTTTATAATTCTTCTCATCTCTTGGGCCATCGCAGCACCCTAATGCTAGGACAGTTGGCTCTCCTGATTTTACAATTTGCTCCTTAGAGATAGCGAACATATAAGTTTCGCCAACTAATATTCCCGAAGTACCGGTTTCCCACTCTTCTTTAGCCTCAGGCATTTGAATTTTTTTTGGCGGCAGACCCCGATATGTTTTTTTAAGCTCGAATGTCGCTTGTGTTCGATCCTGCGAAATGGCGACTGCCGTGAAAACCATTTCGCGAGTTTTGACTAAACTTTGCCATTCGTCTTTTTCGCAGCCACAGCTTGCGTTTGCTGTGAATGAATAAGCAATGATCGTAATGAGCCCTAAAAGTATTTGCACGAGCTGTCCTCTATTTCCTTGGAAACTTACCAATTTCTGATTTAATCAATGCGATAATTTCAGCCTTTTTAACGGTTCTCCCATCAGCTAGGTGAAACTCATCATTTAATGCTAATTTTAGGTGGTTTTCCATGACAAGTAAAATAGCCCTTGCTTCTGAATATCGATGGCCTTCATAAGCTCTCTTGTAAATATCATAATAGATCTTGGTAACTGACAGCGCTACTTTCTGGACTATTGAATTGCCTTTGAAATCAGTGGAAAGGAGGCCAGTCATTGCAAGATCAAAAGTTAATGGAGGCTTAGGGTAGACATCCGCAGTTGCAATAACAACGGTACCTTTTTTTATTCGGATTTTTGTTATTGAGCCGTCGTCGGCAAGCGTAGCATAGAACGCTTGTTCAGTGGTGGGAATTACTTCCGAAGGGGCCCCCATATATTCTGCAATCAAAGCTTTGCTACTTTTAACAGTGACCGTTGCAATGATTTGATTTGCAGAATTGAGGCCTTCAAGAGTTACGTCGGGATCATTCGGCGGTTCTTCTAGGAAAGTTTCAGCCGGCACCATTTGTAAGTCTAATACTTGGTTATTGGCGCCTAATATGCCGGCCACTAAAATGACTTTTGGATCTACTTTGTCAGAAGTAAAATGAGCCAGGCTTAAGTTGTAAGAGTCACGATCCAAATTAAAGCTTGTTTCATTTGCAGGTGCGTCTATGAGTTTGAAAAAATTAAATGCTGTTGTATTAAAAGGTTGTCTGCTCGCAAGGTCAAAACCAGACGTCCAGACATGCTCGCCTATTCCCTCTACTCTGATAGGACCGTCGTGTTCAAAGCCGCCACCTGCAACGTGAACAAGCTCATGTGCCAAGACGGACTCGAATTCTGTCCGGACAGCTGCGACTCTCCTAACATTTTCATCTGTTAGTCCCTGCATTTTTTGAACGTTAGGTAAAGTCGGGAATTGCTTAACGAAATAGTCGTCGCTAACTAACGAAATCCCGACATCCTTCTTAGCTAATTTTTTCTGGAGCCAAATATTTTGAAGGTCCTTATACACACCAAATTTTCCAGTGCCGACATTCAAATAACCTTCCAGATTATCGGTGCCTTGTTGGAGACTAAGATTTCCATCACTGATGGGCAATTTTTGTTCAGCGAAGGTCAACATTTGGTTCGAGAAAAAACTAATGTCGGCCGAAGTTGGAGGTGAATAGCAGTTTATAGCTGGCGGTTTACATTGGGAAATTGAGTTATAGATTACGTTCAGTTTGACGCTATGGAAGGAGGCCTGACGAGATGCAGTCACGATGGAATTGTCGTCAAATACACCGTTTACCTTGTCTATAGGTCTGATTTCAACTTTCAGCGTTCTCAAACCTTCGGTTGGAAGTCCACTGGCAAAAATAAATGCTTTGGCATTTGAGTTTAAAACGTCTCCAATCAAAAATGGCGCTGATTCTTCAGCATCTATGCCGTCGACTTGGAGGACTGCCTTAGCTCCCAGGTTTTTGTAGACATCGGGAACTGTCCCTGAAATCGTGACTTCTGTGGCAAATGGCTTTTGAGTCACTAGATCCACCGTTCCGGTATTTAATATGCTGGGCTCAAAGACACGCTGAGCGATTCTGACTTGCGCAATAGATAGCTTGACCTTTTCCTCGTCGCCATCTCTGTAGACGGTCATATTATCAATATACGGCACGTAAGGTGCGCCGCCTGTCATGGCCGTTTCAATCGACAATAGGTAAGCATTCGGTCCAGCATCGACAGTTAAAAATAGTGGGCTAACGGGGTATGGGTAAATGGCTTTCTGTACGACTCCGGCAGACGTTCTGTACGTCACCGAAAGATCTTTACCCTGAGTTATGGCCCAAGTTTCTGGAGAGTACCATTCCCCAATAGACAACGTGACCTTCTTAACGGGCTTATAGGATATCGCAGCCGGGCCTGGAAAGCCGACGTTAGTGTTGGGGGTGTTTCCTGCTAAGACATAATTGGTGTTATTGCAAGCTTGGCAGCTGGGTGAAATGTAAGGCGCGAGAGTAATTCCGTTTTGGGTTGCAAGCTGTCTAGCTAAAGCCGGATCTTGAAAATCAAAGAAAAGTGCGGCTGCAAATGACGAGGAAGTTATAAGGAAAGATAGGGCAAAAAGGAGTAACTGTTTCATCTGATTCCTTCTGTAAGATAGGCATCTAAAAACGATGTTATTTGCCTAATCTATTCGGCTCGAGAAATTGCTTACTAAATACGAATAAGTTTGACGTATGAAAACAGGTCATTATTTGGTTGTTTTCTCAAAATGGGAGAGTTGTCACGGGCATGTGAGGAATATGTGGAATTTCAGAAAATTCTGCTTTTATTCACCCATCGTGGCGCTCGGCGAGATTTCAATTTCGCAATTTTGAAGCGCTTTTCTAACGCTACTGTTGCTACGTGAATAGAAGAAACTGAAAATTTATGTGGTGAATTCCGCACTGGTGAAGGCGAATTCGGCATTGAAAGCTTAAAAATTGATCTGGATTTGGCATCGACCTTTGTGTGAAGCTGCCCCGATTCTTAAAAGATTTTCGTATTCATCTTTCAGCAGTACCAATGTGTGGTCCAGATTTTTCATTAGCACAAAATAATCATCTATTTAATAGTGATTTTGACGATAACATTTCTGTTGTCTTAAATAGGGTGGTATTTATGACGTTCATACTTGGAATTGTGTTATCTATTTTTACTGCGAACCTCGCATATTCTGGCACTTGTGATGATGTGATCAATATGATTACCTTGGAAGTTACAAGCTGTGAAAGCGCTTCTACAAGATGTAGTGATAACAATGGCGGCTATTTTGACGTCCCTAATTACGTGAGATACGCCTCAGTACCAACCGGTCTTGCAGTCATTTGCCAATATCGAGGTTGTGAGTGGAATGACGCCCAGGCAAGCCAGATGAACATACTGCCTAGTCAATGCTTACCACCACCACCTCCGCCTCCACCTCCACCTCCTCAATGTCCAAGCAGCGGACCAGGATCTATCATCCACTTCGAATCTAAATCTGTTGGTGAATCAATTCCAATTGCCGGAACCAAGTTGCAGCTTTCGTACTTTACCGACTGGGCGAAAGGTCGAGCAAAAGACTACCGAATTGATACGGCGGTAAGTGGTGCGACAGTTCGGGCCAATGTGACCGGATATGATGTTAAAGTCTACGACGATACCGGAAGCGTAGTTGATCATCAGACCTATGGCGCGGTCGCAAATCTGTCCTATTCTTATAGCTGGAATGGGCTTGATGCTTCATCAAATGAGGCTTGGGGACGTCGAAAATATAAAATTGAAATTCTGGAGCAGGCAACGAATTTTAGTCCGTTAGTTTCGAGGGATATTCCACTTGGAACCTTTAACGCCAAAAAGCTTGGATTGGGTGGCTGGATCCCGAGCAATTGGTTTTTCTACGACGTGCCATCGCAAACACTTTTCCGCGCAAGCGGTTCCGCAAGGGTTGTCGCGGCCACATCAGTGACGGGTGGCTATCGCGTGCCAGAAATCGATGCGAGCATTGTGTATTTCTTTGATTCCATTGGCCGCATTACGGAGATTCGGACAGGTCTGACGGGGACTTTGCTGACGTCATTTTCCTACAATAGCAATGGAACCCTGGCTTCTATAACAGAAGCATTCAGCCAAACGACGACATTCAACTATTCGTTTGGATCCTTTAGCTCAATCACAGCTCCAAATGGCAAAACGACTTCTGTTTCGCTCGATACGAATGGATATCTGGCGTCGGTGTCCAATCCTTTATCTGAAGTCTGGTCGATGACCTATACGGGCACTGGCGGCTTGATTTCGTCTTTCACAAAACCAAATAGCGCAGTTAGTTCATTTTCCTATGATACAAATGGGTATCTAGTGACGGATTCTCACAGCGGAGGAATGTCGACAACTTTAGGGACATCTGGAAGCAACCAAACTATAACGTCTGCTTTGAGTCGGGTGGCGACATTAGGATTAACTGTTGATCCTGCATCTCAACTGATGACTCAGACTCTGACTGAACAAGATGGTTCTGTGAAAAAAACAGAAAGCAACAACACAACGTTCAAGGTGACCTATCGCAACGTGGTGACGAAGAATTCGTCGCTCATGAATGATCCAAGATTTGGTGCGCAGGCACAGGTGCCAACATTCATTTCTGACAGTTACTTCGGAGCAAGATCCAGAAATGTAACGAATTCGGTGACCCTGAATACGCCGACTAATCCATTTGATATCAATACTTTGACCAGAACTGAAACTTTCTCGGGCTCACCATCTTTCTCCTTTACGTCAACATACACAGGAAGCAATCGCACAACGGCTTATACTTCAACTTCCGGTCGTACTCAGACAAAGGTTATGGATGCTTATGAGCGAACAGTGAGCCTTCAAGTTGGAACCCAAACGGCGACGACTTTTTCGTACACCAATCAGAATCTTACACAAATTCAAAGAGGAGGGCGTACGACAAGCTACGCCTACGATCCTGTTACCAATCTCCTCACATCAGTGACCAATCCATTAAGCCAAGTGACCTCTTACACTTATGACAATGCTGAGCGACTGAGCTCTGTGACCCTTCCGGATCTCAGAGTTATCCAATATCAGTATGACTTCTTAGGAAATTTGACGAGCATTACGCCTCCGGGGCGCCTGATTCATACTTTCTCTTTGAACTCAAAGGAACTGATGGGAAGCTATCAGCCACCAGCACTTGATACCGTTAACAACTATAATACTTCATACACTTACAACAATGAGAGGCAGCTGACTCAGGTCACAAGACCTGATGGAGCTTCGATTAATTATAATTTCAATTCTACAACAGGGCAGTTAGATACAATCACGGGTGCCTTTGGGACTTATACTCAGACCTACGATGGAAATAAAAATCCGTACAAGATGACCGCACCAAATGGAACATACGTTCTTCGTACCTATACTGGCCGGACGCTTTCGGGAATGCAGTACATAGAAGGCAGTGCGATGAAGTGGTATTATTCCAAAAGTCCAGATGCTTTTGGGCGCTTGGGACAGGAGCAAATTTACGATAAAGACTATAACCTACGCACGATCGCATATACTTATGACACCGGAGAGTTGCTGAAAACTGCCGGAAGTATTTCGCTTTCCTACGATAGCCCCGATGGCAAATTAACGGCGACTGCGATTTCAGGCCTGAACGATTCATACACCTATAATACTTTTGGTGAAGTGACAGGTTATCAGGCTAAAAACGGGACCACTGTTATATATTCCTACAATCTTACAAGAGATGCATTAGGCCGGATTTCCCAAAAGGTTGAGTTGCTCAACGGAGTGACCAGCACATTTGATTACACGTACGACTCGACTGGAAGACTCACCCAAGTTGATAAAAATTCAGTGACGGTTTCGACATACGGATATGACAGCAATTCGAATCGGGTGAGTGGTACTATCAACGGCACCTCTGTGTCTGGAACCTATAACGATCAAGACTGGCTCACGGCAGATGCAGTGAATACCTATTCTTATAATCGCAATGGTGACCTGCAAACCAGGGTGAATACGCTACTGTCGCAGACAACCAGTTACACATACGATGTGTTCGGAAATCTGAAGCAAGTCGTTCTGCCGAGTAAGACGGTTGACTACGAAATTGATCCTTTGAATCGACGCTTAGGACGAAAAATCAATGGTACTTTGCAAAATCGATACATGCACAATCCAGACGGAAAATTGAATGCCTTATTTAATAGCGCAGGAAATTTGATTCAGACCTATGTGTATGCATCCAAAGGGCACGTGCCAGATTACTTCATCGATAGCTCGAATCAAATGTATCGAATTTTTTCAGATCATTTGGGATCAGTTCGCCTGGTCGTTAATGTGAGCACAGGTGCTGTGGCACAAATCATGGAGCACGACGAATTTGGTCGGGTTGTCCAGGATACAAACCCCGGCTTCCAGCCCTTTGGTTTTGCTGGTGGACTGTATGATCCAGATACGAAGCTCGTGAGATTCGGGGCTCGTGACTATGACCCTGAAGTTGGGCGTTGGACGGCGAAGGACCCTATTTTGTTTGCGGGGGGGAGTGCTGGATTGTTCACATACTGTGGAAATGATCCTGTTAACTGTATTGATCCGAGCGGTTTGTTGGATTTTAATGACGTGAAAAGGTACGCAGGAGAAGGGCTAGTTGTAGGAGCGGCTGCCATGTTTGTAACCGGTACTTATACTAAAAGTCCTCTTGTTGCTCTAGAAGTTGGCGTTGGAGTTGCTATACTTTGGACGGCAGTTCAAACTGGAGCTCAAATTTGGAAAGAATCGCTAAATGCGATTGACCGGTTTCCGGCTAGTATTCCCGGTTCTGTTCCTGGCTCTATTCCTGGATCAGGATCAGGATCGGGATCAGGATCAGGATCAGGATCAGGATCAGGATCAGGATCGGGATCGGGATCGGGATCGGGATCAGGATCGGGATCAGGATCAGGATCAGGATCAGGATCAGGATCAGGATCAGGATCAGGATCAGGATCGGGATCAGGATCAGGATCGGGTGGTTGCTGATATAACAGAACTGTTTTATAAAATATTGATCAGTGGAGAGTACGATGAGTGACCGAGATTTATTGGTTTTGCTGATTTTTGCTATTCTGGCTTTTGTTTTTATATTCTTTGTCCTGGGGAAGGCGAAGATCGATCGGTTGAAAACCAGGAAACAGATATGGATAGCCACCATAATTATTTGGGCTTCTACAGTCTTCACGGCTGGGTTGTTGATCATTTTCCGCCAGTGATCGCATCTTTGGCTTTTGCTTCAACTATTATTTTGTTCCGAATGATATTCAAAGTCAGGCATCTGTTAACTGATCAACTGCTTCAGATGATATCCGTAATTGAGCCCGAACTACATCGCTCAATTCATGGCAATCTAAGTAAGGTGACAGGAGGTCAATTCAAAAAAATAAAGCGTGCTTATGAGCTACAAGACTCCGAGGGCTTTGCCTTGTTGGCTTCAAGACGTAAACACTTTTATCAGTTACTCAGATTAGAGATTGTATCTCTTGCTGTAGGGTTTGTTGCCGTTTACTTAATGCTCTAATGCGCGGATTATATGGACTTTTAGATTGAATCAATTGGGAGAAGAATACTGAAAGTCTCGATCTATATTTAGGGGGGAGAATGGCTGAGTATATTTGTTTAGTAGTAGCTGGTATTGTCTTTTTTTTCGTCTATCAAAAACTTTTCCAAAAGGTGCTGGAGGATAAAGACAAGCACAAAGCTAAGGCATTCACGATTTTCTCTTGGACAGTTTCAATGGTAGCGCTTGCATATGGCATTCTGACTAGACAATAACCTGATGTGAGGTCTAATATTATTGCGGATGTGGAGCATAACGAAAAAGTTAATGCGTGGGCGGCGGAATCTAAGGGTCTTGGTATAAAAGAATGGGCAGCGACGCCTGTAATTTGGAAATTATTATGGAAAGCGGGAGTAAAAATTCCGCCTCCTTACTTTCTTTCTACAATAAAATATATTCTTTTTACTGGATTCTTCCTGGAAATAATATTTATACCCATGTCATTTGCACTTCCGATTCTGGATCCATGGTTGTTCAATGTCGAAATTTTATTTTTGTGTGTTGGATTGCTGACCATATTCTCTAGGATGCAGGTCCGAAATTTTGAAATGCCATCTTGGGAAAATTATCCAGCCATTAAAGTGCGTAAGAAGTAATATGAGAACAAAGTCGCTACATCTATAGGTATATTCCGGGTGGTGGCGGAGGGATGGGCTGAAAACTACGACAATATGGATATCGAGTTGATAGCATAAAGAAATATTCAAGAGGAATGATTATGATGGTCTTGCTGGATGTACTGTGGATTGCTCTATTTCTCAGTCTCGCTGCGTTTGCATTTTTGGCATGGAGTTGGAAGAAAAATATGGTTGGAGTCCGGGAAAGAGTTTTTAGTAAGATTGACAGTCAAACAAAAGAAAAGATTGTGGCCGAGTTTCCATACAATCAACTCAAGCAGGTGCAGCAAATTGAAGCTATTGTTGGAAAAGGTAACGACTCTGATTTTCGGGAATTCT
>CBIHNW010000017.1:0-120147 GCA_966211795.1 uncultured Bdellovibrio sp. | reverse complement strand
GGTCCTTATCTTCTGTGGGCGTAAGAGATTTGAGTAGACCTGTCCTTAGTACGAGAGGACCGGGATGGACGAACCTCTGGTGTTTCTGTTGTCGCGCCAGCGGCATTGCAGAGTAGCTATGTTCGGAATAGATAACCGCTGAAAGCATCTAAGCGGGAAGCTAACTACAAGATAAGATCTCTCTGGGCCTTCGGGCCCCTAAAGACTCCTCGGAGACTACGAGGTTGATAGGCAGTGGGTGTAAAAGTAGTAATACTTTCAGCTGAACTGTACTAATAGGTCGTGAGGCTTTTTTAATTTTTTTCTTCTGAAGACTACGGTCTGAATGAAGAGTTAAATTAATGGAATTAACTTACGCTAAAATCACTTAAATTAATTTTTCAATTTTCAAGAATACGTTTGCTAACTAAACGGTACGTTTAGTAGATATAGTTAGCAAATATTAAATTTTATTACCTTTTGCTGGTGTTTTTAGCAGAGGGGCCACACCTGATCCCATTCCGAACTCAGAAGTTAAGCCCTCTTGCGGCGATGGTATTGCACGGGTAACTGTGTGGGAGAGTAGCACGGCGCCAGCTTCTTTTTATGAACCCCAGTTAGTTTCCTAACTGGGGTTTTTTTTGCTTGAATTCTTTTATTTGAATTCGATTTTTTTTAAATCAAAATTATTTTTTTTCAGAATTTGATTTCGGCTGAAATTCGAAGGTGCGGCTGATTTCCCAGATTTTGTTTTTTGATGTTTTATCGAAGAGACTGAATTGGAATATCGAGAGCGCTTTGTCCTTATTTGTTTCATCCGTAGCATCGAAAGCTTCAATTTGCAGTTCGTAGGAGCCGTCTTTCTTTTTTGGAAAGTCTAGCTTCGAAAGTGCCTCCCAGTTTATTTCTGTTTTTTTAAGTCGATGATCAGAAAAAAAGATCTCTTTTAGATTGTGTATTTCCGGGGGAATGTTTTTCCCTTTTTTAAGTGTTTCGAAATCAGCATGAATGATGGCTTCAGGGGAATTTGAAACAAATGGTAAATGTGGGGGGAAGAAAAGTTCTTCAGCTAAATAAGAAGCGATCCCAACAAATAGAACAAATAAAGCAAGCCAAAGGTATTTCAAAGTTTTCCTCCACACCCTATTTTTATAATTAACGGCTCTAAAAAGAAAATTTATTCGGTTTGATTTTCTGTCTTTGCTGCCAAAAGCGCAAGAGAAGGTGAATGCCCATAATCGGCCATTGTCTAAACTTTGTTCACTATTGAGAAGCTGTTTGTTGTAAATTTCACTGTAAATTCAATAAGATAGATTAAAATTTTGATGGCATAAGGTTTGGACTTTGATCGCTGTGAGGTCACTATGCGAAGGCTCTACAAGCTCATTCTGGGAACGCTGATTGCGAGTTATTGGGTCGCCTGTGCTCCGAAGACCTTTGATAAAGATCCTGATGTTAACAAATGTCAAAATTTTGCTGAAACTTGCATCAGTGCAAATGGCGAAGATTTTTTTGATTATACCGCTCATGCCAATGGTGGGCTGGTAGACATTCTTTTTGTAGATGATAACTCTGGTTCCATGTCGTTTGAGCAAACACAAATGGCAAAAAGGTTTTCATCTTTTCTAACGCAGTTGGACTCAAAATCAATAGACTATCGTATCGGAATTGTGACGACGGATGTCTCCTCGGCTGCGACAGAATCGACTGCTGACGACGGTGCATCTTCTTTGCTTTATAATGAACCTCGCGCAATTAACAAAAATGGCGCGTGGCTAGATGGTAATCTGGTTTCATTTGAAAATGGGGCTGCCTTTTTGACATCTAGTACGGCAGATCGAGAGAGCCTGTTTGCCAAGAATATTCAGCGAGAAGAAACAAAACAGTGTGAAGCATTCTTGGAACAATATCCAAATTCGGCGCCGCCAGCTCAGGCAGCTCATGACAATTGTCCATCGGGTGATGAGCGGGGAATTTTTGCCGCCAATTTATTCTTTGAAAAAAACCCATCCTCTTTTGTTCGGCCAAATGCACATCTCGCCATAGTCTTTCTGGCAGATGAAGACGAACGAAGTCGCCTCTATGGGTCGGGTGGATCTTATGAGCTTGAGACAAGAGATTTGCCCGAAACACTGGTTAATAAGGTGAAAAGTGCTTATTCTGGAAAAACACTCAGTATTCATTCAATAATTGTGAAGCCTGGCGATACAAATTGTGAAGGTCAGCAAAATCTGCAGATGGGGCCGGCTTGGATGAATCCAACCCATGGTGTTACTTATAACCAAGTCAAAGGCTCGCAAGGAATTCAGTATGCGAAAGCGACTGAGCTGACGAATGGAATTCTTGGCGATATCTGTGCTTCTGACTATGGCTCACAGCTTGCGAATATTGGGGCTAACATCGTTGATCGTCTGTCTGATGTAACCCTAGCTTGTTCAAATCCCAGTGGGCTTGACGTGAAGTTTACGCCTGCACAACCAGGAATCACATGGGCTGTGAATGGTAGCAGTTTGCATCTCAGCGAATCTCTCGCTCCAGGAGCGCAGATCCGACTGAGATATTCCTGTAAAACGCTCTAATTGTCTGAGTTAAGTTTAAAATAATTTGTAATTTAGATATCGAGGACTAGTTCGGAGCCATCCCGAACCTTGATAAAGGAAAAGCTGCCCTCTTTTATCTCTAGATCTGATGGTAAATAGACTAGAAAATCTTCTTCATCCTCTAAGGCACGCCGCTCGGCCAGCTGAATTTTCTCCTCGGGAGACGTTAAGATTCGAGATAGTTCTTTGGTAAGTCTTCTTTCAGACTGAAACATCCGCATTGCAAACCTCCTTGTTTGGAACAATGTGATTGAATACGTCTTGATGAAGGCAAAAATGAGTCCAGGCGCAAATCTCCTATTTACAACGATTTCTGGGGTAAAAGGCTCCAATAAATCATCTGAAGTTGTGGTGAAATTGGTATTTAACAATCAGGGCTAAGCCTTAATAGAGATGCTAGATGGCACAAAACTTGTTTAACACGAGAGGGTCAATCGGTAATTCAAGGAGGATTCGATGCGACAGGTATTCTTTCTTTTGGTTTCCGCCATGATTGCTGCGTTTAGTTTGAGCTGGGCCTCTCCAGGTTTAGGCGATCATGATTTTTTGGTACCAGATGAAGTGATATTGCCGTTAACGCATTCAATTAAACACAAGTTAGAGATCTCATCTCTCGTATCTTTGAAGGACTCGTGCGAAAAAATTGAAAGTCTGAGTCAAGAAATCAGAGGCTCTAAGATCATTTTGTCAATCAAGGTTTTACATGTCAGTGATAGGGTCTGCGTTCAGCACGTTCAGTCGGATATTGCTGTCAATTTCTTGCTTGATAATTTGATGTCAAATCCTTCAAAACAAGTTGATGTTTACTTTAGGGAAGATGAAGAAAATCTTAAATATTTTGGGTCAATCGAAATTAAGTAGAAAGGCAAGGTTTAGAGATTAGTTAGTGCACAGCTTCCGAGTCTCATTTTTCTTTACGGAAACCGTGCTCTTCCCATACAAACCTTCTCACTAAGGAAAAATATGGAACCAGAGTTGATAAACTCAAAATACATTCGGGAACTTCTGGAAGTCACAGAAGACCAGCAGGAGCCGGACCTTGTCTTTCAATTGTTTCAAAGACTGATTGCAAGTCGCGATGAATTCTTAAATTCATCGCAAGAAATTAATGAGGCAAACCAAAGTCAGGTCTCTTTCAATCTTCACAAGCTCAAAAATCAATTTGCAAATTTAGGTTGCGAAGCCGTTAGCCAGTTGCTTGAAAAAATGTACCAATCGGCTCGGAATCACCAATTGCAAGACGTGCGAAATTCCCTTTCGGAATTACAAACTCTTTCTGATCAGACCTTCCAACAGTTAAGCTCAAAGCTAAAGCATTGATAAAAGTGGTGGAAGAATTTTTCTCTTTTTTGGGCTCGAGCTTTCTAATTCTTCCTGAGGTTTCTCGGATTCAAATCCTTTTGGATGCCTTAATCGCTATCGCCTGTTTTTTAGGGCTGCCATTTGCTTTTTACTTTTTTTGGAAAAGAGGCAAAGAGGTTGGCGCTCGTTTGCTCATCATTTTCTTTTGTGGGACTTTGCTCGCATTTGGGTCATTGAATGTGATCGGAATTCTTTCCACCCTAGGGTATGAAGTGAAACTACAGATCTTCATCAAAGGCGCTGCGGCTTTGCTTTCGATTGCAACAGCGATGTTGCTGATTCCACTTTTACCCAAATCTCTTGAAGTCACTTCGAACCAGCTCTTAGAAGATAAAGATAAAGAAATTGAGTTTGCTAATGATAAATACGACCTGCTTCTGGAAAGCAGTGGGGTGGGTATTTATGAATGGCAAAACTCGGAATTAAAACCAAGTCGCCTTTTATGGTCGACCAGAATGTTTGAACTTTTAGGATTTCAGGCCAATTCATTTGATCCGACGGTTGAATTTTTTCTGTCCCTGTTGCATCCCGAAGATCGTGAAGATTTTGAAGAATTTCTTCGCACTTCGATTCCAGGTGAAGAAATTGAGCCGATGGAATATCAGATTCGTGTGCGCAATGAGTATAGATGGTTTCGCGCGCGAAGAGTCTCCAAACTTGATCCATTGGCAAAGATTGAATTCATCATTGGTTCGCTTGAAGATATTCATGATCAGAAAATGACTCAGGAAAAGATCCGAAGCATGAATCTGACTCTTGAAGACGAAATCAGCAAACGGACGCTGCAGCTTGAGCTTGCAAATAAAGCAAAGACCAGATTCTTAGCGAACATGAGCCACGAGATGCGCACTCCTCTGGGTCTTGTCCTAGGCTTTTCAGATTTGTTGCTTGAGAACACAAGCTTGGATGCTGAGGCAAAGGAATATGTCGAGCTGATTAGCAAGAATGGTGAAATTCTAGCTCGCGTGATTAATGACCTTCTCGACCTTTCTAAGATTGAAGCCGGTAAATTGAGATTCCAATATTCGAAAGTCTCTTTGAAAACCTTGATCGATGATTTTCAAAAGGCGTTTGAAGAGCGGGCTCTGAATAAAGGCATCAGTTTACAATTTGAAAATCAATTCATTCGCGATGAGTTTGTCGTGACCGATGAAATTCGGCTCAAGCAGATTGTTTACAATCTGCTTTCGAATGCTATTAAATTCACAGATCGCGGATATGTCAGGCTCATCCAGGGTAAAACCGGCAGCCATTACTTTATTGATGTGATCGATTCGGGAATTGGCATCCCTGACTCTGACAAAGGAAAGCTGTTTCAAGAGTACGTACGTGGAGACGTTGCCGACTCGAGTAAAACTTCGGGTACGGGTCTGGGTTTGAGGCTTGCGCAAAATCTTGCGCAAGCACTGGGTGGAAAAGTGGAATTGCTAACGACCCAGATTGGTAAGGGCTCTCACTTTCGCATGACTTTTGTCAGCGATGAATTAAAACTTCAGCAGCAAAATGAGAAGCGCCAAGAGGCCGTTATCAATACCAAGTTGAGTTCATTTGATATTTTTGTTCTAGACGATAATGAGGACAATATTCGTCTGGCTGAAATCTTCTTACGCAAACTGGGCTGCCGGGTGCGTGGATTCACCTCGCCAAAAACATTTTTTGCAGAGATGGCTTCGTCTGATCCCGACTTGATTTTGTTGGATATCAATATGCCGGAAATGAGTGGATTTGAAGTTTTTGATCGACTAAGAGACATGAAATATGAAAAGCCTATTTGGGCACTGACGGCCTATAGCCTCAATGAAGACATTCAGGCCATTATGGACCACGGATTCGACGATTACATCCGTAAGCCTCTCAGTGCTGATTTGGTCAAACGAAAATTGGCCTTTGAATTGAAGGAGAAGGTAAATGATTGAAACACAGGTCAAAGTTGTTGTGTTGGATGACAGTGATTCAGATCTGGCGATTTTGAAACTCTATGCCGGCAAAATGGGATTGCAGGTATGGAGTTCGACTTCAACCGCAGAAGCCTTGGAAAGACTTCGCAGTACAAAAGAACCCACCTTGCTGATCAGTGATATTTCAATGCCAGAGCGTTCAGGATTCGAGCTCCTCGAGCTTTTAAAGCGTGAAGCTCCTCACGTGGCCGTTGTATTTGTCTCGGGAAACCAAGATGTAGAATACCCTGTGCAAGCCATGCGAATGGGTGCATTGGACTATCTGGTAAAGCCAGTTTCGTATGATGTTTTTGATGCTCGAATTACCAAGGGGATTCGGCATATCGAGACTCAGTATGAGTTGGGTTCAATCAAGCAGCAAATTTTTCATGGGCAATCATTTGAGGGATTTGTAGGCGAAAGCGAATCCATCCAGAATATTTTTTCTATGATTTCCCGTATTGCGCTTTACGATTCGGCTGTATTAATCACTGGTGAAAGTGGTGTCGGGAAGGAAAAAGTGGCCCGTGCCATTCACAATCGGTCACCCAGGTCGAAGAACGAATTTGTGGCCATCAACTGTGCAGCTTTGCCTGAGAACTTAATCGAATCAGAATTGTTTGGTCACATGAAAGGCGCATTTACCGGTGCAGACAAAGACCAGCCAGGCTTGTTTGTTGTTGCTGATCACGGGACGATTTTTTTGGATGAGGTCGCTGAACTTCCATTGCTTCTGCAAGCAAAATTATTACGAGTTTTGCAAGACAAAGAAGTTCGTCCTGTTGGCGGTAAAAAGACGATTCCTGTCGACGTGCGGGTGATTTGTGCCACTCATCGAAATCTAGAATCTTTAGTTCGCGAAGGCCGTTTTCGCGAAGATCTTTATTTCCGCCTGAACGTCATCCCGATTCATATTCCCCCACTCAGAGAACGTCGTGAAGACTTGAAGCTTTTGATATCTCATGTCTTGGAGCGACTGCAGGAGCGATGGGGAGTGCGGAAAACTTTGTCCAGTGAAGCGATTGAATATTTAGAGCGTCATCCATTTCCAGGCAATGTGCGGCAGTTGGAGAATATGCTGGAGCGTGCTTTTATTTTATCTCCGGGCCAGCTGATTACCAAAGAGGTTTTAGAGACAAAGCAACTGTCGCAAGGCGCGCGCACTTTGTTTCAATTGAGTGATCATTTACCCTCGCTAAAAGAGATCGAACTTCTTTATATTCAGGAAATCCTGCAGAGAAGTTCAACAAAGGATCAGGCCGCTCATGTTTTAGGGATTGGTCGTAAAACTCTGTACCGAAAAGAATTTGAGTTAGCAGAATTTTTTGACGAACATCCACATTGAACGAGAGTTGAAAAGCATCTTCAAATATTGCAGAGATCAAACTCCAAGCGCCTGCTTTCGTAAATCCAAGCCCTTCATGACCCGGGCGATTTGTCGATATTCTCGCTGCTGTCGTTTAAAACTTTTTATTTCTCTGAAAGAACCTGTGGAAAATGGCAGCGAGCCTGCCCCTGCAGGATAGGGCAGACTCGCCGAAGAAGGCCAAGCGGCTAAGTGTGGCGCTTGGCTCTGGGAGAAGTGTGTGGTGGGACTTTGAAGATGTGTCGAGGGAGACTCGAAGTTGCCATTTCCTGCATTCGCAAAGCTTGCAAATTTAATCCACTTTAGGGCCAATGCTAAACTCACGAATGGAATTAGGATTGGCAGTAAAGGGAGCCAGAGAAAACAACTGAGAGCTCCGGTGATCGAAACAGCTGCTAAATTTGGTAATTGAGACTTTTTCATCATTTTTCCTCCGTGAAAAAATAAAGTCTGAAAAAATATGGACTGGTGCCAGTGATTAAAAAATCAATGAGCCTCGACAGTTCTGACCTTTTTCCAAGCTTCGATCTGTTCCATCAGATCATGTTTGATAGATCCCATAAGCGAGATCACGCTATCAGCGCTTTTGTTCGCGCTAATATTAAGTTCCTGAGAATGAATTTCGATATTGGCGTTGTACACACCATGATCCATTCCAAGTTCCGCTTTCACTAAAGAATCGGAAGGTGAGAAGTCAGCTACCTGATTCAGTATCGTCATAAAGCTAGTGCGGATCAAATCGCTGAGTTCATTTGCACATTTCATTGTAACGTTACCGCAAATCATTCCGTTGATCATTTTCAACCCCCTGTGTGTGAATAATCTAATGTTCAATCTTTGTGCCAGCTTCTGGAGTGCGTAAAATGCTTTGCGTTCTTGAGTCAGTGGTCAAAATGACTGGCCAATCTGACATTGTGACCCAGGCCGTACCAAAAATGTCTGAGTCTTGACAGGATTTAAGAGAGTCAGAGATAAGTGTTGAATGAATAAAATGAAATTAATTTTTCCAATATTATTTTTGATAAGCACTGCTTGTTCCTCCACAACCGAAAAAGGTGAAGTCGGGGTGGAAAGAAAACAGCTTTTATTAGTTCCATCTGAACAGATGATTCAGATGTCTGTGCAAAGTTATGAGGAAGTCAAAAAAGAGGCCCAAAGCAAAGGACAATTAGATCAGAAGAAAGATCTTGTTCAGCGAGTGGCAGCTGTCGCGAAACGTTTGATTCCACAGACGGTCTCGTTTCGAAAAGATGCGCTAGGGTGGCCCTGGGAAACGCATGTAGCGACCAGTGATGAGTTGAAT
The DNA here is from genome assembly GCA_966211795.1 of uncultured Bdellovibrio sp. Lineage (GTDB taxonomy): Bacteria > Bdellovibrionota > Bdellovibrionia > Bdellovibrionales > Bdellovibrionaceae > 21-14-0-10-47-8. The sequence goes on along the minus strand of CBIHNW010000017.1, from coordinate 111,600 downwards.
GCGTGGTGCATGCCTGGTGGAAAAATCATGTTTTATTCGGCATTGATCGAAAAGTTGCAGCTGACGGATGGTGAAATAGCGGCCGTGATGGGACATGAGATTTCGCATGCTCTTCGCGAGCATGGACGCGAAAGAATGTCTCAAGAGTTGGCGCAAAATGCGGGACTTCAGTTATTGATTATGACTGGTACGGTGGATCCGAAGTATGCGGGAGCGATCAACGCCGTATCCATGGTTGCCGTGACCTTGCCTCATAGTCGTGGACAAGAACTTGAGGCAGATGAATTGGGATTGGAGCTGATGGCTAGAGCTGGTTACAATCCACAAGAGGCCTCGAACCTTTGGAGGAAAATGGCGAAATTATCGGGAGACTCGAAGCCTCCAGCCATTCTCAGTACCCACCCCTCGGATGAAAAACGTTTGCAAGCGATCGAAGGTCTTTTGCCTAAAGTGATGCCTTTGTATCAAAAGGCACAGAAATAACTCTGGCAATGGCCTGGCTTGAGATTTTTTGTTTGCCAACATAACGGTCTTTCGGTTCGATATGAATCGATGAAACATTCTAAAAGAAAACTCTTTATTTTGGTACTGGGGGCATTTTTTGCTCTCAGTTGCGCAAGCACTAACAAAGTGACCTCCTTGAATGCGGATGAGTCTGCTTTGATGAAATCGGCAGCGCAAGGAAATGAAACTGACGTCACTGAGATTCTGCAGTCGGGGGCCAGCGCAAATACCGCGGATGATTCGGGTATTACGCCGCTTATGATGGCCTCTTTTCGAGGGCACGAAAATGTTGTTCAAATTTTGTTGAGCAAGGGAGCTCAGCCAGATCTAAGAGATTCTCAAAAGCGAACCGCACTTTTTTTCGCGATTGAGGGACGGCATTCGGAAATCGCTATTACGTTGATCCAGAATGGGACGCAAGTTGATGCCGTCGATGCAAATAATTTGACGCCGTTGATGGTCGCTTCTTATCAGGGCCAAATCCAGATCGTGAAAGCTCTTTTGACCGCTAAAGCAAATCTTGAATTTGTTGATGAAAATGGATGGGGCGCTCTTTTTATGGCCGTCGCAGGCAAACACCTACCCATCGTGAAAGAGTTGGTCGAGGCCGGGGCGAATCCTAAACAAGTGGATAAAGAAGGGCGAAAGCCCCAGGATATCGCTTATGAAGATCTTCAATTCGAAATTTCCAATTACCTTGAGACGGTTTCTCAAAGAAAACATTAGACTGGAAGCCCTTTATTTAGGCGACCCCAGCTAGAAAATGCACCAGACGTCCATTTGAAGCCGTATAGGTGATCTGAATGGGGCGACAGCAAACTTCGCAATCTTCAATGTAGGACTGAGTGTCATTCTCGGATAGATCGAGAATCATAGATACTTTTTCAAAACAGTAGGGACATTTAAAAAACTTTTCTTGTTCCATGCCTTATTTTGAATATGATTTGCGGGACTGTAAATACCTTAAAAGGAGTGGATTGAAATGAAAGCAATTGGCGTTTTCTTTTTGTGGCTTTTGCCAATCGGACTGATGGCCGCTGAGATGACCCCAGATTTGAAAATTGCCATTGTCCAAGAGTGGAATCAATTCAATCCGGTAACGGTTAATTTGGCTTCAACGGAAGCTTTCCTTCCTTTTGTTGTTCGACCAATGGTGACTCGGAACTCCCAAGGTGATGTCGTCGCCGACTTGGCCGAAAAAATTCCTTTAAAGAAGGACAAGCAGGTTGAAATCGTAAAAGTGAATGGAAAGGCGAAAGTCGTCGCCCAGTGGACCATTCGCGCCAACGCAAACTGGGGTGATGGTCAGGCCATTACCTGCAAAGATTGGTGGATGGGTTGGCAAGTTGGGCTGAGTCCAAATGTTTCCACGGAAGAAAAAAATATTTTCGATAAGATTGAAAATATCGAGTGGACGGATCAAAAGCCCAAGTTTTGCAAGGTCACCTACAAGAATGATGACTGGACTTACGATCGCGATCTGCCGCCTTTGTTACCAGCCCATCTCGAGCAGGCGGTATTTGAAAAGTGGAAAGGTCAGCCTCAGGCGTACGAGCAAAATTCGATTTATGTTAAAGATCCAACGAATAAGGGACTGTATAGCGGTCCCTACGTTGTTGATGAGTACGCCCTCGGAAGCCATTTTCTGCTTTCAAAAAATAAATATTTTTTCGGAGCCACTCCGAAAATACAGAGAGTTCTCGTTAAGCACATCGGCGAGACCAGCACCTTGAAGTCGCACCTTCAGACAGGTGAAGTGAACATGATTTCCGCGGTTGGTCTGCCACCTGACCTGGCTTTGATGCTGGCGGAAGATTTCGAAAAAACCAAAGCGCCTTCATCTGTCGTTTTTTTAGACTCGCCCATTTTTCAGGGCCTGTTTTTCAATTTGGACAACGAGATCCTTAAAGACCTCAAAGTTCGGGAAGCTCTTTGGAAATCCATCGACAAGCAGGAGTTAACGAAAGCCTTTTTTCAGGGAAAATTGAAGCCGGCTGAAACATTCCTGGCTCCACAGAATCCGGCCTTTCAGGATAAGACCCCACAATTTTCGGTCTCGGCATCGCGAACCTTGTTGGATGAAGCGGGTTGGAAAGCAGACAGCAATGGCATGCGTAGCAAAAATGGCAAGCCTTTGACGCTTGAATTTCGAACCTCCGCGGGGATCAAGATTTTAGAAACCATTCAAACATATATTTGCAGTCAATTTCAGAAGGTCGGCGCCCAATGCGTGGTGAAGAATCAACCTCCACGTGTTTTTCTCGGAGATTCAGTGCCGCATGGAGATTTTGCGTTGGCGATGTTCGGGCAGCCAATCCTGCCAGACACCTCATTGCGTGGACTTTTTGCGTCGACCGAAATTCCTTCCAAGGAAAATGCTTGGACAGGTCAAAATGTCATCCATTTCAAAAGCGCGACTTTGGACGACCGTCTGAAAGCATTTGATCATGAGTGGAGCTCCAAGAAACGATTGATTCTCATGAAAGAGATGGAAAACCTTTTGCTGAAAGAAAAACCGTTTGTGCCTATTTATCACCGGCGTGAGGCCGTGGTTGTTCCTAAAAATCTTATCGGCTTTCAAAGTGATATTTCCGGTACAGGCTTTCTGTTTCCTGAAAATTGGAGCTTAAAAAATTAATTCTAAGCCGAGTCTTTTGGGATAAGGGCTTCGTTAGGCGGTTTTGCGAAAACTCGGGGCGATGACTTGGACCTGAAGATTGACCTCGGCCAAGATCTGTTCGATCAAGTGGTCCCATCCTGGCGAAGATTCAAGGATGAAGCAGCCCATTTTTGTTTGCGAGTGAACCCACTTGAGCTCGGCTTTGCACTGAATCAACTTTCCGTTGAAGTCCAGAACCAATACAAATGTGTCACCTTTTGAAAGCAAGGTCTGATTTCCTTGAATGAGCATTTTAAATCCGGTTCTCGAGACATCTATAATTCGGCACGGCTGTGGACGGCGATCTTTTTCAAAGAAACACCAAGCTGGTGAGCGAATTTCAGCACGAGGATGCGCGCGGAGAAGCTCATCTGAATTTTGAGGACTCGGAATTTGTTCGAAAGCTGAAGTTGTAATATCCAAATTCTGAATGATGAGTTTTTCGCTAGCTGTAAAGTCCTGAGTGAGGCTTTGGTGTTGTTGAAGAAGCTTTGCCTGCGAAAAATTTTTCTTCTGCATGTAGGACTGGATGCAATGTTTTTTATCCGGCAGATGAATATTGGGTGTGTCGCTCTGAAGGAAAAAATTGTACAGGTTCTTCGGTTGAGATTTGTGAGAATAGATTTTTTTGTAAGACTGGACCAATTGTTCATCTAGCTCGAGGTAGCAACAGCTGGATGGATTCCCCTTCACTAATTTGTGCGCTTGGCCGGTTGTCGCTACCACTTTCTGAAAAAGAAGAACATCCGTATAAAAAGGTTCGACTTCGATGGTCGTCGCGATCACGATTCCGTCCAATCGCAAAACTTCGGTGCAGTAGAGATACATGATTTTACAAAGAGGCATCAGGAGTTTTCCCCGCCGCATCCGAAAGTCTTTTTTGATGGCGAGAGAAGAAATCTCGGCAATGATCTTTCCATTTTTGCGGTATTTCTCAAGAGGCCAAGTTATATCCGCCGGCAGCCCCAATGCGCTATCGGGAATGATCGTTAATGTTCCGATCACCTCGTCCCCAATTTTTGCGACTAAGATGACCGTAGTGGGCAGCGCATGAAATTTCGAAAACCGTAATTGGGATTCGACCGGGTCGATGTAATTGAGCTCGACGTATGAATCATGAACGATTTTTAAAGCCTGTTGAATTTCTTGCTCTGTCTCAGCCTGTTTAAAAATCAGGTCCGCTGGCAGACTCGTATCGACTTCGAACTGCGAACGAATATACCTAGCCCGAATTGGGGCAGGCACATATTTTAAAAACTTCCAGAAGGTCCGGCTGATCGGCCGCTTTTTTTCATGTTTATTCATTGTTGTTACTCGACCTTGTCATGCCGTCCTATCGGCCTGCAGTTTTTGTTTCTTAATAAAAATCGGAGTTTTGACGCCAATTTCAGGTTCCTTTAATCCAATTAGAGGCGGATACCGAACACGCTAAGGGAGCCGTCTAAAAGTTTTTCAATTCCAATCAGTTTCCAATGGATCAAAATCAGCCGGATTTTTCGTGTACCCAGCCATATTTAGTACTTTACAATGCATAGTACATAGCTATATACAGTACAGGAAGAGCAGGAGAGATTATGAATGCCCAATTTAAAAAGGGAGTTCTGGAGCTGAGTGTGCTGACGATGATCAGTCGTCGAGACTATTACGGATATGAATTGGTCGAAGAAATTTCAAAGAGCTTGGAAATATCGGAAGGGACGCTTTATCCCATCCTGAGGCGTCTCACGGAAGAGCGGTATTTTGAAACCTACCTTCAAGAATCTTCCGAGGGGCCTCCAAGAAAATATTACCGGATTACAAAGCTCGGGAGAGAGTTTCAAAAAGACCAATTCCGGCAGTGGACTGAGTTTAATCAACAGATTCAAAAAATTATTGGCAAGGACATTACATGAAACAAACTGAATTTTTAAATGCTTTGAAAGAGGCCCTAACCAAATGTGGCGTGCAGAATGTGAACGATATTCTAAGCGATTATCAGGAACACTTCACCCATGGTTTGCAGAACGGGCAAACTGAGGAGCAGATTTCGAACAGGCTCGGCAATCCAGTTGCTCTCGCGAAAGCTTACGAGACGGAAGCGCTCATCGCGAAAGTAAAAAACTCGAGTGTGGATTTTCAGTGGGAAACAGCATTTCGGGTGATTGGGCGATTGATCGTACTGGCACCTTTTAATCTCATCGTTCTATTTATTCCTGGAATTCTAATTTTTGCATTCTTGGTTACTGGCTGGTCCATGGCAGTCGCATTAGCTTCCGTCGCATTTGCGATTGTCGCATCAGCATTTAAAATTGGCATTATTGGTCTGACCTTTTGGGTGTTCTTGGCGCTGGGCGCTGGCAGTCTTGGGGCCCTGGGGCTGGCCGTGGTCTTTGCGCTATTGATGTTTGTAATGACCAAACAGATTGTCTTAGGTCTGATCGGTTATTTGCAATGGAATTTAAAATTCGCCTTAGAAAAGTAGGAGAAAAAATGAAAAATGCTCACGTCTTTTATCGAACGCTTTTGTTCACCACGCTTGGAACTATTTTTTTTATTGGTGTGGCAATCTTTGCGAGCGTTCAGGCTTATAATCAAGATCCGAATCTTGGCATGAAGTTAGCGCAAAGCCTTGGGATTGAAGTTGCGACGGGGAAAAATTTCGGTGTCGTTTTCGATGCGCATTCTAAGAATCAACATAGCTCGCAAATTGAAAACAGAATCGATTTCCCGGTACCGGGGGAAATGCTGAGGCTCAAAGCCGTGAATGCAGAGATTGAGGTGATGGTCGGTGATGGCGATAAGGTAGTTGTGCATTCGTCAGGAACCACGAGTGGGGATGCGAATTCAAAGTTGCTAGATGTGCATGAAGATGCCGCCAATTTGACATTGGAAACTCCAGAGGACTTGGTGGTTGATCATCTAAGCATTCAAGTCGAATTGCCCAAAACATTTCGGAAGAAAATTTCAATTCATACCGTATCCGGAGATGTTGTGCTGCGGAATTTAGAGAGCCAAACTGTCGATGTGAAAATGGTTTCGGGTGAAGCTCATTTAATTGGCGTTATCTCAGAGATGACGACGGTCAAGGCCGTGAGCGCCGAGGTTGAAATTCAAAATGAAAATCCAAGTAACATAAAAATTCTGACGGTTTCGGGAGATGTATCTTTAAAACTTAAAAATGTGAACTCGACTGGTTTTAAATTGAAATCGGGTACAGGCGAAATTAGAAATTCAATGACTGTTCCACCCGAAGGGAAATTTGCTGTCGAAGTGACCACATCCAGCGGAGACATTGAAGTCTCCCCATATAAATAATTTCAAGGATCCATTTGATCGATGGTCGGATCTGTAAAACCCGTCTAAGGATATTTTTACCGATATGACTGAGTTTTATTTAAAAGATAGACGGTCTCTCTTCAAACTGCCTTCGTGGCGATCGATTGGATTTGGTGAGAGTTTCCTCGAAAAGGTCGCTGAGGTACGCATAGGTGTGTGGGCCGTCAACCCGCACGCCATTCAGATAAAATGTTGGTGTTCCATGAACCCCGCTGCGGAGACCACTGCTGACATCTGAATCAATCTTGTCGATCAGATCGCCGCGCTGAAAATCATCTTGAAACTGTCCGATATCAAGCTCAAGTTCTTCGGCCAACGAGAGAATTTTTGTCATTGAGAGATGCTGGGAATTTTGAAATAGCAATCGATGCATCGACCAAAATTGGGATTGCTGACTGGCAGCTTCGGCTGCTAATGCGGCCAATTCCGCATGTGGATGAAGAGTTCGCAGAGGGAAGTGTCTGAAGACATAAGAGAGAGACATTCCAAAATCTGAAATTAATTTTTCGACGACGGCATCCGCTACCGTGCAATGGGGACATTCATAGTCGCCGTATTCGACAAACACGATAGGTGCAGTCAATGGTCCAATATGATGATCTTCCTGAGCAGCTGGTTTTTGTAAGGTGGTCATGGTCATTTGATATCTCCTGTTCCGACATAGATGAAACGCTAGAAAACAATCTGAGGGATAGCAATTTTCTGATCTATGCAAATTAACATCTCAAATGGCTTCAAAAAAACCAAGGCGAAGCCGTGCACTCAAAATGCGTATTCCGCCAACGAAGAATTTCAGGAGAGTTCGCATGTGCGGCTCTAAGTCGCAGCGGAGCTGCGCATGTGGTGCGGCAAGGGAGGCGTGGTGTCTTACAGACCACTTCAGTTATTGTTCGCGGCAGAATGGAACAGGGGACGGGGGATAAATCTTCGAAGTCTTAATTTCAGCGTTCTCTCATCGATTCTATTTAAATAAAAAATGGCCTTTATCTTGCAAAATCAAAGAGCAATGGTGGTCTTCGAACTGAGAGGACAAATATGGAGCAGATGTCAGGCTGGCGAATTTTTTCTCTTCGAGGAGTCGCGGTCAAATTGCACATCAGTCTTTTACTCCTGATCACTTATGTCGTCTTAGTTGCGCTGGCGCAATTTCCTTTCGTCATCGAATCGTCTGGTGTCGCACCTGCGGATATTCGCGGAAGTCCCGTACTTTGGGCTTTTATTTTCTCTGCTTCACTGATCGCTTCCATTTTCATTCATGAGTTCGGTCACGTCTTGGTCGCACAGGCAAAGGGTTACCCAGTTCATCAAGTGACTTTAATGATGTTAGGAGGAGTTTCGCATATTGAAAAAATGCCGGAAACACCTGGAGATGAATTTAAGGTGGCCATCATCGGACCGATAGTCAGTCTAGCGATTGGGGCTTTGCTGTTCGGTCTTCGAGAAGTATCAGAATCCGCCAACCTTGATTTTTATTGTTACTGGGTTGGTCAGACAAATTTGGTTCTGGGTATTTTCAATCTCCTGCCTGCATTTCCGACGGACGGGGGGCGGGTTTTGAGAGCGATTTTTGCAAATTTTCAGGGTCAATTGCGCGGAACCCAAACGGCGGTGAAAATCAGTCACATCTTTGCTTGGCTGATGGGCCTTGTCGGTCTTTTGCAATTCAATTTTTTATTAATGCTTTTGGCATTCTTCATTTACGCCGCGGCGAAAAGTGAGTTGTTAGTCCTGGTCGCGCGGATGACGTTAAAAGGGTTGCAGGTCCGAGAAGTCACGAATGTGGCGATTCCGGCGGTGAACGCAAAGTCCTCGGTATCTGAAGCGGTTTTGCAGATGTCGCAATCTCGCACCACGGTATTGCCAGTCATTGGAGAAAATGAATCCTATTCCATCATCAGCATCGAACGTCTCAACCGCGTGCCCGTGCGGCAAAGAGACATCACTCAAGTTGGAGAAATTCAGTATCCAAATATTCGCGCGATTCAGGTTACGGATGATTTAGCCGAAGCGTTTCTGCAAATCTTAAGAAACGCGGTACCGGCCTTACCTGTGATTGAAAACCACATGTTGATCGGAATATTGAAATCGACCGCGGTGCTGGAATTCATTCAACTGCGGCAAATGACTTTGGAGGAGCCTGTCGCCGGATCATGGCCCGTGGGCATGCGACAGGCCCATTGAAATCAGAAACTAAACAAGGAGGTAAATATGAAAAAAGATCTTTCACAGCTACAATCAGGCAGGGGAGAACGTCTGCCGGTTCATCGAAGAGCCGGATTCTTTTCTCCGCTTTTTGATGATTATTTTGAACCCGCCCGTTGGATGGATGATTTTTTCGGTCGAGATTTGTCGGGCTTCGCCGACCAGGCCCGTTCTTTATCACCCGCAATTGATATTGATGAAACGAAAGACGAGTATCTCATTACCGCGGACATGCCCGGAATCAAACAAGAAGATATCAACATTGAGTGCACCGGCAATCAGCTGACGATTTCTGCTGAACGAAAATATGAATCAACGGAAGGTCGCAAGCAAGAGCGCCGCGAAAGATTTTACGGCACATTTCAACGCAGCTTCACGCTTCCGACGGGAGTCGATGCTGATAAGATTCAAGCGGACTATGAGGGGGGCGTACTAACCGTCACCGTCCCAAAGGTTGAGCAAGCTAAATCACGAAAAATTCAAATTGGTGAAAAGGCGGCGACTTCGGCGCAATCGGGAAGCGAGAAACATTAGGCTCGTCTGATTTCTAGGTCGGTCGCGAATTTCAAAGCCGACCTTGGTCTAGATCTCGAGCGTCAGCTTCGGCAGAAAGGAGTTTTGCAAACACTCACAGAATTATAACAATCCCTAAAATAAGCCCTGCTAATATTTATGGCAGAGCGCGATTTCCAAGGAAAGGAAGTTTTGATGACGAACCGTCTATTTCCATTATTGGCAGTTGTCTTTTTCGCTTCGATCGCAAGTGCGTGGGGCGCCAAGGGCCATCAAATTATCGCCTACGTCGGCGGCGACTTGAGTCAAGAGGGGGCCGCCTTTTGGAGGGCTAACCTTGAGCCGCTGAGAACTTTATCAACCGTTCCAGATCGCGTGTGGAAAGCTCCTTCGACAAAACCGCAAGAAGAACCAATGCATTTTTTTGAGATTGATACTTATTATTCCGATTCTAATTTTGATCAAATTCAAAACTTTCCAAGTTCCTATGTCGAAGCCATCCGACAGTATACGGAAAATCGAGTGATTGATCACGGAACAGCTCCGTGGCGGATTCGGCAATTGTATCGGCTCGCGCTACAAGCATTGCGCACGGGCGATAAAAAGCTAGCTCTGCAGTATGCAGGCACAATGGCACATTATATTGGCGATCTTTCGCAACCACTGCACGTGACGGAAAATTACGACGGGCAAATGACTGGAAATAAAGGCATTCATCGTTTTTTCGAAACTGATATTCTGAAAGATGAAATCAAAATCCGCGAAGACGTAAAAATCAGAGCGCAAAAGCTTTTGCAGAGCCGAGCTTTTGTGCGTCAGTTCGAATCTCAATTGATGAATGTCCTGTTGCAGGAAGTTCAAAGGTCCATCAGCTTCGAAAAAAAGATTCTCGATAATGACGATCAACGGGGCCGTGGAGCTCAAGGAGTTGCGGTGCAGCTAGATTTGGCAGAAGACCGACTGGCAGATGGCGCGGCTATTTATGCGATCGTTCTCGGTCGATTGTGGCATGATTCAGGTTTGGTCGCAAATTCAACGCCCCTGACCATTCAGGATCCAAGTTGGATTCGTCCTGACTTTAGCCAAATAAATTTTGCGCAGCCAACAAGTTCTTCAATAGATGCCAGGAGTGAAATGGATTGTAACTTGTAGAACCGCACCTGCATCGTGGCTTGCTTCTATTGAGGAAACAAGAAAGCATAGAAGCATGCAGAACTCTGAACTTCTCCCCATCGAAATCCCAGCTTTGCTTGCTCCCTTTTGGGCGCCGCGTGGGCATCTTCAAACTTTAGCGGGACATTTTATTCCTTCGGCTTCTTTACCATCTTACGGAGAACCACATGAAGTGGTTCTTCCTGATGGGGATCGCATGCTGATCTATGTGACGCCGGGGCGCGTGCCAGTCGTTCTCAGTCAATTTCATGGATTGGCCGGAGATATGTCGGCGGATTATATGAGACGTGGTGCCGCCATCGCACAAAAATTCGGTTTGACTCATGTGTATGTCAATCAGCGCGGAGCTGGGCCCGGCCTTGCATTGGCGAAGTCGTCGTACCATTCAGGAAGAGCCGAGGACATGTCCGCCGTGCTGCAATTTTTAAGAAAAAAATTTCCCTCCCAAAAGCAAATCGCCATTGGCTATTCGATGAGTGCCAATATTTTGCTGCTGCTGCTTTCTGGAATCAGGGGAGGGGAAAAGCCGGACGGAGCGATTGCGGTCAATGGGCCGATTGATCTCCGCGAAGCTTCGAGCCTGTTGGGTAAAGGCATGAATCGAATTTACGATCAAAATTTCATATTATCTCTGCAGAAGATGCTTCGTGAGAAACATAAAAGGGGTTTGATCAACGAAAAATATCATTTTCCGTTGGGGTCAGGCGTTTGGGACTTTGATGAAATCTACACCGCGAAAGCTTCAGGGTTTCGATCGCGTGAACATTATTACGAAGAAAGCTCGAGCTTTAAACACGTTCATCACATTCAAACACCGACTTATGTTTTAACTTCGGCAGATGATCCATTTGTGAATGTTCAAGCTTATCTGAAAGCGGCTTGGAGCTCGAAAACGAAGCTGACGATTTCGCCGCTTGGAGGGCATCTTGGCTATTTTGATCGGCGAGTTTTATCTTCAGGAAATCATCGTTGGTTGGACGTCTATATTGCAAAGGCGATCGAGAATCTTTTAAAACAAACTTAGTTGGTCCGATTTTTTTGGCCAGAGTTCTGAATCTGAAAATGCCTTCAGACCGAGAGTGCGAAGGTGTTTGACCAACGCACCTTGCCCGCGGTGTTGGACGTAGACAGTTTTGGCATTTGTTTCTTGAACGGTTTGCACCAGGTCATTCCAGTCCGCGTGATCTGACATCAAGAAGCCTCGATCGTAGCCGTAATGGTTGCTCTTCATCCAACCGGAGGCAAAGGCCGTTTCATAACGATTTCCCAGAATTTCTGACTGGGTATCTTTTAAAAAGGATTGTGGCACCAGAAAGAGTTCTCCTCGAAGAATTCGATCCGGTCCGACGCTGCTCAGGCATCGCGTGGGTGCCAGGGGAACTCCTTCAGCGCGATAGCAATCGGTTAAAAGCGTGGTGCTTGGATGGCAATAGATTGGCTTTTCCGCAAATGGCTTCAACGTTCCGAGCACGCGTTGCGCTTTTCCAAGCGAGTAAGCAAAGAGCACGCTGTTAATTCCTCGCAATGAATTTTTCTTCCACCAGTCGAAAATTTCTTTTCCGGTATCGACGTTTTTGGGCCAAACAAAAGCTGGTGTACCAAAAGTCGCTTCGGTGACAAAGACATCGCAAGGAACGGTTTCAAATGGCTCACATGTCGGATCTGGCTCGCGCTTGTAATCTCCAGAGACCACCCAGACTTGGCCAGCATATTCAATTCGGATCTGACAGGAACCCAGAATGTGCCCAGCCGGATGAAAGGACAGTGTGACCCCATGGATTTTAAAGGTTTGTTGGTAAGGATATGACGAAACCTGAATGTTTTTCCCCAACCGCGCTTTGAGCAACGAGTTCCCCGAAGAAACGCAGTAATATCGCTGACTGCCTCGTCTGGCATGATCCGAATGAGCATGAGTCACCACCGCATTTTCAACGGCTCGGCTTGGATCGATATGAAAATTTCCTGCGGGACAATACAGCCCTTGAGGCGTCATGATCAGCATAGTGGCTGCGAGTTTACAGGAAGAGTCGAATTGCGACAATCCATGTTCGGAATGCAATTTCGCAGGTGAAAAGTTCTTGAAGCCAGGACGGTTCTTGACGGTTTTTCATCAAACGCTTATTCTGGCCGAGTTAGGGAGTAATCTGAGGGAATTCAAATTTCCCAAAAAATGCATCAACATACTGGGCATAAACCCTGGTGCATTTGCAAACTGAAGCAGTTTGCTGATGAGACTGACATTGGTGTTTCAATAAACGCCGTGTCGTCTCTTTCAAAAGACCTCACGGGCAAACAAGTGAGGTCATCTTGGACGCAGTCATTCAATCATTCCTTTTGGTTCTGGCCAGTGAAATGGGAGATAAAACCCAGCTTTTAGCGATTCTCTTGGTGTGCCGGTTTCGCAAACCATGGGTGATCATGAGCGGTATTTTGGTCGCAACATTATTGAATCACACGCTGGCGGCATGGGCCGGCGGGTGGATCGCTTCGTTCTTCTCGCCACAAACTCTAGCTTGGATTTTAGCTGCCATCTTCTTTCTTTTCGCCGGCTGGATTTTAATTCCCGATAAGGACGAAGAATTGAAAAGTGCAAACCGTTATGGAGCATTTCTCACGACCGTGGTGGCATTTTTCCTAGCGGAGATGGGAGATAAAACCCAACTGGCAACTATCGCCTTAGGCGCGAAATTCGGAAATCTAGCTTTGGTCGCGTTGGGAACGACGGCAGGAATGTTGGTCGCAGATGGCTTCGCGGTTTTTTTGGGCGAGAAGCTCACGCAAAAAATTTCGATGAAGTGGATTCGAATTGCGGCCTCGTTTTTATTTGCCGCTTTCGGAATCGGAATTTTGGTTGGCTATTGACCTGAAGTTTGGAGGCGCGCGTGGTGTTTTGGGACATAAGTTCCAAAATGGCGCATATGTGGTGCATTCTTTGGGCAGTCGTTTCGTTAAAGTTGTGGCTTCACATTTGCTTTTTAGGGTTCTATCGGAGGTCCTATGAAAAAAATGTTGGCTCGTTTGGAAGATGTTCAAGGTCGTGTTGCGGCTCCCATCCTAATGTACTTTTTGGGAGTTCCCGGATTTCTTTGCTTTCTAGCTTGGTTGTTCTTTTTCCGAGGACACTAAAACACAACGAAAATACATCAGGGGGGCCTTTCCGGTCAGACTTTAGCTGTTGTGCGGACAGGCTCTCCTTTCTCCTAGTTCTTGATTCCCACCATACCACTTTAGTTCAAGCATCATTTTGCAATCCCGTTATAAATTTCGCCACTTCAAGAAGTAAAAGAAGCCAATTCAATAGTGAGAAACTGGTCCGATCGATCTATCATCTGAGATGCAGTTCAATGAATCTCAACGAAGGTAAGATTAGGACCATACATTTATGAATGCGGAATCTTTCGTTAGAAGCAGAAAATTTATTATTCTTATGGGCGCATTAACAGCTTTTGATCCTTTAACCATCGATATGTACTTGCCCGCATTCAGCGAGATTCAAAAAACTTTTCAGACTTCGATTTCTCAAGTGGAACTTTCGATCTCGACCTTCTTTGTCGGGATGGCGGTTGGCCAGCTTTTTTACGGTCCTCTGGCCGATCGTTTTGGAAGAAGGAAACCATTAGTTGGTGGTATGCTTCTTTATTTCATCGCGACTTTGGGTTGCGCCTTTGCACCAAATATCGGAACATTTATCTTTCTACGGTTGCTACAAGCTCTTGGCGGATGCGCGGGGATGGTGATCACCCGCGCGGTTATCAGGGATCTTTTTGATAAGAAACAAGTGGCGACATTTCTTTCGAATATGGCGCTTATCATGGGTCTTGCCCCGATACTGGCGCCGACGATTGGCTCCGTCATCAATCAGTTTTGCGGCTGGCGGGCAATATTTCTGACTCTAGCGTGTGCCAATCTTGTTTGCATGACGATGATTTCCATCTACTTGCCTGAAACCAGTCCCATGCGGAGTTCAAATTTAAAATTTAAAAGCGTGTTTCGATCGTACTGGGGTCTTTTGAAAAATCGAGAATTTATCGGATACCTCATTCCAGATATGGCGTTGAGGGCTGGAATGTTTGCCTACATCGCGGGATCGCCCTTTGTCTTTATTGAACTGTTGGGGATTCCGGCCAGTCAGTATGGGTATGTTTTTGGCTTCAATGGCTTGGGGTTGATGTTGGCGTCCCAGGTGAATAGAAGGCTGCTTGCCAAATGGCCTCCCGAAACTCTGTTAAAGTGGGGAGTCACGGTTGCCTTCATTGCCGGGATTTTTGTTTTCCTAGCGTCATGGAGTGTACCCACGAAGTGGATGCTTCTGGGATTCATTTTTACTTATCTGGCGACTCTTAATTTCGTGAGCCCCAATTCATTGGCAGGCGCATTGGCATCTCAAGGGCACCAAGCCGGAACGGCATCGGCCCTTTACGGCTGCCTTCAGTGGAGCATGGCTACGGCGTCTTCATTTTTGGTGAGCTACTTTCACAATGGAACTGCCTTCCCGATGACGACGGTCATCTTATTTTACGGCGCTTTAGCTTGGATTGGTTACACTTTCCTTGCTAGGCGGAAGATCCCATAATTCTTGAAACTTTCCTTTTAACCAGCGCGATCTTCAGTTTTTGCAGTGGGTTTCGATTGCCTCCCCAAATATGAGAATGAAATACTCGGTTGTAATACGCATCGAATACGATCGAATGAGGAGCGCTCAGAACTTTTCCACGTCCCAGCAAAATTTTGAGAATCTCAGTTCCCATAACGCCGGCACAAAGCTCACAAGCCATTGGTGTTGAAGGGCCTTTACCTATTTTTAAATCGACAGCCGTGAGATCAACGATGTACTTGATATGTGGAAGTTTCGGCGTCAGTCCGACCAAGAATTTGATTCCAAGATCAAGGCTTGAATCTTTCAGGCTCCATTGAAAATATTCATGAAAGCTCATTTGGCCTGGAAGAAAATTGAGGAGTGCCGCGCCCATGCCAATCGGGCCAGCGGTGGAAGCCGGAATTCCGTGCTTATAGCAGTAATCAAAAACTTCGCCGCGGATTTTAAACGCGAAGTAGTCCAGGGCATCAACATACGCATCAACGCCCTGAAAGAACTGATCAATATTTGTGGAGGTCACCCCTGATTCGAACGCTTTAATTTTGATTTCGGGATTGATGGCCTTTGCCATTTCGATCATCACCTGAAGCTTTTGGCGGCCGATCGTGTTGATATTCGCGCCGGCCTGCCGGTTGAAATTTTCTAAGCCAAAGCTGTCAAGATCAGCCAGGTGCAATGTTCCGACACCCAGTCGCGCCAATGTCAGTACGTGACTGCCACCAACACCACCGAGACCCGCAATCGCGACGGTCTTATTTTTTAAAATTTCCAACTCGGCCTTGGTCAGGAAACCAATGCTTCTTGAGAAGGCGACTTCACGTCTAAATTCCGGCATTTACACCTCGCTGTGATTTTGGCTTAACAAAAATTTCGAACTGATTTTTCAGCGACAAAGTTGAAGCAATTTCCGCTCACTTCCTGCATGCGGATTTCAAAGCCAGCTCTTTCCAACAAAATTATGATTTCAGCTTTTTCGTAAGGACGATTGAGAATTCCTTTTTTTATTCCCCACGTGTTGATTCGTTTTGCAACTCTGTCAAGAAAGCCATTTCCGTTTGGTTGGAGCAAGCAATTGCCGGTCAGGGTTCCTCCGGGCTTCAGCACTCGATACAGTTCCTGCAAGCTTTTTGCGACATCCGGCAGACAGTGGATGGCGTTGGCAATCGCTGCAGTTTCAAAACTCTGGTTAGCCCAAGGCAAATGCGCGGCATCGGCGCGTACAAGTCCGAGCTGAGATTCTTTCTTGAAGCGCTTTCGTGCCCCCATCAACATTCGTTCGGCATAATCAAATCCGATAATTTTAATTTTAGGTTCGCCTTTCAGTTGCCGCCATTTGAGAATCATTTCGAATAATGTCCCCGTGCCGATTGCGGCCTCTAAATGATTGGCGCCCATATGGTTTGCGAATAGCCGGATTTGTGAAGGCAAGGTCGTGCGGTAAGCAAAAGTAAGGATCAGGAACCCACGGAGATCGTACCACCAAGGATCTGAAGAGTAGGCCTCGTCAATTTTTTCCAATTTCTCTTTGGGAATGGAAACTACGGATTCTGAAGTCGACTGGGTCAGCATCATCTTTTCTTTCACTGGATCCTCCTAATTTAAAGTTCGTCTGACACATTCAGAATAGGGGTTTCGCAGTGTTTATTTAAATTTCGAATTTTTCGCTCATCCGCTCTCTTTCCAATAAGAATTAAGTACTTCCGACTGTTATTTCAGATTGAGACAAAGGTGAACATCTGCCGCCGTCATTTGAATTGTCTCATCGGGGGAAAAAGCGTGCGCTCTTAACTAATTCACAATTTCGAATTTGCATTTGCTATGATGAGTGCTGGGGGAATGCCAATCAGATGAGCCGATTCAAAAGATTAATTCTTTTCGCTAGCTTATTCATATTGGTGTTTTCGTACCAGAATTGCGGCTCGTGGAAGTCTGATCCAATCAAGGCTCTTTCAACCATCACGTTTCAATCTGGCAATGGTGGTGGCTATGAAGGTAAACCTGAAGGAACATTCTATCTGTACAGTCCCAATTACTCTTGTGAAGGAGCGCCGGCCGCCGAACGGGTGACTGAATTTATCAATGGTCAGGCGTTTCTGTTCGATAACCAAAAGAATCAATGCGCCCAGCAGAATTCGGGAACTCCGATTTCCGATTTGGAAATGTCACCTTTCCAAAATGAATTTATCAGCGTGCAAGATTTCCTTTATAAACGCTATGATGAAAAGCCATCTGGAATTCCGAACAATTTGGCGGAGGTCCTTTGCCGAGACGATTTTGCTAAGCCCACCTTTGAAATCGTTTCGCATTATGACCGGGAAAAAAATGAGGCTGCCACCCGAGTTTATTTCAGCCAGTCGAAAGTTCCTGACTTTGCTGTCAGTCGTGTCCTAGCTTTGAGCGGTGTTCAGTATGTTTCAGCAGAACTATCTTTCAATGTAGACCTGTCAAATCCCGCTTTCAGCACCAGGAAATTTTCAGGTGCTATTCAAAAAAGTTCGATTGCCGGATTGAGCGTCGGCCCCTTGGTTTGCGTGATTGGTGGATCGCTGGACACCTCGAAATGGGCCCTGAAGCCTTTTGCGAACATCGATTCGAATGCCTTTGGCGTTGATAAGAGCGGCGATGTCTATGTTTTCTCGGACATCTCGAGAAAATATTATGACTTTGGGTTTTACACTTCGGTCGTGCATATCTTTAAGGTGACTTTTGAAGGGATCGTCAGTGATTTTAGCAAGTCGATGATCAGCGGCGATTTTAATGTTCAGGGGCAGGTCGATACGAATTCTGAAGATATCAAAGTCATTAGCGCGCTTCCTTCCACTGAAAAGTGGGCTTCTCTCTATGTCACTGATTTGAGAAATTCGAAAACTAAAAAGTTAACCAATTTTAAAAAAGATGGTCCACCAGAGGCCTACCTTCAACAGTCACCGGTTCTGACTAAAGATCAGTTTTTATTTTACGACACCCGAATTCTTTACGACATGAACAGTGATGCCGGAGTCATCAGAGTGTATGATTTGGCTACGGACACCATCGAAGATGTAGGGCCAACAGGTACCAATTGCCAGGTATACGCAGTTTTGCCGGAAAAAAATCAGCTTTTTCAATTTTGTCAGGACCCAGATACCCTTGCGAGCTATTTGCAAATCTACGATGCAAAGACAAAGAATCATAGCCGCCTCAATCTTCAAATTTCCAACCAGTGCAGCATTACCAATTCATTAAAGGCCACGTTTATTGATGGTTCGCCGGCCTTGTTGACAGAAGAAAGTTGCGCAGGTGCAAGCGGCACTAAGACCATCCAGGCAATTCGAATATCGCTTCTTGATGGGGGCATTAAGGAAGTTGGGCCAGAAGGCAGCCGCTTATCTTGGGTTGCGGACAATAAACAGTGGGCTATCTTGAAAACGGCCACCAATTTTAAGGCAGTGTACAACATCAAAACAGAAAAATGGTTTGAGGTGCCCGTCAATCCAGATCAACAGAATGAAGCTGCAAGCCTGAGGTCCGAGTCCGCTTTAAATAATTTTTTAATGTCGGAAAAACCTTTAAATGTCGCATTGACCAGTGATCAAGTCATTTATGGTTTGGGCGGTCCTTTAGACACTCCGAATTTGTATCAAGTCGATCTGACAACAGGTCGTGCGCAAGAGCTCTGTCAAAATGTTGCCGGTACAAAGCTTTTCATTGGTCAGTTATCTGGTAACAAAGTCTTTCTTTTTGCCTATGACAAGGTTTTGAAGGTCTTCAGATTTTATCTCGTCAAAGGTTCGCCTGATTGCCCGCGCATCAATGAATTTCCAAGTGACTTTCCATATGCATTGAAATTAATCCCGACGGATATTGGCTTCGGCCTTCTATTGGGGAATGCGTTGACAGCTGCCACCGGCTTAATGGCAAGAGAAGCCGTTTTCGTTCCGGTTGATGGCCGACCACCATTGAAATTTAATTCGGATGCGCAACATCATTGGAATATGCAATTGGCGCCTGCACAAAACCGAGTCTATCTCAGTGGTCCTCAGAAAGACGGCACCGATCAACTCATGAGCTTTGACTTGAATTAGCTAGGAGGCCGCACGTCGGCCGGAATAAAAAATATAGCGGCTATTCTTGCCATGACCAATCTTTTGAACTTTCTTCGAGGCCAACGCTTTTTTCAGGATTTCCAGGCTTGCCCGGGTTGATAGACCCAAAGCCGTCGCCAGATCTTGGCTTGTAAAACTGCGTGATTCATTTTGTTGCTTGAAGACTTTCAAAGCTGCCTGCCAGCTTTCAAGGGGTCTCGCTCTTTGCTGACACAAGATGCTAACATCCGCTGGTCCGACAAAACGAAAATCTCCACCATCAATTTGAATTCGAAAGTCGCAGGCCTTTTCTTCGGCCCATTGGTTAAATCTGAAAATGCTGTTTCTCACGCGCTGGGGAGAAGTGAAGGGATCAAAGTATTCGTTTTTGTAGAGCCCGCTGAAGACAACTCCCATACGTGGTGGCCGATATATATCTTTCGTCATCAGCTGCAGCAATGGCCAAGACGTAGAAGTCAAAAATGAATGATCCGAGATTTGGTTCAAGTCGAGACCCCGGCGAAAAGGTTCATGGTCAATATGTCCAGGGCAGTACTCGAGATTTTTGGACGGCGAGACCGAGATGCCAAACAGTGACTGCACCCGATGGTGATAGGCCTTGTACGGAGTCCCCAACAATATTCTTTGAAGCAAATCTTGATTTTGATTCAATCTTGCCAAGTGAAAATCACAATCCCGGATGGTTTCCCAGTTTTTCAGAGCCAGGGAGTCGTTCTTGACTTTTTCAAGGGAGCGCTGGGCCGAAGAGTCGAACGGGTTCATACCTAATTGTGCGAGCGCTTTCCATTTGTTGACATAAAGAAGATATCGACCCGGTTGATCCGCCAATAGTTTTTCGGACTGTGCTAGGTAAGACAGGGCTTGAGAATAGTTTTGATTTAAAATTTCAATTTGTGCCCGAAGCTCAAAACAATTTCCGGACAAGAGTTTGTAATTTGGGTTTGCTGTTAATTCGAGAATCAAGGGCTCAAACACATCAAGGGCGCTGCTTAAATCTCCGATGGCGATGTAGGCTGCGAGCAGGTTAATCTGGCCGACCAGCTTTTGGTAGGGCCCGACGGTCGGTGATTGAATGTAATTGATAAGCACCGGAATTGCTTCCGCATAGTCCCACTGAGCGAAGTTCAAGAATGCTTGTGTTAAAAGGGCCTCGCTGGAACTATGGATCCGTTTCAAGCAGGCTTGGGATTCTTCTAATGCGCCAATCCACATCAGTGCTGTTGCATAGACGTTCAAAGCCTCGTCGCTGGCGCGAGCGATATGCTCTCGATCCTCGCGGATCAGGGGGTGAAGGATTCGAAGAGCTAAGACGTAGGCATGATTTCGATTCGCGATGCGCGCAAGCTGCGGTCGCAATTCAGCGGAAGGGCCGCCTTTCAAGATCCGGCTTAGCTCCTTTAAAACTTGCACGCGCTGGCCTTGCTTGGTCAGCTGATCCAGTTTGGCTAAAAGCTCGGCGTGAGTGTCGGTTGTGCTCATTGTGCCTCATTTTGAATTATCGGAACTAAAGAGCTGATTTCACCTCACTGTTCGGCCGTTCTTCGTAAAATCTGAAATCGATGCAGAGACCAAAGTCTAGGCAAATAAATTGCATGATCCTAGAGTATGGATTCTGACCTGCTACTTGAAATCAATCGAAATATCGGGATAGTTGCTAAAACGATCGAAGTTTGCGGCGTCATAACAATTATATTGGGTGGTTTGATTTCCACGATCACCTATCTCCGCTGCTGTTTAGCAAAAAATGAAAAGGCCTATGAAAACTTCCGGGGCTCTTTGGGACGGGCGATCTTGTTGGGTCTCGAGTTCTTGGTCGCCGGTGACATCATCGGAACGGTCGCGGTTGAACCGACCTACAAAAGCCTTGGCGTCTTGGGCCTGATCGTGATCATCCGAACCTTCTTGAGCTTCTCACTGGAAGTCGAAATCAAGGGACGATGGCCTTGGCAATCCGGCAAATCTGAAGCCTCCAAGATAGCTGGATGAAATTCGAAAAATAATTGACGAAGCTGCTTTGAAACTGAAAACTAGGCCAGCAATATCACAAGGTCTGAGCCGAGGAGCCCTGCCATTATGAAGTCTATTTTTATCGTCCTTGGAGTGACCGGCGAAAATGAGCAGCAAAGAAGTTGGCTTGCAAAAGCATTTCCATCTGAACAAGCAGCGCTTGCTTTTATCGACAAGCTTGAATCAACCTATGGAGCTTTAGCCGATGATGAAGATGGAGACGACCGGCTGATTGAATCCATGAAAAGTCTGGATGAAAACTTTGAATTCGATCAGGAGACAGGGACAGAATATTCGGTAACAGAATGTCCATTTGAGGGCTCAGCATCAACAGCAGCTGGTAAGGCTCCTGCAGATCGTGGCCCGAATCGAGGCCACGCACCGGCTCGCGATTCCAAAAAATCAGGGCAAGGCCCGCGAGGACGCTAACCGCTGCTTTTCAAGGAGCGGTCTCAAAAAAAATGCGGCCAATATGAAACTACTTTGCGTTTCCGCGTGCAATGCCAAGGCGGTCTTCGTATGCATGCAGGACTTTCGCAAATGCAGGGCGCGCTTCACATTGAAGGCGATATTTTTCAACGTGCGGATACTGGCCAAGGATCTCGGTCTTACGAAGTTCGCGCAGCACGCAGGTGAGAGCAATGTCGGCGACGCTGAATTGAGCTCCTGTTACGAATGGTTGATTCTTCAACATCTGATCCATCGTCGGTAGAAAACGCGCCAGTATTTCGACATGCCACGAACGTTGAGCCTTCATGTGCGGGTTCGAGTCTCCCATCAAATCGGCGAAAAAAATAGGTAGCGCAAACGGTTCGATATTGTTCAATGCTGTGATCAGCCACCGATAGACTTGCGCCCGAGCTTGAAGATCCTGAGGGATTAATTTCGCTGACTTCTCGGCAAGGTAGAGAAGAATCGCCCCTGACTCGGTCAGAATATAACCATCATCATCAATCGCTGGAATTTGTTTGAACGGGGAAACCGCTTCAAACCAGGTTTCATCCTGGAGGCCATTCGGTCCGCAGTCGAGCCCGATTGTTTCGTAAGGAATTCCACATTCTTCAAGAGCCCACATTGCGCGTATATCGCGGGTGTATCCCCAAAGAAAAGGCGGTAACGATTTAAAAACGTAAACTTTCATGTCTTTCATCTGACCAGGAGGCAGCTGTTGTGGTCAACAAAGGAATCGTTGAAAGCATGACTCGTGTTTTACGCGGTGAATACGCCAATTTGTTTTTGATAGCGCGATTCTGCAAATCCGTAAATTGAAAATGCCATAAATCCAAGAGCAACAATGAGAATCAGAAAATTTCCATAAGGCGCTTCCCGTAAAACTTTCCATGCTTTGGCGATCCCGCCAGCTTCGGTGCTGTTGCTGTAAAACGCGGCTCTCAGAAAAAAAACGCCGATGAGCATGAAAACAAAACCCCGTGCCATAAAGCCGATCTTGCAAATGGGACAGACCCAGCTCGTAATCTTTGGTGGCAAATTGAGCTCTTCTAAAAATTTATTTTTAATGCCCATGAATACTTGAGAGATCCCAAAGCCGAGGATGGCCAGCGCAACCATTCCGGTTAGCAGTTGTCCAAAAGGGAGAGCCAGCAACTGGTGGGCAACGCCTTTTTCCATCGTGCTCTGAGATGACAAATGGGCAAGCAGTCGGATTGCGTAAACCCCTAAGAAGCTGTGAGCCAGACCACCACCAAAGTATCCAATTCGTTTGGCGAAACCTTTAGCCGACGAGCCCTGATGATTGAGATCTAAAAAACTTTCTGCGAATCTCCAGATGGCGTAGGAAAATAAACCGGTTGATAAAAGTAAAAGGAGAACGCTGCCAAAAGGCTGCTCCAAAAGATGTCGAAGCGCTCCTTTTGAATCTGTTGTTTTTCCTTCGGGGCTTCCGACGGTTAATAAAAGCGCGAAAAGGCCCATCAGCAGATAAACAATGGCTCTCGAAAAATATCCCCAACGGGCAATGGTGGCGAGCTTCATTGATTTTATTTTGAACTTAATTTTCTAAAAATAGTAGTTCTGACAAGCCTTATAAATCTAGCGAATGCACTTGAATGTTCGAATCTCTGCTTAAGAACGGGTCTTGCACAACTCTTGCACTGCTCTTGCAAGTGTACTCACTCAAGAAGCAGGAGGAAAAAATGCTGTGGAGAGGTCGACGGGCCAGCGGAAATGTAATTGATCAGAGGAAATTTGGTGCAGGCTCCATGGGGATCGGTGGCCTGGTCATTGGGGCGATAATCTATGGGCTGATGGGTGGAAACCCTTTGGACTATATCGCAAGCAATACGGATACTTCTCGAATGACGGGGTCCTCAACCGCCTCAAATGGCGGCGCGGATGAAGATAAGAAAAATTTTGCTTCCGTCGTTTTGGCTGACACCGAAGATGTTTGGACCGACCAGTTTTCGAAGCAGTCCGCACAATATCCCCCACCCAAAATGGTTCTGTTTCGTGGCCGAACCAAATCAGGATGTGGAACGGCGTCTGCGCAAGTGGGTCCTTTTTATTGCCCCCTTGATCACCGAGTTTATTTGGACCTTGGATTTTTCGATGAGCTGTCTTCCAAACTTGGCGCACGTGGAGATGCGGCTGCGGCTTACGTCATTGCTCACGAGGTCGGACATCACGTGCAAACCGTGCTGGGTCTGAACCGTCAGGTGCAGGAGCAATATGGCCGCTCGAACAAAGGATCTGTTTTGCAGGAACTGCAGGCCGACTGCTTCGCGGGAGTGTGGGCTTCGCATATGCAAAAGCTTGGAAACGTATTTGAAGCTGGAGATATTCAAGAAGCCATGGGCGCAGCTTCGGCGGTGGGTGACGACCGCTTGCAAAGTTTGGGCGGCGGCGAAGTCCAGCCAGAGACATTCACCCATGGATCTTCAGCACAGCGTGTGGGTGCTTTCCGCCAGGGTTTTGAGGGCGGAGAGCTTCAATCTTGCTTGCAAACTTCGGATTGGTGAGTTGGCAGGCCTGGATTGCAACATGCGTTAATTAAAGCAAGCTGCGGATCAAACCCTCAATAATCATAACTTGCGAGAGATTTTTTAAATTCTACGTATCTTTTTCCGGCTTTCGTTCGTCTTTGTCATAAACTCAACATTTCATCGACAAGGGGTTGTTCATGAGTGAAAGCGGTTACGTTATTTCGTTGGAATCGACGAACGTGCAGTCCATACGGAAAATGAAAAATGAATTTTTAAAGGATGTGGCGAGCTATCGCCCTGATCTTTTTCGATTTTGCCGAAGGCTGACTAATAATCCGTGGGATGCAGAAGACTTGGTCCAGGAGACAATGGTTATTGCTTACGGACGTCTCGCGGATAAACACGCTGGAATTCAAAATATTAAATCCTATCTTTTTAAAATGGCTTCCAATCAATGGCTGACGTGGTGTCGTCGGAAAAAGATCCAAATGAATTTTGACCATGTCTTGAGCGAACCTATCTATCAAGACGAAATGTATGTCGTTCAAGATTCATTAAGTACGCTCCTGAGCTATTTACCACCAAAAGAGAGAGTTGCTTTTGTCTTGAGTGAAGTCTTTGAAAGTAAAAATGAGGAGATTGCAGAAATCATGGGAAACACAGAGGGAGCAGTTAAGTCGGCTTTGGTTCGTGCTAGAGAAAAGCTAAAACACATAAATACAGGTTTACCGAACTCCGTTGATAAATTTAAAAATCCTGAAAACGAAAAAACATTGGACCTCGCTGTTCAAGCCTTCAATCGTCGAGACATTGAATCGTTTGCAAAGCTTTTCGCCGTCAACGCTGTTGGCAATGCTCCTGGATGTTTCTTTGAATCAAGTGCTGAAGAAATCAAGAAGGGCAGCTTGTTCTATACAATCAACACTCATGAAGGAACACCTCAGCCAGCGAGTATGCGCGCCGAGAAAGTTATTTTCCAAGGGGAGCCTTTATTTGTTTTGTTTGACGGTGATAAGTTGGATGATATTTGGAAGTTCACAATAGAGAATGGCGATATTCTCCGATTTGATTGCTACTATTGCTGTCCAGATGTTTTGACTGAGGTTGCTCAAGAGCTAAATATGAGAGCTAACAATCATGGTTATTGGTTTGAACAGAATCTAGGAAGAGATTAGAACTGCATGTTCAAAATTGGTCGGGGAGACAGGATTTGAACCTGCGACCCTCTGGTCCCAAACCAGATGCGCTACCAAACTGCGCTACTCCCCGACGTTCAAACAAGAGCAGCGAAGATAGTCTGTTGGACCAAAACTTGTCAATTTCTCACAATTAACGCGGGATCTCATTGTCGAATATTCAGAAGCTTCGTAAGCTAAGGGCACTATGTTGGATCGAATTCCCCGGCCATTGTTGGTATTTGCTGTTTTATTGATCGGAATTGCCCTTTTGTTCGTCATTCGCAAGCCCCATTCGGTCTGCGAAAACCAACTTGAGCTCTTCAAAGAGGCCGAAGCCGGCCAGATTTATACAAGAAAAGTGAAGGCCGCTCAGCGACCCGCAATCTTTCCGCGGTTGATGGATAATTGTAAGATCGGCAACAGTCCCGGAGCTTGCTACGAGCTTTTCACGGCCTTTCGCAAGGTCTTGCGGGATCTGGATGGGGCTTCGCAAGAATGTTTGGCGCCCTTTGGTGAAGAGGTCGAGATCCGCAATGCGGTGGTGAAGGGAACTGAACTTCTGGTGATGTTGGCTTGGGGAAGCAAGCCTCCCGAACAAGGGCTCGCCAAATTTGGTTGGCTGGAGACGCCGGATCTTTCGTTATTTTGTCAGATGAAGGCAATGTACATCAGAATGTATGGGACAGAAGCTTGGGAGTCTTTCCGGTTGGCGACTCAGGCCAAGCTTCCGGGTGAGGCAGAGCTCATCGAGGATGGGAATTGCGTGAATTGTGACAGTTTGAAAAAAGCGCCCGCTGTTTTTTCGGCGGAAGAAATTTGGGTGCGAAGTTTGTTTTCCCTTCGCTGTGATCAGTACAACTGATGCTGAAGGTTCGAATTAAATGCTAACCAAAACCAGCTGGGCCCATTTTCCTTTGCGAGACGCTTTTCCTTTGAAAACAAAATTCTGATCATCTTTGGATTGAATTCGGTATTCCTGAGATTTCTCGCGGAGCAGTTTCCAATCTTGCGGATTGAGACCGAAGCTACGCAGGTCTTTGGCAAGTTTTGCGGTTTGAATATTAAAGTCTAAATTGTAAAGCATGTGGACCCCCAATGCGTTTTGTTTGTTCGAAGAGCGATATTTCAAGTCTTGGGCCAAAGGGAAAAGGCGCGAGGAGCAATTGATTGCAGTTTGCAGTCTTGAGGTGCGTTGGGGTTGGACGCGCGTCCAAGAATATGGAAAATTAACGATATGAAAAAACGAAATCGATTTCGAAATTATCTCAGCCTTGAAGTTCTGGTAATCGTGCTTGTCACTTTGAGCTTTCGCGTGATTCCCGATAAGAAAACGGCGAGCATGGTGACCAGCTTTTTATTTATCGGAAGTTCGCTCGGAATTTTATATTGGGAAAGCCGCCACGCTGATTATCGGAAGCGGGCCTCTTTTTGGGGGGTGCTTGTGTTTTTGGTGTTCAGCGCGATTCCAGTTTTTTTATTGAGAGTGATGAACTGGGATATGAACTTTGATGAGATCCAAGTCGCTGGCATCTCTGGCGCGCAAATGCACACGGCTGCAAACTATGTCTTTATGTTGATGATGATGTGTTTTTTCATCGACTCTTATTTAGAGCGATTGAGGGAGAGTCAGAGCGAAGCGAACGCTTTGGATAAGCGCACGTGAAACGCCAGGGTCAGCGGTCAGGTCTTTAAGTGCCAGCATCGATAAGACAAAATAAAAAAGCCGAATTTACATTCGGCTTTTTCGTTTCTCAGTTCGAGCTGTTCTTAATCTCTATATATTAGACTTCGAAAGGAACTGGAGAAATGGTGTCAGAGCGGTGGAAAGAGTCAAAAGCTGACATTCCGTTTGGCAACAGAGCCAAATTGCGAGCTTTCTTCACAGCAGCTGCCACTTGTTTTTGTTGAGCCAAGCTCAGTTTTGCAATACGAGCGGGAGTGATCTTGCCGCCATCGCTGATAAAGCGAGTGAGGCTCATTGGATCTTTATAATCAAAGAGATGGTCGCCGCTGAATTCCTGTCGATATTTGCTACGTGAAGTCTTTTTCATGTGCTTAGTCCTTTTTAATTCTCAAACGAGGCTCACTTGTATACTTTAAATTGCTGTTGCCAACAAGCTTCTTTTTCGATACTTAATCGGCCGACACGATAATTTAAGCCGCACGTTAAGTATTAGGAGATTCAGATGAGCCGATGCGAACTAACTGGTAAAGGCCCGGTTGTTAAAAACCTGGTGAGCCACTCGAACATTAAAACAAAGACTACTGCGCAGCCAAATGTGCAGAAAAAACGTATATTTAGCCGCATCCTGAACCAAATGGTTCGTCTGCAAATCGCCACCAGCGCGATCCGCGATATGGAACACATGGGTGGCTTTGATACTTTCATTTTGAATCAAGACGACAAAGCTCTGTCAAAGCGCGCTTTGGAAGTTAAAAACCGCATCCGCCGTAAAATGGGCGCGAAAAAGAAGGCGTAAGAGGATTCTATGGCAAAAAAATTGAAAATCCGTAAGGGTGCGACAGTTCAAGTGATTACTGGTCAGGACAAAGGCAAAAAAGGCACTGTTTTGGCTGTTGATTCAAATAAAATGAAGATCAAAGTTCAGGGCGTAAAAGTTATGACCCACTTTGACAAAAAAGACGGTCAAAAGCAGCTGGAAGGCTTCTTTGATTATTCAAATGTGAAGCTTCTAGATGCTCCAGCAGCTGCAAAAGGTGGCAAGAAGACGGCTGCTAAGACTGCTAAGAAGAAAACTGCAAGCAAATCAGCTTAATTTCTTCATTGAACATGAAAAACGAAAGAGGCTCTGGGAAACCAGGGCCTTTTGTTTTTTGGGAAGAGCATCTGATTTTCTCTCAGCTCAGAGCTGGAAATCTCTCATTGTCGTAATTAAGGGCCAACTGAAGTTCGATATTTAGATGCCAATCGGATCTCGGCTCAGGGTTGAACTCTTCTGATGATTAACAAGGCGCAGGGATTGTGCGGCAAGACGAACGTCAAAAATCAAACAAGCTCTTCTTTGCTTTGAAAATGGCTGTGGTCTTGGCTTTTATTTCTTGAGGGTCTGGTTTTTGTCTGTTTTGTCGACGAAAACCAAGAACTGGACCAAAGCCTTCTTTAGACAAGGCTTGAAAAATCCGTATCAGAAGAGGACAACGGAGGAAGTTATGACTCGCCTGATAGCTGTATTCATTTTGGTAGCGAATTTTTCTGGCAGTAGCTGGGCGCAAAGCTCGGACTCGTCAACTGTGCAAGCGCCGGCAGCGGCGAGCGGCAGTGAGGAGACTTCCACGGCAAAAGACGCGACTTATTTGATTTGTAAGAACAAAGCGGTGGTGCGAACCCTGCGCGTTTCGAAAAAATCAAATGGCGGGTGCATGGCGACTTACACCAAAGATGGCGTTGATCAAGTGGTGGGGCAGTCCTGGGCAACCGAGCGATGCTCGAAAGTCATTGGCAACATCCGGGAAAATCTGGAAAAAGCTCACTGGAAGTGCAAAGATATCAGCGAGGCCCGAGTTTCTTCCTCGGAAGGTTGATGAAAAAAGATATTTCTCTGATCGTCTGTCAGATGACTTCAACTGATGATGTTGAGGCCAATTACCGTCAAATTGAAAAACTGGTTCAAAGCATTTCTCAGCCGGCCGATCTGGCATTGTTTCCTGAGAACTGCTTGTACATGCGATTGGTGGAAGGTCAGGCCATTCCTGGTTTGGATTTTCAACATCCCGTGTTTGCTCGCCTCAAAACCTTGGCGGTATCAAAAAAAATCTGGCTGCATTTGGGTTCGGTCCCTTTGAAAGAGGACGGCAAGTTGACCAATGCTTCCGTGGTCATTAACGATCAGGGCGAGATTCAAGCTACTTATCGCAAGATGCACCTTTTTGACATCACTTTGGAAGGACAATCGCCAATTCGCGAATCTGATGTTTTTAATCATGGACCAAGTCCATCGGTCCTGGAAATCAAGGGTTGGAATTTGGGACAGACCATCTGCTACGATCTTCGGTTTTCCGAGCTGTTTTCGGTTTACGCGAAGAAGAAAGTGGATGCGATCTTGGTGCCCGCCGCATTTTTGGTGAAAACCGGGCAAGCCCACTGGGAAGTGCTTTTGCGGGCGCGCGCCATCGAAAGTCAATGCTACGTGATTGCCGCCGCGCAGGCCGGAACGCATAGTAATTCTGAAGGTCATCAACGGAAAACCTATGGCCACAGCATGGTCATCAATCCTTGGGGCGAAGTGCTTTTCAAGGGCTCTTCGGACCAACCGGAAGCCCATCTCGTCGAACTGAATTTCGCCCAAATCGAGAGTGTTCGGCGACAAATCCCTATGCAGAGTCACCGCCGCCTTTAAGGCGTGACATTTTTCTCATTTTATTTTCAAATAAGCCGACGCAATTCGTGACTGAAGGGCTTTGGCAATAGCTCTGGCAAACAGGGGATGAGGAATGAAAATCATTATTTTAATTTCCACATTGTTTTTGGCGCTCGGAGTGTGGGCGGCGGAAGATGCGAAGCAGACTCATGCTTTGATGACTGCGCAAGAACAAGAAATTTATCAGAAAGCCAAAAAGCGCCTGTATCCCGGAGGCAAAGATGAAGAATCCTTGCAGGTGCAGAGCCAGCTTCCCGTGGTCACTCGCAAAATGGGGCCTTCGCAGGAAGCACCGACCGAAGAGCCAGAAGAGCATCAAGAATCGACAGACTGAAAAAGGATCTCAATATGTCAAATTATACGGACCTGCCTGAAGGCGTGACACGGGAACAAATGGATGTGGATGTCTTGATCGTTGGCGGAGGCGCTGCGGGCCTTTCGTGTGCCCTTCATCTGTCTCAACAAATTGAAAAACACAATCAAGAAATCGCCGACGGCAAACGGGCTGGGGAAGCGATTCCTGAGCAAATGATTGTGGTGCTGGAGAAAGCATCGGAAATTGGCGCACACAGCTTTTCCGGCGCGGTTTTAAAAACGACGGCTTTGCAAGAGTTGTTGCCGAATTTCAAGGACGAAGGCTGTCCGCTCGATGCGGAAGTGACTTACGATGCCGTTCACTATCTCAGTGATCAGGGAAGCTTCAAGCTGCCGATCGTGCCGCCACCATTTCACAATCAAGGCAATTACATCATCTCTCTTTCCAAATTTAACCGTTGGTTGGGAGAAAAGTGTGAAGCTCGGGGAATCAATATTTTTCCGGGTTTTGCGGCGGTTGAGGCTTTGTACGAAGGTGACAAAGTTGTTGGTGTGCGCACCGGTGATAAGGGTCGCGATAAGAACGGGAAACCGAAAGCGAATTTTGAGCCTGGGTTGATTCTGAAATCGAAGGTCGTCATTTTTGCTGAAGGGCCGCGCGGTTCTTTGTTCAAACAGGTTTCGAAGAAGTTAAATCTGCGCGCCGGGAAGAATGAAGAAGTTTTCGAAGAGGGCGTCAAAGAGATCATCCAGATGCCGGCGGGCACGGTGAAGCCAGGACAAGTGATTCACACGCTGGGGTATCCGCTGAAGAAAAGCATTGGTGGAACCTTCATCTACACGATTCCGGGCGACAAGATCGTTCTGGGATTGGTGACTTACTTGGATACCAAAGATCCGTTGCTGGATCCGCATCGGGAATTGCAGAAATTGAAGACTCATCCGTTCATTCAGAAGATGATTTCGGGCGGGAAAGTCATCGCGTACGGGGGCAAGACTCTGCCGGCCGGGGGTTATTATTCCATGCCGAAGCTTGCGGGTGATGGCTGGATGGTGACCGGTGATTCGGCGTCCATGGTTGATGTGCAGAAGCTGAAGGGCATTCACATGGCGATGAAGTCGGGAATGCTGGCGGCCGAGACGGCCATCGAGGGCATTATCAAGCAGGAGTTCTCGGAAAACACGCTGAGCCAGTATGAAGGCAAAGTGAAAGACAGCTACATCGGCAAAGAGCTGTACCGGGTTCGTAACTTCCACCAAACACTGAGCAAGGGCATGTTTGCTTCTTTGCCATTGATCGCCTTGCAGGAAATCACAGGCGGGCGTGGGCTGTTTGATGGAATGCCATCGCATAAGGACGCCAAAACCACGGAAAAGGTCGCCGAGGTCTGGGGAACGGTGGACGGGCTGAAATTGCCTGAAAATCAGCTGCCTAAGCCTGACGGCCAACTTTTCTTTGATAAACTGAGCTCAGTTTACCTGACGGGGACCATGCATGATGAGGACTCGCCCAATCATTTGTTGATCGGTGATGGCGATATTTGTCGAACTGTGTGTGAGCCGCAATATAAGTCACCCTGCAATCTGTTTTGCCCGGCCAGTGTCTACGAAATGGTTCCGGCCGCAACGGGCGAAAAATGGCAGGATGGTCGTCCCAAGTACGATTTACAGGTCAATTATACGAACTGTATTCATTGCAAAACCTGTGATATAAAGTGCCCCTTTGAAAACATAAGTTGGACGGTCCCTGAAGGCGGGGGCGGTCCGAAATATCGGGAGACGTAAGTCGGTCACCAAGGACTCATTCGGAGTCACGGACGACCGAGCTTGAGGGAAGCTCCCGATTCAACCACTTGAAGGGAGCTCTTCTTATGCCTCAGTTTTTAGCCACCACCGCAAAAGGTCTTGTCGATTCCTTGGAAATTGAATTGAAGGAAATGGGTTTTGAAAATCTCAAAAAGATTTCGGCCGGCGTTTTTTTTGATGCGAACTGGGAAGGTTGTTTTCGCGCCAATCTGCAATCGCGTTTGGCTTCGCGAATTTTAAAACCGATTTTGGATTTTCCGGCCTACAAGAACGAAGATTTATACAACAACATTCGAAAACACGATTTCACCAAATACATCGACGTCACACAGACGATCAAAGTCGAAGCGACGGTGCAGGATTGCGCGATCGCCGATCAGCGTTTCGTGGCGATGAAAGTGAAAGATGCGATCGTGGATCAGTTTCGCGACCAGTTTGGCTCGCGTCCGGATGTCGATACCGATTTTCCTCACCTGCGGGTCGTCGTCAAAGGAATCAAGAATCAATATCACGTGATGATCGACACCAGTGGGGATTCGCTTTTCATGCGCGGCTACCGCAAAGAAGCGGGACCAGCGCCAATGAAAGAAAACTTGGCGGCGGGGCTTGTGACCTTGGCGGCTTGGGACAAGCAATCTCCGATCGTCGATCCGATGTGCGGATCCGGTACGATTTTGATCGAGGCCGCGATGATGGCCCTGAATATTGCGCCAGGTTCGAACCGTCGCCATTTTGGATTTATGGATCTGAAAGGTTTTGACGAGCAGACGTGGGAAAAAGTTGTTGAAGATGCTGCCGATCAGGAAAAACAAGATCTTGATTTTAAATTTTACGGATTTGATTTGGACCGCAAAGTTTTACAGATGGCGAAAGACAACGCCAAGCGTGCAGGAGTCGATCACGTGATTGAATTTAAAACCGATAGCATCGCGACCGTTGCGCCGCCGGTGGAAAAAGGCATCATGATCACCAATCCTCCTTACGGTGCGCGATTGGGTGATGAAGACAATCTTCGCGACGTGTACCGTGACCTGGGTCACACCTTGAAGCACCGATTCAAGGGTTGGGATGCTTGGATTTTGTCAGGCAATAAAGACCTGATCTTGGATATGCATTTGAAGGCGTCGAAAAAGCACTTTGTGTACAATGGCCCGCTTGAGTGCCGTTACCTGAAGTATTCGATGCATTGATTTTTTCTGCGCTCAATCGCCGGCTCGAGATTGATTCGAGCCGGAGTTTCTCGGGGACCCAATGTTTGATGGGCCTGGATGACTTCCATCAGGCTTTGAGAAATCAAAGCTAAGTCGGTTTGTAGATCGCAAAGTAAGTGGCGAGAGCGACCATGCATGCGATCAGTCCCACCAAAAAGAAGGACCATTGTGCTTTTCGTTTGACCAGCGAAATGGCGATGGCCATGAATGCCCAGATACCAAGCTTCGCGTAAATCCAAAGTGGCAGGCCATTCATCAATCCCAATCGCGCCGCCATTCCGAAGCCGCCCGTTAACATCAGCAAAAGTCCGATGCCGTGAGAGCTGAAGCTCAGAATCTTGATTTTGGCGCTGACCTTGGGCGTGAGGGCAAAAGCGCTGAGTGCGGTGCCCAGACCCAAAAGCAAAAGGGCGAGGCCGAACAAATGCATGATTTTGTAAATTTCAAAAGGGATCATATTACTGCTCTTCTTTCATTCCGATGTGTTTTCGAATTTGGGCGACTTGTTTACGAAGGTCTGTCAGGTGCGGAAGGCTGGACAAGGTGCGGATGGCATCTTTAAAAGGTTCCAGGGGAAATCCAGTGTAGGCGCCGGGAACGAGGACGTCTTTGGTGATGCCAGCGCGGCCACCGATCATGATCGAGTTGCCAAGGGACACGTGATCCGCGATCTGCACCGAGCCGCCAACCGTGCAGTTGTCACCAATCGTGCTCGACCCCGCGATCGAAAAGTTGCCGGCGAAAACATTGTTTTTACCAATCTTACAGTTGTGCGCAATGTGACATAAATTATCAAATTTGCTGCCAGAACCAATCCGTGTTTCGCCCAGAGTGGCGCGATCCACGGTGCAGCTGGCACCGATTTCGACCGAGTCCTCGAGAACGACGATACCCAGCTGCGGAATTTTAATTCGTTTTTGATCCGGGCTTTGGACAAAACCAAACCCATCTGCGCCGATTGTCGTGTGGGGATGGATTTCGCAGTCTTTGCCAAGTTCGCAGCGGGCGCCGATAAAAACCTGCGGATGCAAAATAGTGCCGGCTCCTATTTTAGCTTCTCGCTCGATCACGGTGTGGGAGCCAATCTGGCAGCCATCGCCGACATGGGCGTCAGCGCCAATCACGACGTACGCGCCAATGCTTGCGTCCTGGCCAATGTGAGCGGTCGGGTCGATCACGGCCGTTGGATGGATGCCGGGTGCGAACCTGAGATTTTTTTGATCAAGCAGTGGTAAAATCAAAGCCATTGCCGCCGGAATGCTTGGGGATGCGTAAAGGGCGCCGTCGAACTCGACGGGTTGTTTGGTTAATTTATCGAGAAGGATCAGAATGCTGGGCTGGCCTTTCAGGGCTTGGGCCAGTTGTTCCGGAGTCGAAGCAAACACCAAAGTATTGGGAGCGGCATTCGCCGGCTCGACCGCTCTGGTCGCCTGGGACAGGTCATTTTGTTTGAGAATTCGAAGGAAGTTTCCATAGCTCGGATGTTGGCAAATCTCGGAGATTTGCTTGGCTGCAATGGAAGGGGGGCTATTGGGTTTCATCTGCTGCTCCGCAAAAGAAATGAACGAAGGAATTGCTGTCTAGTTAAGCGAAGTTATATACAAAGACAATGCATTTCATTGGGAGGTTCTAGATGGCGAAAGCGGCAAAAAAAGCGGCTGCAAAACCGGCAGCGAAATCTGCGGCGAAACCCGTGGCGAAACCTGCGGCAAAAGCAACCAAAGAAAAGCCTGAGAAAAAGGCAGCTCCGGCGGTCAAGGAATCCTCTCCGAAAAAAGAAGTGGTCGCAAAGAAAGAGCCTAAAAAACCGGCTCCGATGATTGAAGAAGAGGCGGTTGAAGCTGAAGCAGTCAGTGCTCCCGTCGCTCCGGTGGAAAAGGCTGCGAAAAAAGAGAAAATCCCGAAAGCCGAACGAATGGCACGTGCGGCGGCTGAGAAGACCAGCGCCGAAGATCTCAAAAAATGGTCTGACTATAAAGAAAAGTACGGTCACGAAAAGGCTTTACCTTACAACATGTCCCAAAGTTATGAAGGTCCCGCGCCAATTCAGCATAAAGTGTTGGGCTGGGGCTATATCGTGTCGATCCAGAATGATCGTCTCGAAGTTTTGTTCGAATCTGGCGCGAAAACGCTGATTAGTAACTATAAGCCGAGATAACTATTGCCTAAATTGCCGGGCCTGGCGTAAAACCTAGGGCACATGGCAAAAGAAGACTTGGCACAATTAGATGGTAAGATTATCGACGCTCTGGCGGGTGGACTGTATAAAGTCATGCTCGATAACAACGTCGAAATTCAGGCAAAACTTTGCGGCAAAATGCGCCGTTTCAATATTCGCGTCGTGGTCGGCGACAAAGTGACAGTGGGAGTTTCTCCATATGATCCCACGCATGGTCTGATCATGTATCGACACAAATAAAAAAATTTGATCTCATGGTAGTGAGAAATTTTAAATAAGTTCAGTCAAACGGAGTTGATCATGGAACAAACTCTTGTCAGTTATTTGTCCAAACACGTCCCGGCAGTCACGCCGAAATCAGCACAAGCGGTGCTTGAGTTAACGGCAGAAGGGGGCACGGTCCCTTTCATCGCTCGTTACCGTAAAGAAAAAACCGGCAATTTGGATGAAGTCCAAATTCGCGCGGTGATCGAAGCCAACGAGACATTTCAAGAAGTCGTGAAACGAAAAGTCTTTTTGGTGAAGGAAATCGGCGAGCAGGGGAACCTGACCGAAGAGATCCAAAAGCGCATCGAGAAAAGCTGGGATCTGGGCGAGCTCGAAGAAATCTATCGTCCATTCAAGAAGAAAAAGAAAACCAAAGCCACCATCGCTCGCGATGCGGGTCTGGAGCCATTGTCACAATGGATCTGGGATCTGGGACATGGTCTCGTCAAAGACGACACGACCATGGAAATGAAGGCAAAGAACTTCCTGAATCCTGCGGCGAAGATCATGACCTACGAGGAAGCCTTGAAGGGCGCTCAGGATATCTTGGTGGAAAAGATCGCCAACGATCCGGATCTGCGTGCGGTCGTTCAGAAAAATTATTTTGAAAAAGGAAAGATCATTTCGAAACGGGCGAAGGGCTTTAAGCCGCACTCGAAATACGAAATGTATTCGGAATTCGAAGAGCCGGTAAAGTCTTTGAATGATTCCAAAGCGAGCCACCGTTACATGGCCATGCGCCGCGGTTGGCAGGAAGAAGAGCTTTCGATCGAGATCAAGGCCGAAGACGATGTGCTGTTGGCTCAGTATGAAAGATTCGCGACGACGACTCCGGACAATAGCGTTGGTGCTTTCTTGAAGACATCGGCGAAATTGGCTTTGACCGTGTACGTGATCCCTTCGATCACCAACGAGGTTCATCGCGTTTTGAAAGATAAATCCGATGAAGACGCGATCAAGGTTTTTGCCGAGAACGTGAAGCGGGTGTTGCTGGGTTCGCCATTTGGACCGAAAGTCGTTTTGGGCGTGGATCCAGGTTTGCGCACGGGATGTAAGATTGCTTTGGTCGACAAGGCCGGCAATTTCATCTCTCACACCGTGATGCATTTGCATGGCGACGGTGCCGAGCAAAAAGCGAAAACTTTGTTCAACGAAGTGATGAAGCAGATTCAAATTCAGGCGATCGCGGTCGGAAACGGAACGGCCGGTCGTGAAGCGGAAATTTTCTTGCGCAAGATCTTAAAGGATCTTGGTAAAGAAGTGCCAATCATCATGATCAGCGAGTCTGGCGCGTCAGTTTATTCGGCGTCTGAGATTGCTCGTCAGGAGTTCCCGGATTTGGACGTGACGGTGAAAGGTGCGATCTCGATCGCGCGCCGTTTGCAGGATCCTTTGTCCGAGCTCGTGAAAGTGGATCCAAAGTCCATCGGTGTGGGTCAGTACCAGCATGACGTGAATCAGTCCTCTTTGAAAAAGTCTTTGGAAGCCGTGGTTGAAAGCTGCGTGAATAACGTGGGCGTTGATTTGAATACCGCATCGGCGGCTCTTTTGTCTTACGTGTCCGGAATCGGACCGACCTTGGCGCAAAATATCATTGAAGCGCGAAAGAAGACCCTGTTCCAAGAGCGCGGCGAGCTTTTGAAAGTTCCTAAGTTCTCGAGCAAGGTTTACGAGCAGAGTGCCGGTTTCTTGCGAATTCAGAGCAGCAAAGTATTTTTGGATTCCACGGGAATTCATCCCGAGCGTTACAGTGCCGTTCGCGACATGGCTTCGGAAGCGGGTGTGGCGATCACGGATCTGGTGGGTGAAGGCGCGAAGAAACTTTTATCTTTGCGAACCAAGTGGGCTGCGATCATTGGCGAGTATACGTTTGATGACATCATCAAAGAATTGGAAAAACCCGGTCGCGATCCGCGCGATCCATTCAAAGTTTTCCAGTATCGCGATGATATTTTTGAAGTGAAAGATTTGAAAGAAGGCATGATCTGCCCGGGAATCGTGACCAACGTCACAAATTTCGGCGCCTTCGTCGACATCGGTGTTCATCAAGACGGATTGGTGCACATTTCTGAGCTTTCTCATAAGTTCGTCGAGGATCCGCGCAAGGTCGTGAATCCTGGTGATCAAGTGACCATCCGAGTGTTGGGTGTGGACCTTGAGAAAAATCAGATTTCACTTTCAATGAAGTTGGAAGCGGCTCCAGAGCGCACGGCGAGAATGAATGAATCTCGTGAGAAGCGTGAAGAGCGCGGTGCTCGTGGTCCAGGTGGCGGCGGTCATCGAGATCAAAAAGGCGGATTTGGTGGCGGACGACGCGACGATCGACGAGGTCCTCCTCAAGGTGGCGGCGGCGGTCGGGATCAACGACCGGCGAATCCATTCAACAATCCGTTCGCAGCGCTGGGCAATCTGAGCTCGAAAAAGTAATTTGATATCAAGCTTGAATCTTGATTTGAAAGCCCTGGTGAAGCGACCGGGGCTTTTCATTTCAGACTTCGAAAGACGCATGGCGGATGTTCTGGTGCAGATCCTGTCTTGCTGGTCCCGACCTCTGTCCATCTATTTTCAATATCGGCCCGATGCTAAGATTGAACCACATGAAGAAGTGGCTCTGTCTGGCTCTGTCAGCTTTTATTCTATCGTCTTGTGGTGGTCAGCGGAATGCTTCCGAAATTTTAGCTCCCGGCGATAATCAGTATCAGAAGCCGACGGGGGATGATTCTTGGAGCGAGATTCATGATGCCGTTGTGTTGAACGACCACCAGCTCAGAATTTCGTTCAATTTCTATTCGCCGGATGTGGCGACGCTGTCTTATGACGTTTTTGTTGATGAAGCTGCCAAGACGGTTCGCATCTTCGGATCGGGCGCCGACGATCCATCAGCATCGCTTTCTTGTTTGCAGAATGTGAATGGGATCTGTGCGGTCTATGAGATCAATTCGATTTTCAAATTTAAATACCACATTCAGCATATCAGCCCGCTCAAGCTGAAGGCGCACTCGGCAAGCGGCGACATCGAGACTCAATTTCCGGTCACTTTCATCGAGCAATCGGATTCCTTCGGAACCCGCCAATTTGCCGCGACGGCGTCGCCGACTGTGCCCGTGATTTATTGGCTGAATGATATCGTCGACTTTCCGAATATTTCCACATCTGTTCAGCCGGTCTCATTTGGGTTGCCTGGAATTTTGAAAGAACCCTTGTCGTTTTACCGATTCTTGTATGTCACCGAAGTGGAAACAGATTTGGAAGATGTGATCTACGGGCGATTCGAGCATATTTTAAGTGGGCAGCAAGAGGTCGTTGAGTGGCATTTTTCAAAATGAAGTCGTTGAGCTCATTGTTGATTTTCGTTTTTCCTTTGTTGTCGCAGGCCTCATTTTCATTTGGACATAATTTAGCTTCGACCAGTGAGACTTTGTCGCAAGGACAGTCGACGGTTGGCAGTTATGCCTTAGGTTACGGCGTGACGGATCGATTGACGGTGGCGACCAGCCCTTGGTTGATCTTTGGTTATAATATGAACAACGCGATTTTGCGGCATTCGATTCCGGTCAATGTGGACAACGAAATTGGGCAGCAACTGGCGTATTTTGAAACCAATCCAAAGCTTGGCGATGCGTACGTCATGCGGGCCATGTCTTATTCGCTGACTTGGAAAACGGTTGTGGATCCCAGCTACACGCTTTATTTGTGCGGCAATTACATGTACTTTTGGAATGAGAAGCTGCCGTTTTCTTTGCGGCGCGAACCTTATAATGGTTTGCCGTACCAATTCTCTTTTTCAACTTTGCACCAGTTTCACATCTCGAATGGTTTTCTGACTCAGTTTGAAGTTGGAGTCTTGGGTGCGAACTACACCTATCCTTTCTTGCATGGTGGAGCGAGCCTTGGATATTTTGGAAAACGATTTTCTTACCAGATTGGTGCTTCGGTCAGTCGTGTGGGACAACCAGGTACTTGGCACAAACCAGATTATTACACCGAAACCGCAGTTGAGGGTGAAAGCACGGAAGCCATTTCAGTTCATCCCGAAGTTCAATTGCAAGCTTGGTTTTAGCAATAACGCATTCGATAATGGCGCTCGCTTAGACGCCATTGCTTCATCGCTGATTCCTGAATTTTAGCAGTCGCATTCCATCAGTTTGTTTTTTTAAAGCTTTCCTCGGGGTCCGAGTTTTCTTAAGCTGAGGCCAGACAGAGGAGACCCTATGATGAAATTCGTTTTGATCATGATCTTAGGATTTGCAGGTTTGATGGCGCGAGCAGAAACGCAGGCTGCTTACGATTTCGTGCAGGTCTCGGGTGAAGGTGAAATTAAAATCAAGCCGGAATATGTTTTGATCTCGACGACGGTTTTCAGCCGAGCCCAGCAGGCGCAGGCCGCTCAGAAAACCAATGCCAAAGAAATGGCCCGCATCGATAAGATTTTGAAGCAAGATTTTAAAATCGATGCGAAAGACATTCAGACCAGTTCCTTTCAAGTGGCTCCGCAGTATGAATATCAACAAAATAAATCGGTCTACCGGGGCGTGATGGTGTCGCACATGTTGACGATTAAATACCGAAAGAACGATGACGTTGGAAATCTTTTGGATCGATTGCTTGAAGGACAAAATCAAGAAGGTTTTGGCGTTCGGGTTGAAGGCATCACTTTTGGCAGCGATCAAATGCGAAGCATGCAAGCGCAGGCATTGGAGCAAGCGGTGAACGATGCTCGCAATCGGGCGAACGTTTTGGCAAAGGCCGGTGGCAAGACCTTGAAAAGCGTGCGCAAGATTTCGGACTCGCAAATTCGGACTGGGGGATTTCAGCCCATGCGAGAAATGAAAATGGCAGGAATGGCATCCGCCGATCTGTCTTCGTCGACCTCGATTTCGCCGGGCGAATTATCCGTGACGGCGAATGTTCAAGTCGAATTTGAAATTCAGTAGCAACGGATTCATCAATAGGGGAGTGGAAATTTCTTTTCGAGGTTGCTCAGACCCCAATTGAAAATTCCGATGTCGAACTGGGGATTGCTGATCAGGCCCATGGCCGGTGCGCTGGGATCAATGAACCGGACCCGCGGCTGACCGTTTGGTAAAATCTCGACCATGATATTTCCAGGATTCAGATCGCCATGAATAAAGCCATGCTGGTGAAGGATCGAGGCTTGCTCGAGGACCGTCTTTTTGATGATCTCGAGCTGCTGACGATTGATCAATTGTTTCTCTAAGCATCGAACCAGGCTGTGGCCGGGAAGTGCTTCGACCAAAAATCCGATCGGTATTTGCTCCGGGTCGACGACGATTCCGTGAGCTTTCGCCAGGATCGGCTGGCCTTGATAGGTGACCCCTTCCATCGATTTCAGGTGTTCGTAATTCACGATCAATTCGCTGAGGGCAATCGATAGCTGTTCGATTTTTTCCAATCGGTCGTTTTCAATTCGAGACATTTCGGTGCCGGGAACCTGAAGGCCGATGCGGCGGAAGTCATATTTTTTATGATTATAAACATGGCTGACGATGTCTGAAGCGCCGGTCAGAGAAAGGTTGGCGAGGATCTGACTTTCTTTTTCAGTCAAATAGGCGATGGAGATTCGGGGGGTGTCGATCGCGTGACTTTTGATGAAGGCCAAGCTCTTGTTTTTGTACTGGGTTAAAAAGGCCAACGACGATTGACCTTTTCCCAACGAACCCAGAATGACCAGCTCGGCGGAGGAGATGCGCTGGTCAGCCGAATAGACATGCTGGCAGGCAACTGGGGATGCGAATCCTGAGGCGGATGAAAAGAGAACCGCCGTGATGAGAGACAGAAGAGTGAGTCGCATTCCTTCTGACTG
The DNA here is from genome assembly GCA_966211795.1 of uncultured Bdellovibrio sp. Taxonomy (GTDB): domain Bacteria; phylum Bdellovibrionota; class Bdellovibrionia; order Bdellovibrionales; family Bdellovibrionaceae; genus 21-14-0-10-47-8. The sequence goes on along the minus strand of CBIHNW010000017.1, from coordinate 70,447 downwards.
TTGCAATTCAATGCCAGCGCTGAACTGTGTGAAGTTCTCTGGATAAAACACGAGGACCGGAAGCGACTCTTAAATTTGAGAGAAGAAATTTTAGATTTTGCGTCGAGAACACGAGCTGAATACTAAGAATGCGTGTGGCGCTCTGGAAAAACAAAGCGCTGCGATTGAGAATCGCCTATCAATCTTTTGGGCAGCCAGAGGCTTATTTTCGGCTTTTGAGAACCTGTTCGCTGATCTCGGCAAAACCCAACCCGCCTCGTTGAGCGGCGATAAAAGCTGGCTTGTGAGAAAGATCCGGCAGGAATTCCGAAATATTTGCCACCGCAAAACTGTTCGGGAAATAGGTGAACATGGGTTCATCATTTGGAGAGTCACCGCAGAACACGCAGCGTGACTTCGCTTCGGATTCACTCAAGCCGAATTCGTCTTTCAGAAATTTCAAAGACATGCTGAGCTTGTCGTAGCTGCCGAACCATCCGTTGACGTGAATCGAGCTGACCTTGGCCTGCGCTCCGTATTTTTTAAAGACCTGCACGATCTTGTCGACTTCACGGCGAGGCAGCTTGGGCACGTCTTCGCAAAAGTCGATGGCGAGATCCATGAACCGGCAAAACTGATCCGAAGCGATGGCGGCACCGGGAACGGTGTCGAGAACTTCTTTCTGAATGCGCTCGAGCTTTTGGCGATTCTCGATTTGCTTTTCGAAATCGTGAACGAAGTGGCGCTCCATCTTGCGATCTTTGTAGCGAAAATAAAATCCGCCATTTTCGCCAATGACGCCCGAGACGGGCCACACGCGGGCGATCATCTCGCACCATCCGGCAGGTCGGCCGGTGACGGGAATCACGTGGATTCCGGCGCGGGTGAGCTTCCACATGGCAGCGTAAGCTTCGGGTCCCAGCAGACCTTCGTCGGTGAGAGTGTCATCGATGTCGGTAAGAACAAAGTCGATGCGAGAATTAAATTCGCTCAATGATTTCATAAAAATATTGAACCAATCTTGTTTGTCATCGGTCAGCCTCTTTCGCTTCGAGTCGTAATATGGACTTGTCAGAATCTGACAAGGGCGTCATTTTGGGAAAGCCACCATATCATATAGACAGCTGAAGGAATGAAATGGCGAAAAAAAATCAGGAAGAAGCATCAGGCAGCGGAAAAAAATTGGTGATCGTCGAGTCTCCTTCGAAAATTAAGAAGATTCGCCAGTTTTTGGGAAAAGACTATGTGATCGAAAGCTCGGTGGGTCATATCCGCGATCTGCCCAAGTCAGCGAAGGACATTCCTGAGAAATTCAAAAAAGAGAAGTGGGCAGCCTTAGGCGTTAACGTTGATAAGAACTTTGAGCCCATTTACCTGATTCCGAAAGATAAATTTAAAGTCGTTAAGAATCTGAAAGACAAATTGGCCGATGCCGATGAACTGTACCTAGCGATGGACGATGACCGCGAAGGAGAGAGCATTGCCTGGCATTTGACAGAAGTGTTGAAGCCCAACATTCCGATCAAGCGCATGGTCTTTCGTGAGATCACCAAAGAAGCACTTCAAAAAGCATTGAAAGAGACGCGTCAAATTGATTACGACGCGGTTTCTGCACAAGAGGCGCGCCGAATTCTGGATCGTTTGGTGGGATACACGATTTCACCATTGCTGTGGAAGAAGGTCGCTTATGGTCTTTCTGCAGGACGTGTTCAATCCGTTGCCGTTCGTTTGATTGTCGAGCGCGAGCAAGAGCGCATTCGCTTTAAGAAAGCAGCCTACTGGGGAGTGCTGGCAGGTTTGGAAAAAGGTGGCGTTCAGTTTGAAAGCCGCTTGCAAACGCTGCAGGGTCAGCGCGTGGCCACCGGAAAAGATTTCGACGGAACCACCGGTAAGCTCATGGGTGGCAAGGATGTCATTGTTCTGGACGATGCGAAGGCGAAAGAACTGTCGACGCGTTTGAAGAATGAAAAATGGATCGTGTCTGAGGTTGAAGAAAAACCGACCACTCGCCGGCCGGCGCCGCCATTCATCACTTCGACTTTGCAACAGGAAGCCAGCCGGAAATTGGGACTGGGTTCGCGTGAAGCCATGCAAGTCGCACAAAAGCTTTACGAACAAGGTTTTATCACCTACATGCGTACCGATTCGACCTTCTTATCGAATGAAGCGTTGAATGCGGCTCGCAGCTGCATCGAGACCAAGTACGGAAAAGATTATTTGCCAACCGAGCCCCGCGTTTACAACGCTAAAAAAGTCAAAGGCGCGCAAGAGGCCCACGAAGCGATTCGTCCCGCCGGAACAGAATTTCAAGATCCCGATGCCACGGGATTGTCCGGTGTGCAATTGCGTTTGTACGAACTGATTTGGATGCGAACGGTGGCGAGCCAAATGGTGGATGCCCGCCAAAAACAAGTCTCTGTCAAAATTCAGGTGGGTGAAGCGATTTTTGCCGCCAGCGGAATGACGATCGAGTTTCCCGGATTTTTGCGAGCTTACGTCGAAGGAAGCGATGATCCAGAAGCGGATTTGCAAGAGCGAGAAGTTCGCCTTCCGGCTTTGAAAACCAAAGACGATCTCAAGTGCGCGACACTTGAGCCAACCGAACATGAAACCAAACCGCCCGCACGATACACCGAGGCAAGCCTTGTGGCGACGTTGGAAAAAGAAGGCATTGGTCGTCCATCAACCTACGCTTCGATCATGGGAACGATTGTCGATCGTGGTTACGTGCGCAAGCAAGGGACGGCGCTGACGCCAACTTTCACCGCCATGGTGGTGACGAAACTTTTGAAGAATTACCTGCCGCAATTTGTAGACCTGGGTTTCACCGCTGAGATGGAAAAATCTCTGGACACCATCGGTGAAGGCGAACTGAATTCGGAAAAGTATTTGGAAAGCATTTACTTTGGCCAGCGCGGTTTGAAGGAGCAAGTCGACTCGCAAGAAAAAGTCATCAATCCGGACGAGGCGCGCGCCATTATTCTGGAAGGCCTGGAAAAATTCAGTTTCCGCGTTGGAAAATACGGCGCCTATGTTTGCACAGACCGTGACGGAGCCGAGGTTTGCGCCTCGATTCCTGAAAGCGAGTCGCCCGCTGATCTCACCGTCAATGCCGCGGACAAATTGATCGATCAAAAGATCAATGGTGCCGATTCATTGGGGAATGATCCGAAAACGGGATTGCCCGTTTATGTGCTGAACGGACGCTATGGTCCCTATGTTCAGCTGGGCGATATCACGGGTGATGAAAACGACAAGCCAAAACGTGTTTCGATTCCGGCACAAATTCCGGTTGAAATGGTGGACTTTAATCAGGCCTTGGAACTTTTGTCTTTGCCGAAGTCTTTGGGTCTGCATCCGGAATTGAATAAAGATATCAAAGCAGGACTGGGACGATTTGGTCCTTTCGTCGTTTGCGACGGGGATTACCGTTCGATTCCGAAAGGCGAAAGCATTTTCCAAATTACGCTGCAAAGAGCTTTGGAGCTTTTTGCTCAGCCTAAAAAAGGTCGTGGAAAAGCGGCGCCGCTGAAAGAGTTGGGGCCACATCCTGCCAACAACGAGCCGATCAACGTGATGAATGGTCCTTATGGTCCTTACATCAAGTGCGGTAAAACCAATATGTCTTTGCCGGAAGGAACGACTCCGGAAGAGATGACATTGGAAAAGGCGATTGAGCTTTTGGCAGATAAAATCACGGCCGCAAAACCGGCAAAGGGTGGAAAGAAAGTCACCGCCAAATCGGCGCGTGCGATCAGTGGAGAAGCCAAACCGGCCAAACCAAAGACCGCTAAAAAAGCAAAACCAAAGCCTCCGCCTCCGTTTCCGGAGATCGTGAAGGCCAAGTCCCCGCAGGCCCAAAAGCCGGCGGTGGTGCGAAGGTCTTCCGATAAAAGGCCATAAATTATTGAAATCAGGACCTTTTCCATAAGTTGAAAAAGGTCTAGGTTTGTGAGACACTGCGTCAATGTCCCAGCTGGAACTCAAGATAGAACGACCCAAAGAATCGGACCGAAATTTTCATCTCGGCGGTCGAAGTTTTTATTTCTTCGACTTTGATGACAACGTCGCGTTCCTGACGACGCCGCTGATCTTATTCCATAAAGAATCGGGTGAAGAGGTTCGTGTTTCCAGCGGGCAGTGGGCGATCGAGCATTCCAACATCGGAAAAAGTGGCCAGTACGCGGACTTTGAAATCCGCTGGGAAGATCAGACCGGAACATTTCGTTGCTTCCGCGATCACCACGAAGACGAATTGAAAAAGTTGGGTTTTCAAAGACAGCTTTTCATCGAGGACATTGCTCAAGCTCTGGGTTTTCCGGACTTTCAGTGGAAAGGACCTTCGTGGTCCTGCTTTTATCATGCGGCATTTAATCAGCGTCCCGTCAGTGTGATCACGGCCCGCGGTCATGCGCCGGACACCATCAAACACGGCGTGAAACTGATCGTTGAGCAAGGGCATTTGCCGCTCGAGCCGAATTATCTTTCTATTTATCCCGTCAGCAACAAGACCACTCGGCATGCATTGGGTGATCAATCTTTGACCATGCATACGGCCGAATTGAAACAGCGAGCCATACGGGCATCCGTGCAAACCGCGCTGCAAGTTTATGGCTACAATCCGCATCATCGCTTCGGAATGTCGGACGATGACCCCAAAAATATTCAGTTGATCATCGAAGAGATGACACGCCTCAAAACTGAGCTTCCCGAGATGAGCTTTTTCATGATCGAGACGCAAAAAGGTGAATTCGTGAAGCACGAGATCACTTTGTCTGGACTGAAGGGGAGCCGGGTCGAAAATCTGTCAAAAGCGACCGAACAGATCAAACTTTTCTGATCCTCAACACACCGTGCGACCTTCGTCTTGCGTCGAACAATTCCCATGCCTCATAAAGGCATTCTGGTATTCTACTGGGACTGGGGGTTCCATGCGAACTTTGTTACTGCCAATGGCGGTTGTACTTTCTTTTATTTCGGGGCCTGTTTTTGCCGCCGATAAAGCTCAAATTGCTGATGAAAGCGATCTTCAGTGCAAATATCTTTATGCGATCGAGTCTGGATTCCTAGCTCAACACGTAAAGTATTCGCAACGAGATGCGGCTCTTCAAGAGCGTGTTGTTGATCAATACATCAAGCGTTTGGATCCAACAAAAATCTATCTTCTTCAAAGCGATGTCGATGCGGCGAAAAAAGCATTGGCAAACGTGTTTGAAAACACCAAGGCAAAAGATTGCAGCTCGCTGGTAGCGGTGCAAAATATCTTGTTGTCGCGGGTGAAAGAACGCGCGGAATTTGCCAAGAAGATGCTGGATAAAACATACAAGTTCGACAACAAAGTCGAAATCGTATTTGATCCAGATAAAAAGCCTTTTCCAAAAACGGCTGACGAGGCGAATGATTTTCTTCGTCGCTATGTTCATTTTCAAGTTTCAAACTATCTGGCAACAGACATGAAGCTGGAAGAGTCCAAAGCTAACGTCATCAAAAACTGGGATCGCGCCGTGAAACGCACGATGGAAACCAAAGATGACGACATTTACGCTGGGTATTTGGATTCTTTTGCTCGCGCCTTGGATCCACATTCGTCTTTCTTTTCAAAGGACGTCTTGGAAGATTTCGAAATTCAAATGAGCCTGTCACTGGAAGGGATCGGTGCGACCCTGTCCGCGCAAGATGGCTTCACCGTGATCGAAGCTCTGGTTCCAGGTGGATCAGCGGCTCGCTCGGGACAATTGAAACCACAAGATAAGATCATCGCTGTCGGCCAAGGTGAGAAGGGTGCTCCGGAAAACGTGGTCGAAATGGATTTGCGTGATGTGGTTCGTAAGATCCGCGGTGAAAAAGGAACCAAAGTGAAATTGACGATCCTTCGCAAAGAAGGTGAAGGCAAAAAACGTTTCGACGTTACTTTGGTTCGCGACAAGATCAAGCTGGAAGACGAAGCGGCCAGCATCTTGTACATGGATAAAGAAATTGGTGGCGTGAAAAAGAAATTGGGAATCTTGAATTTCCCCTCATTCTACGCGGACTCTCGTAAAGGGGGTCGTTCTTCGGCGGCGGACTTGAAAAAGTTGATCGCGGAAGCTCGCGCTAAAAAAGTTGACGGTTTGGTTCTGGACTTGGCCAACAATGGTGGCGGAAGTCTGGAAGATGCCGTGAAAATCGCGGGACTTTTTTTCCAAACTGGAAATGTCGTGAAGCAATCTTCTCGTGAAGAAGGCAAAGGCGAACTGGTTTATCGCGACAGCGACAGCCAAGTTGATTGGCCGGGTCCATTGGTGGTTTTGACTTCTAGAATTTCTGCCAGCGCCTCTGAAATCGTGGCGGGAACCTTGCAAGATTATAAACGTGCCGTCGTGCTTGGAAATGATCACACGTTCGGAAAAGGCAGCGTTCAATCCGTCTTGCCAATCCCGCAAAATCTCGGAGCTTTGAAAGTCACGGTCGGAATGTTCTTCACTCCAGGCGGTTATTCGACTCAGCACCGGGGCGTGAATTCTGACGTGCAAATCCCGGGACCTTACGTGACCGACGATATCGGTGAGAAGTACCTGGATTATTCATTGCCTGAGAAAAAATTGGACGCTTTCGTTTCTCCGGAAGCTTACGTCAAAGAAGGCACGGGCGCTTGGTTGACGGTCACTCCAGAGTGGATCAAGACCCTGGCTGAGAAATCGAAAGTCCGCGTCGACAAGGATCCTGAATTCAAAAAGATCACGGAAGAGCTGGCGAAAACAAAAGCCAAAGGCAAAGTGATCAAATTGACAGAAGTGACCAAGGACAAGGAAAAGAAAGAAAAGGCGAAAGCCGCGAAGAACGCCAACAAAGTTGAAAAGGACAAAGAGTACTTGAAGCGACCGGATATCATGGAAGCTTCGAACGTCTTGTCAGACCTGATAAGCTTGGAAAGTTCCAATGCGGTGGCTGCGACCGGAGCGGCAGCAGCAGCAAAGAACTAGTTCTTTTTTCGCATTCATTGCGTTATAACAGGACAACAAAACCCATCCAGATTAAACTCGGATGGGTTTTTTATTTTTGGGTACCAATCGGAGGCTGAATGCAGGTTTCGAAAGCGTCTAGCAAGAAAGCTATCAAAAAAGATGTGGCTGGAAAGACGATGAATAAAGCGGCAGTGAAGAAGGCGGCGGCGCTTTTGGCGTCAAAAGCAAAGACCAAAGGAAGCTCGGCTGCGACCAGCAACTTTGGTGGTTTGTCGAAGGAATTGCTTCTGCAGATGCACGACATGATGGTGAAATCTCGTGTCTTAGAAGAACGTCTGATCAAGATCTACAAAGCCGGCGATGCCTATTTCTGGATTGGCGGGACGGGTGAAGAGGCTTGGGGTGTGCCGATTGGATTGCTGGTCCATAAAGGCCAGGGGCCCGAGCATGATTACCTGCACTTGCACTATCGCTGCACGCCAACTTTGGTCGCGATGGGCATGAACATGATCGATTCGATTCGCCTGATCATGAATCGCGCGACCGATCCTTCAACCGGTGGCCGAAACTTTTCTAATCATTACTGCTTTCCGCAGTGGAATGTGGCGCCAGTCTCTTCGCCCATCGAAGTGCAATACATTCAAGCGTTGGGAACTGCGCACGTTCAGAAACGTCACAAAGGAAAAGCTTTGACCGTCGTGACGGGTGGAGATGCGGGCAGCGCCGAAGGCGATTTCGCCAGCTGTTTGATTTGGTCTTCCCGTAAAGGTCAGGAACTTCCGATTTTGATCACGGTGCAAAACAATCAATGGGGAATCTCGACGGCTTACGAAGGTCAGCACGGCGAAAACCAAATTGCCGACCGTGCGAAGGCTTTTAATATCCGCTCGCGCGTGGTGAACGGCAATGATCCGGTTGAAAGCTATTTGGCACTGCAGGAGGAAATGGCCTACATCCGAAAGACCGGGAAGCCTTCCTTTATCGAAGCGAAAGTTTCGCGGTTGCACGGACACTCGTCCGCAACCGGCGCTAATTTTGTGTCGCACGAAGAAGATTGCCTGAAACTTTTCGAAGAGCGTCTTTTGCGCAGTGGTCTTTTGAAAGAAGCCGAAGCCAAGCAGATCTGGGATCGCTACGAAAAAGAGGGCTACGAGGCGCAACTGCAAGTGCGCACCGAGCCAGTGCCGACACCGGAATCTATTTGGGACAATATCTACGCCAATAACGAAAATGGCGATTGGAGGAAGTTTTAATGGCAAGCATGGCACAGGCCATTCGAATGGCCCTTCATTATGGCGAAAAGCATTTGAACGTGAAAGACATCTTCGGCCAGGACGTGGGCGCCCCGTTGGGTGGTGTCTTCACCGCATCCCAGGGCCTTGAGACGACTTGGAACACGCCCCTGGACGAGCGTGGCATCATCGGCATGGCGATGGGAATCGCGATGACCGGCGAGCGTTGTGTCGCCGAAATTCAATTTGCGGATTATATTTTCAATACCATCGACCTTTTGAAAATCGCCGGCAACACCCTGTGGGTGACAAATGGCAATTACCCGATGCCGATGGTGGTGATGACTCCGGTCGGAGCCGGAATCCGCGGCAGCATTTATCACTCGCACTCTTTCGATTCATGGGCATCTCGCCTGCCGGGTTGGAAAGTGGTGATGCCTTCGACGCCGAAAGATGCTTACGGTTTGTTGATCGCCGCGATCAAAGATCCAAATCCGGTTTTATTTTTGAAACCAAAAGCTTTGATGCGGGTTCGTGGCGAAGAGTTGATCCCGGGCGAGCCTTCCGATGAAAAAGAATTGAAAAATATGATCGATGCCCCGATTGGCGATCGCACGAAGTGGAAAGCCAAATGGCCGGCGCTGCAAGAATTTGAAATCGAGATCGGTAAAGCGGCCATCACGCGCACGGGCGAACAGGTCACCGTGGTGTCTTGCGGCCGTCATCTTTTGCTGTGCAATCAGGTTGCGGACGAGTTGGCTGCGGACGGAGTTTCGGTCGAGGTCATCGATCTGCGCACGATCTATCCATACGATTGGCAAACGATTCGCTCATCGATTCAAAAAACGGGACGCGTGGTATTCGTCAACGAAGACACCGAGGTCACGAATTTCGCCGAGCACTTGGTGTACCGAACGACGCAGGAACTTTTCTACGAATTGTTAGCGCGGCCGCAAGTGGTGGCTGGCAAACAGTTGCCGGGAATTGGACTGCATCCAAATCTGGAAGACGCGTCGGTGCCGCAAAAGCACGACATCATTCAGGCCATCCGCACAGCCATCGAAGAAGTTCCATGAGACGACGAGTCCAAAAGAAAAGCCCCGATAAGCTTTTTGATAAATACGAATACTATCGCCGCTCGGTCCAAAGTGCCGAAGGCGATGTTGTTTTCCTGAAGCGGGTTTATCATGAACTGCGCGGCAAGGAAGCCAAAACACTGCGCGAAGATTTCTGCGGGACCTTCGCTCTGTCTTGCGAGTGGGTGAAGCTCAATCCCAAGCACGAGGCTTTCTCTTTGGATTTGGATCCGGAACCTTTGGTCTACGGTCGCACTCATTACCTGCCCGAGCTGAAGCCGGAACAGCAAAAGCGCGTGCACTTGCAAGAAGGCAACGTCCTGACCAGCAAGCTGCCGGCGACGGACATCGCGATCGCGATGAATTTTTCTTATTTTATCTTCAAGTCTCGCCAGATGATGAAGCAGTACTTTGCCAATGCCTATAAGGCTTTGAAAAAAGACGGGGTCTTCATTCTCGATTGCTTTGGTGGCAGCCAATGTTACGACGCCATCGAAGAGCCCACCAAGCACCGTGGCTTTACCTATTATTGGGACCAAACCGGATTTGATCCGGTCAGCAATCGCGCTCTTTTCTACATTCACTTCCGACCGGAAGGAAAAAAGAAGATGGAGCGGGTTTTCACTTATGACTGGCGAATGTGGTCAATCCCTGAGCTCCGTGAAATTCTGGAAGAAGTGGGATTCAAGCGCAGTCACGTATATTGGGAAGGCACAACCCGCGCGGGCGAAGGCGATGGCGTCTTCACTCGGACGGAGAAGGGTGAATCCTGTTTATCGTGGATCGCCTACATTGCCGCAGAAAAATAGTCGGTTTTTTATTATTCAACATGCTTTTTAGCGGTCAACGCGATCGTTCAATTTGTTCGGCGACAGAGTTCTGCTGAATTTCATGTCATTCTCTGGTCACAGAAAACGGACCCCAGTAGCTTTTTAGCACTGAAGGAGGCTTTGTATGAAGCCCTTGTTCGCGATCTTAGCTTTGACCCTTGGCCTTTCTGTCACCGCCTGTGATCAACCCGGAAGTTCTAACAAACCCGTGCAAAGCACCTTGGATCAAGCCGAAGATGTTCCGCCAAATGAGAATGGTGCTGGCAACGGAGGCGCTGGTGGCGCCGCTGAGCCAGTGTGCGCTCTTCATCAGACCACGGCTTCATCGCAACCACAGGCGGGAATTGTCGGTGGTGAAGCGGTTCAGACCGACTCGTGGATCGCGAAAGGTGTCGTCTTCGTGGTGCAAGAATACCAAGTCGACCGCGAAACCAAAACATCGATTTGCACTGGCAGCCTGATCGATAAAAACCTGGTGCTGACGGCCGCCCACTGCGTGGATAAATCTCAGAACAACACCGCTCAGCTCAGTGTTTATTTTACCGCCATACCCGAATGCGACAGCCAGCACGGCCGCCTTCATCAAAGTAAAAAATCGGTGGCCGAAGTTCGCATCCATCCCAATTGGACCACGAATAGCACGGCTGCCGCCAATCGCGGCGACCTGGCGATGATTCGCATCTACGGAAAAGCGCCGAATACCTACGAGCCGTTGAAGCTGACAAAAGAATTCATCCCGCTGAATGATGCGCAGAAAATCACGGTCGCCGGATACGGAATGACCAATCCGAATTATTACGGAGATTTTGGTGGCTCGATTTCTTTGCGATTCGCCGAAGCGACGCCGATCTCGGCGACGGAAAAAACCTACCTGACACAGCTGACGGATGATGCGGCCGAATTCAGTAATTTATCGGCGAATGAAATGTTGTACATCGATCAATCGCAGGGACGAGGAGTTTGCGGTGGTGATTCCGGTGGACCTTCATTTCTGAAAAATGCGGCCGGAGAGCCGGTCGTGACGGGGGTTGCTTCGTACGTGATGAATCCTCGGGATTCGACAAGGCTTTGCGCTTACGTTGCCGCCCACACCAGCACGTACTTTCATAAGATCTGGATTGAAACGACATTTCGTGCAATGCGAACCGCGGAATCTTCTTACGAGACGCCGTTTCGGTAAGCGCGAAAAAAGCTCACTTGGCTAAGTGAGCTTTCAATTCTTCCATCGTCATCAAGGCTTTCATCTCAAGACCGATCTCGGCAAGCTTTGCTTCTTTGCCCGAGCCCCGGTGAATCACGCACAACACATGCTGAACTTGGGCGCCAAGGCTTCGCAGATCCTGCGTGCTGAGCACCACTTGTCCGCCGGTCGTGATGACGTCTTCGATCACGCACAATTTTTTACCTTTGATTTCGGCGCCTTCGGCAAACTGGCACGTGCCGTAGGATTTTGCTTCTTTGCGAACGAAGACGGCGGGAATGCCGGTCTCAAGGCTCAGTGCGGTCGCGATCGGGATGCCGCCCATCTCAAGGCCCGCCAGGATTTCGGTGCCTGCAGGGATCAGGGGAGCCAATTGCTTGGCGATTTCGCGCAGGGTCTTGGGATCCGATTCGAAGCGGTATTTATCAAAGTATTCATTCGAAGTCTGTCCCGAGCGCAGCTTGAATTCGCCGGTCAAATGTGAAATTTCGTAAATTTTTCGAGCCAGTTCTGGTTTGGTCATAGGTTCCTTTGCGCACCTGTTGCGGTGGCCTGCTTTATGCTTAACAAAGCTTTGATCAAGTGTGGAGATGAAAACGAACTTATGGCGACGCCAAAGAAAAAACTAGATTTTCAAACGCTCAGTCTTTTCCTGACTTTAGCGATATTGACGGGCTTTTTTGTCTTTGGCCTGAAATGGGTTCTTTTGACACCAGATGCCCGCACTCCGGCCGCCGCCATCGAAGGCGCCACCAACGCCGCTAACGCCACGAAATAGCATCGAAGAATGCCTTTAAACCTGCCTCGATTTCCATGATTTATTTGAGACTATCGCTCAACCAATTTAGATAAGCCGGTGTGCCAGATTCCACGCGGATTTCCAGCAGGCAGGGGGTTTCGTAGGGATGCAGTTCGAGGAAGCGTTTTTCCAAGCGAGATTTCAGGTGGCTTTCGGTTTTGAGAATCAGGACACATTCTTGCGAAGTTTCGATCTTTCCCTGCCACCAGTATTCCGAGCGCATCGCCGGCAACAGGTTGGTGCAAGCGACGATTTTTTCTTCTAATAATGTGCGCGAAATTTTTTGCGCGGTCTCGCTGTCAGGGCAGGTTGAATAAAAGAGAGAGTATTCGCTCTTCATCGGAATCAAGACGGTTTGCGAAATTGATTCTTGCGGATCTGCCATTGCTCGAGCGCGTATTGGCGCATATCGGTGATGGTGTCGAATTCGTCCACAATTTCGACGCCCAACAAAGTTTCGATCGCGTCTTCCAAGGTCACAAGACCGGTGACAATACCGTATTCGTCGACCGCTAATGCCAGATGCTCTTTGCGCTTCACGAAGAGATCGATCAAGCCCGCAACCGTCATGCGCTCGGGCACGGAATTGATCGGGCTCATGATTTCTTTCAGGGGCATCGTGTGTTTGTCGCTCGAAAGCGCTTCCAGAATTTTATATCGATGGGTCAGCCCCACGATATTATCCAGGCTGGTGTCGTAGATCGGGATGCGTGAAAAGCGGATCGGACGAAATTTATTGGCGACCTCTTCAACCGTCTCGGTTGCTTCGAGCGCGAACATCACCGAGCGCGGGGTCATGATGTCCGAGACGAACATATTATTGAGCATCAAGAGATTCTTGATGATGTTCGACTCTTTTTTATGGAGCGTGCCCTCTTCAACACCGAGCTCGGCGGTGACCAACATCTCTTCGCGCGTGAAGCTTGCGGTGTCGGGCCGCGAGAACAGCTTTCCCAGGTATTCAGAAATTCGCACGATCGGGAACAGGGCGAAAATCATGAACTGGATGGTGTAGGCGGTGATCGGAGCTAACTCTTTCCAGTAAGTGGCGCCGATGATTTTTGGAATGATTTCCGCCACCAACAAAATGGCAATCGTCAGCAGGATCGAGGTCAGGGTCACGTACTGATCACCGAACTCTTTTTGCACCAATGCACCGACGACGGCCGCACCGATGGTGTGCGAGATCGTGTTCAGGGTCAGGATCGCCGAAATGGGGCGGTCGATGTTTTCTTTTTGATGCTCGAGGATTTTAGCGCTTCGTTTGTGCTCTTTAAGGGCTAATCCCACATAAGCTGGAGTGATCGAAAGGAAGACGGCTTCCAGCGCCGAACAGAGAAACGAAACCGATAGAATAACGATCGAAACAAGGATGATCAGGCTCATTGAGATTTCTTTGATTGAAGGGATCGGAGGAAACTAGATGTGGGACTCGGGTGGCATTCCATATATGTGGTTAAAGCGTAACACAGTTGCGGGTGACGGAGTAGTCCGTTGGCCCGTGCGGCATTTTTGTGTCTTTCGTCAGGTTTGGACCAGTGGCTGGCAGCAGATTTCGGGGCTTCGGGCTTTCCATGAGCCTCTCTGCGAATCGTGCGGGAAGCTGTCTCAAAATGGCTCAATAAACTTAAGACTTTAGGCTGGATGCCGATAAGCTAAACATGAAAATACCTAAAACTTTTCCGGTCCTTTTGATGTCGGCTTTGGTCTTGGTGGGGGCTGATGGGTTTGCTCAACTGACCCTGAACGGAATGCATATCACGGATCAAAATGGAAAGGCTGTGTCGGGAGCTACAATAAAGTCAGTCTCGGGGGCATTCAACGGAACGACGGATTCGAGTGGAGATGTTCGGTTTCAAAACCAGGGTCAGATGAACACGACCTCGGTTATTTATTTGCCACCAGCCGTCTACCCTGATGGAACAACGAACGTGGATTTAAAAGATCGCAGTCCCGCTGCGACGACAACGGTTCAGCAGGAATCCGGAGACGCGCTCAAGGTCTTGCAAGAGCTCGATCAAAAATAATTTCGCAAATTGAATGAGGGGTGAGTACGCGCCTTTTAAAGGTGCGTCCATCCACGATGTTGAGAGCCGGTATGCCATGGCAATCGCTCAGGTTTTGGATCAAGATCTCGGGCTTCCGATTTTCGGGCAAAAAAAAGCCCGGATCTTTCGACCCGGGCTTTCTGAAACTTTTTAAGTTTTAAGCTGGCAGCTGAGTTGTCTCGCCAAAGGCAAGATGACTTGTTCCACCGAAGGTGGACTTATTTATTCTCAGCAGCGCGCTTTTCTTGGTACTTCTTCGCCAATTCGTCTTGGATGTTGCGAGGAGCGGCTTGGTACTTCGCGAATTCCATTGAGAATTCACCCTTACCTTTGGTCGCTGAACGCAAATCAGTCGAATAACCGAACATCTCTGTCAATGGAACTTCCGCTTCGATCACAGCGTTTCCTTCGAAAGCTGTGGTGTTCACGATCACGCCACGACGTTGATTGATCTGACCAACACCCGCACCTTGATATTCATCTGGTACAGTTGTTTCCAGTTTCATGATCGGCTCAAGAACGGTTGGTTTCGCTTTTTGGTAAACTTCACGCATTGCCGCCATCGCCGCAATCTTGAAGGCCATGTAGCTGGAGTCGACGTCATGGTAGGCGCCGTCTTCCAAATCCACTTCGACACCAACGATTGGGAATCCGATCAATGGACCTTTGGTACATTGCTCTTGGAAACCCTCTTCAACTGCCGGGATGAATTCACGAGGAATGCGACCACCGACAACTTCGTTGTTGAACTTGAAAACCTTGCCATCTTCTTGCGGAGGCAAAGGACGAATCTTACCAACGATTTTCGCGAACTGACCCGAACCGCCCGTTTGCTTTTTATGAGTGTAATCATAAGCCGCTTCCTGGCCGATCGTTTCACGGTACGCAACCTGTGGTTTACCAACGACAACTTCGCAAGAGAATTCACGCTTCATGCGCTCGACGTAAATTTCCAAGTGAAGCTCGCCCATTCCAGAGATGATCGTCTCAGCGGACTCTTCGTCACGGTGAACGCGGAATGTTGGATCTTCCTTACGGAACTTTTGCAGAGCTTTTGAGAAGTTACCGGCGCCGGCTTTATCTTTCGGCGCAATGGCCAAAGAGATAACCGCATCAGCGATGTGCATCGACTGCATCGATACGTTGTAACCTTCCGTCGCGAAAGTATCACCAGACGCGCAATCCACACCGAACATCGCGATGATATCGCCTGCGTACGCAGTTTCGATATCCGTCATTTTGTCCGAGTTCATGCGAACCATGCGCGGGATCTTGATGCGCTCTTTGCTGGAAGTGTTAACGATGAAGTCACCCTTCGACATCTTACCCTGGTAAATACGCATGTAAGTCAGCTGACCGAATGGAGTCACCGCCAATTTGAACGCCAAAGCCACCAACTGTTTGTTGTTGTCTGGGAACAATTCAAATTTTTCTTCGTTCTTGTCGAGATCCAGAGCGTGCTCTTTTTTCTCTTCAGGAGTTGGAAGGTAATAAGTGACCGCATCCAGCAAGTGCTGAACGTTCTTATTTTTAAACGCCGAACCACAGAACACAGGAACCAGTTTCAAACCGATCACGGCTTTACGAGTGGCTGCTTTGATTTCGGCTTCAGAGACGGATTCACCCATCAAGAACTTGTCGCCGATGGTTTCATCAACGTCAGCCAACTTCTCGATCATTTTTTGGCGGTATTCTTCCGCTTGAGCTTTCAAATCGTCTGGGATTGGGATTTCTTTGATGATCTCGCCATTGTCGCCTTCGTTGACGTAAGCTTTCATGGTGACCAGATCCACGATCCCTTTGTGATTTTCTTCCAAGCCGATTGGGATTTGGAACAAAGTCGCATTCAGGCGCAATTTTTCCACCAAGGCATCCGCCACGCGGAAAGGGTTCGCACCTTGACGATCCAATTTATTGACGAATGCCAAACGAGGAACGCCGTAACGTTTCATCTGACGGTCAACAGTAATAGACTGAGATTGAACGCCGGCAACGCCGCAAAGAACGAGAATCGCTCCGTCCAGAACTCGGAGTGAACGTTCAACCTCGACGGTGAAGTCCACGTGCCCGGGGGTGTCGATTAGATTGATTGTATAATCTTTCCATTCAACCTGAGTCGCCGCAGATTGGATCGTGATCCCTTTTTCGCGCTCGAGATCCATCGAGTCCATTGTCGCACCGACACCGTCTTTACCTTTAACTTCGTGAATGGCGTGGATTTTTCCGCCGTAATAAAGAATGCGCTCGGAAAGAGTCGTCTTTCCCGAGTCGATGTGCGCGGAAATACCGATGTTCCGAACCGTTTTGATATCCCATTTCTTCGCCATAAAGCTCCCGTTAAGTACCTTTGAATTACTGTTTGGTATAAAGAACATAAGGAACTATCATGGGTGTCATAAGGTGTAAATGACTTCTCTTCAGAGGCTAAAAAATGCAGCGCATAAATGAGGCAAAATCTGTCCTGAAACAGAACTTCGGTCACTCGGAATTCCGCGGTGATCAAGAGGCCGTGCTGCAGTCAGTTTTCGCGGGACAGTCGGCGCTGGTTTTAATGCCGACGGGGATGGGAAAGTCCCTGTGTTACCAGCTTCCGGCCCTGATGCTGGAAGGCCCGACGGTCGTAATTTCGCCACTGATCGCGCTGATGCAGGATCAGGTCGACAAAGCGCTGTCGCACGGCCTGCGCGCCACTTATCTGTCGTCGACTTTGACCCGTGACGAACGTTTGGACCGTTATGAAAAAATTGGACGGGGCGAGTATCAACTGATTTACGTGACCCCCGAGCGTTTTCGTAAACCAGAATTCTTGAACGTCATCGACAAGCAGAAAATCGCCCTGCTGGCGGTGGACGAGGCCCACTGTATTTCGCAGTGGGGGCATGATTTCCGGCCGGATTATTCGCGGCTGGGGGAATTTCGCGAGCTTTTGGGGAACCCAGTTACGTTGGCGCTGACTGCGACCGCGACGACAGCTGTGCAGAAGGATATTTTGCGCGAGCTTCGGATTGAGGGCGCGCCAACTTTTCATTCGGGTATTGAGCGGCCGAATCTTGCGTTGAATGTGCACGAGGCTTATGGGATCGACGAAAAGGTCCGCGGGATTGTTGGGCTTCGGCATTTGAATCCGGGTGCGGGGATAATTTATTTTTCTTTGATTCAGACTCTGTACAAGGTTTCGTCTGAGCTTGCGCGAATGAACATTCGGCATTTGATTTATCACGGGCAGCTGCCGGCGCAGGATCGGCGGCGGAATCAGCGCTTGTTCATCGAGGGTAGCGGGGATTTGATTTTGGCGACACCGGCTTTCGGGCTGGGTGTGGACAAGCGCGATGTGCGGTTGTTGATCCACGCGGAGACCCCGAATTCGATCGAGGCTTATTATCAAGAGGTGGGTCGGGCGGGTCGCGACGGCCAGGAAAGCACGTGTCATCTGTTTTATGATCAAGAAGACGTGTCGATTCAGATGGAGTTTATCAAGTGGGCGAACCCCGAGCCTGACTTTGTGTTGAAGGTGTATCGCTTGATCGAATCCGGCGGACCAGGGCTAGCGGGCGAGGGGATCGAGTATCTGCGATCGCAGATGAATTTTTATAACAAGCGGGATTTCCGGGTCGAGACCGCGGTGAATTTGCTGGAGCGCTGGGGATGTTTGCGAGCTGTCGAGGGTTCGCGCTTAGGATTCGTGGCTGTGCAAGAGCCTACTTTGGAACAGCTGGATGTTGAGGCTGTGAAGAGTCGGTTGAAAGTGCAGAATCAGAAGCTGCTGGATATGGTTCGGCTGGCGCAGATGGAGAGTGGGTGTCGCATGCAGGAGATTTACCAGTACTTTGGGCATGCGAGTGGGCCTTGTGGGAAGTGTGATTTGTGTGTGAAGCAGAGTTATAAATGAAATTTCAAAGTTGAGTACGGCGGGAGGCGATTAACCAGACGCCCGGCTAGTTCTGGTGTTGAAATGTCAAAATTCATTCTCATGGAAAGCAAAATAGATACAATGGTCACTAGAGATTGAGGTCTTTCTTTGGAAGCTCAGAAATCTCGCCTAGATATTGTGGTTTGAAGTTGAGAATCGTCTCTCAAAAAGTCCCACTAAAAATTGAAATGATGACCTCTCAGGTAGCAGCCCGAGAGACCATCCAACACACTACCTTTGGAAGAGGTCGGATGCTGTTAGTACAAGAATAATGGCGAAATTCAAAAACGCGAGTCTTTTTTTTAATGGTCACAAAACGTCCAGGACGCGGATTTGCGTCTGGGATCAAGCGGAAGGAGAAAAATGGGAATGATACAGGGGGTTTTTTATGAATGATTTTAATTCGGTCTCCGGAATTATCTGGAACCGACACCACAAGGATGTGGAACATGAATACAGAAACGAGAACACCAAACCCGCCGCAAGAAGCAGCGTCTGTTATGTCCGGTCAAGACTCACATGCGCTCGTTCTTTTGGCAGTACTCTGGTATTTGATTCGAAAGAATAAAAAGAAGTAGGACAATCAGGCCTCGGAGTCCCAAACCTCCGAGGTCCACTTTTAGCGTCTCATCGAATTTATTTTTCGGCAAGGCCGAATTTCATATGGCTTGTCCATAGGCTAGATGTTGAGTTGCATACTCAGGTAAACATTTTAAGAGGCTTTATCGAATATCCGATTCGGTTTAAGTTTTGATAAAGCTTCAATGCAAAATCTGTCTGACATTCCTGCGATGTAGTTAGCAACTGCGCGTCTTGGATCAATCTTATCGGGCCGGGTATGTGCGAAAACCAAATGTGCTTTCATGCTTTGGGAAAGAAACTTGTATTCATATTGCTTTTGATAATTATTTCCAATCAGCGGGGTTAGGGCATTAATCAGCTCGGATAAAATATTTTTTGCTGCCAAATCTTGCTCAACGATTTTACGCTGCTTGAGTATAAATTCTTGGTAGCATATTTTTTTCGCTTCAAAAAAAGCTTCTCCATAGCTGCAACTTCCGTCCTGCCAATATAGTAAGTTTGAATCGGATTTCTCTTTTTCAGGGTCATAGTGAGATGTGAAATTTGCAAATTTCTGGAAAATATAGGGCAGCATCTCCAGGCTATCGCACTCATTGCAAACCTTATCGATTCCCATCATTGCATGGGCAATCATTGCTTTCATTAAATGGTTTCGAAACTCCTCAACTAACTTATCTTTTATTTCGATGTTTTCTTCGTTGAAATTTGCTTGGACAATGCGAGCCATTAACTGCTTCCAGGTATCTTTTACCGGCTGATAGTCTCCACCCAGAATAGGGATACCACTTAGAGTGTCAGTGATGTCGCTGAGAATTTTATCATTTCTGAATTGGATATAATAATCTACGTAATCCTCAAGGTCAGAGCATATATATGCAATATCATCTGCAGCTTCCATTAATATTGATGCCGGATGCCGAGCAAAATCAGAACTTTTTGATGATAAATATTGTCTATCGTCTAGACCTAGCTCATTCAGCAATGCCTGTAAATTGCTTCGATCAACGTGATAGGAAGACTCAATAAGTTTTTCTTTTTTTAGAGTTGAGGCTACCAAGCATCCCGTAGGATTGATGTTTTCATAAAGAAAATTGCTCAACAGAATGTGAACAACTTGTTTGTTGTCATCGAAGCCATCGGTAAGTTTAAATTCACTTTTTAGATATTGATCAAGAATATGTGCTCCTGAGTGGCCAAACGGAGGATGGCCGATGTCATGAGCAAGGCATGCGGATGCAACTAGTTCTTCAAAATCCTGTGAGAACTTCCAGTATACATTGGGATCAATTAAGCCATTATTTTTTAACTTGGAAATCAAATATCGAGCCAGCTGTCGGCCAATTTGCGACACTTCGATGGAGTGGGTTAGTCGACTGCGAACATGGTCGTTTTCTGGCAGAGTGTAGACCTGTGTTTTTTTTGCAAGGCGTTTAAAAAAATTTGAATGAACTATCATTCCATAATCATGGTGAAATGCTGAACGCGAATACTGATCACTAGAGGCGACTAACATAGATGTGTTTCTTGCAGAAATTGGTTTTAGCCATTTTACTCTTAAGCCTGTCATGAGAACTTCCTCCGGATGAATGCCGTACTGATAAGTTTTCGGACTAAATAAAATATTTTTTTAGTCAAAAATCTGAACTGGCTAAAGCCTAGCTCAGTCTCACGATGAGACATCGAAACCTGACAGGTAACTATTTGAATTTTAAAGTTTTTATCCATAAACTTATTTTTCTGCATTTTTTTACTAAGAAAAAGCCGGCTCGGTCGTCATTGGGTTGGAAGTGGAGGACGCTTGGACAAAAGCCAGTGGTTTGCGCAGACGTTGCGGACCTATGAGAAGAATCTCGTTCGATTTGCTTCGAAGAAGGTGTCACTTCCGTTGGCGCATGAAATGGTCCAGGAATGCTTTCTGCGGCTGTGGTCGCAAAGCCAAAAGGATCTGCAAGGGCGTGAAGGTCCTTGGCTTTATACCGTCACTCGAAATTTATGTTTGGATCATCTGAAGCGGGAAGCGACCGTTCCGTTGGATGCGGAGCGAGTGAGCTCCGGACAAGAGACGGCGCTGCAGGAGATGGAAAATGCGGAACGGGAATCGCAGATTATGAAATCAATGAAGAATTTGAACGAAGCTCAGCAAGAGGTCTTGCGGCTGAAATTTCAAGATGGGTTTTCTTATAAGGAAATCAGCGAAATTACCGGCCATTCGATTTCTTATGTCGGAGTTTTGATTCATGAAGGAATCACCCAATTACGGAAAGATCTTGCCGAAGACGGCAAACGCACAGGAGGTGATCAATGAAAATCGAATTGAATGATCCTCAATTAACAGCCTACGCGCTTGGTGAGTTGCATGGGCAGGAGGCAGAAGAAATGAAAAATCGCATCGACAAAGATCCGGAAGCTCGAAAATATGTCGAAGACATTCAGGCCACCGCGAAACTTCTTTCCGAAGAGCTGTCGAAAGAACCGACGGACAGTCTTGCTCCTGAAAGTCGGTCTAAACTTTTGCGGGCAGAACCGAAAAAATGGTTCCGTCAGCCGCAGTGGGTTGCCGGACTTTCTGCCTTGGCGACGGCGGGCTTGGCTCTGGTGGTTGGACTCAAACTTTATCAGCCAGCGCCTGTAGCGGAGTCAGTTCAACAGCTTCAGGTGGCGCAGCCTGTGGCTGTAGAAAATAAGCCCGAAGCAACGGCAGACAAAATTGATGATGGATATGTCTTTGAAGATGTCCAAAAAAAGGTGGTCGCCGCCAATGAAGCGACGGTTGATGCCGATGCAGTGGTGGAAGAGTCGGCGCCAGCACCGGATATGGCTCCCCCTGTTCCAGCAGAGTCGGGCTTTCATGATGTAGGAACCCAAGGTCGTGGTACGGGATTATTATCGGCTTTCGGTGGTGGAGGGGTGCGGAAACAATTGGGCCAAAGTTATTCTGGATCCGGCGCTGTCTATGAAAAACCTGCTGGTTTGTCTGCAGTGGGTCGTGTAGGCGGATACAATACTGAAAGCTACGCGACGTTTGAAGAAAATGGGATTTTGAAGGCCAAAGAAACTCCGCTTTCCACTTTCTCGATTGATGTGGATACGGCCTCGTATTCCAATGTCCGCCGGATGTTGATTGCTTCGCAGTTGCCCTCTCAGGATGCAGTTCGAATTGAAGAGATGGTGAATTATTTTAGCTATGATTATGCTCCGCCAACGGATGGAAAGCCTTTTTCAACCCATGTGGAGATTGCGAAAAATCCGTGGAATAAAAAGTCACGCTTGGTCCGAATTGCTTTGAAGGGCCAAGAGATACCCGACAGTCAAAGGCCCGCTTCCAATCTTGTGTTTCTGGTGGATGTCTCGGGATCCATGATGGATGCGAACAAACTTCCGCTGGTGAAAAAGTCTTTGGAGCTGCTGGTGAATAAAATGCGATCTCGGGACAAAGTGGCGATTGTGGTTTATGCCGGCTCGTCGGGATTGGTTCTAGATTCAACCGATGGCGAACACAAAGAAAAGATTCGTAAAGCCATCGAGAATATGACGGCCGGAGGATCGACAAATGGAGAGGCGGGGATTGAGCTTGCGTACTCGGTTGCGTCGAAGAATTTTGTGAAAGATGGAATCAATCGGGTCATCCTGGCAACCGACGGAGACTTCAACGTTGGTGCAACGAGTGAAGGAGATTTGATTCGCTTGATCGAGACAAAAGCGAAAACAGGTGTATTCCTGAGCGTGCTTGGATTTGGTATGGGAAATCTGAAGGACAGCAATATGCAAAAGCTTTCGGATAAAGGAAACGGAAACTATGCCTACATCGATTCTTTGCGAGAAGCCCGCAAAGCTTTGGTGGAGCAAGCTGGCGGAACTTTGCAGACAATTGCCAAGGATGTGAAGATCCAAGTCGAATTCAATCCAAAGCTTGTTGCCGAGTATCGATTGATTGGTTACGAAAAGCGCCGCTTGAACGCCGAAGACTTTAACGATGATACCAAAGATGCCGGTGAAATTGGATCAGGGCATACGGTGACCGCGTTCTACGAAGTCTTCACAACCAAAGGCAATGGCACCGGTTCTGTTGATCCATTGAAATATCAGGCGAAACCTGAGACGAAGGATTCGAATTCGAATGAGCTTTTAACAGTGAAGCTTCGCTACAAAGCTCCTGAAGGTGACAAAAGTCAGTTGATCGAAGTACCGGTTGCGAATTCCGATAAGTCTTTCGAAGATGCGTCCGGTGATTTCAAGTTCGCTGCATCCGTCGTCGAATTTGCACAGATCTTGAAGGATTCAAAATACAAAGGCACTGGAAAATTGGATCATGTCCTTGAGACCGCAAGCGCGAACAAGAATTTCAAAGGCAAAGAGGATTCTTACAGAAAAGAGTTCGTCGAGCTAGTCAAGAAGGCTCGGTCGCTGAAGAAGTAACGAAGATGGCAGGCCCGCTGGATTGCAGCGGGCTTTGTTAAAAAGAAAAATTAATGCCGGTTGATATGTTCGTTGCAATCGTGTTTGTCTACGGCGTCACAGGGCCAAGCTTCCGGTTTCAAATCCAAGAACTTTGGAGCCAAATTTTGCGAAATCTTTAACAGGAAAAGGATTTTGCTCCCAGATCATTAGGTCCTATCCAGCATTTTTCCACTGTCGACGTGCCAAGGTGATTTGGAAGAGCGTTAACATCATCATCCCAACGGTCGAAAGAGCTGGATACTTTGAAATGTAAATGATCATCATAGATCCGAATACGCAGATTTCGAGGAGCATGAGCAAGAATACCTTTCCGATCATTTTGTATCTCTGCTTTTGGTTGAGGTGGGTGCTGTACTTTTCAAAGGCAAAATTTGTGCTCAACATTCCGACGCTCATCCAAATTATTCCAAGAATCACATTGAGGAGATAAAGCAAATACCCAGAATGGATAAGGCCTAAGAGCATTGAAAGTTTTGCGCTCATTAACGGCGCAATTGCGAAAAACAATGCTAACGGAATGCTGAAAATAAGTGTGCGAATTACGAGAATAGAGAATAAGCGCATCCGATCTATTGGCAAAGAAAGGAGATAACTGCGAGATATGGCGTGTTGATTTCGCCATTTTGAACCAGCAATAGACGCCATAAGGTGGTTTGCCAGAAAGAAAGAGCTGATAAAATAGATTTGAAATTTTGCATCGAAAGGCACTGGGATGAGACTGGTGAAAATGATAACAGGAATGTAGAGGGCCAAAATCAATCGTGCCGAAGCCAGGTCTTGCTTTAAAAAATGCCAGATCATGGATTCTCCAGGATGTTTGAGATTTTATCTGAAAAAGTGGCCGCATTCGTCGAAGATGTGAAATCTTTTAAAGTCTGATGCAGTTTTAGGCTTCCGCCTTTCAGTAAAAAAATATGCGAAATGAAGGTTTCCAGGTTTTCTAAAATATTGGTGGCAAGAATGACAGTTGAATTGAGCTCTTTGTTCAAATCGGTCAGGGCATTCATAAACTGTCTTCGGCCAGTGATATCCAGTACGGCGGTAATTTCATCAACAATGATCAGGCGGGGGCGTATGGAAAGAGCGCCAACGATTTGGGCTCGGCGAATTTCGCCGGCCGATAAATTGCCAACGCGGGCCGATCGATTGATGCGAAACTGTTGGCAGAATCTCTCTTCATGTTCTAGTGAATAGTCGGTGTAGAAATATCGATTGAATTTTAGAAATTCGTCGATGGTCCAGTCTCCAGGCATATCGACTTTTTCACTGAGATAGGCGATTTTTTGTCGAAGCTGCCAATGATCTTGATAGGGATTTTCATTCTGAATGAGAATTGAACCCGCGGTCGTCGATCGAAAACCCATCATCAAATCAAGAAGGCTTGTTTTGCCAGCCCCGTTTTCACCGAGAACGGCAACGAATTCGCCCGGGGCAAATGTCGATGTGACATTCTGAAGTATGTTTTGATTTTGAGAAGCTGAATACACTAAGTTTTTGAGTTCTACGCTAAAGCCCATGGCAATATTCTAATGAATTTACCCTAAATAGAAAGGAGATGGTGGTCGGGGCCAGGCCATCGAAACAGTTCTTTTGTCAGGTTGTGCTCCCGCTTTTGAGTTTTGTGCAGTTGGCAGTTTTCAAACTATTCGCAACAACATCATCGCACACCTTCCTCCAACATTTGTTCAATCTGCAGAAGAATTCGTTCGAGCGGTGTTTCGCCTCGAGAGTTCAGGGTTTCAGAGATGGGTTTTCTCGGTGGGGTTGCGTTGGTTTCTTGTAGCTCGATCATCAGCTCCGGAATGCTAGAGTAAGCATGGCCGCCGCCGGTTTTGATTGTTTGCATGGCGTAGGTGGACCAGGCCACGGTTGTTCCGCGAGAGACGATGACTTCGGGTTTTGATTCGAAGTAGACGGGGGTTCCGACTTGCAATGGTTCGTAGATGTTGCCGGCTCCTAAGACCACGGTGTAATCGGCTGCTTTGTGGAGGGCGTTCATGATGCCGCGGGTTTCGTTGACGATGATGTAGCGGACTTTTTTGTTGGGTTTGATTTGTGGCCAATCGATAGAAGAGATGATTTGCAGGTTTTCATTTGGTTTGAGCTGTGATGTTAAAGTGGGGATGCTGATCGGGGCGCTGAGAAGGATGATGTCGGCTTGATTTGTTTCCAGCAGGGCTGTCAGTAATGCAATGTCTTCTTTTTTTGTGCCGTCTTGGATCAGGCCTCCGATGTAGACGGACGCCACGCGCGCTTTTTTGGGAATGTTCATCTGGGTGCGGAGCTTCGATTTGGATGGCAACGCGGGGCCTGGATTAGCGGCTTTCAATAGCGTCATGTCGAAGCGTCGGATCGGGTCGGTCCTTGGCACAAGCGCATCGAATGTGGGATCGTACAACGTGGCTTTGATTTTGGAATCTGACGGGCTGTCGGTCACGGCCTTTGGTAAAATATGACTGATTAAGGCGCCTAGAAAAGAGCCCTGAATTTCCCAGCCGTTTCCGGCATGCTCTCCAGAGTTCACAAATTTCGAGTATTGATTTCGCTCGATCGACAATCGGACATTTTCGCCTTGGCCATATTTCTTTCGCAGGCTCTTGACGGTCGGATTCTGATCGAGCTCGGTTTTCAGTTTCGGCGACAAGGCGACGTTCGAGGCACTCACCAGTTGCGTCCAATTTTCCAGTGGGCCTTTCAAATCTTGAGAGGAATAGATCGACCGGCAATGTGCGGCTTCTGCGGCCATGGCCCATGTCGAGTCTGCAAAGCTGAAGGCCGCCGCGATCAAGATCAGGCGCAATGTCCATTGCGATGCTTGAAAGGTGCGGATCTTTTGCCAGGGCCAAGGCTTCATTTTCTCTCCGGTGTTCGATGGTCTTGCGCGGGCGCAAGCTTCCATCTTTGTGGAGATTCAAAGCCGGGGCCGAGGTTAGAGTGTTCTCGAGAGTTTTAAGCGGGACTCAGCGTCTCAAAACGAGACAGTGCGGATATTGTTACCCGCGCGCAAAAGATTTGGCCAACACGTGGAGACGGCACACCCGGTGCAATAAGGTTTCAACGATAGGAATTGAGTTCTTAAAATTCATAGGTTCGGGTCGACCGTCTAGAGTCTTACTGCGGTCATGACAATATTGCGCCTATGTTTCGACTGAGGAGTCTGGGTATGCCGAAATCAACTGTCGCGCTTCTGCTTTGTAGTTTGATCGTCGTATTGGCGGGATGTGCGAAAACGCAGGATCACCAGTCTTCTGATGTGGGCTCCGACGCCAAGAAAAATCCTCGCCTTAATAAAACATCGCCGACGACCACCACGAGCAGCACGACGACGACAACGGAGGCTCCGACCACCACAACCTCCTCTACCAGCTCAACGACGACATCAACGATGGCGGTGGCCATTGCCATACCGGTGACTTCAACGACAACGACGAGCACTACCACCATGACAATCGCGAAAGCTGCGTCGAAGCCGACCGCTCCAACTGCTTCGGCTTCGAATGCAACGCCGGCAGCTTCTCAAGCGAAAACTTCTGCGCCGGAGACGCCTGCTGCGCAAGCTCAGAAAGAAGTGCCGACGGCAGCTGATGCGAAAGTGAAAGTGGCAGGGCCAACGCCGGCGGTTGCGCAAACTCAGAAAGAAGGATCCGCTGCTGCGGACAAAGTGAAGGCGACAGAGCAAGCGGCCGAGGCCGGTTCTCAGGTTCATGATGATTTGGGAGCAGCCGTGACTGGAGCGATGGCTGAGCTTCAAGGCGCTTTGAACAATGTGAATCAGGTTTTGCAAAATGGTGTTAAGCCCACAACATCTGGTTTTCCAGACGACAAAATGTATCCCGACGCCGAATTGACGAAGGTTTCTCGGGCCTTGAAATACCCTGCGAAGGGGATTGCGGCGATTGATGTGAAAAGTCGGCTGCTGAGGTCGGTGCAAATCTCTCGCACGAATACGGACCAAATTACGATCGGGTTCGTTGCCAAAGCGGATCCGGACATGAGATCGCGTGCAAGTCTGCTGGCGGATGGAATCCAGGCCCGTGTCGATAAGGGTCATTTGGTGCTTTCCGATGCGATTGCGCAAAACCAATGCGTGCAAATGCGCGACGGTGGCTCATTCTCAATGCGCGGAAGTTGCGTCACTGACATCGCGATTGCTTTGCCGGCAAACTCTTCGATTCTGGTGTTAGATGACAAGGGGAAAACCATTGCTTCAGAAGCCAAGGGTGCCAAGCCGCGCACCTTCAGCAATCCGTGCGAGCAAGAGCTTTCAGTTTTTGCGAATGTTCCAAGCTTTGCTAAACTTTGCGGTCTTCTGGAAACCAAGGAAAGCGCCGCGGATTTCAAAAATTGCGTGGTCCAAGCGGCAAAGAAGGTTGAAGGCGGTGACCTGAGCGAAGAGGAAATCTTCTCCGCTTCCGAGAAAGAGCTTTTGGGCTTGTTGCAGGGTTGTTCTGGCGGCGCGTACTGACGATCGCCAAAACTGCTGACGATTGATGCATCCGTGGTCAAAACTGTCGGGTGCGTTTGGAATAATGAGTGTTTCATAGGCAGAACTGTGTCGAAATTCGTTTTGATTTCTTTAGTCGAAATTTCTGAAAATCTGTGGCAGATTTTTGACCCTTAAAGGGTCCATCGATGAATCGTGTTTCGGGTGCTAAATCTCAGCAGGCTATTTCTTTGCAAGATTCGATCAGCATCGAGGATCCGGCGTTGCTTCGGCAGACGTTTCGTCAGGCGAAATCGGTTCTGCAAAAAATCGAGCGGCTTGAAAAGAAGATTCGGATTTTTCACCAGGATGACCAAAGACTTTTTCAAGATTGGGAGCAGACTTTCTTTCACGAGAAGCGGCAGCAGTTCGCGTCCCTGCAAAATCGTTGTTATGTGCTGACTCATTTTCACAATCGGATTCTGGCGACCTCTCGGCTGCTCAGGGTATCGATTTCGCGTGCCTACCAAATTTTAAAGGACGAAGAGGAAGTCTTCGAATCCGGCAGCGATCAGACTCGCGCACTTTTGCAGCGCACGTGGGCCGAGCGGGATCAGTTTGCGCAGGCCGAGGTCGCGAAGGCTTCTGAGGTCGCGATGGAACAACGCCAGGCAGGGCACCGAATCAAAGAAAAGGCGAAGTCCTTTGCGCAACAGTCTTCGCAGTCTCTGACGAAGCCACCGTGGGAGAATGGGCGGGAAGAGTTGAAGCTGACCTATCGCAAATTGGTGCGCAAGCTGCATCCGGATTCGATGACGGTGAACTCGCGCCGATCGGTGAAAACAGAATGGATGTCCGAGTATTGGCATCAAGCTCAAAATGCATATCAAGCGAAGGATCAGGCCGCTCTGGAAAAAATGTACGTGATGACGGTGATTCATTTGCAGGATTTCTCGGCCATGACTTTGGCGGAGATTTCTGACAGCGCGGATTGGCTTCAGCGATACTTTGAAAGTTTGCAGGCAACGGCCCAGATCTTCAAACGCTCGCGCGCCTGGGGGTTTTCGAAGCGAAAAAACTATCGATCGCTGATCGAGGCCATCACCAAAGATTTTTCCAGACAGATGGCACCTTTGCACAAGCAGATCCAGCATCTGGATTTTTACCACGAAATGCTCGAGGGTGGTCGTAAGCCTTTGCATGCCTTGCAAAAGTTGGCAGACAGTCATCTGCGACGACGAAAGCGCCGTCCTTTCGTGCATGCCAATCAGACTTCGTTTCTGGAATTTCTCAGCTAGCGTTCGGCTTCGGCCAAGACGTTGGTGCGCACAGGAAGCTTTGCGGCGTGCGAAGCTAGGCGGGGTTCTAGTTTTTTGTTCCTAGAAATCCGAAATAGTTTTTCTCGTAATAGTGGTTGATCTCTTGGGTTTGAAAGCCGGTCTTTTCCAAGATTGCTTGAAGTTCCGCTTTTGGATAAATGTATCTCATGATGCCGGAGACGTCGCCTTTGCCTATATCGTAGGGATCGTAGATTCCGAATTCGTCTTCGCCGGTGGGTTTGAAATAGAACTGAATGTCTTGCAGGCGAGTGGTCTCGTTGAAGCCGGAGACCCCGCGCGCGGTTCCGTTGGGAAATTCTCGGGTCCAGGAATTTTTGGATTCGACGACCTCGGGGCCATCGACGATGAACTTGCCATTCGGCTTCAGCCAAGAGTGGATTTTGCTGAAAAGCTTTTGTTCCTCTTCTTTGCTCATCAGTCCGATGGTTTCCATTAAAATCACGGCATCAAATGAGTGGGGCTCGAAAACGACCTCTTTGAGATCCGAAGAAATAAATTGGACCCGTCCCGTGTCATCGGTTGGTTTGGCTTTTTTGAGAACATCGGAATTGCGATCGACCGCGGTGACGTCAAACCCTTTGCGCGAGAGCCAGATATCGACCATCCCATCGCCGCAGCCAAGGTTCAGAATCCTTGCACCGGGTTTCAGTTCGCAGTGCTTTTGCACCCACGACGCTTTTCGCTCGCGCGCGGGCCACAGGTCCGGATGACCTTCATGAAAAGTGATTTGCAAGAACACGCCCCAAAATTCATTCCATGTTTTGTTTTTCATGCGGATGGCCTTTTGTTGGCCGAGAGTCTCACACTTCTATTATTTTGGCTAGAACTCTGCGGCCCTGTTCTAACGCTTGCCAAATGTTAGTGGATTCGAAGAAAAGTCGCAAAGAAACCGGGTTCGAGTTAAGCTCAGCAAGTCTTTATAAACTTGATCGAGGTTTTTTCGAGAAACTGAAGCGTGAATGGAATTGCATCGACGCTTAGCGAATGTTTGGAGGTTTGTTTGTTGATTCAGCCGACGCTTGTTCTAGATCATTACTATTTTTCAATGGACGAGAATGAATTTGCAGACTTGCGGGAAATCTTTTCGCAATTTAGTTCAGCCTTTCACGAGGTCGTAAAATCGGATGGAGATCAGTGGGAAGGTCTTTATATTTATACGCGTGGGCAACATTACCTTGAGTTTTTGAATGAGCGCAGGCCGGGTGGCATTGGAATCTGTCAAAAACCTTTCTCTCCGCTGACCCAAGATGCAAGAAAAATCATGGAAGATCTTCCGCATCTGCCTTGGAAAAAGTTTGATCGTCTTATTGATGGTCAACTTTGGTTTTCGGCGATGTCTTGCGATGATTATTTAAATCCGGACACTTTATTCAATACCTGGGTCACGCACTATGCGCAAAGAACAAGAAGTGGCAGTTTCAAAATATGGAAGTACCCAATCGAACGGGTGACTGAAATTTCGGTTTTAGCGAATCCTTCTTTAAAGGAGCTGATCTTAAAAAACTCGGAGTGGTTCAATGCTGTCCGAGATGTGGCGGATGAGTCGATTGCATTTCAATTTCAGACTTATTATTCGGATCCATTTCTATATTCAATTCACTTTGATGCTGGAATCGATAAATTTAAATTCCGATCTTTGGAAATGTTGACCGTCGATGGGTTTGAGCTGCAACCCATTTCTCGTCCCACCTTTCAAATGGACATCAGAGGAAACAAAATCAAGCTAACGCGTGTTTAGATGCTGATTTGTTTCGAAACCAGGCGATGACTTCAGGCTCTTTCAATAACTAGGGGTTACTGCTTACAGTCGATCCAGGTCAGTGAAAATTTCTGCACGAGCAGGCCGTCGACGGAATCAACGGTGAATTGTCCGAAACGCGAAGCGGCTCCACCGGTCAGTTGCACTTGGGAATTGATCAAGAGGTCGGTGTTTTCTTTCGGTGGGACGCAGTCGAGAACCGGTGGTTTGTTATTCACGGGGCGGACAGCGCGCAGGATGTAGTTGTCGGCGACGGGGCCTTTCCAGACTTGGGTTCCGAATTCAGCCGAGAGCTGTTGGTGGCCGTGATTGGGGCCGGACATCACTTGGACTTTTTGGCTGGCGGTCACGTCGGGATCCAAGGCCACGAATCCGCGGAAGTCTGCGGCCTCGACTCGCAGGCCCAGTTTTTTTGGCTTTTTCAAGTGAACGACAATCGAGCAGGTGGATTGGGCTTGGGCCGTGTCATCACCGACCATCAAATTGAAGGAATCATACAGGACCGAGAAGGCCGAGCCGTCAGGAGAGAGAGTGACGCTGACGTGGCCTTGGGGACAGCCGCTGCCTTGATACTCGACTCCGGTGAGTGCGACCTGGGCGAAGCTTGGCACGGCGAAAAGTAAGGCTGCGAAAATGAATTTTTTCATGATGACTCCGACGTCAGAGGCATTGTGACTCTGATTCTGTTCTTTGCAGACAGTTGAACGCAATTATAATGCCAGCGCTGACCCTGAAACGCGAGAGTCGAAGCGCGACCGTTGCGCACATGAAGCTTTGCGGTATTGATTCAGGGTTTGAGAAGATCATAAATCAGTCGCCATCGAAAACCGTCGGTTTATGAGAGATGAGTTCGTTGTCTGTTCGATTTCCCGTTCCACAAAATTTGAATATTCCCGTGCACAGCCGACGTCGGCTTGTTACCATTTTGTCATGATCAATTGTCGTGCGCTTTTTATTCACACTCCGTTTAGTAACGAGGCTTCAGCTGTCGCGCATCTATTGGCTCAAAAAATTCCGGATGCGGTTTACATGGATGCCAACCGGGTCGTGGCAAAGCAGGAGATTTCCGAGCAGCAGTGGCTGGTGGCGACGGTGATGACCTCGACCTTAAAGGCTTGCGAGCTGGCGCACGAGGGGAAGCTTCCGATCGTGACCTTTGCCTTTCGCGAGAAAGATTGGAAAGTCATCTTAGGATTGTGTGAACATGCGGGCGTCACCCCGATGTGCGTGACCTTGCAGACAGCAAAACCATTTCCTGCCGAATATCAAAGTCAGTCATTCAGCTCGCTCTCATTGGATTCGACGAAAGAGTCTGAAGAAAAAATTTGCCAACGCCTGCAAACATTTCTGGAAAAAGGTCAGTTGCACTAGGTGCGCTGACACAGCTTAAAAATTTGGTATGGCTGATGCAGCTCGACCGACAGATGGAGGTCTTGTATGTCTGCATTTAATATTGTTCGATTTCGTGTGAAGCCCGGTCAGGAAGAAAAATTTCTCGAAGCGCATCGAACGTTGGGAAGAGATTTTTCCGGATTTATCAGTGGTCATTTGATCAAAACAGGCGAGCGAACTTTTTGTCTGGTCGGCGAGTGGGCTGACATGGAAAGCATCGCCGCCAACCGCTCAAAGATGATTGCCAATCTCGATTCGTTTCGAGACATGCTCGAAGATTTGGGAAATGGCTTGGGAGTCACCGATCCCGTATCAGGCGAATCCGTTCTGGAATTGTATGCCGATGGAAAAGTGAAAGCATCGCAGTTTGAACAAGAGCTGCGGCACTGAATTTTAGGGGCCTCCCGCGATGGAAGGCCCCGAGAATGGATTAATCTAAAATTGTGCAAAGAGATGTTGTGTTCGCGCCAAAGTCGATGGTCGCGGAAAAGTCTGACTTGCGCAGAGAAACTTTGATGTTGCCGGTTTCAAACTCAGCAAAAGCGGCGGTTTGTTGAATCTGCTTCATCTCGGTGCGCTTTGGCTTCGCGCTTGGCGAGACGACTCGGCTGATCAGCGCGCAACCACGTACGTCGTACTCTGGTGGAAGGGCGGCTGTTGAGCACTCGAGAGAGTAGCCAACACCAACCAGAGGGCCTGCACCTGGCTTGGTTGGAGCCGAGCATTGGAAGTGGTGAACGACCGTGTTGCCGGCTGGTGCTGGATCTTGATGACCTGGAGGCAATCCGTCGCTTTCGTGTCCAGCGCTGGCGCTGAAGCCGATCAGAAGGCCCAGGCTGAGAACCAAGGCTTGAGAGCTTTTTTGGATCAAATTCGTTTTCATATTATTTCTCCTGTTTTTTGGTAGGGGTTAGGGGGAAAAAAGAAACTGAAAGTTGGTAGACCGAATCGCGGTTGCCGGGTCTTTGCATCAAGGCCGTGAGCTTGCGGCGAAATTCGGTGATGATGTCTTTGGCCTCGTCGATGCGCTCGCTGGGAATGGCCATCGTGCAGGCCGATTGCGATCTTTGCTCGACCGGCGTTTCCATCAGGGCCCGCATCGCCAGCTCCAAAATTTGTTTTTGCTGGCTTTGCTTGGCGGGAAGCGCGATCTCGGTGCCAATGATGGTGCTGTTTTCTTCGACCAGCTTCAACTGACCGCGGGGACCTTTTTTCAAATAGCCGAGACGAAGCAATCTCTCCAGCGCGTCGCTGGCTTCGTGCGTGCTGATGCTCAGCTGCTTTGCAATCCAAGCCGGCGAGTTCTGGAAATCCTTGATGGTGACAAGCTCAAGGATGGCGAAGTGATACCAATCCGAAATCAGTTGGAACTGATCCAGACTGATTTGTCGGAACCCGACTTCGTTGGCCTTTAAAGAATTTTTCTTTCGCTTCAGCTGTGCTTTGTAATGCTCGACCTGCATGGGATGCAAAGGCAGTTTCACCGAAAGCCGATCGATGGTCTTCGGCGTAAAAGCACGCTCGCCCTTGAGCAGTTTGGAAACAAAAGCGGGTGAGAGCTCTAGGCTTTTTGCAAAGGCCCTGAGCGAATATTTGGCGTTCTTCTGACAGCGGCGGACGAGCTCTGTTTTCAAGAGATCCGGCAGGGGAAGATGGTTTTTGGTCTGAACAGGGGCCGCTTTTTCCATGCGAAGTCTTATAAGCCAATTGCCACCAAACGGAAATAGATTTGGATTCAAACTGTATCCAAATTCTGGATACATGGCTAAATTTTACTGGTGGTTGCAAGATGGGACGAAGCCAAGGGGCGTCCGGCGCTCTAGAGGCCCTTTAATTTTTCTTTTTGACCCAGAGGTTCAGGCAGCGGTCGCTGTCGATGGCGCGGCCTTGAATAGATGGCTTCACTTGCTTAAAGTTGTAAAATTTGGATCGGCCCGAGGTGTAATGAAGAACGTCGCGAAGCTCGTTGGTTTTTTATTGAAGTTTTCAGGGTAGAGGGTGGCCTCGATCGCGACCTTGACGGTGTTTTGCCAGATCGCGTGCAGGGACTCGGAAGGGAGATGTCCGTCGTAATAGGGCTCTTTCAGATTTGAGGGGGGACACAAGGTGTGCATCAGGCCGGATTCGTTAAATTTGTAATAAGCTCCGGTCTTTGCGTTCGGTTTGATTTCTTCATTGGCTATTTTTTCGGCTTTGGCCTGCGACATTTTTTTCCCTTTGCGCAGGGCTTCGACGCGGTCTTCACGGTCGTCATTCAATTCTTCAAAATCGATGATCTTTTTATTCCAGGCGCTGAATTGCACTGGCGACGAGGCGGCGCGGGTGATGTCATTTTTTCCGGGCCAATGGGTGTTTCGTTCGTAAATAAATTCTTTGGTGGCGTTCGGATTTTTTTCCATGGCGAGCTCACGGTTGAGAATCACGCGTGCCACCGCCATCGAATATTGGCTGCCGATCGGGATGCAGCTGGCCATCTCGGCGAAGATGGTTCGCGCCAAAGCGTCGATTTCCACCAACTTCTGCGCATTCAGACGGGGTATTTTCAAATCCTGAGCGTTCGAAAAGTTTTTCATGACCGAGGGCAGAACTTTTTCATCGTAGACGATGTTTGATTTCAGATTCTTCGGAGCTTCAAAAGTGACGTTTCCCTTGGCGTCGGGCATTTGGCCTTTGGCCGGTTCGAGCACGCACTTGCCGATGAGGGGCGAGATTTTCTTCACCGCCTCGGAGACTTCGGGCATGTCCTGCTTTTGATCCTCGAGCTGTTTTTTATAAGAGGAATGAATCGAAGCCATGGCAACGGCGGCCGCGCTGTCGGTTGGCGCCGAGGAAAAGATCGAAATTCGCGAAATCCCATTGCAAATATTGTGAAAAAGATTTTGTGTCGTCTTTGCCTGCTTGGTGACGATCTGGGAAAAAGAAGGCTTCATCGAAACCGTGTCTCCCGCAATCCAGCCTTTTTTCAAGCCCTGATCGGTGGGAAATTCGACTTCGTAGAAGGCCGCTAAAACCTTTTCGTCATTTTCATTGGGAAGTTCGGTGAAACGAACTTGGCCAGTGGCCTTGACCTCGGTCTGAGATTGCAGGGCGCCGATAGTCTGGCATCCGGGAGATGCTTTTTTCTTCCCGCTTTGAGCCACGTCTTGGGCACAGACATCGCTCGAGAAAAATCCGGGCTTGCTGAAGACCTCTTGCTGAACGTTCGAGTCCAGGTCCATGTAAATCTGACCTTTGTGTTCCGGATCTTTCATCTGGGTTTGCAGCGCATTGGCGATTTGCTCGGCGCGGGCACGGTTGTCTTCGGAAACGTCTTTCAGGGCTTTGATCGAATCTGGATGACGTGCGAATGCGGCGGCGGAGATCGCAAGAGTTGAAATCATGATTGAGGTCAGATTCAGAATTTTCATCGGCCTCCACTGTTTCAGCAGATAGGCATCGGTCGTTCGACAGCGCGGGGAGAGACTTCTGGGCTTTTTTTCTCGAAATCAGGAACATTCCGTGTGGAAAATCAGTTGCGGCAGGTCGGGGTCTGGCAAATTGACTTCGGTTCTCGGGGTTCTTTACAATCAGGGTATGAATATTCAGCCCGATACTGTTCATTCCAACAATGTGTTCACGATCGCCTCGAAACAGGAATTGATGGATGCGTTTCGCAAGCCGGACCTGAAGAAATTGATCTTGCCCGAGGATCTGCAGTTCCCGATTCATGTTCGGTCTTACTTTACCTGGAAAGAGTCTTCCGGCGTTTACGTTTACCTGGTCTTTAAGCTTCCCAATTGGGATCTTCCGCGTGGGGTGGCTTTTAAAAAAGTTCCGATTCGTGGCGGACCGACCGGGAATCTTTGCAACTGGTGCCACGCCTATGGTTCGTCCGATGAGATCGGCTTGATGTCACTGACCTTGAATTCGCGGGTCAGTCATTCTTACTTGCTGTGCAATGATCTGAGCTGCGTGCAGAAAATCGAAGACATGGCGGCGATGGCCGGTAAGAATCCGCACAAGTACCTGATCGAGCTTTATTCGCGCATGGAAAAACTGTTTGAATCCCTGGGCGAATCCGAACTCGATTAGCCACGCCTGAGAAAATGCGAGAGCGAAGCTTCCATTACCAAGTTGATTTGGCTTGTTGCCATTGGCCGTTCAAGCATTTTGCCATCACGGAACAATAATTGGTGCAGGTTCCTATGTCGGGGCTGACGACGGTTCCGCTATGGGCTGCGTTGTCATTTCCATCTGGAACTAAGTATTTGCAGTTCGGTCCCGTGCCATTCTTGGTGCGATCCGGGGTCGGGCTGGAAATCCAAAGACCCTCTTGAAATGAGCCGCCCGGAAGTGTCGCCGTGCAAGTGCAGTTCACAGCATTGTCTGGACAAGCCACAATCAGGGTCTTCGATTCGCAAGTCGAGTAGACGGCTGGCGGCTGCGAGTTGGGAACCGTGGTCGTTGTTGATGGTTGTGCCAGAGTCGTCCGTGTGACGGGCAAGGTGGTCACCGTCGTTGGCGTCTGAGTTTCGGTCGGAGTCGACGAAGCTTGTTGAGACTGTTCCGGCGTCGAGGTGAAGCTCGTTTTGTTACAGTTTTGGAAAGAGGCCATCAAACCGAATGCCAGCACGGTCAGTATCAATTTGGGACGAATGAATTTCATCGAAGGACTCCTTCAGCATTGATGGTTCTCTGTTGATCAAAGCAAAGCGCAGACCATGCACTGCCTGACATTCGGATCGGTTTTTTTTCTTTCTCATTGAAATGAACTGTCGAGAAAGTATCGACATGCCGTCAGAACTGTCGATGGCAGACGTATTTTTCAAATTGAGACGGAATTGGGAGCAGGGACGTGAAAGAATGAGGCGCGCCGTTAGCTAGCGTGGGCCGGTACGAGCTGGTGGAACATCAATACTCCCCACATCAAGATCAGCATGAGCCAACCGACGGCGTACGCGCGCATGCGGGACATCACATGGTTTGAGCCCAGGTGAATGTAAGCGTGAACCGCGCGAGCCATGACGTAACCCCACGCCAGTCCGGTGAAGAGATATCCTTCGGAAAATAAAATTCCCAGAATCGTGACGACGTAAAATAAAACGGGAGCTTCAAAGAGATTTGAAAAATGGCGGCTGGCCTGCTCCATTTCGGTCGGGCCCGCTTCTTGGTTGTAAATTTTAAAGTAGCTCATTTTCACGGCCCCGGATTTCAGCGCCTTGACCCGCGTGACGAACATGCGAATCATGACGAAGAGGGTGAGCAGAAACATGGCGAAGAGTGGGTAGATTAAAAGTGAGTTCATGGGACCTATCATGTCCGATATCGGCCTGATTTTGCAATTCACAAAATGATTTGGTTTGGGACAAGTGCTTTGGCGACCAGTCTGAGAATCCTTCTTTTTTAGCTCAATTTTTTGACAGACGCGCGGCTTGGTGTGAGATCCGGTCCCCGGTTTCTTCAGGGCCCGTCACAATGGTGATATTCTATGCTTGTTGAAGCCATTCGAAAGAGGTGCGGCTATGAAAACGACCTTGCGACTCTTCGTTTTGATTCTTTTGCTGACGGGTTCTCAGGTTCAGGCGGCCGGGTATCTGGGGTTGGACCTGTTTTATTGGAGCAATGATTCGGATAATGGGACGACGGATACTCGGACCACGGATCTTTTTCCAACGCTGACGGCGGCCTGGGTGGCGGGCAATGGATTCATGGTCGGCGTGACTTACAATTCTTGGTCGAAGACGGTGTCCAGTGGATCGACGACCACCTATTCGAACACGGATTACGGACCGAGCCTTGGCTATCTGGATACCAACTGGCATTTTTTAGGGACTTATCTTTATAGTGCCAAGTATTCGATCGAATCAGGTGGCACCACCACTTATGGTGGCAGTGGATTGCAATTCGAAATCGGCTACCACTGGGCTTCGGGAAATTTATTGTTTGGGCCTTCATTGATTTATTCGACCCGCACTTACACCAAAGAGTTATCTCCGAACGACCAATCTCTGAATCAGAGTATGAAGCAAACGGATCTGTTGCCATTTTTCAATCTGGCTTACGAGTTCAAATAAAGTCTTTAAGGTCCGAGCCATTTGCTGGGAGAGTCTATTTTTTCAGCTGAACGTTGGTCATGGCTTCAAAAGGGATTTGCAGATTGATCATTCGTAGTTTTGAATAAAATCAAGGCCACCGCGAATGGCGGCGATTTGCGCTTCGATGCAGATTTCGGGTGTGACCTTAGGGCTGTCTGGATAGACCTCGGTTGTTGTGCAGTAGGGGGGCGAGAAAATTCCGGCGCAGAGGAATAATTTTTTCAGTGGGTAGTTGATCACTCCTTCTTGTTCGATTTTGTCGCCGATGATGGTGCCGCGTTCATCCGCGGGAGCGATGTGCGTGACCCGGCGAACGGCATCGATGATTGCTTTTTGAAAATCGTTTTGTGGATTTTCGCTGTCACCCACAGTGTAAAAACCATCGGGAATCGGTGAGAATTCGATGGTGATTCCGTCTCGCTGCTCGAGTGCGGGACGAAAGATCGTGTTGTCAGTGTCGGTGGTTTCGTGCAGGTCGAAATGCGCGAAGGGTTTCAAATCCGCGGTGGCCTTCATGAAAAGTCGGCATTCTTCGGCCGGGCTCTCATTGCGAAACGATCGGTTCGGATCAATCGCTTGGGTGTTCCATCGATTGATGGTCTCATAGGCCCAAGGGCTGATGCACGGAGCGCAAACAAAATGAAAGAAATTCTCATAGGTGGCAGCGTGTTTTTCCATAAAGCGAAGGGCGCCATGCACGCCGCTGGTTTCGTACCCGTGAACTCCTCCGGTGACGAGAACGGTTTTTTTCGCTGGATCCATTTTTTTCGAGCGGATGAGGTAAAGCGGGTAGCGTTCTGGATTTTCAGAAAGCGCGCCGTAAATGGTCACGTCAAAAGCTGATTTTAATTTTTGAATTTTGCTGACGACATGTTCTTGATACGAGCGTTGAATCTTTTGCTGTTTGTACCAGTTTTCTTTTTCCGCTTGCTGCCACGGCATGAGGGGCTCCTGATTTTCATTCAACATAATATTTCTATCGATCAAAGGAAATATCTTTCATTGGTTCCTTCTTGAATTCAATTTAATGCGCTCAGAGCAGAGAAGAACAAGGTCAAATCAGATTGGATTGGAGCAGGTCCGATCGGAAAACGAAAACAAAGGCGTTCGGTCTGATGTGAGCTGAAAATGAGAAAGCCAAGCTGAAGGAGTTCGGCTGTCGAACCCTTGACGCTTGGCTTGTT
Source organism: uncultured Bdellovibrio sp. (assembly GCA_966211795.1). Classification (GTDB taxonomy): domain Bacteria; phylum Bdellovibrionota; class Bdellovibrionia; order Bdellovibrionales; family Bdellovibrionaceae; genus 21-14-0-10-47-8. The sequence goes on along the minus strand of CBIHNW010000017.1, from coordinate 31,216 downwards.
TTGGGGCTGAACCGAGCATAGGCCCGGCTCGCGTGTGGGATGTTGGAATCACCCAAGTGGTGACCCGCAGAAAGAGGTCGGACCACTTGGGGTTTAAAAATAATTTTGGTTTTAAGATTCTGAAGAGTCGCGACGGCCGATCATCATGGCGACGAATCCGCCAATCAACAAACCCGCGCCGGCGGCAACCGCCAGGCTTTTGACTGGGTTGCTACGGACGTATTTGTGACCCGTCTTATAATACTCTTTGATCTCAGAAGTCATTTCACGAGCGCGTGAAGAGAGATCTTGAGACAAAGTTTGAATTTCACTCATCACTGTGGAAGCGGCTTCCTCGGTGGTGTGGGCGGCATGTTTCTTAGCGCCATTCATTTTATTTTTTGCTTCAGTCGTTGCTTGTTGAGCCATAAAATCTCCGAAATATTTGAATTCAATGAAGGCCTATCCAGACTGCCAAAGCCATCTGGATAGGCCATGGTTTCTAGTGGCGATCTTCTTTGAGGTTTTGTTTGACGGAAGCAACAGCTTCTTCTTTTGAGTCGTCAAATTTCGCCAAGATGTCGGACAATTTCTGATGATAGTCTTCTTGTTTTTGACCGTATTTTTGTTGGATCAAACCACCGATGGCTTTCGCATCACCTTTTGTTTGTTCCAATTCGTCATTGGTGAGTTGTCCCCAAGCTTTTTGAACTTCACCTTTGATTTCGGTCCATTTTCCTTTGACGGTATTCTTATTGATTTCCATCGAAATCTCCTTTTTGCGAGTCAATGTATTGGAAATCCAATAAAGCAATGGCTGTGCCATCGATCAGAACCGTTGGAGTGGCAGATTTGATTGCGACGGGGGTTGCTGACGTTCACAATTGGAACATCACCGAGGTATTTTTGAACGTCGTCTCGGTGACCGAGATCTTTGCTTGGTCAGGTTGCCCTGACGACCGCTACGGATTGGGCAACAATCAGTTTTAGAAACGAACAAGTTTGATGTGCGCTAAGGCCATTATTTTAAGTTGCGCTTCAGGCGAAACCAAAATTTGCTGCCCTGACCGACTTGGCTTTCGACGCCGATTTTTCCACCATGCGCTTCAATGATTTCGCGCACGATCATCAAGCCAAGACCGGTGCCCTCCGAAGTTCGGTCGGCATCCAGCGCGCGCGTGTAACGATCAAATAGTGTGGGAAGTTCGTTTTTCGGAATGCCTTTGCCCGTGTCTTCAATCAGGAACTCGACATGTTCGGGAGTGGTCGAAAGAGAGATCGAAATTTTTCCGCCCGACGGAGTGAACTTGATGGCATTGCCGATCAAATTTGAAAGAACCTGCGCTAAACGCTGGCTATCGCCCATGACCATGACATCGGTATTCAATCCGGTTTGACTCCAGGAGAGGTCATTCTTTTCGATCAGGGGTTTGAAATCCTCCATGGTCGATAAAGCCAAGTGTCCGAGGTTGAGCGGCTTCAAGTCGACTTTGTAACCGACACCTTCGAAACGGGCGAGATCCAGAAAGTCATTGATCAGGCCCAGTAAGGATCGCAGGCTGATCTCTGTCTTTCGCAAGTCATCGAGATGTGCCGCCGGAAGCAATCCGTGAATTCCACGGAAGGCCATTTCTAAGCGCAAAAGAATCGCGGTGATCGGAGTTCGCAAATCGTGCGCCACCACCGAGTAAAAATCCAATCGACGATTGTCGGCTTGACGCCGTTCCGTCACGTCCCGAAGAACCACCGTGGTCGAGGCGGCGCTATCTGAAGGCAAGACACGAATGGATGGAGAAAAAATTCGCTTACCGATTTGCACGTCCGGAATTGGCAAATAAGATTCGCCGGCAGCCACGGTTAAATTTCGCACGCTCATATCGGGGACCAAAGAATCAAATCCGCTGCCAATGATTTCTTCGCGCGGCTTTTTGAAAATCCGCAGGCCCTCTTCGTTGATAAATTTCACTTTGCCTTGGGCATCGATGGCAAAGATGGGATCTGGTGCATTTGACAAAAGACTGCGCACGTCGGCTTCGGCTTCTTCCGCTCTTTGCAAAAGGCGTTTGCTCTGCAAGAGAGATTCGACCCGCGCCCGCAATTCATTGTCGATAAAGGGTTTGGAGACATAGTCATTGGCGCCGGAATCATAAGCTTCCGCGATTTCGGCAGGACCGTAACGAGCCGTGAGAAGAATGATTGGAATTTTAGCGAGATCGCCCGAACCTGATTTCAGATACTTGCAAACTTCGATTCCAGAAACTCCAGGCATGACCCAATCCAGCAAAAGAAGATCGGGGCGCAAACCCTGCGAAAGCCGCTCCAGAGCTTCAGCTCCGTCATGAATGACTTGGACAAAATGTTTGTTCGCGAGAAGCCGCTGAGCCCTTTCGGCGTCAGTGGGACTGTCATCGACAATCCAGATAGTTCGGCGCTCATCGGGGCTGATCAGATTGGTCATCGGCTCGTTTTGCCACGAACGGTGCGAGATACCAAGATTATTTCACCATGTCACTTCACACAGAAGTTAAAAAAGATGAAACAGTTGACTCTAAATATAGCAATTCTTATAGTCCGCCCCCGAGGTGCGGCATGACCGAAATTTTAGTCGTTGATGACAGCAAAGTGATGCGTGAAATGGTTATTGCCTGCCTGCGTGGACAGAATGATTTTTCATTCACCCAAGCCGGAAACGGTTTGGAAGCAATCGAACAGCTTTCTTTGAAGCCATTCGATCTTTTGTTGTTGGACTTGAACATGCCCGATATTGGTGGCATCGAAGTCGTCCAATTCGTGCGCTCGCAAGATAAGCTGCGGGATTTTCCGGTCATCATCATCACCACTCGCGGCGACGATGTTTCGAAAGAGACAGCGTTGAAAGCGGGGGCCACCAAATACCTCACCAAGCCTTTCTCTCCAGAAATGATTCAAGCCGAGGTCGCTTCAGTCCTGGGTCGCTCAGCAGAACTGAGATAAATTGTGGCAAATCAAGTGGATCTGAGCGATTTCGTCGCCGGTTTTTTACTGGAGGCCGAAGAGAACCTTCATTCTGTAAATCAGAATCTAGTGGCCTCGGCCGAAGCCTTGAAAAAAGGTTTGCCCGAGCCGCGGGCGACCCGTGATCTCTTTCGTGCTTTGCACACCATCAAGGGACTGGCGTCCATGGTCGGCGCCGAGCCGATTGTTTCCATCTCGCATGAAATGGAAGGATTGCTTCGCACCGCCGATCGGTCCGGCGGTTACATTTCGGAAAAAGTTTTGGACCTCTTGCTTCAAGGCACCCGCGCCATCGAAGAACGGGTCAGGGCAGTGGCGAAAAACGGAATCCAGAACATTCCGGCCGAACCAAAAAAGCTGATCGAATCCTTGGCGCATGCTCTGGAAACCGAGATCACGCCGAAGCGGGAAACTGCTTTCGAGTTCTCTTTGCCGAAAGAAATTTTGGCAAGCTTGTCCGCCGCTGATCACGAACAGATCATCCAGGCCGGAAATGCCGGTAAGCGAGTGGTCCTGCTCGAATTCCAGCCCTCACCCGAGCGCGCGGCTTCGGGTTTGAACATCACGAGCGTTCGCGAGGCTTTGTCGGAAATTGGGGTCTTGATCAAAGTCGTTCCGCGATCGGTGCCAACCGCGCCGACCGGAATCGCGTTCAGCCTTTTATTGGAAACAGAAAGCTCGGATCAAGTTCTGAGCGAGAAAACTGGTGGCTCTTCGATCCAACAAGTCTCGGCCGTGGCGAAACCCGTGATCCCGATGCCCGGGGAAAATCTTTTTGAAAATGAACAGAACGAAGAGTGGCTTCCCACTGAGCAATCTTCGATTCGCGTCGATGTCCGTCGTTTGGATGAAGCTCTCGAGCAGCTTTCGGGATTGTTTGTAACCCGATTCAAGCTGGAGCGAGCAGTCGCTGATTTGATGCAAAAAAATGTCGACACCCGCGAATTGAAAGCGGTTCTCGGCGAGAACTCGCGACAACTGAAGCGCCTGCGAACGGCGATCAGTGCCGCGCGCATGGTTCCGCTGACGGAACTGTTGCAGCGCTTGCCGTTGGTGGTGCGTGGAATCACTCGTGATTCAGATAAGACCGTCAATCTCACTATTCATGCTGGTTCGGCCGAAGTCGATAAGGCCGTTGCCGATAAAATATTTCCGGCAGTGGTGCACCTGGTGCGAAATGCGGTCGATCACGCGATCGAATCACGCCAGGATCGGCGTCAAGCTTCAAAGCCCGAGGTCGGCGAGATCTCGATCGTCTGCGATGATTCGTCGGGCACCAATTTGGTCTTGACCATTGCCGACGATGGTCGCGGCATCAATCGCGAATCAGTGGCCCGCAAAGCCGGTCAACCGATGGCCTCGACCGATGAAGAATTGCTGCAACAAATTTGCACCGCGGGTCTGTCCACTTCGGAAGTCATCACTCACACCAGCGGTCGTGGCATGGGCATGGAGATCGTCAAACGAACCGTCGAAATTTTGGGCGGATCCTTAGAACTCAAGACGGTCGAAGGCAAGGGCACCGCCATCACGCTTCGCGTTCCAGTGACCGTCACCATCGTCGATGTGTTTAGCTTTATTTCGGGTGATCAAGTTTTTGTTTCGCCGGTTTCGATTGTCGATGAAATCATCGAATTAGAACCTGGCTCTTCGGTGGTGCTGCCGTCTCCGGATCAAAAAGGTCCGCAGGCGCGTTTGATTCAACACCGGGGAAAAGCAGTTCCGTTATTTATTTTGGATTCGGTCCTGCATGACGACGGCAAGGTCCCGGCCCAGATGCCGGCAAAAGCCCTGATCGTCAATCGCAATCGGGGCGCGATCGCTTTCGGCATTGATCGCATGATCGGGAAACAGGAAGCGGTCGTTCGTCCTTTGGATGATTCTTTGGTGCGGGTGACCGGCATGGCCGGCGCGACCGATTTAGGTGATGGACGGCCGACATTGGTTTTGGACTTGGTGATGCTGGGCTCTTCGATCTTGAAAAACAATCTACAAGTCAGGAGCTTGCAATGAGTGAGCTTTACGTGATTTTCAAACTGGCCGGCGCCGAGTACGCGCTTCCCGCCGTCGACGTGGTGCAAATGGAATCTTATTCGAAGATCACGCCGGTTCCGGGCGCGCCACCTTTTGTTGCCGGCCTGATTCAAATCCGTCAGGAAGTGATTCCCGTGATCAACACGCGACTGCGTTTTGGTTTGCCGGATCAGGAGCCCACGGCGGATTCGCGATTTATTATTTTAAAACAAGGGCGACGTTTGGTCGCCATTCTGGTCGACAGCGCCCGCGAGGTGCGCGGTTTCAATCCAGAAGATTTCAGCCAACCCCCCGAGGTCTTGGCTCAACAAGCGACACGGTTCGTGCGTTCCGTCGCGCAGATTAAAGATCGAATTATCATGTCGATCGATGGCTCGAAGATGATGGGCGAGGAGATGCAAAATGGCTAAAAACAATGGACCTTCACCAAGCATGACGAAAAATGCGATCAAAGACGAGCTTTCGGCAAGTCTTGCGCAAAATGCAAAGCAGATCATGGCGGTTGAAACGGCCGTTCAACGAATTTCCTCGAACGGTGCCGACGTTGCGGCTTCGGCCGAACAAATGCGGGCCGCGGTTGAAAGTGTCGCCGTCGGGATTGAGCAAACGAATGCTTCGATGGAAGAATTATCCCGCTCTCAGCAAACGGTCACCGAGACGACGAACGAAATTGTTTCGGGTCTTGAGGGCACCTCGGCGGGTCTGCAGGAGATGGCCGCATCTTTGGGGCACGTTAAAAAAGACACCGAGATTTTTGCGACTTCGGTCGAAAAAACGGCGACCACGATTGAAGAAATGGCGCGCTCGGTTCGCGGTGTGGGCACCAATGCCGGTGATTTGGCAGCAGCCAGCCAGCAACTGATGGCGGCAGCCACAGAAACCTCGGCCAGCGTTACCGACGTTGCGAAGCGTGGCGAATCCACGGCCACTTCCGTGCAAGAGGTCGCGACCACCGTCGAGCAAATGGCGAAAGGCCTGTTGCGCTTAACTCAGGATACCGAAGGGGTCGCCGCGAGTGTCGCCGGATTGGCTGCGGGAGTCTCGCAGATCGGGTCGGGCATTGCGGATGTGGCGCAAGATGCGACAACCATGGCGACCGCGGTCGAGCAGACATCGACCAGCACCGAAGAAATGGCGAGATCAGCTCAGCAGATCAGCGGCCAAGTGAAAGCGCTCGAGGGCTCGGTGATCAATGCGGCTTCCACTGTTTCCGAGGTCGCGGCCTCTGTTGAAGAAGTCGCCGCCACCGCCGAAAAAAATGCGGCCGTGATTGAAAACAATGCGGCCAGCATCGAAGAGCTGACAAAGTCCGGTCAGAATGTGGCCGGAGCGGCCGAGCAAATTGCGTCTCTTTCCGTCAACACCGTTGCGGCTGCCGCGCAATTGGAAAAGTCCACCGGCCGAATCGTTAAATTGGTGGCGAGCACGCGAAGCACCTCGGAAAACGTCATGCGTGCGGCCCAAGAAGGTGGCGCGACTGTTGCCAAATCGATTGTTGGTTTGGCCTCGGTTCGAGATGCCATCGGGCAATCGGCTGGCGTCATCCGTGAAATGGGAAAACGCGCCGAAGAGATCGGTGACATTGTTCAAACAATTAATATGCTCGCGGATCGCACCAATCTGCTTTCGCTGAATGCCAGCATCGAAGCGGCCCGTGCCGGGGAGCATGGACGAGGATTTGCCGTCGTGGCCGAAGAAATTCGCGCTTTGGCGGATCGCGCGGCCTTGGCGAGCTCGGACATTTCAAAAATCATCAAGGGTCTGCAGGCCACCGCCAGAGACGCGATTGTCATCGGCAATGAAGGTGTTAAAACCGCCGAAGAAGGTGGAAAGCTTGGCGCCAATGCTGAAAATGCACTGTCGACAATTTTGAAAGGTGTTGAGAGCGTCACCAAATCCGTTCATGAAATCTCAAGTGCGAACAATGAACAGGCGCAAGCGGCCGGTGTGCTCACGCAATCCGTCCACCGAGTCGCCGAAGAAGGTCGAAACGTGGCCAAAGCCGCGGCCGAGCAATTGATGGCCTCGCAAGCGCTGGGCAAAAATGCGGTTCAGCTGCGCACCATGGCCCGCGAAACGCGGGAGGCGACGGCGGAACAAGCAAAGGCCTTGCGCGATATCGTTCGCAATCATTCGGATCTGAGCAAAACAGCGATGAATGTTTCGGCGGCCGTCGCGGAACAAGCCACGGCGACCACGCAGCTGGCGAAAACCGCGGTGCAAATGCGAATGCTGACCATGAAGACCAGCACGGCGATGGTGGAACAAAATAAAGCCCTGCAAATTCTTTCCGCGTCGGCTCAGGATATCAATCAAGCGACGCAAAGGACGGTTCAAGGTCTGAGCGAGCAAAGCAAAGGTGCGGCGGAAATCGCCAAAGCGATGGAAGACATCCGCAAAGAAGCGCTGCTGACCGCACGTGCGGTGGCCGAACAAGCGCGCACCAGTCGTGAAATCGAAGCATCCGTTCGCGAAGTGACGAAGCTTTCGGGCGAAGTCCGACAGGCCACCGAAGAGCAAGTGATCGCCGGCTCGGAGCTTTCGCTCGAGGCCGAAAAAGTGCGCCAGGTTGCAAAGCAAACGGCCCGCGCCGTTGCCGAGCAGAGCGAAGCCGTCACCGCATTGGCGGCGACGGCGGTGAAGCAGACGCAGGGAATGCAAAAAATCAAAGCCTCGTTTGCCGAGCAAAGTGAAGCCGGAAAAGAAATTTCGAAAGCGACCTACGAAATGCGGGTTCGCGCTCGCGAATTAAGCACCGGTGTTGGCCAGTTGGCGCGAACCGCTGGGAACATCGCAACCGACACCGCCGCGATTGCGGGACAGTTGAACCGCATCGGACAATTCAGCTCTCAGCAAGCGGAAACTTTGCATCAGGTGAAAGCTCCGAAAAAACGAAACGGTACCGAGCCTGCGAACCTGCGGGGGCAACAGTGACAGCCCAAGACAGCTACATGATCTCAGACGCTGAACGGACTCGATTGTCGAACGCGAAACATCTGGGTACACCAGGCGAAGGAAGTTTAAGCGAGCTTCTGGAAATGCTCACCGACCCGAGCTGGATTGTCCGTCGTGCCGTCGTGCAAACTTTGGCTTTAATGGGGAACGAAGCAATCGAACCTCTTTGTGACATTTTAAGAACGAAACGCGATAGCGAAGCCCGCATCGCCGCCGCCGTCGATGCTTTGGTGATGTCGCGGGGACAGGCGGATCCTGCGGTTCGCAATCTGACCCGAGATTCAGATACGGCGGTGATCGCCGATGCCTTGCAAATTTTGGGTCGACGTAAATCTGAGTCCTCGGTGTCGGTCTTGATCGAGCTCACTCGGCATGAAAATGATATCGTTGCGGTCGGCGCGATCGAAGCGTTGGGACGCATTGGAGGGCGGGCCGCGGTCGAGGCCTTGATCGAAACCGTTCGGACCGGCAATTTCTTTCGAACTTTTCCCGCCATCGATATTTTAGGTCGCAGCGGAGATCGTCGCGTCGTCGAACCACTGGCGAAACTTTTAAGCAATTCAACATATCTTCCCGAGGCCGCACGGGCGCTGGGAAGATCCGGAGAAATCGCCGCCATCGAACATTTGGTGGGCCTATTGAAATCACCGATTGATTCGGTTGTTCGCTTGGGGCTGGTGTCGCTGTGGGATCTTCATGATCGTTTCGACGACAAGTCCGGTGGTCAATCTGAAATTTTCAATCAAGCCTTAAAGACCCAGATCCATTCGGATATGATTCAGCGTCTAGCGCGGGTGATGGCGGGTCTTGATACGGTCGAATCCATTGCCGCTTCCAAGCTGCTCGGGATCGTGCAAAGTGCCGAGGCGTCTTCGCTGTTATTGGCGAAGCTGGATGGTCCGGCACCGGTAGCAGAGGCTGCCGCCGAAGCCTTGAAAAATCTGGGTAAACAATCCGATCTGCACTTGCTTCAGTCGATCCGCGAGGGCAACAGCGCTCGTCGCAAAATTCTTTTGCCATTGGTCACTCGCTCGGCCACCGCCCTGGATGTGGCAAAGTGCTTTCAAGATCCTGATGCTGAAGTTCGGGCCATGGCCTGCGATACCGTCGCGAGACTGGGGAATACGGCAGTCGTCCCCGATGTTTATAAATTATTGGAAGATCCCAATCTTCGTGTCGTGCACGCGGCGACATCCGCATTGCAAGCTTTGGGCGCGCGCGAGTCTCGCGAACTGGCAGTGCAGGCTTCGAAATCCGCAAATTCCAGCGTGCGAAGAGCGGCTTTGCGAATCCTCGCTTATTTTGGCGACGCGATCGCCCTGCAGCCGATGCTGAATGGTCTGAATGACGAAGATCTTCGCGTGCGTGAAGTCGCCATTCAGGGGCTACCGTATCTTGAAGATCCATCCGCTTACGAAGCGCTTTGCCAATGCACCAAAAGTGCTGAAAGTCGCATTCGCGCGCTCGCCGTGCGGGCGCTGGCATTGGTGGCGAAACCAGATCCAAGAACTTATTCTTTGCTGTTGAAAGCGTTGACCGATGAAGATGCGTGGGTCCGCTACTATGGTTGTCAATCTTTGGGTCGCTTGGCTTACACGCCAGCTTCGCAAGAAGTCGCCGAGCTCCTGACGGATGAGGCGGGGCAGGTGCGGGTGGCGGCCGTCGAGGCTTTGTCCCACATGCAATCGCGCCATGCGCATCGGGCCTTGCAGCAAGCGGCCATGTCCGAAGAGGCTGATGTGAAACGTGCGGCTTTAGTCGGTCTCGGGATCATGCAAAGAATTGAAGATCTGCAGATCGTGATCGCCGCGATGGGTTCTGCCGATGTGGCAACAAGACTGATTGCCATTTCGGCGATCGTGGCCTTTCCTTCACCCTTGGTGCTCGGCGCCCTGAGCTCCGCCGCCGCGGATGCGGACGAACAAGTTCGCTCGGCCGCCATTGGGTTTCTGGCTGCGCGACCCGAAATGGAAGCAACGGAAACTTTGGTTGAACTTTTAAAATCGGAATCGACGCTGAACAGGGCCAAGGCCGCATTGCTGGTGCCGCAAGCGAATCGATCGTCCGGAATTTTAATGGCCCTTGAATCGGCCAACGACGAAATCTCCGCCATCTTGATTTCGATCTTGCTGAGAAGTTCACGGCCGGATTCGAAGAAGGCTTTGTTTGCGGCCATGAAATCCAACAACGTCGCCGCCCGAAAAGCCGCGGCCACGGGGCTTGGAACAAATCGTGATGCGGAAAAAACAGCGATCCTGCGAGAAGCCGCGGAAAACGATCCCGATATAGGCGTTCGCGATATTTGCACGCTGATGTTGAGCGAATAACTTGAGCATGTACACGCTGGAACTTTCACCCCCGGTCTTTTCAATTCTCAGCAGCCTGATCGAGGAGAAGTTTGGCATTCATTACCAGGCCGCTGACTTGGAATTGTTGCGCGAGAAAACATCGGCGCGGGCGTTGGAAGCTGGTTTTGATTCTCTCTTGGATTATTATTATTTCCTTCGATATGACTCGGGCAGCGAGCAAGAGCTGCGGGGCCTGGTCGAATCTTTGGTGGTCAACGAGACCTATTTTTTTCGCGAGTGGCCGGCCATCAAGGCGTTGGTCGATCATTTCATCGCGCCCCGCTGCTCGCGACAAAAGAAAGTTCGCATCTGGTCCGCGGCCTGCGCCACGGGCGAAGAACCTTTGTCCTTGGCGATGCTTTTGGACAGTCGAAATCTTCTGGACCAGGTCGAAATCGTCGCGAGCGATATCAGCGCAAGGGTTTTGGGAAAAGCGCAAAATGGTTTTTTTGGAAAACGCTCGATACGCACCAACCCAGCCCCCGAGCTGTCCGATAAATATTTGAAAGCCGAGGCCGAGGGCTATCGCATTTCGCCCGCACTGATTTCCGCCATTCAATGGAAACAGCTCAATTTATTAACCTTGGATCAAATACCTCCAACAGTGCCATTTGACGTGATTTTGTGTCGCAATGTTTTGATCTATTTTTCGGACAGCACGGTCAAACACGTTTTGGAAGGACTGGCCAAAGCGCTCGCACCCGATGGCACATTGTTGGTCGGCGTTTCAGAATCCCTGTTCCGTTATGGAAGCGCCTTTGTCGGCGAAGAGCACTCTGGATCCTTTGTTTACCGAAAAGCGAAATTACAATGAGTCGCATTCGAGTCTTGATTGTCGATGATTCCGCCTTCGCCCGCAAAGTCATTCGCGAGGTCCTGGCGCGAGATGCAGACATCGATATCGTCGGCATCGCCCGCGACGGGTTGGAAGCGCTTGAAAAAATCAATGAGCTTTCGCCGGATGTGATCACTTTGGATCTGATCATGCCCGAACTGGATGGCTTAGGGGTGTTGCGCGCGCTTAAAAAAGCAGCCTCGCCGAAAGTGGTGGTCGTCAGTGTGTCCGGATCGGAAACTGAACTGGCTCTGGAAGCACTGAATGAAGGTGCGGTCGTCTTTGTCATGAAGCCCACGCCGTTTGCGACCGACAGGTTGTACGAGTTGGCCCAAGATCTGACGAAAGCGGTTCATGTCGCGGCGGAGGCCAAAGTCCGAAACTCGAACGCGGCTTTATTGGCCGAACCCGTCTCCGTGGTGCGAGAGCGACTTTTGCCGGTGAATCCGCATCCGACCCAGCTGATCGTGATTGGGACTTCGACCGGCGGTCCACAAGCACTGACCGATTTGTTTCGCATGCTACCGGCGAATTTTCCGATTCCGATCGCGGTCGCACTGCACATACCGGTTGGTTACACGGCCCCCTTGGCGGCGCGAATTTCGCAAATCAGTACGGTGCCCATGTTTGAAGCAGAAGATGGAATGGAGATCCGTGCTGGTCAGGCCTTGATAGCGCCTGGCGGAAAACATTTGAAAATTCGCAAAGAGGGATCCAGATTTTTCGCCGTGGTGTCGGATGAGCCGCTCGAGACTCTTCATCATCCATCGGTGGACGTTTTGTTTGAAAGTGCCGCCGAAGCGTGTGGCGAAAATGTCCTAGGATTGATCCTGACCGGAATGGGAAACGATGGAATGGCCGGCTCCGATAAGATTCGAAAAGCCGGCGGTCGCATCTTTGCGGAATCTGCTGAAAGTTGCGTCGTCTACGGAATGCCCCGATGTGTGATTGAGGCTGGAATCGCAAATGCCGAGGCAGCACTGGAAAAATTGCCTCAGCTGATTGTCGACAATCTCTTTTAAATGGCAATACGCCATCTGATGTTTGGCCTAGACTTTGTAAAGGAAAACTTTATATTGGCCTGCGTGCCTTGGAAATCCAACTTGGAGCAACGTTATTCAAACACAACCGATCGAAGTCATGCTGATTGAAGACAATGATGACATCCGAAAAATGGTGACGGTCCTGCTGTCGCGTGAAGGATATCAAGTCGCACCCTTCTCTGATGGCCAAGATGCTTTGGATGCCTTGTCCGGAGGGACCCATCCTTCCGTCATTTTATTGGACTGGCGAATGCCCATTACCAGTGGCAAAGAATTTCTAGAGCGATATCAATCTTTAGAAGTCGCCAAGGATTTGATTCCGATTTACATCTTCTCGGCTGAAAACGATCCACGCCTGATCAAAGAGACGGGCTGTGCCGGAATTATTAAAAAACCCGTCAATATCACCGAGCTTTTTTCAACGATTGATTCGTTGAAACATTCTTCGCAGCACAATTAACCGGCAATCTTCTCTGCTAAAAGGACCGCTAAAAGTTCATCCATAGATTCATGGATGAAGCTCGAACGGACCGATGTCGATTGCTGCACCATAAGGCCGCATAAACCCTGAAGCATCGGTGGCAGGCGTGCAATCTGTTCCGAGAGCGCAGGTGCTGGTGCCGACATTTGCGGCAGGACTGCTGGTCTGCAGTCGGTAATCGCCACTGCCATCCGCCTTAAAGTTGATCATCAATGGATCAGTGAGAATCGATGCGGTGACCTGGGTGCCGGCTTGCAATGCCAGATTTTTGCCGTTGGCGTAGAAGGCATTGTTTGAAATCAGATTGTTAGTGCCGGTGGTTCCACGGTCCGCAAGACCCGTTCCGCTGTTGTCACGAAGGATATTATTGGTCACGGTCGTGTCGCTCAAAGATCCTTGAGAAGAAATGGCGATACCACCACCTAGCAAAGCGTTGGCGCTGTCTCGGGAGCCGCTGGCAAAGATCAGGTTGTTGGTGATCTGCAGATTGGTTGCTTGATACCACGTCAGAATGCCCCAAGCGCCAATCCGGTAAATCAGGTTGTTCTGAATTTTTCCGCGCGGCTGTTGATGGTAAATTCCGTGAGCGTGATTGCAATAAGCCGCGGCCGGTTGTCCGTTGCCGGGCAGCGGACCGATGTCATGCACCCAATTTCCGATTGAATCGTTGTCGTGAGCGGCTCCGTTGGTGTGCACAATGCCGCCACCACCAATCGTGCGCGAGCAACCCAATGTCACGGGCACATCATGAATCAGATTGTTTTCGATGTGCACGAACGACCCGTCGCTTTGAATACCGATATTGGTCGAAGCATTGCCGATCACCTCGAAGCCGATGATGCTGACATAATCGCCCGAGTTGTACCAAGCGCTGTAAGCATCGGCCGGAATGATTTTCGCGCCCCACATTTGATCGGAAATATAAACAATGGGTGCCGTGGAAGTTCCACTTCGCGCGGTCCAAATGCCGCAACTGTTTGCGTAAGACTGGGTCGTGGCGCAGGCGGCAGACGTCGGTGGCGAGTAAGTGCCGGGTGCGACGTGAACGGTGACACCCTCGGTCCCCACGATCAGTGCGCTTGAGGCATGATTGATCGTGGCCCATGGCTTGGTTGCCGAACCATCATTGAGGTCGCTGCCAGTTGGTGCAACGAAATATTCAGTGCGCGCGACCGGTTGGTTGAAGACATTCGGGCAAGATCCCGCCGCCGTGGGCACCATAAAGGCGACGCCGAAAAAAGGATCCTGCGCTAAAGGGTCGTAGGCGTTCTGAACCGAAGCATCGGCGCAGCTCAGCTTTTCGATGGCCCCGGAGCAGGTGTTGGCCGCCGTGATATTGGGGTGAATCTGTCCGCTTTCTTCCGCTTGCACGATGTCTGAATAGTTTTTCGTCGTGCCCGAGGCCACACCGAGCTGGAAATCAACGCCACTCATTTTCATAATGCCATCATTGCAGCTTTTTGAAGACAAATCGGGGTGGCAAGTGGTGAGGAGCTTGCACATTTTCGCCAAGAGCATTTTCGATATCATCGGATTGCCGACGATGATATCGCCGGACTTCAGCAGATCGAGTGAAGGATCCGTGCGAAAGACGATGTTCTGATTGCAGTTATTGAAGGCCACCAAGAGGACGGCGATCGAGGCAATGCCGTAAAAATATTTGATATTCTTCATGCCGCATCATCGCTTTCTGTTTCGCCTAGCAAAAACATTTGAATGTTCAGTTGCACCAAACTGTCTTTTTCATCCTCTTCCGCCTGCTGGGCCGCCAGATGCAACATTCCCTTGCGAAAGGTGACAATCATCTCTTTTAAGGTCTTTAAATTCTTTTTTGAAAATCCAATGGTGACGGCAGAAATGTCGCGCTCGTCGCGCGGAAGCGCATCGATGCTTTCCATCGCTTTTTTGATATAGTCTTTGTGCCAATTTGCGATGTAAGCCGACGCCACTTCGGGAGGCGTCGACAGCAGGGCGTCTGATTGCACCAACTGCCCCAGTTCATTTCGTCGAATCAGTCCCAGATTCAAAAGGTCCTCGAGAGCTTTTTTGGCTTCCGATGGTTTGATGGGCGGGATGATGTGCTTGGCGATCCACACGGGATCTTCCTTAAACTTTGGCAGCGCCACCAGCTCGCGGACGGCAGAGACATACCAATGAGCAAAGAATTCGTATTTCGATTCGTTAAAGGGATGGATCTTGCGGTAGGTTTTTGAACGCAAGATCTCGCGCGCGTACAGCTGCTTTTCATCACTGCTGCGGGCTTGATTCAGCTGAACGAGATTGCGAAAGAAGAGTGCTTCTTCGCCGTTGAACTTGAAAACCTTGGCGATCTTGTCGGCGCTCTCTATAGATATGTTGCTTTTTCCCTGAATGATCTGCCGAAGAAAGTTATGCGAATTAAAACCGGCGACGCGGGCAAAAGTCCGGTACGAAACTTTTTTATCGCTCGCTTTTAAAGCCTCGAAGCCGTCCTTCAGGAACAGGCGATAGTTATCGTACTCGAACACATTCGGAAAGGGTTTGCTGATGTCATCCATATATTAAAGGTATCATCTGACATTCCAGAACTAAAATGGATTGTGACTGTACACCACTGTACAGTGGGACGACTGTGAGACACGGGTGATTTGGAGGGTATCAGTCAATATTTATTTATAGATTGCTGATTAAAAGTTGATCGATTTCTTTCGAATTGCGAAGGCTTTACCACCCAAGCGGTGAGTGCATATTTATTTTCCGATGCTCAGCTGGAACACAAAAGTTTTTAGCTTCGAAGCATCAGGTGTACAGTCCCACTGTACAAATTCCTCAATGATTTTCAGCACTTCCGTGGCTTCGAAAATTGACGAAGAAGAAGACGAACTTCTAAGCTTCAACAATAAAACAAGAAAGTATCATGTTGAGATTCCGGAAAACTCGCCGTGATTTAGCTATTTGCAATAACACGTTTCAAGTCGAGACATGGCTCTGACATTGCTCAAGAGAACTGTACATTGAAACAAACACTCAAACGAGGACGTGACCATGAGAAAATTTCGAACTCTGACCATCGCCGCCATCAGTTTCATGTCGGTAACATCGCTGGCTGCAGACCTTTACGTTTCTGCATCGAATGGAAGTGATTCAAACTCAGGAGCGCAGAGTGCGCCGTTGAAGAGCATCACCAAAGCGGCTTCTTTGGCCAAGCCTGGCACCACCGTGCACGTGTTGCCGGGAACTTATCCCGGAGGTTTTAAGACGACAACCAGCGGAACAGCTTCGGCGCGCATCATTTATAAGTCCGAGACCAAGTGGGCCGCAAAAATTTCTCCAAACAATGCCTCGTATGTTTGGGACAACCGCGGGAACTACACCGATATCGTGGGCTTTGAGATCGATGGCTCCGGTAGCGCTCAGACGACCCATGGTCTTTACATTGCCGGCTCGAACAGTAGCGTGCAGTACAATCACGTTCACCACATCGCGACGTCGGCGACTTGCAATAGCGCCGGGGGCTCGGCCATCGGGACCGATCACTATTATTTAGGTGTGAACAATGATGTCATCGGTAACGTCGTTCACCACATCGGAACGCCGTCTTGCGCGTACATCCAAGGGATCTATATCAGTACATCCGGGAACGTGAAGAACAACTTGGCTTATAACATCGGGGCCGGTGCCCTTCACCTTTGGCATGATGCCACGAGCGTGAACGTCGTGAATAACACCGTCGCGTCGAGCGGCTTTGGTATCATCATCGGCGGTGGAGATTTTTATCACAGCAGCAACAACATGGCGGACAACTGCAACGTCATCAATAATATCTCTTTTGATAATAAGTACGGTGTCAGTGAGCAAGGAAAGACGGGTCCGAACAACAAGTACATCAACAACTTGGTTTATAAAAACAGTGTGATGGACTGGGATCTCGACAGTGGCAAATCCCACAGCGGAAGCATTGCCGCTGATCCGCAATTCGTAACGTACGATCGCATCGGGTCCGGCTTGGATTTTCACTTGCGAAGCAATTCACCGGCTTTGAACAGCGGCTCTTCGCAGCTGGCACCGGCGCGAGATATCAATGAAGTCGATCGTTCCTTGGGTGGAGTGATTGATCGCGGTGCTTACGAGATGGCTTCGGTCTCATCTCCGGCTCCGTCTCCGTCGCCCGCTCCGACTCCGGCTCCAACACCGCAACCGGCTCCGGCTCCAGCCCCGGTTTTAAGTTTGTCGGCCTCTTCCTTGGTGTTCCCGGCGACGAAGGTGGGTTCAGCTAGCGCGATCCAAGTGGTGACATTGAAAAACACCGGCACGGCGGCCATGAGCTTTCCTGTGGCTTTTGTCATGAGCTCGAACTTTGCCTTCGGTGGCACCGGCACCTGCAAAGTGAACGTCGCTTACGCACCTGGCGCCAGCTGCACGGCCAGTGTGGTCTTTAAGCCGACAGCAAGCGGTGCATTCAGCGGAACCTTGAGCATCAAGTCGAATGCATCCAGCTCGCCTCGGATTGTGACTTTGTCGGGGAAAACTTTATAAGTCCCAGTTTCATTGAATCCGGTCATCATCGCGATGACTTTAACGAGGAGGATGGAGCAAACAAACAAACCGTCAGTAAACCCCAGATATCGGAACCCGCAATTCGCGAAGGATTGCGGGTTTTTTTTGAGCCCTTGGGGTTCGGATCGGGACCGGGATCGGGGTTGGTCGCAGCATCAGAATGCGAATCCGATTCGGGATTGGCAGCAGGATCAATATCAGCATCAGTATTTGGATCAGTCGTTTGCATCGTTCGATGATGTTTCAGATTGAGAAAATCATTCGCAGCTTCCGATATCACCAAATCGGTAGACAGCCGCCCATTTTGAGACGGTCGAAAAGTTGTAAATAAATTCATAACTTATGCGTTTCGCGCTTGGATCTTCGATTGCAATGATGGATCAGTGGGGGACGATATGGCTGTAAATAAAGGCATCAGGTGTTTAGTTTTGATTTCCACTGTCAGCGGATTGGTCGGCTGTCAACAAGCCAAACATGATTTCACCACCGTTGAAATGGAGAGCGAGGCCATGACGTCGACTTCCACCTCGGAGCCGGCGACGACTCCGACGACCACGTCAATGACGGTTCCAACGACAACGGTGCCAGCTCCCACAATGACAATGCCGGTCCCTACTACCACAACAATGAAGGCGCCGACCTCGACTACCATGCCACCAACCACCACCACCACCGTGCCCGTGACCACGACAACGGTGCCACCGACGACAACGACCACGACGATGCCTCCGACCACCACCACCACAACAACAACAATTACAACGACGACGGTACCACCGACGACAACAACGACCACGATGCCAGCGCCTCCGCCTCCTCCGCCAATCACGGGACTTTGCGCGTCCTTTATGAATCAGGAATTTGCAATCAACTATAATGCAACGAACGACCTCACTTTACCTAACGATTCGAACCCAATCACTGTTCAGTCAGTGCGCAATCTCAGCATCCCAAGTGGTGGCGCCGGAGATATTTCGGTCCGCTCGGCCATCAAAACAGTGGTTGCCTATGCGGGCGGCGGCAACATGATGATCGATTCGGACCGCATCGACAATGCAACTGCGGCCGGAGGAAATTTGTGCCTGCGTGCTCATTATATTGAAAAGGTGAATTTAACGAACGGTTCATACCAAACTATCGTCGCCAATAATGTCGGGGATATTTTCGCAAATGGTGGCGGCAACGTTTATATCAACGTCAGCGATGCAGTGAGATCGGTCAATGCAGGATACGGCGATCTCGAATTGAGAGCAAAAACCATCGGACCTGTGGCCGGCGGGAATGGCAATGTCTCGATCGTGGCCGACGAGATTGGAGATTTGACAACAGGGAATGGAACGATGGATCTCGTTGTCACCACGAAATTGAAATCCCTGAAAGCGCTTGCACGCGGAGCGATCACGTTGTCTGGAAATTCAATCGGGGCGGTGGACCTGACGGTGGCGGACTTTGTGAGTATTAAAGCGAACAAAATTGATTCGTTGATTGCCTCTCCCGGAACAATCGATATCACAGACGCAGAGATTCTAAAGTTAAGTGGTAACAATCACAACAGTACAGTTTGTTTACACGGCAAAGCGAAGGTCGTGGATAAATCTGCTTATGCGGGAACGATCGAAAACTGCAAATAGTGCAAACATCATGGCATCAAAAGACAAGCGGCCAAAGCTTTCGGGCCTGGCCGCTGGTTTGAACATGTCGACGTCGGCTCTAGGTCAACTGTACGACTTTCATTAAAACTTCATTGCGACGGAACAACGGAATGGCGAAGGGGCCATCGTATTGTGCCGAGAAGAAGGGGCCATTGGGGCGCAGGTCATTTTGAGCGCGAATCCAAACGGCCAGCTTTTCTTCATGCTCGCGAATCGCCGCTTCGGAATTTGTTCCAGAATAGCGAATGGCGGCCGCCTCGTATCCGGAGACTTCACGCAATTGAACGCTGTCATCCACGGGGGTCGGTGCCGTTTCGCGGGTGAATTTCTTCGGCAGAATGAAAGACATGATCCACTCGTTCTTTTCACCTTGCTGCTGTAAAACGGGCGCGGTCATCGCCACATTTTCAGACTGTTTCTGTTTTATTTCCGTTTCGGTTGGGACTTCGTCCATCATTTTTCGCTGGCTGATATTGCCGCCAAAAATATACTTGGCCAATTTTTCAAAGGCCTGCTCGCGGAAGGTTTCAAAATCCGCGCCCGCAATCGAGACCTCGGCCAAAAGCTGGTCTTGATATCGTCGCAGTTCAAAATCTCCATCCGTGCGCAGAACTTCATAATGAGGTTCTTCATTCACGCGAATGCCGAAAACTTCGGGAATGGATTTGAGTCGTTCGGTGAGGGGGATCTCCAACTCTTTCTCGTGATTTTTGGCTTTGACGGATGGAATTGTTTCTAAAGCACCTGGTGATTTCATATGTCTCCCTTTGCGATCAAATATGGATTGGCGCCCATGCCTGGAGCAAAGCAAGCGATATGCCGTCGCCACGTCGGAATTTTCGACAAGGCTTGGGGCTAAGCGCCTCGCGATCCTGAAGATCTGAAAGGGCTTCGGACATTCTGCGAAGAATCCAGGAGCGTGTGGCGACTTGGACTGTGAGAAGGCACAGCTTCTGCATGAATACCTGTATTCTTGTCGGGCGGAGGTCTTTTTGAACGAGAGACAAATCAAAGTTTCATTGCATCTTCCTGTTGGCACGATCATGTCCATTCTTGCCACACTGTTATTGGTTCATCTTTTTCTGGGGCTGATTCCCATTCTGATGCCCTTGGTTCTGGGCGGGATCGTCGCGGTCGCCCTGCATCCGCTTTTGAATTGGATGCTCGCCCGTCGCGTGCCGAGATGGCTTGCGGTTGCGCTTTTAACGGTGGGCCTGTTTCTTTTGATGTTCGGAACCGTGGCGGCGGTGATCCCAAAGCTCGTCGACGAATTTTCTCTTTTTGTCGAGAACTTGCCGCAAATACGCCAAGATCTTTTGAATTCAATTTCGTCCGACAGTCATCTTCGTCCCTTTCTCGAGCAGAATCTGAATCTCAATATCATCAGCCCCAAACACTATGACGTGGGCCGTTTTTACAGCGTGGGTTCAAAGGCCTTTGGCGGCCTGACCGAGGTTGTGCTGGTTTTTGTCTTTTCCATTTATCTGATCATCGATGGACCACGGGCGATCGAATGGGCGACGGCCTTTTTTTCTCCGGTCAAGAGAATGAAGATTCGCGCGACGCTGGATGAAATTTCGGACATCGTCTTTGCTTATGCCTCTGGGCAATTTATCACCTCGCTGTTTTCTTTCATTTACACGCTGGGGTGTTTGACGCTTTTGCATGTCCCCGGGGCGTTGCTGCTGGCAACCTTGGCCGGGATCTTTGATGTGCTACCGGTGTTGGGCTTTTTTCTTGCGGTCTTCCCCGCGATGATTTTTGCTTTGCGAGTATCGGTGGAAACGTCATTCTTCGTTTTAGCGGTGTACATCGCGTATCACGTGATCGAAAACTATTTCATCGTGCCCTTGGTTTACGGCAATCGTTTGCGCCTGTCGGGGCTGACGGTTTTGATCGCGACACTTGCGGCCGGTTTTTTAGCCGGGATCGAAGGCGCAATTTCCATCTTGCCGCTGGTGGCCTCTTACCAAGTGATCGAGAAGATTTGGCTGCGACATTATGTCGGATCGGACGCCATTCAAAAGCATCAAGAGTTGGATGCCGAAAATCACCAGTAGCTTCTATTTGATGCTGGCGGGGCGGCGGCTCTTGGCTGGCTCTTTTCGCCGGTCTGGCGGTGGAGCGGTTTTCACGAGGATGATTTTAAAATTTTGATCTTTTGCCGTTGCGGACTTTCGCTGCTCCCTATTTTTGACAGGCTCGATCTTCGGAGCGACCCGCACCATGCGTATTTTCGTGTCGTAGATTTCCTCGGGCGGTGGTTCTGCGTTCTCGCGACCTTTGGATTTGACCGAGATTTTGAGCGAGTCATTTCCGCTCGAAGATTTCGGACGTTTCTTTTTCTGGGGGAATTGCTCTGCCTCGGTGAACGTCCACGCCTCGACCGGGCCGGAATTTTGTTGCGAGCTTCGCGGGGCGAGATCCCTGGTAATCAGATTTTCAACTTCGATGACTTCAGGATCGGAGACACCACCGTCCTCATCGTTATCCGCCGCGGTCGCGATGGACAGATGGAGAGCGATCAAAAGACCGGCCAGCGCGGCCACATGATGCATACGAAGTTGCAAAGAGTCTCCAGTCTGACCAAGTTGTCCTCCCTAGGATCCTCTCCTTGACAATCGATCTCAATGCTAAACTTTGGCGCGATTCAATTCGTGCAATTGATGAGAGTCAAAACTTGTGCCTGTCTCATTTTGAGAAAGCACCGATTGGAAAATCAGTTCAGCCTGCTGGCTGACCGTTTGTTTATGCAAGGGGACCGGTCATGGGGCAACTTGCCCAGACAACCCCTCGAAACCGTTTCGACGGCCATTTATCGCCAAAAGATCAGCTCCTGAGGTGGTGCCGAACCGGTCGCTTTTTTGCAAAAAGCAAGAATGAGGATTGTTGATCCACAAGCGGTCCATTCGGAGAGACCGATCGAAGGACCGAAGTCGCATTTGATGGGAATTGGAAATGACCGAGCTGCTGCAATTAAAATCCTATGGTCTGGTGGGACCACAAGATCAGTTTCACGTCGACGCCTGGAGCGATGCCGAAATCAATCTCATCACCCACGCGCACGGAGATCATGCCCGCCGCGGCAGTGGCGAGTACTGGTGCTCGCGCGAATCTGCCCCCATTCTGAAACATCGTCTTGGTGATGACATTCGCCTTCGCACGTTCGAATACGGCGAAACCGCGCGCCTGGGTGATTGCTGGATCTCGTTTCATCCCGCGGGACATATTCTCGGTTCATCGCAGATCCGCATCGAAGATACCAAGCAGCCATCGAATGTGTGGGTGGTGACCGGAGATTACAAGCGTGACGATGATCCGACCTGCAAGCCCTTCGAGGTCGTCAAGTGCCACACGCTGATCACCGAGGCGACTTTTTCCCTGCCGATTTACCACTGGGCGCCGGTCGCGCAAACCGCCAAAGACATTTATGATTGGTGGCAGTGGAATAAAACGGAAGGCAATACGTCGCTGCTGTTTTGTTACTCGCTCGGGAAAGCGCAAAGGATTTTGGCCGAGCTCACGCGTTTCACCGAAGAGGAAGTCTTGTTGCACGGATCGGCGGTGGTGCTAACGCAAATTTATCGAGATGCTGGCGTGAAGATGCTGCCGACAAAGCCCGTGTCTGAATATGACGGTGACAGTGCCGGACGCTTGGTCTTAGCGCCGCCTTCGGCCCATCGCAGTCCTTGGATGAAGCGATTTAAATCCGTGTCGACGGGATTTGCCTCGGGCTGGATGGCGGTGCGGGGCGTGCGTCGGGGACGCTCGTATGAAAAAGGATTTGTGCTGTCGGATCACGCCGATTGGAACAGCCTTTTGCAAACGGTGGACGAGTGTGAGGCGAAACGGGTTCTCGTGACCCACGGACAAAGTGAAATTCTGGCCCGCTACTTGCGCGAATCTCGTCCCATCATCGCCGAACCTTTGCAGACCCAATACGGGCAAGAGGACGAATGATGAAAGCCTTTGCCCAACTTTTTCAGCAGATTGATCAAACCAACTCGACCAACGAGAAGGTTCACTTGATGCAAAAATTCTTGAACGAACAAAGTCCCGAAGACGCGGCGTGGGCTTTGTATCTCTTGATGGGTCGAAAGCCGAAGAAGCTGATCGGCTCGGCCAAATTGCGGGTGTGGGTGCAAGAAGAAAGCGGTTATCCGGATTGGTTGCTAGAAGAGTGTTATTCGGCGGTCGGGGACACGGCCGAGATGATTTCGCTCTTGATGGGACAGGTGTCACTGAACCCGACCGACGACACGGAAGGTGAAAGACTGCGCCAGATTTCTTTGGCGGATTGGATGACGAAGCTGATTTTTCCGCTGGCGAATGCGGACGACGCCGTTCAGAAAAAAACGATCGTGCATTGGTGGCATCATCTGGCGGCAAGCGAGATCTTCATCGTGAATAAATTTTTGACCGGGGCTTTGCGCGTCGGTGTCTCGGAAGCCTTGGTGTTTCGCGCCCTTGAAAAAAAATTCTCTCTCCCGCGCACGGTGATTGCGGCCCGCTTGCTGGGGTCCTGGGATCCCACCGCCGAATTTTACCAAAATCTTTCGCGTCCTCCGGAAGAGTCCAGTGAATCCACTGAAAATCGCGAGGTCTTACCAAAACCATTTTGCTTGGCCGCACCCCTGGAAGCCCATCCCCGTGAATTGGGAGATGTGAAAAATTGGATTGTCGAGTGGAAATGGGACGGCATCCGCTGCCAAGCCGTCAAATACGGGGAGCATCTGGAATTCTGGTCGCGCGGTGAAGAGCGGGTGACCCAGGCCTTTCCGGATTTGGCGCTGGCCTTGCGGGCAATCCCGGGTGACTGGATTATTGACGGCGAGCTGGTAGCAGGTTCGTGGCGAAAGCCCGCACTTTTTCAGGAATTGCAAAAACGTTTGGGGCGAAAGAAGCCCACCACCGCATTTCAAAAAGAGAATCCAGTTTCTTTTATCGCCTACGATCTCTTGGTCGATGGATTTCAAGATCTGACGACGGCTCCGTTGTTCGAACGATTGCAACGGCTTGAACAGAAATTTTCCAGTCTTCCGGTTTCGGAGACGTTTGGTGTTTCGCCGAAAATCCTCGCTGACAGTTGGGAAGAGCTTGAAAAGTTTCAGTCCATGGCGCGCGCCGAAAGTGCCGAAGGCTTGATGCTGAAGGAAAAGAACTCGGTCTACGAAACGGGTCGAAAGCGCGGGGTTTGGTACAAGTGGAAAGTCGATCCCTTGACCGTCGATGCGGTCTTGACCTCGGCGCAGCCCGGAACGGGAAAGCGTGCATCGCTTTACACGGACTATACCTTCTCGATTTGGAAGGAAGATAAATTGGTCCCGATCGCCAAGGCCTATTCAGGACTGACTGATGCCGAAATTCGCGAGCTTGATTCTTGGATTCGCAAAAACACCGTCGAACGCTTTGGTCCCGTCCGCTCGCTCAAGAACGAACGCGTTTTTGAAATCGGTTTCGAGGGAATCGCCGAAAGCAGTCGGCACAAATCAGGATTCGCCGTGCGCTTTCCGCGCATTCTTCGCGAGCGAACCGATAAGAAGCCGGATGCGGCCGATCACGTCGAAGACATGGAAAAACTTTTGCACAGTCTGCGTGAGCACACGCTATGATACCGCAGTCGCGCATCTCGGGCCAAATCCGCAAATTGAAAGTGCAGGCCGAGAAAGCGCGGCTGGCCGAAGAAAAAACGAAAACGGTTCAACGGCGTCGCTCCTTTCATGCGCTCACACCCGCAGAGGCCGAAATGCGGTGGGAATCTTGGCTGCGCTCGCAAAATTTCAAAGCCTTTCCCTTTCAACGTCAGGCCTGGCAGGCCTTTCATGAAGGTCGGTCCATGCTGATCGCGGTGCCAACCGGAAGCGGCAAGACTTTGGCGGCGGCCGGTGGGCCCTTGATGAAGTTGATGACCGAATCCTCGCCCGTCGAAGGACGAACGCGAATCATCTATCTCACTCCGCTCAAAGCTTTGGCGCGAGATATTGCTCATGCTTTAGAGCGACCGATTCGGGACATGGGACTGCCGTTTCAAGTGGGTCTTCGCACGGGTGATACCTCGGCAAGCTCGCGACAAGAGATGCGCAAAAATCATCCCGAGATTCTGGTGACGACTCCTGAATCTTTCGCGATTTTGCTGACCGGGGCCGAGGTCGAGAAAAAATACGGTCAGGTTTTTTCGGTCGTGATCGACGAAGGCCACGAGCTCTTGGGCACCAAGCGTGGAAGCTTGCTCGAGCTCAGTCTGGCCACCCTGAAAGAACATTCGCCCGAGCTTCGGGTCAGCGTTCTTTCGGCAACCCTGGGGAATTTAGAAGAGGCCGCGCGCGTACTGACCGGAGCTTTGGACCCACTCTTGATTGCCGCAGAGCCCGCTCGCGATCTAAATGTCGAGGTGCTAACTCCACCCGCGATGAATGCGGCCCCCTGGCTTGGTTATTCAGGATTAAAATTAAGCGAAGAACTTTTGAAATCGGTGAACCCCAATGAAAGTCAGATCATCTTCACCAACACGCGGGCCAGCGCCGAAGCTTGGTACCGCGATATTCTTGAGCGTCGGCCGGATTGGAAAGAAATCACGGCGCTTCACCACGGATCCCTTTCGAAAGAAGAACGCGAACGGGTCGAGGCCGGAACCAAGTCAGGTGAATACAAAATCATCGTCGCGACCTCGTCGCTCGAGCTTGGCGTGGACTTTCCGCAGGTGGGACGGGTCTATCAGGTGGGCTCGGTCAAATCCCTGGCGCGGGCGGTGCAAAGGGCTGGACGTGGATATCACCGACCTGGCGAAGCTTCGCACCTGACCATCTGCCCCTCAAACCTTTTTGAAATTTTAGAGGGCTATGCCCTTCGACAGGCCATCCATGAAGGGGTGTTCGAAGTGAAAGAGCCATTGCACAAACCCCTGGATGTGTTTGTGCAGTTTCTTTTGAACCGCGCTTTCAATGATGGCTTTACCATCGACGAGATCAAACGCACTTTGCAACGGAGCTTCTCGTTTCGTGATGTGAGCGACGACGAAATCCAGTGGGCTTTGCATTTCTTGATCCGAGGTGGGGTGAGCCTTTCGCGGTATCCGCAATTTATGAAGCTGCAGCAGCTAGGGGATCGCTACCTGTTTGCGGATGCGAAGCTTGCGCGCTTGCACCGAATGAACATCGGCACGATTGTGTCCGACGACGGCGTGCAGGTGAAGTTTATGGGTGGCAAAAGTCTGGGCGTCATCGGCGAGACTTTTGTTTCGAAATTGAAAAAAGGCGATGTCTTTCATTTTGCCGGCCGCGAGCTCGAATACGTGCAGTTGAAATACACCACGCTTTTTGTGAAGCTTGCGCAGGATCCACCCGAGATCGTGACGGTGTGGATCGGGAATGTGCTCCCCATGAGTGGGGTGCTGTGCAAACAGATGCGCGAGACGGTCGATCTTCTGGCCAAAGCAAATAGCGCCGAGGATTTTTCCGAGCCTGAGCTGCAAAGTTTTTGGCCGGTGGCGGAAAGGCAGAAGGAGCTTTCGAAAATTCCATTGCAGGATGAAACTTTGGTGGAGATCTGGAAATCGCGAGAAGGTTTCCACCTGTTTGTGCACACGTGGGCCGGAAGGTTGGTCAACGAAGGCCTGGGGCATCTTTTTGCTTACCGGATCGCCCAGATTTCACCGAACACCATCTCGGTTGCCGCCAATGATCATGGCTTTGAACTGATGGGCCTGGAAGCTTTTCCGCCGGCCGAAGTCTTGCAAAGTCTTTTCACCAACCTGCAGGATCTAGACGAAGAGATCGAAAAGAGCCTGAATTTTCCCGAGCTCGCCAAACGCAGCTTCCGCGAAGTGGCGCGCGTCTCGGGTTTGATTCAAAGTGCCGTTGCTGGACAATCCAAAAATCAACGCAATTTGCAAATGAGCTCAGGTCTTTTGTTCGATGTTTTTGAGAACTATGAAAAGAATCACCCGCTGGTCTTGCAAGCAAAGCGCGAAGTCCGGCAAAACCAATTGAAGACCGAAAATCTGCGCCAGGAAATTTTAAATTTCCAAAAACGTCGATTCTTGTTCGTGCCCCTGACGCGTCTGTCGCCCTTTGCATTTCCGCTGTTTATTGAACGGGCGCGAAACCGGATTTCGACCGAGAAGCTCGAGCATCGCATCGCCCGCTTTCAACGGCAGATTCTGGAAGACGCATGACCTGCCAAATCCGGGGCGAAGACTTCATTTTACATCCGGCGCGGATCCTGATTTGGCCGCGCGAAAGTCTGGTGGTCGTGGCCGATATTCATTTGGGAAAGGCGCAGACCTTTCAGCAAAGCGGATTGTGGTTGCCGCCAGCAGCCCACGGTCGGGACTTGGATCAGCTTCTCGACATCGCCGAGAAATATGATCTCAAGCACGCTTTATTCTTAGGAGACTTTGTGCATTCACGCGCTGGCGTGACCGGGCAGGTGATCGAAGAGTTCGTGCAATGGCAAAACCGGTTTCAGGGGCAGGTCACGATCGTGATCGGCAATCACGACCGACCTTTGGTGTCCCGCTGGCCCGAGGCCTGGAATTTTTCGGCCCTGGTCGAATCAGTTTCGATTCGAGGATTTGAATTTCAACACGAGCCGCCCGAAGCTTCGCGTGAAGACACGTTCACCTTTTGCGGGCACATTCATCCCAAAATTCATCTTCGACAGGGACCTGAGAAGTTGGACTTGCCGGCCTTTGTGATCACGCCCAATGTCGGATATCTGCCGGCCTATTCCAGTTTGGCCGGTGGCGCTTCCTTTGCTTACTCGAAAAAGAATCGATATTTCGTCCCCAGCGCCGAGCAAGTCGTCGAAGTCGTATTTTGAGAGGCGCTTCAAACGATTTCGGTGGTCCTTGGCTTTCCAAAAGTTTGTCAGTCAACAATGGAGTCAGTTTTGCAGAAGGGAAAGAAAGGAAAAGGTTGGGACATCCGATTTCAAAGATCGGATGTCAGAACAAGCGCCGCAACTTGTTCTTCCGCAAACCGTGACACGAATGAAATGGAGTCGACTATGGAAAATCGAAGATATCAAAACTCTCCCGCTGAAAATCAAGACGAGTCATCCCGCACGCAACAAGCAAGCTCGCGAAACGACACCGAAGAATCTTTCGCTTCGGGCGCCAATAATCATTTGTTCGACCCGACCACGAATCCCTCTTATCCCAAACGCGTGCATTCAAATTGGTCGGTTGAAAACGAGCGGACTTATGGCCCCGATAAGGCTTGGGTCAGTCCAGAAGAGCGTCAGGGATTGCGACACACGCAGGATCGATATTGGACGCGCGACTTTTCGGGAACGGGAGATTACGGCGTTGATTTGGTTCGCAATTCAGAGCTCAGTCACATCGGCAAAGGTCCCAAGGGCTACCAGCGATCGGACGAACGAATCACCGAAGACGTTTCAGAAACTTTGTACCGTCATCCCAGCGTTGATGCCAGTGATATCGAAGTGAAAGTGGAGTCCGGAGTCGTGACCTTAACCGGAACGGTCGACGATCGACAGATGAAACGTTTGGCCGAAGACGTCACCGACCGAGTTTCGGGAGTGCTGAACGTCATGAACTTGCTGACGGTCCGTCAGCGTGGTTGGGTGTCGGGAAATCCAAGGATCTCATAATTTTTGAGAAATCAATCAGATCAGTCATCCAGCCGCAAGCGAAGCGAAGATCCTTGCGAGCTGGGTTGTTCTGACGGATCGGTCTTTTTGAGGTTCAGTCGAGCGTCTGGTCGTTCGTCATCCACTTTCTTGATCAGAAGCTGCAGCTGGGTTCGGGAATCTGATTCGTTTTTATCTTGGAGCGAAAGTGTTGATTTTGATGACGTTCCTGAAGCGAGGCTCTGGTTTGGGACCTTTTGATTTTTTGCGCCGGTGCCCGTTCCGATATTCGGGCGTGGCCCGGGCTCGAAACCTTCCGTCACGGGCAGTTGCTGAAGCTGGGGTTCCGCCATAAATTGCAAGAGTGTCTTTGGTGCGCCTGATGCGGTTTTGAGATTTGTGTTGCGAAGGACGTCCCATTTTTCAGAAATCTTGGTGGCATCGAAGCAGGGTGCATATAATTTTCTGAAAGCCCGGCGCTCGGCCAGAATGCGGTTGGAATTGAAGAGCGGGACCAACAATTCTGAAATCTGATTTAAATCTTCTTGCGTCGGGGAGAACGGAAGGTTTTGGACCGTCAGGCCCAATGCGGTGACGATTTGATTTTCAAATTGAAAGGCGCGGTAAGTGTTGAGCGTGTAACGAATCAAAGGCTCGTGCAAAGCGGATAAGACCGTGCAGGCGTCCGGAGAGCTGACGATCGGGTCCCCTTTGAACGGGTAGGAGCTTTTAATATCCAAGGTCATGTAGATTTCGTGTACGACGGATCGGATCAGGGACTGGGCCGTGATGGTTTCCGGATTGACGACAATCAAAGTCGATCGCATCACGCTCCAAACTGACGTCCAACTGTCGATGCCGCTGTCAGGACTTTTGGTGAACGCAAAAATATAAGGTTTGCGCAGAAAATATTTTGAAAGTTCGCGGGGTGCCAGATCCAGGCGGGACGAAGGGGTCGACGAACAAATGTCATCATTTTTCTGGATGGCGGATTCGGACAAACCAAACTTGGTGAAGAGATCGATGTTTCGCTCTTTGACCGTCTTTGCGCAAATTTCGGGGCCCATTTTCGTTCGCAAGATCGTCAGCGTGATGTCATCCACCAATTGCGAAAGGACCGGATTTTCCAGGGAGCTTTCGAGAACAAAGTCTTGTGGGATCAGCGTCAGGATCCCTTGCTCTTTCATTTCGTTGATGAACATGCGGCTGACATCGCTGACGGGGGCGCTTGTCTTTGAAACATCAAAGTTTCGCAGGTAGCTTGTGTCCCATGCCGAGGCATTCAAGGCATGCAAACTGAAGATGGCACACGCCAAGACGAAGAGCGCTCTCACGCCGATGTCCTTAAGCTGACATTCTGATCCAGGACCAAAACCATGCTCTTCAGACTGATAAAGTGATCGGATCCAAGAAAAGGCAAAACTTTTTTATTGGTTCGTTGGATCAGCATCCGCAGTCGGTGAAAGCTGTTCTCGTCAAAGCTTGTTTGATAAATTTCGTGGATCGCGGTTTCGACGGAGATTGAATTTTCTCGGGTGAAAAGTTCCAACAGCTTCAAAATCATCGGAGAGCTTGCGAGATCCAGGACGCTCTCGCCTTGGCGGACGGAACAGTTCTTTGAATCGAGCTCCAACTGCTTTTGAACCTTGCGCTCTGAACTCCAGATTTTGACCAGCAATGCCCGAGATTTGGGCTCGATGGTTTGCAGCAGCAAACGCATTTTTTTAAATGCCTGAAGTCCCAGTTCTTGATTTTCAAAATGGTTGTACAAAACCACGAGATACCGCAGGCCACACATCGGCGACATTTCCGAGGTTCGGTCCAAACGGATCTCCTGATTCGATGCGCGATTCGAAATTTGGGAGTGGGTGTCCCAAAGCGCTTTCTCAAAGGGGTCGCATTTCCAATAATCAAAGCTCTCGAGCCATTTTTCAGGGAAAAGTGAAGTTTGCTTCAGTCGCAGGCATTCAAACAGAAAATCAAAAGCCAGCAGTCTTCGGTGGAATTCTATTTTCCCGGTGTCCGTGACCAGGGTTTCAATCCGTTTTCCGGCGCCGGAGAGACCTAAGAAATAAATGTCGGCATGAAGCAGCGCCAATTGAAGATCGACCGAGAGCGCGAGAGAGCTGGTCTTCAATTGCTCGCATAAAAGGTAAATTTGCGAGCTGTCTTCATTCAATGGAAAAAGACACATCAATCGCAGGCACTGCGCCTGCAACATAAGATCTTGTTCGGACGAATTTTCAAGGCGCAGGGCTTTTTCGTAAATTTTTTTTGCGAGATAGATGAATCCGACCTCTTCCAAAAGCTTGCCGATGCCAAGGCTGCAGCCCAAGACGGTCTTTTCATCCAAGCGACTTTCCAATTTTAAAAAATCAGACCAAAGCTCTTCGGTGCTTCGCGAGTACCCCTGATAGTCGCCGACCATGTACTGGCAGCTCGCCAAATCGGTTCGTAGCAACAGATGAGGTCCATAATCGTGAATCGCATTTTTCGCGACGGAAAGGGCTTGGATAAAGTCTCCGTGACTCATCAGCTTGCGGACAAAATTATGAGCCGAAATGCGGGCTTGAACCATAGTCAGGGAGCTGTGCAAGGCCGAGACCGGCGGCAAGACATTCATGATGGGAAGAGAAGCCCGCGACGGGATTGAAGGCTGCATCTAGCCGAATTACGCCAAACAGCTGTCAAGATTTTGGACGGTTTCTGGCTCTTCGGTCTTCATGGGATCGGGGGTTCGGGTGTGAGGCGGGATGGGATGGGATGGG
>CBIHNW010000016.1:0-130492 GCA_966211795.1 uncultured Bdellovibrio sp. | reverse complement strand
TTGCCGCGTCGTCGACGTCCATGCGGACGCCTTCCTCCTTGCGCCTCGACTTTGGGCTTATGAGACGGCTTCTGGTTTTTAATGCTCGTTTGGGTGGGAGCCGGCTGAATTCAAAAGCTTCGCTTTTTCATTGGCGCTTTTTGGCTTCTTTTTTGAGGATTTTTGTTTTGGGTAATGAGTGCGGCATTCTGTATAGGGCTTGCTGCATTCTGGATACAGCCTACTGTATTCGGGATTCTGGGGTTGGTTTGAATTTGTTGTCGGTTCGATTATTGGACCGGGGTGAATTGAGGGACGTAGCGGATGCTGTCTTGGCCTCGGATGTGTTGTTCGTAATCGGTGTAGACTTTGTGGGCTTCTTGTTTTTGGGTTGCCAGTTGGGCATCTAAGGCTTTGTTCGAGGCTTCGTTTTGGGCGTCTCGCTCTTCGGCACTCATTTCTGGTTTTGGGTGGTCACCGACATAGTTGGCGTGACCGTCGGCGAAGTGGACTTCTTTTTCTTGGCGTTGATCTTCGTTATAGAAAATGTAGGTCCATCGATCCATGCCGTGCCAGCGTTGGGTTCTTTGTGGCGAGTCCATGAGCGATAGGACTTCGTCCTTTTCCATGCCGACCTTGATCCGTTCAAATTGCTTATTCATGTCGGTCGCGCAGCCCAACAGTGAAAAGCTTAAAGATAAAAGAAGAAGAAGTCGTTTCATCAACTGCTTCTATTCTCCAATGTCTCAGGCTCGGACACAAGCTTGGGCGGAAAAACGACTCATTCTGAGACAGGCTCTGGGCTTGGGTCTTGGCCTGTCGAGTTAAATTTGAGGTCATTCGGTTCCTGCTGACTCCGAGAATAATTCACCTAATTTTTATGTTCCCTCTGGACGAGCTTCTGGTAGAACTCCTCCACCTTTTCATGCTTCAGAATCTGGAGACTTTTTATATGAAGAAATTTGCGTTGATCTTATCTCTGTTGGTTGGTGCGAGCACTCTGTTGACCGGTGCGACCGCTTCGGCGGCACAAGATTTTTCATGCTTGCAGATGCAAAAAGATGGCACCTTTGTGCCCACCAGCTTTGGTCTCAGTCTTGTCAGCTCTCAGCAGCTCGAAGTTTTGAACAATGGCGAAGTGACGGGATTGTACAATCGCAACTCGGCAAAAAATCTGATCTGGACATCATTTGTTTCGATTCAACGTCTGAACATGACCGTCAAAATCGCTGGTAAGATGTATTTTGGTCACTCGGGCTACGTAAAACACATTCACCATGTGCTCAATTCTCCAGACGTGGTCACAGTTTATTTCTGCGAACCTGGTCAGAAAGCAAACTAGAAGCTCGGACTTTAAAATTCCATCCCGATCACACGGCGTACAGCGCACCTTTGGTGCGCCGATGCTGTCGACTGCAATTTTTGATTCAATAATTTAATTTCGCAGATTTTGTTTTTCGAGATCTGCCAGCTTGCGCTTCAGGATTTTGCCGCTATCGCCTTTTGGAAGTTCCGGCAAAAATTGAAAGTATTTTGGCACTTTGAATTTGGCCAAGTTCTGTAAGCAATGTTCGGTGATCTTCGTCTCGGTCAGCGCGATGCCATTTTCAATCGCGATAAAGGCTTTGCCGACCTCGCCCCATCGAGAATCCGGTACGCCGATCACGGCGACTTCGCGAACGCCGGGGAGCGTGCGAATGACTTTTTCAAGCTCGGCCGGGTAGACGTTTTCGCCGCCACTTTTGAACATCTCTTTTTTGCGGCCGACGACATAGTAATAGCCCTCTTCGTCCCGTCGAACCAAGTCGCCGGTGTGCAGCCATCCATCCGTGATCGTGTCCATGGTCGCTTTGGGATTGTTCCAGTAGCCGGTCATGCACATCGGACCCTTCAACCACAATTCGCCGATTTGATTGGCGCCTAGCTCTTCGCCATTGTCGCCGACCACTTTCGCCGAGCTGTAGAAATTCGCAAAACCAATGGATCCGATTTTTCGAAGCGCGTCTTGTTCATTCAAAGAAAAAACGTTGGGACCAAATTCGGTCAGGCCATAGCCTTGGCGAATCGGAATGCCCTTGTCATGCCACTTGTGAATCAGCTCGATCGGCATTGGTTCGCCGCCGACAATTCCGTAGCGAATGCTGGAAAGATCGACTTTCTCAAACAGTGGCGAGCGCGACATCATGTCCATGGTCGTCGGCACGCCGAAAAGCAAAGTCGCCTTTTCTTTTTCGCTCAGGGAAAGAATTTGATCGCCATCGAATTTCTTCAAGAAAACGA
This sequence comes from uncultured Bdellovibrio sp., assembly GCA_966211795.1. Classification (GTDB taxonomy): domain Bacteria; phylum Bdellovibrionota; class Bdellovibrionia; order Bdellovibrionales; family Bdellovibrionaceae; genus 21-14-0-10-47-8. The sequence goes on along the minus strand of CBIHNW010000016.1, from coordinate 128,233 downwards.
CCTTCGCCCCGCGATGCAAGAATGGAGTCGTGAGAACATTCCAGCCACCCGTGTGGAAGAATGGGAGGAAAATCACCGTGCAATCATCCTGCGAAATGTTCAAACGCAAAGTCGTATTGACCGAGTTCCAGAAAATCATCTGGTGAGAAATCAGCGCGCCTTTTGGCGCCCCGGTGGTTCCCGAAGTGTAAATGATCATCGCCGAAGTTTTTGGTTTGGAATCAAAGTGCGAATATTCCGGACGTCCCGAAAATGAAATATCGCTCAGCAAAATCTTGCTGCAGGCGTAATTCAGATTGTGAACGATCGCATCGTACTCTGCCTGATAAACCACCAATTTCGGGGTGCAATCCGAGACGATGTGTTCGACTTCACGTTGGGTCAGACGAAAATTGATCGGCACCAAAGTAGCGCCCAAGCGCTGAAGAGCAAAAAATAAGAAGACGTATTCCAGCTCGTTGGTCGACAGAACCGCAACCCGATCTCCCGGCTGAACCTGAAATTGAGATTTGAGAAACGCGGCACCCGCGCAGGCCGCAGCATAAAACTGCGCATAAGTGACTTCACGTCCGGTATCGCCGTCTTTGATGGCGACGGCGTTCGGAGAATAAAGATTCCACTGTTTGAGCCAATCCAGCTCGAAGGGTGCCTGCAGATCCATTCGGTCCCTTTATGTATCGTAAGACCAGGTCATGGCAAGTGCTGCCATCGACAATCCACCGCCGGATCCCAACATCATCACCAAATCACCTTTTTTCAATTTGTGAGCACGGGCCGCATCCGCGACACACATGCCGACGGCTGCAGATCCGGTGTAACCAAAGCGATCCATAATGTTATGCGATAAAGTGCGAGGAACCTTGAGATTGTCCAAAGCTTCGTGAATCGAGTTGATGTTAATCTGAGTCAGGAAAAAGTGTTTGATGTCGTTCGGTTGCTTCTGCACGCGGTCCATCAAAATATTTGTCAGGCGTGGCCAATGAGTTCCGTTGGTCTCAATTGGAATTTTTTTCGCAAAATTCAGCAAGTGGCCTTTGTTCTCGACGACTTGATGAGTGATTGGCTGATGCGTTCCGCCTGCATAAACTCCCATATAGTCATGATACTGACCATCTGTGTAAAGCTCGGCCGCCATCACGCCGGTCTCGTCTTTCGAAGGCTGAACGACAACGGCGCTCGCGCCATCGGCGAACAAAGTCGCGATGCGGAAGTCGTCGAAGTTTAAATATTTACTCATGCCGTATGCACCAACGACCAAAATGTTTTTATATTTTTTGTCGGCCGCGATGTATTTCGAAGCCAGATCCAAAGCCGCGACAAAGCCTGCACAGGCTGAATTGATATCAAACGTGCCGGCATTGACTGCTTTCAATTTGTGCTGAACGACAGCTGCGGTCGATGGAGACATATAGTCTGGCGTATCTGTTGCCACGACGATTAAATCCAAATCACGCTCGGTGATGCCAGCATTTTTCATGGCTTCTTCGGCGGCAGGAACGATCAAATCCGACGTCGCTTGCTCGGGAGACATCCATCGTCGTTCAAAAATGTTGCGCTGCTCTTTCAAGAAGGTATCAATGTCTTTTTTATACATGTCATTGAAGTACTGATTTTTAACGACTTTTTCAGGAACATACATTCCGGTGCCGGCAATCGTGGCGCGTCTGATTTCTTGCATGTGTTAACTCCTTGAAGACCCTAGTCTTTGATCAAAATTGATTCGAGATGCAAGCGAAAAAATTTAGAGCATTGACTCTATCTCACGCGATATTGTAAAGGATTTTTTTGACTTGGTCATTTGCTCTATGGAATGAAGTGTTCCGTCAGCAAAACTTAAGAGGGGATCAAATGAACAACATCACGTTCAGCTTTCAAAATAAAAATGTCGTCGTTACGGGTGGAGCACAAGGAATCGGTTTCCAGATCGTGCAGCAATTTCTTCAAACCGGAGCCAAGGTTTCCATTTGGGATTACAGCGAGCAGGCTCTCGAAGTCGCAAAAAAAGAACTGTCTTCGTTCTCGGCTCAATTGCACACGGCGAAGGTTGACGTGACTTCGGTTGATTCCGTCGCGCAAGCCACCGCAAGCCTTCCTTGGGCGGTTGATGTTTTGGTCAATAACGCCGGCATCACTCGTGATAAATCTTTCGCAAAAATGGGTCACACCGAATGGGACGCGGTGATCGCGACGAATTTGACCGGCCTATTCAACGTGACCAAAGGTCTGTTTGAGAAATTCAACGCCGCCTCCACCAACAAGCGCATCATCAACATTTCAAGCGTTGTTGGCTTGTACGGAAATTTTGGCCAAACCAACTACGCCGCTGCCAAGTCTGGCGTGATTGGTATGACAAAAACTTTGGGTAAAGAATTGGGCCGCAAAGGTTGGACCGTGAATGCGGTTGCTCCGGGCTTCATCACGACCGCGATGACCAAGGCGATGCCGAAAGAGGTGATCGACGGAATGGTGGCGAAGGTGCCAGTGGCACGCATGGGCGAAACTGCGGATATCGCAAACGCCGTCATGTTCCTGGCCAGCGAGCAAGCCAGCTACATCAATGCAACGGTGATCAGCGTTGATGGCGGTATCGTATTATGATGAAATTTCTTCTTCTCATCCTATTGGTTCCTTGTTGGTTGTTTGCAACCGACATCAATGCAAAAGGCCTGAAAGGCTTCGTGACGGTTCGCAAAGACCATCAGCTGTATGTGGATTGGTCTTACGCAAAACCAGGACATCCCACAGTCGTGCTGTTGAACGGACTGACTTATTCAACCACTCAGTGGGATCGATTCGCGGATGAATTGATTTCCCAAGGTTTCGGAGTTCTTCGCTTTGATCCTTGTGGCATGGGCCAGACTTTGTTGATGTACGCACCAGTCCTTGCGGACATTCAAATTGAAGATCAAGTGCAGGACATGCACGACCTGATTCACACCTTAAAGCTCGAAACGCCATTGAATTTGGTGGGTCTGTCTTACGGTGGTGGTCTGGGGATTTTGTACGCGGGAACTTACCCGGAAGAAGTCGGCAAGTTGATCGCGATGGCTCCTTACACCGAGCCGCTCAAGTCACAGAATGACTGGATCATGTCGCAAATCTGGTACACTCGCCAGGTGGCTCCTTGGAATACAGCAACGGATGATGAGCTTTATGCTTATTTCTTCCGCCAAATCGTTTATTCCACTTACCCTTCAGTTGAGCCTGTCGTGCTCGAGAATCCTTACAAATTGGAAGCGATTTTCCGTATGGGCCTCGGCATTCGCAAGTACAAGTCTTTGGATGCAGCGAAAAAAATGCCGCCAAATTCTTTTCACCTCGTGATCGCGGGGCGGGATCAGTACATTCCACGCGGAATTCTGGAAGAATTCTGGACGCAGGTTCCAGTTTCGATTCGCGCCAGCAAGCTGATCATCGCCAACTCTGAACATAAAATCCCCGAAGACGTGCCACGCTTTTCTGCATCATGGGTGATGTCCATTATCAATAATACGACGACGCTTCGACAGGAATCGACTTATGAAGCCGATCCTTTCACGGGCATCGTGAAATTTCCAGGTGGAGAAATCCAGCTGACCAAGGAGTACTAAATGCCTTTGCACAACCACATCAACTATGAAGTGATTCCAAATATTCTTCCTGAAAACACGGTTTTCATTCACGGCAACCTGGCGTCGAATCGCTGGTGGTATCCAGCCGAACAAGAATGGCGCCGTAAAGCCGAAGGCAAGAATCTGAAGGGATCGATGATTCTGGTTGAATTTCGTGGCTGTGGCAAAAGCATGGCGCCGAAATCCCAAGAAGACATCGACATGCACCTTTTTGCCAAAGACTTCATTTCTTTGATCGAAGAGAAAAGTCTAGGTCCGGTTCATGTGGTCGGACACTCGACTGGTGGATTGATTGCCGCGCTGATGTTGGAAAAAGCTCCGCACCTTTTCCGCAAGGCCGTTTTGTTGGACCCAGTTGGGGCAACGGGCGTGACTTTCCAAGATTCGATGACTGAAGCGTTCGAACAAATGAAGGCCAGCAAAGAGCTGGTGTCTGTCGTGATGGGTTCGACGATCTATAATAATAATCCCGAGTCCGACTTTTTCCGCCAAATCGTGGTTGAAGATGCATTCCATGCGGTGAAAACCGTCGGTGCCGGTGTCTTAAAAGCATTGGACGGTCTAGACGTTCGCCAAGAATGCTCACGAATCGGGCATCCTGTTTTGGTTCTGCACGGTGAGCATGACAACTTGTTGCCGATGGAAGATTCAAAAGCGATGGCTGGTTTGATGAAAAATTCAAAATTTCAAATCATCGCGGGGCAGGGACACTGCACGAATGCTGAGAATCCGAGCGCTTTTGTTGATCTCGTCGACTCTTTCGCATTTTGTCATTGATCATCCGGACTGTCCTCTTTCTTGCCGATCATTTTATTTTCAATTAAGTTCCCAAATGGTCGGTTAAGTATTCAAACACACTCTGAGAGTTGGCTCTGTTGCGAACTCGAGAGTGTCTGTGCGTGAGGAGTCCCTTCATCTATGTCTGACAATCGTGACCAGTACAATCATGGTGGAATGATCGCCTTTATGTTTTCAATGGCGTTCGTTTTTGTCTTTTTCATTTACATCGTTGCCATTCATCCCGGCATTGATCTGAAAGAAAACGTTCAGGATCCTCCGTCACAAACAGTGGCCGCAGAACCTGCGATTGATGTTTCGAAGATCACCGAGCCGTGGGTTTCCAATCCAGATATGGTGAAATACGGCGCGAAAGTTTTCTCACAGAACTGCGCCATGTGCCACGGACCTGAAGGTCACGGTGACGGCCCTGCGGGACAAGCGTTGAATCCACGTCCACGTAACTTGGTCGAAGGTCCTTGGAAAAAAGGCGGCGGTTACTTGGGATGGTTCGATGTGGTCTCTCACGGTATTCCGGGCACATCGATGGCTTCGTTCGGTCACTTGAAAACGGTGGATCGTTGGGCCTTGGTTCAATTCATCGATTCGATCACCAAAGCGAAAGTGAAAGAAGATCCAGCCAAAGTTGCGGAGTTTGCAAAAACCGCAAAATAAAATGCTGAAACTTCAATCCTCCCTCTCATTCCAATCTCTCTTGCTGGCGGTGCTTCTGCTTGGTGGCGCTTCATTGTGGGCGCATCCTGCAGACGAGATCAAAGCGGCTCCGACATCAGACCAGCAAGCTCGCGAGCTGAAAGATGTCGGTATCACCGAACATTTGGGCGACAGCTTGGATTTGAATTTGAAATTCAAGAATGAAAAAGGCGAATTGGTCACGCTCGGCAGCTTCTATAATGGCGTGAATCCTGTTTTGGTCAGTTTGGTTTATTATTCTTGTCCGGGTTTGTGCAGCTTTCATCTGAACGGCGTGGTCGATGCGATCAAGAATTTGGATTGGACGATCGGAAAACAATATCAATACTTGGTGATCAGCTTTGATCCCCGCGAAAATTCTGATCTCGCCGCGAAGAAAAAAGAGAGCTATCTCAAGCTTTACAAGCGTCCCGAAGCCGCCGCTGGTTGGCACTTCCTGACAGGTGACGAGGAAACGATTCACAAACTCACTTCGCAAGTCGGCTTTAAATATCAGTGGAAAGAAGACACTCAAGAGTGGGCTCACGCCTCCGCCGCGATCGTGACAACTCCGGGTGGGAAGATTTCAAGATATCTGCACGGAATTATTTTTGACGAAAAGACCTTTCGCTTGGCTCTGAATGAGGCGGGTGAAGGCAAGATCGGCACCTTTGTCGATCGTATGATCTGGTACTGTTTTCATTATGATCCGAAACAAAGTAAGTACGTTCTTTACGCGACCAACGTGATGAAGGCCGGCGGGATCGGAATTATTTTGGCTTTGGTGGCAGTGATGCTGCCATTTTGGGTGCGTTCTCGAAAAGAACAAACATAGGTTTTGGCAGCAAGTTTAAGTAGTGAGGAGACTGCTCAATGACGTGGATGATGTTTTTATCCGAAAAGGCTTTCGCAGACGGGAGATCTTTCATGCCTCCCGAGGCGACTGGTATTGCTGGACAGGTGGACAATCTGTATTCCTTCCTGCTCTGGTGCAGTTTGATTTCATGCCTGATCCTGATTGGCGGCATGATTTTCTTCGTTTGGAAATACCGACGAAAAACTGAGACCGACAAAACCCCGTACATCAGCCACAACACCTTCCTTGAATTTTTGTGGTCTTTCATCCCGCTGGTTTTCTTCTTGGGATTCTTTGCTTGGGGCTGGTGGGTTTATCATCAAATGCGCCAAATGCCGGAAAATGCTCTCGAAGTTCATGTCATGGGACGCCAATGGTCTTGGGAATTCATCTACAAGAGCGGCAAAACAGCTGGTGGTGAATTCGTTGTTCCGGTGAATACGCCAATCAAGTTGATCATGACTTCACGAGACGTGATCCACTCATTCTACATCCCTTCGATGCGTATCAAGCAGGACGTGGTTCCAGGAACCTACTCGACACTTTCATTCACGGCCGAAAAACTGGGCGATTTCCAGATCTTCTGTGCCGAATACTGCGGAACCACTCACTCGGGCATGTTGGCGAAAATGAAAGTCGTCACCATGGCGGATTACGAAAAGTGGATCCAGGAAAATGAAGAGGGCATGACTCTCGCTCAAAAAGGCCAAAAGTATTACACCGACAAAGGTTGCGTCGCTTGTCACACGATCGACGGCAGCCCGAAAGTGGGCCCTTCTTGGAAAGGGACTTTCACGTCCGACCGTCCGTTGGATGATGGAAGCACTGTCAAAGCTGACGAAAATTACATCCGCGAATCAATTCTGAATCCGAATGCGAAAGTTGTGAAAGGTTTCCCCCGAGGCGTGATGCCGACATTCCAGGGACAGCTTTCTGAAGATCAACTGAACGCATTGATCGAATTCATCAAGAGCTTGAAGTAGGAGAACGAACAAGATGGCACATACTTCATCTGGAAAAAACTATATCAATGAATTTGCCGGGATTAAATCCTGGCTGACCAGCTTGGATCACAAACGCATCGGCTTGATGTACATGATCTCTGTCATGTTCTTCTTCCTGTTGGGCGGAATCATGGCTTTGTTGGTTCGCGCCGAATTGTTCAGCGCCGGCCCGACCATTTTTTCGAACGGTGACCAATACAATCAGGTTATGACTTACCACGGGGCCATCATGGTCTTCATGGTCATCATTCCTGGAATTCCGGCAGTTCTTGGAAACTTCTTCCTGCCTCTGCACATCGGTGCGAAGGACGTTGCGTTCCCACGACTGAACTTGCTGAGCTGGTACGTTTTCATGGCAGGCGCGATTTTGGGTCTGACCACTTTGTTCACGAAGCACATTGATACGGGTTGGACGTTCTACACACCTTACTCGATCAAAACCAGCACGGCGGTTGTGCAGATGGTGTTGGCAGCGTTCATCATGGGAATGTCTTCGATCCTGACCGGATTGAACTTTATCGTGACCGTTCACAAGCTGCGCGCGCCGGGCATGACGATGTCTCGCATTCCGTTGTTTGTTTGGGCAATTTATTCAACGGCGATTTTGCAGGTGATTGCGACTCCGGTTTTGGCGATCACTTTGCTTTTGCTCGCGGCCGAACGTTTGTTCGGAGTCGGTATCTTCAATCCTGAGTTGGGTGGAGACCCGGTGTTGTTCCAGCACTTTTTCTGGTTCTACTCGCATCCGGCAGTTTACATCATGATCTTGCCGGCGATGGGTGTGGTTTCGGAATTGATCGCGGCGTTTTCGCGCAAGACGATCTTCGGCTACACGGCGATCGCTTTCTCTTCATTGGGTATTGCGGCCGTATCGTTCTTCGTTTGGGGCCACCACATGTTCGTTTCAGGTCAATCTGAAGTCGCGGGTGTTGTGTTCTCTTTCTTGACGATGCTGGTGGGTGTGCCGACGGCGATCAAGATGTTCAACTGGTTGGCGACTTTGTACCGTGGATCGATTTCTTTCCAATCGCCGATGCTGTTCGCGCTGGGATTCTTGTTCCTGTTTGCGATCGGTGGCGTGACCGGAATCATGCTGGCGGTTATCGGTTTGGACGTTCACTTCCACGACACTTACTTTGTGGTCGCGCACTTTCACTATGTGATGGTGGGTGGAACATTGATGGCGTTGATGGGTGGTTTTTACTATTGGCTGCCAAAGATGTTCGGCAAAATGTACCATGAATCTTGGGCGCGAATGTCTTTCGTGTTCATCTTCATCGGTTTCAACGTGACCTTCTTCCCTCAGTTCGTTTTGGGCGCGATGGGAATGCCACGACGTTACTTCGATTATCTTCCGGCCTATGAATCCTTGAATCGAATTTCGACAATGGGTTCTTGGTTGATCGGTATCGGCTTCTTGATCGGCTTGGCGACTATCATCCAGTGCCTGGTCAGCGGAAAGCCAGCGCCAGACAATCCTTGGGGAGCAAAAACGTTGGAGTGGACTGTTCAGTCTCCTCCTCCACACCATAACTTTGATGTCGAACCAGTCGTTACAGCGGGGCCATATGAGTACAGGTAATCATTCAGCTACTAAGGGTGATCACAAACACCATTTTGCGCATCACTTTAAAGATGCCATGCACGAATTCCTGAGCGCGAAAGAGGGCATCTGGTTGTTCATGACAACCGAGATCCTGATGTTCGGTGGTCTTTTTGTTGGCTACTTCTTGATGCACTCGTTGTACCCGGCGACTTTTTCGGAAGGTGCGAGCCATCTGGACTGGCGATACGGTTCGGTGAACACGGTTGTTCTGATCTTGAGCTCTTGGACCATGGCTTTGGGCATTCACTTTATCCAAGTGGGTAAAAACAGCAAAGCCACCATGTCATTGATCACGACCATCGTTTGCGGTTTGATCTTCATGAGCATCAAGTACATCGAGTACTCGCACAAGTTCCATGAAGGCTTGTTGCCGGGAAAATTCTTCCACGGTGAACACGCGATCGCGCAGAACTTGGGAATGTATTTCGGATTCTATTTCAGCATGACGGGCCTGCACGGGATCCACGTCCTGGTGGGAATGGGTCTGATCACTTGGGTTTTGATCCGTCACTTGCGCGGTGATTTCGATCCGCACTATTACACTGCGGTCGAGGGCGTCGGAATTTTCTGGCACATCGTCGACTTGGTTTGGATCTTCCTCTTTCCACTACTTTATTTGATCGGCTAGGAGAGCAACATGGCAAACAATCAACAAAACGATCACGATAACCAACCCGGCGGACACCACATCGTTCCGTTCAATGTTCTGGGTCGGGTTGCAGGTGCGCTTTTGCTTCTGACGGCTTTAACGGTTGCGACTTCAAGAATGCATTTGGGTGCGATGGCGGCTCCGGTCGCTTTCACGATCGCTCTCGCTAAGGCACTTTTGGTCATGGGTTTTTTCATGGGTCTGAAATATGACGTGAAATCCAATCGCCTGATCTTCGCCGCCGGATTCTTCTTCCTGTTGCTCTTATTCTTCATCTGCGCACTGGACATCTACACGCGGGCCACTCAAGGCTCGACACTCTAAAAAGTGCCTACCCGGAAACCCAGGTTTTCGGGTGCCTTCCCTTTTTCTGTAGCAATATCGCGTTAACATTCCGAAACCGCAGGCTGCAAGTCCGGCCATTTATTTTTTCTGGGATGACATTCCAAATTCCAAATAGGTTGAATTGTGTTATCACAGGGCATGTTTCGCACTTATGCCGATCTGACTAAATTTGGAATTGTGATCTTTGTCGTGCTCAGCGGAGTCGCGGGATATGCCACCAGCTTTGCCATTGAAAATACATTTCAGTGGGCGCATTTCCTCAACCTGATCGGCGGATTGTTTTTTTTAAGCTCGGGCAGTCTGGCCCTGAACCAGGTGCAAGAGTATAAAATCGATCAAAAGATGCCGCGCACTTCGAAACGTCCGATTGCGACGGGTCAAATCACTCCCGCTGCCGGTGGAATTCTGGCCGTCGCATTTTTGGTGATCGGATCGGACCTTCTTTTGAAGTGTTCAGAAATGGCCTGCTGGCTGGGTTGGGCCACGGTGATTTTGTACAACGGTGTCTACACTTATTGGTGGAAACCAAAATGGATTTTTGCCGCGATTCCGGGAGCCATTCCAGGGGCATTGCCAGTGACCATTGGCTATGCGGCCAACGACGCCAATATTTTGAATTTTGATTCAATTTACCTCTTCATGATTTTGTTTCTGTGGCAGATGCCGCACTTCTGGGCCCTGGCGATCAAATTCAAAGATGATTACGCCAAAGGGGGAGTGCCGACTTTGCCGGCCGCCTTGGGAATCCATAAAACTTTGTACCATATGGGACTTTGGACTTTTCTATACGTGGCGTTTGCGATCGCTTCGCCTTGGTTCATTCATGCCAGCTGGGTGTATTTGATCGCGGTCGTGCCCTTCGGCTTCAAGATGATGCAGGAATTTTTCCGCTTCTATAAGTCCGAAGGCCAGCAGCGATGGCTCGCCTTCTTTATGTGGGTCAATCTCAGCGTCCTGGTTTTCCTATTCGTCCCTGTCGTGGACAAATGGATCTTCCTGATCCAGTAACGATTCGCGCGGGAGAAGCAGATTTACGTCCGCATTTCGGCCGGAGTGTCAGGTTGTCGAAACGGATGCGCATTTTGAAATGCAGTGTGTTCGGAGCAGTTCTTTTGAATTTTTAAGATCGTTGGATATTTTGAAAGATCGATCTTGAATCTTTGCGTGGTGAAAAGTTGCGGCATCAAGAAAGCATCGGCTGCCGTGACCTGGTCTCCGAAACAGAACTGCCCCGCGGTTTTTTGCAGGATTTTTTCGGAGCTCTCGAGATTTCGTCCCAGCCATTCTTGCAGCCACTGGTCTTTTTGCGCTTCCGAAAACTGAAATTTCTTTTCCAAAAACTGCAGCGTCCGAAGATTTTGGTAGGGCTGCGTGCAGTTGATGCCTTCACAGAATTGAATGACCTTCGCCTTGGCGAATGGATCTTTGGGAAACAGTGGATGTTGTGGAAAAACATCATCAAGGTATTGAAGAATCGCCATCGATTGGCTTAACACCGCATCCCCGTGAATCAAGGTCGGCACTTCGGCTGCGGGATTCAGAGACTTATAGTCCGCGGAATTTTGCTCGCCGCCGTTATTGAGCAGATGAACGGCCTTGTATTCGAAGGCCAGTTGCTTTTGGTGCAGGCCGATGCGCACCCGATAGGAAGCCGAGCTGCGAAAATAGTTGTAGAGCACTAAGTCAGACATGGAACCCTCCTTCGAGAGAGAGTAATTTAAATCCAGGAAACTTTAAAACGAAAGGTGGGCACATGAAAGCCTTATTCACTTTGGTCATGGGATTTCTTTTGAGCGTCTCTGTTTACGCAAATGATTTTGCCGCAGCGGTTGGATTTCGATCGAACAGCGCAGACGCCGTTTCGACGGGCGCCGATGTTTCTTCAAAAGTCGGTCTTGGTGCGGGCGTGATCGGATTTTTCGATTTGGCTTCGCAATTTCAAATTCGTTCTGGATTCTTGTACACTCAGCGCAATTTTGAAGTCGGAGCGACGGGCGGGACCAAGTATGAAACCAACTTTGGTTACGTGGATGTTCCGGTCACGGCGATGTACAAATTTGCGGACTATGCCGGCGCTTTCTTGGGACCCGTGCTCGCCCTGAATGTGTCAAAGGATTGCAAAGCTCCAGGTGGTTGCGGAACCGAAAGCCCTGATGGCATGAGCTTGGCTCTGCAATTCGGTGCCAGCTTCAAATTCGCTCCGCAGTTGGGCGCCGAATTTTATTACGAATCCATTCCCTCGACTTTCTGGAAAGACAATTTGAAGAACGAACGTGCCGTTGGCGCGAACTTGCTCTTCACTTTCGAATAATATGAAGGCCGTTTTTTTTGCCTTTGTCTTTTTGATGCTGTCGCAGGCCCAAGCCCAAATCGGGTTTGGGGTCGCGGCGGGTGTTCGCTCGAACCAAGCCGAAACCGATATTCATGGTGCTGAAACCAGTTCGCGGTCGGGCCTGCAGTTTGGTGTCTTAGCTCAATTTCCGATCGTGAATTCTTTCGAGGTGCGAAGCGGATTTTTTTACACTCAACGCTACAGCGAAATCGAAAAAACGGCTTCAGGAAATGTTTCGGTCGATTACACCTATTTTGACATTCCGTTGACGCCTTCCTTTCGCTTGTCGGACGCGGCCGCGATTTTTGCCGGACCTGTTTTTGCTTTCAATGAATCCAAAGAAGTCTCGTGCACCAATCGAGCGACTTGCGCAGCATTGGATGTCAAATCCGTCATCGTACCTTGGCAAGCGGGCGTGAATTTCAGATTTTTCTCGCAAGCGGGCGGAGAGCTTTTTGCCGAGTACGCTCCGGGTGATCTTTCCACAAACGTGTCGGACATGAAATCGGTCGGCGCAAACTTCATTTTTTATTTCGAGTGATCCATGAAATTAGGCAGTTTAAAAAGTAAAAGTTCTCGAGACGGTGAATTATGTGTTGTCAGCCGCGATTTAAAGACCGCGGTCAAGGCCACGCACATTGCCCCCAGCCTGCGAGAGGCGATGGAAAAATGGAATGAAGCAAGCCCTCAGCTGGAAAAGCTTTCGCAGGATTTGAATTCCGGAAAGGCGGCTCAGAGCTTTGCGGTTCAGGCCTCTGATTTTCATTCGGTCTTGCCACGAACCTGGCTTTTTGCCGATGGTTCGGCCTTCATTCATCACATCAAACTGGTGCGCAAGGCGCGCAATGCCGCTTTGCCTGAGACGTTGCTGACGGTTCCATTGATGTACCAAGCGGAAAGCAGCCAGTTCTTGGCGCCGACCGAAGACATTCCCCAACGGGATTTCAAACACGGGACTGATTTCGAAGCCGAAGTCGGCGTCATCGTCGACGAAGTGCCAATGGGAATTTCGCCTGAAGAGGCGGTGAAAAAAATTCGTCTGTTGGTTTTGATCAACGACGTGTCGTTGCGCGGATTGATTCCGGAAGAGTTGGCGCAAGGATTTGGATTTTTCCAAAGCAAGCCGGCGAAGGCCTTATCGCCATTTGCGCTGACGTTGGACGAGATGGGCGCCAGCTGGAAAGACGGACGCGTGCACTTGCCATTGAATGTTCAGTACAACGGTCAGTTTTTTGGCAAAGCCAACGCGGGCGAAATGCATTTTCATTTCGGCCAATTGATCGCGCATGCCGCGCGCACGCGGAATTTGGCAGCGGGCACTTTGATCGGCAGCGGAACGGTGGCGAATGAAGATTCCAGCGTTGGTTCCAGCTGTCTGGCAGAGAAGCGCACGCTCGAGCAAATCAATCAGGGAGCAGCGCAAACTCCGTTCATGAAGGTCGGTGACACGGTCGAAATTTGGATGGAAGATTCAAATGGCCAAGATCTGTTCGGTCACATCAAGCAGAAAGTCATCGCGCACCCATGAAAAAGTGGGGATGGATTTTCGCCATCATGCTGACGGCCTGTGGCTGCTCGTCTTTGCTTTACTATCCCCGAAAAGAACAGCTCTACAATCCAGCCAAGTTCAATCTCAAGCCGGAAGACGTTTACTTTGCGAACAAAGAAAACCAAAAGCTGCATGCGTGGTGGTTTGATTCGAAAAAGCAACCGGCCAAGGGGACTTTCGTTTTCTTTCATGGCAATGGTGAAAACCTCAGCTCGCATTTTGCTTCGCTGAGCTGGTTGCCGGATGAAGGATACAATTATTTTATTTTTGATTATCCCGGTTACGGCGAATCTGAAGGGGAGCCGGGTCCCTACGAAAATGTCAGCTCGGGTCAGGCCGCTTTGCACTGGGTGCATGATCATAAAGATGCTTCGCCCTTGATTGTCTACGGTCAAAGCATGGGTGGCATCGTCGCGATGCGAACGGTGATCGAAGAGAAAGAGCAGATTCCGATCAAGGTGATGATCGCCGATGGAACTTTCTCCTCTTTTCAGCGGATTGCGCGAAAGAAATTAGCCTCGCATTGGCTGACCTGGATCGCGCAACCTTTTGCGTATCTTTTGCTCAGTGATCGTTGGGCGCCAGATGTTTCGAAAATTTCGCCCATTCCGCTAATCGTGATGCACGGGCGGATGGATCCCGTTGTCGAGTTCGAGCATGGCGAAAGGCTTTTCAAAGATGCGGCCGAGCCTAAAACTTTTATCGAAGTTCCCGAAGGCCAACACGGAAACCTGTTCTGGGTGGCCCACGGTCAGTATCGCAAAACGGTTCTGGATCAGGTGGAGAGCCTGGCAAAGCGATAAATGCATCGCATCCTTGCCTCGGGATCAGGAATTCGATAGATCTGGCAGCTCAGGCATCTGAACCCCGGAGGGTTGGGAGAGTGGTTGAATCCGCTCGCTTGGAAAGCGAGTTTACCCGTTAAAAGGTAACGCGAGTTCGAATCTCGCATCCTCCGCCAATATCACCAGAGATCGCTTCGAATCACAATGCATCACCGGATATTTTATTAAGGAACCGAAGATGATAATCTGTGTTTCATATTTATGACTCAGAAAAAGAAGATCCTTTCCATTGAAGCTGCCAAGAAAATCTGGATGCGCCATCAGGGGCTCCACAAATCATCTGCTTTTGGCACGGGACCCAAGGGAACTTTGAATGCCATTCGGCAACTTGGTTATGTGCAGATTGATACGATTCACGTTATCGAAAGGGCTCACCATCATATCCTGTGGTCGCGGGTTCCGAACTACCGACCTCAACATCTGGTTCATCTGCAAAGCAAAGAGAAATCTGTTTTTGAATATTGGAGTCATGTCCTCTCTTACTTTCCGACCGAGAGTTTTTACTTTCAACGGCTGCGGATGGAGACAAATAAAGTTAAGCCGAACAAATGGTATTCGAGTGTTTCGACAATGGACCGCAAGCGAATGTTGGAAAGAATCGAAGCCGACGGTCCGATTTCGATTCGGGATATAACTGACGACATCCTGGTTGAAAAAGATCATGAGTGGTCCAGTAAGAAACCTTCAAAAAAAGTTCTGCAGCTTCTTTTTAATCGTGGCGAACTTGTCATCTCTGAACGCCAAGGAATGCTCAAAAAGTACGAGCTCACCGATAGACATTTTGAAACGCATGAAGAAATTCAGATCCCAACGGAACAAGAGGTCTTTTCTTATAAATTAGACAGAGAATTAAGGGCTCAGGGGATTGTTTCCATTCAATCGATGATGCCTCTGACCTACAAGGAAGATAAAGTTAAAATGGAAAAGCTCGTTCGCACCCAGGAAAAAGATGGAAAACTGGTCAGTGTGCAAATTCCTGGAATTGCCGGTGAGCATTGGATGTCGATGAAAGAGAACAAGGCCAAAGCTGATTTTGAGGAAAATTTAGTTCATATTCTGTCACCTTTTGATCCCTTGGTTTACAATCGCAAACGCTTTCATTTTTTCTTTCATCATGATTATCGGTTTGAAGCCTATCTACCTAAAAACAAAAGAACCTATGGATATTTTGCTTTGCCCGTTATTGTTGATTCGGAATTAGTGGCTCTGATCGACATGAAGACAGATAGGGAAAAGGATCAGCTATTGATCCAACAATGGACTTGGATGATCAAAAAGCCGTCAAGGAAGGTAAAAAATCTGATTGAAGATCGTATTGGTGACTTTGAAAAATTCCAGTTCAATCGTCGATGATTTGATTCGGACAGGTCCCGTAAAAGCGCCTCGAAATCATGAGGCGCTTTTAAGAATTTTATACGCGCGAGCTTACATGGTTGCTGCTGCGGCGGCTTTCTTTGGTTCTTTATCTCCCTTAAGAATCGCGTAGGCATCAGTCTGAATTTTGATATCGGCTTCTTTGCCATCTATCTGGTGATGACCGCAGGCAGCTTTAAGTGCCATTTTTGAGGCAGGAATGAAATTGGCGATGGCTTCTTTCGGCGAACAGGTATTCGCCAGAAATCTCAACGATCCTTTCGGCGTGCTAACGACAACTTCCGTTTTTCCCTCGAGAAAACCTTCGCCGCTTTGATAAACGTTAATTTCATTGGAATAGCCTTTCTTGCATTCGGTAAAATCGAGAGATTTCGAAAACATTCGATTTTTATCGGTTCCGACAAACTCGATATCATCTGAAACGATGGCCATCCCTGATGTTTTTCCGTTGTTCTCGGGGCAACCTCGCGCTCTCTCCTCAGTGAGAACTTTCATCATCTCATCGACCTTTGCTTTCCAGTAGGGCGAGGTCTTGAGCTCTTTATTTTCCTGACCGACCTTTTCAGCTGAGCAGTTCGCGGCAAACACCGTCATTGAAAAAGATAGGATTGAAGCAATCAAAATAAGTAATTTCATGGGGCCTCCAAACCCAAATTATAAATTATAAATTATTGAAAGCTATGTCCGGGCTCAAGTTCTCGACGTAAATCTGGAATGTTGTACATTTTTATCCGGCGACATACTTGGAATCGTTGGTTTCGCCTTATGACTTTTTCCGCTCCAAGTATTTTTTTATTGGATCCCAGTTATACTTGCGCCAGCCCTGTTCGATGAATGGAATTAAATTTTGAGGAACGCCTCGGTGCACGAGAATTAATTCCGTTCCTCCGTCGGCCGTTGCTTTCAAATTGAAAGTTGCCATCGAGAAAATACCTTCTGGAAAGCTGTGGCCCCTCCAAGCTTGAACAATTCTTTTATTTCGAACGAGCTCGACGATAATTCCGGTCGCCTGTCCGCCATAAACTGAGAACCGCGATCCTGCCGTCTTTCCAATCGCCGCCTTTTTGCCGGTGATGGCGGCATATTTTTTCGAGTCCGTCAGTAACGGATAAATGTCTTCAGGCGGAGCTTTGAACTTGACCTTTTGTTTGATTGTTTTGCACATTCTCGGACTCCTTTTGCAATCACCGTCGCCTGTTTGCCGTGCAGCTGAAGACTTAGGATTGCATTCTTTATTTCTGGCTCGTCAAGGGTCCAACGAACTTGTAGCTGTTTAAAAGCACACCTGTCGGCGATGTTTTGGTGCTGACGAATTCAAGCGTGCGTGCGGGTGTTCCTTGTGCGAAGAAGCGTTTTCCTTGGCCAAGCAAGACCGGGTTGACCAGCAGAAGCACTTCATCCGCCAGACCATGCTCGAGCAATGTTGATGTCAGTGTGGAGCTGCCGGAAAGAATCAGATCTGGTCCGTCGTTTCCTTTGATGCTGCGGACTGCGCGTACGAAGTCAGGTCCGACGGCCTGGAAAGGTCCCCACTGCAGACTTTCAGGACGGTGGGTGACGACATACTTGGTTGCGGCGTTCAGTCTGTCTCCCATGGGACTTGGGGGTGCCTTTGGCCAAAAACTTGACCACGCATCATAGGTTCGACGACCCAATAGCAGATCAAATTTCTCGCCGTATTCTGCCATGACCATCGCAAGACCAGCGGACGTGCGATAGGGTGCGGACCAGTCGCCGTACGGAAAACCGCCGTCTTGATCCAGTCCGGTTTGGATCACGCCATCCAGGGA
Source organism: uncultured Bdellovibrio sp. (assembly GCA_966211795.1). Taxonomy (GTDB): domain Bacteria; phylum Bdellovibrionota; class Bdellovibrionia; order Bdellovibrionales; family Bdellovibrionaceae; genus 21-14-0-10-47-8. The sequence continues at coordinate 110,802 of CBIHNW010000016.1, read as the reverse complement.
AATATGTTCGACAAGTTTGAGTTTTCTCATTTGAGGCTCTCCTTCACAGAATCCAATCTTCATCTTCGCAATTGATTTAACAATCGGGCAAGAAAAGTTTTAGCTGTGAAGATGAACCACAATCAGAATGAGATCACCGGTGATTCAATCCTGGAATTAATGGTTTGTACATTTTGAATCGGAGGGATTTGCTTTGCAGAAACCATCCAAACCACCATAGGCGCAGTTGCTATCAAATGGATGCGTGTCGCAATAATTGGAATTCGGATTCAGGGCGCAGGTGCTTTCGAACGGGTGAGTGTCACAATAATTCGAGTTTGGATTGAGAGCGCATTTGCTTTCAAAAGGATGAGTATCGCAGTAATCGGAACTTGGGTTCAGGGCACAGTTGCTGTCGAATGGATGAGTATCACAATAGTTCGAGTTAGGATTCAACGCGCACTTGCTCTCGAAAGGGTGCGTGTCGCAGTAATTGGAATTCGGGTTCAATGCACAATTGCTGTCGAAGGGATGAGTGTCGCAGTAATCAGCTTTTGCGATGCTGGTTCCAGCCAGAACAAAAAATAAAGACGAAAGAAGAAACTTTTTCACGTGGGCTCCTTTTTTTATAACCAAAGGGCCGTTCAGCAACGAGCGTGCCACGCCAAAGTGACACTGACGATGACACATGCGGCAGCGACACTTGCATTGCGGTGACTAAAGAAGTGAGTTTGTTGCGATCACTTTCGCACAAAGCGAGTGGATATTTGCAAGGGTGAGCTGGTGGATGCGATCGGCTTTGATCAGCTTTCCGTCCGGACCGGTGACATCAAACATCGCCGTGGCGTCACCCACAACGTAGGTTGTAAATCCCAGCTCGGCCGCATCTTTCGCCGTGGCGTCGATGCATTCGTTGGCTGTAAAACCAGTCAGAATCAAGGTGTCGATTTTCCCAGCTAAGAGAGCTTCATTTAATTCGGTCTCGGCAAATGCGCTCGACTTTCTTTTTTCGAAGACGGGCTCGTGTTTCTGAGGAGCAAGCTTCGGAAGAAACTGGGAGCCACCTGATTCATGATTGAAAAAAGACTTTGGATTTTCCGAGATGTGCTTCACGTGCAAAACAGGTTTTCCGTCCGCACGCCATTTTTGTAGGAGCGACTCAATATTTTTTTCGGCCTCGAGATTATTTCTTCCGCCCTGATCCGGATCCAAAAGCCCTTTCTGCGCATTGATCACCATCAACAGTGCCTTTGGTGAGAGGTAAGGCTCTTGCGACGCCGAAGAATTTTTTCGAATCAAAGTTTGATTTTGAACCTCGATAAAGTTTTTCGTCGCCTCGTTGATTTGTTTTCCCAAAGCGGTCAGTTCCCATCGGCCGCTGACTTTGGCTAAGACAGGAAAGTCCTCGGCCATACGCTGCAAATTTCTTGAGATGACCGATGGATCACGTCCCATATGCTCGGCAAGGGGACGCAGTCCTTTGACTTGTTCAAAGGCCAGCAGAAGTTCGAGCTGATCGGAGGTGAGTTGAAATCTTGGACGCATCATTTGGGTATGTAGTGGAATCCTGGATAGGGCGCAAGGCGCGAGGCCTCATGCGTTTTTTGCAACTCCGGAACTGCAATCTTCGCTGTTTCCCTCTTGGGTTCGGAAGGATATCTCTCGCATCCGGAGGTTCATGATGAAAATTTTGAGAATTCTAAGTCTTTGTTTGATCTTGATGGCTGGTTTATCCGGCTTTGCCCAGGTTGCTAATCACGCTCAACATGCAAAACACAACATGGTTCTTTTCGGTGAAAGCGAGATCTTTGCCTCGCACATTGTTTATAAGCAGCCGCATAACTTTCAGGTGATTTTAAAGCTGGCGCTCGACCCGGCCAATCGCGCTCTCTATCTTGCTGAGAAAGCTAAATTTCCAAAGGATCAATTCCTCTATTTACTGGACCCTATGGACATCAAGGACATCGAAAGCGTATCTGGCATCGCCGGAACGATTTTGAGAATTGATGCCGCAGGTGTTCGCAAGGAAATCGCGCACGATGTCCAGGTTCCCTGTGGAAAATTTGAAGTCATCTATTTTGATGAAGTGCCGCTATCTTTGAATGGAACATAACTGAATCCCACTGAACTGCGGTAGGCTGCATCGCGGTTGGTTGAATCTGCAATCCGTTTGTCGCGGGTCAGATCCATTGTTATGCTCATCCGCGAATGAGTCACAGCGGTGGATCTCCAGAAAATCTTGATGAGAACAAAATGTCCAAGCTGTTTGCCCGTTTTTCAGAACAGGCTCTTGGCTCTGAAATGTATCAATTTCTTTCAAAAGAAATGGCATCGGATTCAGAGCTGATGGCATTGGCGGCAAAGGCCGAGCAAAGCCAACCGGTCCCTAACTTGTTTTTAGCGGCGGTGAATTTTCTTCTCTACAAAGACCCGACACTGCCCCTGAGTCGTTTTTATCCGAATCATTCGGGTCGGCCCTTTTCCAAAAATGGTTTGTTCGAAGCTTTTAAAGAATTCTGCCTTCAGCATTCCGATGCATTGATTCATCTCATGCAGACCAGGTTGGTGCAGACAAACGAAGTGAGACGTTGTGCCCTTCTTCTGCCAGCCGTCGCTTGGGTGGCAGACATCACACGATCTGATATTGCGTTGGTGGATGTCGGAACTTCGTCGGGTTTGAATCTTTTCATGGATCAATATCGCTATCAATATTCGGATGGAACGGCGATTGGAGATCCGAAAGCTCCATTGCAGATCTCGTGCACAGTTAAGAGTGGGAAACTGAAATTAAAGCAGATGCCTAAAATTGAAAAGCGCTTAGGTATCGATCTCAATCCCATTGATCTGAATGATCAGGATGAGATGCTATGGACTTTGTCGCTTGTTTGGCCCGATCAGCCGGAACGAATTGCTCGCCTGAAAGCCGCCATTCAAACTTTGAAACGCAATTCCGCCGAAGTGCATCGTGGTGATGCGGTCCAATTGCTACCGGCAGTTGTCGAGACTATCCCCTCTCGTTGGTCTCTTTGCGTGATGCACAGTTTTGCTTTCAATCAATTTCCGGCGGAAGCCAAGCTTGATTTCGAAAAGGCACTTTGTTCTATATCCAATGAACGAGACGTTTGGCGAATTGGTCTCGAGTGGATCGACACCGAATTGCCAGAGCTCAGTCTTTCCCATTATACTTCGGGTCGGCTGGCGGAGAAAAAAATCTTGGCCAATTGCCATTTTCACGGCGAATGGATCGAGTGGATCGCATGAGTTTTCTGGAAGCTCTTTCATCTCCGACTTCGCAATTGATCTTGATGGCCATCTCGATTGTGGCCGGATGCATGGGCGCGATCTTCGGCTTGGGTGGGGGATTGATCGTCACCCCGGTGCTCACGCTGATTTTTCATGTTCCCATTCGCTACGCTATCGGTGCCAGCATCGTGTCGGTGATCGCGACCTCTTCGGGTGCGGCTGCCGTTTACGTCAAAGATCGAATGAGCAATGTGCGTTTGGCAATTTTATTAGAGGTCGCCACCACCACCGGTGCTTTGATTGGCGCCACGCTCTCGACCATGGTTTCGTCTCGGTACCTGTACATTCTTTTCGGCGCGATCCTTTTGCAATCGGCGATTTTGATGCTCAGAAAACGGCAAGAGCAAAATCTGGAAACGCAGGGGCATCCCTGGTCTTTCAAATTAAAACTGAACTCGAGCTATCCGGATCGCGCTTTGGGCCGTGAAGTCCCTTACCAAGTCGCCAATGTTCCCCACGGATTTGTGTACATGTTTTTTGCCGGCATGATTTCCGCTTTGCTCGGTATCGGTAGCGGCGTCCTGAAAGTGCTCGCGATGGACACGAAGATGGGATTGCCCATCAAGGTCTCGTCGACTACATCGAATTTTATGATCGGGGTGACGGCCGCAGCTTCGGCTGGAGCGTATCTTATGCGCGGAGATATTCTGCCGCAGATGACGGCACCCATCGCATTGGGTGTCTTGGTCGGCGCAAACATTGGAACTCGCTTGCTGCCTCATCTCTCCAGCCAACTGATGCGTCGGGCGTTTGTGGTGATCATGCTGATCGTTGCGATTCAAATGGCACTGAAAGGATTTTTTCCAGGAGGCGCCGCATGAAATTGAATGTCGAAGTGCTGATGAGTCAGGTGTTGAAAATCGGCGTGTGGATCAGCGCCGTCATTCTTGGTTTTGGCTGGATTCTTGGCGTCGTGAAGGGGCGGCCCGCACAGACATTGGATGTAGCAAGCCAAGACCTGGCGACTCATCATTTGTTAGCGGGGCTGACTGAGTTGCAACCGGATGCGTGGATCAATTTGGGTTTGATGGTCTTGATCGCGATCCCTATTTTCCGCGTCGGCTTGGCAATTGTCTTGTTCGCCATCGAAAAAGATCGAATCTACGTTTTTATCTCAAGTCTCGTTTTCGCCATCCTGCTTTTTTCCATCTACCTCGGCAAAGTCATTTAAATGTCCTGATTTTCAAGGGTGTGCCAACATTGAGTTGTTGGCAACGAGCAGGTTCTTCAATTGCTCTGAAGCTACGCCCATCCACGATCTTGACCGTCGGAACGGAGCATTTTCGCGAATCCAAGATAACATGCCATACCAACGGCAAAGATCGTGGATGGACACCCTTCTCAAATTTATTTTTTACGGCGCTTTGATTTTTTGAAATCGTCTTCGCTGTCCAACAAGGCTTTCAGACTGGCATCGATATTCGAAACCGTCGGCTCGGGTGTTGCGATCATTTGATAGTCCGTCTTGCTGACCTTGATGACTTCGATCTGCTTTTTGAGCAAGTCCTCGATGTCCTGCAGAAGCGGTTTCTCTTCCTGGCTGCAGAAAGAAACCGCGATGCCTTTGTTGAAGCCGCGACCAGTTCGACCGATCCGGTGAACATAGTTCTCGGGCTTATCAGGCAGGTCGTAATTGATCACGTGGGTGACGTTCGGCACGTCGATACCACGGGCACTGACGTCTGTCGCGATCAAGAGCTGGCAGGCGCCGCTGCGGAAAGCCTTCATCACTTCTTCGCGGTCGGTTTGATCTTTCTCTCCGTGAATGGTCATGCTCTGAATGTTCACCCGGGACATGGCCTTGGCCACGCGCTCGGCCCGCACGCGGGTGCGGACAAAGACGATGAACTTTCCTTCGGGATGTTGTTTCAGGTACTCTTCCAGGAAAAAGCGCTTGTCGTCCATTTCCACGAACATGACGTAGTGGGTGACGTTCTTCGAAACCGGATCTTCCGGCGAGATCTGAATGCGGATCGCATTGCTGCGAACCTGCGAATAAGCGAGCTTCTTGATTTCCGGATTGATCGTCGCCGAAAAAAACAAAGTTTGGTGACGGTGAGTGAGCTTGCGCTTCACGGCCTCGACATCGTCCAGGAATCCCAGATCCAGCATGCGATCGGCTTCATCCAAAACCAGCATCTCAACATGGCCGAGATTGATGAAACCGCGGCTGATCAGATCAAACATCCGGCCCGGTGTCGCGATCAACACGTCGATGCCGTCTTGCAGTTTTTGAATTTGTGGATCCAATTCAGTTCCGCCGAAAACGGCGAAGGCCTTGACCTTGGTGTGCTTGGCGAACGAGTTGAAAACCTCGCCGATCTGTTGGGACAGTTCTCGGGTCGGAACCATAATCAGGCACTTGATTCCCAAAACACGCTTGCTGGTCTTATTACTGTGGATCATGTCGATGATCGGGATGGCGAAGGCCGCTGTCTTTCCGGTTCCGGTTTGCGCGATAGCAAGAACATCTTCTCCCTTTAAGATCGAGGGAATGGCTTTGAACTGAATGTCGGTGGTGCGGAAAAAACCATTGTCGGTGAGGTTCCGCAAAAGGTCTTCGGAGAGATGGAACTTATCGAATTTCAAGGCAAACCTCGGTCGGCAGGGGATGAACAAATCTCAAGGGAAAGCATGTATCACGCAAGCCTTGCGAGATGGAACCACAAAGTAAAAAAGACCCGGCGGCTGCGGTTCAATAGCCTAGGAATACCGTAGGGTTGACTTGATCTGCCGAACTCGGTAACAGCAAGACTCTTTTTTACACTTTAACCTCGAGGCCGTTATTCAAGAATTTGTTCCACCCCGTCCGCCGAAGTCGTTCCGAGTCTTGCTTGAACTGAACCGAGCCGAGAAGCGCTTGGATGTGGTCCTGCTAAACGCCCTGAAAAGCCAAAATGAGAATCTGAACTTGCGTGAGATCAGCCGGGTTAAATTTAAAGAATTATTCGCTTCGGGCAAGATTATGATCAAAGGCCAACGGGCGACGCCGTCCTCTTCCCTGGCAAAGGGCACCACCTACGTCGACATTTTGGGATATTAAAGTCTATGAACGGAAACGAGCAGCGCTTGATCGACCTTGAAACCAAGTTTTCATATCAGGACACCCTGATTGAAGAACTTCGTCAGACCGTGCACGATCAGTACATGACCATCGAGAAGCTCGAGAAAAACGTGAAAGTGTTGATGAATCGCCTGGAAGGCTTCGACGAGAACAACATTCGCACCGGCCACGAAAAGCCACCGCATTATTGAGCAGAGCTTTCTTCTGAGTTTCGACCGCGAATGAAATCCTGCAGGAAAATCGACAGGTCTTAAACTTTGACCGAGCCCATCACCATCCGGTTGATGAAATACAGCATGACCAAGCAAATCAGGGATGTGCCCACCAGGATGTAACCGAGCACATCGAAATGTTCGAGAAACCCATCGGTCCTTTGCACCACAATCAAGCCCGCAATGATCGAGGCCAGACCGCCGGCAATTTGCTGCAATGACGAGCTGATCGACATGAACGAGCCGCGACTTTCCGGAGTTGGGATTGCCGACATCAAAGCTTGCGATGGAATCATGCGCGAGAAAATTCCCAGGAACATCAACGCGTTCACCAGAATCACGATGTGCAGCGGGGTGACCCCAAGATTGGTGTAAATCACGACCATGATCATTCCGAAAACCGAGCCGAAAATGAAAGTCGGATATTTTCCGAAGCGGTCACTGATGCGGCCGACGATGGGTCCGATGAAGATCGAGCAAATTCCCGAGATCAAATAAATGATCGGAAGCTTGTCGATGTTGATTCCCAAATTATTGACGGTGAACGCACTCCCAAAAGGCATGAGCATAAATCCACCGGTCGACAATAGAGCTGTCGCCGCAAAGGCGAAAAGATAACGGGGAGTCGATAACGTCGTCTTCAAATGATGGAAGGCATTTTTGTCGGCATTCAGTTTCAAATGCAGATCGATGGGCTTGAGATAAGCGACGATGAAGATGCCGACCAATAAGCTGACGATCACGATCATCAGGAATGGCGCATGCCATCCCCAATGATTGGAAAAATAAAGCCCCACGGGTAGACCCAAGATCTGGCTGGCGGCGAAAGCGGTTTGCACGAAACCCATCACTCGGCCGCGCATGGACAAAGGAAAAAGGTCCGTGGTGATGGCAAAGACGATGGAGCCGATGACTCCGCCAAATAAGCCGGTGACTGTGCGGGCAACCAACAAGAATTCGAAGCTCGTGGCGATACCGCAAAGGAAAGTTCCCAGGATAAATCCCGCATAAAAGAACAAGAGCAATTTTTTGCGATCGTACTTGTCAGCAAAACCGGCCGCCATCAAGCCCGCGGCGCCGGCGCTAAATGCGTAAACGGAAACGACCAGGCCAAATTGTTTCGGGTCAATTTTCAAAGCTGGCATCAGCATCGCGCCCAAAGGCGACATGATCATAAAGTCCAAAATGACCGTGAATTGCAAGAACGCCAAAATGGCGATGACGAATTTTTGATAACCGGTAAAGGCCTGTATTTCTTTTGCTTCCACATGCACCTCGGGGCTGTCGAGGGTTTAGCTTCTCATTTGTGTTCTGGTTAAGAAAGAAAAAATATTTATTGGCCACTGCAACCTTTTGGCGGTTTCATACCAATACCGATGTATATGGGTGATATCGAAACAGATTGGAATCAGATCGTCGCAAGTGTCGGCCCCGACCTTTATCGGTATTTCATGGGATTTTATGCATCTCAAATAGCGGCCGATTTGGTTCAAGAAACATTGATTCGGCTGTTAAAGAAACAACGCGATCAAAGCTTTGAGCCCGATCAGGGCTCGATTCGCAACTATGCCTTTGGGATTGCTCGGTATGTTCGTTTGGAACATCAAAAAAAGGGTTTCGATTTCCACCTGGTTGAAAATGAAACTCAACTCGATATTGAAAAGCCTGAAGCCTATGAGTTTGGTTCGGACCCGGTGGCGCATTTGCGATGGGCCATTTCGCGGCTCAAACCTTTGGAGCAAGAACTGATTTTACACATGATCGATGAAGAAGCATCTTTTGAAACAATCGCGGAAAACTTTCAAATGCCAATCGGAACGGTGAAGAGTCATATTCACCGAGCGAAAGAAAAACTGCGCCAGCTAATGGAGGTCAAACCATGACAAAGGGTAATGGTCGCGACAATGAATTGGACGAGCTTTTAAAGCCACTGAAAAATACGGCCCCTTCGGAACTGCAAATGGAAAAGTGGAAATCGTTGGGGAAAACCGATGGGCCTCAGGTCAGAAGCTATTCGGCGTCGCGAAGTCAGTGGCTTCTTCAGCTGGCAGCGGCCGTATTTGTTGGAATTGTCATTGGTGCTTTTGCGGCCAAATATAATTCGACCTCTGAACAGCAGATGACTTCGGTGGCGAAAATTTCTTTTCCCGATGATGCAACTTACGAGCATTCTCACGCCAATTTAGATTAAAAGGAGCATTTATGTTTTCAAAAATCATCTTTTCTTTGATCCTATCTTCTACCTTATTGGCCTCTGCAAAAACACTGACGGCGCAAGACTTGCGCGAGAGATTTGAAGTGCGTGCCGATGTTTACATTCTCGACGAATCTGGGCAAAAAGTAATTTCTGGCCCGGAAAGAACCAATTATTGGAGAATGAATCCGGAAAAAGGAAAAATGGATGCGGATTGGTCTTCAAAATTTACCTATGGCAACGCCCATATCAATTTCAAATGTGAAATCGAAGATGATTCAAGCGTCAAGGTTTCGGTGACGGAGTTCGATCGAGAAAACGACGAGTCCAATAAGGCGGCGCCTCCGGTTGTATTGGAAAATAAGACATTGATCCTAAAAAACTTCGAGCCTGTTGTGTGGAAGATTCTTAATATCAAAGATAAAAACATGATCGTTCGTTTTGTTCCCGTTCTTCGCGAGGTCGCAACGCCAATTTCTCTCGATAGCTTGCCGGTGGCCGGAACGGGGATTTCGGTGTCAGATAATATGGGATACCTGTGGGCAGAAGGCTTGGATTTTAACGGCAAATATGTCGGCATGGTGACCCACCGGGGAACATTGATTTTGAGCTACGTTCCATTTGATGGCGCGAAGGAAATGGGGTTTGTCGAGGGCAATCAATTGACCCTGAACGTGAATAAAAAATTTCAGGTCAATCTGAAATCGGCCACGTCTTTTCTGCCCGCTGGGGTGACCGCAAAAGTCTACGCGTACTATAATCCAGATAAGAAGAGCAGTGGATTCAACTCGATTCACAGCTATGACACAAATAAAGAAAGCCGTATCAAAGAGATATTGCAAAAGTAATTTTCAGAAATGGGTGACCAACTCTTCGGCCTTCAGATACTGAAGGCCACCTGTTTACTCGCCGGAAAGCTTTGGTAATTGGAAGGCTGGATCGTACAAGATCATTCCCGGGGCCGGGTCGATTCGGCGGATCAGCGGTGAGATCTCGGCAGCGAGATCGACCTTCATTTGGTCGCTCAGCTCGCCATCTTGTGGATAGTTTCGTGAATCTCCCATGATTCCTTTGAAACGAGCCATGTCTGACAGTCCACGAAGCGGCAAGAAGAACAATCGATTGAGCTCATCCAAAGAATCGTAGGTTTCGCTGTCGCCATTTCCTTGCGATACCATAAAATAAGTCTCCGGGACGGTTTTCGGTTGCGTCGACACTTTGTCCGAGCAAATCAACCAGCCGTTGAACAAAGGATTGTGTGCAAGGTAAGGCTTGTACAAATATCTGGTATCGACCAAGTCTCGCAATCTGTAGGTCTCGTTGTCCGAGATCAATCGAGGCAAGATCGACTTCAATCCAACCTCTTTGTCGTATAGAAAGACATCCGGATTCGGCCGCACCATCGTGCATTGATTGTATTTCGTCATCGGAATGTCAAATTGCCATCGCGTGACGCCCAACGAAGTTCCTTCGCCGATGTCCGTGCCCGAGTGGCGATTGCGATCGGTCGTTTGAATCTCGACCGTTCCGTAGCTGGCCCCGAGGCTTGCTCCACCGAAACCACCGCTGGCACCAGCTTGGCCAGACGCCGAAATTCCGGCCTGGGTTCCTTCCATATCGGTGTGACCGGCCGAGTAACCGAAGCCGCTGGAAACCGATAAGCTGGACACCGCGATTTTCGTCGGCACGATCACGCCGGGGTTCATGTTCAAGATGCGATAGACGGCCGACTTATGGACAAATGCCGATGGATTCTTTTCAACTTTAGATTCGCAAATTCGAATGAAAGCGGCGCGGGAACTTCCGGTGCTGAGATGCTTCGGTGCCGTCTCCAACAAAGTCTTCCATGAACCATCTGCCAAGATTCGGCAGAATTGTTTCGCCCAATTCAGATCCATTTTATCCATCTCGATAAAGTTCTGCAGGGACGCTTTACCGTCGCCTTGAAGGCCGAACTTCTGCTGCACGAACTGTAATGATTTGGCGTCGCTCATCCAGATCAATTGCAGGTTCTGCTCACGACTCCATTTAAACCACGCATCGGCATCTTGTTCTTTGAAAGCACGCTTGGCGATCATTGCCGCTTGCGCAGCTTGGCCCGCCTGAATCACTTCGTTCAGCAAAGTGCTGGTCTGTGTTTCCGATTTTTTTGGGCCGTCCGCGATTTTCTTCGCAACACCCGGAACGGTCGAAATTTCATCGACCCCGCGGTACAATAAGATCGAACTAAATGAGCTGCCCAGCACCACGGTTTTTGCCGAATACACCGGCGAAATTAAAATCGATTTGTGATCAATCAGATCCTCGATATTCGGATCTGTGTTCTTCCACTCTTTTGAAGCGAATTTTTCTTTATCAATCGGGAACAGTTGCGCCAAGACCATCTTGCGGGCCATGGTCGATTGCAAATCCTTAATGGTGAGATCCATTTCTCCGTCTAAAAATCCACCTTCACCCGAAACGATCACGTTGGCGTGCGTGACGTAGCCATTGTCTTCGCGGTTGTTCGCGGATCGCACGAACACCAAACGCAGCAGGTACTGTCCCTTTGGCAAATTGCGCGACACGCCTTCGGATCCTGCATGTGGATCGCTGGAATCACGAACGCTCGCACCGTTGACGCGAACTTGGTACACCCCACGCTGAGTCAGCTGTAAGCTTCGATCTAGAACTTGGGGCCGGTAAGAAATTCTTTGCACCGTCAACGAGGACATGAACATGACATTATCGACTTTGCCCTGGTCTTCGCTTCCTTTGCAGGTCAAGGGATAAGACTTGCCCTGAATGGTTCGGCGATCATAGCCTTCTTCGGACCAAGGCTGGATCAAGATCATTTCGGTTTGATCAAAACCAAGATCTCCGCTTTCATCCTGGATGCGAACCGAGATCGGAATGTAATGCTGGCAGCTGTTGCGATCAAATTCAGGGGTGTAGACTTCCCAGTGCAAGCAGTCCCGGATGGTGGTCACGGTGTTGGGCTGATCAACATCCAAAACCTGACCGTTCGGTCCAGTGGTTTGAATTTTGAATTTGCGATTGTTCAAACCGATATTTCCAGATCGGTTGGCCAAGCAGGTGTGCAAGGGAAAGCTCATGATCTTTTTGGCGCCGTCTTCTTTCTTGATCTTGAAATGTCCAATCTCGAAAGGCTTTGCGTAGATGCCGGCGTCCTCATCGCTGGACGAGCCATTGACGATTTGGCCCGCGGCTCCTTTAAGACCAACGATTTCGGCCGCGGCCTTATCGCCCAAGAATTTCTTCAAAGTAAAATTGCCGGCGCGATTTTCGGTGGCGACCGTTTCGCTGATCTTCAACCCAGAGGACTGAGTGAAAGAGTGATCATTGCCTAACGGGAAAATTCCTTCAAAAGGTAGCAGTCCTTCGGGAGCGCCCACCGGCGTCAGCTTAATGCCCATGAAAGTCTGGCCGCTGCTCGGAATTCTTTCCAACGAAAAATCCATATCGACCATCAAGGTGTTATTGGCCATAGCCACTTTTTCTTTGGTCTGTTTCGCGTAAAGCTTGCGCACCACTTTTTGATTTTGAATGTCTTCGGCAATCAAGCTGACTTCGACATTGAAGCTTCCGGCCGCGATCGGCACCAAAGTTGGTGTCGAGTCCGTTTTTCCGAACATGATTTGTGGTTTCAGATAAAGCTGATCATGCCAGTTGTAGGTCGAACCCTTCTTCACGATAAAATTCGTGACGTAGCGCTCGCCACCTTCCATCCAAATCTTGCGGGTCTTCAGTTTGCCATCTTTATCGAAGCCACCCAGATGTTGGGTCACGGCCGCGGCATCTTCCAAAAGGTAAGGTGTCGTTTGCTTCATCAGATCGATGACTTCGGCCAAGCCTTCACCGTGCGACCACGGATTGATCGCGAACTTGGCTTCGCGAATTCCGCGCTGTAGACCTTTGGGTTCAAAGGTGCGGGTCAGCTTCAGCCAAACAGAATCCGCCAGGTAATTGAACTTGATGGTCTCGGGCCAATTCAAACAACCTTGAGCGTCGGTGGTGTATTCTTGATCGATTTCTTTGATCAGGAATTTGGCGTTGGGAATGCTCGATCGACGAGTGAAATCCACCAAACAAACTTTGAAATTATAAGTTTTTTCTCCGGGCAAAGGGAATTCGCCAACGTTTTTCGAACCACCGATGCTGCCGCTGATGGAAACCACTGTATAGTTCGCGGCCTCGTTTTCGGCGCCATCGGGTCGGTCCTGAGTTTTCGGCAAACACGCGGACAAGAGCAAGCTCGCAACCAAGCCCGTCAGCACCGCCGTGTTTTTCATCGCGAGCAGCTTAGAGAAGTTCATAGTCAGTCTCCCAGCGCAGGCGGATTTGAGTGGTGTCGCTTTGTGGATTGTTATTATAGATCGGGCTGCTCGAAACAACTCGCAAGCTCAGCTTGTTCTGCTTCTTACCCCATTTAAAGTAAGGCATAACCATGACGCCGTTGCGATTGCTACGGTCGAATTCGAACGCGTTGTAAGACGAAACGGCGGCATCCGGTTCCAGATGGAAATATTCAACATTCAATCCGTATTTTTTATTCTTAGATCCAAGGTACAAAAATTCATTTCCCGCATTCCAACCAGTGTTCATTCGGCTAGGAGCGGCAGAGTTTTGCAGGCCTTCCGTATAAAGATTCCAGTCAAACGGTCCAAATCCCATTTCCAAACGCGCTCGCGCCTCGGGGCCGTGGAATTGGTAAGCGAAAACCGAGAATGTATCGGACTCGCGACGAACGGTATTGCCGGTCATCATCGAGTCGGCGGCAACTGAAGACGGTAAATTATCATATTGCCAGTAACCAGCCGTCAGTTTGAAGCTGTTGCGACCGCTGAAATTATAATGTGTCTCGGCCATCACGGTTTCCATGGTCGGCGTCTCTTCAATCTGATTCGAGTTGTTGGTGTTCGAAGAAAATGTCAGAACCGCTTGCTCGGCCAACAATGAGCCACGCAAATTGCCGTTACCGTAGAAAAATGTCGAGCGCAGAGCCGGGAAAGATTGATCTTCCAGAAGCATGAAGCTGTGGACAAAATTCTCGTCAATGATTCCGCCGCGCAATTGCCACCAGGTGAAAGGTGTCCACAGCATCGAAGCATCCTTGGCGATGAAAACCGTGCTGTTGTGACCCTGTCCATCAGGTGCCTGATCCGCGCCGGTGCGGAATAGAAGCATTGGCGAAACCAACAGCAGCAGGTCGTCGGTGATGCGATATCTCATGTCGCCGTAGACGCGAAATGAATAAATCTGAAAATTTTCGTAGCGAGATTTTTGCTGCAATCCCAAAAGGATCAGCGAGTAATTGAATTGAAAATCCTTCGAGTTGAAAACGCTCTTTTCCACCTTGGTGGTCATGGTTTGCACACCGCCCGGGCCAGTTTGCGTGACAGTTTCGGTGGGTTCTTGCAGGTAGCTTTTGCCCGGAGAGAAACCCGGCGGCAGAAAGGAAAAAGGTAAACTGCTTTGAGCATAGGCCGCCACGGGTCCGATCAAGACCAAAAACGTGAAAGTGCCCATCCACTTAAGTAGCGACTGCATGAGATTACCTCTATCCTAGTCCATGCCAGTTCAAAGGTTATGCCGGCGGAAGGACGGAGAAAAAACATCGACCAGTTCTGCTAAGTTGTTGCAATTGCAGGAGCATCTTCTTGTATAAGAGCGCCTTATTTGCGCTGTAAGAGGTGGCTTAAAATGCTTATACCCAAAATTGATCGGCCCCTGTCTAGAGTATTGACGCCTTCCATGTGCGCCAATGCCTGTCTCAAATTGAGAATCCCGCACCACGCCGTCAGCACGTGTTAGCGGATCAAGTGAGTCGGTGACAGATCCAACAACATTTGCCAGAATCAGGTTCCCTATGAAAATGATTCTTTCGCACGATCAGTCCAAGACCTCTCAGTTGCAGGGTCAGCTTGTCGCAACTACAATCAAAGAACGATTTGCCTTAGCCCGAAAAAGATTTTTTATCTTTTTTGGAATGGCGATTGTTTCCGTCTTTATTCCGGTCGCGCATTTTGTTTTGGTGCCGGCCTTTTTGCTGATCTCTATCGTTGTTGGTATCAAGTCTTACGGGATTCGGTACCGTCTTGAGCTTTCGCCTCCGCCGGTGTGTTTGCAATGCAATGAACCTTTGAAGCCGACTTATTTTTTGGGTGAAGAATTGCGCATCAAATGTGAAAAGTGTTTTGCTCAATATTCGATTGAAAAATGACTTGAGGCCGTACGGGGATCAAGATGAAAAATATTTTCGATAGCAAAGTTCTGATTGCGGGTTTGTTCTTTCTTTTGGGCTTCTTCAGTTTCTGGGGTGGGCAGACCCTGCTCAACCATTTTCAAAATAAACCGCGGTCTGCTGCCAATCATGTTCCTGGGTTTGGGCCGAATGAACCGGCTTTCCCATTCGGCGAAGAGGAGAACGATCCCTTCGATGAAATGCGCCGTTTGCAAAAACAAATGATGCAAGGGATGGTCAATCCAGGCGGTTCAGGAGCAGGTGACGTCGAATCGCGCGAGGATGACAAATTTGTCTATTACGACATTTCGATTCCGGGAGTCGATCCGAAAAACTTGCAAGTCACCATTGAAAACGGGCAGCTTTCCATTTCTGGCAAAAGCGAGCAGAAATCAGACGATACCGGGAACGGCGTCTATTACAGCTCTCAGTTTCATCGAACCTTTCCGGTTCCGCCGGAAACCGACAGTGATAAAGTTCAGGTGGAATCGGGAAAAGATAAAATCACTTTGAAGTTTCCAAAGAAGGGTTCTTAGCGCGAGAATCCCTTTGGAATTTGTGGGCCAACCGCGCAGATTTGCGATTGGCCTTGGACTTTAGAAATGCTTCAGCAAGGTTTCTTTGGCTTGAGTCAAATCACCACTGGTGTTTTTCAGGCGCTGAGCTAAGAAGCGCGCCAAGGCGCGATGAAATTTATCAGAAATCTGAACATCTTCACTCAAAAGATTTTTCAATCCTTGGAACGGAATTTCGATCATGTATGTGGTTTCAGTCGCCTGCGCCGTTGCTGATCGTGCATCGCCACTGAGAAAAGGCATTTCGCCGAAATGGCTGCCGGTTGCCAAGGTCGTCAATTGAAGATCGTCACCTTTTGATGTGGTCTTCAGAATTTTGACGGTGCCTTGTTGGATGACGAAAAAACTTTCGGCAGATTGTCCTGTGATGAAAATTTCCTGACCGGCCATCACTTCGCGAGGGGCGCAGATTTTCGCGACCTTTTTCAGTTCATCGTTGGTCATGTCTTTGAAGAGATAGATACTTTTTAAGATGTCGATTTTGATCATTGGTTCTCCCCCAGAGATGATGATGATCAAAATGCGGAGATCAATCAAGAGCTGCGCTCAAGGCCCGGACCCCGACCAAGAGCCGGGTCACAAGAGATTCACGAATAGGCTCCGGGCGCCCAGAAGGCGCCCCGGAGTTGATGCCTTACCAAGTTTTTGTTGTCTTATCAGAACGATGTTCATCCATGTGTTCGAGCTTATCACCTGCATTGAAGACTTTGTCCCCGAGATCTTTGGCACCTGTATTGGAAATTTTCTGTCCAACTTTTTCGACTGTGTCACCGATCTTGCGGCTGATACTTTCATTTTTTTCCATAAAATCTCCTTTCGTAAGGCACAAATTGAATGTTCAAAATCTGTTCCCGGACAGCGACCCATCTGTTGCGATTTCAGCGTCGATTCCGAGGTAATATTCCCCGCGTTGTTCGGAGTTTTCAGATGACATGAAATCCAAAACAGTTCAGATTTTAAGTCTTTAAAATCACTGGAGATTGACATGAAAAAAATCCTGGCTTTGGGACTGTGTGCTTTCGTTCTGGGTTGCACGAGCATTCGTATGAAATACGAATCCGTTGTTCAAGTGGATGGACAGAATCAACGGTACACCTACGTCAATACCTATCCGGTTGGTGGCGCTTACTCGTCGCTGTGTTACATTTCGGCCATCGCGCTCGGTGGCAGCTGTTGGTACTACTTGGTGATGCCGACCGTCTTACAAAAAAATATGATCATCGAAGAAGCGCAAAGCAGACTGGCGACGAAAATGACCGGAAAAAAATACGAAGAAGATTTCCAGGGCGTCAGAAAAGTGAGCTTTGACGAAGGTCCAGAAGAAATAAACTTGGCTCCGTTGGAACGCGCTTCCAATCTTCACTAGAAACGAAAATTTCCGATGTCCCTGCGAAAACATATCTGTTGGATCATTTTGGGTGCTTTGTTTTCATCAGGCTTGCAGGCGGCCCCGGCGCTTGAAAAGACCAAACTGCAATCGGTCGCGCAAGATCTGCAGTGGAAGCTCTTGCTGCATTTCAAGAAAAATTCAAAACCCGGCGACGTCAGCGAAGTGGACGGTGGCGATTTTTTTCTGTCACCAAATGGCCGAAAAGATCCCGAGGCCGAGCTGTCGGCGACCCTGCAGGCTTTCGAAGACAATCGCCAGGTTGGTCCGTTAAAGCAACCGGCACGATGTGCCTTTCGCGCTCGTCTGCATTTCTTATCAGACAAGTTGGGCTTGCGATATCCCGCCGATCATTGTGAGAAGTGGGACGGGTTTGTCTCTCGCTTTAATAGGCCAGAATCCGTCAGTTTGATTTTTTCTTCCGCCTACACCAACAATCCGGCGTCGATGTTCGGGCACCTTTTTTTGAAAGTGAATTCCGAAAAGGCGAGCGAGCTTTTGGACACCGGCGTGAATTTTGCGGCGCAGGTGCCGCCGGACGAAAATCCGTTCGCTTTTTTTTACTTTGGCGTTTTCGGCGGATATGACGGGCATTGGTCGGTGCAGCCGTATTACGAAAAATTAAATGAGTACATCAAGGCAGAAAGTCGCGATCTTTGGGAGTACGAACTGAATCTCACCCACGAAGAGACTTTCTTTTTCCTAGAGCATCTTTGGGAGCTCGAGACGACGGGGCGCACTGATTATTACTTCTTCGATGATAACTGCGCGTACCAAATGGCGCGGATTCTCGAGGCGGTTCATCCGCAGTGGACTTTGTCGGACCATACGATCTACGTCATTCCTGGCGAGCTGGTGAAGAATTTCTTCGACGATCCCACCGTTGTTCGCAAAATCAAGTTTCGCCCGGCGCTGCGGAAAAAGCTTTTGCAAAAATATTCGGTGCTCAATGCGCCTCAAAAGCAGCAGTTTTTCGATTTGATCAAGCAGGATCAAAAAGCTGCTGCAATCTCTGATGCCCTGGTTTTGGAAACCGGGAACTCTTACATGGATTACCAGCGTCAGCTCAAAAAAGGTGAACTCACTCCAAAAGAAAAAGCGCTTTGGAATGAGATCATGCTTCAGCGTGCGTCCCTTGGCGATGTCCCTTTGCCCGAGCTTCCGCCCATTTCAGAAGAGACGCGGCCCGATCCGGGACACGATGCTTACGCGCTGGTCGCCGTGACCGGAACCGAAACCAATTCGGATGCCACCAGCTACGGATATTATGGCTTCAAGATCAAGTCCGCCTATCATGACCTGTACAATCCAGACATTGGTTTCAAAAAATATTCAGAAATTCTATTTCCGTGGTTCGAGCTGCGCTACCGACCCGATATTCAGAATTTGCAACTGGAAGAACTGGGCGGAATTCAGATCACCTCGTTGACCCCGCTGAGCCGTTTGGATTTTCATCCATCCTGGAAGTTCCTGGGTGCTTTCATGTCGCCAAAAGATTTTGGCTGCCGCACCTGTCGGTATCTGACTTGGGAAGTGGGATTGGGCCTGACTGAAGAGCTCGGTTCTCCGGATCATATTCTTTATCAGTTTCTCACGTTACATAATGAATTCGACTCGGATTTACCACGGGGTTGGCGGTTGTTACCGGCACTGGAAGGCGGTTGGATTTCGACGATTCATGATCAATGGAAAATAGGAATGCAAGCTTCTTATTTCAAAGATGTTGGATCAACGCGTCTCAATGATGAGTTCACAAAAATTGGGCTGCAGCAATCCTATTCGTGGGCTCATAATTGGGAAATTCGACAAAAACTAAATTGGATTTACCCCGAGATTCACTCGCGACCGATCTATGCTGAACTGCGCCTGGACCTGTCTTACCATTTTCGTTGACCGGCATTTCTTCCGTTTCTTACTATTCTCTGAAGTGACTTAAACCACCCTACGGAAGGATTCGAAAATGAAAAAGTTTTTTATCACACTGACAGTTCTGGCGATCTCTGGATTGGCACAAGCTCAAATGAAAGGTGCGACTAAATCTGGCCAGCACATGGACACTTTGGACGGTTGCGGTTTGGGTTGGCAAGTAACTGACTCTCGCACCATGATCGGAACCACGACTCGCGGTACAACAAACGCGTTCGTTCCTCCTTCATTCGGTATGACTTCAGGAACCATCGGTTGCGACCAAATTCCTTTCGCTAAAAACGAACAAGAAGCTGCAACTTTCGTAGCGTCTAACTACCAAACTCTGAAATCAGAATTGGCTGTTGGTCACGGTGAATACGTCAGCGCAATGATCGAGTCTTTCGGTTGTGCTTCTGGCCAAGTTCCTGCGATCTCTGCAAAGATCCAAAAGAACTACGGTTCCGTTGTCGCTCCAACTGAAAACGCGACTCAGTTGTTCAACAACTTGAAGCAACAAGTTGGCCGTTGCGGTTAATTTGAAAAGCTGAAACAGGCTTGCAAGAAAAAGGGAGCTCTCGGGCTCCCTTTTTTATTTTCTGCACCTGTCACAGAAGCCGAAGCTCCTTCGCGCACGTTTCGAACGTTCAACCCAAGCGAACGCAATTTCCAAAGTTCTACAGTCTAAGCCTTTTTCTCTCGCAAAATTTGATCAATCAACTGATCCTTTTGCAGCCACAGCTCACGGATCCAAGTTTGAACTTGATCCCGAAATCCGGCGTCCTCAAGATAGTTTCCGTCCAGCAGTGCCTGCGGTATCGCGATTTCTCGCACATGCACGACGACTTCGTTGAGCATTCCATTCATCGTCTGGCTCATGCTCACGGCGCCATTTGGATAAACGATCGTCACATCCAGAATCGAGTGCAATTGATCTTTCATCGCGCTTAAAGCAAAGGCGAAACCACCTGTTTTTGGAATCAAGAGATGCTGGTAGGGAGACTTTTGCTGATTGTGTTTCAAGTGCGTGAAGCGGGTGCCTTCTAGAAAATTCAGAATGGAGAAATGGGACCCTTTGAATTTTTCCATTGCCCGGTGGGTTGTGCGCAAATCTTCGCCACGTTTTTCCGGATGTTTCTCCAGATATTCTTTCGAATGGCGCTGCATGAACGGATAATCCAAAGCCCACCAAGCGCCGCCTAAGAGAGGAACCCAGAGCAATTGCTTTTTAAGAAAAAAGCGCAAGAAGGGAATGCGCCGATTGAAGACGTGTTGAAGCACGATGATATCCACCCAAGATTGGTGGTTGCAGCAGACGAGGTAATTTTTGTGATAGGAAAGACTGTCGGGAAGCCGAATATCCCATTTGATATTTTGCGTATGCTTCATGTTCCAATCGTTGCCAGAAATATAATTTTCGGCGATTCGCACCGTTTGGCGGCTGCACCACTGCCGAAACTTCCGATTGGGAATCAAGATTTTCAAAAAGACGAAGGGATACAATAATGCGCACCAAAAAACCGTATTAAGAATTGTCAGGGCCGCTGAAATCATAGTCTAAAGTTAGCAGAACATGGATTTTTTAGCGCTCTCAATAATTTTTTTGATATCTGCCGTCATTATCGTTCCGATTTCGCACCGGATGAATCTTGGCGCCGTGCTTGGGTACTTGATGGCCGGAATGATCATCGGTCCATCCGGTCTCAGCCTGGTGTGGGACACCGAAAGTATTTTCGAGTTTTCAGAATTCGGGGTCATCTTTTTGATGTTCATCATTGGCCTTGAGCTTCAACCATCCAGGCTTTGGGTTCTGCGTCGTTCGGTGTTTGGTCTCGGTTCTGCCCAGGTCTTATTGACGACGGCGGCCGTTTTTATTTTGAGCCTCTTTTTTGGTTTGGCTTGGCAAACGTCGTTGATTCTTGGGTTCGGCCTGGCCATGTCATCGACGGCATTGGTGCTTCAATCATTAGCGGAGCGGCATCAACTGACGACCAATCATGGCCGAGATTCTTTTTCTGTTTTGCTGTTTCAAGACTTAGCCGTGATTCCGATTCTGGCATTGCTGCCGGTCCTCTCCTCACAAGCTCCCAGCGAAGATTTTCAAATTGTTCAAATTTTGAAGCCCTTATCGGTCATCATTGCATTTGTCCTGTTGGGCCGCTTGATTTTGAAGCCAGCCTTTAAATGGATCGCGAAAACCGAAAATAGGGAGCTGTTTACGGCTGCCACGCTCTTGATCGTGATGGGCGCGGCCGCCCTGATGCATGCCGTTGGCCTTTCAATGGGTCTCGGCGCCTTTCTGGCCGGAGTGCTGTTGGCAGATTCGGAATACCGACACGAGCTCGAAGCCGATATCGAGCCCTTCAAGGGCCTTTTGCTAGGCCTGTTTTTCATCTCGATCGGCATGTCCGCAAAGATTGGCTTGGTATGGGAAAATCCGGCCCAAGTTTTCGGGCTGGTCTTCGCGCTTTACCTGGTGAAGGCGTTGGTGATCATCGCGATCAAAAAAATCGTGCGTGCGCCAACAGTTCCCACCCGCAAGCTGGCCGTCTATCTCAGTCAGGGCGGCGAATTCGCGTTCGTCTTGTTCTCGGCGGCGGTCACCAGCCAGGTGATGAGCAAACCGATTGCGGATCTTTTCGTCATCGTTGTCACTTTCTCGATGTTGCTCGCACCTTTGGTGTTTGTTTTAGAAGATCGCGTGTTTTCGAAAAAGCTGGATCGTCCGGAAGAACCCCAGTACGACACCAAATTTGACGAGACCGCGGTGGTAATTGCGGGCTTTGGGCGATTTGGTCAAATCATTGGTCGACTGTTATCGATCCGAAAAATTCCGTTCACCGCTTTGGACAAAAGCTCACAGCATGTGGACTTTATCCGTCGATTCGGAAACAAGATCTTTTACGGGGATGCGACTCGATTGGATTTGCTTTACTCGGCCAAAGTCGGTTCTGCCAAGCTTTTCGTATTGGCGATTGATGATGTCGAGGACTCGATTAAGACTGCGACATTGATGCGACATCATTTTCCGAACGTGCCGGTATATGCCCGCGCCCGCAATCGATTTCACTCTTACAAGTTGCTCGATTTGGGCGTGACGCTGTTGTACCGAGACACCTTGTTTTCCAGTCTGGAAATGGGGAAACGTGTGCTTCAGCATATGGGAATGCCGCCTGCAGATGTGGACTCTTTGATTATTAAGTTTCAGCAATACGACGAAGAACTCTTGCACCGCCAACATGCTGTGTACCAGAATGAGGCGGAACTGCTGCAGACCAGCCGGCAAGCCATTGCCGATCTTGAGAGCCTGTTTGAAAGTGACTCGAAACAAGTCGAGCCCTCCTAAAAAACCAGCCATTTTATCGCGTTTTCTTCACATCTTCTTCATCGCTTAGAGACACTTGTCGACGACGATATATGTGAAGGTTTTTGATGGGTCGAAGAGGAGAAGGTAAAGCCTATGTTTAGTCAAACTTTTAAACTTGCACAAGGAGCTGAAAAAATGGAAATTTGGAATCAAGGAGAACAAAAAACAGGTGTTCAAGCTATGATGCCCAAGTTACTGGTCGTTGAGGACTCTCAAGAGTTCCAACTGATGATTAAGAGCGCCCTTGGAAGAGGTTTGCACCTTGAGGTCTGCGGTTCTATTGGTGAAGCTCGTCAGAAAGTTCAAAACAACCAATTTGATTTAATTCTTCTGGACGTCAGCCTTCCTGACGGCAGCGGGTTCGAATTCTGTTCCGAGCTGCAAAATCACGAAAAAACTCATAAGACGCCCGTGATTTTCCTGAGCGGCCGCAATGCCGTGACCGACAAAGTTCTCGGTCTGACTTTGGGAGCGGACGATTACGTGACCAAACCGTTCGATCCGACAGAATTGAAAGCTCGCGTTGAAAACAAATTGCGCAAGCAACAGGTTAAAATTCAAGACGACACTTTGCTAGAGCGTGGACCTTTGAGAATGAATTTGCCGAACTATACGGCGACCATGACCATCGAAGGCAAAGAAACGAAGCTGGATCTGACGCCGATCGAATATAAGATTTTGTACCGACTGGCAAAGAACCCAGGTCACATCCTGACTCGCCAACAGCTGATCGATAACGTTTGGGGAGTCGGAGCCTACATCGAAGACC
The DNA here is from genome assembly GCA_966211795.1 of uncultured Bdellovibrio sp. GTDB lineage: Bacteria > Bdellovibrionota > Bdellovibrionia > Bdellovibrionales > Bdellovibrionaceae > 21-14-0-10-47-8. The sequence continues at coordinate 87,803 of CBIHNW010000016.1, read as the reverse complement.
GTTCCGTCGATAAGCACATCTCGTCGCTGCGTAAGAAGCTGGCCGATTTCGCAAACCACATCCGAACCGTCTCTGGTTTGGGCTACCAGTTTGTGACCGATCCCCGCTAAATTCTCAAGACATCTTTAGATAATCCAAGAAGGGCTCTATGAAAATAGGGCCCTTTGTTTTTGGCTGCGGTAACTGACTCGAGCACCGTCGTGAGGAAGATAACTGGATGTGCGTAATGAGCAGCGGATGAGCCCTCTGAAGAGTTGGGTTCCTACATGACTTGAACATTGGCTTGCAGTGCTCGACGACTCATATTCTTGTCTACTGATCCGTCTACAAGAAAGTGAGGTTTCCAACTGAAGCACTCATTCATCCTGTCGATGAGACTATGTGCGCGCTAAGAACAGGCCTGCATTTCCACCCAGAGCTGCGAGGCCAAGAGAAATGAGAATTGGTGGTCCGACTCACCTTGCTTAGTGAATCGTTCCACTGTGTTGAAGAATCGTGTTGATCTGAATCGTGCGGTCTTGATTGCTGATCACGCTATCTTGGATTTCTCCTAAAACTTTGACCAATTTATCTTTGGCGATGCGAATGGCATCGTAGATATTTTCGGCCAAACCTTCTTCTTCGATTTTCGTTCCTTCTTCGGTCAGGGAAATCGAGATGCGATACATCTTTTTCAATTCGACACGATCGTAATCAGAACCCTCTGCCTCAAGCTGAGAAATCAATTTGAGGGGATCTTTCGCAATGACGGCAACCACTGTCTCAGGAGTGGTATAAGGCTCAAACTCCATGATGGTTTGATAGATATACGATTTCACATCCATGCTGACATGACTGAGATCGAAATTGCTCTTAAAAGGGGTCTCCATACTGCCTCCTTTTCCGCTCTGGGTGCTGAGTCCAAAGCTTCAGAATTACTTCTATTTTAGCATGGGTACGGAGCGAAATCAGGTCAAGTTGGGTCTAGTATTTCATCTCGCATTTTGTCTAGATGAGACACAAAGCGCGTGTCAAAACGAGACACTTTGCATTTGAGCTGATTGTTTGCCATAAAAATTCATTATGTCTGAAATCAAACTCGAAGAATCATGGAAAAAACGTCTGAAAGGGGAATTCGATAAGCCCTACATGACGCAACTCAAAGCTTTTTTAGTTGAAGAAAAAAAACGGGGCAAAAAAGTGTATCCGCCGGGCCCGCAAATTTTTGCGGCCTTCAACGAAACACCATTCGAAAAAGTCAAAGTGGTGATTCTTGGACAAGATCCCTATCACGGACCCGAGCAAGCACATGGTCTTTCCTTCTCGGTTCCGCCGGCTGTGCGATTTCCACCTTCCTTGCAGAACATTTTCAAAGAGCTTCACAGCGATATCGGTGCCGAAATTCCGAAAAGCGGAACGTTGACCAAGTGGGCGCACGAAGGTGTGCTCTTGCTCAACAGTGTTTTGACCGTTGAAGAAGGGGCGGCGGCGGCCCATCAAGGTAAGGGTTGGGAAAAGTTCACGGATGCCGCGATTCAAGCGCTGAATGAAGAGAAAAAACATATCGTTTATATTCTTTGGGGCGCTTATGCTCAGAAGAAAGCTTCATTTGTGGATCATAAAAATAATTGCGTGATTGAAAGCGTTCATCCTTCGCCACTGTCTTCGCACCGTGGATTTTTTGGCAGCAAGCCTTTTTCGAAAACGAACGCTTATTTGAAAAAGCATGGGATCAAACCCATCGACTGGAATTTGACATGACGATTGGTAAGACAGTTCTTCGCAAAGAGGGCGTTCGCAAGGTGACGGGGCAAAGCCTGTACGTGGATGATATGCCATTTGAAGGATTGCATGGCGTGACGGTTCGCTCGACGATCGCGCGCGGAAAAATCAAGAACATCACCTTCAAGCCCGGCGTGAATTGGTCTGAATTCGTCATCGTTTCGGCGAAAGATGTTCCCGGTCAAAACGCGGTCGCACTGATTCTTTATGATCAGCCTTATTTGGTCGAAGAAATGGTCAATCATCCGGAAGAGGCAATTTTGCTTTTGGCCCATCCGGATAAACACCTGGCGGAAAAAGCGCGCACCCTGGTTGAAATTCAGTACGAAGAATTGCCGGCCGTTTTTAGCATCGAAGATTCTTTGAATCAAAAAGCCGTAATCTGGGGTGACGACAATATTCTGAAAGCTTATTTGTTGGAAAAAGGACAGGTCGATCCGGTCTGGGCTCGCGCCGACTTTATCGTCGAAGAAGAATACCAGACCGGAGCGCAAGAGCAGTTGTACATCGAGCCCAACGGCATGATCGCGATCGCCAATCCCAAAGATGGCGTGACCGTTTGGGGATCAATGCAATGTCCTTACTATGTCCACAAGGCTTTACTGCCATTGTTTGATTTGCCGGAAGATAAAATTCGCATCATTCAAACCGAAACTGGTGGGGGCTTCGGCGGCAAGGAAGAATATCCGTCGATGTTGGCAGGTCACGCGGCTTTGCTCGCTTGGAAATCTGGTCAGCCGGTCAAAATGATTTACGATCGGGCCGAAGACATGGTGGCGACAACCAAGCGACATCCGTCGAAGACTCGGCACAAAACGGCAGTTTCGAAAGATGGAAAAATCTTGGCGATGGATATCGATTTTGTCATCGATGGCGGTGCCTACGCGACCTTGTCTTCGGTGGTGCTCTCGCGCGGAACCATTCACGCCGCCGGTCCTTACTCGTGCGACAATGTTCGCATTCGGGCGCGAGCCGTCGCGACCAATCATCCTCCACACGGGGCCTTTCGCGGATTCGGAGCGCCCCAAAGCTTGTTTGCCTTAGAGCGGCACATGGATCTGATCGCTTCAACCATCGGAATGTCGCCGATCGAATTGCGCAAAAAAAATTTCCTGAAGGACGGTCTGACGACGGCGACAGGCCAGTTGGTGAAAGATCGCGTCGATATGTCCAAGCTCTTGGACCACGCGCTCGAGCAATCCCAGTATTTTGAAAAACAAAAAGCTCATCAAGAGTGGAATCAGAAAAACCTGCACCTGAAAAAGGGAATTGGTTTTGCGACTTTCTTCCACGGCTGCGGCTTCACCGGATCAGGTGAAAAATATCTCGCCTCCAAAGTCGGGATCCGCACCACCGCCCAAGGCAAAATTCAAGTCTTAGCGGCCAGCACGGAAATCGGTCAGGGCACCAACACGATTTTCTCGCAGATCGCGGGCCACGCCCTGGGTGTGTCGGATGAAATCGTCGAGGTCTTTCAGCCCGATACGGCGCATGTCCCGAATTCAGGTCCGACGGTAGCGTCGCGGACGGTGATGGTTGTGGGAAAGCTTGTGGAAAGCGCCGCGATCGGCCTGAAGCAGACTTTGCAAAAAGAAAAATATCTCGGCGAATCTTACAACGAAGATGAGCTTTTGAAAGCTTGTCAGAAATATCACGCCGAAAAAGGCGAACTGAAAATCATCGTCGAATACGAAGCTCCACCCAATATCAATTGGGATGACGTGAAATACCAAGGAGATGCCTACGGCTCGTATGCTTGGGCCGTGTACGTCGCCGATGTCGAGGTCGACATGCTGACGTTTGAAACCAAAGTGAAGGATTTTTTGGCCTTGCAGGAAATCGGCAAGGTCATTCATCCCACATTGGCGGCGGGGCAAATCGAAGGTGGGGTCGCGCAAGGAATTGGCTACGCCATTTACGAGAAATGCGTCTGGCAAAACGGACGGTTGCGAAATGGTCAGATGACCAATTACATCATGCCGACCAGCGCGGATCTTCCGGACATTCGGGTGCTCTTTGAAGAGCAGCCTTATCAATACGGACCAGGTGGTGCCAAGGGTATCGGTGAATTGCCAATGGATGGGCCCGCACCCGCGATTCTAAATGCGGTTCAAATCGCGACCGGATTGCCGGTCAATACCATCCCGTTGCTGCCAGAAGATTTGTATCAAACATGGGAGGCCCAGCAATGATGCAGAAAATTTCCTTCCAAGTGAACGGTCAGCCCGTTTCAGTTGAAGCTCATTCCATGGAGCGATTGCTGGATGTCTTACGCGAGCATCTGGATCTGACTGGCACCAAAGAAGGCTGCGGCGAGGGCGAATGCGGGGCGTGTTCCGTTTTTGTCGATGGTGAGCTGGTGAATTCCTGCCTGATTCCAGTCGCGCAAGTCGAAGGTAAATCCCTGATGACGATCGAAGGCGTTTCGAAAAACGGTGAGCTTCATCCCTTGCAAAAAAGTTTTCTTCACCATGGCGGTGCCCAATGTGGAATCTGCACGCCCGGAATGGTGATGGCGTCTTTGGCACTGCTGCAAAAGAATCCGAAACCAAATCGCGAGGAAATCAAAGAGGCCCTGGCCGGAAATCTTTGCCGCTGCACGGGCTACATGAAGATTTTTGATTCTGTCGAAAAGGCGGCCAACTCATGAGAGGCTTCGTTCCCGATTACGAATTGAAAACTCTGCCGGATCTGTCGCAAACACTGAAAGCGCTGGCGCAAGATCCAGGTCGTTGGAAGCTGTTTGCCGGTGGGACGGATTTGATGGTTCTCCTTGAGGCCGGAAAATTAGCGCACCATCATTTTTTGAATCTGGCGCCATTCAAAGAGCTCAAGCAAATCGAAGAAAGCAGCACGCATCTGAAAATCGGCGCGCTTTGCACCTACACGCAGATTCAAAACCATCCATTGGTGCAAAAGAAATTTCCTTTGCTGGCCAGATCCGGATGGGTCACCGGCGCGAAGGCCATTCAAAATCGCGGCACGATTGGTGGCAATATCGCAAACGCCAGTCCGGCGGCAGATTCTCCGCCAAGCCTATTGGCTTACGGTGCGCAAATCGAAGTGATGAGTGCTCAGGGAAAAAGACTTTTGGATTATTCGCAGTTTCATTTGGATTATAAAAAAACGGCCCTGCACGCGGACGAAATCATTTCTGCTGTTCTGTTGCCGATGGAACCCACGTGGACTCATCAGTATTACCGCAAAGTGGGAACACGGGCTTTTCAGTCGATTTCAAAAGTGGCGATTTCAGCTGCGGCGCGCGTGGAAAACGGAATTGTTAAACAATTGCAAATTGGTCTGGCATCCGTGGCGCCAAAACCGATTCGCGCGCAGGCAATTGAAAAGCTTCTGACTTTGCAAAACTTGAAGGCAATAGATCGTAAATTAATTCTTCAGACTCTTCAAAAAACCTTGGTGCCAATTGCTGATATTCGCTCGACCGCAGAATATAGAAAAGTCGTTCTCGAAAGAGTGACAAATCACCTGCTGGATGTGCTAGAAGGGCCCCCGGGCCTTTACTTGGAGTGAAATCGTGTTTCGAAAGATTTTAGAGCTGCAATCCAACGGTGAAATTTGCGTGCTGGTCACCGTGACCAATACCAAAGGTTCAACCCCACGTGAAGTGGGTGCCAAGATGCTGGTGACCAAGAAAGAATTTTTCGGAACGATCGGCGGCGGCACTTTGGAGTGGATGGCTTTAGAAAAAGCTCGGTCGCTGTTGAAGGCCGACGAAAATCAGAAGATGTCGGTGCCACTTTGTTCAAAGGCCCATCAATGCTGTGGTGGTTTTGTGGAATTATTTTTTGATATCATTCGGCCTCGTCCGCAAGTTTTGATTTTCGGTGCCGGTCATGTCTCGCAATCCCTGCTCGAGGTCCTGGCCGGAACTGCCTTCGAATGTCACGTGATTGATGAACGCCCCGAATGGATCGAAGCTGCGCAACGAAAGAAATATCAACTGAGCCATTTGATTTTACAGACCGTGAATCAGCCCGTCGTTGAATGGATCGAAGCCAACAAGTCTAAATGGGGTTCAGATACTTATGCGGTCGTGATGACCCACGATCATGGTTTGGACGAAGACATCATCGAAAAGCTGGCGCCACTGCCTTTGAAATATCTGGGGCTGATCGGCTCTCGCACCAAACGACAAAGATTTTTCGCGCGCCTGGAAGAAAAAGGGATTCGCCCGGATCAGTTGCAACAAGTCCACTGTCCCATGGGTGTGCCGCTCAAGTCGAAAGCGCCGAAAGATGTCGCCTTGAGCATTGGCATGGAGCTTTTGCAAATCCACTTTCAACAAGACCAGGTCGTAACACCGATTTTGGCCGAAGTTACCGTCGAGCCCGTCGCCATCGATCTATAATCGAAAAGAACACAGTCAAACGATTTTTTATTGCCGTCTTTTGAAAAAACATTCGCTCCTCGAAAACGAAGTCAGTATGATTTCGATTATGAAAGATGGAAGAACCTATTTTATTCTTCTGGCTGCTGGAAACTCGACCCGGATGGGATCGGATAAAGCGTTGCTGGAATTTCACGGACAAACTTGGGTTGAGCATCAGGCCGCACAGATTCGTTCTTCCGGATGCATTGAAAAATTAATTCTCGTCGACCAACCAGGGAAGACTTTTCTTTACGAGCGATTGATGAATCACGTGGATCCTTCGGGGTTTCTGGTCGAGCTCGCCGAAAACCCGCGCAAAGAATCGCAACCCTTTGAATCCATCCACATGGGCCTTGAGCGGGTGCCGGATCATCATGGTTGTTTTATATCGCCCGTCGATGTTCCGCTGCACCAAAAATTGATCACTCAGCTTTGGCAGCAATGCGAACCCGGAAAAACCGCCGTCAAACCATCCTATCACCATCAGGGCGGGCATCCCATCTGGTTGTCACCAAAGACGATCGCCAAGTTTAAATCTCATCCGCGACGTCTGGACGAATTTTTAGCCGAGCTGACGGTGGACTTTGTCGAGGTTCATGATCCGCGCGTGCGCCTGAATCTGAACACTCCGGAAGAGTGGCAAGCTTACGTATCACGTGAGGCTTCCGAGAAATCTCGCTAAGTACGATCGACATGCGGTCATAGTCCGCGATTGTCATATTCTGCCAAGGATGCGATATCGGCTCGGGCGCAGTCTGAACTTGAAAGCGACCTTGCTGAATATCCAAAGACCGCCAGCCGACTTCACTTTCCCATTCCAAATGACAATTCAGCAATGTCGTTAGCATCTTCGCTTTTCGCACATCTTGCGCCGCCCGCAAAAAGAGCCGCTCGAATTTGTCGGCAATATCTTCAGCGGTCACGGCGATTTCTTCGTCATTCTTGGGTGAGCCTTCGCTCTCCGTTGAAGCTTCGATTTCTGCAGATTCTGCCTGATCTAATTCCATCGCATCAATTTCGAGGGCATCAATGTTTGCGGTTTCTGCGGCCAATGCCAAAGCTTTGAGATGCTCACGCAAAAGCCGCATGCCCAGACACAACTGCGAACGGATCGAAGTCAAATGAACAGGATCTATCGAATGTCGCTGGCAAAATAGATCAAAGCCAGCTTGCATCAGCTCAAGCGGATAGGGCTCGTAAAAAATCGGATAAAAAGTTTTTTCCAATAAAGACTTTTGCAGCAATCGCAGCTGTTCGATCGTCCCGTTCGGACGGTAAGGTCCTTTCATCGTCACATCATCTTGACGAAACCCCACCTGCTCGAAATTTCGGGAATAAAAAATCAATCCGCGTGATCCGGTCTTCAGGCTGATATTGTAGGCCGGATTCCATTTTTTAATTTCGTCGGTCTCCAGCAACGCGGCCTCAAGCGCCGATCCGGTCTCGATAAAATCCAGGTCCCAAACTTGGGTGAGCATTTCCAATTTCTTAGGATCTCGTCCTTTGCGACCGCGGAAATAACTGTTCACCCGGTCTCGCAGCGAGGTGGCTTTGCCGACATAGAGAATCTGGCCGGTCTTGGATTTCATAAAATAAACGCCCGGCTTTTTCGGTAGCTTCAAACGTTTATCGCGATCGATTTGGTATTGATAGGACACTTTCGGAATCGATGGCGCGGTCGAAAGCCAAGCGTCCAACTGTTCAAAGGTGAAGATGCCTTGCTGATTCAGTTGCTCGGTGATTTTGCGCCAAATTTGAAAAGTCGCTTTGACGTGTGAGCCCGCTCGTTTCAGCTCGCCGGTTCCTTCGCCGAAATGACCGGCCAAGCCGCGAATGTTTCGGCTGGGAAGCTGAGGGAAAAGTCGGTGCGCCAATTTCTGCGAGCACAGCAGGCGAAACGGCAAATTCTTTTCCCCCGTCATTTGGAAATAAAGATCTTCGAGAAAAGATTTTTCAAACTGAGCGTAATGAATCACCGCCAGGCCCGCTTCACCTTTCTTTTGCAAAGAGTCCTGAAATTTGGCGAACAATTTCTCCACTGGTACGGCACCTTGCAAATCGGCGAGTTGGATGCCGGTCAGCTCTTGCACCGACATTGGAATGTTCTTTCCTTCCGGAAGCTGCACCAGATCCGATTCCATGATTTCAAGTTCTGAATCACAAGCCCGGCCAAAACCCCAAGCGAGCTCCAGCAAGGAACCGACGGACGGGCGCATCCCGGTGGTTTGGCAATCTAAAAATAACAGGCGGCTGGTGCTCAGATCCATGGGGAATGAAGATCTCACAGAATTGGTTTGTTGGGTATTTGATTAGGAACAGTAATGAATTGGTAAGGCCCCGTTTTTGCGTTCCATTGCCATAAATTTCGCGATAAGACCATTTCAGGATCAGACGAGACAAAACTGTGCGGGGGGAAGATGGCTTTCAATCGTCGAGACTTTTTAAAGTGGAGCGGCCTGGGTGCTGCGCTCTCAACTTTGCCAATTGGCTTGCAAAAAGCCATCGCCAAAGGACGCCAACGCGGCAGTCTCGAATCCGTTGAACACGTCGTGATCCTAAGCCAAGAAAATCGCGCCTTTGATCATTACCTGGGAACCTTGAACGGCGTGCGTGGATATCGCGATCCGCATCCTTTGCGTCTGCCGGATGGAAGCAACGTTTTTGCCCAGAAAAATGCCGATGGAAAAATCATTTGGCCCTTTCGCCTGAATGGAAAGACCACCAGCGGTCAGTGCATGATCGACGTGACCCACACTTGGGATAGTGGATACAAAGCATTTCGTCAGGGCCAAATGGATCAATGGGTTCCGGCCAAAGATGTCTTCTCCGTCAGCCACTACACCCGCGAAGACATCGCTTTTCATTATGCTTTGTCAGATGCGTTTACGACCTGTGATCATTTCTTCTGCTCGACCAACGCTAGCACCAATCCCAATCGTCTTTTCCTGATGAGTGGATCCAACGGCCAGGGTCTGTGGCCTTCGGGCGCGATGATGGCCAATGATGAAACGGTGCCTTTCACGTGGACCACTTACGCCGAACGATTGCAGGCCGCGGGCATCAGTTGGAAGATGTATCAAGAAGAAGATAATTTCGACGACAATGCGTTGGCCTGGTTCGCGAATTTTAAAAATGCTTCCGAAGACTCGCCTCTTTATCAAAACGGAATGGTCCGTCGTGCGGCCGATGCTTTCGCGGTCGATGTGGCCAATGATCAATTGCCGACCGTCAGCTGGATCATCGCGCCCACGATTCAATCCGAGCATCCGTCAGCGCCGCCAAATTTCGGCGCGCTATTCGGCAAAACGATGTTGGACGCTTTGGCCAGCAACCCAAAGGTTTGGGAAAAAACTGTCTTCATCTACACCTATGATGAAAACGGTGGAATCTTTGATCACGTCGTGCCGCCGATTCCACCGGTGGGAACGGCGAACGAATGGAAAGATGTTCCCGGTACCGGTTTGATTCCTTTGGGGCTCGGTCACCGCATTCCGACCTGGCTCGTGTCTCCTTGGAGTGTCGGCGGATGGGTCTACAGTCAAACTTGTGATCTGACGTCGACCTTGCGCTTTCTGGAAAAATTCACCGGCGTCAAAGAAACCAATATTTCCGACTGGAGACGCAGCATTTGTTCGGACTTGATGGATGGTTTTGATTTCCGCTCCAGCGGATACGGATTTCCGACCACTCTCCCGGATGTCAGTGCCTTGGTTGAAGAAACGTCCGAAGCTTGCCAAAATCTTCCGGCCGCAGCACCCGGAAATGAAATGGGTGTTCCCGAGATTGAAAAAGGTGGCTCGCGTCCCCTGCGTCCGGTGGCGACCCAACCGGGGTTGAATCTCACGGTCGATGCGGCCGCAAAAGCGATTGACCTTCAATTTGAGAACTCGGGAATGCTGGGAGCTGCTTTTGATTTGCATGGCTACGGAGACATGGTCTTTGCGCCAATTTTTATTACGGTCCAGGCTGGGGGACACTTCTCGCAAAAGATCACTTACGCTTCTTCCACCACGGAATTGTTCGACGTGGCCGCGCATGGCCCGAATGGATTCTACCGTCGCTTTGCAGGTTCTGTGACTGCAAACACTTTGAAAGCTACGCTTGCGCTCAATCCTTCCAGTGGAACGGTTCAATTGGTGATCGAAAACCCAAGTGCAGTCGCAATCGAAATCGTGCTGAGCAACGCTTTGAATGGCGTGGTCGAATCTCACCTCATCCCGGCACAAAACAAATTATTACTGACTCCCGGCACCAAGGATCGATGGTATGACTTTTCAGTTCGCCTGAAGGGACAACTCGAAAAAGCATTCAGCTATGATTGTGCCGGACACTTGGAACTGGCCGATGCCGACAGCCGGACCTATCCGCTGAGCTAATCCAAACTCATCTATCTCGGGACCTGGCTTCGCTCGACAAAAGTCGGTCGCCAGTTCTAGACAAAAACATAGACCTTTTGTCTGCCGGCAAAAAACATGGATTTATCGATGCGTTCTCGCGAGACTAGAGTTGGTAGGAGAACATATATGAAAAAGCTGCTGATTTACGCCATAACCCTCAGTATGGCGACCCCAGGTTTTGCCAAAACCAAACACGTTGCAAAAACCCACGCTCCCAATCTCGAGCGCGGCACTTTGTCATCTTTGGTTCTGAGCACCGAAGAATTCAAGCGTCTGACTTCGGATGAGCGAACCATCTATATGATGAGCATGCTCGCTCTGACCGAGGTTCTCGAAATTTCTCAAGATCAAGTGATGGACAAAATGTCATCCGATAAAACGGCTCGCAACACCAACCCATGGCATGAGTTCTGGGCGCAGGCCTTGTTGAATCCAGCGGAAGCTCAAGGCGTTCTGCGTGCACTTGGTGAGGCCGGCGAGTTGGCCATGACTGTCGGTCGTTCGGTCACTCTGGCAGCACCAAAGTTATATCAAAGTGTTTCGAACTACGCTTCCGTGGCCTTCAAAGGCTTGTCAGGCACCAAGGAAGTGGCAGAAACAGCCGCGGCTGCGAGCAAATTTAAAAACGTGGGAACGGCCGTCGAGATGACACCTGTCACCGGTGCATACGCCGCAAAAGGAACAATGAGCGCAGGCAATTTGGGTGTTGAGGGTGCGACGGTCGCTAACTCTGCGGCTGTGGCGCAAAAGGTTGCAGCAGCTGGTGCGTCTTCGGCAAAAGCTGCGGAAGAGGCAGCGGCAGCGGCTAATGCAGGATCAAAAGCTGCGTCGGCAACAGCGGCCGCGAAAGCTGGAACTACGGTAGCGGAAAAAGCGGCAGCCGCATTAGCGGCTTCAAAGACAGAACTGGAAGCAAGCATCAAAGCGATGAAGGATGCCGAAAGCGCGGCGAAAGATGCCGAGAAAGCTTTTAATGCCGGAAAGCTCGGAAAGGCAGAATACAAAGCCGCTATTGCAGCTATGGGTAAGTCTGTAACGAAAATGGGTTCTAACCTTCGCAAATTCATGGATAAAGGTGGATCTTCCAGTGAATACACAACGATGCTGAACAAAGCTGGAATCGACAAGGTTCCGAGCGTTGCTAAATGGTCCAAGTTAAAACTTTGGGGACTCGGGGGAGGCCTCGCTGCTGTGGCCGGGTTTGGAAAGTACATGACTAGTGATGAAGGACTGACGCCTGACCAAGCAGTCAAAGAAGCGATGGCCCCACAGTCGGCACAAATCGGTGCCGAAGCAACTGCGGCCGCTGCGGCCACAACGTCAGCATCTGCTTCCGCAAAGACGGTCGCTGCACCGGCATCTGAAGTTGGAAATTCCTGCGTGTTTGGTCTGCAGCCTTCAAAATGGACCAATCAAAACGGACAAGTGCTCTGCACGCGACCGGCGTCATCTTCAAATGCGAAATGCAATGGCGCCAAATTTCAATGTCCATCGAATGGCTTAGCAGATATTGACGGATCGATCGAAGGCAAGCTCTGCATCGACACTCAGCCATTGGACACGCTGACTTATCGCTGTTCAAAATCTATGTTTGATATTCTCACGACAATGAAAACGACAATCAAACCAGAAGATTATGCAAAATTCGCCGAGCACTTGAAGGGGTTCCTGACTTACGTGGAATCTAAAGAGGGCATGAAGAACGAAAAGAACGAAACAAAATCCATTCTGGAATATTGCACAACCGACAATAAGATCCAGACTAACGAGTGCGAAGCCATTCATGTCATCGTTACGGTCATGCAGGAATACGGATCCGGAAATCAAATCGAGCAACGGACGGTCGCGCAAGCTGATAACAAGAATGCGGCAGCGCCGGCAACTTCAGCTCCGCCTCCGCCCGCAGGCGCGCCTCCGGCAAAAGCTAAAGGCACAAACTAATCCTTTTAGATTCCAAGAAAAACGAGACCAACTCTTCCAAGAGTTGGTCTTTTTTTTTAATTTTGAAAAGGAGCATCCAGAGATTGGAATAATTTCTGGCAAGTTTCGTTCAAGGGCGTTCGCCGATTGCTGTGAAAGGATTGATCCAGCTTTTTATAGATGCAGCGTCGGACCATGGGGCCGGTCAGGGCCGTCGATCGACGAGAGGTCACCTTTTGTTTGATCTCTTCATTGCAGTCTTGCGAGTAATGCTCCCAAACAGACGAGCAGTTTTCTTGGGAAAAGGTATAGCATTGAACTTCCAAGCTTTTCGGAGAACAGGCCTGACTCATCATCTCCTCATCATTCAGCTTGGGAACCAGAAAAATCCAACTGAGATGCAGCATCAAGAGCATGGCAATGACCGCCAGGATTCCGGTTTCCATGGCAGGCGAGCCACCCATCTTTAAAATCTGACGGTCTTGCAGCAAAAAAATCCCGGCTCCGGTCAGCACCAAGATAAAGTCATTCAGTTCTGGCAACGAGGTGTAACGGGAGAGCAGGAAGCCCACTCCCCAAACCAATCCGCTCCAGAAAAACAATTTAAACAGGGGATGAATCTTCCTCTTCATTGATTCTATTCTAGAAGGGATTTGAGATCAGAAAAGGATTAGTGTCACAAACCAGATCAAAGGCCAGGACGCTGATTCTCGCACCTTCGTGTGAGGCCCGCGGCGAGCTTCGAAAAATTTGCCAAAAACCTCAACGGTGACGCAGTGCAGATGGCAATTCCGGGGTCATCTTTGTAGAACCAGGCAGATTCCAAAACCCCAGGAGAAATCACTATGAAAAATGCTTTTTTCGCAGCTCTTTTTGTGTTCGTTGGTTTGAACGCAAATGCTGCAAAAACTTTCGTGTATTGCTCAGAAGGAAGCCCCAGCTCATTCAATCCTCAGCTGGCAACAGACGGGCCGACTTTCAACGCCAGCTCGCACACCATTTACAATACCTTGGTCGAGTTCAAACAAGGCTCCACCCAAATCGAGCCGGGTCTTGCCGAAAAGTGGACCGTTTCCAAAGACGGACTGACTTACACTTTCAATCTCCGTAAAGGCGTCAAGTTTCACTCGAATGAATTCTTCAAACCAACTCGTGATTTCAACGCCGACGACGTGATCTTTTCTTTCAACCGTCAACGTCTGCCGGATCACCCTTACGCAAAAATTTCGGGTGGCACTTACGAATATTTCCAGGGCATGGAAATGGGCAAGATCATCAAGGACATCAAAAAGAAAGACGATTACACCATCGAGTTCTTGCTGACTCAGCGTGAAGCTCCGTTCTTGGCGAACGTGGCGATGGATTTCGCGAGCATCTTGTCTGCGGAATACGCGGACGCGATGATGAAAGCGAAAACTCCAGAAAAGGTCGACACCAACCCAATTGGAACAGGTCCTTTCGTTCTCAAGTCTTACCAAAAAGACACTTTGATCCGTTACACCGCCAACCCGACTTACTGGAAGGGCGTACCGAAAATCGAAAACCTGGTTTTCGCGATCACTCCGGATGCTTCGGTTCGTTCGCAGAAATTGAAAGCGGGCGAGTGCAACCTGATCGCCGAACCAGCTCCGCAGGACATCGATGCTTTGAAAGCGAACAAGAAAGTCGAAGTGAAAGAAAAAGAAGGCCTGAACGTTGGTTACTTGGCGTTCAACGTGGAAAAAGGTCCTTTCGCGAAGAAAGAAGTTCGTGAAGCCGTGAACTATGCTTTGAATCGCAAAGCTTACCTCGAAGCGATCTACATGAACCGCGCTTCATTGGCGAAGAATCCAATTCCGCCCACGATCTGGTCTTACAACGACAGCGTGAAAGACTATGACTATAACGTTGAAAAAGCGAAAGCGTTGTTGGCGAAAGCCGGCTACCCAAATGGCTTTGAAACTGAAATGTGGACTTTGCCCGTTTCTCGTCCTTACAACCCAGGCGGAAAAAAGATGGGCGAGATGATGCAGGCGGATCTCGCGAAGATCGGCATCAAGGTCAAGTTGATCACTTACGACTGGCCGACTTATCTCGAGAAATCGAAAAAAGGCGATCACCAGATGATCCAAATGGGTTGGACTGGTGACAATGGCGATCCCGACAATTTCTTCAACGTCCTGTTGGGTTGTGCGTCCGTGAAAGCGGGATCGAACCTGGCTCGTTGGTGCTACAAGCCTTTCAACGATTTGATCCAGCAAGCGAAACAAACCGCGGACACTGGCAAGCGCACGGAGCTGTACAAAAAAGCGCAGACGATCTTCAAAGAAGAAGCTCCATGGGTGACTTTGGCCCACGCGCGCGTTTACCGAGCGATGTCTTCAAACGTCGTGAATTATGAAATCCATCCGTTCGGAACCGAGCAATTCGAAAAAGTTGATTTGAAGTAAAAGAATTGCGGTTCGGAACGAGATAAGAAGAAAAATGTTACTCGGAATTTTTAAGAAATTTTTATTGGTGATACCAACCTTAATCGGGGCGAGTGTGATAGCATTCGCCCTGATTCGTCTCATCCCTGGCGATCCCGTGCTCAACCTGCTCGGCGAACGCGGGGGAGATCCCGTTGTCGTCGAACAAATGCGTGCTCGTTTCGGTTTGGATAAACCCGTTACCGAGCAGTATTTCATTTTCGTGAAAAACGCTTTGCAGGGAAATATGGGCGAATCCATCGTTTCTCGTCGCCCTGTCTCGGAAGAGTTCTGGTCGCGCTTTCCGGCGACAATTGAGCTTTCGGTCGTGGCCCTGATCTGGTCGGTCTTGCTGGGGATTCCGATGGGAATCATCGCGGCCGTCAAACGGAATTCCGTTTTCGATTATTCAGTGATCGGCGTGTCCCTGGTCGGCTATTCGATGCCGATCTTTTGGTGGGGTTTGATCTTGGTGATCGTTTTTTCGGTCAACCTGGGTTGGTTCCCGGTTTCGGGTCGCATGGATGCCATGTTTGATATTCCGGTGAAGACCGGATTCATGTTGATCGATTCTTGGTTCAGCGAAGAAGGCTTTGCCGCTTTCTGGGATGCTTTGAAGCATCTGATTTTGCCGGCTATCGTTTTGGGAACCATTCCACTGGCCGTGATGGCACGCATGACACGTTCTTCGTTGCTCGAAGTTTTGGGTGAAGACTATGTGCGAACCGCAAAGGCGAAAGGGCTGAACTCTTTTCGTGTGGTTTTCATTCATGCCCTTCGCAATGCCTTAATTCCGATCGTGACCGTTGTTGGTTTGATGGTGGGAACTTTGCTGACGGGTGCTGTTTTGACCGAGACGATTTTTTCTTGGCCGGGCATTGGTCGCTGGCTGGTGAAATCGGTCGAAGCACGTGATTATCCGGTGATTCAAGCCGGGGTTATGTATTTGGCATTTCTAATTGTCATGGTGAATGTGTTGGTGGATGTCGTTTACCTCTGGGTTTATCCACGTATGAGGACCCAATCATGAGAGAATTTTGGTATTTGTTTCGGCAGAACCGGGGCGCCGTCCTGGGTCTGTGTCTCGTTGGCGTCGTCGCCTTGATCGCGTTGTTCGCGCCATTGCTGGCGCCGTTCGAGCCGATCACCGTTTTTTCGGATGCACTGCGGGCGCCACCCTTTTGGGCCGATGGACACGTCGCGCAGTTTCATCTGGGTACGGATGATTTGGGCCGCGATCTTTTATCGCGCTTGATTTACGGATCGCGCGTGTCCTTGGGCATCGGTTTTTTTGTGGTTACATTCAATCTGATTTTTGGTCTTTCTTTGGGATTGCTAGCCGGCTCTCTGGGTGGCTGGGTCGATGCCGTCGTCATGCGCTTGATGGACATCTTGCTCGCATTGCCATCGATCTTGCTGGCGATCGTCGTCGTTGCGATCTTAGGTCCAAGCCTGATCAACACGGTCATCGCGGTCGGCATTGTGACATTGCCGAATGTCGTGCGCATCGTGCGCGCTTCGATCATGGTGGAAAAAAAGAAGAACTATGTGGTCGCATCCAAGAGCTTCGGGGCTTCTTGGTTTCGCATTTACATCATCAACATTTTGCCCAACTGCATGGCGCCTCTTTTGATTCAAGCCAGCTTCGGTTTCAGTGACGGCATCTTGAATGCGGCCGCATTGGGATTCTTAGGCTTGGGCGCACAACCACCCATGCCCGAGTGGGGAACGATGCTATCGGATTCCCGCGCTTACATCGAGTCCGCATCTTGGCTGGTGACCCTGCCGGGATTGTGTATTTTGATCGTCGTGATTGCTTTCAATTTACTGGGTGATGGCCTTCGTGATGCACTGGATCCCAAGGTGAAACGCGCATGAGCTTATTGGAAGTTAAAAATCTCAATATTCATTTCTCTACCGCGAGCGGTGTGATCCACGCTTTGCGAGATATCAATTTCAAAGTCGAACAGGGTGAAGCTCTCGGCATCGTCGGCGAATCCGGCTCGGGTAAGAGCGTGACCAGCCTGGCGATCTTCGATCTTTTGGCCAGCAACGCGATTGTTCCGAGCGGCGAGATTCTGTTCAGTGGCCGCGACATTCGCAAAATGCCAGAGAACGAGAAGCTGAAAATTCGCGGCGCCGAGATTTCGATGATCTTTCAAGATCCGATGTCCAGCCTGAATCCCTGCTTCAACGTCGAACATCAAATCGGCGAAGTTTTGCGGATTCACCAGAATATTCCAAAAGAATCTTTGCGCTCCAAAGTCATCGAGCTTCTTCAGCAGGTCGGAATTCCGGATCCTCAGTCTCGCTTGAAAGCTTATCCGCACGAATTGTCGGGCGGGATGAGCCAACGGGTGATGATCGCCATGGCGATCGCGTGCTCGCCAAAAATTCTGATTGCCGACGAGCCGACGACGGCTCTGGACGTGACGATTCAAAAGCAGATTTTGTCCTTGCTGCAGAAACTGCGCAAAGAAAAGAAAATGTCTTTGATCCTGGTCTCGCATGATCTGGGCGTGATCGCGCAGAACACCGATCGTTTGCTTGTCATGTACGCGGGTGAAATCGTTGAAGAGGGCCGTTCGATGGACGTGATCCAGAGGCCGCAGCATCCATACACCGAAGGTTTGCTGAAGTGTCTTCCGGGTCTGCACACTCATGAAGCGAAAGACTTCCGATTGCCAACGATCACGGGCATGGTTCCACACTTGGGCCAGCGACCGCAGGGTTGCCAGCTCAGCCCACGCTGCGCCTACAAAGATGAACGATGTGATCAGGCGAAAATCGGATTGTCGCAGATGTCAGCGAACCGCGAAGTTCGCTGTCTCAAGCCGTTGGCTGTCGAAAGGAATCTCTGATGAAATATTCCATTCTCATTCTATTACTCGGGATCTCTTTTGGTGCCACTCACGCGGCAGAAGTGAAGGAAACAAAAGAGAAAATTCAGAAGGATCTTCAGCAAGGCTATGAAAGTCTAAAAACCCAAATTCGTGATCTGCAGCAAAAGGCGAAAACGACCTCGGGTTCGGCGAAAAAAGACATGGACGGTCAGATCGACAATTTGAAGAAGGATCAGGCTGAACTGCATAACAAAATCGAGAAGATGAAAACATCTTCCGGTCGAGCCTGGGACGACCTGAAAGCCGGCGCCAACAGCGCGTTCGAAAATTTGAAGAAATCCGTTCACCAAGCGCAAGACCGCTTTAAAGAAGAGACAAAATAGTGCTAGTCATTGAGAATTTACGAAAGACCTTTATATCTCCTCGAGCTTTTAAAAAGCCGCTCGAAGTGCAAGCCCTTCGCGGTGTCAGCCTGAGCGTAAAGCCCGGTGAAACGCTGGCCTTGGTGGGCGAATCCGGCTGTGGAAAATCCACTCTCGCCAAAGTTTTATTGAAAATCGAAGAGCCCACCGAAGGCACCGTTAAAATCGCGGACCGCGATCTGAACAGTGTCAGCTCGAAAGAGCTTCCGGGCTTCATGCAGATGATCTTTCAAGATCCCTACTCATCGATCAATCCGCGCAAAAAAATTTACGACATCATCGCCGAGCCTTTGAAAATTCGCGGCGTTTCGGCTGAAGAAATTGAAACCCTGGTGCAAAACACGGCTCAGCTGGTGGGTTTGCGCCCGGAAATCTTGCTTCGCTATCCGCACATGTTGAGCGGTGGTCAACGCCAACGCGTTGGCATTGCGCGGGCTTTGGTCACCAATCCAGAATTGTTGGTTTGTGATGAACCTGTTTCGGCTTTGGACGTGTCGGTTCAAGCGCAAGTTTTGAATCTGCTTTTGGATCTGCAGCAGCAAAAAGGTCTGAGCTATTTATTTATCTCTCACGATCTGGGTGTCGTTCGATTCTTGGCTCACCGGGTGGCGGTGATGTATCTGGGCCGGATCGTCGAGATTGCCGATCGCGACGATATCTTCAACACGCCGATGCATCCATACACGCGTTTGCTTTTGCGAAGCACGCCGAAGCTGGGGCCTGCGGAAGCAGTCGAAGTCGTCGACTCAACCGAACTTCCTTCGCCGCTGAACCCACCACCGGGATGCAGCTTTCACACGCGCTGCCCGTACGCGACAGACATCTGCAAACAGCAGGTGCCGCCATTGCGACCGGTCGTCCGAACGCAGGTGGCTTGCCATCATGCCGAGAAGATCTTAGCGAACACACCCTGATCTTTTGCGTGGGCAGAAGCCGTGCTAGTTTTTGCCCCATTTGATCTCTGGTAAATACGAAATCATTGTCGAGGGTCGGGCCGGAAAAAAGGCATTCGACATCTTTTAAATCTGCGGCATACTAGAAAACATGTATGCAGAGCGGAGCTTGGTATGAGCCATGAGCAAGCGGTGATGGGCACAAAATTTCGATTTCAAGGCGTCATTCCGGCTTCGAAATCGATGATGAACCGGGCCCTGCTGGTTCAAAGCTATGCTCCTTCGCTGAAAATCCAAGGCAATTCAAACTGTGATGATGTTCGCCACATGAAGATGGCGGTATCTTCATTCATCCAGAAAAAAGAAATGAACTGCGGCGAAGCGGGCACGGTGATTCGTTTTATGAGTCTGCGTGCGTCCCGCGAAAAGGGTTTGTTTCGTTTGGGCGGCAGTCCCAGATTGCTCAGTCGGCCGCAAGATGATCTGGTTTATATTTTGGATCAGCTGGGGGTCTCTTGTCAGCTTTTGCCAAATCAGATTTTGATTCAAAGCGAGGGCTGGAAAAAACCACTGATCCCATTGCGCATTCACCGCCACAGCTCCAGTCAATTTGCGACCGGATTGCTTCTCAATAGCTGGCAGCTGCCTTTTGATTTAGAATTTGAAATGAAGCCTGGTGTCTCCGAAGGCTATTGGCAGATGAGTGTCGAGATGGCTCGTCACTTCGGTATGATGATCGAAAATAAAAATGATCTGTGGCGAATTCCTGCCGGACAAAAAGTCGATAACTTCCAATTCACCGTGGAGCCCGATTACAGCTCGGCCTTCGCGATCGCGGCCGCCGGGGCTTTGGCCGGAGAAGCGATCATCGAAAACGCCACGGAAAAAAGTTTCCAACCGGACTTTCAATTTATTTCGATTCTCAAAAAGATGGGCGCCGTGATTCAACAACAGGGCTCAACGCTCGCGGTGCGAAAGCCGACTGAATTGAAAGCCATCGACGTCAACCTTCAATCCTCACCAGATTTGTTTCCGGTGCTAGCGGTTCTTTGCGCATTTGCCAAGGGCGAGTCCTGGTTTCGGGGGGCCCCGCATCTGGTGCATAAAGAATCGGATCGCATTGCCAAGACGGCTGAGCTTTTGCGCTTGGCCGGTTTTATCTGTTCCGCAAAAGCTGATGGCTTGCACATTGTCGGGCATGGATCAAAATTTCGACCGGTAACATTTCAATATGACCCGGATCAGGACCATCGCATGGCCATGGCCGCAGGTTTGTTGAAATTGATGGGCTTCGAGATCCGCATCCAAAGTCCGCAAGTGGTCAGCAAAAGTTTTCCTGAATTCTGGCAAGTCTTGGGTGTGAAGCCATGAAGCTCGTGCTGATCGGGCATCGCGGCACCGGCAAGTCCCACTTGCTTGAGCGATTGAAGCATTACTGGAAAGATCTCGTCCCGTTACCGAAATTTTTTGACCTGGATCGGGAAATTGAATTTCGCGAAGGCAAAACCGTCAGTCAAATCTTCAACGAGTTGGGTGAGGCCCAATTCCGAAAGCTCGAAGTCGAAGTCTTTCACCACCTGCTGCAAACGCATGCTGATTTCGTGATTGCGCTCGGAGCCGGATTTGCCCTGCAAGAAATTCCGGAAGATTGCCGTCGTCTTTGGGTTCGCCGCAAGACGGACTCGTTGGGACGAATTTTTCTGAATCGACCCCGATTGAATCCCGACATGTCGCCGCTGGACGAGTACCTGCTACGACTGCCACTGCGCGAAGAGCGCTACCACAAACACGCGACCGACGAATACATCATGCCCGAAGGATTAGAAGGTCCCAATCCGACCGAGGAAAAAATATTCAAAGAAGATTTTCGAAATCTGGGTGGAATTCTCACTTTGTTGCCGAGCCATTTCCAAAGCTTGGAAAATCTGCAAAATCGAATTCGAAATTTCGATGTCGATTTTTTCGAGCTGCGCGATGATCTTTTAAGTTTGCAGCAAATCCAAATGGTGACCAGCCTGCTGCCACCACGTCGGGTGCTCTTAAGTCTGCGCACGACGACGACCGATACCTGGATTCAAGAGTTTATCCGCACCGGCGTCTGGTGGGATTGGGCGCTCGAGTTAGGCCCCTGTCCATTCGGAGAGGCCCCGATATTTTCCATTCACCAAATGAAAGCAGAGAGTTTGGCTAGTCTTGCGCAGCTGGAAGCCGAGTTGAGCCGGTACAAGATTCCCGCCGATTCGCACATCAAACTGTCGCCGGTGATTCAGAACTTTCAGCAGCTATCCGTGCTGTTAGAATGGCAGGCGCAAGAACCGGCGAAGCGCAGTGTGCTACCACGTTCGTCAGAATTTGGCCGCTGGAATTGGATTCGGCAATGGCTCAAGGGCCGACAGAAGATCAATTTCTTTCGCTTGGATCAAGGATCAGCTCTGGATCAGCCGACTTTGTACGAATGGATGGCCACTCCTTTTCACACCGAGCAGTTTGCCGCTCTGCTGGGCCATCCCGTTTTTCACAGCCGCACGCCGATCGAGCAGCAGGCCTATTTTCACAAAAAGGACCGGCCCGTGCTGGCCATCGACTTTGAAAGCGATGATTTGATTCCGGCCATGGAGCTTTTGCAGAAACTGGGTTTAGATGCGGCCGCCGTAACCTCACCCTTGAAGAGCGGGATTTTTCAGTGGACACCGTATCGCTCGACGATCGTGAGCGAACTGGAAAGCGCCAACACCTTGGTGCGAAAAAATCAAATTTGGTATTCGCACAATACGGATCTAGATGGCTTTCGCGCGCTTTTTTCACAGATCACCGACGACACCCAATCCGTCGCCGTGTGGGGCGGGGGCGGAACCTTGCCGGTGATTTTAAAGGTCATTCCGCACGCTCTCTGCTTTTCCGCGCGTTCCAAGGGTTATCGGCTTGAGCACGGAGATCAGCAAAAACGCAGCCGCGACGAAATCGTGACAATGCAGATGGAAGGCCCGCGCATCCTGATCTGGGCGGCCTCGCCGGAAGCTCAATTCCCCCCTGAAGATTGGAAGCCCGAATTCGTGGTGGACCTGAATTATCGCGAGGACTCGCTGGCCCGCGAGTACGCCCTGCAGGTCAATGCCCAATACATTGATGGCGTGGTCATGTTCAAAGAACAGGCCCGCGCCCAGCGCGATTTCTGGGACCGGTAATGACGACAGTCGGTTTCTTGAAAATCTGGGGCCGATTTGGCCCGGCCCACCTCTCTTATGGGAGTAAAAATTCCATCGCCTCGAGAGCCACTTTCTGAGCTGGGTTTGACAAACTTTTGGTCTCTCGATACAGCCGTCCTCTATGAAAAAACTGATTCTTTTATTCTCGATTTTAATGGTGATGGTTTCTCTGACGGCTTGCGGTCCCAAAAAATCGGACGATTCCGATCCGCAAAGAGAGCCGAGCCAGATTCTCTCTTTTGACGTCGGGAATGATTTTTACACGGCTCCGCGAACCAAGGTGGTGGTCTGGAACCTTGAACCGGGTGCAGTCTACACGAAGAATCTGATTTATCGTGCATCCCGCGCGGGCTCGTTCAGCTTATCTGAAAAAAGCTACGGTGCCGTCAGCAACTGCACCAGCCAAGGCGTCGATAGCGATTACACCGCCAAATTCGATTACAAATTAAAAGATGGCCGCAACAACCAGTACAATCTTTCTCCGGCCAGCAATCATCACGACCAGATCACCTCGATCCCGATGTATCCGGGTGACGAAGTGCTGGTGACGGTTTACGTGACCGGACAAAGTCGTTGTTCATCATTGGAAGTCTACTTGTCCGCAATTTTTAATTGATTGCGCACGCATAACTGGTTTGCTGGATCACACATCATCACAATCTGTTCTCGAGAATTTGGTCTCTTAAATCATCCACTGTGAAAGAGCGGTGAAAGCCCGCTCTTTTCCAAGATCGTTGAAGGATTCGTGATAGAATCCCGGAAAGCTCGTCAGAACTTTCTTTTTACCCTCGACCATTTTCAGATTTTCCATGAACCGGTACTGTGCCTGCCAGCTCACGATTTGGTCGGCCAAGGGGACCAGCATTAATAAGTTGTAAGCAAAAGGTCCGGTGTTTTCGCGCACCAATTTCATTTCCTTCGTTAGATTCACGAAAAATCGTGGAGTCACGAAATTGTGATTCAAAGGATCAAGATTATAGGCCTTGGCCACTTCGGGATCGTGAGAGACCAGATCACCGTTCAGTTCATTACTCAGTTTGATCCGTCCTAAAATGGGTTCAACCAGCTCGCCAAAAAATTTTTTCAGCTTCGGCACCGGCAGCGCCAAATCCAAAAGTGGTGCAGACACCGCCACCGCCTTGATCGGCAACGACGACTCTTTCAGCAAAGTGCGAAGCGTGATCAAGCCACCCATGCTGTGACCGAACCAATGAGCCTGCACGGTCGAAGAGTATTTTTTCATCCAATCGGTGGCCGCATGAAATCCGTCCAGAGCCGCCTGGCTGTATTGATCAAAATTTTCAATGTGTCCGCGAATGCCGGCGGATTTTCCATGACCCGGTAAATCCAAACAGATCACCGCATCGACCAAGCCATCCAGATAATGTGGAAAGTGCTGATAGCGCCCGCTTTGCTCGCCTTGGCCGTGAAGCAAATACAAAAATCTTCCACGCGAAAGCTGGCGTTCCGATTTGTAAATACGAAGGAACAAAGATCCGTTTTGAAGGGTCAGCGAATCTTCGGACCAGCCGTGGGGAAGTTTTGGGAAAAAAGGTGAAGCTGCCATGCAAATAAATTGTAGCAGAACGCTTTACAGACTCCTGCATTGACAAGTAAATAACGCGAGGCATAAGTTGCGCCTGCTCTGTGGGGTTTACATTTTCAAGCTGAAGTGGTGGGGATTGCCGAACGATGCGGCTTTACCAAGAATTTACCAATTGCGCGGACAATTCTGATTGTGTTTCCGTCGTTTGTTGACCAAAACAGGGCACGTTGTTTCGAGAATTCAGACAAAGATTTTAAAAAATTAAAAAACGTAAACTATCAACTCACTAGAGGAGAACTTAAATGAAAAACATGATCGCAATTATGGCTGTCGCAATGATTTCATCTTCAGCGTTTGCTGGCATTTTTGAACAAACTGCCGCTGGCAACTCTTTGAAAGGTGTTACTGTTTCGAAAGAAGCCAATGTCACTATCAACAACCAAAAACTGCCGGTTTCTTTGATCGGATACGGAATGCGCAAAGTCGTTATCGTTCCGGTCTACGTTGCTGAACTGTTGTCCAGCGATGCTTCTTCTTTTGTCCGCAATTCGGCTGCCGGCAACTTGGATTCTTTGAACAGCCTGAATGGTTCACGCACAACCGTGATCCGTCTGAACTTTGTTCGTGATGTGGATTCAGCAAAAATTCGCTCTGCTTTCGAAGAGGCCTACACTTTGAACAATCCAGGCAAAGACCACAATGCTGACGCTGAAATCAGCAAGTTCTTCGCGGCCGTCAGCACTTACAGCATCATTCCTAAAGACAAAAAGCTTGTGATCGCTTTCCAAAAGAACGCGGACAAATCAGAGACTTTGGCTTTCGAAGGACCAGATGAAAAAGTCACCATGGTGAACGGTTCTGAAGGTTTCTCTCGCAAAGTTTTGGCTTTCTGGCTGGGAGCAACTGGCTCCGAGCTGAAAGGTCTGCGCGCCGACATCATCAATGGCGGACCACAGTAATCTGAACTTTCACAAAAGAGGTCTCTACGGAGGCCTCTTTTTTTTTGCTAAATTCGAAAAACAAGGAATTGAAAATGAAAAAAATGATGATCTTGGTTCCTGTGATGACTTTGGCGCTGACGGCTTGTGAAATGCCGGACATCGCGGGCCTGAATTCAATGCCCCAAAAAACCAGCGAAATGTCTGAAAAAATGGATAAAACCAATGAAGGCATTCACAAACAAACATTGGCGGGCGCGCTGACCCAAATGGACAGTGCTGACAATCAAGCTTTCACTTACCCGGTCCCGACCGGAATCATGGCCGGTGCGGAAGTTTTCGCCGAAGAAGCTCGTCCCGACGAATTGATGAAATTCATGCACCTGCGTTTGAGCGAACTGCGAGAAGTTGATCCGATCTTCGGAATGGATAAGGATGGCTACGGAATTGATCCGACCCCCGAACAGATGGCGATCGTTCTTTTGAAAAAAAATGCTCGATTGGCCGGTTTGGAAGCTGTTGCTGCATTCACCCAAGATGCCAAAGTTGATTCCATCATCCAGACTGAAATTCAAAGTCATGGCGAATTTGAAGACACGGCCTACGAATTTCTGGCGCTGCGGGCCTATTTTTTGCGGGACATACTGCTGAAAATGGATTTGAAATTGGATGCAGAATTTAAAGACGAAAATCTTGGCAATTCTGGAAAAATGAAAAGCGCCATCAAGTACCTGACCAAGCTTGATAAAATTTCGAAATTGAAATTGCGCAAAGTGATCCAAGTCGACATCAAAGATGAAGCCAATCCACAATTTAAGGAATTCAATGAAATTCAAAATGACGAAAGTCGCAAAAAAACAGCGGAAATGTGGCAACTGGCTTTAGACAAATCCAAAGCTGGAATGCAGTCTTTCAAAACTACTAGCGCGGACACCACAACGCCTCAGGATCCAGCCGGAGATCAAACGGAATTGAATGCTCAGGTGGATGCAATGGCAACCATGCAAACCTATGTTGATTCATGGAAAGCTTTGCTGCCCTAATTAGATCGATCCATTCATCGAGTTTAAGAACCCTGGGCCCAAAGCCTGGGGTTTTTTTTAAGGGCTGGTGGTTTACCGAAAGTAACCAAACCAAGGCCTTTCTTCACCCCAAGTAAGTCGCGGTTTCCGTCCGTGCCGTTTAAATTGCCCATCAGAAGTGCTCTTTCGACAAAGGTGGGATTCAAATGAAAGCCGAACAACTCTCGCATCGCAAATTCAATGAAACCAGTTTGGACACCAAAGAACTGCTGCAAATCGCCCGGCAGGCCGCCCATGATATCAGGGCGCCGCTGTCCGCACTGAATGTGCTGTCACAAACGCTAGAGCATTTGCCGGAAGAGTCTCGCGAGCTGGCCCAGGCAGCCATCCGCAGAATCAGCGACATCGCCAACGATCTGTTGCTCAAGAGCAAAATGAATCCACCCGAGTCCCGAAAATCACATGCGCATGAAGAGGTGGCTCCGTTGATTCAAGAGATCGTGTCCGAGAAGCAACTGCTGCTTTCAAGACGGGGACGGATCCACATTGATTTTAACATCACCGAAGCGTGCCGAGGCGTCTGTGAAATCAACCGCAGCGATCTGCAAAGAGTGATTTCGAACCTTTTAAACAACGCGATCGAAGCCTTTGATGCCGAAAGCGGCCAGATTGCAGTGAATGTCGAATCGATGAAAGATCAGATCGAAATTAAGATTTCAGACAATGGGAAAGGCATCCCAAACGAAATTCTGCAGAGCCTGGGCCAAAAAGAAATCTCCTACGGAAAGTTCGGCCAATCCCATAGCGGCAACGGGCTTGGGGTTTTGCACGCCAAAAACTTTGTTGAATCCTTTGGCGGTACGATGGAAATCAGCAGCCAGGTTGGCCACGGAACCACCATCAAGCTTTCTCTTCCCCGCAGTTGACGTTTTTGGTCTCCACTTTGCTTGGTAATGGCTTGTCTCAGGGGCGCCATTTACCGACGATTGGAGATCTGGATGATGAAACTTTTGCTCATCATGTTCACGAGTTGCACACTGATTCTCCTGTCGAGCGCCTGCACGCCGAAAGACCAAGACGGCGTCAAGGGAGCCTTCGGCGGGGGCGGACCCACCAGCGACGGCGGAGGTGGCAACGGCATCGATGGTAAACCCTTCGAATCTTTCCGGGTCGACGTCCACAGTCTAGAGGCCTTTAAGACTTTGATTGATCCAAATTTCAGTGTGTCCGCCTCTTCTTACAATGGCAAAGTTCTGGATTTCTATTGGTCCCGAATCCCATTTTTCATGAGCCCGAAACCTTTAAAGCTTCTTCCGGCGGAGAAAATCGGGGTTATCGGCATCGACGCTGAATTCGATCAGCTGGCCATTCAGAACAATCTTGGTGAGGTCTGGATCGATAAAGAAAAATACGACAAAATGAAGATGGATGATCAGGCTCAGTTGCTGGTGCACGAATTTGCAATGTCATTGGCCGTGCTCAAGGGTCAGGCATCAGAGATCGGTGAAAGCCTGCACGCACAGTTGTGTCACGAAACTCGTTCGACCGCTTTCTCTTATGGCAGTTCGGCCGAAATTTGGTTTACCGCTGGCTGCGATAAAGTGGTTCAAGATGCGCCAGAGAAAAAGGCGAGCTTCAATGCCGGCAATTTAAAGGCCGAGTATTCCAGCATTCGTGACTTTGCCAAAGCATTTTTCAAAATATCAACCGCACCGGCGACAGATTTTTTCTCTTTCGATGTGAAGGGAGTGGAAGGCTGCGAACGTCTCAGTCGCACCAGTGCCCTGGTTCAACAGTTCTTCGTTTTCGGCATGAAAGATTTCTTCTTTGAAAGAAATTGCCAAGAACATCGAATTCCGGTGATGGCTCAAGCCAGGTCCATTTTCGATTTAAAGCAAAGACAAGCCCATCAGTCTCTAAAGTGCACAGTGAGCGGAAATGGAATGCCGCCAGAAGAGTCTCCTTGCCATGTGGATTTGGTTGACGACGGCTGTGTCGATCAAAAGGATATGTCCAAGTGTTACCTGCAACTGTTCCTGAGTGAGAAAGAAGGAAAAGAAAAAGAACTGCGAATGACTTTTTCCGATCAAATCACACTCACGCGCATCTTTGACCTGAGCAATCCATCCATTGATATCATCTCTCTCTCGGTCAACTTTCCGAAAGAAGGCCTGCAGGTCACGACTTCGGCGCAAGCCAAGGCCCCCGAAGATTTCGACATGTAGATGCGAATTTAATACTCGAAGAAATCAATGTTGAAGCAGTAGGCGACTTCGCCGTGCTCTCCCCGCAGGTGATTGATCTCTTTGATATCTTCGAGCAATTTTTTGCGAATGAGAAGAGCGCCTTCTTTGGTCAAGGACATGGGGCAGGTGTAGTGCAGGTGTTTTTCGTTGTAATGATCCATGCGGTGAATCGCCCGCTGCCGCCAATTTTGGTGGTGACGAAAAATCAGGGGACTGGTGGCATCGAGATGGGTGTTGCCGGCAAGCGAAACCAGTTCGTCATTGGTTTTCCGAGCCAATCCAATGTCCAACAAAAATTGCACGATCTGCTCGACAGAATTGATCGGCAAATCCAATTTCAGCGCGATATCCTTGATCGTATCACCATGCGGAGTTGGAATTAGGTTTCGAACAGCCGTATAGGCCCAGCTGGAATAATAAATGGCCTTTTGTTCGTCGGTCAGCGCGACATCGACTTTGATTTTTGACGAGATCTTTTGCGATTCGACTTGCAGTTGTTTGGCTTTGAATTTCAGGCGCTCTTGCAGCTTGTGGCTGCCCGCCCGCGCGATATCCAAAAGCAACATAAAGTAATCGGTCTCTTTATCGCTCAGACCAATATGCAAGGCCACTTCGTAGCCATGCTCTTGCGACAGTTGCTTTTGTTCCGCGAATATCTGAGTCAGCAGAGAACTGCTCATGCCGGCGGTTTGTAGCAGGCGTTTACGGGCGCCAGGATTTTTTTCTTCGTCGCTTTTCAGGAATGCCTGCAGATAATCTCGGTAATTGGTAAAATCAAAAATGTTCATTCGATCTCTCGTTTCAGATCTTCCAGGTATTGCTTCATCACGGCCCATCTTTTATGGCCTTCCGCTTGGGCGCTCTTCGTTTTCAACGAACGGGCCACGACGAAAA
The DNA here is from genome assembly GCA_966211795.1 of uncultured Bdellovibrio sp. GTDB lineage: Bacteria > Bdellovibrionota > Bdellovibrionia > Bdellovibrionales > Bdellovibrionaceae > 21-14-0-10-47-8. The sequence continues at coordinate 58,878 of CBIHNW010000016.1, read as the reverse complement.
GTTTGGTGTAAAAGTGATCGACCGTCCCGCGCAGGTCATCGGCCTTGCGCTGTTCACAGAAGGGATCTTGTTCCGAGTACAAGGCTCGCTTCATCAAACCCGCAACCACAAAACAGCGCGCGATGCCAATGGCGCCAAGGCCATCCAGGCGATCTGCATCCTGTACGATTTGTGCTTCAATGGTGCGGGCATCGATCCCTGCACTGAAGCTGTGAGCTTCGATGGCGTGGGCAATCTCGGGCAGAAGTTCATTTGGATAATCGATGCTTTTTAAATACTCCCAAGCTGCCTGTGCAGACAAACGTGAGGCCTGCTTGCGGCGAGGATCATTCTTTGGAACATTCACGAAATCATGCAACCAAGCTGCAGGTAAGACGATTTCCATACGAGCTTTTTCAAGCTCACACAATTGCACCGCCATTCGGACTACACGCTTCGAGTGCAAGATATCATGCGAAGGATCATCCGCACCCGTCAACTCCAGCACCTTCGATTCGAACAAGGCATTCCACTTTTCAAATTCGTAGGTGGATGATTCCGTTTCAGCCTCCATTTCGAATTATCCTTTGGGATCGTGGCAAACGACTTCGATATTGTGACCATCTGGGTCCCAGACAAATGCACCATAATAATTCTCGTGATAGTGCGGACGAGGACCTGGTTTGCCGTTGTCCTTTCCACCCGCGGCCAAAGCGGCATGATAAAAATCATCCACCTGCTTGCGTGTGGTGGCTCGAAACGCAACATGCACATGCGGCTTCTGAGGGGTGCCCTTGTGCAGCCAGAAATCTGCTTTCCCTGGCTCACCATAACCCGCGACATCGGTGTCGCCGGTGACCGAAGCTGGAAATTCCATCAGCATTTTATAACCAATGGAAGACAGTGCTTTCGAGTAGAAGTTTTTCGATTTTTCAAAGTCGCTCACGGCGACGCCTGTGTGATCAATCATGGCTGATCTCCTTGGATGAACGGAAACGTTAACCATTTTGCAGAGACAGCGCCAGCTTCTTTTAAAGTTACCACAGCGGCCAAAAATTCGGTTCGATCTGAATCGATCAATGCGGTGGACCAATTGCATAGAACAAGAATGAAGCGAACTAGCCGTCCTCACTTTCTTGTCTACGGATGAGTCGACAAAACTTGTATACGAATCCGTAGACAAGAAAGTGAGAGTCCATTCAGGAGATGTTTTTCCATCAGGCTACTCAAATCTTGCTCGAATGGGCGTCGAACGACATAACAATGATGCGCAGCCGAGCCATGCCAGCGCCGGTGCGCGCTGAGCGGGCAACAGCGAAAGATTGGCATTTGAGATAATGGCTTCTAGTTCTTGAGCAGAGTTTGCCCTTGATAGATGTAGGCCACGCCGCCCGTCAGTGAGTGATACTGAGCGTGCGAGAATGCACCGGATTGCTTCATCAAATCTAAAAAGCCTTCTTTGCATGGAAATGCGGCTGAAGATTTTTGCAGATACTGGTAAGCATCTTTTTGGCCGGTCACGAATCCACCCACGATCGGCAGAATTTTTTCTGAATAAAAATTAAAGATCGGCGCAAACACTGGAAGGTCCGCCTGACCGAACTCCAAAACCATGACCTGGCCACCGGGTTTCGCCACGCGGGCCATTTCCTGCAGCGCTTTCACGGGATCGGCGACATTGCGGATGCCAAAAGAAATGCTGACGATGTCAAACTGGGCGTCAGGATAAGGAAGATTCATCACGTCGGCAGTTTCGAATTTGATTTCCAGTTTTTTTGCCGCGGCTTTTCCCGGAGCGGGAATCATCATCTCTTGGCAGAAATCGGTGCCGATCACTTGGCCTTGAGAGCCCACCGCTTGCTTGAACTCGATCGCTAGATCACCCGTACCGGTCGCGCAGTCCAGAACTTTCATTCCGGCTTTCGCGCCCGCCAGACGCACCAATTTTTTTCGCCACAAATGGTGAATACCCATCGACAGAACGGAATTGGCTTTGTCATAGTTCGAAGCCACTTTGGCAAACATCGAACGAATGGTCTCGGGCTGTGGTGCGTGCTTTTCGGGGTTCATTTTAGATTTCCAATTTGTTGAGAGGTCGCTCGAGAGCCGACAAGATGCGCTCCATCTTCACCATCATCTGCTTAAAATCTTCAAGCGTTAGCGCCTGTCGACCGTCCGATAAGGCTTCGGCTGGTTTCGGGTGAACTTCGACGATCACGCCGTCTGCGCCGATTGCCGCCGCGGCCAGGGCCAATTGCGGAACGAATTCACGCAATCCCACCGCATGTGATGGATCCACGATCACGGGGAGACCCGTTTTTTCTTTCACGTACAGGACGGAATTCAAATCCAAGGTGTTGCGGGTCGAAGTTTCAAACGTGCGGATTCCGCGCTCGCATAGAACCACGTTTTCGTTACCGCCCAGGCTGATGTATTCGGCCGCTTTGATCCACTCGTCGACGAAAGCCGCGAAACCACGCTTCAACATCACGGGTTTGCGTGTTTGTCCGAGCTCTTTCAACAAAGCATAGTTGTGCATGTTGCGAGATCCGACCTGGTACATTTCCACGTATTCATCAAGCACGCCGATTTGGCGAGGGTCGGTGATTTCGCTGACCAGTTTCATGCCGGTTTGATTTAAAACATCTTTGATAAAACCGAAAGCTTCAGGTCCCAGGCCTTGAAAAGTTTGGGGGCTGGTTCGCAACTTCCAAACACCGCCACGCAAAAGCACGGCACCAGATTCTTTCACGGCTTGTGCTGTTTGCAAAAATTGAGAATGACTTTCGATCGAGCAAGGGCCTGCGATCACGGTGAACTCGGGTCCACCGATAGTAACGGGTCCGACCTGAACGGTCTTTGCCAGTTTGCGTGCAGGTGCAGATGATGCTGACGCTGACGCGAGGTTGGGTTTCACAACGCTTTCCGTATCCACAGAGATTTTCATATCGATTTGGATCCACTTCCGCTATAAAGCAAGGGAACCCTTATACCACCAAAATGCGGTAGGGAAACGGCAAAGAAAAAAAAGGCGTGGGATGAGTCAAAAAATACCTGTCTTTAAACTTCTCCCGTTTTCATGGATGTCGAAAGGCAAGGGTATATGACGCAAACTGAAATTTTCGCATTTCTCAACACCGGAGCTCTGATCCGCCTGCCCTCTGGCAAAGTGCGATTGTGGAAGGGTCCGTTTCAGCATTCTGAATATTCAAAAAATCCAGTTTTTTCATTAGCTTGTATGGACTTTTATGGGTCGCAGTTGCAAACGCTTCAGTCCACCGGAGAGGTGATTGAAACCGAGGTCGCGACTTTACGAAGTCTTCTTCAGGCCCATATCTCTGAATCTCCGCTGGCGGCTTCGAGCTTCTTGCCTCCTTCCTTTGAAAAATTTCAAGAGTCCTTTCAGGCCATTCAGGGAAAGATCCATCGGGGTGAAATCGAAAAAGCAGTTCCCGTGGTTTTTGCGCAGTCGCCATTGGTTCCGACGCCGTCTCAACGAGCGCGAATGCTGGCGCAAGCACTCGAGGCGCATCCGGAGCTTTACGTGTTCGGGTATTGGGACGGCAGTTCGGGGATTTTGGGTGCGACACCCGAAGTGTTATTTCAACTGCAAGAAAAGAATCTCAAGACCATGGCGCTGGCCGGGACGCATGCGCGAAATGACAGTGAAGCGCTTTTGCGGGATCCGAAAGAATTGAAAGAGCATCAGCTCGTCATCAAAGACATCAAAGAGCGAATGGAAAAACTGGGCTGGGTGAAAGTGCACGACACTCATGTGGCCGAGTACGGGATCCTCGCTCACCTGCGAACCTTCATCGAAGTCGAAATTTCAGACGTAACGATTGAAGAGCTGGTGAAGCGCCTGCATCCAACGGCCGCTCTCGGTGTGTTTCCGCGAAATTATGGTTTGACCTGGATGCAGAGCCTTCCTTATCAAGAGCAACGCGGATTTTTTGGCGCCCCGATTGTCTTCTCTCTTTCTCGCTCCGAATCAATCGCGCTGGTCGCGATCCGCTGCCTGCAGTGGGGCGAAAATGGTTCGCAAATCGGCACCGGCTGTGGGCTGGTGGAAAGCAGTGACTTGCAAAAAGAATGGCAAGAGCTCGCTTTGAAACGCGAATCCGTGATGAAGGTGCTGGGACTTTCGTTATGAACATTTCTTTAGCGCGCAAGGTTTTGGAAAATCTCAAGGCGTTGGGAGTGCAGGACATTCTTCTTTGTGCCGGCGCTCGAAACTCGCCTTTGGTTTTATTGATTGAAAAATCACGTGGCTTTCGCATTTTTAATTTTTTCGAAGAACGATCAGCCGGATTTTTTGCTCTGGGCCGCTCGCAGCGGGATCAGCGGCCCGTCGCGGTCATCACGACTTCGGGAACGGCAGTCGCGGAACTTCTGCCGGCGGCGGTCGAGGCGACCTACACGCAAACGCCCTTGATTTTCGTCACCGCCGATCGACCGCGCAGCTATCGCGGCACGGGTGCTCCGCAAAGCATCGATCAAGTCGGCATTTTTTCTCACTATGTGGAAACGTGTGTGGACATCGCCTCGGTCGATGAAAAATTGGATCTCGGCATGTGGACTCAGCAAGCACCTTTGCAGATCAATGTTTGCTTTGACGAGCCTTTGATCGACGAAGAATTGCCGGAAATAGACTTTACTGAATCTTCTCAGACAAGCGTTGCCAAAGCACCAGGCCTGCAGCCCACCTTAGCGCGAATCGCCGATCAGCCCATCGTGATCGCCGGACCGATGTCGTTGAAGGAAGCTGAAGAGCTCCGACCCATTCTTGAAAAACTGAGCGCACCGATTTACGCCGAAGGTCTTTCGAATCTTCGCGCAATATCTTCGCTGCAAAAATTATTTTTAAAATCGGGCGAGCGAATCGTGAAAGAACTTTTCGTCAAAGGTAAAGCTCTCAGCGTGATTCGCGTGGGCGGTGTGCCCACTTTGCGCTTTTGGCGAGATCTCGAAGAAACATTTCAGAAAGTGCCCGTGATTTCACTTTCAAATTCGGATTACACCGGTCTCAGCCGGGGCGTGAAGCACACCGTGGGATTTTATAATGCTCATTTGCTCAAGGCAGAATGGACACAGGACACGCGTGCCGAAATTTTTCAAATGGATCATGAAAAGTGTCAGGCACTGCAAGCTTTGCTAAAAAAATATCCGCGCTCGGAGATGTCGCTGATTCAGGATCTGGACCAAAAGACTCGAAACCAATTCGTTTACCTGGGAAACAGTTTGCCGATTCGCGAATGGGATTTGGTGTCCGCCTTTCAAGATGGGCCGAAACGCCAAAGCGGCAATCGCGGAGCGAATGGAATTGACGGACAGGTTTCAAGCTTCTTGGGTGGGGCCAGTCCCGCGACAGAAAATTGGGCCGTGATCGGTGATTTGACCGCGATGTACGATTTGGCTTCGCTGTGGGTGACCCGACAGCTCGAGTCGTTGCAGTTGCGATTGGTGATCGTCAACAATCAGGGTGGGCAGATCTTTAAGAACATGTTTGAAAAAGAAATTTTTCTGAATCGCCACCAGACTGAATTTTCCCATTGGGCCAAGATGTGGAATTGGGATTATCAAAAATGGCAGGAGATTCCAGAGCATCACGATCTTCCCCAGCACGTGATCATTGAACTGATTCCTGATGCCGAACAAACCGCGGGATTTTGGCAGGAGTACAAATCAATATGAAGATCTGGGCGCTGCACGGATTTTTGGGGCGAACATCGGATTTTTCACAGCTTCAGCACAAGTGTTCCGAATTGGATGCGGCGATCGATTGGCGATCTGTCGATTACATGCACCTGCGCGAGTTGTCTCCGCAATCAACTTTAGAAGAATGGGGCGAGCATTTCTGCCAGTTTGTGCAGAAGGCATCACCCGACGGTGACAATGTTCTGCTGGGATATTCTCAAGGTGGACGTTTGGCGCTGCAAGCGCTGAAGGTCAATACCAGCATGTGGAAGTCCGTGATCCTGATGTCCACCAATCCAGGCTTGCCAGTCACTGAAAGATCCGCACGCCTTAAAAATGACGAAGAGTGGGCCGAAAAGTTTTTGCACCAAAATTTTGAGAAGACTTTGGAAAAGTGGAACGCCCAATCTGTCTTTGAAGGATCAATGAAAGAACCCGAGCGTCGGGAAGAGGATTATAACCGTCGACAGTTGGCCGATTGCTTGACCCGCTGGTCGGTGGGTCAACAAGAAGACTTCCGGGTTTTTCTGAAGCAACTGTCGCTTCCGACTTTGTTCATGACCGGCGAACGTGATAGCAAATATGTCCAAATTGGCAATATTCTAGCGAGCGGTAATCCGCAGCTCACTCATTCTATCATCTCAAATGCGGGACACCGGGTTTATCTCGATCAGCCCGATGCCGTGGCTTTGGAAATCAAAAATCACCTGAATTCAAAATCTTGAGGTTAGGCATCTCTTGCAGAATTTCTGCAGCGATTCATGATTTGTGCAGGCCCTGCAGTTTGCTGATCGGGCCATTTCGCAGTGTTGCTACAAAAAAGGGGCAGGCACCTTAAGGTTGTGGGATTGGTTCGCCGGGGACGAAGGCTGGTGAATCAAAATATTTTGCGGTCTTCACCAGATAGTCAATGTGAGCAGCCACATTTGTGTAGATCGAGCCTTCCATGCAGGTTTCGGCTCCGTCGTAGGTGGCCGAGCGACTGGTGACACCGATCAGGAAAAGCTTGCCGTTGATTTTTGTGAATGCGGGACCACCCGAATCACCATGGCAAGCGCCTTTACCTTGATACTGATCAAACTTCATTTCTGAAGGTGTGTAGACTGGATCCGTCAGCTTGACGGTGGCTTTCATGAGATGCATCGGCTCGGTTGATGGCATGGCGATCAATCCATAACCGGCCAGAATCACGTCCATGCCAGCTTGCAATTTCTTGGCGTCACCTAAAATGCGTGCAGGCTCAAAACCAGCCGGAGCTTCGCCTTCAAATTTAAACATGGCGAGATCGCCCCACTCGGCTTTCAGATTGTTCAGCTCAGAAGCTGTCAGCTTCGGCCATTTGTCAGTGGTCTTGCCGCCTAAAACCGCACGTTTTTCCAATGGACCAGTCAGATCCACACCAAAGACCACTTTCAGTTGCTGCGGATTCACGCCCACGTCGGTGCAATGAGCGGCAGTGAGAACCACATTCTTTTTGATCAAGATGCCGCTGCAGAAAATGCCGTAGTGAGGATGTTCCAAGGCAACAATGTGCTTGGCGATTTCATCGTCTTTTTCAACTGATTCGCCACCGATAATTTGCGGAGTGGCGCCAGAAAGAGCGTCCAGCGTGTGCGAAGATCGAGAACCACAAGCTGCTAATGCCAAAAGAATCGGTAGAATCAGAAGCGCTGTGGTTTTCTTCATGGAAAGCTCCTATTTGCTTTTCAGAGTTTGGATGGAGGCAGCGATAAATTTGGCCTGAAATGCGGTGCTGGTGTAGATGCTGACGCTGTCGCAGCGATCATTATCACCACGGCTGGTGATGCCGATCACGGTCAATTGTCCATCAATCTCAGCGTAAGCAGGGCCACCGGAATCACCTTGGCAAGTCGAAGCCGGATTTTCTTTCACGTCCGACAGCAGCTCGCCACCTTCGTGGGCGATTTCCGACATTTTCACGTCCGCTTTCAACAGATTTCCCATTTGGATGTCTTCGGGCTTTGTTTCGTTTCCGCTGGCGTTGGTCAGGCCATATCCCGCGATGATCGCAGGCATTCCGACATGCAATTTTGAAAGATCCGACAGATAACCAACTGGCTTGTAACTGGCTGGCAAGTCACCCTGGAATTTCAGCAAAGCCACGTCATTCCAAGTTCCTTTGCCTGCATCTTGTGGCATGAATGCCGGATTGACGATTGCATCCACGACTCCACGAATGGTTGTAGCGGAAATATCATCGAATGAATTGACGAAAGCCACGGCAACCATTTGAACTTCATCGCCTGGTTCGGTCATAAAGCAGTGAGCCGCGGTCAAGACGATGTTGGAGTCGATCAATGTACCAGTGCAAGTGGCTTGAGAGCCTGATTTGGTTTCGATGACCAGCCCGACAGTTGAATGAGCGATGGCCTCGTCCTTAGAAACAGAGGTCCCTGAGACGATGCGAGAATCACTGCTCTGATTGTTTTGGAGGGTTTGCGATGATTTTTCAGAGCTGCAAGCCACCAAAGAAAGAGCAAAAAGCAATGATGTGATTTGTGTCAGGGACTTCATAAATACCTCTATTTCTGTGAAGCCGCGGCCTGTAAGCCTTGGATGGTGGTTTTGATGTAAGTAGCTTGTGCCGCAACGCTGGTGAAGATGCTGACGTTATCGCAGCCGGCACCGGTTCCACGGCTGGTGATACCAATCACCGTTAATTTTCCATTCTGAGTAATATAGGCCGGACCGCCCGAATCACCGTGGCAAGTCGATCCACCTCGAGAGTTCAACGGAAACAACAGTTCCGTTTTTTCGTACGCAGGATTTTGCAAAGTGAGAGTGGTCTTGCGCAAAGTGCCCTCGTCTTGTCCCTGACCGCTAGCAGCAGTAGTTCCAAAACCGGCAACAACGGCATTCAGGCCTTTTTTCAAAGGAGTCGATGTCTGCAAGTAGTCAGCAACCTTCGCAGCGGCGGGCAATGCGCCTTTGAAGCGAAGCAAGGCAACATCGTTCCAACCACCTTTGCCAGGTGCTTTTGGCAAATAATTTGGATTCACGGCAACCATATCAACGGCCCGAGTCTCCTTGGAAGAATCAAGATATGTTCCAAACACGATCACTGCACCCGTCAAATCTTCGGCGCAATGAGCGGCGGTCAAAACAACATTTGGAGCGATCAAAGTGCCAGAGCAAAGGCCTTCGCCCATCGACGACTGGATCACAATCGCAACTGTCGATTGAGCCACAGCATCTTGAGCTGTGACGACATTGCCGCCGACGATGTCAGGAGTGCTCGCTCCAGAGCTGAGTTGCTCTGCGGTGTTTTGGTTTGAAGGTGCACAAGCTGCTAGAGCCAATGCCAATGTCAGACCTGTGAAAAGTTTGCAGTGTTTCATAGTCCCCCCCGGGCCTATACTCACTAGTTTCACTTCAGATTTTCGCCGGATGTTTTCCGCCATCAAGCTCTGGTGGTATTGAGGAGGGGGCTTTCGCCCCCTCTTCCCCCTCTGAAGCTCTCTTGGTTCGCGGAGTCAGGCGTCCCAAGAGATCAATCGCCGAAGTCCCCCCTCGGCGATTGCGTGCAATAAACCCCGGACCCCTGTCTAAAGGCAAAATTTATCTTTTGATTTGGCACATAAGCAAAGCTTATAGAATTTGCTTCATCCCATTAGTAGCTTGAATGAGTGCTGAGCGAATCCCTGGCTCGGATGCCGCATGGCCTGCATCTGGAATGATTTCCAATTTCGCTTCAGGCCATGCGCGGTGAAGGTCCCAGGCGCTGCGCGCTGGGCAAACAACGTCATAACGGCCCTGGACAATGATTCCCGGGATTTTGCGAATCTTGCCGACGTTTTCGAGAAGGTAATTATTGCTTTGAAAAAAAGCGTTATTGATAAAGTAATGGCATTCGATTCTTGCGAATGGCAGCGCTTTTTCGGCCTCTTCATATTCGGCAACGGCCGAGGCTTTGCTGAGAAGATACGAGGTTCCGCCTTCCCATTTGCTCCAGGCCCGTGCGGCTTCCAGACGAACTTTTTCTTCCGGGCTGGTCAGGCGTTTGTAGTAAGCGGCGACCATGTTGGCGCGCTCTTGCACCGGGATGGGCTTGAGATACTCTTCCCAAAGATCGGGAAACAGTTGGCTCGCGCCTTCTTGGTAGAACCAGTGAATTTCAGACGGACGACACAGGAAGATTCCGCGCAAGATCAGCGCCGAGACGCGTTCGGGATGAGTGATGGCGTAACTGAGCGCCAAGGTTGATCCCCAGCTGCCGCCGAAGACGTGCCATTTTTCGATGCCCAGTTTGCCGCGCAATTTTTCGATGTCGGCAACCAAATCCCAGGTTGTATTTTCACGCAATTCCGCAAAAGGAGTGCTCAGGCCGCAGCCGCGTTGGTCGAATAAAATAATTCGGTAGTGGTGCGGATCGAAATAGCGGCGATGGTCCGAATTGATGCCGCCGCCGGGACCACCGTGCAGGAAAACGATCGGTTTGCCTTTGGGATTGCCGACTTGTTCGAAATAGATTTCGTGCAGGTCAGAAACTTTCAGTCGGCCTTTTTCGAAGGGTTCAATTTCAGGATAAAAATCGAGCATGGTTTACCTCAGAGAGTGAATGGGGCGGGGCCAGAATTTTTGTCGTTTGAGCAACGGAATAAAACTTGCCTGCGCGGCGATGTCATTGCAGCGGTTGAAGTCCGCTTCGGTGAAAGCGTAAAGGTCCGCGAGGAGTTGGTATTCTTTCACCATGTTGGTGTCGAAGACGCCGGGATCGTCGGTGTTGATGGTCACGGGAACTCCGGCCTGCAAGAGATTGCGGATCGGGTGTTCGCTCAGGCTTGGAACCGCTTGGGTCAGCCAATTGCTGGTCAGGCAGAGCTCAAGGGGAATGCCCTTGTTTCGCACCAAGTTCATGACGAAGGGATCCCTGGCGATTTGCACGCCGTGGCCGATGCGCTCGGCTCCTAAAATTTCGATGGCGTTTTTCACATTCAGCGAAGAGTCGGGAAACAGGGCTTCACCGGCGTGAACGGTGATGTGTAAGCCGGCGGCGCGGGCCCGATCGAAAGATTTTTGGAAAAGTAAAGGGTCGAAGCCGACTTCGTTATCCGCCAAGTCCAAGCCTTGGAAAAAATCTTTGTGTTCGATGGTAAAGTCGACCACTTGCTCGCCGACGGAAACCGGCAAGATCCGTTGAATGATCGCAATGAAACCGACCGCGATCGGCAGGTGGGCGGCCATCGCGGCGCCTTTGCGGATGCCGCGAATGATGCGATCGAAAGAGAGCTGATCGTGGCCTTCGGCGATGAAGGTTGGCGCCCAACGAAGCTCGAGAATCTTGATGCCTTCATTGACAGCATCTTCGATGGCCTCGAAGGTGATGCGGGCCAGGATCTCTTCGGAATGCAGAACGGCCTGCGTGCGCAGAAATTTTTTGAGCACGCTATCCAGATCGCGCATCGGTGAGGTGACCAGAAACTCTTCTTTCAGTTTTCCTTCGTCGGCCGGGACCTCGAGACCCAAATCTTGAGCGAGCTCTTTGAAGGTCGATAGACGCAGAGAGCATTCGAGGTGGCGATGCAATTCAACTTTGGGGATGGCGCGCAGGGCTTCCAAATTCATGTCAAAGAGGATAAATTTCGAAAGGTCATTTGTAAATACCATGGAGGTTTCATGACTCAGGCTCTTCCTCAACCGATCGCGTTTCGCACCAAGCTAGCCGGAAATCCGAAAGGCGAACCTCATTATGCGGTTTCAGTTCGTGGGCCTGAAGGAGCCATGAAGGTGGCGGATCCCAAGTCCACTCGGGCGCTGATTGCTTTGATGGATATGTATGCAGTGCTTGGTGGAGCTGCGAGCCATTACGGCGGTCCGGCGGCTTTTGCCGAGCTGATGTCGGCTTTGCACGGTTTGGTGTATTCGGAAGCGCAGAAAAAAAATCAGCCTTGGCATGAGCTTTACAATCTGGTGAATGACGCTGGCCACTGTGAAAATGGTCTTTATGCTTTGAAAGCAAACTATGGTTTTGCCGATCTCACCATCGAGAAACTGAAAACTTTCCGCGCGATGGGCAGTGCTTTGACCGGTCACGGGGAAGCGCATCTCTTTCCCGAAGCGGTGATGGTGAGCAATGGTCCTTTGGGCTCGGCCTTTCCGCAAAGTCAGGGACTGGCGATGGCCGATGCTTTGGCGGGACACAAATCGCGCGTGACGGTGACTTCGATTTCCGATGGTGCCTGCATGGAAGGCGAGGCGCGCGAGGCGATGGCGGCGATTCCGGGGTTTGCGCGTGCCGGGAAGATGGCGCCCTTTGTTTTGATCATCAGTGATAACAACACCGGTCTGTCGGGACGTTTGGACAAAGATATTTATTCGATGAGCCCAAGCTTCGAGGCTTTGGCGACTTTGGGTTGGAAAGTGGTTCAGCTGCCGGATGGACATGATCTGCAGAAATGCGTGGACGTGATTGCGGCTGCCATTCAAGAAGCGCGCAGCAACCCAACCGTGCCGATCGCCATTCGCGCGAAGACGATCAAAGGCATCGGCAGCAAAAAAACCGCCGAGTCCGCCAGTGGTGGTCACGGTTTTCCGCTGAAATCTCCGACGGAGATGGCCGCTTTCCTGAAGGAAATTTATGATGGCGATTACCCGAAAGAATTTGATGCTTGGATTGAAGAGCTGATCAATTGGGAAAAGAAAATCAAGGCTTCGGAAATGAAGCCCTTGGTGCCGGAAGAAAAAATTCAGGTGGGAATTTCGAATGCCATGATCAAGGCCGCGAAGAAAGGCCTGCCGGTGATTTCGATCACTTCGGATTTGCCGGGCTCGACCGGGGTTGCCGGATTTCGCAAAGAATTCCCGCTGCAGTCGATCGACGTGGGAATTGCCGAAAGCAATATGGTGTCGGCGGCCGCTGGTTTTTCGAAAGTCGGTTACATTCCGGTGGTCGATACTTTCGCTCAGTTTGGTGTGACCAAAGGAGCGCTGCCAATCACCATGGCTTCTCTCAGCGAAGCACCGATGATTTGCATTTTTTCGCACACCGGATTTCAGGACGCGGCCGATGGGGCTTCCCATCAGGCCTTGAGCTATCTGGCGATGGCCTCTTCGATTCCGCATGTGGATGTTTATTGCCTGACCTGCAGCGCGGAAGCGGATTCAATGCTGTCGCAAGTGATCGAGAATTTTGCGGCTGATCGCAAAGCGGGGAAGACGCCGAACACGACGGTGTTTTTCTTAGGCCGCGAGAATTTTCCGAAGAGCTACACGTCAGCCACTCATTTTGATTTGAAAAAAGCGCAGGTCCTGCAAGAGACGGCGGGTGCAAATCCGGTGGCGATTCTGGCTTCGGGTTCTTGCATGCCACAGGCTTTGCACGCGGCCGAAACATTAAAGTTTCAGGGACGTGGCTCGGTGGTGGTGAATCCGGGATTGCACAATCACCTGGACGTGGCGACTTTGAAAGACGTGCTGAAGAAAACGGACGGCCGGCTGGTCGTGGTGGAAGATCACCAACAGATTGGCGGCTTGGCACAGATGGCAGCTTTTGAATTGATGAAAGCTGGAGTTTCAGACGTGAAGCTTAAATCATTGGCGGTGCATGGGGAATTTGGTCAGAGCGCTTACACGGCTCAGGATCTGTACCGCAAGCACAAGATTGATTCCGGCGCGATTGTCGAGGCGGCTTCGTCGCTTTAGAACTTTTTTTCCGCAAGGATTTGATGGCTGAGTGGACCAAAGCTGTAACCAGCTCCGGCCCACTTGGCTTCATGGTAAAAAACCACGCGGATGGATTTCAGGCCTTTTTTTTCGACCAGAAAATCTCGACGTTCACCGGGGCGCAGTGAATTGTCGTTCTTCCATTGCAATGAGACTTCAGTTTTCGTCGAGCGAAAGAATGGATTTCGGCCGACCAGGTACAGCTGCTGATATTTTTCATTTTGAGCAGTTTGAATTTCGATTGCGAGATGCCGAAAGATATCTCCGGTCGGTATGTTGTGGCCGGCACCTTTGTTTTCCAGAGTGACGGTGCAATGTTTCGCTTTTCGGTTGAAAGATATCAAGAGACCCTGTTGAAGAAAAGCTTCGTCATGTGAGCCGGCCATCGCGTGATTTCCCTGCGGCATGTGGCATTGGATGCATGTTTTCTGGCCACCTTGAGCTCGGTAGGTCTGCCACTCGTCGATCGTCTGTTGAGATTTTAGGGGCGAGCGCAAAAAGGAAAATTGGTGGCACTTGGCGCAGGTTTGTTCGCTGCCCACATCCTGCAGACCCGAATGACTGCGACCATGACAGGCGGTGCAGCTGACCCCTTCTTCAGGAATCATCGATTTGAAATCATTCGCCAAAACCAATCTTTGTTCTTCAGTCGGCAAATGACATTCCAAACATTTTTGACTTGGCTCGTATTGATAGCCTTTCAGGAAAATCGCGTTGGTGAAGGCGGATCGGTGGCGGGACTTTGTCCATTGATCGTATTGTTTTTGATGACATTGGCGGCAGGACTGAGCCGACGACTCTTTTTCAAATTGATGAATCACGGCGAGATCCGAATCTGGCGTGGCCGCGGCTGCCAGATTCGGATGGCAAAGAAGAGTGATTAATAAGTGCCAGATCATTGAAGGGAGGCGGCGTCCTGACCCCAAATGATACCGCCCCATTCGACCAGGAGATTTTTTTGAGGTCGTAAAATGGGACGAAATTCTTTGATCGGAAATATTTTATCTCCCGTCTGCAACGGGCGAAAGTTAATGTAAATTCTGATTTGATTTTGGATGGGCGCCGAGACGCTCAATGGAATGTAGGCTTCGACTTCTTCCTGCAATAGAAAATCAACCAGGACGAATGGAGTTTTGGACAATGCCGGAACCCAATATTTTTTGAAATCTTCAATCTCTCGGACATTCAAGCCAAACTTTGGAAGCTGCTGGCTGAGATAAGAATCGACCTGAGACGAACTCAACAAGACCCCGGAACTTGGAAATTTTGGAAACTTGGGGCCACGGCCTTCCCAAAAAATAAAGCGCATCGGCTTTGCCGGGTCCGGAAATTTGAGCAAACCTGTCGGAGTCGCCTGAAAGGTCCAACTTTTTTGAAAGTCGGGTGGAGCGGCGCTGCTGATCCAGGTGTTCGAACCGAGGGAGACGGTGATCTGTGAGGCGTGCTCGGGGTAAACATAAATCAAAGGCTCGGCAAATTGAGACAAGAGCGACTGTAGCATCTCTTCGTTTCGACAAATAAAGTATCGATTGGCTTTGTCCTTGATGTAAACGATCGGATGCTGGGCCAAGATTTCCTTCTTAGTCTGAATGGAACCCTTGCCAGCTTTGGTCTCTGGATCTTCATTTCTAGCGGTCGCAGAAGCCCCACGAAAGTATTCAAGATATTGTGAGTAGTATTTCTCTTCGGGCTTGGAATCGCTTCCCAGGTAAGTCATTCCATAGCGAGAGTCGGATGCGGCCTTGAGCGTTTGAAAGGATTGCCCGAGGGGTGCCAGGTTGTTGGAAGAAAATCCCCGTTTTTCGGGAGAAGCGCAGGCGTATTGTCGGTCTTCCAATTTAAAATTATAGGCAGGTGCCGAGTATCCCAGAAATAGGTGGTCGGCGGTTTCGATATAATAAACTGCACTGTCAGCTTGATACCAAAGCTTGGTGCCATCGGTATTGAACTCTTTCAAAAGTTTTTTCTTTTCGAAACTTAAATCCGTCAGCGCAAGGTTGACGGGGGCAAAAGGAAATTCTTTTTCCACTGTCTTCAAGGCTGGTAAGCTCAATGAGCTTTGAAGAATTTGTTTGGCTTTCGTGCTTTGCAGCAGTTTCTTTTCAATGAAGGCCAGGCTTCCATTCATCGGGGAGCCCATGTGAAAGTCATTTTTCAGCTGGGCCAATGAGTCGGCACTCCAGAGGTACCTTTGCAGATAAAATTCTTGATCTGGGTCGGCTCCTTCCGTTTCCGTTCGCGCCAGGAGGCTTAAAATTTTATAGCTGGTGTTGGCGACCTGATAAGTTCCAGTTTCGAAAATCTGCAGCGTTAAAAAATATTGTGGAAGCTCGGGATTGTTGCGTTCAAAGGCATTTTCTTTGATGGGGTCGTGTCTGAAGGTGAAAAATGGCTTGGGTTCTGGATAAAACTTGGTTTGTCCTTTATCGGAAATTGCGATTGCAACCTTTGGCGGCGGGGTGGTCGTCGTTGGGGCCATTGCTTTTACTGATGGCGCTGTGACCTGTGCTGGTGGAGTCGAGATTTGATCTGCCGAAACTGCAGTTGAAAATAGAAACATGAGCATAGCAATGATCAACGTTTGCATCCGAATATCCTTATTTTTGAATTGGATTATCTTATGAGGTTTTTCATTGGGTTCAATACAAAACGCATCGTGCGTGACGGGCTTTGCTTTGCATTATTCTCAATATCAGAGTGTCGAAAAATGCGGCCAACAGGTTTGAAACGGCTCTGGGCAATCAACAAGATGAGATGTTGAAAAAGAAAAAGCCAGTCCGTTTCCGGCCTGGCTTCTTGAATTCAATTTGAATTTCGTTCTTAAGCGGCAGCCTGGCTGTGTTCGGCGGCCACTTGGTGAATCTGGGTCATGTGCTCATGCGATAATGCCGAGACCACGTCGACCAGGATGATCACTTTGTCTTCGATTTTTCCCATGCCGCGGATGAAAGACATGGTCTTTTCATTTCCCAACACGGGTGGCGGTTCGATTTGCGCTTGGGTTAGGTCCGCGACTTCTTTGACGGCGTCGACGATCATGCCGACCTGGCCAAAATCTGTATCGATGACGATGATGCAAGTGTCGCGAGTGTAGTCCTGAGAGGCCATTCCAAAACGAACGCGTAGGTTGATCACCGGAATGATTTTCCCGCGCAGATTCATCACGCCTTTGACGAAATCAGGCGTGCGGGGCACAGGAGTGATTTCGCCCACTCGGTTGATTTCGCGTACAGTCTCAATCGGTACCCCGTATTGTTCTGTCATCAGTTGAAATGTCAGGTACTGACCTGGTTGAGCTTTGACGGCTTCACTCATTTTTTGGACTCCTCGTTGATAGACCTCTTTCTTTTCGTGCAAAACCCTTGTCAGCTGTAGGCCCCAGGCCCCCTAATTAGGTAAATTTTAACGATGTCGTCACATCTGGATATCATCTCGGGATGACGTTTCAGAGTGAGACTGGACCGAGGGCTAAAAAACATTATCTTTTCATCAAGTATCAGATTTTCTTCCCTATTTTTCCGATAACAGAGCGTGAAAATATTGAGGAGCATTGAGCTATGAGTGATTCTGACAACGCGTTTTTCCAGGAACTGCAGGGCGAATTTCTAACCGAATCCGCGTTTATGTTCGAACAATACGAAGAGAGCATGTTGGGTCTCGAAACGGGCGCCAACATCCAAGAGGATCTAGCGCAGATTTTTCGAGTCGCGCATTCGATCAAAGGAGGAGCGTCAGCCGTCGGATTTCCGGATTTGGCCAAATTCGCTCACATCGTTGAAGACTTGTTGGCACTTCTGCGAATGCATCCGCAATTTCTCAGCTCGGGTGTGATCTCGCTCTTGCTGAAATCAGGCGATATGTTGAAGAATCGCATTCATTCGCTGCAAAAAGGTGAAGCGGGTGCTTGGGATACCTCTTTGCTGGCGGCCGAACTCAAAGCTTTGACGGAGACCTTCAATAATTCCATCAACGGGACTGAGGCTGTAGAGACCGCACCCGTCGAAACGACTCCGGTGACGGAGACGGCAGCAGGTGCAGATGCCGTGGCAATGCCGGCCGCTCCAGAGGAAGACTTTGCCAATCACGAGCTGTTGGCGGAATTGGCCGCACAATTTGGCGAGAACGTCTTGAGTGATGCCAAAGCAGAAACTGTTCCGGCACCAGCCGCGGCATCTTCGGTTGCCACACCGGCTGCTCCGGCAGTACCGGCAGCGACAGCCCCTGCGGCGCAAGCGGCCTCGAAGGCTCCGGGTGAGCCCAGTGGAAAAAGTGGTGGCGGTGGAAATAAACCGGCAACCAGTTCCATCAAAGTTGACACCGGTCGTGTGGATTCCGTGCTCGATGCGGTCGGCGAGCTGGTGGTTCTCAAAAATCAGATTGTGCACGATGAAAGCATTCGCAATGGCGGCAATCTTCGTCTGGCGGCGATCGTCGATCAGCTCGATAAAACCGTCCGTGAACTTTATGATAAAACCTTGAGCATCCGCATGACGCCGCTGAAATCATTGTTCTTGAAAATTCAGCGCATCGTTCGGGATGTGTCTTTGACCTTGAATAAACCGGTCGATCTTCAACTGATCGGTGAAGAGACCGAAGTCGAGAGAACCGTATTTGAATTGCTGGGAGATCCGTTGGTTCACTTGGTCCGAAATGCGATGGACCACGGAATTGAAAAGCCAGAAACCAGGCTGGAAAAAGGAAAGCCGGCGCAGGCAAAGGTCGTAGTTTCCGCCAAGCAGACGGGCGGAACCGTCACGATTGAAATTGTCGACGATGGCGGCGGTATCAATCGCGAGCGCGTTTTGCAAAAAGCGATCGAGAAAAAATTAATTCCGGCGGGAGTGGATCCGCACACCATGCCCGATGAGCAGGTCTTTCAATTTATTTTTGCTCCAGGTTTTTCCACCGCAGAGAAGGTTTCTGACCTTTCGGGCCGAGGCGTCGGTCTGGATGTGGTTCGCTCGAACCTTGAAAAAATCAATGGCAAGATCGATATCAAATCTAAAATGGGAGTGGGAACGACCTTCCGCCTGTCGATTCCGTTGAGCACCGCGATCACCGACGGAATCGTGGTCGCGATCGAAGGCGCCAAATACATTTTGCCAATTTATTCGATCCGCGAAATCGTACGTGCGGTGCCGAAGGATTACACTCATCTGAGCAATGCCGGTAAGGTCGTTAAAATCCGCGAGGTTCTGTTGCCGGTGATCGACATTCGCAAAACTATCGGCAAGATCAATTGGGATCAAATCAAAAATATGAAATACCAGGCGCATGACGAGAAGGATTCTTTGCGGGCTCGCCGCGAAGAAACCATGCTCATCATCATTGAATCCATGCATGGCATGATGGCCTTGCCGGTGGACGAAGTGATCGGTCAGGCCCAGGTGGTCGTGAAACCAATAGCGGCGGGTCACGACATTCCCGAAGTTGCCGGAGCGGCGATTCTTGGAGACGGCAGAACGGTGTTGATTTTGGATCCATCCGCGCTGACCCAAGTGCGATTGTCTGAATCGAAAGAGGCGGTTGCATGACGGCAGCAAAGAAAATCAATCTTGATGACATGCCGGTGAATTTGCAGGAGCTGGAATTAAAGCCAGAGCAATTCAAGTTTTTCGCCGAAATGATGTATGATCTTTCCGGCGTCAACCTTCCTGTTTCCGATAAAAACGAAGCGTTGGTCAAAAACAGACTGACGAAATTGATCCGCAAGAACAAGCTTCAGGATTACCAGGAGCTTAAAGAGCGATTGAAGAATCCTTCGCCCCAGTTGCTGAATGATTTTATTTCGGCACTGACGACGAATAAGACGCATTTCTTCCGTGAAGATACGCATTTCACGTGGTTCACCGAATATTTAAAAGGTCATTTCAACAACCACAACGACCTTCGTGTTTGGTGTGCGGCGGCCAGCACAGGTCAAGAGCCCTACACAACCGGGATCGTGATGCGGGAAACTTTGAATCAAAGTCAGCTGGCCAAGACGAAATTTTTGGCGACGGATATTGATTTGCAAGTATTGAAAAAAGCGGCCGAGGGCTCGTACACGAACTCGGAGATGGATGGCTGCCCCGATCATTTGCGCAAAAAATATTTTGATCAGGTGAAGGGCAAAGATACAACCTTCCGGGCGAAAGACGAATTGGCCTCGATGGTCAAATTCGCGCCTTTGAATTTGATTCAAGACAGCTATCCCTTTCAGCACAAGTTCCACGTGGTCTTTTGCCGAAATGTGCTGATTTATTTTGATCCTCCAACGACAAAAAAGGTGATCGACAATTTAGCTCAATCATTGGTTCCTGGTGGTTATTTGATTCTGGGTCATTCGGAATCAGGAACCGTCAAGTGCTCTTTCATCAAACCGTTGAGCCGGGCTATCTACCAGAGAATTTAAGAGAAAGACTGGGTGTCATTGTGAGTGCAAAGATCAAAGTTCTCGTGGTGGATGATTCTGCCGTCATTCGCAAACTGTTGTCAAAGATCGTCAGCTCTTGCCCAGATATGGAACTGGTCGGAGCGGCACCGGATCCCTTCGCCGCACGTGAAATGATCGTCGAGCACAAGCCCGACGTGATGACCCTGGACGTGGAAATGCCCCGCATGGATGGCATCAGCTTTCTGGAAAAAGTCATGCAGTTCATGCCCATCCGCACATTGATCATTTCGTCTTTGGCGAAAGAGGGCTCCGAGACCGCACTGCGAGCTCTTGAGGTTGGCGCGATCGACGTGGTCGAGAAACCATCTTTGGATGTGACCAAGTCGTTAGAGGCGATGACGGAAGCGATCGCTTCGAAGATTCGAATGGCGGCTCGCGCTCGTATTCAGAAAATTGTTCCGTCGGCGAAATCCTTGGTTCAGAAAAAACCAGGGGTCACCGCCATGGCGAAGACAACTCACCAGGTGCTGGCGATTGCGTCTTCGACCGGCGGCACGGAAGCTTTGAAAGTGGTGCTGGCCGGTTTGCCAGCCGATTTGCCCGGAACCGTGATCGTGCAGCACATGCCGGCCGGTTTTACGAAAACATATTCGGACAGTTTGAATTCGCGCTTTCCCTTCGAGGTGAAAGAAGCTGAAGACGGAGACAAAGTGGTGCCGGGCCGCGTGCTGGTGGCGCCCGGAAATTTTCACATGGAAATCGTCCGCAACGGCGCCTTTTATCACGCGAAACTGCATCAGCAGCCCTTGCTGCACGGAGTGCGTCCGGCCGCGGACTTTTTGATGAAGAGCGTGGCCAAATATGTCGGCGGCAACGCCATCGGCGTGGTGCTGACCGGAATGGGAAAAGATGGCGCCGAAGGTCTGCTCGAAATGAAAAAGGCCGGAGCCTTCACCATTTCCCAGAGCGAAAAAACTTGCGTCGTCTACGGCATGCCCCACGCGGCCGTCCAGATTGGCGCCGTCGACAAAGTCATGGACCTCGACCAAATCAGCACCGAGCTCTGCCTGCAATTCCAAAAACGCGCGGCTTAAAGGTGCCTTCCCTTTTTTTGTAGCAATTATGCGTTAAAACGTCCTGAGGGAACTTGAGGGAACGGTTTGTTCCCTCTGGTCTTGTCTTTTTTGCCTGGGATGAGTTAGTCCTTCGGCATGACTTATCAAGATACATTGCGAAATCAGTTGCAGCGGCGGATTGAAATGAATCCCCGATATTCGCTTCGCGCGTTCGCTGATTTTTTACAGCTGCAGCCTTCAAAACTTTCGGAAATTCTGAATGGCAAGAGGGGGCTGAGTGTTGAAAAGGCGCAATTGATCGGGCGGCGTTTGAAGCTCGAGTCGGCTGAACTTGAAGCTTTTGTTCTTTCGGCCGAGGCCCAGCACAGCCGCTTTCAGTCGCGCAGGACGGAAGCTTCCTTGCTGCTCGAAAAGCTGGAGCGGCAGAGCTTTCAGATGACGGCAAAGACCGAGCAGAAATGTGCTTGGTATTACGGGGCGGTGGAAGCCTGTCTTGAGCATGCGCCTGCCGAAGTCGGGGCCATCGCCACGAAATTAGGGATCACATCTTTGCAGGTGGAAAATGCCAAACGTTATCTGGCCCGTCGGGCGAAGAATTGGCCCGAGAAAAAACAGCTTCGCATTGAAGAGTCCAATCTTCTTCAGAAGGTGCAAGCGGCCTATGTTCAAGGTGCCGGGCATTTAGAGGCCGACGCCTACTTTATTCACCTGTCTTTGGCAGAAAAACGAGAGCTGCAGTCCCAAATCCAGGCTTTGATGTCGGATTTTAAGAAACGGGCCCAGCGCTCGGGGAAAACGGATCGTTCCGCAAAGGGCGTTCCATCAGTTTCAGACGATGCGCCTGTGCAAATGATCAATATCAATTTTATTTCTTTTTAAAAGGAGTTTCGATGTTCAAGGGTCTTTCTCACATCATGATTTATTCTGTGAAGCATGCCGAATCGGTGAAATGGTACTGCGAAAAGTTCGGTTTCGAAATTGATTACAATGCGCCGGGGGAGTACTCGTCTCTGCATCACAAAGAGATGGGTCGATTGGCCATTCACGCGACCGAACAAAACGGCGATTGCGGTGTCGGGCCGCTGCCTTATTTTTTAGTGGAGGATATTCACCAGACGGTGCAAAAGTTGAAAGACCTGAAGATCGAGGTAGGGACCCCGAGACGGGAAGGCGAAAGTCCGCTGTTCACCCAGTTCAAGGATTTGGATGGAAATCTTTGGGGCATTGAAGAAGTCTAGAATTCGGCCGCCGGCGGGAGGTTTGCGTTTTCTTTTCGGTCGAAGAGGTTGAAGTCTAATTCGCTGATCGAAAGGTTGAGTCTGAAGCCCGATCGAAGTGGTCCGGACCTCACTCCCCGATCGAAGAGGTTGAGACCTTAATTGCCGACCGAGAGATTGAAGCTTCCTTCCTGTATCGAAGATGAAAGAGGCTTCATTCACTGATCGATAGGTTGAGCCCCAATCTATTATCGAAGAAGCTGGGCCTCAGACTTCAAAAAAAAAGGGACTCTTGCAATTCAGACAAGAGTCCCAAGAAATTCTGCAAGAGGCCCGAGGCCTCGTCGAAAATGAGCGGTGCTAATTCACGGTCACGGTTTGTGATTGCGGTTTTCCGGTCATCGTCACGCTGAGGTCGGTCTGTCGACCGTCATCCAGTTTCACGTGCAGCGAGTAAGTGCCCGGATCCAGAACTTTAAAAAAGTTTCCGGCTTCATTGGTGCGCAGAGGTTTTTCGCCCTTCACCAGAGCAATCGTGCTGACATCGACCGTGGCCGGCGTAGGTTGACCGGTTTTCCCGTCAATGATTTGCAAGCTCAACAGATTCTGATCAATGCGATTCAGGAAGTACATCCAGGCTTTGCGTTCCTTGGCGACGGTTGGGTCGCGAAGGGCGTAAGACGGTTGAAACTCTTGATTGATTTCGAATGAGAACGAAGTCGCGCCGTATTCAGCGTACATGTAGCTCATTGAATCTCCGTCCACGGCATAAAGGATCTGCCAAGGGGGACCTGGACGGTAGAATGATCCATCGTTCGAATCACTTGGCAGAAGCTGCGCCAGTTCGTGACCGATCTTATCATGCAATTGAGCCTCGCCCGTCACGTCGCCTTTGCAACCGTAAGGGTAAAGGACCAATTCGCTGTAAGAGTGGTAGGAAAGATAAGCGGTCGGACGTGTCGCCTGCGCCAACTGCATCAGCGCCTGAGTTTCGGTTTCGCTGGCACCGCTTGGGCCATGGTAATCATCTGCCGATTTGGAATTGGAAGAACCGTTGCAAGCCGACCACTTGTACGGATAGTTTCGGTTGATATCCACTCCGTAAACCGTGTTCTGAAATGGGTGGGCGTTTTTTCTCCACCACGCATTCTTCGTCCAAACCATATTGCTGCCATCAACATTCACCATCGGCACCAGCCAGATGTTCCAATGCTCGAGCAAAGCCGTCGTTTGCGCGGTGGGATTTTTCAAGAAGGTCTCGGCGACATCGACCACCACTTCCGGTGTCATGATCTCGCGGGCGTGATGAAGGCCATCGATGATGATGGTGGGTTTGTTGAAATAAGTTTTATCTTGCGCATCGGGCGTGGTGGAAACCAACAGGCCCCAAACCGGACGGCCTTCCAAAGAAGTGCCCAGTTGCTGGACGCGGGTCAATTGCGGATACAGCTCGTGCAGGTCCTTGAGCTTCTGTTCGAGCTTTTCAGGATTCAAATATTGCGAATCAAAAGTCAGGCGTGAGGCCGCTCCGGGAACTTTCACCTCGAGAATGCGTCCAGCATAATGATTCTGATTTAGCAAAGCGATGCCGTTGTCATCGGTGATGACTTCGATCTCTTGCTTCTGCCAGTTGACGCCGGCAATGTCGTACTGATGATCCTTGAGCCAAGCTAAAATCGGCGCTGAATCCATCGGTGATTTCATGCTCACCTGTATTGAATACCGATAAAGCTTCGTTCCGGACTGAAAAAACTGAGGCGCGAGCTCGGCCCCCAAAGACAAAAACCCGATGATGAGAACAGAAATGAAATACTTCATTGACCCTCCTTGGCTGAGAAAAGCTTACGGGTGCCTTCCCCTTTTTTGTAGCAAGGCTGCGTTATGAAGCGGGCCGAACAAGCTCAATGCATGTGAAAGCTATCGATAGAGAAGGTTGTTACATAATCCCTGGAAATAGGACGTTTGCGAGTTCAAACATCTCTAAGATCTCCCGCTCTTGGAGCCGAGGAAGGAGAGCAATTAATGAATGGATTTTTTTTCTTCTGCTTCGGTCTCTGAATCACCAGAGTGCGAAGTAAGGTTCGGGGAGGCAGAGGCATCATCGGATTCGGCGTGTGCCGAAGAGCCATTTGCGGGCGCGGAAGAGGCAGGAGTCTGCTCGGATCCGGAAGCGCTATTGGCTTGATTCGAAGAAGTTCCGTTGGCCTGAGCCGCGGCAACGGGAGCCTGCGTGGATCCGGAGGCGGCGGGCTTTTGGAATTGCCCTCGCGATTGTCGAGGCGGCGGATTTTGCGTGCTCTTGTTGAGTTGCTCTTGCCAGAACCAGTAAACCGACGTTGGTAGATGGTGCTCGACCTTGGCGACCCGTAAAGCTAGCGGCAAAGATTCATGTTTCAGGAAAGCTTGCTGACGGCGGTAGCCGCGGCGTTTGAAGCTTTCAACATCAGACAGGTTGTTCAGTAAATCCAATCCGCCCAAGACGATGGCTTGTTCGGATTTGAACATCATCAATTCGTCTTTCATCAAGCGGTTCAGCAGAGCTTCGGCTTCGGGATGGCCTTCCATCGCACGCTGATAAGCCAAGACGACCGGCGTGTAGATCTCGATCGGCTGGGAAGAATCATGACAGATTTCCTCCAGACGATGCAGATAGTGCAAGAAAGTCTCGCGACGATCGTGATCTTCGAACACCGGCTTGAGGCTTGGCAGAATGTGATCGATCAAACCGAGGTCGTACAATTCCATCCAGGCCGGAACCGGATCGGGCAGACGCAGGAATTTCAGATACTCTTCACGGCGACGGGGCAGAACCGAGCGCGACACTTCGACCGCATTTTTTTGAATGGCGGCACGCAGGCTTTCCTCGATGCGAAAGTGAATCTTGTGCGACAAACGAATGGCACGAAGGCTGCGAATCGGATCTTCCATGATTCGCGCGGTTGGATCCCCGATCATGCGCAAGGTCTGAGATTTGATGTCGTCCAGGCCATGAATGTAATCGATCAGTTCGTCTTTAACCGGATCATAGAAAAGCGCGTTGATCGTGAAATCACGGCGAAGAGCATCTTGCTCCGGTGTGCCAAAAAAATTATCGCCCTGCTGAATTGGTGGCGGAGTGTTTTCATCCAAAGGCTGTTCTTCAGCATCTGCGGCCTGCTGCGCCAATTCGTCGGCCGAGATTTCGCGGCGGAAGGTCGCCACTTCGTACTGTTGGTCCCCGCGCTTCACCAGAACCAGGCGGAATCGACGTCCAATGACATAGCTTCCCCACACTTTGCGCTTCACCTGGTTGGGTTCGGCGTTTGTGGCGATATCAAAGTCTTTAGGATGGATCCCAGCCAACAAGTCCCGGACACAACCACCAACCAAATAGCTCGTGAAGCCCTCGCGTTGCAGGACTCTGACGATTTCTTTGGCATTGGGATCAATCCAACTTGCGTGCAGTTGGGGTTTTTGCTTAATTTCCAACATAACGAAAGACTTGTTATGTCATCATATCTCGCTCAGTTCAATTATCAAATCACGGGTCCCGAAGACGGGCGTCGCTGGGTCTTCTTGCATGGCCTGATGGGTTACGCGCTGAATTGGCGCCGAATCATCAAGGGCATCGAAAACACCGAACGAGTCCTGGTTTTCGACCAGCGAGGGCATGGCAAATCCTGGAAGCCATTGACCGGTTACGCGGCCGAAGATTTTGCCGAAGATTTATATTTGATCACTCAAGAGTTGGGCTGGGACCGAATCATTTTGGTGGGACACTCGATGGGGGGACGCAATGCTTTGCAATTTGCCGCCCAGTTTCCCGAGCGAGTCGAAAAGCTCATCATCGAAGACATTGGTCCCGATGGGGACCCGAGCGCTCCGGATTATTATCGCTGGCTTTTCAGCATGGTGCCGACGCCTTTTGAGAACAAACAAAAGGCGAAAGAGTACATGATGAATGACTTTAAAATTCGCGTGAAGGATCGCACCCAAAACCCCGACACCTTGGGACAGTATCTTTACTCGAATTTAATCGAGGATTCAGAGGGGAAAATGGATTGGCGATTTTCGAAAGACGCCATGCTGATGACCGTGATTCAAGGTCGCGCCAGAGAAAGATGGAACGAGCTGCGTGCTTTGCCGATGCCGACTTTGGTGATTCGCGGCGAAAATTCGAAAGAGCTTTCGCATGATGTTTTCAAACAAATGACCCTGGCCAATCCCCGGGTCGAAGGAGTGGAAATCTCTAATGCGGGGCATTGGGTGCACTCAGATCAGCCTGAACAGTTTCTGCAAGCGATTCGAAAGTTTACAGATCTGCCATCTTAAGATAGTTTGGGCCGATATTTGTTCCTGTCCTTAAATACCGACCGAGGTACCGAAATTGAAATTCGCCGAACTGCAGCTCGAACCAAGTCTCAACACGTCCATTGAAAAGTTGGGTTACGCCGAAACCACGCCGATCCAAACAGCCGTCATGCCCTATGTTTTTGAAGGCAAAGACGTCTCGGGTCTGGCACAAACCGGAACTGGCAAGACAGCCGCATTTTTGATTCCATTGATGGATCGCGTGCTGAAGGGCCGCGTTCACACCGAGAATCTTTCCGACGAGCAAAAAACCTTGCTTCAAAAACGGTCCTTTCAGGACTGGCGCGCCCAGAACTTCATTTTGATTCTGGTGCCGACTCGGGAATTGGCCGAGCAGGTTTTCGAAAACATCGGCAAGCTGGGCGAGGCCTCGGGTCTTCGTGGCGCCGCCGTTTACGGTGGCACGGGTTACGACAAGCAAAAAGAGGCCTTCAAAAATCAGGTTGAATTTGTGGTCGCAACTCCGGGTCGTTTGATTGATCTTTACAAAGAACATGTTGTGGATCTGAAGCAGGTTCGCGGTATCGTGTTCGATGAAGCCGATCGCATGTTCGATATGGGCTTTAAAGACGATATGAAATTCATCTTGTCACGCGTGCCTCGCGAGCGTCAGTTTCTGGTGTTCAGCGCGACCTTGAATTTTGACGTCTTGAACACTGCTTACCAATTCGGTGCCGAGCCAGTTGAAATCGATGTCAGCCGCGATCAGGCTAAAGCGGAAAACGTGAAAGATGAAATCTTCCACGTCGGCAATCCGGAAAAGCCGATGTATCTTTTGTCTCTGTTGAAAAAGAACAATCCGAAGCAAGCGATCATCTTCAGCAATTTTAAATTCAATGTTGAAAAAGTGGCTCGGTTCTTAAGTGAAAACGGTGTGCCGGCCATGGCTATTTCCAGCTTGCTCACCCAGGCGCAGCGTCTGCGCGTGATGGAGCAGTTCAAAGCCGATAACGAAAAAAACATCCTGGTGGCGACCGATGTGGCCGCTCGTGGTTTGGACATCAAGGGTGTCGACCTGGTCATCAATTATGAATTGCCTCAGGACGCAGAATCCTACGTCCACCGCATCGGCCGAACCGGTCGTGCCGGCACGGAAGGTCGCGCTTATTCATTGGTGAGCGACCGCGATGTCGAGTCCCTGTCTCGCATCGAAGATTACTTGAAACACAAAGTTGAAATCGGTTGGATGGAAGACACGGACCTGATCAAAGAATTCAAGCCGTTCCCTCGGGATGAAGAGCGATCTTCACGTCCTTTCGAGCGTGGCGAGTCTCGCGGTGGCGGCGGTGGCCGACCTCAGCGTGGCGGTCCACGTGGTGAACGACGACCGGGCGGTGGCCGCGATGGCGGACGAGATGGTGGACGCGATCGTGATCAACGTCACGGTGGCGGACGAGGACCTCGGCAGGATCGACCGGATCGTGGCGGAGATCGTGGGGAAAGACGCGAACGTCGTCCCGAGCATGCTCAGCAAGCGCCGGCAGCGGACGGAGCTCAACCGCAACAACATCAGGGGCCTCATCGCAAGCCGCAGGGACACGCTCATCCAAATCGAAATCAAGATCGTCATCAGGCGAATGGCCAGGGCGGGGGCGGACATCGCAAGCCACGTCATCCAGAGGGTCAGAAGCCTCGACATCAGGGCCAGAACAAACAGCATGGCAAAGACACGCGTCGCCCATCCGCTCCGCCTCCGGCAGCGCAAGCAAGCGTCGTGAAAAAGGTCGGCGGATTCTTTAAAAAGTTGTTCGGCGGCTAGAGTCAGTCCACTCGAAAGTTTTCGAGATCTGATTGCAGCCCGCCAAAGTTTGCTGAAATGTCTTCAGGTGATCCCGGCAGGTCAGGATCACCACTTTTTTATTCTTTAGAAAGAGAATTTGTCGCAGCTGCTGGTCCGACTTTTTATGGACCAAATCGACCACCAAGCCTTTGGCGTTATTTTGCGCGAAGGATTGGGTCCCCAAGACGTCAAAACCGTAGCTGACGTAATCGCGCATCCATTTTTTCGCGTAATTTTCCAAAGTCAGATCCGTCTTCAAGTTTTCGATTTGCACCGCGAGAGAACCAATGTCCGAAGTGGGCCGTACATACCGAACTTTGTTCGCGTCGTCGTCGCTCGGGGCCGCTAGTTGCCAGCCGGAAAGCCCCGTCTGCAGCTGAAATCCATAACGCTTCCAAAAAAAGCCTTTTTCCGGCGAAACCAGCAAAGACGATCCCATTCCTGGTTGCGGTGCTGCGTAAAGCATCGAAGGAATTGATAAAGCGATGAACAAAAGAGTGGGGAGAGCAGTCCGAGAGCGCATCATGCATGGAAATTTAAGAAGGCCCATAACTTAGTTTTATTTGATCTTTCCAGGCGACACCAGTAATTTCCGCCTCGTCCAAATATTCAAAACCATCATCGGGGGGGCCCATGTCGTTGAATTTTAAAACTATTGCTCTGTTGCCATTTCTGGCACTGGCGGCTTGCACACCGAGCAAGAAGACCACGCTGGAAAAGTTGGGCGGCGAAGAAGCCGGCATTTTCAGCAATCGTCAAATCAAGCAAGACGAATTCATCGCGGTCGTCAAACTGGACAAAGATCTACCTCCTTTGCTGGCAACCGCTCAGAAAGTTAATGGGAAGACCCAAGTCGACGCCGAACAGGCTAAAAAAATCGACGAACTGCAATTGAAAGTGATCGCCGATTTGAAAGCGCTGTCACCAGACATCCGCGTGCTCTATCGCTACCGCATGATCCTGAACGGGATGGCGATCGTGGCACCGATTGCGTTGAAGGATCAGTTGCAATCCATGTTGCACATTTCTTACGTTGAAAAAGACGGAAGCTTTGGTCGCCCGACAACATTCGCGCCTTCGGCCGATGCGGTGAAGAGTGCTTTGGATCTGGTGAATAACTCGTCGGTGAAATTCATCGGTGGCGACAAGGCCCATGCGGCCGGCATCACCGGTAAAGGCATCAAGGTCGGTATCATCGACACCGGCATCGATTACACGCACGCTATGCTTGGAGGAGCGGGAACGCCTGAAGCTTATAAAGCGATCGATCCGGACAAACCAACACCGGCTTTTCCAAATGCCAAAGTTGTTGGCGGAATCGACCTCGCAGGAACCGAATACGATTCGGCTTCTGGAGATTACACGAAACATCTGCCAATCCCGGATGAAAATCCATTGGACCAAGCCGGACATGGAACGCATGTCAGCGGAACCGTTGCCGGTATTGGCGATGGCGTTGAAACTTACTCGGGTGTGGCGCCAGATGCGGTATTGCACGCGATCAAAGTTTTCGGTGCCGAGGGTTCAACGGGTGATGCCGTTGTCATCGCTGGCCTTGAGTACGCGGCGGATCCGAATCGCGATGGACAGTTGGATGACCAACTGGACGTGGTGAACATGTCTTTGGGAAGCTCTTACGGAAGTCCCCACGTTTTGTACGAAGAGGCGATCGGCAATTTGTCTCGCGGTGGAACCGTGGTGGTCGCTTCGGCGGGAAATTCTGGAAATTTTGATTACATCGTGGGTGCGCCCAGCATCGTGAAAGAAGCGATCTCGGTGGCGGCTTCGGTTGATGACATGCCCCAGAACTGGAAATTTGACAGCGTCAAGTTTGAAGCCGGCAGTGACAGCTATATCGCGGAAGCGATTCAAGGTCCGATCACGAAACCGATTTCGGAAGTCGGAGATCTGAGCGGCACTTTGGTTTACGTCGGCTTGGCAGCCGAAGATTTCTCGGCCGATGTTGCGGCCAGCGTGAAGGGTCACGTGGCCTTGATCGATCGCGGTCAGGTGAATTTCTCGGACAAGATCAAGCGTGCGGCGGATGCCGGTGCGATTGGTGTGGTGGTTGCAAACAATCAACCAGGACAACCCATCGCCATGGGCGGAGTTGGACAATATGACATCCCGGCCATCATGGTCTCCCAAGAATTGGGCGCGACTTTGAAAGAGAAAGTGGCAGCGGGAACCGCGGTCGTGATTCATTTTAAGAGCGATGTCAAAATTGAAAAACCAGAATTGATCGACACTTTGACCGGATTTTCTTCGAAAGGTCCTCGTTCGATCGATGGTCTTTTGAAGCCGGAAATTTCGGCTCCGGGTTCGAACGTGATCTCGGCAAAAATGGGTGAAGGCAATAAGGGCGTGCAGATGTCGGGTACGTCAATGGCCGGTCCGCACATTACAGGCGTGATGGCTCTGTTGAAACAAGCATTCCCAGATTTGACTTCGGATGAATTGAAATCCGTTTTGATGGGTCACGCAAAATCCATTTCGGATGAAAAGAAAGCGGAATACCTGTTGTCTCGCCAAGGTGCAGGCCGCGTGCAGATCGATGCGTCTTTGACCGCCAAAGTGGTTTCCGATCATGCCTCGATCTCTCTGGGTGAAGTGAATATCGAAACGCAGATTTTGCTCCGTCAAACATTGAGCGTGAAAAACATTTCGAAGGATGCTTTGACCTTGAAGATGGATTTCACTGCCAATACGGGACTGGCTTTGGAAAACCCAACCGATCTGACATTGGCTGCTGGCGAATCAAAATCCGTCACGCTGAAGTTCCGTTTGGATGCCTCGAAAGCGGCGGCAGATGCGCCAGAGCTTGATGGTTTCTTGAAGCTGTCGGCTGGGGGTGTGGAAATTCATCGCATTCCGGTTTTGGCGGTCTTGAAAAGAATCTCTCAGGTTTCAAGTTCGGATTTGAAGGTTCACGGTGGCTCTGAAAATTCGAGCGCCGGTGCCGTTGCCGAAGTGACGCTGACCAATGCGGGCGTGCAAGACGGTGTGGCGATGCCATTCAACTTGTTGGGCTTGGATTCTCGTAAGAAAAATCCATCCCAGGATCCGTACATGAGCAAGACCTGCGATTTGCAAGCGGTCGGATATCGCTTGGTGGACAAAGAAGTGGATGGACAGAAGATCAAAATGCTCCAGATCGGCGTGAAGACCTATGATCCTTTGACGTCATGGAACATGTGCGAAGTGTCGGTGCTGATTGACTCGAACGGTGACAAAGTGGCCGAGCAAGAGTTGGCGGCGATCCAGTTGGGGAACGTCAAAGGCATTTCGTCCGCAACCACCGAGCAGATGTTTGCCAGCGTCTTGTTTGATGCCGCGAAAATGCGCGACCTGCGCCTGCAATTCGAAACGGCCGCGACACAACCTGCGGGACCTGATGGCAAGAAAGCCGAAGAGAACTATTTGCCAGCAGTCATCGACATGCAGCCATTGGACTCTTTGAAGCATTCGACGGTGACCATCGTTGAAGCGGACGTGACCAAATTGGTTCGTCGGGACGAAGGATATCTGGCAATCAAAGTGGCGACGATTTTCAACGATCCGAACTCGGTTGAGATGGATGACTTTTTGGGAAATCAAGCGGAAGAGTGGCAGACACTTTCATTGCAAGAGAGCACCCAGTCTTACATGAACTTGCCAGAATCGGTGACGGTGAAGGCGGGTCAAACCGTGACGACTGAATTCGATAAGGGTCAGGGACAAGGGCAGCTCTTGCTGTTGTATCCAGACAATCGCACCGTGATGTCGGACACACAGGATGACAGTCAGATGCAGATCTTGAAGCCTCAGTTTGGTTTCTGATCGGCGGCCGGTTTTTGTTCCGGTGAACTGAGACAAGTCCCTGCCACCGCGGTGGGGATGGATTTATAGAAAATATCCGAGCGTCCGCCCTGGGCGCTCGCAAAGACCAAGCCCTGTTTTTCAATCTGAAGGCGGGGCGAGGCCAAGTCTGAATTGGAATCAAACAAGCTTTGCAGGCATTTAGATTCCAGATCGTAACTGTAAAATTGGAAATTCTTTTTGAAGATTCTGGCGGTGAGCAAAAGCTTCTGCGCCGACATCCATTGCACTTCTTTGTACTCGCCGGCCGGCAGTGGGACGGGCGTTTGCTTGTTGGGTGATAGCGTGAAAGGACCCGTCAGAATTTGTGTGGCACCTGATTTCGCCCGCTCGATCCACACCCATTGTTTCTTGTCCGGTGACAGCTGCATGGATTCAATCGAAATGTCTTTTTTCACCAGCAAGGGAACGGTTTGTTTGCTTTCGAGATTCAGCTGGAAGCTGGCCAGCTGTCCATCCTGCAGCCGCGAGAAAGTGATCGATTGCGGGCGATCCCAGCGTGGCCAAGGAAGACCATCGAAGCCTTCTTGATGAGTCAATCTCTCGATGTCTGAACCAGACAAATCGCTGACGTACAGATCGGTGAAGGGATAGGCGGACTTTTCATCTTTGGGTCGCAAGATCAGCGGATTTTCTTTGAGCTCATCGGTGGTCGATGCGTAGACGATGCGTTTCGAGTCCTTCAGGAATATCGGATCTAGGCATTCGCCATCTTGAAAGGTGATTCGCTTTTCTTTCAGCGTGTCCAAATCGTAAACGTATATCTGTCCCTGCACGTGGGCCGCACGTTTCTGGCTGACGTACACGACTTTTTTTCCGTCCGGAGAAATGAAAGGCGAGCTGTTCTCACCTTGTTGCGTGAGCTGAATTCCCAACGAAGAGACGTTCAGTGAAGGTGCCGACGGATTTGTCAGCGCCTGCTGCAGCGCCGGTGGCACCGAAGAACTGGAAGTGTGTCCGCAAGCCGCCGCCGCAGCCAAAGCCATCAAAGTTGCAAAACTTTTCAGAGAGAAATTCGAGTGCATTGAGTCTCCACGGAGTTTGATTTTACCGGAGATCGGTCGATGCCCTCAATGCGAATGTCGAGACCTTGACTATCGTCAGGTCTCGTTTTGTGGCCGAAGCAATCTCGAACAGGCGGTGGTCAGTCTTCCGAGTGTTGCAGGACTTTCAGAAGCAAGTTTGAAGGATTGACCTTCTTCAGATCTTTCAGCGCCACCCACTGCAGCTCGTTGGTTTTCGAGGCTTTGAGTGGAGAGGGCGAGGACTCGACCCGGATGTAGATGTCGTGATGAGTGATATTGTGTTTGAGATCGAAGGTTTTTGGTTTTTTCGACTGCTGCTGAATGCTGCCGGGTAAAATCGGCTGACCTTTCAGGAAAGGGGCATAATCGTTTTTGATCAAGGCCACTTTGTCGTCTTGGCGATGGACGTGTGCGGTCCAAACCCAGACTTCGGATTCTTTGCGCGGGCGTTTTTTCGGCAAAACGGAAATCAGATTTTCGTGCAGGGCCACACACTGTTTTTTCCAGGGACAAAGAAGGCAGGTCGGGCTTTGGGGCGTGCAGATGGTGGCACCCAGCTCCATCAGACCTTGATTGATTTCGTTCGAAGGCCCACCGGCAGAAGCGATGGCGTCGGCGGCAGTTTGCAATTCGTTGCGCGCTTTTGGCAGCCACCACTCGACATCCAAACCGTAAACGCGCGTGAGCACGCGGATCACGTTTCCATCCAGCACGCCCACTTTTTCGTTGAAGGCCAGGCTTGAGACCGCGCGGGCCGTGTAGGGTCCAAAGCCAGGAAGCTCAAGCAGGTCGACGTGAGTTTTTGGAAAACCGTTTTTCGCCAAAGCAATGGCCGCTTTGTGCAGGTTGCGGGCGCGACTGTAGTAACCAAGTCCCGCCCACATTTCCAAAACGTCTTCGAGCGGTGCCTTGGCCAAAGCTTTGACATTTGGAAAGCGGTTCAAGAATTTTTCATAATAAGGAATCACGGCCGCGACGGTGGTCTGTTGCAACATCACTTCGGAAATCCAAATGCGGTAAGGGTCTTGATCCTGTCGCCAAGGAAGATCGCGGTGATTGTCTTGGTACCAAGACAGCAACTGCTGGCTGAGCTGATTCGAAATGGAATTCATAGAGATGATTTATCAGTTGCCCATCTCGCAAGCAAGTCGCAAACAGCCCGGACGCTCTGAAGGCCGTCTGATTTTCAACAAGAACGCGGCGAAATTTTGAACTCCCGCATGAGTCAGGGAGTCGAAAAGGAACAGCTTGCTAATTCCGCACGTGGTTGATTTCATGTTCGAGAAAGAGGAGATCTTATGGCCAAAAAATCTCAACCGAAAACTTCGTCCTCGTCTGTGTTTCAACCCCTGAGCGGTCGCGAATTTCCGCGATTTTCCGGCATCAAAACTTTCTTTCGCCTGCCGATGGCGACCATCGATCAGGATTTTGACGTGGCCTTGTTTGGCATTCCTTATGACGGTGGCGTTTCGTACCGACCCGGTCCGCGATTTGCGCCTTCGCAAGTTCGTGAGAATTCGAGTTTGGGTCGGGGCTTTCACTGGTCTCGCGGGGTCAATATTTTTCAGCAGCTCAAGATTGCCGACATTGGTGATTGTCCCGTGGTGCCGATCGATCAAAAGCAGACTTACGAGAAAATTGAGCGCTTTGTCGGGGACGTGGTGAAAACCGGTAAGAAAATCATTTGGGTCGGTGGCGATCATTCGACGACACTGCCCGTGCTTCGTCAGCTGCGAAAACATTATGGCAAGCCATTGGCCTTCGTGCATTTCGATGCGCACCTGGATACCTATCCGGCGGCTTGGGGCCAAGAATACCATCACGGGGCCTTTGCCCGACACGCGGTTGAAGAAGGATTGGTCAATCCGAAGAAGATGCTTCAGCTGGGCATTCGCGGTCCGTTGGCGGGTGGCGATGATTTGGATTTTATCAAAAAACACAAGATCACGGTGAAAACCGTGGATGACGTGCGCGCCGGAAGCCTGGATGCTTTTTGCAAGTCTTTGCCCAAGTTCGACGACACTCCGACCTACATCAGCTTCGATGTCGACTGTTTGGATCCAGCTTATGCGCCGGGAACGGGAACGCCGGTGGTGGGTGGCTTGACCACTTACGAAACCCAGCGCATTTTGCGTTCTTTGAAAATTCCGAATCTGGTCGGTGGCGACATCGTCGAGATCTCTCCGCCATTTGACCACGCGGGAATCACATCGCTGGTTGGTGTTGATGTGATGTTCGAAATGCTTTGCACGATGGCCGAAGGTTGAGCCCGGGTCTCACGCCGATTGGGACGAAAAATTATTTTTGGATGACCTTGGAAAACCAAACCTGTTGCCAGCGTTTGGTTTTTTCTTCTTTCGACAATTTCTGTGGCGAGACGGTGACGGGTTCACCAAGCAGAGTCTTCGAATCCAAAATTCGGGTGTTGACGGCGGCATAAGTCTCACCCTGATTTGCGAAAAGGACGGCGACCAGGTTGCCGCAAGTTCGACAAACCCAGAAATCGGCGGTCTCGCTGCCCTGTTGGTAATGCGACAGCAGCTTTGGATCGCGAACCTGGATTTCAAGCTCGCCCTTCGCATCGGAAATGTAAGCGGCGCCATGTTTTTGGCAGAATGAACAATCGCAAGCACGCGGGTTGTAAGATAGGGGTGGCTGCGACAGCGTGAGCCTGACTTGGATGTTGCCGCAATGACAGGATCCAGAAATTTCGGTCACGGGTGCAAGACCCCGATCATTTCAAATACCCCGGAGCGCACGAACATCACGCCGATGGCGGCGATCAAGAGCGAAAAAATCTTATTGAAGGCATCGCTGGCATCATCGCCCATCCAATGCACGATCCAATTGGCTTTTAAAAACACCGGCAAGACGATTGCCAAATTCAGAATCAAACTGCAGATGACGGTGATGGTGCCAAAATTATCAGAGCCGATCATCAGCGTGGTCAGTGCGGCAGGTCCCATCATCAGCGGAATGGCGATGGGCACGATGCCAACTTTGGCTGGTGCTGCCGAGCCCTGGTGGCTTCCGGTGACCAAAAGGTCCCGGATCGCGAACACGATCAACAGCAAGCCCCCGGCCACTTTGAAATCGCTTTCGGTGATACCAAGAAAAGTGAAAATCTCGCGGCCCAGCAGAATGAAGATGATTCCGATCACCAGTGCCGAAAGCGTTGCGCGATAAATCAGACTGCGACGATCGGCTTCGGGAAGTCCTTTGGTCAATCCAACGACAAATGGCAAAGCACCTAACACGTCGATCGCCACAAATAAGGAAATAAACGATTTTAAAAAGAGCTGCATGCTTTGACTATTGCTGAAACGGCGGCACTAGCCAAGCTGGAATTGGTGGCTTTAAACGAGTGGCAGGTTCTCGTGTAAAAATGAGTCTGCATTTGCCGCAAAGACGGGCGTCCATCCACGATGTTGACCGTTGGTATGGTGTACCAACGGTCAACATCGTGGATGAGGAGTCGACAAGGATGGGCGAACGGTCCATCGAATGCGATGTGATCTTGTATGGAGGTTGAGTGTTTTAAATTCAATTTCCCGGAACATTCTAGGATCAGGTAAATTTTTTTATAAAAGAATATTCTTTTGGTTTCGTAAAAATGTTTATCCGCAAAATCGGGAGCAATTTGCCGAGTGAAGGCTGCCCGAAAACAGGAATCAAGTTACATTCTTCATTCACATCAACCGAACCACTGAATAACGAAAGGAAAAGTCATGACTCATAAAATGAGTATTCTCACCTTATTTTCGCTTGCTTCGTTCGCGATCGGCGCGCAGGCAAATACTTTGAAGGTGGGGCCCGGACAAACGTATTCAGCTCCTTGCCAGGCCTTTGCCGCTGCGGCCAACGGGGACGTTGTGGAAATTGATTCTTCGGGATCTTATGCTGGGGACGTTTGCGGAATCACGCAAAGCTCATTGGTGATTCGAGGCATGAATGGTCGCGCCGTCATCGATGCCAATGGTCGCAGTGCCGAGGGCAAGGCAATCTGGGTGATCAAGGGAAACGATGTTGTCGTCGAGAACATCGAATTCAAGAACGCGCACGTCACCGATCGAAATGGGGCTGGCATCCGTCACGAAGGTACGGGCCTGACGATTCGCAACAGTTACTTTCATGACAACGAAAATGGAATTTTATCGGGAGCGAACGCCAACAACGAAATATTGATTGAGAATTCAGAATTTGCTTCGAATGGCTATGGCGACGGGCAGTCGCACAACATGTACATCGGTAACATCAAAAAATTCACGTTGCGCTACAGTTTTTCTCACGACGCCAAAGTTGGACACTTGGTGAAATCCCGCGCGCAAGAGAATCACATTCTGTACAACCGTTTGACGAATGAGAACAATGGCACCGCCAGCTACGAAATCGACTTGCCGAATGGGGGCCGCAGTTACATCATCGGTAACGTCATCCAGCAAGGTCCTTCTGCTCAGAATAGCGGTATGCTCGCATTTGCTAGCGAAGGCGCAACCAACACGAACCAAGATCTTTACATCATTAACAACACGTTCGTGAATGATCGTTCGGCCGGCAGCTTTGTGAACATCAATGCAACTGTATCACCGGCGCCCGTAGCCAAAAATAATATTTTTGCCGGTACCGGACAGATGTTCAACACGACAAATATTGTGAATCAGAACAACTATGCCAGTGCGTCTCCGCAGTTTGTGAATCGCGCGGGATTCGACTATCATCCGATTTCTGGAGCCGCGTTCCTGAATGCGGGTGTGAATCCGGGGACCAGCGTTTCCGGAATGTCTTTGACCCCGACCATGGAATACGTGCACCCGCTTGCGTCGCGTGCTCGCGTCAGTGATGGCGCCATCGATATCGGCGCTTTCGAGTACGGCACGGCCGCACCGACGCCTACTCCGGCTCCAACGCCTACTCCTACACCGACGCCAGCTCCGACTCCTACTCCGGCTCCGGTTCCAGCGCCGGGTGATACTCAGGCTCCGACAGTGGCGATTGCTTCGCCGGTGAATAATTCGACGGTGCCACGTTGGTCGTGGTTGAAGGTCTCGGCCTCAGCGCAGGACAATGTTGGCGTGAAGCAAGTGGTGATTTTGGTGAATGGCATTCAGATCTGTCAGAAGACGGCAGCGCCTTACGAGTGCATGTTCCAAGTCGCTCGAAAGGCCGGAAAGCAGTACCAGATTCAGGCAACCGCTTCAGATGCAGCCGGGAACAAATCGTCCTCGGCCGTGGTCACGATCAAGACTCGATAAAACGATTCAATATGGGGTGCAAGCGCGGCCTTAGGCCGCGATCTTGTGCCCGCATTCGGAACAGAATTTCGCCTGCGGTAAAATGCTGGCGGCACATTGGGGACACGCGGGCCCTTCGGTTTTTTTCTTAGCCTTTGTTTCGTCCTCGGTCATGTCGACGAAACCTTTTTCATTCCACTTTTCGATTTCTTTCAGGATGCGCCAGATTTTTTGCGTCGTCTTGAATTCTTTCAAATCAAATTGCAGCACGACGGTTCCATCTTGCCGGGCTTGCCGTTTGGCGAACAGGCCTTTTTGTTCAAGACGGGCAAAGTGATCGGAATTCAAATTCATTCCGAAATCTTGTTTGAATCGCTCCATGGTCTTTTGAAAGTCCATGGTGACGGCACCGAATCGATCGGTCTCAAGGCCTTCGGCCACGCTCAAAAGATTGTTCAGCAGATTGGCGCAGCTTTCGTCTAATTTCAAAACTTCGGACTTGGTCCCACCTTTGAAATAATAATATTGGTAAAATTCAAAGAAGGCCTCGATCGCCGAAAGGTCATTCAGGGTGACGCGCATGATTTGCTCGGGTCCTTCCGGATCTTCCGGTGGACGGCCCATCTCAAAGCTCGCCAGCTTCAGTTTAACCAGCAAACACAGCGCTTGCTCGAGACGCTTTGGGGACTCGGCAAAAATGCGCTGCGAATACTGTTTGTACATGGACCATTCAACAACGACCTTGTTTGCATCTTTGGCGTCTTTCGTGCCCTTGTGATTGGCCGTGTGAAAAACAGTTCCGAAAATTTTGGCGATTTGGTCTTCGGGGCAGGGGCTCGTGTCTTTTTCCATCTTGCTGGATTTGACATCGGTGGTGAGACTTTTCACGCGGTCGCTCAGGGACTTGACCAAAACTTTGATCATTTGCGGAGAGGCCTCGACCGATTGCTTGTAGACATCGACAGGAATTTCTACCAGCTTGGTTTCGGCCGTCGCAATGGCCGAATAAGTGTAGGCGCCAGCGCCGGTCAGTCCTTGCT
Organism: uncultured Bdellovibrio sp.; assembly: GCA_966211795.1. Classification (GTDB taxonomy): domain Bacteria; phylum Bdellovibrionota; class Bdellovibrionia; order Bdellovibrionales; family Bdellovibrionaceae; genus 21-14-0-10-47-8. The sequence continues at coordinate 19,566 of CBIHNW010000016.1, read as the reverse complement.
CGCCCAAGACTTGGGAAGCGCCGATCGTCATCAGATCGATGTTTTTCTTGGGCCGTTGAATGCACAAGGTGACTCCGCCGGTTTGAATCAGCTGGATGTTTTGAATTTTATCGCCCTCTTTGAAAAGGTACTCGCCTTTTTTCACCACGCGACCGGGAGCAGACATGCCAAAGCCTCCTAGATAAGACAGTGGCTTATCGGCAATTCATGAATGCGAGATAAGGCTGGATGAGCTTAGGATTTGGTGAAAATCGGTGACTCAGAATAAGACGGCAATTCCGAAACCAGTTTCAGATTGCCGCTGATTTTGAATTAAACGTTGGGCCGGTCTTGGAATTTTCGATAAATCAAATCGGCCGGAGATAAGACCAGCTTCGAGTCGATGCCGGATGCCATGTATTCCAGAACATCCACCGCGCTATAGCTGGGGCGATGGCCCAAAATGCGATGCAGTTGATTGAGATCATCGCCCGCGGTCAGCAGTGGCAACTCGATTTCGCCATTGGCCTTGACCTGCGGCATGCCGATATCAGCCATCAAAGCATTGCAAAGACATTTACGTCCCTTGGTTTCTTCGACGGTGCCGCCCTTTTTAACGTAGTGATCAACTGGTTCCGCCGGGCAGCGAAGACCGACTTTGCCGTCGCTCAGATAAGCGTGGCGCAGATATCCTAAATCGCAAATGCGAGTTCGGGTTTGGTAGACTTCGGATTCCGACATCGAACCTTTCAGGCGAACGGCCTTGAAAGGAAAGCCGGTCGGTGAAGACACGGGGTCAGTGAAGATCCAATTTTTGTATTGTTCTGTGCGAATGCCTTCGAGAACCAAAGCTTTGAGATGCGGATCCAGACCAGATTCGTCCGCGAACGCGAACAAAGTTCCAACCTGAACACCGTTTCCACCGGCTTCCAAAACCATCTTCATTTTTTCCGGAGTTGCGTAAGATCCGGCAAACCAAAAGGGCAATCCGATCTCGCGCATGTCCTCGAAACTGACTTCGTCCCGAGGTCCGTAAATCGGTTCGCCTTGCTCGCTGAGCTTCATGGGTCCACGCGGAGGCGCATTGTGACCGCCAGCAACGGGGCCTTCGACGATGAAGCCATTGACTTCGCCCGTGGATTTTCGTTTGAGACTGGTGGCCAACACGGCCGAAGAAACAATCGGAAAAAAGTAAGGTCGCTTTAACGGCTTCTGCATCTGACCTTGCATCACCACCGCGGGGTCCAAAACCGTAAAGTAATCCGCATCCGCCGGAGCACCCTCGACCGGAATTTTCAGACGTGCGGGCAAGTGTTGGCTGAGCAAATCCAAGGCCCCAGGAATTTCACGCGGAATTCCGGCACCCATGACGACGTAATCAACATCTGCCAACATGCCGCCGTACAGACAAGCCAAGTTCGGCAGCTGAATTTTTTCGAGCAAGTTCAGACCAACCAGGCCATGATGACCCTCTTTCGCCAAATAAACTTCGACGAAGGTGGCGGCGATGGTCAGTTGCAAAAGAAAGTCAGAAGATTTTAACTGAAACATCGGCGACAGTTTGTAAGCAGTCGCGGGCTTTCGACCGTTTTCGATAAAATAAGTGTCGAGAATTTTTTTGGCGATTTCTTGATTTGGAAATGCGGCCAGAGCCCGGCGCTGGCTTCCATCCAAATCACCATCTTGAAGCCGACGAACCAAAACGGAATTGATCGCTGTTCCAGATACAATTCCCAGTTGGCCAGCCATCGAAACAGAACGCGCTAATTTCCAGTTCGAAACCGCAATTCCCATTCCGCCTTGAATCACGGTTGGGTGCTGAAAAGGGATTAGACTTGAAATGTTTGACATGGAAGGCAGCTTGTTTCGTCTTGCCCCCGAGGTCAACATGAGTTTTGACCAAGTGGGGCGTAATTTGACGACTGGCAGGAACTATTGAGAAATTTCTGGACCGCGGCGATAGAACGCAGGATTTTGCGCTGTTTCCTCGCCATCCGCGCCTGTGTCAATTCCCTCTCCTGGAGGACGCAGACCCTTCTTTTTGATCTTCTCCACAAGGGTGGTGCGATTCAAGCGAAGCAGCAATGCCGCTTGGTTCCGATTCCAATTGGTTTTCTCGAGGGCCCGCAGGATGAGATTATTTTCAAATTGATCCACGGTTGAATTGAAATCCAGGCCATTATCAGGGATGTCGAACTGGACCGGATCGATTGATGCGCTGACGCTTGTTCGGTATTTTGCGGGCAAATCATTGATCTCGATTTGTCCCTGACCTTTTAAAATGGCCAAACGCTCGACAAGATTTTCAAGCTCGCGGATATTTCCCGGCCATCCGTAATTGACCAGGCACTCTAAGGTGTCGGTCGAAATTCCGGTCAGTTTGCGACCCTTGTTGCGATTGAATTGTTCCATAAAATGGGCGAACAAAAGCGGGATGTCGGTCTTTCTTTCACGCAAGGCCGGAATCACGATGGGGATCACGTTCAAACGGTAAAAAAGATCTTCGCGAAAACGTCCGAGCTCGACTTGTTCTTCTAAATTTTTATTTGTGGCCGCAATCACGCGCACGTTGACCTGAACGGTCTTGGTGCTGCCCACGGGCTCGAAGGTTCGCTGTTGCAAAGCTCGCAGAATCTTGACTTGCAAAGAGGGCTCAAGGTCACCGATCTCGTCTAAGAAGATGGTTCCACCGTCCGCCATTTCAAAACGTCCGATGCGATTGGCAACCGCGCCGGTGAAAGCGCCTTTGACGTGTCCGAACAATTCACTTTCCAAAAGTTCCGCAGGGATGGCGCCGCAATTGATGGCGACAAAGGCTTGCTCAGCTCGGGGCGAGTTGTAATGCACGGCCCGCGCGACCAGCTCTTTTCCGGTGCCGCTTTCGCCGGTGACCAAGACGGTCGAGTCCGAGTCCGCCACGCGCTCGACCAAAGACAGAACGCTTTGGATGCCTTCGCTTTTACCGATGATCTGTTCGAATTGATATTTTTTGTTCAGTTCGGTTCGCAGCTGCTGATTTTCCTGCTGCAGTTTCTTATGGACCAGGGCTTTGTCCACCAGGCTGGTCAGCTCTTCCATATTGAAAGGCTTGGTGATGAAGTGGAATGCACCTTTTTGCGTCGCGCGGATGGCCGATTCAATCGTTCCGTGGCCGGTCAGGATGATGACCTGACACTCGGGATGGATGTTCTTTAGGTGAGTCATCAAGTCGATGCCATCGCCGTCGGGAAGGTTCAAATCCACCAGCGCCAAATCCAAAGTTTGATCACCTTGGCAGAGCAGTTTGGCTTCGTCGCCGCGATTGGCGGTGATCACGCTGAGACCTTTTCGATCGAGTATTCGGAACAGGGCCGTTCGCAGACTGGATTCATCATCCACAATCAAAACTCTTGGAGAGCGCATGAACCTTCCTTCCATGGTAGGTCTAAGTAGCTGGCTGAAAGAAGCTGATCGAGAGAAGTCATTCCTTCGTTGATGCGTTGAAAGCGCGACGTCGGTCTCCCGAATGTGCACTTCCAGCGCGACGCCCGGGCTTTGCTTTCTACAAACAGCTTCCTATTCAGGTTAGGGGATTCTTGACGGGACTGTCAAAATTCCGGGGCCAATTCGCGGCTTCAGGCCTGAAAAACTGGACGCGGAAGGGTGAATTTCGCCAACCGAAATGGTTGAGCACGAGAAGAAATTTCCAGGTGCCCGCCGTAATCGTGAATGATTTGCCCAGCCACGGACAAACTGAGGCTGGGAGCGGATTCGGAGGCTAGACCGTTGTCCAAGATGGTGACCACGTATTCCGAATCCTTCACGTCCAGCCGCAGTTCGATCATTCCTTGAAATCCCCGCAGGGACAGGGCTTTTTCAATCAGGGAATCAATCGACGACTGCAAAAGGTTGCGCACCGCCTGCGATAGAAGATTCAGATGTCCGCGAAAGACCACGGACTCTGTCGGAAAATTTATTTTCACTTCGATGCCGCGAGATTTGGTTTGCAGTTCGACGATCTTGATCGCTCTTTGCAAAACTTCGCGTAAGTCCAAATCGGTTTCTTCGTCGACTTCGGGATTGCGGGTGAAGCCCAAAAGATTTTGCACGATGTCCTTGCAGCGGCGCACGCCCTCTTCCATGGACTCGATATCTTCGTAAAGCTCGTCCCCGGGCTTCAAGTCCATCTTGATCAATTGCACGAAGGATAAAATTCCACCCAGCGGATTGTTGAGCTCGTGCGCGATGCTGCTGCCGATGGTTCCGATTTCGGCCAGCCGGGCGCTTTCCAGAATTTTTCTTTCCATGCGAATCTGCTCGGTCACGTCATGATAGAGATTGACGTAGACCGTGGTCTGCATCGGATCGACAGGCACGGGTTGGCTGTAAACATCGTAGCTAACTTTGTCGCTGATCTTGGATTTGGCGACATCCAGACGAAAGTTTTTTCCGAGCTCGCAATTCAGGCAAGGGGTTTCACGTTGAAATAAAACCTGGTGGCATTTCTGGCCCATGATTTGATCTGTCGACAGTCCCGCTTTTTTCAAGAAGGCCGAGTTGGTCTGCACCAGCTCGTACTTTTGATTGATCAAAGCTACGGGGTCCGACACCGCATTGAAGGTGGCCTGCCACTGCTCTTTCAAAGTTTCGGACTCTTCCAACTTGGATTGACGATCTAACGCCAACGAGACGGCTTCGCTGACCCGAACCAGAAAATCCGCTTCTTCCCGCTGGAAAGGCAAGATCGCATTGCGGATGAAAAGCACCGAACCAATCGGATCCTGCGAGCGAAAGATGGCGGCCTGATAAATGGAAAAATTCGATTGCGCCCGACGCTGCTGCGTGAAGAATTGATCTTGCGGCTTTAACAGAATCCGGATGCTTTCCAATTGCAAGGTCGGCTGCAACACCGCCAGCAGATTTGTTTCCATTTCGCCCAACGACGAAGACTGGTAAATGGCGATCATGGCTTCGCGCAAAGATTCCCAGCGGGCATTGGCGATGTAGGTTTTTCGCCGGGTCTCGAGCAAAAAGTTCTGTCGCTTGCGAACACGATCTTCCAGATCCTGATACAGCAGCTTCAGTTTTTCGTTCTGTTCCCGCACCACGGTTTCCAGCTCTTGCTCTTGTTGCGCCATCTGCGCTTCTTCCAATCCGAAGACCAGATCTTTTTCAAGATCGAACAGGTGCTGGCGATCAATGATGCGAAAGACAGGATATTTTTCGAAGATGTATTGCAGGTCTTGAACGGAGCTGTGCTCATCGGAAACCAAAACCATTTGGACCGTCGGATTTCGACTGAGCAGCGAGGTGGCCAGGGATTCAAACTCGTCCGAGCGCATGTCTTCCAGTGGCGCACACACGACGTCATAGATTCCGAGAGACAGGGATTCTTTCTGTGACTTCCACTGAACGGCCACATCGGCGCCAACGTACAATGAAGGCACCGAAGGCAGGCCCAGAATGAGAACGCTGGAATTCAAAGACGGCATGTCTTGATTAATTCCTGGTGCGAGTCGACTTCGAAGTCCGGCGTGTCTTGCGGCACTTCGACGATTTCATTTTGGTGCTCGCCATATTTGAAAAGACAGGTTTTGTAGCCGACTTTTTTCGCTTCACGAATGTCGGTGGAACGACGATTGCCGATGCTGAGAGCCTGATCCGGATGAATTTCGAAATCTTCCAGGATCTGCCGAAAGTACATGCTCTTTGGTTTGTTCTGAGTGGGATCGGCAAAAAACTGTTCTTTGAAAAAGGATCCGATACCCAAAGATTTTACTTTCTGCATTTGCGCATCGATCCGGCCCTGGGTCAGCAAAGTCAGGATGTAGCGATCTTTCAGGTATCTCAGATTTTCCAAAGCTTGCGGCATCAGCGGTAGGGGCTGGCGGATGCGCTCTTCGAAAGCCGGCGTGCGGGCGATGGGAATCAACAGATTCGTCGTGTCCAAAAGTGTGTCATCCAAATCAAAAACGATCAGCTTGAGAGTCATGCTCTAGCCACTACTTTCTGCAGGCCGCCGGCAAATCGCGGCCACACATGTGAGAGTTCCGATCTTTCTTGTTCCTCGATGCAGATCACGGGAATTTGACAGTCCCACCATCCGTACTGTCCAAGGCTTCCGGGCGTTGGGTAGCCGATGTCTTCACGAACTTCGTAACCGGAATCGCCCGCCACCATCGTCGCCCACGTCTGTCCTGGCTTTCCCGTGTAGACGACACAGGGCTCCCATGAATGAAAATGAAAAATGACCTGCGGCCGAGTCTCTTGAATCAGCTGGCACAAGGCTTTGACTTCGGGCTCGCTGGTGGGGTGGGGGCCTGGATTGTAGCGAGGAGCTTTGATCTTCGGGCTCCAGTCGCGGCTTGGAAAATTTCGGTTGAGATCGACTCCGTTGCCGTTGGTGCGCTCGAGCTTCGAGTAACCATCGACGTTCAAGCACGGAATCAGAATCCAAGAATGCAAATTGGCTTTGTTGTTTTTCTGCAACCAAGAGAGAAACTGATTTGCCAATTCCACTCCTTCCGGCTCGTCGCCATGAACACCGCCGATAAAAAGCAACGGACGCTCTGCTTCAACCTGTGACGAAAAAAGCTCAATGCTTTTTCCGAGAGCGGATCGTGCCCAAGAAGATTGATGTAATATCGCGGAACTCATGTTTTAATTGTCGCTATGAAAAGTGAAACAAACAAAGGAAAAAAACAGGCCTGGACAGCGATCGTTTTAGCTGCAGGTAAAGGCACCCGAATGATGTCTCCCTTGCCGAAGGTTTTGCACCCGGTGGCGGGAAAGCCCATGTTGGCCAATGTGGTCGAAGGTTGTCGAGCAACCGGGGTCGAGGACATTCGCATTGTTGTCGGACACGGATTGAATCTGGTGAAATCCGTCGTTGAGCCCTGGGGCGTGCAGATTCATGTTCAAGCTCAGCAATTGGGAACCGCCGATGCCGTGAAATCAGCGCAGCCTGACAGCATCGAAGGCAACGTGATCATCTTGAACGGTGATCATCCTTTGATCGAGGCCGAAGACATCCGTTTGTTCATCGAAGAATTTGAAAAATCAAAATTGGATCTGGCGGTCGTCACCGCTGAATTGAAAAACGCACGCGAATTCGGCCGCATCGTTCGTCACAAAGGCAGCCTGGCCGCCATCGTCGAAGCCAAAGATGCGTCCGCTGAGACATTGAAGATTCGCGAAGTGAACACCGGAATTTATTTGGTGACCGCGGATGTGCTTTCAGAATATCTGCCGAAAATTAAAAATCAAAATTCGAAGCAAGAGTTTTACCTGACGGATCTCATTTCCATTGCGTTGGAAGATCAGCTGAAGGTGAATGCGATTCAGGGAAATAAAAAAGTCGCCGTTGGCGTCAACAATCAGCTCGAGCTGGCGCGCGCGACCCGCATGGTGTTTCGTCGTAAGGCCAAAAAGCTTTTGGAAGCCGGCGTGTTGATGATCGATCCGCTTTCGACCTATGTGGAAGAGAGTGTGGAAATTGCGGCGGGCACCGTGCTGTACCCGAACGTCTACCTGCGTGGCAACACCAAGATCGGCGCCTTCACGGCGATCGAGACTGGATGCCACATCGTGGATTCCGTGGTCGGCGACAGCGTGCAGATCAAGGCGTACTCGTACATCGAAAACACGAAATTGGACAACCGCTCGTCGGCAGGTCCTTTCGCGCGCTTGCGTCCGGGAACGGAAATCGGTGAAGAGGCGCACGTCGGAAATTTCGTGGAAATGAAAAAAACCAAGTTCGGTAAAAAATCAAAGGCCGGACACCTCACTTATCTCGGCGATGCCGAGATCGGCGAGAATGTGAACATCGGTTGCGGCACGATCACGTGCAATTACGCCGTCGATCGCAGCAAATACAAAACTAAAATTGGCAATAATGTTTTCGTCGGCAGCGACACCCAATTCGTCGCGCCGATCACGATCGGTGACGACGCGGTGATTGGATCGGGTTCGACCATCACCAAGGACGTTCCGGCCCGCGCTTTGGCGGTCGCCCGGGGCAAGCAGTTCACCAAAGAAAACTATGTGCAGTCGAAAGACACGGAAGAAGCAGAGGCTTAATTATGTGCGGAATCGTCGGTTACCTGGGTCCCCAAAATCCAAAAGACGTGATCATCAATGGTTTGAAAAAACTGGAATACCGTGGCTACGACAGCGCCGGTGTTTCCATCTTGCATGACGGACATTTCAAACGCGTGCGCGCTCAGGGCAAATTGCGCAATCTCGAAATGAAGCTGCAGGACGAGCAATTCAACGGTCACCTGGGAATCGGTCACACCCGATGGGCGACCCACGGCGTGCCTTCGGAAAAAAACGCCCATCCCCATCAGGTCAAGGGCATCAGTCTGGTTCACAACGGCATTATCGAAAATTACCTGGAAATTCGCGAAGAGCTTTTGAAGCGCGGGGCGCAGATCACTTCGGACACCGATTCCGAATTGGTGGCGCACCTGATCGCGGAAGAAGTGGAAAAACAGAAAGATCTTTTTAAATCCGTGCAGGTGGTTTTAAAGAAACTGCGCGGTGCTTTTTCGATCTTGGTGATCTGGGATCAGCAGCCCGACGAATTGGTGGCGTTCAAAGATGGTCCGCCTTTGGTGGTCGGCATCGGTGACAAGCAGATTTTCGTCGTCAGTGATGTGCAGGCGGCTTTGCAACACACGAAGAAATACATCTACCTCGATGACCGTGAAATCGCTCTCGTCAAAGGCGGCGACGTTCAGGTTTTCTCGAATGATGGACAGAAGCTGCAAAAGAAAATTGTCGAACTGAATTGGAATGCCGATCAGGTCGAGAAAAAAGGCTACTCACACTTTATGCTCAAAGAAATTTACGAGCAGCCGCAGGCCGTGGCTTCAGCCATGGCGCCGCACTTGAAAGCGAATTCCTTTTCAGTTCAATTGCACAACTTGGGTTTCGGTGGACACGCGCCCCACGAATTGGAAAAAGTGGACACGGCCAGCGATTGGCAAAAGACGGCGGAGATTTTTCGCGAAGTCCAACAGGTCGCCATCATTGCCTGCGGCACCAGCTATTACGCGGGCCAAGTGGGCAAGTACCTGATTGAAAGCATCGCTCAGATCCCGGTCGAAGTCGAAATTGCCAGCGAATTCCGCTACCGCAATCCCGTGCTTCGCAAGCACACCTTGGTGATCACGGTTTCCCAAAGTGGTGAGACCGCCGACACCTTGGCGGCCATCCGCTTGGCGAAAGAGAAGGGCTGCCAGACGCTGTCCATTTGCAACGTGAAAAATTCAACCATCGATCGCGAAGCGAACGGGCACCTGTACATGAATTCCGGTCCGGAAATCGGCGTGGCCAGCACCAAAGCTTTCGTCAGCACTTTGACCTTGTTCAATCTCTTAGCGTTGTCGATGGGTCGCGTGCGTGGCACCTTGGCGGAAGCCAAAGAGCGCGAGCACGTCGAAGCCTTGATGAAGCTTCCCTCGCAAATGGAAGTCGTTCTGGCGCACGATAAATATTTTGCCGAAGCCTCGACCAGCCTGCAGAAAGAATTCAAAGGCTTTTTGTACATGGGTCGCGGTGTGAATTACCCGATCGCCATGGAAGGAGCTTTGAAACTGAAAGAGCTCGCTTACCTGCACGCCGAAGGTTACGCCGCCGGCGAGATGAAGCATGGGCCCCTGGCTTTGATCGATGAAAAAATGGCCGTGGTGATGGTCGTGCCATCCGATGAGCTGTTTGAGAAAACCGTGAGCAATCTCGAAGAGGCGAAAGCCCGCGGTGGAAAGATCATTTCGATCGGCAGCGGCGATAACGAGCGCTTGCAAAAAATTTCGGAGCGCTACCTGTCCATCCCGAAAGCGCACTGGACGACGAATCCCATCTTGGCCGTGGTGCCACTGCAACTGATGGCCTTCCATCTGGCCAGCAGCATGGGCTACGATGTCGACCAGCCCCGCAATCTCGCCAAGTCCGTCACCGTCGAATAATCTCGGAGGCGGGGCCTCGTTTGGGTCACTACCATGGGGAAGTGACTCAAGTTTCGGACCGCACATTTCAGGAATTTATCGAGATTTTTTTCTCCGCAATTGCTTAATAAGCAAATGTCATTTCTTTTGGGGAAATTCAGGCGCAAATTTTGTGACCGCATGAACAGCGGCCAGGATCAAATTCCAAGATGCAGTTCAGATCGAGGGGCCTTCGTCCACGATCTTTGCCGTTGGTATAGCATGTTATCTTGAAATCAAGAAAACGCTCCGTCCCGATGGTCAAGATCGTGGATGAGCAGGGTCTCGTTCGAGGTTCCGTCTTCGCGACTATCGCAATTTCTCGACCTCGGCTTCAGTCAGCGGCGATGGATGCTTGGAATTCTCGGCGCCATCCGGAAAGATCACCGAGGTGCCTTGCGCTTGGGATGAGTCACTAGCGGCTTGGCCCCAGGCGTATCTCAGAAAATACGCGTCAACGTTGATCCCGGTTTTTGTCGCCAGGAAATTCCAGAACTCTTCGGTGGTGACGACTTGATGTTTGTAGCGCGCGAAGAATTCTTTCATCAGGGGTTTCATTCCTCCAAAAGAGGCAAAGACGCGGTCCAGTTCGGCAATCAGCTGACGGCCGTCCCGATAGCAATTGTCCGGCGTGGATTTTTCAAATGCAGAGGCATTGGCTAGATAAGTCGGTGTGCGCGAGAGCAGTGAAGGCGCTTGAAAGTAATCATAATCACGCCACGAGGCCAACGCTTCATCGATCCATCCGGCACGTCCTTCGGCCGGCATCACGCCTCGTGCGAACCAAGAATGGAACAGCTCATGGTCCAAAGCACCGATGCTGGAAATGGTAGCGCCAGAATATTCCATGCCGCCACCGCTGGCTTGCAGGTAGGCCGTGAAACTTTCGTGCGGGTAAGGGCCAAAGTCTCGCTCGTATTCTTGAAACCATCCGGGCAAAAGATTTTTCGCTTGCTCGATCAAGGCGGCGTTTGAACTGTAAAGAGTAACGGGAATTGTTTTTTCCATTCCCGCCACCGAAATCTGGGCGGTCTGCAAAACTTTGTTTGTCAGGTGAAAGTAAAAAGAAGACGTCGTGAAATAGTCCGGAAACTGAATGCTCCAATGATAGGACCCATCTTGATGGGTGACGCGTCCATTGGTGAAGAGCAAATGCGCCGAGGTCGAGTTCTGAACGTCCAGTGATACGGTCAGCGCAAAGGCATCGTCTTCGAAACTGCTCGGCGCCCAGGTTTCAAAATATCGAGCGTCGGGAAGATCGGTCATGTTTGTCAGAATCGCGGCCCCGCCATCCGCAAAGCTGAAAGTTCCAGCATTCAAATTGTAAGCGATTTCCATTTGGTGAGAGCCAGGCGAAACCACCGAATTGAGTGCAATGTAGGTCTCGGCCGCCCCATCCGGATCATGGATCGTGGTGGTCGAGACCGCCACGCCATCCAAGGTGATTGAACTGATGGCGGGAGACAATTGAAAATAGGGTCGCGCCGAGCTCGTCATTTCAAATTGCACGATCGCGGTTCCGGTCGCCTGCTGAAGAGAAACGTCCAAGTTCAGACCCAGAGACTCACTCGTAAAATCCATGGGTGCGTAAGTCTCACCCGCGAGCTGAATTGTTTTTGCATCCAAATGAGCGGGCTGATAAGTGGCCGACAAAGCAGGAAGCGACCCGGGCAGAGCTTGATGGCCATAAGAATAGGTCTCAGAAAGTTTGGCTTCGGTGGATGCAGAGGAGCCAGAACCAGATCCTGTGCAAGCCACAGCCACAGCCAGAACCAATGAACCGACGATGGCACAAACGAAACGAATTTTTAAATTTTGCATATGTCATGATTTAATCATGACCAAGAAAGATCGCGCTTCTGAAATCATCAGAATTTGTCGAATGCCATTTCGCCGGGAACCCGCACCCACGGCCGCAATGGCGGCGAAAGTGATGCCGAGTTATCCGTTAGTGTCGGCCTTCGATAACCAGGATGCCATCTTTGAAAATCAGATAACCAGAAATGTCGTCGTCTTCTTTGACCGTGCAAGGAGAAGAAACCAATCGAGACAGCCATGCGTGCTCTTCATTCATCGGACAGGCTGCGGAAGAGATAAGATCTGAATAATCAATTCTGTAGGTGCAGGCATCTGTACCAGATTCTTGAACATCGGTAACGGTCCCACGAAACTGAGCTTCTTCTTGTTGGCATTGTTCTGCCGCAGCAGCAGACGCCGAAATCAAAAGTGCCATAGCAGATACGATCAATGTTTTCATTTGAAAACCCCATCAAGATGGAGGCTTTATAACAGAAACCAGGGCCTGAACTCATGCGGATTTTGCTCGGCCCCTGATTCTTTGCTCGCACTTGCTGAATATTTTCAGGACTGTCTAAGTTTTTAACGAGCCTTCCGCTTCTAATTACAGTCCTGCAAAGTCAGGTACAAAGCGGTTTCATCAATCTGTGCGCTTTCAAGCCCGGCACCGTTGGTATTGGTGAGAAGGCTGGTGTTCAGGCGAATGATGTCGCTGCCTCCGCAAGCTGATTTCAAAACCTCGGTGCGACGGACCAAGATGCGACCATTCAGATTTTGCATGGCCTTGATGGTGCGAGTTTTCTGAGTATTCGAAGCGCCCGCTAAGAAAGCTTCGAAAGAGATTTGGGTTTGGCTTTTCGCCTTCAGGTCCACTTTGCCACGCAAGTCGATTTGCGAAATCACCAACTGTTTTTTCGCCGGCAGGGTGACGGGAATCGCGAGTCCACATTGCTTGCGATCCAATTTTTTTGCGGTCGACAGTTCGTTTATGAAATTGCGTGTTTCGATTTGCAAAATATTGGTCTCTTCATTGAATTCTGCGCGCGTGCCGACTGCATTCTGCGAGCAGCCGCTGCCATTCACCGCGACTTTCTGCAAATCAAAGATCGGTGTCAGCAGATCTTCTTTGATCAAAGGTAGCAGTGGAACCACTTTGGTCGGAAAGCGCAGAGACACCGGAAAGGGATTGAGCGCGGACGAAATCCGATAATTGTCGTCATTCACCGATGCCGATCGCAACATCTCGTGAAACACGAGGTAAAAAACGTCATGATTTTTTTCAAAGTGATCAAACCAAGCTTCTTTTTGCAATTGAATCGAGTGCGGCTCGCCGATCGCATCAACGATCGATCCCGAGTTATCGCGCAAAGTTCCATCCGCCACTTGGATCTGTTCGATGTCCAGCGTGGCTTCCAGATCATGCACATTCAGCTTCGCATTTTTCACCAAGTCCGCGCCTTGCTGAGTGGTTTGCAAGAAATCAATCACGGCCTGGCCCACTTGAATAAAGCTGGCGCGGATGTGGTCGCCGCCATTGCCGACCCGGTGGGCCTGCGCCGAAAGCGACAGGGATAATAGCGTCATCAAAAGAACCTTCTTCATACAACCTCCCGGGTCAATGGCAAGACATGAAAATTCAGTTTGTAGACCTCGTCCTGAGTTCCGGTTTCCAAAAAAGCGCTGAGACGATCTTGAAATTCGCGAATCATTTTCTTGGCCTCTGGCAATTTGGATTTATCAATCGCGATCGTCAGCGAAGAAAAATCCCGATCCTTGATGTCGACTTGTTCCAAAGCGCGCGTCGACAGGTGCAGATCTTCGAAATGCGACTGGCGAATGGCGGGATCGGCAACTTCGTTCGTCGTGTTCAGTTGTGCGTGCAAAAGCTTGATCTTCTTTTGCCCACGGCTCCACTGAATAAAACCCATGCGTTCCAATCTTTCCAAAGCTTGTTCGGCCTCAAGAAGTTTGATCCCCAGGCGTTTGGCAATCCACAAAGCATTGGCCTGAAAGCCATTGGTTTCCACCAAAGACAAGATGGCGAAATGATGCCACTTGCTGATCAGTTGAAACTGATCTGATTTCAGTTCCAGGTACTTGCGTCCCTCTGCTTCATCTTGAAATTCCGGACGCGAAGTTTTTTGGAACAGGCTGAGGATCTTGGATTGCTCACCGGGATCTGTTCCCATCTGCGACAGAATTTTTTCGGCCAATTGCCGAGAAACCTTCCTTTTGCCGTTCAAGATTTCGCTCAGCGCGCTGGGACTCAGTTTCAATTTCTGAGCGAACGCACGCAGAGAGAAGGAAGGATTCTTCTGTTGCAATGACAGAAAGTGCGATCTCAATTTGGTTTGCAGTGCAATCTGGTCCGTCATGGGTTCCTTTTGCTCCACTTTCATGTTCCCTCCTTAGGTAAAGCACAAGTCATTCCACGCTGAATTGGAACAGTTTGTTCCAAACTGACACCAGACTACTGACACTTGCGGATCACGAGACGAAAACGAATGTCTTCGAGCGCTGCAGTGGAAGACGAACCCTGGGCCAAGATCGCCAAATTCAAACGGGCATTGGCGCTGGCTCCACAAGCGGACCAAGAAATTTTCGCCGGCGACGATGACGAGTACAGCATGATGTTCTGGTTCGTGTTCGTATAAGGGTTTGAAAGCTTCGTTCCCGTGCTGCCGGCGAAGAAGAGCTCTTGATCAATTTGAACTTTGCTTTGCCGATCGGCCGCAACAAAACCGGAAATGCGTGAAACCAATCCGACCGAGTAGCCGGCCGCGACTTTCACCGGAATCACCAGCATGCAGGTCCTGCGATCGATGCGCTTGCCGTTGTCTGTTCCCGTGTGCGCCACCAATTGCGACGGCCGTAAGATATAGTTTTGTCCGTCCGGACTGATCGAAAACTGAGCGCTGGCAGCGGGGCAACCGTTTCCGGCGTAATCGGGTTGACCGACTTGAGCAACGGGGGCTGCTTTCGCCGACAGGGCCAGAACGGAAAGAATCGATAAAGCGATGGTTTTCATAAAAGCTCCTTATGGTTGTGAGGTCTTGAGAATCAAAACCTCGTCCTTCAGAAACTTATAAAACAAGAATCGAAATGATGTCAGGGTGATTGGATCAAACTGTTCCAAACATTTGGAACACCCAAGCGCTGGTCGCGCAAGCCACTGCGGCGACCGGGATGAAATTGAAATGAAGACGGGCGCTAACTCTGTGGGTTGGCTCGATCAAAACCAATCGCGACCGATAGCAAAAGGCCCAAGAACACTCCGTTGAGCGTGTGCCAAAGAAAATGGGTGCCAAGCGGAAAACTTTCGCAGACCGAAGGATCGAGCGTGCGGAAAACCAAGCTCACAAGAAAAATAAAAGATGCGATCAGATAGGTGCGAGACCAATTCTTTTGCGCCAGCTTTCGCATTGCCACGGCAAAATAAAACATCAAGATCAGCGGTGGAAGATACAGGGTGCTACCATTGAGAATTGTTTTTGGAACTTTCAGCTCCATGACCAGCATAGCGGCAATGCAGCCAAACAAAAGCAGACTTGATGTCATTGCCGAGTGAGACAGAAAGCGTCGGGCCGTATGATAAAGATAAACGCTGGTGAAAATAAAGATCGGCGCCAAATCACCGATGTAGGTGAGATTGTTGGCGTAAGTGTGGAACATAAAACTTCCGATCCCCACCAGAACCAACAGCCCACCCAAGATCAAAGGGCGGCGTCGAACACGGGCGGGATCCTGTTTTCGAATCTGCGTCCATGCCCACAAAGCCCAAAGGCCGGCAAGAATAAAGCTCAGATTCGACCACGCATTCCAGGGCTCGGACCAAAACTCGGGGCCGGTTCGTTCACAGTAAAAATCCAGGGACTTCAATTCCATTTGAGACTCCGATTTTTAAGAAGCAAGCTCAGAGGGCCAGAGCATTTCTTGTGGAACGCCGGCATCTGATCGCTTCTCGGGATTTGAATGTCAATGTATCGCAGAGTTCTCGGACAGCAAAGAGATTTGCGAGTCTTCGTCCGGTAAGAGATCAAATTGAAGATTCAATTTCATTTTCTCATTCAACTGTTGCACGAAGAATTGCGCCATTTCCGGAACGTGCAAATCGCTGGGCTCATGAACAATCAAAAAAATCTTTTTAAGGCCCTGATCCTTCCACTGGGCGAAGCGTTCGCTCCATGTTTTGGCGCGGTCAAAATCACTGGCGTCCAGATCATTGCCGATAAAGCGCAGGATCAAGAATTCGGCGCTGATCGAAGTGTGCAGAACATCCCGGCGACCGGCCACATCGGTGATGACCAAGCCCATCTTGCGTGTTTGCAGGTACTGGGTCAGCGCCGGCAGAACTTTTCCGTCCTGAAACCACGAGGGATGACGAAGCTCAAGACACAATTCAAATTCCGAGGGCCATTGCCGCAAAAACTGAAAAAGCAGCGCTTTGAAAGAATAATCAAAGTGCGGTGATAATTGTATAAAGCAAGGGCCGCGATGCGAACCCAGTCGTTTTAAAAAAGAGTACCATCTTTTCAGTAAATCTAAATCCAACAGGCCATTCGGCGAATGCGAGATGCCCTGATAAAGCTTGGGACAAAAAAGAAAATCCTCGGGCACCTGGGAGAGCCACTTTTCCGTCTTATCGGGCGCGGGAATTTGGTAATGAGTGGTGTTGAGCTCGATGCAGCTGAATTTTCTTGAGTAATGAAAAAGAAAATCTGTCGATTTCGTTTTCGCCGGGTAGATGCGACCGACCCACTCTTTGTGGCCCCAAGCTGGCGCGCCCAAATGAATTTGAATTTGCTGGGTTTGCGGCAGGCTTTGCAGGAAGGACAGGCTGAGGGGATCATCCGGGGGCAAGTCCCAATTCACGTCATGCAGCTGTTCTAACTTCCCAAATTCCATTTGGAAAACCTATGGCGATTGGGGAGAAAAATCAAATCTGCAACTTTGTTTGTGGATAGTTTTGTGGATTCTTTGGCTTAACGCGGTCCTTAAGATTTCTTGCGCCAAATCCGCAAATCCTTTCCTGACTTGTCTTTTGTCAGTCGCCCGATTAGCGTTTCAGGATATTTCATTCGAGGAGGGGAACCATGAATGACTTTTCACGCCGTTCGGTTTTGAAAACCATGGGAACGGTGCCGTTGTTGCTGGCGCTTGGTTGCGCAAAAAAGAATAATTCCGACGCCGAGTCAAAACCTGTCGAAAAGCCCGTCAAGCCTCCTCTGCGAAAAGCTTCCGATATTTCATCTCCCAGTCAGTTCAAACCCGGTTACCTGTCGATCGTGCAGGGGCCGACCTCGGACACGGAAGCGCTCTTTAATCTTTTTTCGCCACGCTTGAAAAAATACACCTACGAAGTGGCCGATACGAATGAAACTAAACTTGCGACCGTCAAATACGAAACGGTCGCCGGACCCGGCTTTCACAATGTCGACAAGGTCAAAGTGTCGGGACTGACTTTGGGTCAGAAATATTTCTTCCGCGTGTTCGATGGAAAAACCAAAGTCGACGAGCGGATCTTTTCGGCCCTGGATGTTCACAACGCCGCTCCTCATTTTGCGCTGCTGTCTTGTATGGCTGATGACTATCGCTTCAACGAAGTGATCGATCCGATGTGGAATCGCCTGCAAGATGCCAATCCTGATTTTCTGATTTTGAATGGTGATACGGTTTACGTTGATTCTTTCGAGTTCGTTGAAAGAAACAAAGCCACCGAGACGGATCTGTGGCAGCGTTACGTGGACACTTTCCGCCGAATTCCATTGTATCATTGGCCCGAATTGGTGCCGGTGTTCGCGACGTGGGACGATCACGATTTCGGAACGAACGACAGTGATGAAACTTTCGTCTCGAAAGATGCAGCCCTGAAGCTCTTTCACGCGATCTTCGGCGGATCTGAACTGCCGGGCGTGTGGGTGCAAGGACCGAATGGTGTCTCCAGCGCTTTGCATGCCTTTGGCCAAAGTTTTTATTTCATGGATGATCGAACGTTCCGTCAGCCCAATAAAAATCAAACGACGCAAGAGCCCTTCGGGCATTGGGGACAAGGACAACATGAATGGTTGCTGGGCCAGTTGACGACGCAGGCGATGCCGGCCTGGGTGATCAACGGCAATCAATGTTTTGACGGCAAAGATCTATCGTACAAAGAATGCTTCGAAGGAAATCATCCGAAAGAATTCGTCAACTTTATCGAGCAGCTCAAGCAGGTGCCGGTTCCCGTCGTGTTCGGAACTGGTGACGTGCACATTTCAGAAATCATGCGCATCCCGAAAGAGCGCATCGGTTACGAAACTTACGAGCTGACCTCGAGCTCGATGCACTCTTACGCGGGCGAGGGTTGGGATAATCCCATGCGTTTGCCGGATGCTTTCACGCCGGAATTTAATTTCATGATGATCCGATCGCAAAACGTCAATAGTGCCTTGCAAATCGACGTGCAATGCTTGGGTCTTGAAGATCATCCTTATTTTGAAAAGAGCTTGCAGGTGCAACGCTCTTAATTCGCGTGAAGCTTCTTCAGTCCGTCGGCGATCCATTTTTGAAAATAGATCGTCGAGCTGAAAAAAGATTTTCCCTTGCACTCGTCAGCGACACTGGCTCCGGCAGGAGTCAGACCGGCAACGGCACTGACCACGCCTAAGACAAAGTAATCATCTTTGATTTTGACGTAGGCGGGACCACCCGAATCGCCGTGACAGACGCCCAATCCATTTGTTTGATCCGCATGAAACTGAGACAGATTTGGATTCCAATCGTAAATCAGCGCCAGGCCGAATCGCAGTTCGCCCGCATCGTCGGCATGACTGAGACTTTCCCCATAACCCGCAACAGAAAGATAGAAGCGAGCGCTCGGTGCCGAGAAGGCAGTCACAAAACTGGTGGGCGTGTAGGTTTTTGGTAAGGTGCCGGAAAAGCGCACCAGCGCCAAATCAAATTCTTCATTCGCAGGCAATGTGGCGGGCCGTTCCGTCACGGTCTGAACCACGGCTTTTTGTTCGACGACTGCAAATTCGAATGGTGAGGTCACGATCCACAAATTGTTTAGATTTTTCGGAACGCAATGAGCCGCCGTCAGAACCACATTGTGGGCGATCAGTGTTCCCGTACAGCGCGAATGAGAATTCGGATTCTGCGTGTTCAGAACGGCGACGGTGTGCGAAGCCATCTTTTGAAACTCGTCATTCATTTGCGGCGATTGGGTTCCAAAGCCGCCCACGATGGCATGCAACAGTTGCGTATAAAGGAGAAGCGCACAGGCAAAAGTCTTCTTCATTGGTTGGTAGAATCCGAAGGCGAAGAATTGTTATCGCTATCTGAAATCGGAAGGCAGGATCCGTCATCAGGTCTTGAATCCGTCTTCAGTCGGGCCGCCAGACCACCCAGCAGAATCATATTCAACAATTCTAAAATTGATTTCATTCAGGATCTCTTGTTCAAGTCGCAAGTTCCAAGTGCCGGCCATCATACAGAATCCACTTCGAGATGGCGAAGAAGATGCCGGTATTCAGCGTGATCTTAGCACTGAGCCTAAAATTTTTTTCCACTTGTCAATGGTTTGGACAGGGACCCGTGCAGACTTGCGGCGGACCGTGGCGCTGAGGAGGAGTGTAGTGTTTGAGGCGGAGTGTGGTGGGCAAGATGATTTGTCGGATCGTATTGAGCTTGTCGTTTCCGTCTCCCGGATTTCTTCTCCATCTAATCGCATTTCGGACACGGGCTCCGCTTCTTTTTCTTTTCTGATTTGCCTGCTTTGTGCTCTCCCGTGGCCCCTTTCGGGGGTATCGGTCACATGTCCAAATCAAAGCAGCAATCATTC
>CBIHNW010000015.1:0-132166 GCA_966211795.1 uncultured Bdellovibrio sp. | reverse complement strand
CGGTCCCGACTGAGATCTTGGCTTTCAGCAAAAGACGACGGTGAGTTTGGATCTTCCTCTGATGATGCCGATCTTGTCGTGGTTGGTTTCGATTCCGATTGTAATTTCGATTGCGAGCTTGCTTTCGATTTTGCTTTCTCTGTCGGTTTCAGATCTTTGCTTGCTTGAGAAGCATCACTTTTCACACGCACCTTCGTTTTGCTCGCAATCACCCGGCCTGCCACATATTCCAAAACTTGATCCCAACTACCATCTGGTACTACATGCGAGATAAGAGATCGCATTCGTTCTAGCTTTTCCCACTGCTCTTTGGTGAGAGTCACCTCGAGCCTTACGGATTCATCTGCTTGGTGAGTGACCTTGGGGCTTAACTGCACCTCAACTTCGAAAGCTTTCGATACTAAAACTTGGGATTCTGAGATTGATTTTTGTTTAAGCTTTTCGAGCAAAGTCATTTTCATCTTAGCCGAAAGCTCAGCTTTTGCTTTGGCCTCTGCTTGCAGACCTGCTTTCTCGAGCTTTTGCTGCTCTTTTCTTCTTTTGCGCACTCCTTGTTGAAAAAGAGAGACCTGACTTAAATTGAGCTTCCCATTTTTAAGATCTTCAATCAGAGTTGGCACTTCTTTTGACAATCTTGCCGCATCAATCCTTCTTTGAGCCGGGCCGTTGCCGTAACCCATGTTTTTCGTGAGATAATCGAATAAGCTCGCACAGTTCATTTTGAGGTAAAGCCTTCTTGAAGCCACTTCTTTGATATGCAAAAGAATCTCGGCCAAGACTTCATTCTCATTTTTCACCAAGGATTTTAAGCTTTGATCTAGGTCTTGATCCGACAAAAATTTTAAATTCCTGACCGATCGACTATTTTCAAAATGATTTCGCATCTCACACCTCTTCTTGAAAGAAAGTAAGATCGATATATCACGGCTTTTTAAATCAAGAATTTCGATGATTTTGAAATGCAACTACAATCCAGCGGACCACTCTCAAACGCCAAGCCAGGCCCGCAGACAGGCTCACCACAAGACGGAAAGATTCAAAACAAGACCGGCCTCGCAGAAAGAAAATTCGCAGCCGAAACGACGGATTAAAGAGGCTAAAACCTAGTCAAGTGGAATTAAATAAATATTTTCTCATTTCCCACTTTTCATAGCGCAACTAAGTTTCGAAGACGTCAATTCTCCCAGCTGGGCCCAAAAATTTGGATTGCGCCATCGAAACCAGTCCCGTCTTCAAATGAGGTGCATTCGAAACCTGTACACCGCGGTCGAAACAGAGGTCCATCCAGCCACTACCACGTGGAACTAGAAGCAGTCCGCACTTCCCAAACATCCAGTTGCCCACTCCAGAACCCAAGTTCCCGCACGCACCCCAGCTCCGCAGCGCACACCCGCACGCAATCCAGCTCCGCGCATCGCCACCGGCCCGCGCGCACCACGGCTCCGCAGGGCACATCCGCCCCAAAGCCCGTAGCCCCGCGCACCCAAAGTGCCTGAGGCC
This sequence comes from uncultured Bdellovibrio sp., assembly GCA_966211795.1. Lineage (GTDB taxonomy): Bacteria > Bdellovibrionota > Bdellovibrionia > Bdellovibrionales > Bdellovibrionaceae > 21-14-0-10-47-8. The sequence continues at coordinate 130,666 of CBIHNW010000015.1, read as the reverse complement.
GCCCTTATTTCGGTTGAAAATTAAAGAATGGCGATGGCGCCTCGGAAGCGCCACCACCGGCGGCCTTCGGGTAATCGATGCGCTGGTGGTAGATCCCCAGCAAGATGCGCGTAAATGCCTGCTCCACCTTCGAGAGATCTTTCAGCGTCAGACTGCACTCGTCGAGCTGACCTTCCATGAATTTTCGTTGCACGATATTGCGCACGATATTCTGCAAGCGCACCGGAGTCGGCTCGTCCAAAGATCGGCTGGCGGCCTCGATGCTGTCGGCCAGCATGCACAAAGCGGCCTCGCGAAATTGCGGCTTCGGCCCCGGATAGCGGAACTCTTCTTCCGAAACTTCGCACTCGCCCTCGGTTTTGAGATCCATCGCTTTGTTGTAGAAATAAGAAATCAACGTCGTTCCGTGATGCTGAATGATCCCATCAATGATGGGCTTACCGAGCTTGTGGGCGACCCCCATCTCGACTCCGTCCTTCACGTGCGCCACCAGCAAGGTTTTGCTCATGTAGGGCGAAATCTGATCATGCGGATTCTGGCCTGGCTTTTGATTCTCGATAAAATAATTGGCGTGCTCCATCTTTCCGATATCGTGATAATAGCTCATGACCTTGGCCAACAAGGGATTGGCACCGATTTCTTCCGCTGCGGCTTCGACCATGCTGCCAACCAACATCGAATGATGATAAGTACCCGGTGCTTTGACGATCATGTCTTTCAGCAAAGGATGATTCAGGTTTGAAAGTTCCAAAAGCTTCACGTCTGTCGTGTAACTGAAAACGGTTTCCAAAAACGGAACCAGGATCATCGCGCCCATTGCTGAAAAAATTCCGGATAAAAATCCGGCCGGCACCGAGCCCGCAAGATCTTTTAAGAAGTTCGCCTGATCCATCTTGGTCACGATCAACATGAGGACGATCATCAAGGCATTGACCACGCCCGTGCGCACGCCTGCCCAGTAGATGTCGTTTCGTTTTTTACAGTTGTACACGCCCCGCGCGGCCGCAATGCCGCCGGCAAAGGTGACCACCATGAACGCAAAATTCATTTCGGTCATCAAACCCATCGCCACCGACAAGAACGCGGTGAAGAGCCAAACAACCTCGCCCGACTGGATCAGCAAACCAACCAACATCGGCGCCGCCGCCACCGGCATCAGGTAAAGGAACATGTCATGCGAAAGACCCGAGCCAAACTTGGTGATAAAGGCCGTTTCGATCACGAAAAAGAAGAGCTTCGCGAAGATCACCGTGATCAAGGTGACGCTTCCCATGACAAAGATATCTTTGTTGTCAACCTTGATGCGATTCAATGAAAAACGTCGCAGGTACTGAAAGAACACGACGATGATCGCCAGGAAAATAAACGCGATCGCCACCGCCAAGATGTCGTGACGTCGATCCGACCGCAATGTCTGGATCTCCTTCACCATCGCCATATGAAAAGGCTGAATGACCGTTCCTTCCGGTAGCAAAGTCTGATTCTTCTTCACCGAAATCGTGATCGGCAAAACCGAATCCCGCGCCGTTTGCCGGCGAGAAGCGACCTCTTGCTTATTCATGGTGAGATTCGGATAGATCAGTTTGCGACTGAATTCCTGCAGGTAGCCCACGTCTTTTTCGCTGGCTTTTTCAAAACCTTTTAAATTTTTAGTGACAAAAAATTCGGTGTTGGCCGCATCGACGATATCACTGCGACGGACATTGAATTCGCGGCCGCGATTGTTCTTGTTCACGGTTCGCGCCAGCACAACGCTTTGGTTGGCAGGTACCATGCGGTCCAGATTCTCGGCAATCTGCGTTTGGTACCAGGCCTCGAGATTGCGGATGACCACGTTTTCCAACCGCGCACTAAAGTTTTCGCGAACCAACCATTCGAAAATATAATCCGGAACATTGGCGCCCAAGGCTTTCTCGAACTCGCCCTTGTGGATGATGAAATCTTTGATCTTCTCTTCTCGCGCCGCTGCGGATCGGGGCCAAACGACACGCTTCAATTCAAAGCGCATCAAACGAAATGCCCGGTAAACGCTGCTCGAGACCCGCTCGTACACGGCCGGATCAAAATCCATGATCAGCGGCACGGCCATTTCGGCGCGCACGCGTTTTTCTTCGGTGGTGACCTCGTCGACCATCTCGAAGCTCACCGGCGAGACCACGTCGTATTTCACGACCTCGCCGATTTGAAAATCCATCTGGGTGCGAATTTCGAAAGTGATGGCATAGGCCAAAAGCAGAGAGAAAATAAAAATGAAGGCGAATCGGCGGGTTTGCAGCTTGTCTTCGATGCGTCCCGCAAGTCGGCCCAAGAACGTTCGTTCCAGACCCAAACGGTCCACCCAATCCAGGAACTTGAGGCTGTGATCCTCATAGTTCACCCGTTTATGAGTGACGTCTTTGTTATGCGGGTTCTTGCGTGACATCATGCTGCTTCTACTTAGCCCCTTAGCCCTTCGACAACTTATCAACTTATCGGAATTTCTCTGGCTTTTTAGAGAAAATCCGATTGAAATATCACCTTATTCAAATGAGCACTATGGACAAAGGTACGAGTTCCAACCCACTTCTTCAAGAATTTCAGACTCTGGTCGAGATCGTCCAGCAGTTGCGCGGGCCCAATGGCTGCCCCTGGGACAAGGAACAGACGCAACGGACCCTGACCCAATACGCGATCGAAGAGGCCTTCGAACTCGTCGAAGCCATCGAAAGCCAGAATCAGCATGAAATCAAAGATGAGCTTGGTGATTTTTTATTCCAAGTCATCCTGCAAGCGCAAGTCGCATCCGACGACCACCATTTTTCTCTGTTGGATGTCATCAAAAACCTGAACGAGAAAATGATCCGTCGCCACCCGCACGTTTTTGGTGACGATGGCGCTAAAACCACCACCGAAGTGTGGAAGAACTGGGAAAAGCTCAAAGCCAAAGAGCAAAAAGAAAAACCAAAGCCGGTTTTCAGCTATCCCCGTCAAATGCCAGCCTTGCAAGCAGCTCAAAAAATCGGCGGCAAAACCAAGCGCCTCAAGTTCGATTGGGACAAACCCTCCGAAGTGCTCGAAAAAGTGCATGAGGAAGTGGGCGAACTCAAGGAAGAAATGAATGCGCCAAAACCCGACGCGCAAAAGCTTGAGCACGAAATCGGCGATGTTCTTTTTTCAGTCGCCCAACTGGCAAGGCATTTGGGGCTTGAGCCCGAACAATGCCTGCGCACCGCCAATCGCCGCTTCGAAGATCGCTTCAACGAAGTTCTCAAACTGTCCGGCAAATCGCTCGAAGAATTCCCCGATCTCTCGCTCGACGAAAAAGAAAAGCTCTGGCAACAAGCCAAGAAAAATCGCGGCTAACGAACTCTAAGGTTCAAACCTCTTCCTCCAACCAAGATCAAAGCCGCTCCACTCTGCGACCTAAATCGTAACCAATCCACCCCGCGACCGAAATCGCAACTGTTCCAACCTTCCGGTCTACCAGCATCCACTTTTTGCACTTGGGTCGAACCAAACACGAGACTGCTTTGTTTCGCCAAACACCTTTGCCCCGTAAAGATTGGCAACACCCTATCCATGATGTTGACCATCGGTATGCCATGTTATCGCGATGTCACGACATTGCATCGGACCAACGGTCAAGATCGTGGATGGACACGAAAGCGAATCACCATCGGAAATTGCTTTTCACCCTCGTAGCTCAGCACTTCATCGAGCGAGCGATCGCTGCGTCTCATTCCGAACACTGCCCGCTGTTAGCGTTTCAATGCTGTTAACCATGCAACGGCAACTGGCCAAACCGTGGTCGATCATTTTGAGTCGTTCTCAGATCGACTCAAAAACAGCCCTGCAATTGCTTGAAATCACGCCATATTTTCTATGTTTCAGAGTGAAGCATGGCATCCGCCTTGCTGTTAAGAGTGGCATCGGGGGAATTTATGAAAGCCTGGAATCTACAAAAAACTCTGCAAGTCTCTCTTTGCTTGATCGCCTTGGCTGGTCTGATTGGATGCGGAAAATCCAAATCATCCGATGATGGATTCGGCACCGCTAACAATTCCTCGAACGTCACGAATTCTTCGACGGATGCGATGGCCTTGTGCTCGCAAGATGTGTCGGACAATGCGGATCTCAAAGTTCGAGTCATGCAGTTCGTTGATCAATACGGCCAAGCCCGACCCGATTACGTGCGCCTGCAATTCTTGAAAGTTCCCGCGAGCTGGAGCACCACCAATTTAGATATGACCGTCAAGCGCTGGGCCGTATCGCCTGACAACAAATCTTCCATGGATAGCACATCGCTGTCTTACCAATTCGAGCGTAAGGTTTCTGCGGGATTTCAGTTGTTAACCGACTACTCTTACCAGGTCTTTAACTATTCCGAGGTCCAACAAATGGCGGCGTTTGCGGGCATCGCCGAGACTTCATTTTTCAATCAAGCCAACATCTTGGTGAATCTCAAAGGCGATAGCAGCTCATTTCAAGCGCTTCGCATCCAGTTCACCGGTGCGGGCTCATCAGGCGCCATCGCGGCTTACGTCGATGTCTTGATCCCGACCTTCCAGGCTGATCCTGCGAAATACAATGCAGACTCTCGCCATCCTTACACCCTCCAAGCTTTGCATCCATTGAAAGACAAGCTGGGACAAGCTTGGACCCAAGCTCAGTATTACGACTTCACCCGCAGCTTTTGTTTTTAATGGCACAGCCTTGAAGCCCGAGCGAAAGCGCCTAATCCCAAGTTCGGTAATCGGCTTTGCTCACCAACCCATGCTCGAAGCTGATCTCGCAGGTCTTCTTCAGCAAAAATACCGTATCAGTGATCCACAAAGTCGCCGGCAATCCTTGCTCATCGATCTGGCGAAGCGTTGACAATGCTTTCTGGTGATTTTCGTCTGAAAGCTTGTTGCGAGTCAGCTCGATTGTGGCAACGGAGCTCACCAGCCGCCCTGTCTTCAACTGAATGTGATGCCAATCCGAAGCCAGATCGACCGCTTTATAGGTCGAGCCGACAGGATGTTGATGACAGTACTCCTCGGTGCTGATTTCACCTGCACTCTTCCATTTTTGAAATCCCAAAGAGTAAAGAACGGTCACCAAGACGACGAAAAAAACGAAAGCGCCAAGAACCGTCCAGAATAGCACAAGTGCTCGCCATAGCTTTTTAAGAAAAGGCTTCATACATCACTCTTTGGTACCACCTAGTAGCGAATCTCCCGAAACTTAGATCAATGGCTGGATTCTTGGCTGACATCATCGGTCTGCAAGTTCTCACCGTGACGATAGCGATCGACTAAGGTGGCATCGGTCGTCGGGAAAGAAAAAAGAAGCGAGTGCACGCTGTTGCTTGAGTCTTCCTGAGTGACTGCGATGTAGGATAGGTCCTTCATGAGGTGATCCGGAAATTCCCTGATAAAAGTCACAAGCGTATTTCCCTGAAGGTCATTGCTGCGCCAGATCTCATCGGCATTTTCGATGGTCTCTTCTCGACACTCGGCGCCGATGGCTTGGAATTGTTCGAATGGCACATCCCCTTCCGCGCGAAGCTTCAGCATCGATAGAAAAAGACCGATGGCCATCGGATCTCCCTCGGCCAATGAATCTCCTTCGAGAGCGCCAAACCCGACCTCTTCGAAAGCTCGATCGTAAACCAGATCACCGCGTCGATAACGAGCGACCAGATCCAAATCGCGTGTGACAAAATGCAAGAAAATGAAAGTCGGCTCGTCTTCCGAAGAAACATAGGTGACTGCGACATGAAAGGCATCCGCGCTTTCCAGAGGACGCAGGAAATGAAAGATCGGAAATTCAGAGAAAGTTTTCTCGTCGTACCAAATCTCAGCCGGCTCTTCGAGGGTGATATCCAGCTCAGATGCCATATCCGCAATCTCTTCTTCGCTGATATCGTTTGCGGGACGATGCGCTTGATGCTCCTTTTCCAAAGCCTCGACTTGCGGTTTGAAGTAATCGTAAAGTTCTTTCTCGCTATCGAAAACCAGACCAGCTTGCTGATCGATGACAATGGCGGGAACTTTGCGTCGGAAACGAACGCCCTTGGCTTTCAGCTTTTTCGGTTTTTTAGAGGGAACTTTCGACTTGGCGATAACGGCCTCCTGGTGACTTCACGCTAACACCTCGACCTGAAAATCCAAAGCGCGCATCTTGATGGGCCTCGTCATAATCTTCACTAAAACTTGCAAGTCGAAGAAATTTTTCTCACCATAAAGTTGAGGGGATTTCTGTTTTGGCTCACACGGAATGGGATCAAGTTGGACGATCCAAAGCCGCACAGAGCTCAGGAACAAATTCTTCAAGCATGAATGCTCGAGAATTTGAAAACCGCAGGGCTCAAAAACTAAGGAGGGGTGGCGTGTCTGGACAGGAAAATGATCAAGCCAATCGGGCCGGCAAAGCGGGCGAGAAAGAAAAAGCCGACAAGCAAGCCAAGTCTGCGCAAGAGAAAAGTTTGGAGAGAATGGAAGCTTTGCTGAAACAGTCAGCAATGGGCATTCACATTCTGTTCGACAATCACTCGATCGCCAAAGTCATGGGTCAAGGCAAAGACGACAAGGACTTCTTCGACTTCAACAAGATGAAGCGCGTGCAAGACGTCATGACCGAATTGATCGCCAAGAAATCTTATTACGAAAAAGTCTCTTTCTTGCGTGAGCTGGATGAAGAAGCTTTCGAAATGTTGGTACGAACTTATTTTCACATCGTTGAAAACACGGTCCGCGCCGCCACCGAACAGCATCACTAAGCATTGAGCACTGAGCGCTCAGCATCGGGCGCAGTGCTTATCCTTGACCCTCAGGTCGATTTCTCGCACTCGCCTTTCAGTTTTTAAGAATTTTCCAAGAACGACCGAAAAAAGGGAATGCGTCTTTGCCTGCTCTTTTTTCTATTCACTTCGTTACCGGCCTTGGCCGAGTACCGCATGTTCCTTTTGCAGATCACTTCTGCCGATGGAAAACCTGGCGCCCAGATCAAGAGCAACCTGGACCCCGACCAATATCAAGGCTACCACCACCTGCAAGCGGGCGAAAAAATAACTTACATCGACACGTGGATGTGCTTCGGACGCACGAACGAAATGCCTGCCTGCAACAGTCCCCGGGATCCTGCCAGTTTAGCCGCGGTTTCCGCCAACCCAGCTTCCAGCGCGACAACTCCCGCAGTCCTTGAAACTCCGTCCGCTCCGCCACCAGCTGCGGACTTGGCAAAACCTGCTGTCAAAAACCCTCCCTGAGACCAGTTCCCGATTCTCGCTCTCGGCCATCCGATTCTCAGCATGATACACTGAGAGCATGGCATCCGAAATTTCGACGCAAAGAAGATCCAATACGGAAGAGCTCAACGACCTTCAGAAAGAGCACCAGAAAAAGCGGCGCGATCTGGTCAAGGCTCAGCAGCAGGACTTAGATGACCTGCGCGAATCCTACAAACAACAGCGTGGCGAAATCCAAAGCAACAACGAAGCTTCGATCAATCATCTCAAGAAGGCCGGACGCGAATCCACGGAAGGCGTGCGCGAAGAAAATCAAGATCGCGTCAGCACGTTGAAGGAGCAGGGAAACAAAGAGCTGACGACCTACAAAAAGTACGTCGATAACAATCAAAAGGCCTTGAATACGCAGGCCAGCACCGCCGAAAAACAAGTTGAAGAGCGCATGAAGGCGCTGAACGACCGCGAAAATCAGCAACAATCCAAGATCCAAAAAGAGGCGCAAGAATCCATGCGCCAACAGCAAGACCAAATCAATCGCGTGCAGAAGCAGGCCAACTCGGAAATCACGCGCATCTACCAAAGCTCCAACGACAAGCGCGTCGAGATTCAGGAAAAAAACGCCGAAGAATTGCGCCAGATCAACGACAGATTTCATAAAACATCTCAGGCCGAAAATGCCATGCGCCAAGCCGCTCTCGAAAAAGAGCGCACGCAGAGCTTTGAAACTTTGAAGCAAAAACAGGAAACGAACCAAGCCCGCATCGCCCGCGAGCAAGCCCGTGGCGAAACCAATCTCAACGCCGTGAAACAGAAACTGAAAACCGAGACCGAAAAACAACAAGCCGAAGGCATCAGCCGCATGGATCGTCTGCGTGACGAAAATCAAGCGCAGCTCAATCGCGAAGTTCAGCGCGGTCACATTCAGCAAGAAAAGGTCTACAAAGAGAACTCCCAGCAGATCGAGCAAGTCCACCAGGATGGCGAACGAAAAGTTCTCGAACAAAAAACCATGGCCGATGATAAACTGAAACGCCAGGACGAGACCTACAAATACGAAACTGAAAAAAAGAGAACCACTTTCGAAACCAAATCGCAGGAAATGCAGAAAAATTATCAGCAGGCCTTCGAGAAAAACAAAGAAGTGCAAGACGCCAATCTCAAGCGTCAGCACGAACATTTCCAGGAAAATTATAAAATCAACGATAACGCCTTGAAAGAATCCATGCGCGTGCAGGACAACCTCTTCCAGCGCGAGCTCAATGAATTAAAGCAAAACCAACTGACCGAGGCCGCCCACTATACCGAAAAAGCGGGCGATCCCTTTTATAAAATCCAAAATCGCGGCAGCACCCTGTCGGAAACTTCAGGCTCCTACGTGCTTCGCGCCTACTCGCCCGAACACGACAAGGATTCGGTCAAGGTCCGCATCCAGAACGACAAAGCCGTCGTGGCCGGCACCCGGGCCTTTGAAGACAAGGTCAAAGAAGACGATAAGACCGTCTCCACAAATTCCTATCAGACATTTCGGGAAGAGTTTAAATTCGACCACCCGGTCGCGCAAAACGCGATCATGCAACAACGAGATGGTGATTTTCTCGAGTTCGTGATTCCTAAAATTGGGTCTTTGTCGAAGAAGGTTTAAGCGTTCTGGCGATCAGTAATGGAGGCTGGCTGTGGAGCCGGCGCAAAGAACGAAGGCCTGATAAATCAGACCTTCATCAAATAGCGAATTTCTCGCATCATAAAGTTCATTCGGGATTGCAATTCGGTCAGCTGTTTCATATTCGCTTCCAATTGCTCCAAAATATCGATTTGCTGAACAGGGGTTTCTGCCATTTCATGATATGAAATTTCGGACGCAAAAACGCCATCCATCGGCCCTAAGGTCGAAGATTCAGATTGCACCAATGCCTTCAAATCGAAATCCGTTCCTGGTGTTCTCATCTCTCACTTCCTTTTTTTCGGGTACGCCCTATATCAAAGTCTAGGTCCTGCTTCCGATTTCTCAACTTAAATTACCTTACATAGAAATATTACATATGTGGTCAATACTCGCATTTGAGATCCTGCAAATCCTGCGAGGAGATAGCCGTTCGCAAGGTGCTACTAGCCAAATAAGTGGCCATCACGCTGCCCGCTTCATCTCGATGTTTCAGTCCCAAGACATGCCCTAACTCGTGAACCAAAAGGCTTTCCAGGTGGACATCTGCAGGGGCTGCCGGTTGGTCGATATAAAATTGGAAGTTCTTATTGTTGATGCGAATGTCGGCTTCCTTGATTTGATCGCCGATCCAATAAACAGAGGTGCGCGCTTGCTCGGTGGTTTTGTTCGCTTCCCAAGTCTTCATCCAATAGATCACATTCATTCCATCTTGCGCGGGACCCGCACTTTGATAACCCGTCTGAGTGATTCGAAACACCGATCGTCCCAAAGCCTGATCCCAACGACCAATGGCACTTTTCAAAGCCGGCAACATCGCCGGCGGAAAGGACTCGTGCACGTAAAGTGGAATGGGCGAGCTGTCTTTCCAAGAAATTCTTTCGCCATAAACGTTTTGCACGAAACCACAGTCTTTCTGGGTTTGCGCATCCCGCTTGGTGCCGCAATTCACCAGGAGAAAACACACAGCTGGAAGAAGCAAAGCCAGGCTTCGCTTCTTAAAACGAGACAACATCATGGAATTTGGTATTACAAAGGCGAGACCAGATTCCACGATTTTCTAACTATCTAATATTACTGTTATTTTTACGTATCGTCTTGAGACGTTTACATCAAATAAAACCCGTTCCAGCCTGTCATAAATTGGATTTCAAATCTCCAAATCCAATTAAGACATTGAAATGTTTGGAAAAAATTCCTGTCAAAACTGTCGACACTGAAAGGCCCGATGGTGTCACTTGGAAACCAAAAACGATGGCAAGACCTTTGCTTTTAGACAAATCCCAAGTGACCTGGCTCTCACCGCAATCCGCGGGATCCTCGAGAGTCGCATACACCCTTCACCCATTCCCGCCTTCGCTGGAAGGGGAGCAATAAAAAAGCTCCTCCCTTCCTGTCCGCGCGGAAATAGCCAATTAGAGCAACCATAAGTTCCCCTTATACCAAAACGCCACCACCAGAGCAGAAAAGCAGGAAAAATTTCGATTTCAGAATAAGAAGCGCTTATGCAAGAGAAGCTTAAGCCCCGAGACATCAAAATCGAGGCGACGAAAATTCAAGAACCAAACCGATCAAAAATCAAGCGACCAAAGCTCAACCCAAGCGGCCTGGCTGCCGCAGGCAAGCCAGCAGCTAAAATCAAAAAGAGTTCAGATTGAAAATCAGACCAGAATTATCTAGAAAGAAAAAAGAAGAGCGGACTCAAAAGACAGGTCAAGCTTTGAGCGTTCATGGAAGCCGTCAGCCGAGGCGTCGCACTGTAGGTGCGCATTCTGCGCAGCGAGGAAGGCGTCCGCATGGACGTCGACGACGCGGCAACGACAGCTCACGGCTTCCAGGGACGCTCAAAGCGCCATGCGGTAGCCGACGCCCCGCACCGTTTCAATCGAATCACCCATATCATCCAGTTTTTTTCGAAGCGACGCCATGTGGACGTCGATCGTGCGATCGGTGACGTTTAAATTTCCCAGAGCGCGCTCGCGGAGCTTGTCTCGGGTCAGGACTTGTCCTGATTGGCGCAGCAACTCGCACAAGATTTTGAATTCGGTCAAGGTGAGAGGGATCTCACTTCCACGCAGCAGAACCCGGTGCGCCGAGAAATCGACAGTGAGCTCTTTGACCACCAAGTTTTTCTGTTGGGCACGATGAGTGGATTGAGAACGTCGAACCAATGCATGAGCGCGGGCGATCAGCTCTTTCACCGAGAAAGGTTTGGTGACATAGTCATCCGCGCCCATTTCAAGTGCCTGTATTTTCTCGGCTTCCCCGTCCAATCCGGTCACCATCATGATGGGTGTTTCGCTAAAGCGGGCATGGCTACGGATCTCACGAATGATGTCGCGTCCGGATTTCCCCGGCATCATATGATCTAATAAAACGATATTTGGCTGAAAAGCTTCCAATGCTTGCAGAACCAAGTCTCCCGAAGGCAAGCCGTGCGCGGCGGCGCCTGCATCAACGAACTGGGAAACTAAAAATTCTCGAATTTCAGACTCATCTTCAACAATCAGGACCCGGAGATTTTGATCAGACATACGAATTCTTAGCCACCTTTAGCGTTTTTATTAGCGTTTTAATTGTGTGAGCTTTGCTGCAACTCAAAGTACGATGTAAGAACCTATTTATGAATGTAACCACCTGAGTGTAAAATAAATTTTTCCTTAATTCCTCACATTGGTCCGCTTTCGCCTCGCGCGTTCTAAACTAAATAAATAGATGCCTGGCGTAAGCAAAATCCATCAACCAAACTGATTTTGAAGATTTCACGAACTTTGTGTGAAGGGAAGCTCTCGTCGCGCTCGAAGGAAAAAATAGCAGCCAACTATGATAAATGGCACACTGAGCAGCTGTCCCATATTCCAAGTCATCTGATTCTCGAATGCAGATTGGTTTTCTTTGAAAAACTCAATCCCGATGCGGCACAAGAAAACAGCAGCAAGCACGAAACCAAAAATCAAACCCGGAGGGCTGTTTTGTTTGCGCTTGAGGTACATTCGATAAGAAATGAAGAAGATCAAAAAATAACACAAGCTTTCATAAACCATGGCAGGATGACGCGGAAATTGATCCACCCGATCAAAGACCACTCCCCATCCACCTTCGGTTGGTTTTCCTAAGATTTCCGAATTCATCAGATTTCCGAGACGAATGAATCCGCCGGTCATCACCGTTGGAATGATCAAGCGATCGTAAAGCCACAAGGTGGTAAAGCCAGGATTTTTGCGCTGAAATAACCAAACCGCAATCAGCACACCGATCACTCCACCATGACTGGCGAGACCGCCCTCCCAAATTTTCAAGATTTCGATGGGGTGCGCGAGATAATAAGCTGGATCATAAAACAGGCAGTGACCCAACCGGGCCCCGATTGTCGTCCCGGCGACCAAATGAACCAACAAAGAGTCCAATTGCTCGACGGATTTACCTTCCCACAGACAGATTTTTCGCATGATCTGGTAGCCGATCGTAAAGCCCAGCAAAAAACCAAGGCTGTACCAACGCAGCTGAATGAATCCGGCCGAAAAGATAATGGGATCCACATTCCAATGAATCATGTGAGGCGTCCTCAATGCATCGAATTGCGATGCAACTGTGTTTTCAGGTCTTGAAGCTCTTCAACGGTCACGGTGTAGCGTCGTCCGCACATCTGACAAGTGACTTCGGCGTTTTCTTTTTGATTGATCATGTCGTCGAGATCTTCCATGCCCAAAGTCCCAAGCGAACGAAGAACCCGCTCCTGAGTGCAGGGACAGAAATATTGGATCTCATAGTCATGCGGGATTTCGGTGTAAGGCATGCCTTCAAGGTAAGGCGCCACAAGCTCAAGCTCCGTTTTGCCTTTGGAAATTTCCTGCGAGACATTTTGTTTGTATTTATCGGCGTTCTCTTGAATTTTTTCGACAACGCTTTCTTCCACGCCCGGCATGACTTCTAGAAGAACACCGCCTGCCGCTTTCACTTTGCCATCGGCATCAAGCAGCACCCCAACCGAAACCAGAGATCGAATTTGATGTGATTGGTGCAGGTAATGAGCGATATCATCGCCCACTTCACCCGACACCATCTCGACGGTTCCGAAAAAGGGTTGGCGCTGGAACGGTTGCTGTCGCGAGACCGTGACATTTCCAAAGCCGACCGCTTTTCGCAAGTTCAAGGCGTCTTCCTCGTTGGGAGGAAAATATTGCGGATTCGGACAGTAACCGCGCACTTGGCCTTCGTAACTGGCTTGGCCGTATAGACTTCCCAAGGGACCGTTGCCCTTGAGCAGAATGCCGACCTCTTGGCCGTCCTTCAATTGGCTCGCCATCAGCATGGCGCCAATCATGGCTCGACCGACACCGATGGTTGCCAAAGGCGAAGCCTGCAAGATGTTTTGCATTTCGGCCACGACTGCTGTCGCATCGACGGCCGCCACGCGAATCGTCAGATCATTTGTTATAAAGCGATGGACTCTTTTCACAGCCAGACTTTAACATTATCCGGTTGGCGCGGGCAAACTCTTCCAGCTATTCTCTTTCTCGTATGAGAATTTTGATGTTCCGGCATGCTGAAAAAGAAAACTCTGGAAGCTCGAATCCGCCACTGAGCGCCAGAGGCCTGAAACAAGCCCAAAAACTTGTCGAAGATATCGATTTGGCCAATTTGCCGCGGCCGACTAAATTGCTCAGCTCGCCCAAATTGCGAGCACAACAAACCTTTCAACAAATCGAAAACCATTTCGGTATTCCATTGCAAATTCAACCGGATCTGGACGAGCGCCAAAACTCCGAGTCCGCCGAACTTTTCAATCGCCGCGTGCAAAGATTTTTAAACTCATTCGCCGGCCAAGCCGGTGTTATTTATTTCGTCTCGCATCTGGATTGGATCGAAGAAGCGCTGTGCCTGATTCCCGCGGACACGGATTTATTGCAGGACCGCTATCAGGCCTGGATGCCGGCACAGTCGATCGAATTTGATTATCAAGATGGCTTGTGGATGAACCCCCTTCTCCGGAGGACTTTATGATGATTCGAAATATCTGGGCCATCGGGCGCAATTACGCCGACCACGCCAAAGAATTGGGAAATGCCGTTCCCGCCAAGCCTTTGATGTTTTTAAAAGCTGGCAGTTCGGCCACCGTAAATTCAACCGAGATTCTTCTGCCTTATTGGGTCACCGACGTTCATCACGAAGTTGAGCTCGCTTTGAAATTCAGCAGCCACATGCAAATTCTCGAGGGCGCGGTGGCTTTGGATCTGACCGAGCGAAACCTGCAAAACGAAGCCAAAAAAGCCGGGCATCCTTGGACGTTGGCCAAATCTTTTCACAATGCCTGTGCGGTTTCGGCGTTTTTCCAGATTAAGAAATTGGACGAGTGCCGCGATCTTCGCTTGCGTCTTTGGGTGAACGACGAACTTCGCCAAGACGGCCGAACCTCGCAGATGATTTTTGGTTTCGAGCAGGTCATCGAATTTGCCAAAGAGCACTTTCCTGTCTGCCCAGGCGATTTGCTTTTAACTGGAACTCCGGCTGGCGTCGGACCACTCCGCGCAGGTGACCGCGTCAAAGCGGAAATCGAAGGACATATCACTCATACCTGGCTTGTGAAGCAGGAAGCTGCCCCCGTCGAAAAATCCTGATCCTCCTCGTGATGACTTCTTTGGCACGGTTGACATGGATGCAGCTTTGGTGGCTCGCTCCAACCAGGGGCTCCATCCACGATCTTGACCCTTGGTATGGCACGTTAAGCCTCCAATCTTGAATATTGCTCCGTGCCGACGACCAACATCGTGGATGGAGAACAATGAAACTAACCTCAAAACTGAGAACTTTCGTGCAAGACCATGGTTCGACGGTGGCGAAACTGCCTGCGGAATGAGCGAAGAATCCTGCCCCAAAACATCTTGAATTTCGCTCTGGAACGAGCGAAAACTCTATCACTTTTTTCGCATTCAAATTCTGAAGCAGTTCACAGGCCTCTGTGTCGCGTGAATCAGGGGGATTATTAATGGATCAACTGGATCGACAAGCCCAAATCAAAGCCAAAGGTGAAGAGATTTTCCGTCGCATGGAATCCGCCAGCAAAGTGTCTTTGTTCAGCAAAGATTTCTGGTACGGCTCGATCATGGATTGGTCGATGAAGAACGAACAGTTCAAGACCCAGATGTTTCGTTTCGTCGACGTTCTCCCCGCGTTGAATTCGGGCGGCGAAGTCGCTCGTCACCTGAAAGAATATTTCTCCGAAAATGGGCAAGAGCTGCCAAGCGTGTTCAATGTCGGTCTGGGCTTGGGATCTTTGGCACCGGGTTTGATGGCCGGCGCGATCCGCAAAAACGTCACGCAAATGGCGAAGATGTTTATCACCGGCGAAAATCCGGATGAAGCGCTTCCGGTTCTGAAAAAAGGCCGCAAAAATAAAATCACTTTCACCGCCGATATTTTGGGTGAAGCGACACTGTCGGAAAAAGAAGCGCTCGAGTATCAATCCAAATGTCTTGAGCTGATCGATTGGCTCGCTAAAGATGCGCAAAAGTGGGACGAAGTTCCGCAGATCGATCGCGACGCCGACGGCCCGATCCCAAAGGTGAATGTCAGCGTGAAACTGACCGCTCTTTATTCGCAGATCAACGACAAAGCTTGGGATGAAACGAAGACCAAACTGAAAGATCGTCTGCGCCCGATTCTGCAAGCCGGAATGGACAAGGGAATCTTTATCAATCTGGATATGGAACAGTACTCGGTGAAACATCTGACTTTGGAAGTTTACAAAGAGCTGATGATGGAGCCCCAGTTTCGCGCCTACCGCCATTTCGGTTGCGTGATTCAGGCTTACCTGCGCGATTCCTTCGCGGACGTCAAAGACATGACCAAGTTTTGCCAAGAGCGTGGCACTCCGCTGACGGTTCGCCTGGTCAAAGGCGCTTATTGGGATTACGAGACCATCGAATCCGAACAGCGTCGTTGGGACATTCCGGTCTACACCAACAAAAAAGAATCCGATGCGAATTATGAAGTTTGCGCGGATTATCTGCTGCAAAATTACAAATACATCCGGGCGGCATTTGGCTCGCACAACGTCCGCACGATTGCGGCGGCGATCGCGTCGGCTGAAAAATACAATGTTCCGCAGAATGGCTTTGAAATTCAGATGCTTTACGGAATGGCCGATCCGATCAAAAAATCCTTGGTCGAAATGGGTTACCGCGTGCGCGAATACGCTCCGGTCGGAGAATTGATCCCGGGCATGGCCTATCTCGTGCGTCGTCTGCTGGAAAACACGTCGAATGAATCTTGGTTGCGTGGAAAATTCGCCGAAGGCCAGACGTCCGATGTGCTTTTGAAAGACCCGAAAGATGGTCTTCAAGTGACAAGCCCGCAACTGAAAACTGAAAATCGTTTTTACAACGAACCTTACAAAGATTTTGCGGTCGAAGAAAATCGCCGCGCGATCTTGAAAGCCTTAGAAGAGGCCAAACGAACTTTGGGTCGCACGTATCCATTGCACATCAATGGGAAAGACGTCACGACGACGCGAACGTTGGCGCGCAACAATCCTTCGCAAAGCACCCAGATTCTGGGTCAAATTTGCATGGCCGGCACGACCGAAGCCGAACAGGCTTTTCAAGCGGCCCACAACGCTTACAAATCCTGGAAAAAAGTGGCGGCTTCTGAGCGCGCCCGTCTGGTGGATAAAATTGCGGATCTAATGGTGCGCGATCGCTTCAAGCTGACAGCCACCCAGGTCCTTGAAGTCGGCAAACCTTGGGCCGAAGCCGATGCGGATGTGGCCGAAGCGATCGATTTCTGCCGTTACTATGCCCGCCACATGACCGAGCTTTCGAAACCGCAGAAAGTCGGAAATGTCCCCGGCGAATTGTCTTTGTACGAATACAAACCTCGTGGTGTAGCTTTGGTTATCGCTCCTTGGAATTTTCCTTTGGCGATCCTGACCGGCCAAGCGGTTGCGGCCGCGGTCACCGGAAACACGGTCATCATGAAACCTGCGGAGCAATCTTCGATTGTGGCCGCTGGTCTGATGGATCTGGTGAAGGAAGCGGGATTCCCGCCAGGCGTCTTCAACTTCTTACCGGGTTACGGCGAAGAGGTTGGCGAATATCTGGTGCAACACCCACAGGTCACGACGATTGCGTTCACCGGTTCCAAAGCGGTGGGCCTGCACATTCTAAAAAATGCGGCCACTCACAAGCTGGGACAAATTGAACTCAAACGTTGCATCATCGAAATGGGCGGAAAAAATGCCGTGATCATCGATAACGATGCCGATCTCGATGAAGCGGTGGACGGAGTGCTCTACTCGGCCTTTGGATTCTCGGGCCAAAAATGCTCGGCTTGTTCGCGCGTGATTGTTCTGGACGAAGTTTTCGATAAATTCGAAGCGCGCCTGCTTGAAGCAACAAAGAGCATCGTGCAATCTTCTGCCGAAAATCCAGCGGGCTATCTGGGACCCGTGGTCGATGAAGAAGCTTACCAGCGCATTCTGCGCACCATCGAGGACGCGAAAGCTTCAAACAAACTTTTGTATCAAGGAACGGCTCCTGCTGGTGGCTATTTTGTTCCGCCGACGATCTTCACCAATGTCGATCCAAAATCGTCATTGGCGCAAAATGAAATCTTCGGACCGGTGCTTGCGATCATCAAAGCCAAAGATCTCGATCACGCGCTGGACATCGCCAACGGCACTGAATACGCATTGACCGGCGGCTTGTTCTCGCGAAGCCCGGCAAATATCGCCAAAGTGAAAGAGGAATTCGAAGTCGGAAACTTGTACATCAACCGCGGCATCACCGGCGCCATGGTGGATCGTCACCCATTTGGTGGATTCAAGATGTCCGGCATCGGCTCAAAGACCGGCGGACCAGACTATCTGAAGCAATTCATGGAGCCCCGATGCGTGACCGAGAACACTTTGCGCCGCGGATTCGCCCCGGCGGAACTGGAAGAGTGAGATTGCAGTGGAATGGAGGTGCGATCAGTGCTGAACAAACCACTGCACCCAAATATTTTTACGGAAGTGCCGCAAGCTAAAGCCAAGCAGAGCGCCTAGCAAGGCGCCTCCCATGTGAGCGGCATAAGCGATCCCCGCGCCGATTTCGACCGGCGTGTTGAGATATCCCACGATGTCCGAGAGAAAACACAACGGAAAGATGATCAAAGTCGGAAGATAAATCCAACCGTAATATCCTGGCATTGGTGAGATAAAATAGAAAAAGGAAACACGCTTTCGCTTTTCATAAGCCGCGTAGAAAGCCATGACACCACTGAGCGCACCGCTAGCGCCAATCATCGGAGCCAGACTGGCCGGACTGAGCAAAGTGAAAAGCCAAGCGCCAGAGATTCCGCTGAAAAGGTAAATCAGGCCCATTCCCAATCCGCCGATGGTGGCCTCTAGGGTTGCACCAAACAGCAAAAACATCAGCATGTTACCAATCAAGTGCATCCAACTGGCGTGCATGAACTGATAGGTCACCCAATTCAAAGCGGTCCCGCCCTGCGTTTTCAGACCAAAAATATAAGTCCACTTCTCTTCGACTTGATTTCGATATTGGCGAACATTCTCGCGCCAATCTTGAATTGCCAAAGTGTCGCCGAAAAATGGGAAGGTGGCCGCGTTTTCGATGAAAACCGGATCCTTCAGGGCCATGCCCCCTTGCAACATCCACTGATTGCGCGAGAGCTGCGGTAAGACTTTCAGGCCTGGTTCTTGAAATTGCTGATATAATTTTCCCGTCATCACCAACTTGTCCGCATCGGCGAAATCAATCGTCATCGGACGTCGACCTTCCCAGGTCGCAAGAAAAACAAAGAAATTCAGAGCCAAAAACATCCAGGTGACCGGTGCCTTCTCCCAATTTAGAAAACCTTTGAGCCAAGGAACGATCATGGTTGCGCCTGCTTCTGTTTGCCAAGAGCTTGGCGAATGAAATCCAAAGTCAAACTGTCGCTTGAGGCTGGCGCACGCGACGCTGATTGCAATGTTTGCAGCTCGCTCCACGCTTTATCGTACTGTTTCGCCAAGTAATGTCCTTTGACCTGCAACGGTTTCAGCTGATGGGCCGCGATGACCTCTTCAGATGGCAATTGCACGATTTCGCGAATGGATTTTTCGGCCCGCATCCGCACAAAGACATTCATCGCACGCTCATAAATTTTCACCCAACTGAGATCCTGAATTTTTTTATCTTTCAGAAACTGGGTCACTTTTTGAAAATCAGTTTCGGTTTTGGCCGACTCGACCCATTGCTGCAAAGCCAGTCGCCGTAGATAGACCGGACGAACCGCTTCTTTTCGAAAGGCCAAGTTTTCCAGGATTTGATTTTTCTGTTCAGCATTCAGATCGGACTCGGACGAAATCGCACGCACGTAATCAAACACATCTTTGCGTTCGCGAAAGATGGCCTGAAATTGCACAAACTGAATCGAATCGGTCTTGCGGCATTCTTTTTCCCGGATCAACGCAAGCGCGATGAAAGATTCTTGCACCGGAGACTTACCGGCCTTGAAAGAAGTTTTTAAATCTTCGCAAGCCTCGATCGCTTCACTGGAGCAACTGCGATCTAGCTCTTCGTGACAGACCCAAGCGGCCAATTCCATTTGGTGGCTGCGGCTCAGTTGGTGCACGACGTTTTGATAAGCACCCTTGGATCTTTCCAATTTGTTCTGGGCCCATAAGGATTTGACCAGGCCGGCCTGCGCGAAACTTTCAAATCCATTTTCCAGCGCCAGTTTCGCAAAGCCCGTCTCGGCCTGATTGTAGCGACCTTTTTCAAAATTTTGAATGACCGTTAAGATCGAGGCGGTTTCAGAGTTCTGCGGAATCGGCAGATTTGCGTCGGCTTGAAACTTGGCGATTTGGCAGGCTTCCCCGTCCTCATCGATCTCGCAAACTTTATCCAGATAAGCTTCAAAGACATCGGTGTCATATTTTTTCAGCATGCCTTTGGCGAGGTAGGCCCAAGCCTTTTCGCTTTCGTTCGGTGTCCACAACACGAAATCGGCTTCCGCCGCCAAACAGTCTTCATTGATTTCATCCGCTAAAAACAACGCCAGCGCTTTGTCGATGCGCGACTGCTCCCCGCTCAGGCTTTGCGAGACGGTGGCGCAAAGATATTCATCTTTTTCCAGCTCATTTTTCTTGAATTCACCTTTGGTCGCCAATTTATAAAAATGTCCAACGAAGAAAATTCCCCAAACAAAGAGGCACAAAGAAATGACCATCAAAAACTGACGCACGAATTGGGTTTCCAGTTGGTGCGGACCTTCATCACCTTGCTTCTTCAATGTGACCGCGATGGTTCCCGCCGCCCGGTCATGCAACGGCCGGCGCATGGCTTCGCTGACCACTTCCAAAAATGGCAATCCAAAACACAACACCTGCAACGACCACAGGCTGCTGCGCAACCAGGCTTGCGAGAAGCGAAGGCGTTTTTGACCTGGCTGGATGGAGACGACCTGCACTTTGAAAAAATATTTTCCAGGGGTCGCTCCCAGCAAAATTAAAAACAATGTTTGAAACAAAATGCACAGGAAAAAAGAAAAGACCACCAGCACCATTAGAAAGATCAAAAATTCGACCGAGTTCGGCGAAGTGAAGTACATCATCTCAAGCTTACGAAAGAGGTTTGCCAGGATGAAGCCGAAGACCGGCGTGAAGATCACGATGTCGAAAACAAACGCCAGAAAGCGGTCGATCACCGGAGCGATTCGAAAACCGGGAGGCGTTTGGGAATTGGCGTCTGTCGAAGGATTGAAATCTTGATAAACCATGATAATGGCTTATCGGTCTAACTTTGAGATCTATTGACTGCTTTGAGGGCTGGTTTCTGCTTCCGCCAAACTTAAGGCTGAGCGGCGTCGGCCGAGCGAATCTTCAAGGATAAGAATCGACCTTCTTCATTCATCGTGAAAGCCGCGGTGCCAACGACCTGCTTGGCACTATTGAATAGCCGATATTCGTGAACTTGCGATTGGGCCGGTTGGTGCGTCTGATCGAAAGTCGAGAAGTCGACCGCCAGCAACGAACCATAGTCCTGCAAAAACTCTTCGGGCTTCAAGAAGACAGGATGATCATCGGAATCGTCAGAATCCGAATAGGTGATTTCCTGGACCTTCGTGGCGTGATCTTTTTCTTGATCAATCACGCGGTATTTTCCGGCCAATGTTCCGAGACGCAATTTTTCAAGCGGACTGGCACTCTTTCCAACCGCGGCCGGCGTTCGTTCCGCCAGCGAATCTTCGCCCAAGCGCTTCGCTAACTTTTTCTCCCACGCCAAATCACGAAACGGATTCATCGGGTGGGCACTGGCGATCGCGCGATTGAGATTTTGGATGTCCGATGCGGACGAGTTGTCGGAAACCACGTAGCGGGCGGCATTCGAGCGGCCAATGGAATCATTCAACAGCAAGGCGCCCATCATCAATGACACCAATGAAAATGACAGAACCGCGCGCTGCGCTCCCTGTTTTTCCAATTTTCGTGCTTTGCTACTTTTGTTCTCAGGAAATGAAATCACATTTTTCATATTGAACATCCCGTCCCTCATTCCCTATTTTAGATTGCGAAGACAATGCCAGCATCAAACTTCATTCTAACAGAGTTGATGGTCTATGTTTTAGACATCTGTCGGAAAGAGCCAATTCACATGTTTTGATTGTCTCAAGATGAAACGGGCTGGAAAAGTCCAGCCCGTCTAAAGTCTTAATGATAACTCTGAAATCGCTTCGGACGAAGACGATTAAGCCGCGCGCTTCTTGCGAGCAACGGAAGGATCGATTTGGTATTGCTTCACTTTGCGGTACAAAGTCGCGCGACCAATGCCCAAAGCTTTTGCCGCTTCGGTCAGGTTTCCGCGGAATTGCAAAATGGCATTTTCAATCGCCTTGCTCTCCAGCTCATTCATCGTTGCCACTTTGCTCGCATCCACGGTGCCGCCTGCAGTCGCGGTGACGCCCGGAAACGGAAGCACGTTGCCCCGGTTTTCCAAAGGACTTGTGCCGGTCACAAGTGATGGTAAACCAACAGCCAATTGCGAACGGAAGTAAGAGTTGTCCAACCCTTCTTTCCATTGTCCCGGTCCATAAGTGTTGATTGTGACTCCGAACGGAGCCAACGCTGTCTTCGCTTTTTCGGCTGTCTCTGCATCGTCAGATACGATGAAGACCATTGTACGTGCCATAGTGATACCTCCCTATTGTAATTTCATCCCGAAATTTTCAGTCTCATCCGCGGTCCCCATCGAAGACACAATGTCTCAAACGCGGTCCATGATTTGACTCACTTTGTACCTATCGGCGATTCATTGTGAGAATGAAGGGCCAAGCGGAAAATATTTTTATCTCAAAGCGGGAATCAATATAAGAGGTGCTGAGACGCTGGACCTGGACCGAAGTGTCTCAGTTTGATTCAAATCAGAATTCCATTTGCAAATTCAAACCCTGATACCGTGTCTGCACGATCGGCATCCATTGCACGTGCGAAGCCCTTGCCGCTTCACGGGCTGACGAATACGAAGCCGCCCGCCCCATCCACACGCCGATGAAAGCGCCCGCCACCGTATCGCTGAGCCAGTGCATATCATCCGCCATGCGCGACACGCCCACGAAGGTGGCGACCGGATACAGGATGACACCCGCTTTCCACCCGTACGCGTACGTCAACGCCGTGGCCGTCGCAAAGGCCGTCGAGGTGTGCCCGGATGGCATCGACACATTGTCGGAACCATTCGGTCTTCTTCGCTGAATGCTTTCTTTCAGAATCTGAGTCACCGCACCGGTGTAGATCAAGGCCCGCGCGTGCGCGACGCCGTTGTCATAGTCCCAGTAAAGCTGCCCCAAGGCGATCAGGGGTCCCACCGCGTACTTGGCGAACTTGTCTCCATAGTCTGCGGTTGCGGCCGACATCGTCTGGTGATCCTTCCATTGATCGCGAGCGCTGCCATCCTGGCTTTGCGCCAAGAAGAGTGAGGCCACTCCCGCGGCCAAGAGCTTTTGCGAGCTGGGATCAAAAGCACGGGCTTTGACCGGCTCGACCTGTTCACTGTAGAAATCGGCTTGAGCGATATGTGACGAGAACGTCAAAAATAAAAAAGCCCAAAGTATTTTGGGCTTTTTTACAGAACTGATGAAATTCATGACACCTTTTATCGGCGACCTGATTTGATTTTCAATTGCAGTTTTGAAATCAAATGCACGGCCATCTTTTCTTGGACTCGGCACATTTTCAGCTCGTCTTTGCGGTAAGAACGCTGAGAAGGAGTCAAAGTCCCCGTCTCCAGTTCCATTTCGTAATCCAATTTGCTGGAGCGAATGCCTTCCAGTTCTTTGGTTTGCTGTTTGAAAAGTTTGGTCACGCCCGACAAAGGAGCGACTTCGATCCACTCTTCCTTGGCGCGGTACCAGCTCACCATGCGCAAGAAACGAGCTTTGTTCTTCGCCAGGGTGAATTTCGGGTATTGGGCTTCGTTGAGTTGCAGGATGTTGTCGATCTCGTCGAGATCCAGATCGTCTTCAACCTCTTCGCCAATGACCAGCTTATCGAGGTTCTTATCCATATCCCCGCCGCCGCCAAACATATCCAGTTTGTCATCGTCGGAGTCCATGTCTTCGTCATCATAGTCTTCGTCTGCATCTTTCGCAGGAGCATGTGTCGGAGTTGTAGAGCTTGGATTTTCAAATTCTTCAGATTCGAAGTCGTAGTGAGACAAAGCGTCCTCCCCAAGGTGTTTATGAATGGCCGGGTCGAAGGTATACACCAGACATTTCAATAACACAATAGGTCAAATGCGACGTAAAGCGTAAGACTTTGAAGGTCTTAACGAAATTACAGACTGACAAAAGGCATCGATTCTTTTATCACTATGGGCTCTTTATCATCGTGCGGCCGTAGCTCAGCTGGATAGAGTACCTGGCTTCGAACCAGGGTGTCGGGAGTTCGAATCTCTCCGGCCGCACCAATTTTTATTAAAATCATTCGCAGGAAAAGCTTTAGCCAAGTCCAAGTCGTGAATCATTCGGTGATGGGAATAAGCCGATCCATCAAACAATTGGGTCCATTGGTCTTCTTGCCTGCAAGGGATCTTATTGAATTTTGGCGTTGAGAATGGCTTGCAAAAGCTTTCCTTCACGATTCGGTCCGATATTTCTGTTTTCAACATCTTGTTCAAACCAAGCATCATCAGCGCGGCTAACGACAACCATCTCAAGTTTTGGGATGACGACGATGTAATGTCCACCGTATCCTTCGGCGGCAAAGGCGCCACTTCCTAAGTCAACACCCGTAAAGAGACTTCCACTATGCTGTCCATCAATCCACCAGAGGTAGCCATACCCCCGCCCTGCCGGTGGCGAAGCATCCGAGTCAGCTGTCACGCTGGCCGCCACCCAGTCTGCCGAAATGATCTGCTGACCACTCCATTTTCCATTTTGCAAATAAAGTTGGCCAAACCGAGCCATGTCCCGAGTGCTCATGTTAAACAAGTACGCCGGATATTGGGAAAGAGTCTTATCAAAAGAGTACCGCCCGTCCGCCGGACTGTAATCTTGCATCCCCAAAGGCAGCGCGATCTCTTTTGAAAAAGATTCGAAGATGGATATGCTTGTTCGCTTCTCGTAGATAAATCCAAGAGTATTGAAGTCCCAATTGTTGTAATACCAAAATATTCCAGGCGCATGCGATCCACGCTGAGGTCTCTTTTCCTTCATCCCGGGCGTGTCTTCGGTCGCCAGGTGGTAAATACCCGATCTCGCCTCGAGAAGATCAATGATCCTCGCCTGCTTCTCTTCAGCGGTGAGTGACGGAACTATATCGTCGATTTCCAGACTTTTGAGCGTTTGGGAAAGATCGATTTGGTTCCGACTGACGGCGATCCCAATCAGCGCGCTGAGAAAACTTTTTCGGCAAGAGTGAATCCACATTTTCTGGGAAGGATCTCCCCAACTGAAAATGACGGAACCTTTGACTAACACGATTCCGGCAGGTGAATGAATTTGTTCGGCCACCGCCTGAACCATCGCAAGTTTGTCGGCAGAAAATCCGACATCGTTTGGAGAAGCCAGTGGCAAGTCACCGGTCGAACTGAACTTTCGTCCCGATGCCGGCACATGGGCGCAGGCCACTGCACCCAGCAAGAGCATAAAAAGAATAATGTCCTTCATGGATTTCATGTTCGCCATTTCAGATCAAAGTCGTCAACAAGCGAATCAGACCAACTGCGATTGACCATTTTCCAAGATCATCGAGCTTAAACATCGGACCGGAAAGGGTCGAGCAGCCAAAATCCAAAGGGCCTGGAACAGGGCCATACAGCCTTCAGGACAACATGGTGGCAACGCAAGATACAGTCTGCAAAAGAGCTCATAAGGACCAAGTTCAAATAAAAAGCCGAACATCGATGTTCGGCTTTTTATTTTTCAAAGTTCGATTCCTAGTTGAAACTTTGAAATAAGAATTCGGCCAGGATTTGTCGCTCTTGGGCCGTGAAATCGGCGCCTTCTAATTTCAAGCGCACTTGAACGAGGTCCCTTTGCAAAAGTAAAAGGTCTTTCATCACGACAGAATATTCGATCAGGTCCGCCTGATAATCCCCGACCGTTGGTAATGGCAACTCGGTTTCACCGATTTGCAACGCCGGTCCCTGAGATGTTTTTGAGTAGCTGACATTACCTAGTTGCTGCAAATTGACGATCGATGCCACACCATTTTTATAATTTTGGGCTTCTTGGTACAAAGCCTGGTAGCTGACTTGCCCCGCGGCCCCCAAAAGACTCGAGCCGCCCCCATAACGTCGATGCAAAAAGTACTGAACAAAGTTTCGCTTCAAAACCGGATTCTTACTCAACAAGCAGCCAATGCGGTCAAAATCTTCTTTCCCGACACATCCCTGAGTCTTGAATTCCAATGTGGCTTCGGCAGAAGCCGGATTTGCTAGCAAAGAATTCACCCGGTCGTATAAAAGACTTAAGACCGGTTCGCCGGCAAGCAAACTTTCTTGCGCGATTGCTGACTGAACTAGGTTCAAGGCATTTTGGATTTCCTTCTGAACCTTATTGGTGTCGGCGACGTTGATTGGCTGCTGCGAAGTCCATCCCCCCTCGCCCAACACCGATGTCAGTTTGGTGACTTCAAGCAAAGCTCTGACCTGGTTCAAAACCATATTTGGATTCAAGGATCGATTCGCAAGAAAATAAGCCGGTCCATCTAGGGTTTCGTCGACGTTTGCCGCTTGGCTTGCATAAATTTGATCCATCATCGGCACGAGACTCATATATTTTGCTGGCAAATGGAGAGCGCGGTATTTCGCCAATGGATCTCCAAGACCTTTTTGAAATTTCTGTTTGAAAAGGCTGCGAAGAGGATTCAGGCGGACCATTCCCTCGTTGATCAACCCAGACATGGAATCAGAAACATCCGAGCTATTGATTGAAGCCCCATAGCTCATGACCACCGACATCCGCCCCTCATTCAGGAAGAGATCCTGCGATCCCCGCCGACATCGCTTATAGTCCTCTGTTTGATCTGCCTTTGCGATCAGGGCCCCGAGAGAAGTGAAATTTTGCAAAGCATCCCTCACTCCACTCTCAAGAAAAGTCAGACGAAAGCTCTGATCCTCGACGGCTCTCCCATAAATCAAACGGTCACAAGTATAGAAGTCTGCTAAGTTTTCAACACTCAAAAGCTCGGTCAAAGTGGCCAGTTGCGCATCGACACCGTCCAAGCGAGCCATCGTGATTCGATGGTTGTTATCGATCATTTGCGCCATGTCCTCGATCGCTTGCAGAGTTTTCTTCTGCAATTGAATGGTCTCAACCTGAAGATCGATCATTATTTTCTGATTCTTCAAAATTGCATCCAATTTTCCAGAGAGTTCGGCATGGCGAGCTCCGGCGATATCCATCCCGCTACCGACCCCACCCATGGCGATACCCACCGCAGAGACAACTCCGACAACGCCTCCGGATGATAACTTATCCATGATCAAAGAAACCTTATTCACGTCGTCAACGACGGATTGGGCTTTGCGAACGGTCTCTTCGTCTAAAAAAAGTCGTCCTGCATTGACCAGCATTTGCCCCGAATCAGCGAGCGCCCGCGTATTTTTCGCAAGCTTCTGCGAGCTGGCCTTGACCTTCTGGTAAGCTTCACTCACGGCCTTCTGTGGAAAAGCTGGATTCTCAGGGTCGACTTGACCTTCAATTAAATCTTTTCCTTCCGCGATTGCATTTTTCCAATCATCCAGCGCCGCAGGATCATGAATGAGCTCTTCGACATCATATTGAGAAATTCGGCCGCGAATTTGCTGCAAGCCTGCGCTCAGTTCATTTTGTGCATTTCGAATATCAGACCATGTATTTTGAACTGAATCGCGAAAGCTCGCAAAGGCCTGTGCTGTTTTGACCAGTCTTTCATAGGTTTCAGCCGCGATCACTGCGGATTGAATGCCACCCTTCAAGTTTGAGTGATTCATTAAAAGATCATAAAGGGCATCAAAAAGGTATTTTTTCACGATGAGATCGATCTCATCTTTTCCTGTCGAAGCCGTCTGATCCAATTTCTTTTCCGAAATGAATTTTTTGATCTGAATTGCTTTCTGCTCACCGGCCAGACCGTCGAGGCCCACGATTTCTGTTTCGATACGCGCATCCGCAATTCTCTTTGCAGCCTCTGCCTCGGCAGCTTCTTTCGCAGCATCGTCATACACCTTAAAAACTGCTTCCAAACGTCGCTTGGATTCCTCTTGAAGGGTTCCGAGATCGACCAGACGGTCGACGCCCATCACGGCATAACTGCCGCCTTGAGACTGAAAAGGCAAAGTGAGGTGCATTTCATCGACATGATTGGAAAAAACATTCGTTCCGGACATGAGCATTTTTTCGATGGCTGCATTTTGTTTTTTGATAATCTGTCTTTTGAACAGGTTTAAATCCAAATCTTCCAACGAACTGTCAAAAGCGGTCAAAGGCTCGCCAGATTCTTTGATTCTTTGCTTCAGTGCAGGCAACAGGGATTCAGCCGCCAGCAAAGAAATTTCTCCTTTGGTGACTTTCTCAAGCCACTGAACATAAAGCTGGTCCGCCTTCGTTTTGGCGGCCGCATCGATAGGTGTATTGCCGGAACCACCGCTAGATTGCGAATCATGGTTTGAGTTCGAGCAGGCGGAAAGCATGCTGAGACTGATCAAGAGAGAAATCGATTTTTTAAGCAGAGTTTGATTTTTCATTTCAGCACCTCGAATTATAGACCGCGTTGGTTGAGTTCTTCGCGCACGAATTTTTGAATCAGCCTTTGCAGCTCGGCGTTGCTGACACTGCTTTTGAGATTATTCAATTCGGTGGTATTGGCTTCGATAGATGGTTTTAAATCCTGACGGATGGCGACGACACTGGCTTCAATATTTGCAGCCCGATTGGATTGAGCGTTGATCGTATTGAACAAGTTCGTATTTGAAATATACTGAGTGCAGACATCGTTGCAAGAATGACTGGTTTCAGTGTCCACGCATTGATGTTCAACGTGTGCACACGTCACGACGTCTAAAGCATTCGCAAAACCTGTTTCCCAGTTGAGTGCCTGGGCGAAAGAAATTGCCGGCAAGAGATTAAGGCATAATAAAATACGAATTCCGTTTTTCATGGATCCCCCATTTTTTGAATTGATTGTTTCCCGGCGTGGGCTACAGCAAAGACAAAGCCAGCCCAAATACAATATTTTGGATCTGAGAGAATGAAGTGTCTTATTTTAAAGATAATGTCCGGAATTCCGGACGACTTGATCCGAATCACCGGATCTTTTCCCAGATTCCAGGTCCCAGATCCCGATTCCGCTTCCTGCCAACTGCCGGCCAAACCTGAGGTGAATTGTTTGGACCTACCCATTTGCCAGCCCGACCGCAGTGTCCCGGCACGCGAAAACTCAGCCATTGCAATTGCGTTGGGATGCGACGGCGGATCTTGGTCTTGATTCGTGGCCCTTTCGTTTTTCGAGCGGGTCATTTCGGGGCAAAATGGTTCTCCGGTTGCCGGGATTTCATTTTCGCACTGGCATTTGTTTCGCAGTTTGTATTTTGCGTATGAAGAATCAAAAGGCGCTGCTCATTTTGGATATGTTGAACGAATTGAAATTTCCGGAAGGCCGGCTTTTGGAAAAGCGGGCGCGGCCGGTGGCCCAACGGATTGCGCGGTTGAAAGAACGGTGCAAGAAAGCCCGGATTCCGGTGATCTACTTGAACGATAATTTTGGCGACTGGAATGCTGATAGGACTTCGATTTACCAAAGATGCATCCGTGAAAGCTGCTTGGGAAAAAGGTTGGCTCGGCTGCTGCCGCCGGAAGAAGATGACTTCTTTGTCATAAAGCCGAAGCATTCTGGATTTTATTCAACGAATCTAGATCCAATGCTCAAGGCTCTTGGCGTGAAAACTTTGATCTTGACGGGAATCGCCGGTGACATCTGCGTCTTGTTCACGGCTCATGATGCGCACATGCGCGAATACGATCTCATCATCCCGCACGATTGCTGCGCTTCGAACAATGCGACCGGAGATCGATTTTTGAGACATCAATTCGAAAAAACTTTAAAGTTTCCGACCACGGCTTCAGATCGAATTCGTCTTTGATGCTTTTGCACTGATCCCCCCCAAAAAAAAGGGGCTTTGCAGCCCCTTGTCTTCAAACTTCATTTTTCAAATCAGTTTTACTTTCTTGGAACGATACTGAATTGGGGATCGCTTCCGTAAGCAGGTTTCACCGTTCGGTTCATGAAAATCTGCCAAGCCTTTGCACCATCCGTTGCCCCCGAATCCACGCTGTAGGCCAAGGCCGGTTGGTAATTCGAAGGATAACCTTCGGTTGAAGAAGAGTAGCCAGTCATCTCCCCGACTTTGAGAGTCAGGTTGGCCGCCATCTCGGGGCTGTTGCAAGTCAGCGAGCGCAAAGGGTCCGTGAAACTTTTTTGGTAAGCTTCGGCCAAGGTTGGATAAATTGCGCCGTCCAGGGAATCACGAACTGTCAGCGTGTAGCTGGCTCCTAAAATCCAGCAGAATCCAGGCGCCGTCATGCGACCAATTTGAAATTTCGCTTTCCAAACCAAAAGTGGCTTTGCCTTGGCGAATCCCAACTCGGCAATGTGACCAATGGCTTGAGTGAAAAAGTCATCCATCCAAGGCGCCATCCCCGTATTGTTATTGTAGGTCACACTGTAGCCATTGATGATGACACCAAGCTGATTCGCACTTGGATTGTTGGTGTAATTGGCATTATACCAATCCAAATTCGAATCGACGATGCCCATGAAATGCGCCTTCAACCGATCCTGATCCGGCGTGATGTACGCCGCTTCGGCAATCGTCCTCAGTCCCCATCCCTGACCGCGCAATTGTTCCGGTGACAAAAGACCTTTGATATTTTGGCGGTACCCCGGATTGCTGCTGAAAGCATCGAACATTCCGTAGAACTGTAGCTCTTCGAGGTAATAATGATCACCCGTCACGAGATACGGCAAGTATGCCATGTTGGGCTGGTGCGAAATATCGACGGTGTTTTTATTCGTGCACACACCTCCACAAACCGGGAAAGCTTCCTGCTTCTTTGTCACCGGATTCGTTGTGTCTCCGGCATGTCCAACGATTGTCATGTAAGGATAGTCATACAAGCTGATCGGTTGGTCGGTCTTGATATCTCGGTAATGAGCACTCCAGCTTCCGGCCAGATCGCCCATCCCCAGATTTGCAACCTGCGCACGCGAATCCATGCTCAGTAGATAACTTGCTCCCCACGCTGGCAGAAGTCCGATATCAGGTCGCCCTCCGGTCGTTGGCATGTAAGCATTTCCGATACCCGAACCCATTGGCTCGATCGCCGCTCCGGCGAAACGAGTTCGGAAAGATTCGAGGCTGGCTTCGGTGACCGGAATGGATTGATCATAATTCGGCACGGCTTTCGTGTTGATCAAGTATGCCGTGTTCAGTTTCACGTTCGCGGTTGAGGGAGTTCCCCACCAAAATGTTTTTTTCCATCGGGTCTGAGTGAAATGCTCAAGGGCCGCTTTGCTGTAGACGGATTTGCCGCCGATCTGCACGTCCACGTCGTAAGTGATATTTTGCGGATTTGGTTCATAGGCCCAACTGTTTTCAAGCACCACGTCAACTTTCGCGCGATTCATTCCTGAATAGGAACGAACGTCAAAGCGAGCGGACAAATGTGGATGCACATTGCCTTGTGCATCTTTCAAAGGTGTTGAGACCAGCCACTCATTCGCGATGGGACCTGAGAGCCACTGTTTATAAGTGCCCGCTTTGAGCAAAGCATCGGCCGATGCCGAGTAAGCAATTCCGTTAATCATGGCGCTCACTCGCGCGGTAAATCCCTGGCCCAGCATCTGGGTTGGCGCGACGGCCGCGACGGACCCTAACGTCGATTTCACGAGCTGCATTTGCAGAGTTTGATTCGCGGTTAACTGCGGAATCAGCGCCGAGATGATCGCGTGGCGAACAGAGCCATCTGGATGAGTCGCCTTCACGTTCACCTGCAAGGCGATCTTTGTTCCATTGCTCAACACCCCAACGACAGATTCTGTCGTCTTCAATTGTCCCAGAGCGAAGACCTGACCGAATGTCACGGGCACATTGGTTTGATCCACACTGGCCGTGTTCTGCACCCGAACGTCAGTGATCGCATCAGCTGTCGGCGTGACCGGCGGCGTTTGAATTGGCGGCAGCGTCGTCGTGGTCGTTGGTGGCAAAGTCGTTGTTGTCGTCGGAGGTTTTGGCAGTGTCGTTGTCGTGGTTGGCGCCGGCACCGTCGTGGTCGGTGCTGGTAAAGTTGTGGTGGTCGTCGGAGTTATCGGTGGGGTCGAAGGCGGCTGAACCGGCGGCGGCGAAGCTGGAGTCGTTAGTTTCACGGCCGTGGAATAAGCGTAACGAAGCTTGTCGTTATTCCCTTTATTGTAGGCGCCCACGCGGTACGTGTACTTGGTGTTCGCGGCAAGACCTGAATCTTGAAACGCCGTCGTATTGGCCGCTAAGGTTGCCACGTTCATGAATGGCGTTGTGCTCGTTTTCCTTTGCACTACAAAACCCAACTCGTCGGTGGAATTGTCTTTCCATGTCAGTTGGGTTCGCGACGACGATGCGGACACCGCGGTCAAAGCACTGGGTTCTGATGGAGCGGCCGCAAGCGCGCTCAGAGCAATGGACTGGAGGCCTAACACGCTGGTCCAGGCAACGGCTCTTCGAATTGGATTTTTCACTTTTTTCACGAATCCCCCTGGTGAAAAAGATGCTGACCAAAATTCAAATTCAAAGTCATTTGGTGCGGTGGCATTGGGAACACGCAATGACTGAAAAACATTTGAACAAAGATCAAAGTTTTAAGAAATTTTTGAACGGATGAAAATGAGTATAGAAAACCTAAAATTGAAACACAATCTGCAACATTGCACTTTTAAGACTCTTGTCCTTTCGATGATCAGATTTTTTCAATCGGCGCGAACTTCAAGCGACACTGATGTAAATCTGAAAAAAATGAGCAAGATCTTTTCAGCACTCGCCAAACTTCCGCTCGCCACATCTCAAAATGCAACTTGAAAAAACTGGGTTCAACATTCGTTAAAAAGTGACCAATGCTGGCAAGGCTGCTAAATTCGCTTTCATGAGAAGTGAAATTAAGAATGTGGTTTTTGATTTGGGTGGCGTGCTGGTCGATTGGAATCCGCGCTACCTGTACCGCAAAATTTTTTCGTCTCCAGAAACGATGGAGAATTTTTTAGCCACCGTTTGCACGCAAGAATGGAACGAAAAACAGGATGCGGGACGCAGTTTTGCGGAAGGCACCGCCGAGCTGATTTCAATGCATCCTCATTACCAGACTGAAATTGAATTTTATGATGCCCGGTGGGAAGAAATGCTCAATGGACCGATTTCCGCAACGGTTCAGATTCTGGAAAGACTGAGCTCGCTCAAATCCCACCGCCTGCTGGCCTTATCCAACTGGTCCAAAGACAAATTTCCAATCGCCGAAAAAAACTTTCCATTCCTAAAACTTTTCGAAGACATCGTGGTCTCGGGGAAAGTGGGTTTCAAAAAACCGGATCACCGAATTTTCAATTACCTTTGCGAAAAATATTCGATCTTGCCAACCGAGTCCGTTTTTATCGATGACGTGCAAAGCAATCTCGATGCGGCGGCACAGCTTGGATTTAAAACCATTCTTTTCACATCAGCCGATCAATTGGAAAAGCAAATGATCGCAATGGGGATCTTGCGATCCGCTTGATGCTTCACTCGGCTGATTGCGAAAGCTTCGTGCCTGGACTGAGAAAGCCTTGTTTTTTTAAACATTCGATCACCGTTCGGGAATAAGCTTCGTGAGACTCTTGGGTGTATTTTAACTGTGTGTATATCTGCGCCAGATTCTGAAGCCCCATTTCCTGAACGGACTTTTGAAGCTGGGGGTGAGCCATATAACGCTTCCAGCCCGCATCTTCACGTTCTTGATAAGACCGTAGAATTTCTGAATCGGATGGAACGACGTATCGATCCCGGTGAATCAGCGCTGACAAAGGAAGGCGATCTCTGGGGGCCGCAGTCTCGGCCGGATAGCCGAGCGAAAATCCGACAACCGGAACAACGCCCTCTGGACAATTCAAAATCTTGGCAATGCGATCGCAGCTCGCTAACGTGGTTCCCATGTAACAGATGCCAAGACCTTCGGCCTCGGCGGCCAGAGCTGCGTTCTGACTGGCCAGGACGGCATCAATGGCCGCAATCATAAAGCTCATAAAATTATCAAAATTCTCGCGAGCTTCGCGCAGTTTGATCCATCTTTTCATGCGGTGGAAGTCCGCGCAGAAGGTCAGCAGGACCGGCGCTTCCAGAACCATGCTTTGCTCAAAATGTGGCTCGTAAAGCTCCTTCTTCGTCGGCTCGTCAGTCGTGACGATGATCGAGTAGGCCTGCATATTTCCCGATGACGAAGCCCGGATGGCGGCCTGTAAAACCCGATCCAGAATTTTTTCGGGAACTGGTTTTTTTTGATACTGGCGAATCGATGCATGTCGATGAATCAAATCATAGATGCTTGTGGGATCCATAGACGCGCTCATTGCCGAGTGGCCTCAAAGGTGCCCAGCAACTGTCCATCTTCCAGCGTCGCCGTTCCCGTCAAAACAGGTGTCGCTTCATCCGCCACGACCTTTTGGTAATGAGCCCCTTGAATCTTGGCCTGATAGTGGACTTTGTACGCCTGTCCTTGCTCATGAGCATCGATATCAAAATCAAGCTCGCACAGCGAGTCCTTCTCGCTGCAGTGTCCTTCTCCTGAAAGCGGAGATGTGAAATTTCCTGGCACCGTCATTGTTCCCGTGATCGAGCCGTGAAAGGACTGCAATTTGATCTCTCCGTCCTTTCCCTTGATTTCCATTTGATCCAGAAAAATGCGATCTCCGACCTTGAGGTGAACTTCGTAATTTCCATCAAGCCCATGGTCCGTTGCTTGCGCCTGCGCCGTTAAGATCAAGGCCAAACTGAAACCGATGGCTTGGATGAGTCTGAATGTCTTCATAGCTTTCCTTTCTGAAAACTGTTCATTGGATTTCCAATGTAGGACTCTTTCTAGCGAAACGAACTATTGATATAAAGTGAATAAACAGGCATATCGTGTTCCATATGGATACATATCGTCTCAAGTACTTTTGCACGATCGCCGAAACCGGCAGCCTGACCAAGGCCGCTGACGTCCTCGGAATTTCTCACAGCGGTCTTTCAAAGGCGATTTCAGCCTTAGAGGATGAAACAAAGCTGAAGCTCTTCCTTCCTCAGGGGCGGGGTCTGCAAATCACAGATGCGGGCAAATGGTTCTACCAAAAAGCCCAGGATATTTTAAAAATCGAAAATGAAATTTCGCACGGAATGCAAAGCAAACCCTCGAAGATTCGCGTGGGGCTGGCGGAAGCCCTCGCCATCACTTGTGCCGGCCACATCGTGCGGGAAATGGCGCGCCCGCTGAGCATCATTGAAACCGATATCGGTGAATTGGAAGCGAAAATTTTAGGTGGCGATCTCGATTTTGGCTTTGTCTTTTCTCCGGCATTCAAACCAGAATTGGAATACCTGAAAATTGGCGACGTGCGGTTCAATTCATTCGCACGAGCGGACTTTCTGCAAACCCATGATCCCGAGCAGTACGTTTTCACGGTGCCAACCACCCATCTGCCGTTCAATCCTTTGGGCTATAAGATTCGCGACGGATGGCCGCAAGAAATCCCCCGCATCGCCCCGTTTTCGGTGAGCAGTTTCGCGATCGCGCTGGATCTCTTGCGTTTGGGTGAGTCCATTGTCTACATGCCAAACTTTGTAGCGCATTTAGAGAATGAGAGAAATCCGAGTGGCGCCATCGTGAAAGTTCCCTCGCATCGAACGGCCGAATCCAAACGCCAACTCTTTTTGGTGAAAGCCAAATCGGCGGATGAATCAAAAGAAATGAAGAAGATCACAAAAGTGCTGCGACGAATCTGCTGCTCTTCAAATATTTAGGACTGACAGATCGGTAGCTTTGATGAGTCCATGTTGGCCGGGACTTTGTCAGAGTCGATTCGGTATTGGGGGCGCATGAGATTGTCGTTCTCGAAATAGACTTTATAGCTTTCGCCTTCAAGCTTTTCAGGAACCGCTTTATCGGCGCCCGCGGCCGCTGGCTTTGAAACCGGCAGCAAACACTTGGGCTGCAGAAAGGCCTTCAAGGCAATTCCACTTTTTCCCTCTTCAGGGGTTGGCTCCCCCGATGTGAGAGTCCATAATATTCGCCCCTGCGTGGACTCGAACTTCTGCTTCAAGTTTGCCTGTAGCTTTTCATTGATTTCTTTTTGAAATTTGGCCAAACGTTTATCAATGATGCTTTGAAAGAATTTTTTCTGCGAAGCCTCGTCGATCGAAATCAGACATGCTTCCGGCTCACCCTGGACGTAGTTGAGAAAAAATGTATTCAAGCAACTGAAGTTTGCGCCATTCGATGCGGCCCCGGTGACATTGCCGCCCGCCAACGCGGGGTCTGTTGGGATGTGAACATCGTAAATGCTAAAAATGATTCCGTGCGCCTTTCCATCCGCACCCACCAACGCCGATCCCGAGTTTCCCTTAATGACCGGGCAAGGAATCAAACTGACCAAAGGGCTTTTGTCCTGTTGAAAATAGGGATTGAACAAAGAATTTTGCACGGCAGGACACTGAACTTTGCGCACGGTCCCGATCACGCCCGGATCCACTTTGTACAACGTGATCATCGCGCCGTCGGCGATTCCCGCTTGCGAAATTTCAAGATATTCGCGCGTGGTTTTTTCTTTCAAGCGAAAGAAGGCAAAATCAGGAGTCAGAGACTTGTCGCTGATGGGTGGCGAAACATGCACCATCTCCTCGCAGTCAATGGTCTCTTCCGGAAACCGGGCCGTCTTCGGAAAGCTCACGACAATG
Organism: uncultured Bdellovibrio sp.; assembly: GCA_966211795.1. GTDB lineage: Bacteria > Bdellovibrionota > Bdellovibrionia > Bdellovibrionales > Bdellovibrionaceae > 21-14-0-10-47-8. The sequence goes on along the minus strand of CBIHNW010000015.1, from coordinate 94,344 downwards.
CGATCCTTGCAAGACACCTTTTCATGCCGAAGGTCTTCCGGAATGCAGTGCAAATTGGTCCCGATGATATTCGGTGCGACCAAAAAAGAAGAACAAACGCCCTGACTGTGAGCCAACCCAGCGACCCACTCGGGACACTCGTCAGGCTTTTCACACACAACCTTATAGCTCGGCCGAGCCATCAAAATAGAAGAGAAAAAAACAAATCCTAAAAAGCCCAGAACACTGAAATTTGCCATACCATCTCATCGGCAACCAACCAGCAGTTCTAAACCAAGGTGTCCCAATCGGAGACAGCCTTCACCAACCAGCCCACAAGGCAGGCCTCAGACTCGTTCAGCGCTTCGGCCCCGAGGACGTCGCAAGAAAAGCGCGAATTGAAAACGCCATAATGAAGGCTATTGGATCCTGAGCTCGGTTTAGCGCAAGAGACGACGAAGGATGAAATAATAGTGGTAGTCCATCAGGATTCCGCTCCACGAACCGCACATGAGCGAGGGCTCGTAGCAATCCGTGACGCTGGTCAAAGTTTGGTACTCGTCCCCAAGCCCCAGCATGTGACCAATTTCGTGAGCGATCACGATCTCGGTCCAATTTCGACCCCAAAATTGATCGTAAGGTCCCCGGGTTGAATCCAGAACTTGGACCGAATAATGCGCCTGTGCCGGGTCCGTCACCAAATCAAATTGAAAGCGGTATTGAAAATCCATTGCCGGTCGGTACTGATTCCACATCCCTTCGGCGGCTTTGAGCTTAGCGCGGAAATCGGCCAGGTCTTGGGCCGTTCCGTTTTTCAGGCGCACACGAACGTTAAACACCCACCCACCCGAGGCATCCTGAAAGACGTCATGAACATATTTCTTTTTAAACAATCCCGAGTAGGTCATCCAGCCTTGAACTGTTGCCGGCGCCTTGAGGTTTGCCGCCTGGATCATCTCTGGTTTTGGAAACACCTGATAGGAATCCTCGAGGTGCACACGAAAGGACTTGAAGCTTGGTGCTGGCTGCGCCAACCGAATGTCTTCCGGTATCAACTGCTCATACAACCATCGGTAGGATTCGGCGTTGTAAGTCTCGACGGGTTCGGCGTGGGCGTTCATTGAAAAAAATGGCAAACTGAGGATCAATGCGAGAAATAGTTTTTTCATGGTGAATCTTTGGTGACTCCTGTCATAGGCCAATTTTAAATCAGATCTCCAGAGCTTTGTCATCCAATAGGATTTTAAGCAGAACGCCGGCTTTTAAAAGGTGAATTTTCGCCATGAACCTAAAACTCGCCCAGGCAAAAAAATGCGTTCCTCAAAATGAGGTCTTCGAAACGAAGGGATTTCAATCGCTTTTCACGGTTCCAACGAGGTCAAAAAAATCGACTTTTCAACCCTCAACCGCACCACCAAATCGGCGCTTTGAAGCCTGAAATTCGCAACAAATTTTGCAGCAGAGAAAAGGGTGAAAATCATGTCTCTTCTCAGTATTTGAGAGGGAAAAGCATGTATGCTTGCACAGATTGGCCACTGACTCTTTTCACTGAACACAGAATCACTTATATTGGAACGTCAAGCTCCGCTCTCTATTCACAGGTTCCTCCTTGCACTGGCGAATGGGAAAAAGAGTTTGGCGATAACAATAACCGCCGACGCCAAAGCGAAAGATAAAGCGCTAATCTCGAGCCCAAGGCCAAAGCGAATTTTTCAAAGGATGAAAAAGATGGCAAATCGAAGTTTCAAAACGGAAAAAGGAACGGAACTCCCTTTGTTGAACTTGCGGGGTAAAGAGTACCTCGAAGTGAAGTATCGTCTGGTCTGGTTTCGAGAAGATCACCCCGACTGGGCGATTGAGACAGAGCTGATTTCTGTCACAGATGTTGCGGCCTACGCCAAGGCCACGATTCGTGATGACCAGGGCCGCATCATTGCGACCTCGCATAAATTCGAACGCATTCAGGGATTTCCTGACTTTATTGAAAAAGCGGAAACCGGTGCGATCGGACGAGCGTTGGCCTTGATTGGCTACGGAACGCAATTTTGTGCGGATGAATTGGATGAAGGAAGTCGCATTGTCGACGCTCCCGCTTCGCCGGTGAAAACACGACGGAACGAGCGTGCGGACGGCACCAATCCTGAAACATCGCCGGGATCCCCCTCCTTTGCGGGTGGTGGGTTTGCACCGAGCGAAAACGGACGCGGTGAAGATGCAAATGAATCCTTCGTCAATACATCCGGCGAGCCCGGAGATTACATGATCAATTTTGGCCGAAAATACAAAGGCAAAAAATTGAGCGAAATCCCGAAGCCCGAAATTGAAAGCTATATCAAATGGCTGGAAAACAGTGATGTTCGACCTGGGACGCCCCTCTCAGCCCAAGTTGATTTCCTGAAGAAAGCCTATGATCGTATGTACAAAGCTGAAGGCGCGAACGCTTCTCATTAATTTGAGAAGCTTCGTGATTCCGATCGATGCAACAGCTTGATTTGGACACTCAGCCAGTGCAGCAAAAACCAGGGGCATCCTTGGATGCCCCTGTTCTCAAAGGCAGCGTTGAGCGAGTCGTCTATTTCAACGATGAAAGTGGTCAGTGCGTTCTGGATCTGAAGCTTGAAAGCGATGGCTCGCACGTTCTGATCCAAGGGCGAACACCGCACGTGTTTCCTGGTTTGACCGCGACCGTCCACCGCGAAATTTCAGAAATCGATTCCCACCTGGATCCCGAGACGGCTGGTCCCTTGACGGCGCAAAAACTCGAGTTCACCCAGCCGAAGACATCGCGAACTTTAAAAAAATTTTTAAAATCAGGAGCTCTGATCGGCATCGGTCCGAATCTCGCTTCGATCTTGGCGAAAGCCCATCCCGAAGATCTCTTTGAAATTTTTGATCATCAGCCACGAAAGCTGTTGGACATTCAGGGTGTTGGACGCAAAAGACAAATTCAAATTCTTGATGCCTGGCGAGCTTACCAAGAGCTCTCTCGACTTGAGGAATTTCTTTTCGATGAAAATCTTCCTTTGTTATGGGGAAAGGTCATCTTTCCATTTCATCGCGAGGGCAGCATCGCTTTCCTGAAAGAGCATCCCTACCGCGCCGTGACCGAACACGCCTTGTCCTTCGAATTGATTGATAGCTTCGCCCTCAAGTACGGATATCCTCCGGATGGCCCCGAACGCGTGCGCGGTTGCCTGTATGACGTCTTGCTGGGGTCCTACCGTCAAGGGCACTGCGCTTATCCGGAAGATCGACTGCTGCAAGAGTCACGGGCTCGCTTGAACGTCGCGCAGGCCGCGATCGAAGAATGCCTGGAGCTTGAACTGATCTCAGAAAATTTGATTTCTGACACAATCGAGAACAAGCCCTGTATTTACCTGAAAGAGGTTTGGATAACCGAACAACACGTTTGTCAGAAATTATTGGCCTTTGAAAATCGCCCTTCTTCTTGGAATGGTTTCAATTCAGATAAATTTTTAAACTGGGCACAAGAGCTGTTGCAGATTCAGTTGGCCCCACTGCAGCGCCAAGCCATCGCCACGGCCCTGAATTCGCCCTTGGCGGTGATCACCGGCGGTCCCGGCACCGGTAAGACCACCTTGATTCAATCGCTTGTCACGATCCTGCAAACGCAGTTTCTGAAATTCGCGCTGTGCTCACCCACAGGTCGAGCCGCACAGCGCTTGGCCGAAGCCACGCGCACACCGGCAAAGACCATTCACCGATTGCTCAAGTTCAATGGCTCGACGGGCCTTTTTTCTTTCAACGAAAAAAACCCCTTGGATTTGGATCTGGTTTTGGTGGACGAAGCTTCGATGGTGGATCTTTCTTTAATGTCCAGCCTGCTGAATGCCCTGCCGGATCACTGCTCACTCATTTTGGTGGGAGACTCGGACCAAATTCCACCAGTGGGCGCCGGGAACATCTTACAAAGCATTCTGCAGTCCAAGCGATTTCCAGTGGTTAAGCTGAAAGAAATTTATCGCCAAAGCGAACAAAGCTTGATCAAGATCAATGCCCACCGGATTAATAACGGTGAGATGCCACTGACCCAGCTCAAGGGAACCAGCGATTTTCATTATATCCCTGTCAATGGCGTCGACCATGCGAAGAAAGTGATCTTTGATCTCGTCACCCGCGTGATTCCGGAAAAATGCGGCATCACCGATCCCGGGCAATTTCAAATCCTGGTACCCTTCAATCGTGGGCCCTTGGGCACCCAGAAGCTGAATGAAGAATTGCAGCTTTTGGTTTCAACGCAAGATCTCCGATCAGAGGACAGTGACACCATCTCCGGCTTTGGTCAGGTTTTCCAAAAAGGCGATAAGGTCATGATCATCAAAAACGATTACATCAAGGACGTTTACAATGGTGATATCGGTTTTCTCACGATGATCGATCATTCGGCACAAATGATCGAAGTGCAATTCGATGAACGAAACATTCGTTTCGGATTTGATGAATTGGATCGCTTGACGCTGGCTTACGCCATTTCCATCCACAAATCTCAAGGATCTGAATACCGAGCCGTGATCGTGGTGCTGACCGACGAGCACTTGCCGATGGCTCAGCGGCATTTGATCTACACCGCGGTCACCCGCGGCCAAGAACATGTCTTTCTGGTGGCCGAACCGCACGCTCTGCAGACCGCCATTCAATCTGATGAAAACAACAAACGTTGGCAAAAATTGACGGAGCTTTTAAAGGCCCCGTCTCTTGAAACGCCCGCATCGTAACTATTGACTGGTCAATTGCTCCCATGATTCTGCACGGGTGTTGAGTTTGAGCATCATGCTGGACGAGGTGACGTTCATTTCATTTGTGGTCTCTTTAGGATAGATCGTTTGATAGGTTGCCTTCTGAATGACTTCAACCATGTACATGCAGGTCGCATCGCTGCCATCGACCAGTTTCATTTCTTCGTATCCGCCATTCAATGCCCGATTGTCGGTGACCGCCGTGATTGTGCGGGCACCACATCCGTCCTTTTCAACAGACTGAATTTTTAACTGAGTGGAAAATGGCACGGGCATCAGTTGAATGCACAGCGCACCGGGAGCACATTTCCAAAGCTTGTGCTGAGCATAGAGACTGATCGTCTCGGTATTATAGTCCACGATGACTTGGGCCCGGCGCTCTGAATCCAGATTGAGGGATTGATCAAATTGCGCGTGCTGAATATCGAACAAGCGAACTCCGGTGGCCGCAAAGGAAGGACAGCTTAAGACCAAGGCAAAAACGAGAAAAAGACTTTTCATGAAGATTCTCCTTAGATGATTTTGAAAATGTAGAACCAGGGAAAGCCTGTACAAAAGTTGTACCAAACTCAGAACAAGATTATTTCTTATTTATATGATTCAGCGGAGTTTTGCCTCAGGACTTTTTCGCCGTCTGGGTCATTTTTTTCAGACGACTCTTCAAAAGTCGTGATTGAGCAAATCCTAACCAAAGAAATTTGAGTCGAATTTTTTCTCCCAGCATGCCACGAACTTCGACCGGAAGTTCATGCAAATTTAACTCTTCCATTGTGAGGTGCAATTGATCACCAACTCGGATGTTCTCTAAAGATTCTGCAAAGTGAAAAAGAACCCCGGTGATTGAAATGGAAGTCACCTTTCCATTTTGCTTGGATCCAAGTATTGCGGGAATCGACACTTCCATTCGATTGGCGACGCCAAACCAGGCCGTGTCCCGTCCATCCAAGTAGGGAAATCGGAAGTAAGAAAAAATGAGGGTGATCGCTAACAACACGCTCAATGCCAACCACAGCTGATATTCGTAAGACTGCAGTTGCGCCGCCAAGATCGATGCGTAAAAGACATTGGAAATAAAAACACCGAAAAGCAGAAACAGGGCGATGAACCAACAGATTTTCCGTTGCATGGAAAAACAAAATCCCGCAATCAAAAACCAGGCAAATTGAACTTCGTCAAAGCTCGAAAAACTGAGATACGAAAATCCATAGATGGCCGAAAGTACACCGAGAACGATGGCCGGCATCAGCCAAATCAGCACCACCGAACACCAAATTTGCGGGTAACGAGAGAATGGAAGTTTTGTCACAAATTAAATGTTTACATTTTGATCTGACGCTCTCAAGCGAAAACCGAGATGTGCAAGACCCTCTCTCGCCTGCCGCGTTGCAATTTGCTGATTCAAAAGAAGCATGTTTGAATTTCTTTATGCACAATCAAAACCCAGTTTCGCGCTCACTTTCATCTGGATCTCACTTGGGTCTAGCCCTTTTATTTCTTTTCATTTTTAACGCTGGCTGCGGAGCCAAAAATCACGAGCTTGCCATTCAAACACCTGATGAACAAAAGACCGATCATGGAAACGGGAGCGAAAAAACAAGCTTCGATGTGCCGCCACTTTTTTCCGAGTCGCAATTGAAGATCGGACAATGGATCGAGTGGCAATCCACCAACAGCAACGGCACCACAAACTGCATGCGTTGGAAAATTATCGGCTCGACCGCTTCGGGTATCGCACTGGAATCACGATCGGCACGCAAATGCGCTGCCTACGATGATTCGCACATCGAGTTGATCAAATTCAATCCAGATCGCAACGGCCTCATCACCATGCACACGATTTCCGAAGACGGAGTGGTGATCGATCAAAAAGGATATTTGATCGGAAAATCGATCTTCGATTTCCTGTACGGATACACAGACAAAGTGGACTTCACGCTGGGTCAATGGACCTTAGGCACGGATCAATTTGCCGTCTTTAAATTGAAAAATCGCTTTTACTATAATAAGCCAGGTCACCCCTTCCACGCCTTTATGCTGACCTTCAAAGACGCGGATTCGCACGCCTATCAGTACAAGCAATCAGATCCGGCCCTGGAAGCTTTGCCAAAAGACCCATAAACCCACTTTTTGCTTGTTGTTCCCAGGTCCGCCCCCTATAAAGAGCCTTTACATTTCCTTGATCAATTTCATCTCGAGGCTCCATTATTCATGAATTCGACCCATTTCTCTGATCTTCAATTGATTGAACCGATTCAAACCGCACTGAAAGAAACTGGCTACGACAAGCCAACCCCAATTCAAGCTCAGGCCATCCCCATCGTTCTACAGGGACATGACCTTCTGGGCATCGCGCAAACAGGAACCGGAAAAACAGCGGCGTTCTGCCTTCCAATTTTGCAACTTCTGTCAGAAAATCGCAGTCGCCGCGAGCCCCGTTCTCCCCGATGCTTGATTCTGACCCCAACTCGCGAGCTGGCCATTCAGATCCACAAAAGTCTGCTCACTTACGGCAAACACTTAAAGCAAAAATATGCCGTGATCTTCGGCGGCGTCGGTCAGGGCAACCAGGTTCGAGATTTAGCTCAAGGAGTGGATGTTTTGGTGGCGACACCGGGCCGCTTGCTGGATTTGATCGAGCAACGCCATTTGAAATTGGACCGCGTGGAAATTTTCGTTTTGGATGAAGCCGATCGCATGCTGGATATGGGATTCATGCGCGATATCAAACGCATCTTACCGCTGCTGCCAGAAAAAAAGCACAACCTCTTTTTCTCGGCCACCATGCCGGGCGAAATCGCCAAGCTTGCCCATTCAATCTTGCAAAATCCGAAAAAAGTCGAAGTCACACCGGCTTCAACCACGGTCGAGAAAATCGCGCAAAGCGTGATGTACGTGGACCGCAAGGATAAGATGAGTCTGCTGCTTCGCTTGCTTCAGGATAATAATCTGTACAAAGTTCTGGTCTTCGTGGAAATGAAACACGGGGCCAACAAGGTCGTCGATAAGCTTGAAAAAAATGGCATCACGGCGGCAGCCATTCATGGCAATAAATCGCAAGGCGCTCGTCAACGGGCGATCGAAGATTTCTCGCAAGATCGCATTCGCGTGTTGGTGGCAACCGACATCGCTTCTCGCGGGATCGACATCGACGGCATCACGCATGTGATCAACTTTGAGCTCCCGAATGTTCCGGAAAATTACGTGCATCGCATCGGTCGAACCGCACGCGCCGGCACCGAAGGCGAAGCCATCTCGCTTTGCACGGCGGAAGAAAAGTCATATCTCTTCGCCATTGAAAAGACGACTCGGCAAACGATTCCGGTCATCTTGGATCATCCCTACCATTCAGATGCAGCAGCCAAAGCCGCAGTCACCAGCGTCAGTCGCGTTCGCGGCGGTGGTGGTGGTGGCGGACGCCGAGGCGGTGGTCGTCGCGGCGGAAGCGGCGGAGGTAGCGGTGGTGGCTCTGGCGGCGGCGGCAACCGATCCGGTGGATCTGGTGGTGGCTCAGGCAGCGGAAGTGGTGGCGGCAAGCCACGACGTCGTTTTCGCCCTTCTCGCTAATTTTCTAAGGGTCGTTAAATGTAACGGCTGACTTCGAGTAAAATCTGACACTCTGGGGCTGCAAACATGTAGCCCTGATGTTTCACGTGGGCGTACACCCACTTGCGATCAACCGGGTTGAGCTGATCCATCTCGGGCAAGTAAATGGCACCGCGAGTGGAAAAATCATTTTGCACTTTCAAATTGAATTCCTCGACGACTTGACTGAGAAGCGCTTGCGAGAATTCTTCAATCGTATCCCGACTGAGTCCGCGAAACATTTTTGACATGCCATCTGATTCGGTCTCAAGCATGCGCACCGTAAATTTGAACCAACCCAAATGCGAACGAACTTCGTCGGCCTGCTGACTGTAGAAAGACTGTCGACGTTCATCCTCGGTGGCTTCGCGAATGGTGAATTGCATGTCTTGGCCGGTTTTCGATTTGAGAGACTCTAAAAATTCAGTCTGCACCCACTGCTCGGACATCACCGATGGCACGTGCGACGGATCTTGAACCATCGGGATCATCGACAGCAAGGTCACAAAAATTCCGCTGGACAAGGGAAAATTCCGCACCAAAGGGTCCAACAGCAGAAAATTGGTCTGCAAACGTGCACTGTCGGTGAGCACGCCCATCGGGATTTTAGCGAGGTCTTTTTTGCTGCGGATGAAGGAAAACGTGGAGCCTAGATCACTGCCCTCACCCGAGGCTGGGAGATGAACCAAAATCATTTGGATCTTCTGCATCGTAAGTTTTTGCAAAAGCTCGTAGACGTTCTTAGCTTGGTGCACGTAGGCCCCACCAAATTGTTCGGCGGCTTGCTTAACTTCCGCTTCCAGGGACTTATTTTCCGTGACCAAGCCAATGTGGATTTTTGCCATGATTCACGATCTCAAAGATGCCGAAAGTGGTAAAGTGAAATTCTGACTCGGAGCTAAACGCTGGACGACTTGTCAGATTCCAAAATCGGTATAAAATCAAATCCGAGGTCAAGGAAACGTGAACAAACAATTGTTGATCGAAAAGATCGTGACTCATCTAGAAAAAGAATTGGTTGCCTTAAAAGAAGCAGCGCTGGCCACTTATGAAGCCGCCACGAACGAAGAAAGCAAGCCCGAAAACGAATACTACACCCGGGGATTGGAAGCTTCTTACCTTGCGGGAGCGCAAGCCAAACGCGTCGGCGATATTGAAGAGCTGATTTTTATCTACAAGGATCTGCAGGTCCGCACTTTTGCGCCGGACGAGGCCATCGCTTCCACCGCGCTTGTCCAGGTGAGCCACAACGAAAAACAAAGCATGGTTTTCATTATGTCCAAGGGCGGTGGCACCGTCTTGACCGTCGACGGAATGGCCGTGCAAATTCTGACCCCCAGTTCGCCCCTTGGCGAAGCTCTTTTGGGTCTCAAGGTCGGCGACACCGCCGTCGTCGAAACCGGTAACAAAGTCCGCGAATACGAAATCCTCTCCGTCAGCTAAACATCGGCGGTGATCTCCGTGTCTCCACCATAATGAGCGGCACCCAGGTATCGCTTTCGATACCATAACAAAGGATCTGGGGGATCTAAGGCCGCTTCCAAATCTAGATTTTGATGATCAGGTGGTCCTTGAGTTCGTTGGGATTGAGCTCTTGCGCGGGAAAATGCTGCGCGAGAACTTGCCCACAGGCTTCAATGGCCTTGACCAATCCAGTGGCAGTATCGCCTTTTCTCACGCCATCCACCATGATTTGGCAGATCTCATTCCAAGTTTCGGGTGGAAGCTTTTGCGAGATGGCTTCATCCGCCAAGACGACGGCTTTTCGTTCCATCACCGAAAGAAAAAGCAGAATACCGGTGCGGGCTTTCGTGTTGACGATTCCTGTCTGGTAAAATTCAAGCAAGGCACGCTCTTCGACTTGAAATTTTTGGTCCGCTTGCGAGACCAACATTCGCTGCACCCAAATGAATTTTGACAGTGGGATGGAAACGAGAAAGCAGAACAAAGCCACGAAAAACAAAATCCAGCTCAGGTTGTAACGAGCAAAGATCGGCATTTGGGGAACTTCAAAAACCAAAATTGCCACCAGCAAGATCAAGGTGAGCAAGAAAGGCACATGTCCGATCGTTGAAGATCGTCGGACGATGATCGGGACAATCTCGCCCGAGGTTTGCGTTTCGACTTTGGCGACGGCCGCACTCACCTTCAAAGGGTCACCCTCTTTGATCAAGCTTCGCGCCCATTTTTGATTACCAGCTTCCACTGGCACCTCCTCCGCTAAAACCACCGCCGCCACCGGACCAGCCGCCGCCACTGCCACCGCCCCCGAATCCACCAAAGCCGCCGCCGCCCCAGCCGCCACCACCGCCCCAGAATGAGCGTCGTCGCGGCCGAAACAGATTTCCAAGAAGCATGAAGATGACAAAGATCAAAACAAACAATCCTTCATACTGGTTCCCTGAAGAAGCCCGGTGCTGGCGCGGTTGCATCGGCGCCACCGAAGTTTCGAACTCGGGATCGATTGTTTTTGCGATCCACAATGTCCCCTGGATGATTCCTTGCGAGGGAATGCCCTGACGAAAGAATGGCGCCATGACGTCCGAAACGATTTGTTTGGCCTTGATGTCTGGTAGATCACCTTCCAAGCCCTGGCCGACTTCGATGCGGATCTTTCTCTCTTCCAGGGCGACCAAGAGCAGAACTCCGTCATCCCGTTTGCGGTCGCCAAGCTTCCAACGATCCACAATTTGAATCGAAGCTTGCTCGATGGTCAGGCCCGCTAAATTCGGCAACGTGAGAACTTGGATTTGCCCTTTGCCCCTTTGGTGAAAATCTCGCAACACGCTTTCGAGTGTGGCTTGATCCTGGGCGGTCATCATGTGCGCCAAATCCATAACCGGCCCCTGCAAGGCAGGAACTTCGAATGCCGGCGCCACCAATGCGTGGGCCGGCGCGAAACCAGAACACATCATGAAGAGAAATCCAAGCAGCCGAGTCATTACATTTTAACTTCTGGTGGTTTTTCGACCTGAGTTTTTTCCTCGGCGGACACATCCCACTGAGGCATTTTATCGTAGTGATACATGATTCCGTTGGTCCAGCTGGTGGGCGGAACACTGACCAGATTGTTGAACTCTTTGATGGTCTCGATGTAACGCTGGCGAGCGACCGTGATGCGATTTTCGGTGCCCTCTAGCTGGGCCTGCAGGTCGCGAAACTGGGTGTCCGCTTTCAGATTGGGATAATTTTCAGAGACGGCCAGCAATCGACCCAAAGCTTGGGACAGTTGCCCCTGTGCCGCCGAGAATTTTTGCAACTGTTCCGGTGTCACCTTGGAAGGATCGATCGTGATTTGGGTGGCACGAGCGCGAGCTTCGGTGACCCCCTGTAAAGTTTCGCTTTCATGTTTGGCGTAACCTTTCACCACGTTCACCAAATTCGGAATCAGGTCGGCGCGGCGTTTGTACTGGTTGGTCACTTCGGCCAATGATGCGTCCACGCTATTCTTAGATTGGGGAATGGATTGCATTCCGCAGGCCGACAGCACCAAGCAAACCGTCACCAGGCTCAAGACCTTTACATTTTTCAGAATCATTTTTGTCAGCGTCGTTTTCATGGATTCGACTCCATTTTCTATCGATAAATTACTTGATCTTTGCTTGAAAAAACAGTTCATCTGGAATGACGCATGAAGCTTCAATTTAAACAAAGTGACTCATTCATTTCGATCGATAAACCCGCCGGTTTTTCGACTCATGCCCCAGATAAAAATAAACTTGGCATTGCCGAAATTTATGAGCGCGAGTTGCAAACAAAATTGTACATTGCGCAGCGCTTGGACAAAACGACGACGGGCGTGATGGTGCTAGCGACTTCGAGCGCGGCAGCGGCCCAGCTGACGGAGATGCTGCAAAGTCGCCAAGTGCAGAAGAAATATCTTTTTCTGACGGATCGAAAGTCTGACACGCACGAGCTGCGATCGACCGCACCGATCGAAGGCAAAGAAGCGGAAACTTTGTTTCGACGCCTGAAACGAAATGCTTTTTTCGAATTGTGGGAAGCCACACCGCTAACCGGGCGCGCTCATCAAATCCGCATCCATGCGGCAAATTTGGGATTGCCGATTTTGGGAGATGTCACTTATCAGGGAACTGCCTATCCGCATCTTTGCTTGCATGCTCAAGAACTTCGCATCCCGGGGCAAGAACCACTGCTATCACCGCCCCCTGTCTTCATGGATCGCATGGGGCTTTTAAGGGATGTCGAGCTGATTCGCTGGTTATCAGAAATCGATCGGCGTCAAAGGCTCTACGGTTTTTTACAAAACCCTGATATCACTTTGCGTTTGATTCATTTGCCCGATTTGCGCCTGGATCTTCTGGGTCAACAACTTTGGTTTTATTGGTATCGCGAAACAGAGCCCACGGCCGAGGATCTGGAGCGCTGCGAGTTTATTGCCGGCCTTCTAAAAAAACAGTGGTTGCTGCGAAAAATGCAAAACCGGGGGGAAGATCCCAACAAACGACAGATTTGGCGCTCGGAACAATGGCAGGACAGTTGGTCGGCGACCGAAAATGATCTGCTCTACTCTTTTCAAAGTCAAAACGGTCAATCCCCTGGATTGTTCTTGGATCAACGAGCCAATCGTCGCCGGGTCCAAGCCATGGCTGATCAACGCCGAGTCTTGAATCTCTTTTCTTACACCTGTGGCTTTTCGGTGACAGCAGCAGCTGCCGGCGCCAGCGAAGTCACTTCGGTCGATCTCAGTGCCGGTTTTCTGGAGTGGGGTCGACAAAATTTTGTCTTGAATAGACTGGATCCATCGCTTAATAACTTCTTTCAATCGGAAACGCTCCTTTTTTTGAAGGGTGCGATCAAACGAAATCGGCAATTTGATATCATCATTTGCGATCCCCCTTCGTTCGGCCGCCACAAAGATGGAGTCTTCAGATTAGACCAGGCGCTGCCAGATCTTCTCAATCTGTGCTGGCAAGTTTTAGCGCCGCAGGGTTTTTTACTTTTTAGCTGCAACTTGGAAAAGTGGAGCAGCGAAAAGCTCAGGCAGCAAATTCAGAATATTTTGAAACCCAAAGCAAAGATCGAAAATGGCTGGCGTGATTGGGATTTTGAATTGCCGAATGAAGAAACCTTGATGAAAAGCTTCTGGATTCAAAAAACTTGAGGAACTTCATGCATCAGCCCGAAAATCACGCGATTCCCGTTCACTTGATCCAGAGTCTTCTGGTCGAGGCGAACATCAATCGCGTGCTGGAAAAGCTGACCCTGTTCACGGAAAAAACTTTACCTGAGGTCCGCTGTATCCTTTTGATGTACGACCCTGATTCGGGATACCTGCTACCGGGCTCGTGCCCATCTTTACCATTAAAGCCGGACAATCCTGACAAACGCATCGCCATTCGCCCCGATACCACCACGTGCAGTCAGGCCGCCTTTCACAAACAGCAGGTCATCTGCGGAGATATCGGCAAGGACGAATCCAAGGCGAACGAAAACCTGATTCAAGCCAGCACTAACGGCATTCGCGCCATCGTGTCGCTGCCAATTCTGTCGACGAAAAATGATCTGCTCGGTGTTTTTTCGTTCTACTTCCCGCGCACGCTCGAAGGAGAACCACAAGAGATTCCATTGTTTCAAACCTTGACCAGCTTGGCCGCCGTCGCTTTGGAAAGATACTGGTCTCAGCGCACCACCAAATCTATTTTGGCCGAGCTGCAGTCTTCGCAGGAACGCCTGAATCTGGCGCTGCAATCTCAGCGCATGGGCGTTTGGGATTGGTACGTGCAAGCGGATCAGTTGATCTGGGACAATACGATGTTTGAAATCTTCGGCGTCGAAAAGTCCGAAACCCGCGGACATTTTTCAGATTTAGAGAAGCTTTGCCACCCGGAAGATCTCGACGGCTTGATCAAGGCCATTCATCAGGTGTTCGAGCACAACGCCACCTTCGATCACCAATTTCGCATCATCCGCCATGGTGAAATCCGCTATATCGCGGCCATCGGTTACGTCGTGCGCGATGAGCACGGCGACCCGATTCGGATGACGGGTCTGAACTGGGACGTAACCGACAAAGTGATCGCCAACAGGAAATTGGATCAAGAGCGCGCAAAAGCGGTCGCCAATTCGAAGATGGCTTCTCTTGGTGAGATGGCCAGCGGGGTCGCCCATGAGATCAACAATCCGCTGACCATCATCTTGAATCGCGCCAATCAGCTCAAGTCGCGCCTGAACACCAACGAATTCGAAAAAGAGTGGGCGCTGCTGGAGCTTGCGAAAATCGAGAACACGGTCGAGCGAATCGCGAAAATCATTCGTGGTCTTCGCGCCTTCTCACGAAATGCGGATAACGACCCCATGATTTCTTGCGAGCTCAACCCGATCATCGACGAAACGCTGGAATTGTGCCTGGAAAAATTCAAGCGCTACGGCGTTGATTTCCGGATCAAGGGCATTGACCACATTCTGTCATTGCGCTGCCGACCCTCGCAAATTTCCCAAGTTTTACTGAATCTCTTCAACAACAGTTTCGATGCCATCGTGAATACCAACGATCCGTGGATCGAACTGAATGTTTCGTTTCGCAATGGCGCGATTGCCTTGCGCATTACGGACAGTGGCCATGGCATTCCCTCGCAGATTGCCGAACGGATGATGGATCCCTTTTTCTCCACAAAGGAGGTCGGCCGGGGCACGGGCCTCGGACTTTCGATTTCGAGGGGCATCATTGAAGAACACGGCGGCCGGTTGTGGTACGACCGCGAATGCCGCAACACCAGCTTCGTGATCGAAATTCCGCTTGAAGAGCACTAAAAACGAAATCCTGCCTTCCAACGAATCCTCCGACGAAATTTTCTGAAAAATATCCTTTAGAAATTATTTAGCTGAAGAAATTACTGTTGAATTTTCGGACAGGCGTGGCGGCTCAACTTCTGTTGTATAGTCGCGCGTTCTTAAACCCTAAAAAAGGATGTAATGATGAAAATGTTAATCGTATTGGCATTGGGAATGATGACGATGACGGCGACCGCGCAAGAAAACGTCGAGAAGCTGACGTCTTCTTATCCGGTGCAAATGGAGTCGTACATTATCGCCAGATCTGATGTCTCTTCACTGGAAGTGCGCGTGAATTACAAGATGGTGCAAGTTGACTGTCACGGACTTTCAAAAGAGTATTCGTACACGGCGAACAAACAGACCGGCGAAGTTTTTGTTTCGGCCCAGGCCATGGCATTTCCGGCCGTGATGTGCCCGCCCTTCAGCGGAAAAAAATTAGCGCAAGATGGTCTCAAGTTTAATTTGAATGCCGATTCAGGCCAGTCGATTTTCGTGAAGGTGCTCGTGCCGGCAGGATCCACTGTTGAAATCGTTAAAAATCCAGCCGCATCTTCGGCATTCGTTTGCAAAGAACAGGTCGACTGCATGCCACCTTTGATGTCGAAAGAATCTCAGGCTTATTGCTCACAAGAATACATGACCTGGGCGACCGTGAATTGCGCCGTTCAGCCTGTCCAATTGATGTAATGGTTGTATTGACGGGAACCCCGATCGCTCATTGGCGTCGGGGTTGCTCATTGGCGTCGGGGTTGCTCATTGGAGACTGGTTTGCTCTCTGGAGCCTGGATTGCTCCAGGCACCGTTTCTAAGCATCCTGAGACAGCTTTCTCGGGATTCGCTTCTAATAAAGCTTTGAAAGCTCCATTGAATATTTGCCCGGCGAGTAGTTCATCATGCGCAGGGTCTTCATGTCGCGAAAAGCTTCTTCCGAATTGCTGCTGGAAGCGAAGGGAAAAATCGCGATGCCTCCACGAGGCGTGAATTCACCCATGACTTCGATGTATTTGGGCTTCATCAGTTTAAAAAGATCGTCACAAATTGTTAGCACGCAGTCTTCATGAAAATCGCCATGATTGCGAAAGCTAAAAAGGTACAATTTCAAAGACTTGCTTTCGACCATCTTTTTATCGGCGATATAGTTGATGTAGATTTTAGCGAAGTCAGGCTGCCCCGTTTTCGGACAAAGCGAAGTGAACTCGGTGCAGATCAGGCTGGTCCAGGCGATGCTTTTTGGATTCTTGTTATCGAAAGCCTCGAGCACTTCCGGAGCGTAGGTTGCGGGAACTTCGGATTTTTGACCCAAAGCAAAGGACTTCAATTCAGAGTTTCTAGTTTTTGCCATGCTTGGCTTTTAATGGATTTAGCCCTTGCTGGCAATGGCTTCCAAAATTTGGCGGCTGGAATCCAGGGTTCGGGCGGCGTAGACCGCTTTCAGGATATCTTTTTCAGTGTCGGTCAAATCTCCGGCACGGCCCGTTTTCAAGAGATGACTTTGGTACATCTGATAGAAGCACAAGGCGCCTGCCACCGATATGTTATAGCTTTGCACAAAACCTTCCATCGGGATGATCACCCGGTGATCGGCGGCTTCAATCATTTCTTTCGAAACTCCATCTTTCTCGTTTCCCAGAACCAATGCCGAAGGCTTTGAGAAATCGATTTCTGCAATCGGCTTAGATGTCGAGTCTAAATGCGTGACGATGATTTGTTTGCCTTGGGCTTTCAACGATTTGATGCAATCGGTGGTTTGTTTCCACTTTTGCACTTCGACCCATTTGTCGGCACCGGCGGTGGTGCGCTGACTTTCGCGAAACTTATCGCCTTGCTGCTCGATCAAATGGATTTGCCCTAAGCCCATGGCTTCGGCTGATCGCATGACCGCACTGATATTTCCGCGGTCGTAGATGCATTCCATCACCACGACATTAGAAAAACATCGCCCCTGCACCACCCGCTCGATTTTCGCTCGACGCTCTTCGGTCAAAAGCGGCCATACATGCTTCAAAACCTCTTGGTAAGGGGCTTTGTATTGGTGATCAATCAGGATTTGTTCTTGAAATGGAAACATCTGGGCCTGCTTATCCCACCCCTTGAATGATTTTGCAATCGCGTCGAGGAGCCGGGTCCGCATCTTGTGGGGAAACAAGGGTGGCTGTAGAGAAGGAGAATGGAAATGCCCCTCAATTGACACTCAACCAACTGGTTGATGTCGTTTGGAGGGTTTGAGTTGAAGAGCGTGAGGGATTCTGGATTGTCTTGGTAGAGTTTGGGAGCAAGTGGTCTTATTGGCTGTCCGTCCAGATGCTGACATTCTAACCTATCTCGAGAGTGACCGCCATTTAAAATCCAATATGTTGGTCAAAAATCCAACAGTGGCACACGGAGCGCTCTCGAAGTCTACTCTCCGAAGACAAGGTTCTTAGCGCATGATCGGTGCCGAGTTTTTGGCGAGGTCGCGGGCGATGTTTTTTTGGTGTGCTTCGAGTGTACCGCCGCCGATTTCGAGCAGCTTTGCGTCCCGCCACAGGCGTTCAACCGTGTACTCGCCGACGTAACCGTAGCCGCCTAAGACTTGGATCGCTCGGTCCGCCACGTTTTTTGACATGGTGGTGGCGATCATCTTAGCGCCATCGGAATCCAGGCGATTGCCTTCGCGATCCAATCGCATCAAGCGTGCAGTTTCGTAGACGTAAGCGCGGGCCGCTTTGTATTCGGCATAACTTTCGGCGATGTACTTTTGCATTTGCCCGAAAGCAGAAAGCGGTTTGCCGAAAGCTTCTCGCTCTTGTGCGTAACGATTCATGATTTCAAGCGAGCGCTTGGCGATCCCAAGCCCCATCGCCGCTAACGTCAGACGCTCGATCTCGAGATTTCGCATCATGTGCAGCATGGAATCACCTTCGTGCCCCAGCAATGCGGATGCGGGAACTTTGCAGTTATCGAAAACCAATTCGGCCGTGTTCGATGCGCGCATTCCGAGCTTATCGGTGATCTTTTGTCCAACAACGTAACCGGGATGAGTTTTCTCGACCAAAAATGTCGAAATCAAAGCGCGGCCATTTTTTTCTCCGGTCTTGGCGTAAACCAAAACGCAATCGGCCGGAGTTTTATTGTCATCCAAAGTTCCGTTGGTGATCCACATCTTGCGACCATTTAAAATATAAGAATCACCCTGACGAACCGCCGTTGTCTGCATGCCCATCACGTCGGTGCCGATGGCGGGTTCTGACATTGCCATCGCACCCACCCACTCGCCGCTGCATACTTTGGGAAGCACGCGCTGCTTTTGCTCTTCCGATGCATTCATCGCAAAGTTATTCACCATCAACATCGAGTGCGCGAGGTAAGCCAGACAAAAACCAGGATCGGAATAAGACAGCTCTTCATGCACGATGACGGCGGCGAGCGCATCCATACCTGCGCCACCATAAGCATCGGGCACGGTGATTCCCAGAAGACCGAGCTCGCCCAATTTGCGAAACAAGGGAAGATTGAATTTCTCTTTTTTATCGTGCTCGTGAGCTTGCGGCTCGACTTCGGCAGAAACAAAGGCGCGCACCGTCTCACGCAGCATTCCATGCTCGGAGGTGGGATTGTAAAGGTCGTAATCCGTCAGCGAAACCGTGATCGACATGCGAAACTCCTTGTAATTCGGCTAATGCAGTCTGCCATCCCGTGATTGCTTTGGCAATCATCGCTACCCTTGAAATCGATGAAAATCAGCGTGCTGGGTGTTGGTACCGAATTGACCAACGGACAAATTTTAAATCGCAACGGACAGTGGATTTCCGAATCCATGATGAAATTCGGCGTTCCCACGTCGATGCATTTGGTTGTTCCCGACGAGAAAGAGCTGATTTTGCAGGCATTGCAATTTTGCTGGGACCGCTCTGATTTGCTTTTTGTCACGGGAGGATTGGGTCCAACCAGCGACGACTTCACTCGTGAAATTGTGGCACAGTGGCTCAATCGTCAGATGATATGGGACGAGGCTTCATGGACGCACATTCAAGAGCGACTGATTCCGCGTGGCATTGAAGCCAAAGAAATTCAGAAGCAGCAATGTTATTTTCCGGAAGGCTCGATGATTCTCAAAAATCGCATGGGAACTGCCAATGCTTTTCAAATTGAACACCAGGGAAAAACGATCTTCGTTTTGCCGGGGCCACCGCGCGAGATCGAAGCCATCTGGCAAGATCATCTGCAATCTTATCTGCAAAAGAAAACGGCCACCGTTGATGCATTGATCACGCTCTCTTGGGATACGATTGGCTTAGGAGAATCCGATGTCGCCGACAAAGTCGAGGCCGCATTAAAGGGCTGTGATTTTGTGGAAAAAGGCTACCGCGTGCACATGCCCTTCGTCGAAGTGAAAATGAGTTTTCTCAAATCAGAAAATGGAAAAGCACAGAAATGGATTCAAGCGGTCGAAGCGGCCATTGGACCCATTTCCATTTTGCGAAATAGCGAGGACGCGGCCGAAATCGTTGCTGGATTCTTGCGAAAATTTGACCATGTGTGGATTTGCGACCAGATCCCGGGATCTTTTTTATTGAAGCGACTCTTTCCTTACTGTCAGCCCTTGTTGAAAGAGCGAAAGCTGCATTTTTCGAGCGATATCGAGGTCGGAGACCTTCCCGGAAATGTGCTCTCGCTCACTTTGAAAGAAGACAGTTTTTCTTCGGGCCGGGCTGCCATGAGACATCACGGCCAAACGCGAAATCAAATTTTCATGTCACCTTACAAGTCCTTTCTTTTAAAAGAGCGAGAGCAACAGTTCTATGCTGAAATGGCTCTAGTTTTTTGGATGAAGGAGTTGTCCGATGATTTCTCAGTCCCAAACAAACAGTCACCATAAGCAATCCCCACTGCCGCACGCTTTATTTGTCGATCTCGATCAATTCATGGGAGATTGGTACGTCATCGCTCACATTCCGACACCGTTTGAAACCAACGCGACGAATGCGGTCGAGTCCTTTCACTGGAACCCGGCTGATGAACGGCTTGATATCCTGTACCATCACAATGAAGGTTCATCCGATGGCCCGCTGAAACACTATCCACAGAAAGCTTGGATCAGCGACCGACAAAGCAATGCAGAATGGAAAGTTCAATTTTTTTGGCCAATGAAATTCAATTACCAGGTTCTCGAAGTCGCTTCGGATTACAGTTGGACTTTGATTGGCACCACTTCGAAAAATTTCATCTGGCTCTTGGCACGAAAGCCCCATCTCGATGATGAGACCTACCTGATGCTGCTGAAAAAACTGGAAGGCTGGGACTATGACCTTTCGACGTTGCGAAAAGTTCCGCAGATCTGGGATCCCGTTTCTTAACTGACACAGCCGGTGGTGAATCCACAATTGACGCAGCGATAGCAATTTCCTGAGACCTCGGTGGTGCCGCCGCATTCGGGGCAGACCGGTCCGCCTTCTTTCACCGTCAGGGGTTGACTGAGCTTCGAGCCATCTCGGTAGATGGCGATCGCCTTTAATCCCAACCGCCAGGCCTCTTTGTAAATTCGCGACACATCTTCTGACGTGCTTTCATTCGGAAGATTCACCGTCTTCGAAATCGCGCCGCTCAGAAAAGGTTGAATGGCCGCCATCATCAAGAGATGGGCTTCGGGACGCAAATAGCGTTGGCCCGTCAGGCCATTCTTATTCGCGCAATCAAAAACCGGTAGATGTTGGGCTTGCATTCCCGGAGCATCTTCGATCATCCCCGTCTCGTTCACATGCTTTTCGATCTTGGTGATTTGCGCTGGAGAATATCCCAATCTCGTGAGCGCCTGATGCACGGATTGAGACACGATTTGAACTTTTCCGCCACCGACCATCTTTTTAAATTTCACCAATGAAAATTCAGGTTCGACCCCGGTGGTGTCACAATCCATCACCAACCCGATGGTTCCCGTCGGGGCCATCACGGTCACTTGCGAATTTCGGAAACCAGCCTTGGCTCCGAGACTTGAGAGTTGGTCGTAAATTTCAAGCAAGCGTGCTTTGGTTTGCAGAGGCAGAAAAGACCATTCGATACTTTTCAACGCGGCTTTATGTTTTCGAATCACCTTGGTCATTGCCGATTTATTTTTTCGGTAACCGGCAAAGGCACCCATCTTTGCTGCCAATTCTGCACTGGTCAGGTAAGCGATGCCGTGCAGGTTTGCCGTCAATGCCCCTGCCCATGAACGTGCCGCCGCTGAATCATAGGGTAAACCCCGCCGCATCAAAAAAGCGCCCAGTCCCGCAAAGCCCAAACCAAGCGGTCGATAATCATGACTGTTCTGCGCGATTTTCAAAGTGGGATAACTGGCAAAATCAACCAGGATGTCTTGCGCGATCAACATCACCCGCGCCGTGTGCTCGTAAGAAGCCCAATCGAAGCTGCCGTCGACATCTTGAAACGAAAGGAGATTTAAGCTCGCCAGGTTGCAGGCGGAATCATCCAGGAACATATACTCGCTGCAGGGGTTGCTGCCGCGGATTTCACCAGACTGGGGACAGGTGTGCCAGGCTTGAATCGTATCGTGAAACTGAAGACCGGGATCCGCACAAAACCAACTGCTCGAGATGATTTTTTTCCAGACCTCACGAGCCGGGATTTCTTGAATCACTTGACCATTGGTGCGCGCCTTTAATTTCCAATTTTTGTTTTGCTCGACCCATTTCATAAACAGATCGCTCACCCGCACCGAGTTGTTGGCGTTTTGTCCCGAAACCGTGTGGTAGGCCTCGCCCTCAAAATCGGACTCGTAGCCAGCGCGGATCAAGGCCTGAGCTTTTTTCTCTTCCTTGTATTTCCAATCGATGAAATCCAAAATTTCGGGATGATCCACGTCAAGACAGACCATCTTGGCCGCGCGCCGGGTGACGCCGCCGGATTTGATGGAGCCCGCGCCCCGATCCAAAACTTCGAGAAAAGAAATCAGACCCGAGCTGGTGCCACCACCGGAAAGCAATTCGTACTTGCTGCGCAGATTCGAAAAATTGGTGCCGCTGCCCGAGCCGAATTTAAAAAGTTTCGCTTCATTCTTGAGAAGATCAAAGATGCTTTCCAAATCATCTTCGACTTTTTGGATGAAGCACGCCGAGACCTGGGGATTCTGGTAAGCGCCTTGGACCGCACGAACGTTTTTTTTCTTCACGTCCCAAGCAAAATGCGACGAATCGGTTTCAATTCCATAGGACTGGAACAATCCACAGTTAAACCACACCGGACTGTTGAACGATGCTTTTTGCGCAAGCAAGATGTAAGTGAGCTCCTCACGAAAGACATTCGCGGACTTGGCATCGTTGAAATATTTTTGCTTCCGGCCACTTTCGACGATGGCGCTGACGACCCGATTCACCAACTGGCGAATCGAAGTTTCAGAGCCCGTCCGCGAGCCCCGGACCCCATTTTTTCGAAAGTATTTGCTGGCCGCAATTTCGACGGCCAATTGGGACCATCCCTCGGGCGCTTCGACGCCTTTCATCGAAAACACCGCTTCGCCCGAGCGGCTCAGAATTTCACAATCCACTTTTTTCCACCGAAACAGTTTTTCCGCAGGCTGGGGCTTTCCGGCTTTCAAGGGAACAAAATGTGTTGAAATCAAGCTTTTGGATCTTTGCATAGGATCCTAGGCTTTCATAAATGCAAAGTCATTTCAATGATTTATCTTCGATTCAAACGCAGGTCGACGACGTTCAGTCCAAAGCCAATCATGACAAACGCCATCTCTGGAAGGCTTGCCGCAAAGAGTTTCATGGCTACAAACGCAGGATCCTTTGTGTTATAGTGCCGCTTTACCTGAAGGACGAAAAATTATGATTCAAATATCCGAATCGGCCGCGGCTAAATTGAAAACTCTGAAATCAGAAGAAGGTCGTGATGCGACTTATTTTCTGCGCGTCGAGGTGAAAAAAGGTGGTTGCTCGGGTCTGTCTTACAAGATGGATTTCGACAATCTGCCACGCACCAATGATAAAACGTTTGAAGCGTTTGGCGAAAAAATCGCGGTCGACGGCCAGAGCTTTTTGTATTTGATCGGGATGACGCTTGAGTATTCCGGTGGTCTAAATGGCAAAGGCTTTGTCTTCAACAACCCGAACGCCACCAAATCATGCGGCTGTGGTGCTTCTTTTAACGTCTAAAAATTCTTCGATCATCGCCGCGATCTCCAGGGGCTTTGTCTGAATGGCAATATGCCCCGCCTGGTGAATCTCGCGGGTGATGTCACAACCAATTAATTCTTGAAAATCATGATAGGTCTTGGGCTCGAACAAGGGATCTTTGTCGTCATAAATCAAAAGCGATAAATGCGTCCAACTTTCCAATCTCATCTTCCAGGCTCGCCAGTTTTCTTGGCGCAAAATGAATGCAAAGTGATGGATCACGTGACAAACAAACAACAGCTTTCGCCCCTGCAGGTCCCCGTTTTGACTGAGAAGATCGGCGCGATCAATGCGGAACACTTGTGCCGCTCGCTTTAAAAACATGCGTCCCATCGGGGTCCGCAGAATCACGGCGATAGCTTGCGAGCTCCATGGCAGTCGAAAAAAACTTTTCAGGATCGGAATGCTAAACACATTCATCGGTGCCGGCGGCATGGGATTGATGAAGACCGTGCGGTCCACCAGCTCGGGATAGCGCAGGGCCAATCCCCAAATCAAGGCGCCGCCGTAACTGATACCGGCCAGGTGAATTTTCTGCTGCGGAAAATGCTGTCTCATCCACTGGGCGATTTGGTCGATCTGTTCACTGAAGGTGAAATAATCGCGGCCCATAAACAGGTGCGAAAGATTCGGCACCACCACGCGGTGTTTGCCTTTAAGACTTTGAGCGATGGGGTCCCAATGCAAAACGCTGCCCGCGTACCCGTGCAACAAAATCAACAAAGGGCCTTCTCCCATCTCGCGATAGGCTATTTTGGTCTGAGACATTCTAGCAACTGATCGGTCGACCTGTGGCAAAGCTCAATTTGATTCGTACTCTAAAATGAGAATATCTCTTCAAGAGATATTTATCTCGACCTCAGTCCGGCATCCGGTGACATCTCAAGCGGAATGTATTTTTTCAGACTCTCGATCAATTCCATACGGTCGATTGGCTTGGTGAGATGCCCATTGCAACCGGTGCGGATCGCCTTGTCCCGTTCTTCGCGAAGCGCGTGTGCCGTTAGCGCAATGATGGGTCGATCATATCCGGCTTGCCGCAATTTGGTCGTTGCCTGGTAACCATCCAGATAGGGCATTTGAATGTCCATCAGCACGACCGCGTAATCATTTTTCAAAGCCATCTCGACACCTTCTTCTCCGTTGTTGGCCATGTCGATTTCGGCCCCCGCCCGCTTTAAAAATAAACTGATCAAGGCCTGATTGTCCTCGGCATCTTCCACGAGCAGAATTTTCGCGCCTTCCAATTCTTTCTGCGGTGAAATCATGACGGGCATGTGCGATGCAGCCGAAGTCTCTTTTGTGACTTCGGCCGCAGCTTGAGTTTCTTGATCGGCATTCACCCAATCCGCATCATCGGTTGGCTCGGCATTGACTTCGATTGCGAAAGAACTGCCTTTTTCCAATTCAGTTCTTTCCAACCAAACTTCGCCGCCCATGGCCCGCGCCAACTGTCGCGACAGTGCCAATCCCAAACCGGTGCCGCCGTACATTCGGGTCGTGGAAGAGTCCGCCTGCAAGAAAGGCGTGAACAGTTTCTGGGTCGTCTCTGGATCCAAGCCAATCCCCGTGTCTTGCACAATCAAGCGAAGCTGCGAAGACCCATCCGGCAACATGCCGTAAGAGGCTTGCACTTCGACGAAGCCCTGATGCGTGAACTTGACGGCATTCCCGATGACGTTGATCAGGATCTGCCGCAAACGTGTCGAGTCGGTCCAGACATGATCCGGGATGTGCGTCAGCACCCGAAAGCGCAGCGCAATCCCTTTGCTCTCGGCCGACACCCGAAGCAGCGAGATCACGCTTGAGAAAACATCCATCAAATCCGTTTCGACTTTTTCAATTTCCAGGCGACCGGATTCGACCTTCGAAATATCCAAAATTTCGTCGATGATTTTCAAAAGCTGCTGACTGTTTCGCTGCACGACCAACAAGTTGTTCGTTTTTTCATCCTCCGAAAGCTGCGGATCCAGCATCAATTCGGTAAATCCCATGATCGCGCTCAGCGGCGTGCGAATTTCGTGGCTCATGTTGGCCAGGAATTGCGTCTTGGCCTGACTGGCGGCTTCGGCGGATTTTTGCGCTTCGATCAATTTCTTTTCGCTGTTTTTTCGATCTTGAATGTCGGTGCAGGTTCCCAGCCAAGCAATCGTCTGCGCGTTCGAATTTTTTTCCGCGACCGCCTGAATCCAGTGCCAGCGAAAGACGCCATCATAACGTCTGATTCGGCACTCCATCTCAAAGCTTTCGCCAATCTGGATGGCCTTCATCCATTTTCGCAGCAGCATTTTCAGATCATCCGAGTGAAAGGCCTTTTGCCATCCAACTCCCATGCTTTCTTCGAGATTCATCCCGGTGTAGACGCACCAAAGCTGATTGTAATATTCCAGCGTCCCGTCCGAGCTGGCCCGCCAAACGATGTGCGGAATCGCATCGGCTAGATTTCGGTAGCGTCGCAGATTGTCGAGCTCGACCGACTGAAGATACGCGCGGTGCTCGATCGCTTCGCGGCGGCTCAGCTCTTCGGCTTGAAAGCGAACCATCCGCTTCTGCAGGTGCAGGTCCGCAAAGACGGCGACTTTGGATCGCAGGATCATGGGATCAAAGGGCTTAAAAATATAATCCACCGCGCCTGTTTCGTAACCTCGATAAACATAACGATCGTCTTTATTGATGGCGGTGACGAAGATAATCGGGATATTGGCGTACTGAGGATTGGCGCGAATTCGCTCGGCCGTTTGAAAGCCGTCCAACTGGGGCATTTGCACGTCCAGCAAGATGACCGCAAAATCATGCTGAGCCACAAGCTCGATGGCATCAAGTCCTGATGAGGCCGCGACCAGATGATAATTCTTTTTTTCAGATAGCAAGGCTTCCATCGCCAGCAATCCATCGGGTCTGTCATCAACGAGCAAAATATCGACCGTATCGTTCCATCTATTTGGCATTTGCGCCTTCCATGAGCCACTTGTAAAGCACCGCGAAGAGCGTGCGCTCATCGACGGGTTTGGTGATGTAATCGGATGCCCCGGCCTCGAGACATTTTTCGCGGTCGCCTTTCATGGCTTTCGCGGTCAACGAGATGATGGGCAAATTCCTTTGAAACGGACATTCCTTGCCGCGAATTTTCTGGATGGCTTCGAGACCATCCATCTCCGGCATCATCGTGTCCATTAAGATGGCTTCGATTTCCGGATGAAGTTCCAGCACTTCCAAACTTTGTCTGCCGTTTTCGGCATGGAAAACTTCGATGCCATAGGATTTGAGCACGCTGCTCAGGGCAAAAATATTTCGAACGTCATCGTCGACAACCAAAACTTTGCGCCCGCGAAAA
The DNA here is from genome assembly GCA_966211795.1 of uncultured Bdellovibrio sp. Lineage (GTDB taxonomy): Bacteria > Bdellovibrionota > Bdellovibrionia > Bdellovibrionales > Bdellovibrionaceae > 21-14-0-10-47-8. The sequence continues at coordinate 67,738 of CBIHNW010000015.1, read as the reverse complement.
ATCGCGCCGTCAATCAACGGCAAATCTTCGTACTCGTTGTCCGTCTGCAGTTCCGCTATCGTCGCATCTGCACCCGTGTATGTTTGCGGAAGAAACAGACAGAATGAACTTCCCTGTCCCGGCTTGCTCTCGACCTCGATCAAGCCTCCCAACAGATGAGCAATTTCGCGGCTGATGGTCAGCCCCAGACCGGTGCCGCCATAGCGACGGCTGGTGGTTCCATCCGCTTGTTGAAAAGCCTCGAAGATCATTTGCTGCTTATTTGAGGCAATACCGATCCCCGAATCTTGAACCGAGAACATCAGCATGCTCTGGGGGTTACCGGGATCTTCAAGCGTTACTTCCATTTTGACCGAACCGTGGTCGGTGAACTTGAAAGCGTTTGAGAGCAGGTTTTTTAAAATTTGTTGCAATCGATTTTCATCCGAACAGATGATTCGCGGAACCAGTGCCGAAATCTGCACCGCAAAGCCGAGATTCTTGCTTTCGGCAACCGGCCTGAAGGTCTGCTCGAGATAGCTCATCAGATCCTCGAGGTAAAAATTGTTGGCGCTGACGAGCATTTTCCCGGATTCAACTTTGGAAAGATCCAAAATTTCGTTGATGAGCTCGAGCAGGTCATTTCCGGCCGAGTGAACCGTCAGGGCATACTTGACTTGTTCATCGGTCAAATTTTTATTTTTATTATCCGCCAATGCTTTCGACAAGATCAGCAAGCTGTTCAGCGGCGTTCGCAGTTCATGCGACATGTTCGCCAAGAATTCAGATTTGTACTTGGAAATCATCGAGAGCTGTTCGGCCTTCTCTTCTAAAGAGCGCGACGCGAGCTCGATTTCATTATTTTTGATTTCGAGGAGCTTGGCTTTTTCTTCCAGCTCTTTGGCCTGCACTTCCAGCTCGCCGTTCGAGCGCTTCAGCTCTTGCAGCAATTCTTCGGTGCGCATGTTGCTGGCAATTAAATTTAAAATCACGCCGATCGAATCGGCCAGCTGATCCAAAAAGCTGACGTAATGCTCACGAAATGGCTGAATGCTGGCCAGCTCGATGACGGCTTTGAGATCGCCTTCGAAGGAGATCGGCAGGACAATGATATTTCGCGGTTTGAACTCGACCACGCTGGACGCGATCGTGAGCCCACCGTCTTCTGGCTGCTTGATCCAGATGCGCTTTTTATCAAAGGCGCACTGGCCGATCAGTCCTTGCTTGAGACGATAGCTTCGTGCCGTCTGATTTTCTGAAGTGAAAGCATAGCTCGCGATCAATTTCAAGACGGTTTGATCCCCTTCTGTTTCGGCCAGAAAAAAAGTTCCCTGCTGGCTGTCCACCAATGGCGTCAGTTCGGACATGATCAATTGCGCCACTGAGGCGATGCTGCGTTGGCCTTGCATCATGCTGGCAAATCGAGCCAGATTGGATTTCAGCCAGTCTTGCTCTTGATTTTTTCGGGTCGTATCTTTGAAATTTTGAATGATCTCGTTGAGCGCCACGCCGATCTCTGAGATCAGGCCTGACGAATGCGTCGGCATGCGCACGGAAAAATCTCCTTTTTCCAGTGCTTGGATATTTTGCAGAAGCTGGCGCAGTTCGATATCTTCCTCGAATGCTGGGCTTTGCCGTAGAGCCTTGGCAGAGCTTCTTCGAAGAGAGCCCGATGCATTCGAATATTTCTTCGAACGCGGCTTCTCTGAAGCAACACTTCTCTCCATGAAATGGACCTCCGCAAAATTAAATGCTCGCTTGATGCCTATATATAAATAGAAAAGGAAATGAGCATCGAAGTCCAATTTCAAATCCCATTGCGCTTTGCAGTTGTCATTATGACCAGGTCAATTTCATGTCAAAATGACAAGAATTCGTTTGCACCGTCGGACAATCTGCCCAATGGCCAAAATGAACTCGGGGTTAAATGGTACGTCATGATCTCGGTGTGAGATTTTGTTCTAAGTCTCAACGTCTTTTGAAGATTGGCACAGAATCTGCTGAACCTCATGATCGGAGGTACCTATGAAAACAACTTGGCTTTTGACATCTTTATTTATTTCGTCCGTCTCTTTAGCAACAACCACAAACGCAACCACGATGGATACGGAAAGCGTTGATAGCAACGCCGTCCGCTTCAGCACCAATTCAAATGATCGTTACAACAATCTCGACGACCGAAGCAATTCGATGTCTTCACCTGCTTACTATGGAGCAGAAGAAAATCACCTGGGAGAAGCCGAAAATTCATCTTCTCGCATGACTGGTGGCTCATCTGGCAATCCAGATAATTATGGATGGGAACGCGAAGCCGGCAACCCAACAACTGATTGGGAAAGCGGCCGTGCGCAGGCTCCAAGCAACATGCATCGCACCACCGGCAGTTCTTCATATGAAGGACGCACCATGGACAATCGAAACATGCACCATGATGCGGACCGCGTTGGCGCGACCACAACTGACATGAATCGCACCACTGAAACAAATATGAACCGCACAACAGACATGACTCGTTCAACTGGTGGGTCAACTGCCGAAACTCATCACATGAACAACAGCAACACCCAAATGGGTAATGCGGCCGGCACCGGAGTCGCAGCAGGCGCGACGGCTGGTATGACCGCCCAGGACACAACACGTGCCGAGAACGAAACTGAAATGGTTCGCCGAATTCGCTCTGAAATCACTAGCAATTCGGATCTTTCAGTTCGCGCGCACAACGTGAAGATCATCAATCAGAATGGTCAGATCTATTTGAAAGGTCCCGTTGCGAACACAATGGAAAAATCAAAAGTAGAAGATATTGCTAAGCGCATGGCCGGCAATACAAATGTCGTCAATCAGACTTATGTGGATAAGAAATAATAGGAGGTCCATATGAAACAAGGAAATAAGGTCGTTCTCGGAATTTTCGATTCTCGTGCCGAGGTAGAATCCGCAGTTGATGCTCTGAAAGCGGATGGTTTTCGAAATTCTGATATCTCTGTGTTGATGCCACAGGAAGATCAAAGTTTTGGTCACGAAAAAGCAACCAAAGCTCCTGAAGCTTCAACAATCGGCGGCGGCACAGGCGCCTTGATTGGTGGAACATTGGGTTGGCTTGTTGGTCTTGGCGCAATCGCGACAATTCCTGCACTGGGCCCATTGGTAGCTGCAGGTCCAATTATGGCTGCTCTTTCAGGAGCCGCAGTTGGTGGCGCCGTCGGCGGTGTGACTGGAGCCTTGGTTGGTTTCGGTATCCCAGAGTACGAAGCAAAACGCTACGAAACTTTCGTTAAAGAAGGTGGCATTTTGATTTCGATTCACGTTGATGATGCTGAGTGGGCGAAAAAAGCCAAAGCACATCTTGAGCGTTTTGGCGCACATGACATCTCTTCAACAACTGAAGAAAGTAGTGATGTGAACCGCAACGTTCCTCGTTCAACTCCAAATACTTTCGCACCCTGATCTTGAAGACTGAGAAGGACTTCGGTCTTTCTCTCTTTCCTGATTCACGGCTCCGGCTTAAACCGGAGCCGTTTCTATTTTGCCCCTACCGAATTCTCAAATGCATTCAAATCTTGAATGCTTTCCAATTCTTCTCTGGGGACTCCTCTTGCCCCAGAGTTTGAATCCTTCTTAAAGCTTCAATGCTTCCAATTTTTAAATAAGTTCCGTTACCGTCACCCGACGGGCCGTGCGACCGAGCGCTTCAATCGAAGCAAGATGGACATTGATCCAGGAAAGAGCCCTGTCTCGGTGCGCGCCATTCAAATTGAAGGAAGTTTTCTCAAATTTTCATGAAAATCGATCAAGAGCTGAGATAGCTTCTAGTTTGTTTGAGCGATATTATAGTAATATCGTCATAGGTTATTACTTTTTATCGGCAGACGTCCGATCAAATCTCGGGTCAAACCCAGGAGCGAGTGCGTGGAAAAAACTGAAGATAAAATCATCGATGCGGCGTGTGATTTATTTTACGAATCCGGCGTGCACTGGGTCAGTTTTCAACAGATCGCCGAAAAGGTCGGAATTTCCCAATCCGCCATCTATCGTCACTTTGAAGACAAGGATGATTTGCTAAGAGCCTGCATTGAGCGAATGGCGCTTCTAGGTCGCGAGATCATCGACCAAAATATCAACGAGACAAAATCAGCCAAAGAACAGCTGGACCAGTATATTGAGGGAAATTTTTTGTGGCTGAAAAAGAGACCCAAGGACGGCGCTTTGTATTTGGCGCTTTTCTATTTTGGTTTCAATAATAAATCGATCCAATCCTTGGTGAAGGATATCAATTCAAAATCCGAACAGCGTTTGGTCATTCGTTTGATGGCCGGTCAGCGAGAAGGCTCTTGGAAAATCTCGAATCCGGCTCTGACCGCTCGTGGAATCCACAATATTCTGGTGGGAGAACTGATCAAGTTCATCAATGACCCGAGCGAGTTTCCTTGGAAAAACCGGGTCGACAACACTCTGAAAACCGTCTCCGCTCAGGTCGATGGCAAGTATTAACTAAAAAGCTTCAGCGCTAAGCCGGATTTTCGCCGCTGTTGCCGCCGCCACGATTTTGGGCACCGGCAGATCCGCCTGATGGCCCTCCACCACCGGGGCCGCGTCCCGCATTGCGATTTTGTGGAGCACCACCTGCGCTACCAGCCTGCGCATTTTGCTCGCGATTTGAATTGCGATTTCGGTTGCGATTGCGGTTTCGATTTCGACCCTGACCTTGGCCACCACCAGCTCCACCGCCGCCCTGCTGACCGTCCCGACGCTGCTGTTGCTGCTGCTGTCTTTCCTCATGCGAAAGGCCTTCGGTTTGCTGAGGATGCGAATGCCCCTCTTCCGGATGACCATGCATCGGATTGGTGCCTGGCGTGTGGGGTTTTTGATCCGGATTGCGATGCGGAACCGCACCTTCTTCCAGTACCAAAGTTCCCTGCTTGGCGTGAGTCTCGACCTGCGAACCCTTCTGGCCCGGAGCTCGAAAGCCACGCACTTTTTTATTCTGAATTTCGCTGCGTTCGATTTGCTCTTTTAAATCCACCGTGATGTCGCCAAAGCACCGAACCTGACAAGACAGGCGCCGTTGATCGACAAAATAATTGGTTCCAACCAAGCTCATTTCTGCTTTGGTCGGAGGCACCACATTGTATTCACCTTCGACGATGCGAATGCGGCATTCGGCACAGCTTGGAACACCCTTGCAGATGGATTTGATTTCAATTCCATTTTCCGTGCAAAGCTGAAGCAAAGTTTTATTTGGATCGCCTTGGATCTCTTGGTTGGTGGGAAGAAACTTGATCTTCATGTGACCACCACTTTCACGAATTTTTTCTTACCGGCCTTGATCACCATCGAAAGACCCGGTTTTAAATCCAATTTCAATTGTTCGTTATCGACCTTGGTGCCATCGATCTCGACGGCGCGCCCCTGAATCAAGCGCTTGGCCTCGCTGGTCGAAGGTGCCAATCCCGCATTTTTCATCAAGGCACAGATCCAGACCGCTTCACCGCTGGCCGGAACCGAAAATTCAGGAACCTCGTCTGGCAAACCCTTATCGACAAAGATGCGATTGAATTCGTCTTCCGCCGCTTGCGCCGCCTGTGCCGAATGGAATCGATTGATCAAGGTTTTCGCCAAATTCACTTTCACCGTGCGCGGATGTTGCTTTCCTGATTGAAGATCGGCCTTCAGGGTTGAGAGCTCGGCCGGCGTGATATCCGTCAAAAGCTCGTACCAACGAAGCATCAGTTCGTCCGACACCCGCATGGTTTTTCCGAACATCTCTTTCGGCGAGTCCACCACGCCGATGTAATTATCCAGAGACTTGGACATCTTATTCACGCCATCCAGGCCCTCGAGAATCGGGGTCGTGATCACGATTTGCTGGTCCGATTGACCGTAAGATTTTTGCAGTTCGCGGCCGACCAGGAGATTGAATTTCTGATCGGTTCCGCCGAGCTCGACATCCGATTTCAGATGAACCGAATCGTAGCCCTGACACAAGGGATACAAGAGCTCATGAATCGAAATCGGCGTGTGGCTTTGAAATCGCTTGGTGAAATCATCTCGCTCGAGCATTCGCGCCACCGTGTATTGGGCGGTCAAGCGAATGAAATCTTCCGACGTGAGCTTTTGAAACCAGTGCGAGTTGTAAACGATCTCGGTCTGTGCCGGATCCAAAACTTTGAAGATCTGTTCGGCGTAGCTGACCGAATTGGCCTGCACCTGCTCGCGCGAAAGTGGCGGACGGGTTTCATTTTTTCCCGTCGGATCGCCGATCATCGCCGTGAAATCTCCGATCAGAAAATGAACCTTGTGACCGAATTTTTGAAACTGACGAAGCTTATTGAGCACGACCGTGTGACCGATGTGCAGATCCGGACGTGTCGGATCGGCCCCCAGCTTCACCGATAAAGGCTTTTTCTCTTTGTAGCTTTTTTCAAGCTTCTTGGTGAGGTCCGCTTCGGAAATAAAATCCACGGTCCCCATTTTCAGAAGCTCGATCTGTTCCTTGGGTGTGGCCGCATTCAGAGCGCTCATGGCTTATCTCGCCATTTCGACGCTGCGGGTTTCACGAACCACCGCGACCTTCACCTGTCCCAGATTCGGCATTTCGCGCTCGATCTTACGAGCCACGTCCCGTGACAACATCAACGTTTGATCGTCGGTCACTTTGGAAGCTTCGACGATCACGCGCACTTCTTTGCCGGCCTGAACCGCGAAAGTTTTCAGCACGCCATCAAAGCTGTTGCCGATGCTTTCCAGGTCCTGCAGACGATTGATGAAATTGTCCATTCCCGGACGACGGGCGCCAGGACGAGAGTTCGAAAGAACATTTGCCGCCTGCACGATGTGGGCGATCATGCTGTTGGGTTGCTCATCATTGTGATGCGCGCGAATCGCATGGCAGACCGCTTCGCTTTCGCCGTACTTTTTCGCAAAGTCCGCACCGACGATGGCGTGGTGCCCTTCGACCGTGTGATCGATGCCTTTGCCGATGTCATGCAACAGTCCAGCCCGACGAGCGATCTTCACGTTGGCGCCGACTTCGGCCGCCATGATGCCAGCCAGGTGCGCGACTTCCATTGAATGATTGAGAAGATTTTGCGTGTGCGAATGACGGTATTTGAGACTTCCCAGAACCTTGACGATTTCCGGATGCAGATTGGTGATTCCCAATTCCACCACCAACTTTTCGCCCTCTTCTTTGATCGACTTGGTGAGCTCGGCGCGCATCTTTTCGACGACTTCTTCGATGCGGGCTGGGTGGACACGTCCGTCTTCCATCAATTTTTCCAAAGTGCGTTTCGCCAATTCGCGACGAACCGGATCGAATCCCGAGATCACGACCGCTTCCGGTGTGTCATCGACGATCAAATCCACACCGCACAATGCTTCCAACGTGCGGATGTTGCGACCTTCACGACCGATGATTTTCCCCTTCATCTCGTCGCTTGGCAAAGACAGCACGCTGACCGTGCGCTCAGAAGTGTACTCGCCCGCAAAGCGCGCCAAAGCCACGGCCAAGACCCGTTTCGAACGAGCGGTGGCTTCGCCTTCGGCCTGTTTTTCAATTTCATCGATGCGCTTGGCGGCCGCCAGCTTCGCCGATTCTTCCATCGCCGAGAAAAGCTCGCGTCGGGCTTCGTCCGGCGTCATGTTGGCGACGGATCCCATTTTCTGGCGAACCTCTTCCATCTGCTGCTCGCCTTTTTTCTCGAGATCCTTGATCCGGTGCTCGGCGATCGCGATTTTTTCTTCGCGATCCTTTAAGCCCGTCATAAAACGGTCGTTTTCTTCGAGCTTCTGTTTCAGCTGTTCGTCAATTTCTTTCAAGCGACGCTCGAGCTGAGACTCTTGATTTTTCAATTTTGATTTTTGCTTTTGAATGTCAGCTTCGACATTCTTGCGAGCCCGCGTTTCAAAATCTTTGGCACGAGTTTTTGAATCCTTATCGATTTTTGCGGATTCTGATTTCGCGCGGTTGATGATTTTCTCAGCCTCCATACGGGCTGATTTCTTCTGAGCTTCGTCCTGCATCTTTTTGACGTAGAACATGATCACGCCGCCCAAAATCAAACCTAAGATCACCGATATTACAACTTCCATAACCCTCACCTACTCTTAATCTTTCGATCCATTTCGATCTTTTTCGATCTTTTGCAGTCCCGTCTCGGTGGCCAGCCAGTGCATGCGAACATCCCAGGGATCGTTCGGCAGCTGGGGCACGACCAGAGACGAAAAACTGACTCCGACCAGTTCTCCGGAAAAGTTTTGAAGGGCCCGATCGTAATGGCCTTTCCCCTTTCCCATCCTTGTTCCCCGGGAATCAAATCCCAATCCAGGAACCAAAAATCCCGAGATCTCGTTCAACGACACCTCCCGGGCGTCCTCGAGCACGGGCTCGAGAATTCCAGCATAAGCTTTTTCAAAGCCTTTGCGGGGTTCAAAAAAATGCAAATGCGCGCCAACATCCTGCTTCATCACTTTCGGATAAACCCACGTGATGTTTGGCACTCTTAATAGAATTGAATCCAGAGAGATTTCCGATTCCAGAGCTTGGTAAATGCACCAATCTCCCGAGCGGCTTTTCAAAAAGTCCACCAGATGCTCGATGAGCTCAGAGGTCTTCTTGGCCTTATCGTCCAACCCTGCAAATCGAGCCCGAAGCTCTTTTCGCCAGTCCGCTTTCAGTTTTGCGTTCTCTATAAATTCAATCCCGGCTTTGGGATCTTGGAATCTTCAATGCTTTCTGCAAGTTTCAGAGTTTTTTCTTCTAGGAGATCGAGCTCGCGGTGAGCTTTTCGTTTTAGAAGGATGAGTTCTTCGGCAATATTCAATGCAGCCAAAACCGCCGCACTTTGGAAAGAACCTGATTTGGTGACACTCAAGGCCTGTTTGACTTTTTGGTCGACAAATTCAACCAACTCTTCAACAGTTTGCTCGTCATGCAGAGATTTGAGTTTGTACGGTAAGCCCGCAATTTGAAACTCATAAGTCGTTTTGTCTTTTGGATTTTGTTTCAAATCGAGCTTCGCATTTATTTTCAAATCTTTTACTTCTGCCATGACTATTTTTCGGTTGAGGTCATTTCAATAAATCTCTGAAATTCTTAGCCTTTGGCATCGAATTCCAAAATCACCCCATCAGTATTATAGACCGTCGCTCGTGAAGCAAGTGAGATACTTGGCACCATGAGTTATGACACGCGCCATTGGCTACACAAAGTACTCGGACAAGGGTCGCCGAAATGTTTTGGATTTCTCTGGAAGGGCCGTCGAATGCCCTGTGCGCATCAACCAAACCGGATCGGAACCTGGGGGAATTTGAAAATGCCGGCGCAAAAGATCGTCACCTTTTTCGAAAAGCAGAGCCCATTTTTTTGGCAGCCTGACCATCCCCCGCTTCGAACACATGCAGATGGCCGACGCCAAGGTGAAGGGATGAGCACCGTACTCGAGCTGCGTCAAAGCCAGCCACGCATTCATCATCAAGCGTCCGCCCGCGACGATGGCTTCGCCCGAAGGTTTGACTGACACCGAGACACAAACCAGTCCCGCCGAGGACTGAAGCTGCTTTTGAACCCGCGCCCGATGCTGGGGAACGATGATGGGTTTGAAAAGCCGCAAGCTATCAGGAAAGTCCCGAAAGAGTGGCATCATCGGAAGCTCCCAAAAATGAACACCCATGTTGCGCCATGAAAGCCCGTCGCCCAGCAAGCGCGCCCGATGCACCGAAAAGCGCACCCACTTGAGCGTGGCCGGAAGCACGTTTGGAAAATCAAAAAGCAGTTGCTCGGCCTGCGCGATATAATCCGTGAGCTCGGCTGACGGCGATGACAGAAGATGCAAACGTGCCGAATCGCATTCTTTTTTCGAGAACATGTCAGGGCTCAGATCTCCGTCCTGATAAAGGCGCCGATCCGTGCAACGTTTCAACAACATTCCGGCCAAGGGATCTGGCGGAAGAGGGCTGTTTTGAAATAGGACTTCGACCCAAACCGAGCGCTGGCTCAATTGAAATGTCCGAAACCGACACTGAATGCGAAGCCCAAACTCGGACGCCGCCAGTGCAATGGCTTCTAGCAAGCACCCGAGAGACAACAGGGACGCCACACCTTCGGGGTTCAAAGGATGGGCGGCGCGATCGGCATCATGAAAAATCAAGAGCGACGACCCAACCCATTTAAAACTCCAGGGTTGGCAGTTGTCGCCACTGGGCGCCCAAATGGCTTTCTCTAATATTTGATTCAGCTGCTGATTCGTCAAGCATCGACCCCTTGGCTTGACCTTGAGGAAATCGCTGCCGACCAACTAGGTGGATATTGACATATTCTTGGTACCTTTCTTTAATTTCAGATGCTTGCGGGCTCTCAAACCAGAAGGCTTTTCCATGCGCGCCGTCCATTCTCCAAACTTTGACCATCAGGTGCATGCGATTTCTCCGCACGAAATTTTTTTTAGCCGCGCGCAGATCTATGGTCCGGATCATTCCGACATCGACGTTTACGGAAATTTTTGGAGCTTTGTCTTTGCCGACATTCCAAAACCAGGTCTTCGCATTAAATCGTCCGGCGACGAATTTGCGGTTACGGGCCCGGTGGGGATTCTGATCCCCCCAGATGAGGTGGTTCATTGGAAAATGCGGATCCACCGTCTGGATTGGTTCGCTTACTGCAGCGATCGGGCCTACCCATCGTTTTTCCCGAAACAGCTGTCGGTGTTCCAGATCTCAAGCTTGCCGGATGAAGTCTCACCGGCTTGGATTGCGGGCATGGTGCAATCCACCCGTCCGATCTGGAGCGCGCATTCATCCGTGGCCAATATTTATGCCAGAAAATTGAAGACTCAACTGGACAAGGAATTTCAAAGCAATGATTCGCTTGATGCGTACGCCGAAGAGCTCGGACTTTCAAAAGAATGGCTGATTCGGTATTTTAAACAAGCCTACGATATCACGCCGATCGACTATCGAAACAAGAAGCGATTGATGCAGGCATTCTTTGAACTGCACACCCAATCAGGTAAAATCATCGACCTGTCTTACAATCTGGGCTTCAATGATTTGAAGCACTTCAATTCTTTATTTAAGAAAATACTTCAAGTGACACCTTCGCAGCTTCGATCTTAAACCTTGGGTTTTATTTGGAAGAACTGTGATCGGTGCCCACAGCTTTGAGCAAGATCACGCGGACATTTTCTGAGGGTCCGCGGTTTTCCTCTAAGAGCGTGCGAATTTTAGATTCGGCCTGCAGAAGGACTTCGTTGATCTTTTCCAGCGTGACGTTTGAAGCCGCCACGATTCGGCAATCCGTAATTCCTTCGAAAGAGTTGGCTTCCATTGCGGCCCGCTCAAACCAAAAACCCGAGTCTTGAATGGCGATCGCTTTTCCGATAGGGACGTACTTGCCATCTTCGGTCAGCTCGACCGAACGGTTCTTCACCATGTGCGACAGCAACATTTCAACATCTTTCACCGTACATCCAACCCGCTGCGCTAAAAATTCGCTCTGATGAGTGGATAGAGATTGGTAAGAATCGCTGCGAAGCCAAGCATGGACCGCCGCCGACAATGGCGCGATTTTATCAAAATTTTGGTCTACGGACTGAAATCCGTCCATCATGAAGCCAGGCACCAATACCGAAAGGAACTTGGGGAGCACACCGGGCTCAAGATCCATGAATGCCAGAACAAATTCGAGATCCGGAGAAACGTCGCCCCGTAGGTAACGGCGAAGCGCCGACACATGCCGGTTTAACTTTTTGGCTAAGACCTTGGTTTGATAGAAGCGAAATTTAGAGCCGTACAAGAAATTGAGAAATTCTTGCGGATCCGCATTTTTATACTGAAAGAGATCGCGCAAGATTTCGAGAATGGGAATGTTCAAAATTTCGCAATAAGGAATGAATTCATTCCAGCGCAACTGCTTCTCGCCAGATTCCCAACGCTTCACTTGGTTGTAAGAATATCCCATCGCTTTGCTGAGTTCGATCGTCGATCTGTCTCCGCGAAGAGCTAGCAGCAAATGAGTCACGATTTCTTGGTACTGAACTGGCATGGGCACATCCTAAGTTGGATTGATTCCCATGCTCTAGGTGGATATTGACGGTCCTTGCTTGCAAACCAAAATAATTCTATTCAATTGGTTGATTCTTGACCGCTTCGCGTTAGCGAACTTTGGTTTTCACCTTGTAAGTTGCAGTCGAGGTGCAAACCGACTGCGAGTTCGAGTTCTTGCTGCAAGCCGGCTGATTGCAGGTCATCGAGACCACGGTGTTGTCTTTATTCATTTCGCGGAATTCTTTTTTCCAATCCGCGCACTGCGCCTTCCAAGAGGAACGAGCTTCTTTTTCCAGAATTTCCGGCTCACCGGCGATATCAGCCGAGCCTTCGGTGATTTCGTATTCTTTTTGCGCGTTTTTGCCTTTTGAAATCGAAATGGTCGTATCACTGGCGCCATCGGCGGGAATGTCTTTGATCGATGCCGTCTGTGCCCAAGCCGATGTTGAGATCGAAGCAAAGGCCATCAATGCGATGAACAGTTTCATTGTCTCGCTCCTTATAAAATGGATTCGACAAATTCTTTCGCGGAAAACGGTCGAAGGTCACCAATTTTCTCGCCGACCCCGATAAAACGAATTGGGATCTGCAACTCGTTGGCAAGCCCGACGGCCACTCCACCTTTTGCCGTGCCGTCCATTTTGGTCAGCACCACGCCCGTGAGCTTCAAGGCGTCATGAAATTGCTTGGCTTGCATCAGCGCATTTTGGCCTGAATTCGCATCCAAAACGATCAATGTTTCATGAGGCGCTTCGGGGATGACCTTGGTCATCACTCGCTGCATTTTCTTGAGCTCTTCCATCAAATTGGCCTGAGTGTGCAAGCGTCCGGCCGTGTCGACGATGACCACATCGTAACCTTGGGCCTTGGCTTTTGACACCGCATCGAAGGCGACGGCAGAAGGATCGGTGACCCCTGGTGGTGAAAAGATCTCGACCTGTGCCCGCTCGGTCCAAACTTTGAGCTGATTGCCGGCGGCCGCACGGAAAGTGTCACCTGCCGCGACCAAAACTTTTTTGCCCGAGAAAGCCAAATGGGCCGCGAGCTTTCCGATCGATGTCGTTTTTCCCGCGCCGTTCACGCCGACGATCATCCACACCGAGGGCTGTGCCTGCAGATGCAAAAAACCCATCGGGTTCTGCGGGTGTGGTTCGTGGATTTGAGCCTTGCGGAAAATGTCTTCGAATTCGGTCTTCAATGCGGATTTGATATTTTCGATCTGACTGCGATCGCCACGCGATAGCTGGGATTTCACCGCTTCCATCAAACGCTCGACCGTTTGCGGCCCCAGGTCACTGGTGTAAAGGACTTCTTCGATCTCTTCGAAATTCTTTTTCTCGCTCTCTGAAATGAACAACCCTTTCAGACGTCCAAATAGATTTCTCTCGGTCGGCTCTAACGCCGCCTTTAATGACTTGGACGGAAGAAGCATCTCTTCTTCATCCAGAACTTCCTTGCGGACCTGGACGTCGTGGGCGACTTGCGGACCGGAAGCTTCGGGCGGAACCTCGGGCAAGCGACGCTTGCGAAGGTTCGCGATAATGACCCCGATCATGATAAACAGCAAAATTCCCGCGACCGTGATGATCGCCCACATTGCGTTAGTTTGTTCGAGGGTCATAAGGCTCTGCCTCCGGTAAATTGGGTTGTTTCAAAACTCTGTTTTCTTCGTTCTCGATGCACTCTTTGTAACCGCGATCGCCTTTTTTGCGAGTGGTTCCATCCGACAGTCGGCAGGTGATATTCACATCCACCTTGGCTGCACGCTTTGTCGGGCGAGGGACATTCTGAAACTGTCGCATGTCGATATCACCAGTTGCAGGCTGTGTCGAGGGAGGAGCCGCCTTAGGGGTTTCTTCGGGATTTAAATTTATTTTTGACGGCTGGGGCGCGGCCCAAACCGAGAAAGCCATGAATAGAACTGGAATTGCCATTTTCATCATCGGACTCCTCCACCATTCTTGAAACCAAAGCTTCAAACGAAAGGCAAGAGATCATTGAAATCGCGGGGTTTGCCGCGGTTCAAAGGCCCAAATAAAAAAGTTGCTTTTGATGTCGACGAAATTACCCCGCAATGAACCAGCAGCGTAGAAGGACTGCGTTAGAATCGCATTGCAATCCTGAAACTTTGGCTAACCACGACTTTTGTTGACGGCCACCGTTGCGCCACTGCGATTTTTTGTCGAGACCCGGCGAGAAATTTCCAGGATGCTGTCGGCATAATCGCGGCTGTTGTTGTAACTCATCAAAGCTTTGACCTTGCGGTTTGATTTTTGATTTTTCCAACCATGTCGTGAAAGGTAATGAGCCACGCTGATGATCGCATCGCTGGGCTTCATCAAGTTCGGATTCGCCTGAGCTTTGGCGGATCTGGCGTAATCGCGGTAGCTGCTGGGTAAAAATTGAGAAAGACCAAAGGCCCCGGCATAAGAGCCCCGCAACGTGTGCAGATTCAACTGGCCTTTTTTGTAAATGCTGGCCAATGCCCGAATTTCATCGGCCGCCCACTTGGCTTTTCGCTTTGTTCTTTCATGCATCAACTTTTTCAATTCGCCGTTCGAGTACTCATTCAAAGATTTGTTTTGCGCAAGCGCCATGGAGGTTAATTTTTCGCGAACGGCTGCTCGATCCGCTTGCAGCAAATGCAAAAAGACGCTGACGATGTGGTACTGTCCGAGATTGTCGCCGTGGCGAGTCTCGATCCAGAGCAAGGCCGAGATCACATCGGGCGACACTTGGTAGCGGCTTTGCGCTTGCTCGAAATCTTTCTTATTTTCCTTCATAAATCGCGAAGCTTCGGTCACCGCTTCGGGCGTCACCAAGTCCATGTGCTGGGGTGGCTTTAAAAATCCCAAAAGATTCATGCGCAACACGGGCTCAAAGCTTTCGGTCTGGTAATCATGAAGTGACTCAGAGATGAAATTTGCCGGCATCCCCATGCTCTTTAATTCTTTTCTCAGCCACTTGGCATCGGGACTGGCGTTTAAGAGCATCTGCGCCTGCGCAAAGCTCGCCAATCCGATAATGAGAACCAGCAAAATGCGGGAAAAGAATTTTGGCTTCAAATGAGACTCCTCGAGAAGGCTTGTTTTCAGAGGAGAAAGTGCAAGATCAGAACCTATTTCATTATCAGACAGAATTCACCCCAGCTGCATTTCAGAAACAGCGGGCCTATTTAGAACCGTCCAAGATTTCGACGCCTGCTCATTAGAAATCAGGCGTCTCAGAATGGGAAATCCGTCCGTCACCACATTGATGACGGACGTTTCTGATCAATGATGATCGGGATGATCCACGTCGATTTGATTGATGATTTGAATCAGGGCCTTGGCATCCTTGTTCTTCGTATTTGACTCGAAACAATCGATTCGGTTCCAAAGCTCAATGTCCTTCGCGCCCTGATGAGCGACGATGCTGTAAGACGGAGCGTCCATGCAGCCCTGCTCATTTGGTCTTGTCAATTTCACTTCACCAAGACCCGCAACCAGCTTCGAAATTTTCGCAAGCTCGCCTGACGTCAGTTGGCCCAGCTCTTCGATTTGATCTTTGTTATTCAGACGCTGGATCTGACCGTCAGCCAAAATCTGCAGGGAAAAGCGGCCAGTGTATTCCGGAGCGGCGAAACCGACTTGCATTGATTTTTCCAACAAGATGGCGGCTTGGGACGCGCTTGCCACATATTTTGTTTGGAAGGTCGAGATCACGGTGTCGGTCTTCTGCTGTTGAAAATTGAATCCAGATGTCAGGTACTCGGCATTGCCGATGATTTCGGTGAACGTGGGGCAACTGTTTTTTGAAAAATCAGAGACGGTGAGCTTTTGCAAATCACCATCGACCGGACGCAGATCTTTTTGGGCGATGACGATTTGATTGTTGCAGCTGTCTTTTTGAATCGAAACAACCGGCAAAGTCACCACGAAGGGAAGACGCGCTTCCATGGTGCAGTACATGTCTTTGGGACATCGATTGCGATTGATTTCAAGGCTTGCAGTTTTTGCGGTGTAATCGATTGAAATGTGGCCGGTGTTGTAGGGACCGCCATGTTCGGGTTTCACGTCGCCCGAGATGATTTCGAACGTGGGACCACCCGCCAACGCGGACATTCCAGCCAGCAAGACTGCGAAAAATAAAGATTTCATAGAGACTCCTATAAGGGTTTGATTTGGAAGACGCTGGCTCCTAGATCAACTTCTGTGCCACGGTTTAAAATCGCGAAAAGCTTGTTTAGAGAGTGTCGCGGGCCTGATCTTGAGGAAAAATGGTTCCAAAATAGTTCCAACAATCGGAACTGGGGTCAAAAGGACTTCACATTTCACAGTCTGCCAGTCAACGCGATGGTTATCAGGCTTCGGATTCCCGCGGTGGCTGCGATCGACAGTGTCGTCGCTTGGTTGCAGCGGTGGCTGCGATCGACATGGTCGGCGATAGCGGCGGCTGTATTCAAAGCGGTGTTCGTGGCATTCACGTGCTTGGTGGCTTCCAGGTGCTCGGTGGCGCGGCTCGTAGCACGGTGATTATGGTTTGATCGATTCTGGGAAATGGGCCAGCATCAAGACTTTCCAAAGGGGGAACCTATGAAAATCGAATCCGTGATTGCCGCCATGGCCATGACTCTTGCTTCACAAATGATTTGGGCAGCACCTTCACTTGATGAAGAAAAAACTTTGTCTTCAGCCTACGTCGAGCAAATGAAGGCGGAAGCCGGCGCGCAGGTTTTGGATAAAAATGTGGTGTTTCGTTCGCTATATGAGAGCGCTTCGGGTGAAATGCCGACGGTCGATCAAACGGTGAAAGTGATCTACGCTTTGTCCGATCGCGAAGGTCACATGATCGAAACCTCGATCACCGAGGACGAAGTCATTTCGTTTCCACTGAACAAATTGATCTCCTGCTGGCAAATCGCCATTCCGCACATGACCTACGGCTCTTTCGCCAAAGTCACCTGCCCGTCCGACACAGCCTACGGCGACAAGGGCGTCACGGACGACCAAGGCCAAGTGATCATCGCCCCCGGAGCCGCCCTGACCTTCCGAATCCAGCTGCTGAAATAGTGTCCGTGTATTTTTTCGGCACGCGGCGCGGCGCCGAAAAAATACACGGACACATTTATTCTTTGTCGAGATTCCACATGGGATTGAGAGGGAGCTGATTCACCAATGGATCGGCGGAGACTTGGGCGTGCTCGATGTTGAGGTGGTGGGGCGTCCAGGTTCCGCGAGCGGCCAAGGCCACGGCGAGAAAAGTTCCCACGATTTGCAGCGCGAGCTTTGTCTTGGATGGCAGGTTGTAGTTTTTTTCGAGCTTCACCCCGTACAACCACAAGACCAAACCCAACGAGGAAAACCCCATACCAAGGGTGCAGACCCAGGACTTGGCGGGTCCCAGCAGCTTCCAGCCTTGATCCAGAATCATTTTGGAATCGGTGTGAAAAAACTGAGAGTTCAATCGAAGATTCGACACCATCGACCAAAAGAGATCCATCCATGACAGATCAAAGATGATCAAAATGCCAAGCACGAAATAAAGCTTCCAAAAAAAGAAGAGCTTTCGGGGCGCGATCACCAAGGCCGAAATCCAAGTGAGGGCCACCACCGGGATCCAAAAAAAGCCCATCACCAAGAGATCAAAGCGAAAGCCCGCAAAAAAAGCGGCGCCCAGATCCTGAGTGTTTTGAATTTTCGGATCATAAACGGCCGCAAACAGAAGCAGCCGCAGAATGGTCATCCAAATCAGAATCAGAAGCGTCGGCTTTAAAAGAGCTTTTAAAACCTGAAATGCTTCTGATCCCTTGATCATAGGAATCCCAAATGCGGAATGAACGACATTACAGATCCTGCAGATTCACGCTGACCAGAGTTGAAACCCCACGCTCTTGCATGGTGACGCCGTAAAGTTTCTTGGCGACTTCCATGGTGTGCTTATTGTGGGTGACAACGATGATTTGCGAACGTTTCGCCATCTCTTTCACGAGATCGTTGAAACGAGAGACGTTGGCGTCATCGAGTGGCGCATCGACCTCATCCAGCAAGCAATAAGGAGATGGCTTTACCAGGAAGATCGAGAAGACAAGCGACACGGCGGTCAGGGCTTTTTCACCACCCGACAGCAAAGTCACGTTCTGCATCTTCTTGCCCGGAGGCTTGGCGATGATCTCGATTCCCATTTCCTGCTTTTCTGGATCCTCCACCAATTCCAAACGCGCCTCGCCGCCTCCGAAAAGGACTGGGAACACGCGGGTGAAACGGTCGTTGACCAGATCAAAAGTTTCTTTAAACCGGCGCGAGCAAATGCGGTTGATGCGGTCGATAACCCGCTTCAATTGCTCTTTCGCCTCGGTCAGATCGGTTTGTTGCTGAGTCAAAAATTCGTAACGTTTGGCGGTCTCGTCGTACTCTTCGATCGCCGACAGATTGACTTCGCCGATTTTCGAAAGCTTATCCCGCAGTTCTTTCAGATCGCCTTCGGCCGAGCCCAGATCACCTTCATGACCCAAATGCTGCTCGTAAATCTCCGGCAGATTCAGCATGTAGCGTTCGCGGATCTGATCGATCAGGTACTGCTCTTTCATTTTCGCCTGTTCGAATTTCAATTGAGATTCGTTCATGCGGTGCTGGCGCTCGTTGGCCGCACGCTGCGAATTTTGCACCTGAACTTCGATCTCACGCGCCTGCTCGGCCGTTTGTTCGTAAGAGTCTCGGGTGTGCGCGAGCAATGTTTTCAGCTCTTCGACTTCATGGATCCAGCGTTCGAATTCGATTTTCTTTTCTTCCAGCTTCAGCTGGGATTCGGTCATGACCGACGAGTTCTTTTCGGACTCTTCGCTCATGCGGTTCAGCTGAGAATTTAATTCTTCGACCGAACGGCGAACCATTTCCAGTTGGCGCTGCACGCCCTGGAATTCTTGCGATTTCGACGCAGAACGAACCTGCAGGTCGGTGACTTCGGCTTGCATGCCGTCGAACCCCATGCGCGTGCTGGTCAGTTCGGATTGCAGTTCTTCGACCAAGGCTTCGACCTCCGCTTTTTTCTCGCGGGTTTCGAGCAAATTGGCCTCGAGCTCTTCTAGTTTTTGTTCTTGCGAGCGAAGTTGATCGGACAATCGCGCGAGCTCTTTTTCCTGACGATCGGACGCGTACTGCGCGTTCTGCACTTCGGTTTCCGCGCGTTCGAGATCTTTTTTAAGCTCGGTGACTTTGATTTCCTGTTCGATCTTGCGTTTTTGCGCGCCTTCGAAATCATTCACCACGTTCGCCAGCTGCTCTTCCAATTTCTTGAGAGACGCTTGCGCAAGGGCGAGCTTTCCGGCCCATTCGGTTTTCTTTTCGGACAATTCTTTGATTTCACGTCGACGTTTCAAAACGCCGGACTCGGCACCTTCGGATCCGCCACCGGTTAACACACCGTCGGCCGTCAGCGTATCGCCGTCCACCGTGACGAATGTCCAACCTTCATAACGAGCGCGCAAAGCCAAAGCCGTGCGGATGGAATCCACCACCGCCACGCCGTCCAGCAAATAACTGACCGAGTGTTGGTAACGATCCGAGGCCTGAACCACATCTTTTAAAAGCGCTTTCACGCCTTCACCTGATGGCGCTTCACCGCGCACGGCATGGTGAGATTCATTCGAGGCCGCAAAGAAAGAGCCGCGGCCCGAGTTGTTTTCTTTCAAATAATCGACCGCCTGCAGGGCGCGGTCGGAATCTTGGGTCAAAAGCATTTGCAATCGCGAACCCAATGCGGCTTCCATCGCCACTTCGTACTCGGACGGCACTTCGACCACTTCGGCGACCGGAGCAAAGCTCACGGAACCGTCAACGGAGACTTCGGCCTGCTTGGCTTTCTGCCAGAGCATGACGTTTTTCACGCCCTCTTCGAAACCTTCGAAATTGCTTTGCAGATTTTCCAAACCGTACAAACGAGACGCCACTTGGTTCAGCTCGTCTTTGAATTCTTCGACTTCGGTGCGTTTGACCGCGATATTATCTTGCAGGATGCGGCGGTTGGCTTCGAAAGATTCGACATCGGATGAGAGGTCGAGATGAAGCTGGCGCTCTTTATCAAGATCGGTCGTGACCTTGCGGCGGCGATCTTCGAACTGAATTTGCTTTTCTTTCAGTTCCTGCAAAACCATGCGTTCGTTTTCTTCGCGCTCGCGCACATCATCGATTTGCGCGCTCAGAGACTGAACTTTGGCGTCGACCGATGATTCGCTTTGTCCCAGGGCGAACAATTCGCGGCGCTTGGCGGTCAATTCTTCATCGACGGTGCCAACGCGGGATTGAGCTTCCTGGAAAATTTCGTTCTTCGAAGAAAATTCGCTCGACAGGGATTCTGATTCTGTTTTCAGTTCTTGCGCTTGCGTTTCCAATTGTCCCAAATCACGCATCAAAAGTTCACGACGCGCTTCTTGCTCTTGCAAAAGGGTGCCGGTCATCACTTCGTTGCGGCGGGCTTGTTCGATTTCAAATTTCAATTCCTGGATCTCGAGCTCTTTCTTTTGAACCTGAGATTGTTTCTCGTAATGCAGAGATTGGGTCTGCTCGACCTTCTGCTCTTGCTCGAGGATGGAAAGATTCAAAGCTTCCAGATCCGACTGCAGTTGCGACAGGTTGGATCCGCCTTCGACTTCCATATTTTGCGCTTCTTGAAAAATCGCCTGCGCTTGATCGGCGGCGTCTCGCAAGTCTTTGAATTGCAAAGAGGTGACCCACAGATCCAATGCTTCGATTTGGTTTTTCAAATTGCGGTAGCGCTCGGCCCGTTGGGCTTGACGCTGCAAAGAATCGATCTGGCGCTTCAACTCGCCGATGATATCCTGCAATCGCACCAGGTTTTGCTCGGTCGCTTGCAGTTTTCGTTGTGATTCTTTTTTTCGGGCTTTGAACTTGGTGATACCAGCTGCTTCTTCGATCAGATTTTTACGATCTTCAGGCTTTGACGTGATGATCTTACCGATCATCCCCTGCTGAATGATCGAGAAACCTTTGGCACCGGCACCGGTGTCCATGAAAATTTCCTGGATGTCTTTCAGACGAGCGGGTTCTTTGTTCACATAGTATTCAGATTCGCCGTTGCGATGCAGACGTCGGGTGACCATGACTTCGGAGAAGCGCATGTACTTGGCCGGAAACGGGCCGCCGTCGTTTTCCAAAGTCAAAGAAACTTCGGACATTCCCATCGGTGCGTAACCCTCGGAGCCGGCAAAGATGACGTCGGTCATTGTGCTGGCGCGAAGATCCTTGGCCGACATATCACCCATGACCCACACCAGGGCATCGACGATATTGGATTTACCGCAACCATTGGGACCAACGATACCGGTGATGCCGGCATCAAATTGAATGACCGTTCGGTCCTTGAACGACTTAAAACCAATGAGCTCGATCTTTTTGATTCTCAATTCGCACTCTCCAAATTTCGAGGTGTTCTGGACCTCTTCAGAAATTCCATCCGCCGAGACAGGACCTTCGTCGGTCTTGTGTCTTGTCAGTTACTGTGAACGGCGCATAAGCGGCATTTCAGAGCTTTTAGGATCATGGAATTTCTGGAGAGGTCCCCAAGATCAAATTTGAAAGGGTGTTGGACTCCAAGTCAATAGTCCAGTTCGAGCTAGAGTGCTGAATTTGCTGACTTTCACCCGCTTCGCGTCAATTGACAGAAAAAATGCTGAGAGGTGTGGCAGAAACTGAAGACAAGGGGTGCCAAAAATTGCATCACATCTGTCAATGGAATCACCCCAGGGCCACCTCTAAAGCCTGCTAATGCGCCCTGAGATGACATGTAAATTGCAATTTGAACCCGTAATGTTGCAAGCAAAATCATTCCTCATTCGAAGCCTTCTCTTTATGCTCACCGCAACTCCAATGTCCTCTGTATGGGCGGAGACGCCACATCCCCATGCGGTTGATAAAATCGGTCCGCACGTTCAGCTTTTCATCGCCAGAAAGAATATCAATCCCGAGAACCTCATGGTGGTCTATGCCAGAACGGATCAACAATGCCGGTTTCAAAAAATGAAGGTCGATGTGGGCCTTTTCGGAACGGACAAGGCCGAGACCTTCGTTGATGTTTATTGGCTCATGGACGGAGATCAGTTCAACTTTAAGAAGACAAACCCGAAATTAAAGTCCGGCATTTTCCAGGAGCTTCGCTTTGAAAATGTCACGCCGACGTCTTTTGATGTTTTGCTTCCGGGATTCAACAAATTTAAAACAGACCTGAAAGAAGCCCGTTTTCAAGTTGAAGCGATCCAAAACGCGGACGGCAGCTGCCAAGACATCAAAGTCTTTTTCACCTTGGGGCACGAAAGTTCGAATGCACGCATTCAGGTGACATCCGTTTACACGGAAGCGGAGAAGGGCCTCAGCCTGCTTCCGACCCTGATTTCCGCCACCATTGAAGGAATCGATACGGCGACTCACCAACCCCGGAAAATCAAATACCACGCAAGGAAATAGAGCAGATGATTTCGGACCTAGCTCAGGAAAGAGAAAGGATGCATCTGCAGGCTCGCCAAATGATGGCGGCTGATGACTTTCACTGTGCCGTGGAAATCCTGGTGCGCTCTTATCAATCCTTGGGGCCGCACGTCCTGTCATTGGTGGATTTGGCCTCGAGCTATTACATGCTTCAAGATTACATGAACTTTCGCAAGTGGACGTTGGATACATTTGAAGAGTTTAAAAAAGTGAAAAGCCAGTTGTCTCTGCAAAGCCTGCAATCGGCCGCTTCCGGTCTGGGTAAACTTTTGGAAGAGCTCGGGCAAATGGCGTTGGCGCTGGAGCTTTACCAGAGCGTTTCGACTTACACGCACAGCACCCGTTTCACGGAGAAAACCCAGGCGCAGATTTTAAGACTGTCTTGCCTGATGGAAGATCGCGCGGCGGTGGCCTTGCATTACCTTTCGCGCGAAAATACGACTTGGATTGATAGCAGTTGTGCCTTCGACACCCAACATGCCCTGATGCATGCCGATTGCCTGGTCCATGGCGTGGCGGCTGCCAGCTTGCGGGTGACGAAAATGATTCGGGATCAGAATGTCGATACGCATTCGAGGCGTCTCATCTTTTTTGACTTTCTTTTTGAGGCCCTTCGTAAAAATCAAGGCGCTTTGGTCTCGGCCGCTGATTTTGAGGTTTTTAATTATTACGCTTGCGATAGTTTCGAGCAATTGCTTTGGGACCTTTACCGATTGGACACCCAGCAAGAGCCGCTGGAAGCGGTGACTCATCTGCGCTCGCAACACCAATCACCCGCTTGCGCGCTTCGATCTTTGCACTTGATCCAGCAACGCGAACAACTGGGAGTCGAAAGCGAAACGGCCCGAAGCAAATTTTTGTTCTTAAGCCAGGCTCTAGATCCGCTTTCGCGCGATTGGGTCCTACGGGCTTGGCCGCTGAAAACAAAGTCGGCCGTGCAATTGGATATCTGTGATGACGTGATCACCGCGGGTGTCGCCAGCTTGAATCTGAAAGGACAGACGGTTTCGCGATTGCTCTTGCAGCAGTTGGCCGAAAGCCCGCAGATTTCCACCGATGCTTTGATCACGCAGATTTACGATCTGCCGATGGATGATTCGACCTATGGACGCCTGAAAACACTGGTCTCGCGTTTGAATAAAAATCTCGAAGCCCTGTGCGGCACCGAGAAACCCATTCAGCTCAGCAAAAACCAAGTCTCACTGAAAAAATCGGTGCAAATTCGGAGACTGGCATGAAGCTTTTCGGATTTGCCCTGATCCTGATGCTGTCCTTTCAAAGCTTGGCGGGTCGCTATCAGCAGGAAGCGATTTTTGCCAAAGTCCGCGCGAAGCTCGAGAGCGCACCGGCCTCGCGAAATCAAGGGGGCTTGAATCCTGAGAACAAACTCTCCATTCTTTCTCTCTTTCCTGCCGAATCTTATTTGGGCCCCGTTTTCAATTCCGAAGATCCAGAATTGTTTCGACTGACCGACGCGGTGACCGTTGATATCTTGAACACTCCGACCGGAAAAAAAATTTGCGAATTGATGAATCCCGTCCATCGCGGCAATGCGCTGGCGATCACCTTCGGGCTGAGCGCGCAAGCGATTCGGCGGCTGCCGAACGAATGCCTCGGAAAAACAAACTTTCTTTCAAAACTAGGAGTTGGCCCACAGGATGATCTCACGCCGATGCTTCCCGCTTTTCCTTATCGCTATCAGTTTGTCTTTTTTAAGAATGGCGTGGATCATTTCGAAGGATGGACCGGCAGCATGGACGCCGATGACTCGATGTCTTTTGCGACCTACATCGGCGTTCCCGAAAAAATGACCGAAGAGCGTTTGGTTCGCACCTTTGTGCATGAACTGGTTCAGATGTTTGATCGCAAGAATTACCGAATGTTGGAAGCTGATTTTGAACACGTTTACCGCAGTCGCTATTTCTGCGCGGGCGTCACGGCGCTTGCAAACCCCTACGCGCGCATGGCCCTCTCCAGCTTGCGAGCCATGAAAATGGAAGATCAGATTTTGTCCGAAATGAAAATCTCGCCCTTGCCACCCCGATCCCCACTGCCCTGCACCGATCAGGTGCGCCAGCTGATTCCGCTCATGGCACCTTTCTTAAAACTTGTGGCGCGTGACCAGGCCCTGCACGAATTTCGTTTTCGTTCCCAGTGCCAGCTCGACTTTCAATCATTCACATTGGATGAGACACTGCAGATCTTAGAAAAAGAAATCATCCATAACCAGAACGGCCGGGCACAAAATCTTTGCGAATCCTTTGCCGATGCGGAGCTGGCTCCCCTGCAAGATGTTTCCATGCAGCGCGGTCCCCGCCCCCGAATTGGCGATGGCTCTGGCCACCGGATGGCGGAACTGCGAAACCTTCAGTTCAATGCGGGCCAACCTTATAAAGACTTTGTGAAAGATGACAATGGCCGGATGAAGCCATTGGATCCCGATGTTTCCCGTCGGCAAAGACCGGATTACCTGAAGCCATCGATGTCTCTAAAAGAGGAAGAGCGCCCCGCGGAAAGACAGGAAGACTCGCTTCGTTTGGATCATGAAGATCGAACGGATCAGCGGCAATAAACCCTGTTCAACTTTTAGACGTTATTTTGTAACCGTGAATATCTCGCTTGAATTGGAGCTGCATGAGAAAAAATCTCTGCAACTCAAAACAAGGAGATCCTATGAAATTTTCGATGATCGCATTCTTAGCAGTTTTTTCTTCCATCTCGGGTGCGTGGGCGCAGAGCTCTTGCCAGTACACCGAGGGTCAGGGACCAAGCGCCACTGTATCGTATGTCTCTTTCAATCAGGACGGCACGATTGATATCGCATCCGGGGGACCAGAATCAACCGGGACGATTCAACATTTTACATATTTCAGTCCCAATCCGGCAGCCACCAATTCTTTCATCTACGTCGATCAATATCGCACCAACCTCTATGTCAGCCGCATCAATGCGTACGCATCGACTTTGCAAATTTTCGAAAGACGAATTTTCAATGGGCAAGATGCACCCTATTTTGTCGGCACCGTGGACTGCACTCAGGGTCAGATTACCTCCCTGAAATTGCCAACCATCTCTATTGGTGGTGGAGCCTCCCATTCTCAACAACCCAAACCGCAGGCCAGTGGCTTGCAATCCAAATATTCCACCATCGATCCTCAGTCCTGCCAGAATTATCAAGAAGGTGAAGGCGGCAGCAGCTCCGCTATCTGCATGGGTTACGGTGGTGCGGCCCTTGAAATCATGAGTGGCGACTGGGAAAATATGAACATCATTTATAAGGGCCAAAAGTTTGCCACCTGGTTTGCCATCAGCCAAGTGGGACCCAATATCTTGGGTGGATCCAACAGATTAGCCGAGTGGTTATTGACCCCTTCAGGCGAGCCTCAATCGTTGATCATTCGCAGCGAAAATCCAGGAAGTGGCGAATCGAAACTTTTTGTCTTTGGTTTCACGCCACAAGGTGTTTGTTACCGGGGAATGGCCACAACGAATGAATACGCTCGTGACTTTGCCGCCAGCGGCTTATGCCCGAAAATGCTGGATCCTGTTTGGAATTGATTTTCTGATTCACTGAACCTTCCTGAGCCAACTTGTGCCACGAAGCGCCGCCATGCCCCGGCGGCGCTTTTTTGTCATTTCTCAGTGTTTATGATCCCGAGCTGGTTTTTGATCCTGGTCTTTAGCTCGATCATTTATAATGAGTCATGACAAAATTCTTGGTCGCCCTGTCGCTTTGGAGTTTAGGAGCTTTTGTGAATGCCGCCGAAATTTCAAATATTCCGCAGATTGGTCCCCATCAGCGAATTTTCATTTACGAAAAGAATGAAAATCCCGAGAACATCTTGGTCGTCTACGGTAAGACCGATTCACAAGGTCGCATTCAACCGGCATCACGCGAAGGTTTGTTTGATTTCTACTGGCTGATGGGCCGAGAAAGATACAAGCCCACTCATGCCATGATTAAAAGCGGCATCCGCGATCGCCTGCAGGTCTTACCTTCGGACAATCCGACGGCTTTTGACATCCTGCTGACCGATTTAAAAGAGGTTCGCACGGACTTGCCAAGCTCCCGTCTGCACATCCAAACGGATCCGGATTCGGCCGCCAAAGATGGCGGAATCAAGCTCAGTGCCTATCTGACCTTGGGACCTTCGGATCACAATGCTCGCATTCGGTTGGATTCGATTTATGCCGAAGCTTCGAAGGGCCTGAATCCTTTCAGCCGCAAACTGTTGGCGATCACCTTAAAAGGTGTCGACGTGAAAACCGGCCAAAAGGTCTCACGCCGCTACGAAGCCAGCTAGAGGCGCGCCCACATCAAGAGACGTTTGAAGGGATAAAAGAATGGCTTCTCGTCCGGTAGAAGCTTGAACAATTCTTGGCGGTAGACCTGAACGAAATTTTGAAACACCTGTGCTGGCAGTCGTTTTTCGAACGAGGTCAGCATGGTGCCTTTGACCCACTCGATCACTTGCTCGCGATCTGCCAGGATGTGCGTGTAGACTTTCATCAGGACTTTCTGTTCGCGAAATCCCAATCGATACAAAAGCTCGGCGTAAGCTTCGATCTTCATCAACGCTCGCCCCGCCTCGCCCGTCGGATTCTGCAAAATGCTGTGAAAGGGTTCCTGTGCCGCGACCCGATCGGCGGTGGTGTGGGTCGGATAATCAAAGTTCATCGGCATCTGCACCAGCAGCTGACCACCCGGCTTCAAACTGTTTTTCAGACGGGAAAAAAGCTCGGGGTGATGGCCACACCACTGCAGGGCCGCATTGGAAAAAATCAGGTCATAGGCCGTTGGCGCCTGAAATTTTTCAATGTCCCCAATTTCAAAACGCAAGCCCGCAGAAAGTTGCTTTTGCGCTTTCTCGATCATATTGACGGAAGAATCCATCCCGGTCGTGCGAGAAATCCGAAAACGCTCGTGCAACAAACGGGTGAGCTCGCCCGTTCCGCAGCCGAGATCGATCGCGCTCTCGATCTTCACCGCAGGATCCAGCAGATCCATCAAATCAAAGAAAGGCTGCGATCTTTCGTTTTTAAATCTCTCGTACTGTTCCGGATTCCAGGTGTCGCTCATGATGTTCCTCAGTCCTGCCAAATGCCATCGCGTATTTTGCGACGATAAATCAGCTGCGCGACGATCGCCCCGATGGTCGCCAGGAACATATCCCACTGCGTGTCCCAGACGTCACCTTGCGTGCCCAGGAAAGCCTCGGCGTCTTGATTTAAGATCAAGGCGGTCGCCCATTCGATGAATTCGTAGGTCATGCTGATGCCCATGCAGACAGTAACCGTTAAGAAAAACACCCACCCGGCTTTGCGGATGTCCACCTGCCGGATCAGAATTTCGCGCGTCACCAAAGCGGGAACAAAGCCCTGCATCAAGTGCCCGATGCGGTCATAGGGATTGCGTTGGAATCCGAGCACGTCTTTCAGCCAATACCCAAATGGCACTTCGGCGTAGGTGTAGTGTCCACCCACCGCCAGCACCACCCCGTGCAGAAAAATCCAGATCATCACGTATCGTGGCAGTGGAAATTTCTGCCGGGTCCAAAATAAAATCGGAATAGCGATGAAGATCGGCGCGACCTCCATGAACCAGGTGAGCTGATCCTGAGGGTGAAAGCCGGAAACGATCAGCACCAAGACCCAGCCCGCGATCCAAATGAAGAATTGTTTTTGAGTTAAAGTTTTCATCGCGACCGCCCTCTCGCCAGTTTGAGGCTGGATGCAGAATCCACATTTGCCTCACGCTCCATTTCGAATTGTGACCGGATCATTCGGGAGAGTAAATCTCAAATTCACCTCGCCCAGGGTCATCAAGGCGCAGACCTTGATGCTCCCCTTGCCGACTTTTCGGCACCTACTGAAGGCAATGACATCTCATCACCGGCAAAATTTTGAAAAAAAGCAAGGCGTGTCGACAGAATCGACAGGCAAAGCCGGCTCATGCGGCCCAACTTCTCCTCGCACAGCTGTCTAAATCATGACAGGTGAAATGAAAAACCACTTCGGTTAAAATTCTGGGTCGAATTGAATTGAAACGCTGAACTTTGAGGAACCCCGTGACGCTGAAACCATTGGCCCTTTTGCCCTGTACCCTTGCTTTGACGGTTGCGCTGTCGATGGCCGCCGAGACTTTCGCTAAATCGAATGTTGAGGCCGCCCAGCTGGATTACGTCGCGCTCGACGCTTCGGTCGATTGCAATCGCATCTTCTTCAAGGGATCGCAGCATTTCAAAGGCGTTCTTTTCGTCGTTCCCCGGGTCGTTCCCGGAACCGGCGTCGACGGCGGTCGCACCTACAATCTTCGGCCCATCGTCGGTAAGCCTGGTTTCTACAATCTGATGATCAATATCTATTTTCCGGCGAATGACGAGCTGGCCAAATCGAACGCCAGCAACTTCAAGCGGGACCGATTGGCCTGCAATTGGGACCTGGTCAAAAGCGCGGTCAATAAAGATATCGCCGACCCCACCCAGAAGGTGCAAACCATTTCCCGAATCCCCCTCACCTCTCTCGAGGTTCGCATCGCCGGCATTCAGGATGTCGCCTTGTTGGGACGATCCCTGGTTTCGAGCGAAGAGGCCGACATTTTGGATTATTACGGAAAATCGATGACGGCGATTTTTCAGATCAACGAATCCGAACGCATCGCCTTTCAGTCCCAACTGGTCAGCAACGAAGGCATTCCGGCTTCGGTGAAATTTCGATTTCAAGCGCGCAACCGCAACGGCTCCGTTCACGCGAAGGTGGATACGGCGGCGCTGACCAGAAATCTATCGGCCGCGGTCAAGGGGAAACGCCTGGTCACCTCCGCCGAGCTCTCGGTCATGCTGAAAGATTCGTTGACCGCAAATTCCATTCAGATCACCAGCGAGGGCGGCTCTTCACCCGAACTGATCGAGAAGATTTCGTCCCAGATCGTCACCAAAATTTTTCAAGAGATCAGTCTGAAGGCGAAGGACGCCGAGACCCGTCAAGCCACCGCCGGATCCGGTACCGTCTCGGCCGCCGTCGTGATGGACATCATCAAAACCAAGGTGAGCGGCGAGATCGATTTCAATTTGATTTCCGCTCCCGAAACAGCGACGGCTCAATCCGAACTGCGCCTGCACACCGAAAGCCTGAATGATCCCAACATCACCGAAATCAAGGTCACCTCCGGCTACCTGGATCCTTCGGCGGGAATGGATCCATTAAAGGCCGGCCAGACATTTAGCATTTCCGCGGCTTATTGGTACATGGACCGAATCACTTATCCCGAAGTCCGCAGATATCTCAGTCTCAGCGACATGCTGGAAATGAAATTGAATGGTTTGTTCGACGATCTGAACAATAGCAATATGAAGGTGGAAAACGTCAGCGTGAACGGCAACGTTTTCGCCGAAGGGACTTGGGCCGCCTATCCCGGATTTTCCTTTATCAGCTCCCCTCAAAAATATCGCTGGGTGCAAATCGTGCGCGAAGCCAACCGCGCGCGGGTGATTTCGGATCTGATCCCCCCCACTCTCAAGGCCTTGACGAGCATGCCGATTTCGCTGACCTTCTCGGAGCTCAATGACCGCCGCCTGTTCAGCATGAACGATCTCTTGGAGCCGAATCCGTTTTGGACCGCCACCTTTGACAAATTTTCGGGTCAGCTTTTCATCACCGCCAAGCAGGATTTGGGTCACATCCGTTTTCGCGAGCAAATGTTCGGGAAAGAAAACATCGAGCTGGGTCAGCCCTTGGTCCTGGACGAGGTGCTGGAACAAAAGATTCATTTCTTTGGCGAAAAAGAATACGTCGAGCGACACGTCCGCAAAGCGGATCAAAAACCGATGATCAAACAGAAGACGATCGTGCTTTACGTGAGCCGGCCGCGAATCTTAAGCGCCGCCGAGAAAAAACGTCTTTATTTCAGTAAAAACCAGCCGGGCGAACCCGGCGATGTTCTTCCTTAAGCACGAACTTTGATTCGCAACTGCGTTGGATCCCTTTAGCTTCGACCCATGCGGATTAATGCTGGGTCTTTCGTGATTGGATCGCTGCTCGGGCTGCGGAAAGTCTCGCGATCGGCACGCGGTACGGAGAGCAGCTGACGTAATCCAGACCGACCGAGTGGAAAAATTCGATCGATTCGGGATCCCCGCCGTGTTCGCCGCAAATGCCGACTTTGAGATTCGGTTTCGTGCGACGACCCAGATCGGTCGCCAGGCGGACCAGGTGTCCGACCCCAACCTTGTCGATGGTCACGAACGGATCTTTCGGCAAGATGCCCTGAGAGACGTAGCTTCCCAAGAAGCGTCCCGAATCATCTCGCGAAAGTCCCAACGTCGTTTGCGTCAGATCGTTGGTGCCGAAGCTGAAGAATTCGGCGTGCTCGGCGATCGAATCGGCGGTCACCGCGGCTCGTGGCAACTCGATCATGGTGCCGACCATGTATTCGAATTTCAGATTCTTCTCTTTCTGCACCTTCTCGACCGTTTGCACCGTCAGCTGACGCAACGTCTCGAGCTCCTTATCCATCCCAACCAAAGGAATCATGATTTCGGGAACGAGCTTATCGCCTTGCTTTAAGACTTCGCACGCGGCTTCGGCGATGGCGCGAACCTGCATTTCATAAATCTCGGGATAAGTGATCGCCAAGCGGCAACCACGATGACCGAGCATCGGATTGAATTCGTGCAGGGCACGAACTTTCGAACGAAGACGTTCCACGTCGTGGTTGATGCGCTTGGAAAGCTCGATGATTTCTTCTTCGGTGTGCGGAACGAATTCGTGCAATGGCGGATCCAAGAGACGGATGGTCACCGGATAGCCCTTCATGATTTTAAACAAAGCCGCAAAGTCCGCTCGCTGCATCGGCAAAAGTTTGGTGAGAGCCTTTGAGCGCTCGTCCTTATTTTCGGCCAGAATCATTTCGCGAACGGCATCGATGCGATCGGCGCCGAAGAACATGTGCTCGGTTCGGCAAAGGCCAATGCCTTCGGCGCCAAATCCGCGAGCCGTGTCGGCATCTTTCGGAGTGTCCGCATTGGTGCGGATTTTCAGGCGGCGCACGCCGTCCGCCATCTTCATCACGCGATCAAATGTGCCATCCAGTTTCGGCTCGACCGTTTTGATTTCGCCCAAGAACACTTCGCCCGTCCCGCCATCCAAAGTGATGATGTCGCCTTTTTTCAAGACGTAACCCTTCACCTTCATGGTTTCGTTGCGGTAATCGATGTCGATATCGCCACAACCGGCGACACAGCATTTACCCATGCCGCGCGCCACGACTGCCGCGTGCGAAGTCATGCCACCACGAGTGGTGAGAATCCCTTGGGCCGCCACCATACCGGCGATATCTTCGGGCGAGGTCTCCACGCGAACCAAGATGACTTTCTTGCCTTTTTCTTTCCAATCCACCGCTTCTTCCGACGAGAAAACGATCTGTCCGAAGACGCCGCCCGGGCTGGCCGGCAATCCTTTGGCCAAGACCGTGCGCTCGGCTTTCGGATCCAGTGTGGGGTGGAGCAACTGATCCAGGCTTGCGGGATCGATGCGCATGAGCGCTTCTTCCTCGCTGATCAACTTCTCGTCGATCATATCGCAGGCAATGGCGAGAGCGGCCTTGGCCGTGCGTTTGCCATTGCGAGTTTGCAGCATCCACAGATGATTTTTCTCGATCGTGAATTCGATGTCCTGCATGTCGCGGTAATGTTTTTCCAATTTTTTATAAATCTCGACGAGCTGAGCGAAAGACTCGGGCATTGCCTCTTCCAGGGACTTGAGACCCGAAGCTTTCGCCGCTTCACGAGTGATTGGTTGCGGAGTGCGGATACCGGCCACCACGTCCTCGCCCTGAGCGTTGATCAGGAACTCGCCGTAGAATTTCTTTTCGCCGGTCGATGGATCGCGCGTGAAGGCCACGCCGGTCGCCGAGTCTTCACCCATGTTTCCGAACACCATGGACTGCACGTTGACCGCGGTTCCCCAAGCGGCCGGAATGTCATGCAGCTCGCGGTAAGTGATCGCGCGCGCCGTGTTCCACGAACGGAACACAGCGGAGATGGCACCCCACAATTGCTCCCAAGGTTCCGACGGGAAAATCTGGCCGGTGCTCTGACGAACCAGCTCTTTGAATTTTTTCACCAGGTGTTTTAAGTCCTCGACCGTCATTTCGGTGTCGAGCTTGTAGCCTTTTTCGTCTTTCAGATCTTCGAGCGTGACTTCGAGCATGCTGGAATTCATGCCCATCACCACGTCCGAGTACATCTGAATGAAACGTCGGTAAGAGTCCCAAGCAAAGCGTGGGTTGTTCGATGATTTCGCCAGACCCTCGACCGTTTGGTCGTTCAGGCCCAGATTCAGAATCGTGTCCATCATGCCCGGCATCGAAGCGCGCGCGCCCGAGCGAACCGAGAAGAGAAGGGGGCTGCCGTTGTCGCCGAATTTTTTTCCGATTTTCTGCTCGACCCGCTTCATCGCGGTTTCAACCGCTGGCTTCACCCACTCTGGCAAACTGCCACCGTTTTCGTAATAATGAGTGCAGACCTCGGTGGAAATCGTAAAGCCCGGAGGCACCGGCAATCCCAAAGCCGTCATCTCGGCCAAGTTCGCCCCTTTACCGCCCAAGATGTTTTTCATCCCGGCGTTGCCCTCGGCCTCGCCGGCCGCGAAAAAATAAACAAACTTGGCAGGAATCTGAGTTTTTGTTCCTGAGCTTGCCTGAGTCGTTGTTTGCATCTTCAGTCTCCTTGTGTTGACGCAATTGAATTTTGAAATTTCTTTTTTTGAATCGGATCTGCTGACTTTTCTTCTGAAACCCGATTCTTTTTTGAAGCCATCATCGTTTTGTTGACTCGATGGCGGCATCCGCTTTTTTACGAATCCTTCGTCGGCAATTCTTTCCGGACCCTCTCAGTCATCGTGACTTTTTGGCGCAGAGCGCGCCGAAAAAGTACACGGACATTTTTAGAAGTTGCGGATGCCGGCGGCGATATAGTCGTTCACCTTGTCCAAAGCCACGCGGTCTTGTTTCATGGTGTCGCGGTGGCGGATGGTGACGGCATTGTCGTTCAAGGTGTCAAAGTCGACGGTCACGCAGTACGGAGTGCCGATTTCGTCTTGGCGACGATAGCGCTTTCCGATCGAGCCGCTTTCGTCGTAAAGTACGTCGAACTCTTCGGCGATCTTGTCGCGCAGTTTTTCCGAGACGCCCTGAAGCTCGGGCTTTTTCGACAGTGGCAAGACGGCCGCTTTGATCGGCGCGATTTCTGGATGCAGGCCCAAGACCACACGGATGTCCTCTTGGCCTTTTTCGTCTTTGCTCACCTCTTCACGGTACGCATCGCACATGAAAGCCAAGAACAGACGATCGCAACCGACCGCCGTTTCGATGACGAATGGGATGTATTTTTCTTTTGTTGCCTCGTCAAAGTACTCGAGCTGCTTGCCGGAAAATTTCGTGTGCTGAGTGAGATCGAAGTTCGAGCGATTGTGAATGCCCTCGAGTTCGCTCCAGCCCATCGGGAAGAGATATTGAATGTCAAAAGCCGCTTTCGCATAGTGAGCAAGCTCGGTCGGACCGTGCGGGTGAAAACGCAGATTGTCCATCTTCACGCCGTAACGCTTGTAGAAGCTCCAACGGGTTTCTTTCCACGTTTCAAACCATTGCTCGTCCGTTCCCGGCTTGACGAAGTACTGCATTTCCATTTGCTCGAATTCGCGGGTGCGGAAGATAAAGTTTCCGGGCGTGATTTCGTTGCGGAATGATTTGCCGATCGCCGCGATTCCGAACGGAATTTTATAACGAGTCGATGCCTGACAGTTCAGGAAATTCACATAGTGACCCTGCGCCGTCTCGGGTCGCAGGTACACGACCGAACCCGAATCTTCCAACGGTCCCATGTGGGTCTTGAACATCAGGTTGAAGTTTCGCGGCTCGGAGAGATTTTTAGATCCACAGTTCGGACATTTCTTTTCGTTGAGGTAAGAGTCCGTGTTATCGGCGCGAAAACGCGTCTTACAGTCTTTGCAATCCACCAATGGATCCGAAAATCCATCGACGTGCCCTGAAGCTTTCCACACCGTTGGGTGCATCAGAATCGCCGCATCCAGACCGCACATGTCCGCCCGTCGGGTCATCGCATTCCACCAAGCGCGCTTCACGTTCAGCTTCATCAACGATCCCAAGGGACCGTAATCCCAGCAACTCCCCAGACCTCCGTAAATCTCGGAGCTTTGGAAAACAAAACCGCGGCGCTTGCTCAAGGACACAAGTGTTGCCAGATCTTTGAGCTTACGAACTTCAGGAGTCGATGTGGACATGCAGAGTTCCTTTTTATTTTGAAAAATTGATGAAGCGATTCAGTAAACCATCAGACGAGGCGGTTGTTAGCAAGTGCGCGAACGCACGTCGACGAAGCCGCACCGAAGGATCATGGTTGAAAGGATCGCTTCACGGACCTATTAGGGGTAACTTTGGAGCTTCGGACTGTCAAAAAAATTCGTGCTTGGCTTGGCGTGGCTCGTCGGTCTAAACTTCTCTCATAACAAGAGGTTAGAATGATTATTCCACTTCTGATTTCACTCGCTTTCAATGCCTCGGCACAGACGGCCGCCAAGATCAAAACCGACGAGGATTTGATGCGCGAATCCATGATCGTGATTTCACGCCAGCTCGGTGTGAATTGCACGACCTGTCACAACCCTGAAAACTTCAGGTCCGACAAAAAGGTCGAGTTCAAAGTCGCCAAAGAGCACATGAAGCTCACTCAGCTTCTGATTGATTCGGGCATGGATGGAAAAAAGGGACCCAAGGCCACCTGCTACATGTGTCATCGGGGGGAACTGAAGCCAAAATACCAGGAACCATTGGCGACCAGCGCCTCGCACTGAATATTTTCAAAGGGAGAATCTCATGATCCGTTTTCAACTTGCCCTCATCGCCATCACCGCCATTGTGGGCCTTTCGGCTTTCGCGACTCAAGAAGACACAACCGATATCACGAACCTGGCCGAGCAAGTAAAGCTTGCGGCGCGCACGACCCAGGCGACTTCGGCAGAATTGCAAGAAGTGAAAGCTCAACTGCATGATGTGTTGGCACTTTTAAATCAATCAGGCGGCTCGCCCGGCACCCCGAACGGTGCCTGCTTTGATTTTGCCTATTCGAAATATTATCTTTCACAAAACTCGCAGACCGCCACGGACAATGCGCTGGCCGCCTGTCGCAAGATTCAAGATTTGCCGGTCGCGCAGTTCTTGTATGAAAAGTATGATTTGGCTCTGAGCTCGGCCGTGGCGATGGACCGAGCCGCCGGCAACGCCGGATCCACCTTGGTGGGCAAAGTGGACATGGTGCAATTTGCTTTCGATAAATACAACACGGCGATGTCGCCGATGAACGCCGCTGATCGGACCGTGAATCAAATCACCCTGGTTCGTCGTGGAAATCTCACTTGCCTGCAAAACCTTTTTCAAAAGTACTTTCAGTCCATGACCGCACCGAATGCCATGGATGCCGCCGTCAAAGGCTGCCAGTAAGCAGCTTTTAGGATTTTTTGTTGTCTTGAATGGCGCGGAAGGCGGCCTCGAGAAAAAGGTGGTCACTTCCGTTTTTTTGCAGAGCCAGCTGATAGCCCTTTTGCGCCATTTCCAAGCTCGCTCCGGCCGGAAGACCTAAGATTTCATAAGCATCAAAGTTGTGCCCATTATACAGAAAGATCACGTTCAGATCTTTGGTTTTGATTTTCACCGAGCCCTCGTCTTGCGGGCGCGCGGGAGAGACGGCGAAGTCCGAATTGTTGTCGTGAACTTGCCTTTCGCCACCATCGGCAGCTTCGACGGAGCGCGTGACGATTGTCGGAGCATTGGGCGACGAACTTCGGCGTCGGAGATTCAGTCGCGACGGCATGGCGGAACCTTTACCGAAAAGGAAAATCAAAATCAGAATAAGGCCAAGGCCGACATTGACCCACAAAAATGCTTGGCTAGACATCGTGTTTCCATTATCCGTTTGTCTCACAAAGGATTCAAGAAATATGGCATTCACTCCTCCTAATCCCTTCGATCAGCAACGTCCCATCAACGGCGTGAAACACATCCTGGCCGTTTCTTCAGGCAAAGGTGGAGTCGGCAAATCGACCGTGGCGACAAATTTGGCGCTGGCCTTGTCTAAAAATGCACGCGTCGGACTGTTGGATGCGGATATTTACGGCCCGAGCATTCCGCGAATGTTGGGGGCAATGAACCAAAAACCAGACATCAGCCCAGATCAGAAGCTGCAACCCTTGGTTCGCTTCGGACTGCGCTTGATGAGCATCGGCTTTATCATCGAAGAAAACTCGGCGGTGGTCTGGCGTGGACCCATGCTTTTTAAAGCGATGGATCAGTTCTTGCGTGATGTTCAGTGGGGCGAGCTTGATTACCTGATTGTTGACCTGCCTCCGGGCACGGGCGACATCCAATTGTCATTGGCGCAAAAGGTGCCCGTCGCAGGCGCGGTCATCGTTACGACTCCGCAAAATATCGCCTTGATCGACGCCAAGAAAGCCGTCGACATGTGGGGCCGCGTGGCGGTTCCGATTTTAGGCGTGGTTGAAAATATGTCCTACATGATGGCCCCCGGCAGTGGTGAAAAACTGCAGCTCTTTCCGAAGGGCGAGCTGGATCAGTACCTGGACGCTAAAAAGTTGCCGAAGCTTGGTGAAGTGCCGTTCAATCCGCACGTCAGCTTGTCTGGCGAAGCCGGCATCCCGATTGTCGAGAGCAATCCAGATTCAGCGGAAGCCCGCGCCTTCTTCCACATCGCTACCGCTTTACGGGAAAAACTGCCGGTTTAAAAACTGGCAACACGCTTTCCTGTCGACCGACAAAAAATTCCGAGGATTTTTTCTTCTGATCGCCTGAATTTCAGCGATATGATCGAACCACCGTCGACAGACGGTGGGAGTTCTGATTGGTTAGACAGGCCCAAGTTTTAAAATTTATTTTTCTATCAGAGACCCTGGGCAGCGCCTTTTTTGTCCTTGGGTTGATCTGGATTTTCTACGTGCTCGCGGCTTGATTTATCAAACCACAATCTCGGGACATGATTCAAAATTCTTGAATCAATCCATTACAAGCTTGTGGCCTGAACCCAATCCTTGCGCTGCTCTGGCGTGGTGGGCAAAAGTTTTCCTTCTTGGCCACCTTCACGAATCCAGCCGATATTTTTTTGAACCGTCGCTTTCGCTCCGCTGGCGATAATCTCAGCCCCAACCTCGCCCTCCAAGACGCACAAGACTTCTTTCTCGGCTGAAGCGGTCAACACAAATTCGGTGCCGCGCACGCCGGCCACGATGCTCGGAATGCGGTAGCGATATTTTTTCGCTTCGGTTTTATCGACCTGGAAGCGCACCTTACCGCTCATCAAATTCATGGTGATCGGTGAAGGTGGGCCATCTTTCGTCAAAGGCTCTTCGATTTTCAAAGTGGTCTTCTCACCGACGACCAACACCGAATGATTTTCCAGCAATTTGAGCTTGGTGTTCTCACCCGTGACGATGGTGTCGCCGTAATTTAGGAACTGGCCGACTTTCAAAGGTGCTTTCTCGTTTTTAACGTTGATCCATTCGGCCTTCGCGCCGCTGGAAATCACCATGACGGTCCAAGCGTGACTCGAAATAGCGCTCAATAAAACCAATCCCAGTGTGATGTATTTCATTTTTAGAATCCCTTCTGTGCTTCTCAATTTGAGACGAAGATTCCGCGCAAAGCACGCCAAATTTTGAGAAGCTTGATCGGGAAATTTTGAGCCCGCCTTTGGTCTTGGTATACTAAGACAAGTGAAAGCACACGAGGAGGGCCGGATGTACTTTATCACCAATCCCAAACCCAAGTGACGGCCCGTCACCAGGATTGCTAAAGCGATGATGCTGATGTTCAACCTAAAGTAGACTTGAAACCTTCACAAAGGAGGCCCTAGCAGAAATCTAGAAAAACGATCCTTCCTTTGCTCAAGGCAAACCCAGGGAAACTTGGGGGCGCAAAGCTAGAGGGGCTAAAAGATCTTAGACTTAAGGTCTCATGCCAGCCAGACTGCCAGAGGATATATGATTGCCTAATTGGGACGATCGCAAACGGAAGGAAGTATTATGACATATCAAAAGTTTCATTCCCCTTAACCCGTCTTTGAATCAGGATCGATTGAAGACGGGTTTCTTATTTTAAGGGAGACGCAAATCACCGCACTCGACCAAAGACCAAACACCATTCATCCCGTTTAGACAACTCAAGATTGACCCCTTTTTCTCTCTCAAAATCACGAAACTGGACCCAGCTTTTCGCTCTGAAAAACCGATCAAGTATCGATATGCTACGCAGCTGGAAATCCGATTTAAAACTGATCATCCTGACGGTGATTTTGCTAGGTCTCGAAGTGACCTGGCTGCTGATGCATTTGCAAATCCTGTCGTCGCCTTTCAAAACCAAAACCGTCAATCTCGAACAGAAGCCCGCGGGCTACATCGTGAAATCACAGCGCGAGCTCAGAAAGCGCGGTTTGAATTCTCTGGTTTGGGAAAATGCGGGCCCCGATGAAACTCTTTATTACTATGATTCGGTTTTAACGCTATCCCAGTCGAACGCCACTTTGCATCTGAATGAGCAAACCGAAGTGCACCTTTCCGAAAATACGCTGGTGACGATCGAGCCGCAATCGGCGATGAATGATTCCGAAATCCGTTTGAAATTCACGCGCGGTGATTTGCGGGCGCGCAATCCTTACGCCTCCACTAAAATTGAAACTCAGGAATGGAGCTTGAATCTGAATCAGGGCTCCGAAGTTTCGCTGCGCCAAACCGGGCAAAACGATTTCGAAGTCGAAGTTCTCAAGGGAAATCTCGAGTTTCAGAAAGACTCGGGCAAACAATCTCTCAGCCAAAATCAGCTTTTGAAAATTCAAGACAACAAAGTGGCCGAAACCTTGGCCATCGAAGAGGACTTGAAATTTCAAGGGCCCGAGTACCAACGCGTTTACTCTTACCAGCCCGAGGCACAGATTCCCGTTCAGTGGAAAGGCTCGGCCGAAAAAATTCAAATCTTGCCGCTGGGAAAAGACAAGGTTCTCAAAACGGTCTCAACCCAGCAAAGCAGCGAGAATCTGGCACTGGAACCTGGCAAGTACACTTTGCGTTTGATGAAGGACGGCAAAGTTTCCGAAGCCAAAGAAATCGAAATCTGGAAAGCGCCAAATCTGCACTTGCTAAGCCCCTTTCCGCGAGACCGCGTGAAGACGAACGAAAACATCGCTTTCATTTGGACCTACCTTCCCGAAGCGCGTGAGTACAAATTTGTCGTCACCGATTTGCGCACGGGCCAAGTCACCGAAAAGCGCGTGAAGGAAAACACCTACAGCTTTAATTTTTCTGACGAGTCCGATGTGTCCTGGAAAGTCATCGGCATCGATAACGACGGCTTCGAAATGCCAGCGCCTTATGCCAATCAAATCTTTCCCCGTCACGAACCCTTCGCCGCTCCGAAGCTGAAAAGCCCCGAGCTGCGAGTCCCCGCTTCGAAGCCAGAAGAAGAAAAGGCTTCGAGCACCCGCGTCCAGAAGAAATTGGAAAAGAAGAAAAAGCCAAAGACAAAAAAAGGAGCGTGGTGGCAACCAGCTCCCTCTTCGATTTGGTCTTTGATCTGGCAGGCACTGAACACCGAAGCCCATGCTGAAAGCAAAAAATCGGAAGCTGATTACGAGGCCGTCTTTGCCTGGGAGCCGGTCGACGGCGCCGATGTTTACACCATCGAAATTTCCGACACTTCAGACTTTCGCGCGCCGAAATTATCAAAGGTGATCAAGAAAACGGAATTTATCTGGTCGCAGTTTCCGCTGGGCACCTATTTCTGGCGCGTGGCTGCGGGCTCTTCAAAAGGACGCATGGGCGTGTTTTCGGAACCCGCCATCGTGCAGTTGGATAAGCTTCCGGAAAGCTCTTCGAATAACGATGGTGTTTTGATTCGCAAGAAAATGAAGCTTGAGAAAAATCGCGAGCCCGTGGAAACAAAAACGGAAGTCATCCTGAAAGACGTGCCGAAGCCGCAATTTGATGAAAAGGTTTTTGAAAAAGACGTGAAGCTGGTCTCGGATGATCAACGGCAACTGAAAGACACCTATGTCTTTGAATGGTCCCCGCTGATGACCACGTGGACACTGAATGGCGCCGACCAATTGAAAGCCAAATTAAGTGGCAGCAGCATGGGGGCCGGACGCTTTCAGACCGAACAGCTTCTTTCAAAAGACAAAAGCTACATGGTCGATGTCTTTTATGCTCAGTACAAATGGAAGCCCAGCGACCTGACCACCTACCCTTTTCAGGAAGAGCAATCCTACACGGATGCCCGAGTGCAAATTCTATTCGGCAATAGCAAAAGTGGTCTGTTGCGCGGTGGTATCGTGCAGATGGTGCCTTACATCGAGCGTAAAGCCGATGAAAAAATCGAAATCAAAACGGCACTGACCGTCGGTCCTTCAATCATTTACAATTGGACGCATTCCGAGCGCTTCTTAAGTGGGCATTCTGTCAGCATGATGGCGGGCTCGCAAATTTTTGGCTTCTCGACGCAAAATACCTTTCGCTACCTTTATTATAAAGGTGAAAGCTCGGCCCTCTCGGTCGGCCTGCGCCTGCAGGACGATGTTGTTTTCTATCAACGAAGCTTTTCCAATGGCTGGGGTGCGGGCTTGACGCTGGGTTTTGAAAACTGATCTTGTTCGTCTTTGGACATGACAGCCGAATTTTTCTTCGAGACAATCGTCGCCTATGAGACTTTTAGCTTCTTTTTGGGTTGCGGTTTTATCTTTCTTTTTGTCGCTTGAAGCCCCTGCCGGTATGACCTTGGCCGCAAAGGACATCACTTACCAAATCAAGTTCAATGGCATCGAGCGAAGTTATCTCGCCCACATTCCGGCGGAGCTGCCACCTGGCAAAGTGCCGGTGATGATCTTTCTTCATGGCGGCACCGGCAATGCCGAACACGCCGCCCGCACGACCGGATTGAATGCGGCCGCTGATGCTCACCAATTTATCGCCATCTATCCCAACGGGACTGGCACCATCATTGGTGAAAATCGACGCGTTTGGAACGCCGGAAATTGTTGCGGTATCGCGCAACGAAAAGACATTCCGGATGTGGCGTTTATGGAAATGATGGTGAAAGACCTTTCGCTGAAGCTGCCGGCGGATCCGAAACGCATTTACCTAACGGGCATGTCCAACGGCGCGATGATGGCTTACCGATTGATGTGCGAATCACCGCAGCTCTTTGCCGCCGTCATCCCCGTTTCGGGCACCTTGGGCATCGACCAATGCGATCAGGGAAAAGACATTCCATTGCTGCACGTGCACGGCTCGGCCGACGACAATGTTCCGATGAAAGGTGGCATCGGGCGCGGTTTGAGCCGAACAAACTTTCGCTCGACCGCTGACACTCTAGCCCTGGTCACCAAAGCTCGAAAATGCCAAGCACCGGTCGTGAAGAACCTGCCCGGCGGCGACACGGAAACAAATTATCAATGCTCGGCGGGTGCGCCCGTTCGATTGCGGGTGATTGCCGGTGGTCAACATCAGTGGCCAACCGATCCAAAAGGTTTTCAGGCGGCCGAAGAAGCTTGGAATTTCGCCAAAGGTTTTTCGAAACCTTAGAGCCTGTCAAAAAATTAAATGACTCCTGAATTTCAATAAAAAAGGCCAATGCAACGACGAGCAACGCAGTCAGTGGCCTTTTTTATTGAAACCCCTCTGGGGCGTTCTGATTTTCCGCCATCTCAGCGTTACTCGTCGTCGTCATAGACCCTGCTATGACTTCTCCTCGCGCCTTGATCTGACGAAAAATCAGAACGTTCAAGAATCAGTTAATTTTTTGGCAGGCTCTTAAGAAGCGTCGCCTTTCAGACGATTTTTTTCTTCGTACGCAAAGAGAACCTGAAACACTTTCTCGCGCAAAGTTTCGCCGCGGAAAGGTTTGACGATGTAAGAATCGACGTGATGTTTCTTCGCGTTCGAAATCTTCATGCGTTCATGCGTCTGCTGCGAGGTCACCATGATAAAAGGAGTTTCGGCGCGATGTTTGTGCGCGCGCACGGCTCGCAAAAATGTCAGACCATCGGTTCGCGGCATCTCCCAGTCGGAAATGATCAGATCGATTCTTTGAATCTGATCGACGATGTGGCGAAACGCTTCGGTGCCATCATGCGCTTCCAAAAAATTCTTGAAACCAAATGACATCAGATGCTCGATGATGATTTTACGGATGACGTCGTCATCATCGACCACCAGCACGGTCAATCGTTCGATCTTGAGCATGGATTGATTTGTTGTCACACATCCCCCTCATCTTGCCGCGTGGGCAACAGTAAGGTCACAACAACGCCTTTTTCCTGATGATTTTCGATTTTAAATTCGCCACCGTGTTCGATCTCGATGATTTCTTTGCAGATCGCCAGGCCCAAGCCAGAACCGCCGGTCGCCCCCTTGGTGGTGAACAAGGGCTCGGTCACTTTATCTAAAAGATCCACCGGAATGCCACCGCCAT
The DNA here is from genome assembly GCA_966211795.1 of uncultured Bdellovibrio sp. Taxonomy (GTDB): domain Bacteria; phylum Bdellovibrionota; class Bdellovibrionia; order Bdellovibrionales; family Bdellovibrionaceae; genus 21-14-0-10-47-8. The sequence goes on along the minus strand of CBIHNW010000015.1, from coordinate 24,694 downwards.
GATCGCGAACTTGGACCTGGATCAGATCCCCGTCCATTTTGCTGACGGAAAGTTCGATCTGTCCACCGCCCGGCATGGCGTGGGTCGCATTGATAAAGAGATTCATAAACACTTGCACGAGCGAATGTTTATTGGCTTCCAATAAAACTTGATCCATCTTTTGCTTGCTGACTTTGATTTGATTTTTTCGAAACTGGTAGCTCATCAAGTCCAAAGCTTCATCTAAGGCCTGCGCCAAATTCATGAGCTTGAGCTCGCTTTGCACCTGACCACCTTGCGCGAGCTTCTTAAATCGGTCCAAGACATTATTGGCGGTGTCTGAAGCTTTCAGGATTGTCTCTAAGGCTTCTTTCATTCTTTGCGCATCGTTTTTTAAAAGGGCGAGTTCGGAATGACCCACGATTTGCATCAAGAGATTTCCGAATTCGTGCGCCACGCTGCGACCGACTGCTGCCACCGTGTTGGCGCGTTCGTTTTGAAAGAGCAAGCGTTGCGCATCGGCCAGCTGCTCTTCTTGCCACTCTTTCATGCGTTGCAAATTCCACAGCGTCGTCACGTTGCGGGCTTTTTGGATGATCTCGCCATCCGTGAATGGCTTATTGATATAATCCCAGCGATCTGATTTATCACCGCCCAGAAATTCGTTGATCGAATCAACGCTTCGGTCCTGATAAGCGGTCACAAACACCGCGTGGATCTGCGAGTCCAAATTCTGAACTTGCTTCACCAGCTCGATACCGTCCATGTCGGCACCCAACAAAACGTCAAAAAAGCCCATGGCGAAGGGTTTTCCGTCGGCCAAAGATTGCTTCACGGCCTGCAGGGCCGCATGCGGATTGTTGACGACCGTGATCTCGTAAGCGAGCACTGCCGGCGCACTGGGCGCTGGCGTTGGTGCTGAACCTGCGGCAGCATTGGCCGCGCCACTGCGGCTCGAGCGGCGAAACGGAATCACATTCTCACTCGAGGGCGAAAGAAGACTGCGAATGCCTTCGGCAATCGAGACTTCGTCGTCGACGATTAAGATGCGACGATTCGGTTCGGGCGCTTGCTTCGCGGTCGGTTTGACTTCTGGTTTGAGGTTTTTAATAGCTTCACTCATGCTGCAGCCCCCCGAGTTGTGGTCTCTGCATTGGGTACGCGAATTCGAAACACTGTTTTTTGAAAAGGCACGGACGAGACGAATTCGATCTCTCCCCCGTATCCCCGGATAAAGCGGCGACTGATCCCGAGACCCAGGCCCGTGCCCTCGTCTGGAGATTTGGTGGTAAATTGACTTTCGAAAAGTCTGGATTGATTCTCGGCTAAAATTCCCACTCCACTGTCTTCAATGTAAATTTGCACTTGGCCGTCCACCTGCGCGGTCACCAAGCGCATGGTTCCACGCACGCCTTTTTGAATTTCTGCTTCGTGCATGGACTGCAAAGAGTTTCGCATCATGTTCGTCACGGCCTGCACCACTTCGTCACGATCGACATGCACCAGGTCGCGGTCCGCATTGAACTCTTGAATGATCTGGTAATTTCGTTGCTGAAAGAGATCGGCCATGATGTGGCAGCAGTCTTTCAATATCTCGTGCATCGAATGATTGCGTTTGTCCGAGCGAATGTTGGAAAGCTTTCGCATGCCGTTGATGATCTTATTGATCCTGGCCCCTTCTTTGAGCAGGAACTGTGTGTCCACGTGCAGGGCCGAAAACTGGGTCTCGAAACCCGTCTTCAACCCTTGGATGTTTTCCAGATCTTCTTGCCACAAGCTCCACTGCGGATTGACCTGCGAAGCTTGCTGCCAATTGCTGACCAGCTTTTCGAAGCCACCTTCGCTAAAGTCGCTCTGCCAAGCCTGAGAAATATCACCGAGCATTTGCACCTGCGGCTGCATCTCGGACTTGATCTTTCGCTCCATGATGCCCACGCGGGTGAGCAGGCTGGTGAGGGGATTTAAAACTTCGTGCGCCGCTCGTCCCGCGATTTCACCGGCCGATGCCAGACGGGTCGTGCGGATCAGGGCTTCTTGCGCTTCTTTGACCGCGTGATTTTGCTCTTCCAATTGCTTGGTGCGATCTTTGACCTTTTGATCCAAGTCGCGATTGATGTCTTCAAGTTGGTCACGAGATTGTTTGAGATCGATGATCATCTTATTGAAACTGCCGGCCAACACCGCCGTTTCGTCGCGCGTCCCGATCAGAATCTGCGTCGTCAAATCGCCCTGTGAAACCAAGTCCATGCGATCCACCAGCTGCGCGAGCGGCGCGGTCAGCGACCTTGACAGTAAAACTGCCGCCAAGAATGCCGCCGTGATCACGATCAAAGAAAAAATCAGAGATCGCTCGACCAGATCGGCGACCGCACCAAAGGCGGCCTCTTCCGAAGCCTGCGCCAGCACGACAATTTTTCCGGCGTGAGATTTTGAAAAAGCGCCTAAGAGCTTTTTCTCCTTGAAATCAAAATGCATCACGCTGGTCTTTGTTTTCGCCGCCAAGGCCGCTTGAAACAAAGGGTGAGTTAAAATCAGGGACTTTTCTTTGAGCGTTTTCAAATCTGGATGAACCAGAATTTCCCCGTCCGAGCTTGCGATCGTGATTTCGCTGAGCTTGACCAGTGACAAAGCTTTCAGGATGCGGTCGACCTTAATGTAACCGACAACCGCCATCTGGTCGACCGCCACCCCGTTGGCGTCTTCCACCACCACGCTACGGCCAAAACCGATCAGCGCCGGGCCGCTTTGGGTCGAGGCATTCCAGATCGCATCTCCATTTTTCAGGATGTTCGAAAAGGGAATCGAACGATCCTTGCCAATGTCTTTTTCAAAGTAATCGGCCGAGAGCCCGTAGGTTTCGCGGAAATTTTTATTTTCATATTTGCGCACGGTCTCAGCGCCATTTTTTTTGTACAGGGACACGAACACGATATCCGAATCGTTGGTGAAGATATCACCCATCAATCGCGCCTGCGGCCCGTCCGACAAAACGGCAAAGAGTTTGAACTTATCCGAGACACCGTCGAACTGCGTTTCCAATTCGCTGGCCAAATTCGAAACCTGACTGCGGTTGAGATCGTAGACCAGCTCGGTTTTATCTGATTTGAAAACTTGGACCGCGATTGCCAGATAAATGCAGACACATGCTGCGAGCAGCAGGCTCATGACGCCCAAAAATTTATATCGAATCGAAAAGCCAACTTTCATAAGGACCCCTATGGTCTCGATGTTCATTCAGATCCAGTTCTTGTTTCGTCAAAAGCCGGAAATGACTTAAGTATCAAGACTTTGCAGGTCACAGGGCCTTGGGCCAGAATCCCTCTCCCCATGGCCCGATTCCTTGCCTCGAGAAGCATCACATTCCATTTTACTCTGATTTCCCAGTGCCAGGGCCAGATTCAATAAATTGCACCAAAAGCGAAACTCGATCGGCCCGATTTAGGAATTCTGTTTCAAGATGAGACAGTGAAGCTTGGGATAAGTCGTGGTTGGTCATTTAACCAACATATTGGATTTCACTTGAAGGTGACTTTCGAGTTTGTTTTGAACGTCACCAGTGCGGCTGGAACGAGTCTAGGCGTTCGCCATCCGGATCAGTAGCTGGCGTTAGCGACGGGAATCAGCAGTTTGCTGCCGATGAAGAGCTTGCCGCCTTGGATTTTGCGGTTTTCGCCACGAAGAGCGTTCAGGGTGATATTGTATTTTTCAGCAATTTGGGTCAGGTTTTCGCCGCGACGAACGATGTGGATGCGCGGGCGATGGGCTTTGCGCATCGAGATTTCGGCTTTGCTTGAACCCACCACGATATTGTGGCGGGACTTGTTGCCGTTTCGAGTCTGGGGACGATCTTCTGCCGGGATCACCAAACGAGATCCAACTTTCAAGACCGAACGCTTTTTCAAATTGTTCGCTTTGCGGATCGATTGAATGGTCACGCCGTATTTATGAGCGATGGTCGTCAAGTTATCACCCGGACGAACAACATGTGCGGGATAATCACGACCGGAAGATTGCGGTTCGCGTGAATCCACCAAAACTTTTTCGGTGGTATTTGCCGGTCCGGAACCAGAGTTCGCTGATGAATCCGAATCTGTCTTCACGGACTTGGCCACCACGGGAGCTTTGCTGTCGTCATCTTTATCGGCATCAGCCACGCGCTCGACCGCTTTCGCGCCCGATGGATCTGCTGGCAAACCTTCGTCTTTCGGAACACGCAGCTTCATGCCCGCTTTCAAAACACTTCCGCGCGACATTTTGTTCATGCGGCGAAGCTCTTCAACGCTTGAGCTATAGTCATCAGCGATGGCCGACAAAGTGTCACCCGCCTGCACGACGTAGAAAACTCCCCGCTTCGTTACGATCTCAGGATTGACCATGGCTTTTTCAGAAGACTCTTTTTCAGCTTCGGGTTGCTTCTCGACCTTTTCGACTTTTGCTACGTATTTAACTGTCGTTGCTTTTCGTCCATTGCGATCTGGAACCGCGATGCGCTGACCGACACGCAGCTTGCGGCCGTTTTTCAGATCGTTGACGTCACGAAGCCAAGCCACCGTCGTGTGGTACTTGCGCGCGACCGTGGAAAGACTGTCGCCCGAGCGAATCTTGTACATTTCCGTTTCGCCCGCATCGGCGATGTATTCGACTTTGTCGACAAAAGAAGCTTGCGCCGCAACCAATGCCGTCTGCGTGGCACCGATCGGCACGCGAAGCTCAAGACCTAAGTTTCCTTTGACCGGAGCGATTTCGCCTTTGAATTTTGGATTGAGCTGCTTCAAATCGTCGTAATCGATTTCCATTTTCGCAGCCATGTTCTTCAAGTTCACCGAACGATCAACCTTGATGTGATCAAATTCAATTGGCGTCAGCCATTCGATTTCGGTGAATCCATATTTTTCTGGATTGTTACCGATCAATTTCGCCGCGATGAATTTAGGAATGTAATTGATGGTCTCTTTTGGAAAACGACGTTTGCGTGCCAGCTCCCAGAAATCTCGTGTCAGGTGATTCATCACTTCGCGCTTCACGCGATTTTCACCGACATTATAAGACGCCATCGCCAGGTACCAAGATCCGAACACGCTGTACAGACCTTTAAAGTATTCGGCCGCGGCTTGCGTCGCCAAAACCGGATCGCGACGTTCATCAACCAACGCGTTGATCTCCATGCCGTAACGTTTGCCTGTGCCTTTGATGAACTGCCAGTAGCCCACGGCGGCCGCACGGCTGGTCGCGTGTGAGCTGAAACCAGACTCGATCAAAGCGATGTAAACGAGATCTTCCGGCAAACCGTTTTGACGCAAAATCTTTTTCATCAGCTTCATGTAACGAGTGCTGCGCGCCAAATAGCGCTCCATATGAGGACGACCCTTCCCTTGGAAATAGGCGATCCATTTTTCAACCAGCGGATTGATTTCGGTCGGAATTTGTTCAAGTTCTTCGTCCACGACCTTTGGACCTTCAGGATCCGTAACGCGGAAAGAATCCACTTCACGCAAAGTCACCTGAGGAGCGTCTGGATCCGTTTCAACCACAGCGGGCTTGCTCGCTTGTGGAACATTATGAGCACAGTTCGTAAGAGAGGCCGTCATGGCCAATGCCAACAGAATAGAAAATAGCTTTTTCATCCTTTCAGCCTACCGAAAAGGCAAGCTGGTCGCAAACTCGGAATTGGATATTTTCATCCAATGATGCGATTAGGGAGTGAGAAGCAAATGACTCCAGATGACTGGACCAAACTGGACGCGACGTTGATCGGGCTCTTTCGCACCTGCTTTGTCAGCCAGCTGATACAGGATCGCATTTCGCAAAATTGCTTTGACGTAAAAACTGGTTTCATACCATGGCAGCTCGTCAAACCACATCTCATCCAGAGGATCCGAAGAAAATTTCTGTATCTGATCCGAAACTTCTTTTCGACCTTCGATGAAAGATTTCAGTCGATGCGGTCCTGCATTGTATGCCGCAAGCCCCAATGGGACATGCCCGCCAAATTGCTTGATCATCTTCGCGATATAATAAGTTCCCATCTGAATATTGTTTTCTGGCACAAAAACATCATCCGGAATCGAAATTCCGCGAAGTCCCAACTCCATCGCCACTTCTTGCGCCGTCGGTCCGATCAATTGCATCAGGCCGTAAGCATTCGAACTGCTGATCGCGCGCGGACCAAATGCACTTTCTTGACGAATGAGACTGCGCACCAAATACGGACTGAGCTTTTGCTTTGTTGCCTGATCTTGAATCACATCTTTGTAAACTTGCGGCAAAGATAAAGAGATCACATCCAAAGCACGAAGTTCGGGATCCAAATCACCCGCTTCGTTCACCAACCGCATCACTGGCGGGAACAGCAGCCACTCGTTCAACTTTTGCGCGATCAAAACTTTACCCGTCGCATCGGTCGGCCAAGGAATCTCTGTCGCTTCCCACAAAGCTTCGGCGGTCCAGCCATTTTGCGCCAACAACTGAACGCGCTCTAAAACTTTCTTTTGTGACGGCAGCAAATAATAAGTTCCCTTGAGCTCTCTCCCGACATGCAAAAGTGTTGGCCACTCCATCAATCCCGACGAGCGCTCCATGCGCAGGCGAAGCCCGTAATAGGACAGCGGATATTTGCTCAAGATTTCATCCACCACCGTCAAGGCCCGTGTGTTATTGGTCGCTTGCAGCGCTCGCGCCAACCAGTATCTGGCATTCAGTTCGTAGCGATCGCTGCCTTTTAAGAGCAACATTTTTTCAAAAGCCGCAATCGCGCTCGAAGCTTGCCCCATGCGAAGATGCGTGAGCCCCAAGCGAAAATAAACTTCGGAGATATCTTCGCCGCCGGAAAATTGCTCGATGTATTGATCGAAAAATTTCCGCGCCTTTTTATAATCTCCCGTCATTTCCGCAGATCGCCCGGCGATGTAAAGCAAGACCGCACCGGAAGAGCTGCCATTCAATGCGTCCAACGCTTTTTCTGCCAGACGAAGACTTCCACGGTAATCTGTCTTTCGGTGCAACTGCTTCGACCATTCCAGCAGGCGCAATGGATCTGATTTTTCCATCGCCCCCAAAGCTCGCTCGCGCAATGCCGCGAGCTTGTTATCTTGCGTTTGATCTAAAAGTCCCAGGTAAATATCGCCGACCTTGTCATGCGCCCATTTCGAGCGGCGGCCACCCGGATATTGCTTCAGATAAGCAATGCAATCTTCGAGCAAATTCAGCAGGTCGTTGCTCTTGATGGAATTGCGAAATCGCTCTTCATAATTTCCTTCGAGCTCGTTGGGCGTCTCGGTCTTTGGTTTTTCTTCGGATTCTTTTTTCTCATTCAACGCAAACAGGACCGAGGCCAACTTATCGCGACCTGCTTTTGAATCTTGCTCGTTCAGACTTTGCTCGTACAAAAACTGCGCGGCCTTCAGCTGAGTTTTGGCCTGTGACAATTCACCAGCCGCGAGCAGCACGCGAGCTTTTTGCGATTTCTCCAATCGGTCTTCATGCGCCAGCAAACTTTCCACCTGGCGCCAGGCCTCTTCGGGTTGGGTTTTTGAAACCAAATCCAACACGGCAAAACGCGATTTAACGATTTCATTCCACAGCAAAGTTTTCCACGGACCCGAGATCAAAAGATCGGCATGCATCTCAGAAACTTTGAGGGCGGGATGAAGGGGTTCGGCACTTTTCTTTTCGGCCGACAGTTCACGGGCGCAGTGCAACCAAGATGCGACAATCCAACCACGCACGCTGGCATATTGGCCCGCATTTGATTTGCCGTGATTGGCGCATTCGCTCCACTTTTTTTCGACTTCTGCTTTTTTCTGCTGACCCAAAGGAGCGGCCTTGACCACCGCCATCGGCTTGGTCCGTGCGGGATTCCAGGACAGCTTTTCTTCTTGAAGCTGGGCGTGAGCCAGCGAGCCGAAGCAAATGCCAAGACCGATCACTGCTTTGAATCCAGTTTGAATTTGCGAAAAGGAAAAACCAAAGAAGAATGATCTTCGAGCCATTTGCTTCATATTGCTGTCTCCAAAAAATTTATTCTGAAATAAATACTGATTCGAAGCAAGCTTCAGGTTATAAATGGCCCTCTGTGAAAAAAGTCAGTCTGATCGTGCCCATTAAGAATGAAAAAAAGCTGCTTGAGCGCGGCCTGAATGAGCTTGAAAGCTTTATTCAAAAATTTCCTTTGCAGTGGGAGCTGATTTTAGTTGTCGACCCAAGCTCTGACGCAAGCCTCAGTACCGCACAAGCGCTGCGCTCTGAAAAAATTCAAGTGCAGATCCTCGAAAATCCACGCCAGTTGGGACGAGGCCCCAGCGTTTTAAAAGGAATGAAGAGCGCGCACGGTGATTTTGTCATGGTTTTCCCTCTGGATTTTACAATTCCGCTCGCGGATCTTTTTAATTTTCTACAAGAGTTGATTTTAAATCCCACGACCGATATCGCTATTGGCAATCGCAACACGTCTCGCAAGAAACGTGAAGCCCCGCGCCGCACATCTTGGCATTGGACACTGGATAATATCATTGTCGAAAAATGGCGCAAACTGGGCGTTGCGTCCAGCGATCCATTGTGCCCTTATTTGGTTTTTCAAAAAAAATCGCTGGATCAAATTCTGCCGGAACTCAAAATGCGCGCTTGGTATTACACACCGGAAATATTAAAGCTGGCCCACAAGCATCAGATGAAGATCGTCGAAGTTCCCGTTTTATCTCGCGACCCGAACCCCAGCCGCATCCCCCTGTTTCGCGAATATTTGCGACACCTGTTTTAGAAGTCACTGCAAGCCCGCCATTCGGTAGAATAATTTGACAAATTGGAGCCCGCCGGCAAGCATTGTCAGCATGATCAAATATTTTCCTATCTTGTTATGTCTTGTGTCCTCTTCCAGTTTTGCCATCAGTAAATGCCTGAACGAAGTCAAATTGGTCTGTCCCAAACACGCCGAGCAGACGACGTGCCTGAAGCAAAACATGGCTCGACTCAGCCCCGAGTGCACCGAGACCGCAAAGGCCTTGATCGGCACCGAAGAAAAAGTAGAGACTCCACCCGCAAAAGCCACTCCACCAGCCGTGGTAACGACGACGACAGTACCGAAAGCGATCTTGCCGCCAGCGACACCGCCCCAAGCACCAGCAACTCCACCACCTGCCGCGGCAGCACCAGCTGCACCTGCTGCCAAAAAAACTGCTCCCGAGGACGCTTGCAAAAAAGAGCAAACGGCTCTTTGCGAAACGGCAACAGCCGAAACTATGAATGAATGCCTGGTCTCCCACAACGACCAACTCAGTCCTGCATGTCGAGCGACTTTGACCTTTCCGAAACCCGCTAAAACTGGCGCCGGGAGCGGCGCGAGCGCAGCCGGCGCCGAAAATGCGAAGAAAGCCTGCGCGATCGAAGTCCAAAAACTTTGCCCCGACACGGGCGGTGATCACCAAAAGAAATTGGAATGTCTCAACGCCCATCAGGCCGAGATTTCTCCGGATTGCAAAATGTTCGGCGATCCTGCCAATTGATTTCAGCGCAAAATCAAAACGGCGGACTGACCACCGAATGAGCTCCTCAAATTTGAGCACGCTGATCAACCTTTTGACAGCGACATCGAGCCCGCATTCGATATAAAGTTCCCAGCCTTCCAAATCATCGGCATAGCTCTTGAAAAGTCTGCTCTCGCAGGAAAACCTATGCCTCCAAAAATGCCTTTTTTCATATTATCCGCGCTCGCCATTTTTCTTTGTTTTTCTCCGGCCCAAGCCGCCGAAGAGGGCATCAAGCCATCGCGTCTCCTAAAACAGATTCAAAAAGCCAGCCCCAGTGAGCTTCGACAAATTGCCGAAACTGTTTTAACTCAAGAGCCGTATCGCTCGGATCTCGGCCTGACCTGGGCTGTGCTGGAACGTCTCGACAGCTCCACTGGTGCTCTTCGACACATCAATCGCTACGTCTTGGGCCAAGTGCAAGGCCAAGATGATGCCCCCATGATGCAAATCCTGCGCATCGCCAGCCAAATCACCAGGGCCGAAAGACGCCAAGCCTTTCTGAAGCAAGCGACCCAGGCTTTGAGTTCTGGAAATTCGTCTCAGATTGCAGATTTTATTTCAGCGCATGAACCTTACCAGGTTCCTGCAGGATACCGGATGATTCGCACGCATTTGGGAACTGGAAAAAATGGACGCGTCTCCTTGATCGAACGTCTCTCTGATGGCGCCCTCTTTGCTTGGAAACTGCCGACAGTCGATGATCCTAAAATTCACGAGGCCTTCGCCAAAGAAGAACGCTACGGAAAAGAATGGCGTCGTTACGGACAGACGGACATGCAGGTTTTCTTTGCCGACGATGGCGTGACGCTCTTGAAATCATTCGTGCAAGGCCCAACCCTGAAAAAACTGATGCAACAAAAGAATATCTTCCAACATCCGGAAAGCGCCGAGTACCAAGCATTGGTTCGCTTTGTCCGTCTGGTGGCCAGCAGCCAACAGTACATCTCAGGTTTGAACGCCGAAAACATCGTCTTTGATGGCAAGCGCTGGCAAATCATCGACGGTGCACGTGCCACCGAAATGCCAACCCGGGCTGACGCTTTCCAGAAGCTGCGTGAAGCCGGCGAAAAGAAATGGGCGCGCGACGAGCTGATCGTCTTTCAACCTGAGATCCAGAAGTTCTTCACTTCTCTGGCCCCTGAGCTCGCGCAACCCGGCATCATCAGCTGCAGCGCCGCTTACCGAAGCTCTACGATTTAATCCAAGCTCCTAAATTTTGCATTTGCAGTTGAGACTCCATTTGGATTGCCGTTGCGGTTTTGGATTGCCGTTGCGGTTTTGGTTGCGGTTGCGGTTGCGGTTACGGTTACGGTTACGGTTACGGTTACGGTTACGGTTGAGACTCCATGGGATCGCCATTGAAATCAAGTCATGTTCAACCATCAATCCAGAGACCTCACTTTAAACTCAACCAGTTGGTTGAGCTAGAAATCGTCTCCCAGGCCCTGAATTTAACTCAACCAGTTGGTTGAGTTAAAAGTGATGCTGTCCATGAAGAAGGCTTTCGATTCGAGCTTCCAAAAAAAAGCTCGGATGTCGGAACTCCACTTCGACGGCAGAGATTGATTCGGCCGCCGTTATGAACATGGTTTTTCAAATTGAAAGCGAATTAGCGGCCGGAGATCAGATGCTGTTTCGCAAGCTCGGTGATCACGCGTCCGCGCTGCGTTTTGTGCAGCAGACCTTCTTGAATCAAGAATGGCTCGTAGACTTCTTCGATGGTGTCGCTTTCTTCGGATAAAGCGGCGGCGATGGTTTCGATGCCGACCGGCCCGCCTTGAAATTTATTTTCGATCAACTCGAGAATCCTGCGATCCATGGGATCCAATCCCATCTGGTCGACGCCCAATTGGTTCAAAGCGTAAGAGGCAATCTCTTCCGTGATCACGCCACGCCCCTTGACCTGCGCATAGTCGCGCACGCGTTTCAAAAGTCGATTCGCGATTCGCGGCGTTCCGCGCGAGCGACGGGCGATCTCGTACAAACCCTGCGCCTCGGCTTCGATCTGCAAAATCTGCGCAGAGCGAGTCAGGATCTGGTGCAGCGCTTTTTTATCGTAGAAATTCAATCTCTCGGTGATGCCGAAACGATCGCGAAAGGGAGCATTCAAAAGACCCGCACGCGTGGTCGCCCCCACCAAGGTGAAGGGCACGAGCTGAAATTTCATCGAACGCGCGGCCATGCCTTCGCCGGTCACGATATCGAGATAATAATCTTCCATCGCGGTGTAGAGATACTCTTCCACCACGCGGGACAGACGATGAATTTCGTCGATGAACAAAACGGAGAATGGTTTCAGGCTGGTCAACAAGGCGGCGAGGTCGCCTTTTTTATCCAGGGCCGGCGCCGAGGTGACTTTGCAATCCACACCCAAATCGTGCGCGATGATCTTCGACAAAGTCGTCTTTCCCAAACCCGGAGGCCCCGACAGCAAGACGTGATCCAAAGGCTCCTTGCGGTTTTTCGCGGCTTGCACAAAAACTTTCAACTTTTCTTTGACGTCGTCTTGCCCCGGAAATTCATCAAATGAAGAGGGACGCAGAATGTTTTCCCACGACGTCTCCCCTTCCAAAGTTTCTTTCGACAAAACTTCACGGTCGCGATCGGCTCGAGCGTTTGCCGAGTGTTCGGACGCGGAAGAGTCAGACTCACCGAGAAAATCTTCGCTTTCTAAAATGCGTGGCATGTGTTTTCTCCTCTGAAATTACTGTGAGCTCAAAGCCGAAAGTCCCTGACGGATGCCCTCTTGCAGATCGATTTCCTTCGGCATCTGCGAAATCACTTTCTCGACATCTTGCGGACGGAAACCCAAATTGATCAAGGCCGATGAAATGTCCCGCAGCGCCGGCGACAGAGACTTGGCAAAACTGCTGGAAGCTGCTGCCGCTGCTTTGGTCGGAGTCGGCTCATGAATGACCAGCTTGCCTTTCAAGGTCAGCACCATCTGCTCGGCCGTTTTCTTTCCGACCTTTGGCAGTTTCGAAAGCGCTTTCACGTCTTCCGATTCGATCATCGCAAAAATATGCTCGACCGTGCCGCCTGACAAAATATTAATCGCCATCTTCGGCCCAATGCCGTTCACTTTCAAAAGTGTGGTGAACAACTGTTTTTCCTCTTTGGTCGCAAAACCAAAAAGTTGCAAGGCATCTTCCCGCACATGAGTGTAAGTGTAAACCAACACAGGCTTCGAAGGCTTGGCCGTCGCCCCCGCTCCACCCATCAAATCCGCCTGCAGCTCCGCCAAAGTCGTCAACGAACAAACCAGCTCATAGCCAACCCCATTCACATCCAGAACTGCACTATCAACCGTGACCTCTTGAATAAAACCCTTCAGCTGAGCAATCATAACGGCCTTCCTAAATTCCAAATTTCTTAAATTCTTAAAAAAAATCGCGAGCTCTAAAGCGCTTACAGGTCCAAATCTTGCCTTTGGGCGCTTCGCACATGCAAGGGATTCGTGACCAGAAAAGCGTGATAGGTAGCCAGAGCCAAGGCATCCGAGGCGTCGATGCGCGCAATTGCCTTGAGATTTAGCAGACGCAGCAAGCAAGATTGCACTTCTTCTTTGGTGGCCGCACCCGTGCCGGTAATGCCTTTTTTCACGACCCGCGTGGCGTATTCGATGACTTCGCTGCCGAATTTGGCGGACTCGTACAAAGCGACCCCGCGCGCATGACCAAGCTTAAAGGCGCTATCGGCATTTCGTCCCAAGAAGATCTTCTCGATCACGACTTGATCCGGCCGATACTTTTTCAAAATGACGTCCATGGCTTCGCCCAGTTCTTTCATGCGCTCTGGAAAAGGTGCCTTCGGCTCCATCAGAATGACGCCGTGATTGATGTGCTGAATGCGCAGCCCCTGCCCCCGACCGGTGACCTTGAGAATGCCAAAACCGGTGATGCGCGAGCCTGGATCGATGCCAAGAATGATCATCTCCAAATGCTTGCACGCCCCGGTGCGGAATGCAAAGATGAACTCATGAGCAAAAATCTTCTCAAGATCATCGAGGACTATCGGCGCCTGCTGCAAAAAGATCCGAACTCGAAGGCCTTTGCTCCATTGGCCGAAGCTTTGCGTGAAAATGCTGAGTTTCAACAGGCCGAAATCGTGGCGGCGAATGGAATTCGGCGTCATCCCGATTACGTCGGCGGTTACGTGGCCCTGGGCCGCATCCTGATCGAGCAATCTCGCTTTGCCGAAGCAGGCCCAATCTTAAGCAAAGCGGTCGAACTCGATCCCCAGAATCTGCTGGCGCTGCAACTGATCGGAACCCTGCACTTGCAAATGCAGCAGCCGAAGGAAGCATTGAAAGCTTTCAAGCGCATCTTATTTTTAAATCCGCAGAGTGAAAAAGCGCGCAATGCCGTTCAAAAATTAGAGAGCCTGAGCGCCGACGAATACGAAGAAGATATCTTTCAGTACAAAAAAATCAACGCCACCACCCAGATCAACAAACCGGCCGTGGCCGCGGTCACCTCGCAAGAGCTGGAGCGAAAGCTGTCGCTGGTCGATGCCTTGATTGTGCGCAATGATTTGGAAAAAGCGCGGGCCCATTTGCTGGACCTCAACACTCGCCTTCCGAACAACAAAGAAATCGCCAAACGTTTTGAGCTTTTGGAAGAGTCCCTGCCCGAAGAAGAGGCTCTGCCGCTGCATCCGGTGGCTTCGCGCGAGAAGATGGTCTTTGATAAAAAACGCCAGATTCTGGAAAATTTGCTGCGCAGAATAAAAGCCTACACCGAAGATTCGATTCTCGAGTCTTAAAGGCTCACTTTACCCGCTCTATCTTTTGCAAATAGCCGCTTCGAGCCCGTTGACCTTTTCGGCCAGCTCGGGCATCTTCGAACTTCTTTTTTCTCTCAAACGTGAGGTGCATGTATGTACGAACTTTCAGATTTTCGCCGTGGTCTTCGTGTCATGGTCGAGGGCAGTCCCTACCAGGTTTTGGATTTCCAACACGTCAAACCGGGCAAAGGAAACCAGTTCACTCGCACACGTCTGAGAAATCTTCTGACCGGTCAGCAGCTCGAGCGCACCTTTAAATCGGGCGAGCGTTTCGACGTTCCTGACGTTCAGAACATCGAGATGACCTTTTTGTACAAAGATGAAAATGGTTACAACTTTATGAACCAAACGACGTTCGAGCAGATCACAATCCTGCCGAATGAAATCGACGAGTCTTCAAATTTCTTGATCGAGAATTTGCAAGTCGTGGTTCTGTTCTACAACGAGCGTCCGGTTTCAATCGACGTTCCAAAAGCCGTGAACATGAAAGTCGCAAAGACCGAGCCTGGCGTGAAAGGTGATCGCGTCACCGGTGCGACCAAGCAAGCGACCATGGAAACTGGTTTGGTTGTGAACGTTCCGCTTCATATCAACGAAGGCGATCTTCTGCGCATCGACACCACCGAAGGTGGCGCTTACGTTTCTCGCGTAACCGAGTAATAGGTCTCTCTCGAGCTTCCGAAAAAGACATCCAATGGATGTCTTTTTTTTTACAGAAACAGGGTTTGACCCCGTCCATCTTTTCATCAAGACCAAGGACCGATGATCGAGTGAATTTAAATGGGCGAGTCGGCTTTTTCTTTTTTCAAAACGAGTTTTTCCAGAACCTCGGCAAACGGCTCCCAGCCAGGGAAAGACGTGACTCGACCTAAGGGTCTTTCGTCGCGGAAAAATAAGAATGTCGGAATGCCGTGCAGACCAAAGCGAATGCCGAGATCCGAATGCTCGTAAGTGTTGACGTGGTACCAATCCATGTCTGATTTCAAGACCTCGACGTGATGCTCTTCCAGATGCCGTTTCGCGATTTCGCAGTTGGGACATTGCCGTCCCCAGAAAAAAATCGCCTTGAGACGTCCGTCTTTGATCTGAATGGCCCGGTCAAAATTTTCCGGCGTGAGTTCTGATATGCGCTCCAAAAATGGATGGACAGAAGGCGTGCTTGAAGGACTCATTCAGACACGATATCTGAATTGCGAAATGAGCGCAAAATCAGGGCTCGCCTTTCGTCCTAACGCTTAACATTAAGTCTCATGATTGATTGAGATTTAATCTAAAATAAAGGGCTTGAGGAGACCCCTTCTTTGTCGCAAACACAATCGGCCGTCGCCATTGAAATCGAAATTCAGAATTTGCTGATTCATCATCAGATTTCGGATCTCGTCGCCGATCATTTGATCAAAAAATACGAGTATCGCAAATTATCTTTGTCCGAGTTCGAGACCCTAGCGACCTTTCTCATGCACGGTGGCTTTCACGCCACTCTGGTCGACATGATCACGCGCAAATTGGAAGACGGTTCGGAAATTCCTTGGGGTCACTATGCCGAAGCGATGGCCCTGTCGGCAAAAAAAGAAATCAATCTTGAAATCAAGGGCGCGCTTTTTCAAGGCGCCGAAGAGTCTTTGGCGCTGCAGGCTCTGGCGCGCACCTTTGTGCTGGATGACTTCCGTCCCGAACTTGAAATTCAGCGCAACATGCGACGACGCGAAATCGCCGAGCAAGCTGCCAAACGAAAGAAAGAGCTGCTCGAGCAGCTGAATCTTTGTCGCTCGCAGAATCTGTTTCAGGAAGAAGAGCAGATCATCCAGACCCTGATGCGCATCAACCCCGGCGATCGGGTCATCATCGAACTGCGCTCGGACCTGCGCCAGCGAATGGCGCAAGAGTACATCAACAAGCGAAGCGCGAACCCCCGACGAGAAATTTTCTTTCCCGTGTTTGAACCCATCGATCCCGAAACGCAGAAGCTGCTGCAGGAAATCGAAGCGTCGATGATCGAAGCTTTGGTGCAAGGCCAGCTTTTGGCCAATGACTTTGCGATCGCGCACATGATTTGGGACAATCACGACGCCGCCCTTCGCCTGATCGAGCGGGCGCCGGATTCGCCCCTGAAGGATTGGACCCGCGCCGAAATTCTTTTGCGCAGTCGCCGCTTCATCGAACTTTTGGACGAGCTCTTGGTTCTGGAAAAAAAATACGACGACGATCCAGAAACGATTTTCTCGGCGCACTATTTGCGGGCGCAAGCCCTGTGGGGACTTGAGCAGAAGCGATTGGCCATCGAAATCTTAGAAGGCATGGTCGAGGCCCGTCCCCAATACCGAGCCGCACATTCCCTTTTGACGGAATGGAAAGAAGACTTTTTGTGATCAAAAGAATTCTTCTGATCCTTCTGCCCGTGATCATCGGCTTCTCCGTTATTTTCGGCGTTTACAAAGCATTAAAACCCAAGGTGCAGTCGTGGCTCTTGTCCCAGGTCAACCGCCTGTCGCAAGAAAAACTGCCGATCCAGGTTCGCATCAACCAGGTCGAATGGTCCCTGCTTTTCCCAGAGATCGAACTGCGCGGCATTCAATTGCGCTCGAAAGAAATGACGATTCCACCGGTCGACATCGAAAGCGTCACCGCTTCTTTGGACCTTTTCGCCATCGTTGGCGGACGGATTGCGATCTCCAGTCTGCTGATCGAATCTCCAAAGGTCGAAGTCGATCTGGATCCCTTCTTGGAAGGACCGAGCTCGAAATCAAATTCGCGTCTGCCAATCGACGACCTTTTTCAGCTGCTCAAAAAAGTCCCCGTTTCCAAAATCGGTTTACACCAGGGAAATTTTCTTTTGCAATCCGATAAGCTCAAGGCCGGATTGCTTTTGGGCTCCACGGATCTGCTGATTTCAAACCGCAAAGACAAATTGAACGTTCAGCTCGACTTTAACGACGCCGTCTTGGATTACGAAAAAACCGGCGAGGTTCCCTTTCGCATTCAGGGCGAGGCCCTGATCACCCCACAGAATCTGGACATTTCAAATCTGAAAGTAGCGTTATTAAATTCTTTGGTGACGGCCAAGGCGTCTTTCACGAATCTCCCCGATATCATCAACAAACCTCAGGGTGAAGTGGACTTTGAAGCGTTTTCGGAATTGGACAAGGTTTCACCGGCCGCAAAGAATCTGATGACCTTGCCGACGATGCTGGGAAAGGTCACGGCCTCGGGCCGGATGGCCTTTGATGGCCTTCGCAAAATTGAATCGGGCTTCAAAGTTTCCGCACAAAAAATCAAAGTCGATCACTTCGATATTGGCGATGTTCAGTTTCAGGGCTCTTTCCAAAATGACGTTTTGAAGATCCCCCGCCTTGAACTCACGAACGAAGCGGGCTTGGCGGACGTTAAAAATTTCGAAATGTCCTTCACCGAACCTGAAGGCTCTTTGAAGATGGCCGTTCAAGGCGAACTGTCCAGCCAGCAAGTGGACCTGAACGAACTTTTGATTCGCTTAGGCATCGGCGATCTGCCGCTGGAAGTTTTTGTCGGCGCTCATTTCAAATGCGCGGGGGTCGCTTACCCGAACACGCAGGTCAAGTGCGATGGCGAAGGCTCCGGTGAGCAGCTAGAAGTTCGCACCGGCGAAAAGGTCGATAGCACGCTGGCACTGGTCGATGAATTTTCGACCTCGGGTTCGGTCACCATCACCAACAAAGATGTGCGCTACCAAGCGGACTTGAAAGTGAAAGGCGATCAGGGAAAATCCGACGGCGTGATCAGCTACAAGGATGGATTTAAGATCAATTTCTCCTCGCCGTCATTCCAGTTTAAAAACATCCGACGCCTGGCGGGTCTTAAGATCGAGGGCGCCAGCGAATTGCAGGGTTCGACTCAAGGAAATTCGAGCGCCGCCGTTTTCCAAATGAATTTGAAGACCCAGAATCTGTTCTTTGAAGATTTCTTTCTCGGCAACCCCAGCGGAAAGCTTGCGTACGACAAAGGGGTCCTGCATTTCAGCGACGTTCAGGGCGCCTTCGCCACCTCGGAATACCAGGCGCAGGTCGATGTCGATGTGGTCAAAGGCCGCGTGAAAGCTCAGGGCCAGCTGCCAAAAATGGAAATCAACGAACTTCTGACGGTTTTCTCGAGACGCTTTCAGATGCCCGTGACCGTGTCCGGAATTGGTTCGGCCAAAGTTCAAGTCGAAGGCCCGCTCGCCCTCGGGAAACTGTCTTACGATCTTGAAGCGAACTTGATTCGCGGCTCGGTGGCCGGCGAAACTTTTGATCGCTTGGATCTTGCTCTTCATTCTGATTCGGGCGAAATGACGGTGAAAAAAGCGCAGATGACGAAAGCGCAGAATCAAATCAACATGACCGGCGTCGGTCATCCCAACGGCGACATTGACCTGCACATCTTCGCGCCGAAGCTGTCATTGGAAGAGTCCGAGAATGTTTCCAAACTGGGCTCGCAGATCACGGGTCTGATCAATGTCGATGCAAGTCTAAAAGGTTTCATCCTGGATCCGGATTTACGACTGCAGGGCCGCGTGACCCAGCTCAATATCGAAGAGAAAGACTTTGCCGACAGCCGCTTTGAGCTGGACTTTGACAAGCAGTCTCTCAGTGGCGTCACCGAACTTTTGGGAAATCAGTTGGTGGCCAAGTTTCGCTTTCCCCTGAACGAGACCTCGCCTTTTCAATTGCGCTTGAAAGCTCAGGGTTGGAACTATACGACTTTGTTTGCGTTGATCGGCGGCGGTTCGCTTTTGAATGAATATCGCGCCTCATTGTCCGGTGATCTGGATCTTTCGAGCGATAAGGGCGGTCTGTGGGCGGCGTCAGGAAAAGGCGTGATCAACGAAATCTTGCTTCAGCGTGGGAACTTGAGCCTGCGCAATCGTGCGCCGATGGAAGTGAGCATGACAAATGGGATCGCGAGCCTGAATCAATTTCGGGTCGATGGCGATCAGACTTTCTTTGCGGTGACCGGAAAACAAATCTCGAAGAACGATTTGAATTTGCGTTTGGAAGGTCAGGCCAATCTGCGCCTGTTCCAAATCTTTCTGCCATTCTTAGAAGAACTGGGCGGACAGGCGACGGTTGCCGCTGACGTGTCCGGACCCTTGCTCAAGCCCGAGATTTTGGGAACCGGAAATGTGCGCAGCGGCTTTGCGCGCATCAAGGGCTTCCCGCACGCCTTTGAAAAAACGCAGGCCGATCTGCAGTTTTCCCAAAGCAAAATATTAATCAACGGCTTTCTCGGCACCATCGCCGGCGGAACGTTCGAGGGCGATGGCTCGGTGGTCATCGAAGGACCGCACAATCTGCCGACCAGCGTGAAAGCGCACCTGGAAAACGTGAGCCTCAACGTCCCTGATCGCATCCGCACGTCGGGCGATGCCGACATGGTTTTTTCAGGAAGCTGGTTCCCGTTCACTCTGTCGGGTACCTACTATGTGCGTGGCGGATTTGTCGATAAGGAATTCGGTGACGAATCCGGTTCCAACAACTTGAAACAAAGCTCTTACTTGCCAAAAATGATTCTGCAAAGTGCGTCCGAGCCCGTGCTGCTGGATCTCAATATCATTTTGGAAAAGCCACTGGTCGTCAAAAATTCGATCATTGACGGCTCGGTCACCGGTCAGGTCTTGGTCAAGGGCCCGCCGACCGCGCCAAGCCTGGGTGGACAATTGGTCGCCGAAAAAGGAACCAAGGCCATCTTCCGCGATAAAATTTTCGACGTGCTCAGCGCCAACGTCCGTTTCACCGGTAGCAGCGACATCAATCCCGAATTGTACGTCGCTGCCCGCTCGCGAATTTCCGACTACGATATCAATCTTTTGATCCAGGGTGTGGCCAAGGATCCGGTTTTGAAACCAACCAGCGTGCCGCCCTTGAGCGAACAAGATATCTTTTCTTTGATCGCCTTGGGTGTCACCAGTCAGTCTCTGGAAAAGTCTTCGGGCACGGTGACCTCGGAAAAAGTGAATAGCGGATTGGCAGCCGGCGTGCTGACCCAGTTTGAGCCCGTGAAGCAATTCCAGAAAAAGACCGGTGTCGAAATCCAAATTTCAGCTTCCGACGACACCAAAGACGGATCCGTTCAGCGCGTGACCCTGTCGAAAAAACTGTCAGACCGCGTGAAGGCCGCCGCCACCCAAACTTCGGGCTCCAAAGCGCAATCCAACGAATACACCTTGCAATACAATTTGACGGACAATCTCTCGGCCGTGGGTCGCTACGAAGATCGAAAATATCTGGAAAATACGGGTGACTTGGGCACCGGGACTCGAAATGATCAAAGCATCTTGGGTGTGGATCTGGAATTTTCACGGGAGTTCAAGTGAGATGGGGGTTGCCTGCCATTTTGAGTTCGTCTTTGCACTCGACCGTGCTGTCGCTGCTGCTTTGCTCGAGCTTTGCGCAGGCACAAACCTTGAACCCGGAGCCGAAACCGACACCGCCGCCACTGCCAGGCCCCACGCAACCATCGCGTGCGAAACGCGAGGTGGATCTGTCCATCTTGTCCAAGCAAACTCAGGATGACCTCAAGAAACAGTTTTCATTTCTGCGTGCGGGTGAACCGACGCGTGCCGATCTCGATGCCCTGATCCGCTACCTGGTCACGCAAGAACAATACGAAACCGTGCAGCTGCAGCTCGAGACCGTGGACGGAACCGAGATTTACCATCTCAACGTCGGCCGCACTCGCCGCATTGCCAGCCTTAAGATCTCGGGTGTCGAGCACATTTCGGAAAGTGAAATTCGCGCCGAGCTGGGCGTTGCCGAAAAGTCCGTCTTTGATCAACAAACTTTGATTGAAGGTGGCGATCGCCTGCGTCGTCTGTACCGAGACCGTGGCTTTCGCAACACCGTGATCGATCTTGAATTCAAACGCCTGTCGGCCAACGAAGTCGAAGTCCACCTCTTGATCAAAGAGGGTCCGCAGACCATCATCCAACAGATCAGTCTGCATGTCGCCAACCCCGCCTTTCGCGATTTGTTCGAGAAAAAAATTCGCAAGAAGCTGTTGGGCGAACCTTTGACCGATCGCCTGCTGAATCAATTTCGCAAAGACATGCGCGAAAACTTCAGCGAGAAAAGATTTCTCAAGGCCGAGCTGGCCGGTCCCGAGGTCAATCTCAATTCGGACGAGTCCTCGGCCAGTTTGACTTTCTTCGTCGGCAATTCGGATCAATACCTGATTGATCTCAAGGGCGTTGATAAGAAAGGTCGCGGCTCGGTGGAAAATGCCATGGAGCTTGATTCTTACTTTTCCACCAACCCGAATATCGGTCCCGAACTGGCGACCAAGATCAAAAACTATTATTTGGCTTCTGGCTTTGCCCGGGTCGAAGTCAGTGGAGAAGAGCTGCCGACGTCGAAAGCCTTCGAGAAAGCGGTCTCCATCGACGTGCGCGAAGGTCCGCGCATCAAAATCAACGAAGTCAAATTCACCGGTAACTTTTCAGGCTCCGAGAAATATTATGTTGATTTCATCCGCGAACATTCGACCGAATTGATCAGCGATGGCTGGTACAACCGCGAAGGATTCCAAACTGGCCTGAACAACATCATCATCGATCGCCAAAATCAGGGCTACTTGCGCGCGAAGATCTTAAGTTCGAAGGCCACTTACGTTGGCGACCGCAAAGAGCTGGTCAACATCGTCGTCAATTTGGATGAAGGCCCTTTGACCACGCTGCAATCGCTGACTTTTCAAGGGAACAATGCTTTCGGCCAAGGTGAACTGCAGTATTTGATCGGCCTGCAGGCCAATGAACCGCTCCGTCTGAATAAGCTTGAAGAAGGCATCGCGAAGATGCGCGAGTTCTACCACAACTCGGGCTACCTCGAAATGTCCCTGCTGAACGAAAAAGAAAATCTCGTCGAGTACAACGCCGACAGCACCAAGGCGACTTTGCAATTTAAGATTTATGAAGGTCCAAAGATCATGGTGGCCTCGATCGCGATCGAAGGGAATTCGCTGACTCAGGACTCGGTGATCATGAAAGAGCTCGACTTCCACGTCGGCGACGTGCTGACGCCGCAATTGATCGAAGAGTCCACTCGCCGCCTGCAGCGCATGGGGCTTTTCAATTCGGTCGATATCAAAACATTGGAAGAGAAAACCCAAATCGCGCAACGAACCGTCATCGTCCGGGTGCTCGATCGTGACCCGGGCCTTTTCACCATGGGTGCCGGCGTGAATAGCGAATTCGGATTCACGGTGCGTGGTTACACCGGTATCGCTTACCGAAATATTTTGGGGACCGGGCGAGGAGTCTCCGCACGGTTGGAAGGAAATTACAACGTCGACCGCATTCGCTACCTCGAAAATCGAGTGACGGTGGGATACCTTGAGCCCTACCTTTTCAACACGCGGGTCAAGGGCCGTATCAATTACACCTTGGCAGAATACGTTTCCAATTTCACCGCAAAACAGGGCACCCAGCTGAAGCAATTCACGTATTCGGTCGAGCAAGACATCACCTCGCACATCAACGTGTCTTACGACATCTGGAATAAGGCCGAAGTGAACACCTTTCCATTGGAACAAGACGACCCGGGAAAATTGGGCCGCGATGGCTTGGTGATCATCACGACCGGACCGACTTTCACCTTTGATTATCGCGATCACCCGTTCAATCCGACCTCGGGCACCTTCACCAAATTTAACTACGAATATGGCAGCCCCGCTTTTGGAAGCTCACGCACGGTCCATTATCACCGGGCATTTGCCACCACCACCTTGTACAACTCGTTTTACAAACCGGGCTGGGTTTGGGCCAACTCGCTACGTGGCGGTTATGTGCGAAACTTCTGCCGCGTGAATGAAAATGCCGAATGCGGCATCCCCTACAACCTCAAGGGTCTTTCGCTGGGCGGCCAATCCACCATTCGAGGATTTTTGCCAGACGAGGCCTTTCCCAATTCTTATGACTTTATCGGTGCCGATGGCAAAGGCATCGATCCGGCGAAATACCGTCTCACCACTTCGGCCAGCATGTACCTGATCAAGTCCGAGCTTCGCTTTCCGATCTACGGTGCCATCGGCGGCGCGATTTTTTATGATGGTGGCGCCGTTTTCGTCCAAGATGTCGACATCAAAAATCCATACCGGGATGCCGTTGGCGTGGGCTTTCGCTACGCCACTCCGATCGGCAGCGTTTCTTTGGACATCGGCTACAAACTCAATCTCATCGAAGAACGACACGAATCTCAGTTCCCGATTTATTTCTCGATCGGCACTTTCTAAAAAGGCAAAACATGCAGCAGAAAATTTCACTCTCGGGTCGGCGTTCGTTGCTCGCTTGTTTTTCCAAAGCCAAAGGTGCCTGCAAAAATTGGATCGTATTTCTGCCGGAATCCGGGGCGGAATTTCAACAGGGCCGCCGGCAGGATCTGCGCGAGCTTCTGGGCGCCCGCATGTCCGCCAATTTCAATTATTTGGTGATTAACAAGCCTGGGGTTTCGGCTTCGGGTGTTCATCAACGAAGCTTTGAACTGTCCTTTCGCCGGCAGAAGCGCGTGAAGGATGCGCTGTCCGCGATGAAAGCGGTGATCCCGCGCGACCACCAGATTTTTCTGGTTGGCTATTCGGAAGGCGCCTACCTCGCTCCGCAAGTGGCGCGCGGCGATTCGCGCATCGCCGGCGTGGTGATGATCGGCGGCGGCACTCGCGGATGGCTGAAGGAAGAACTCAGCAACGCCGGTCCCCGCGAAAAACGTGGGCTTCGGCGCAAGATCCAGGAAATTCAGGCCCATCCCCGCTCACTGAAAAAATGGAACAGCTTTTCGTTCGCGACTTGGTATTCTTACCGCGACGACAACACTTTGGAAGCTTTGGATCAGCTGCGCATCCCGGTCCTCGCCATTCTTGGCAAACGCGATCGCACCATCGACTATCAGACGACGTGGCAAGACTTAAAAAAGCGCGCCCTCCGCCAAAAAATACAAGTCCGCGTGTTCTCTGACTGCGGCCATTCCTTCATCAACCACTGGGCCGACGCCTGGTACGAAATCCGCAAATTTTTAGAGCTTTTTGAGTAGGCTTACGGGGAGAGCGGGGCTTACGGCGATAGCGAAGCTTACCGAATCGCCGAGAGCTTACGGGGACTTTGCGCGCTCGACTGGGCTTTGAGCTTCGGGCTTTGAGCTTCGGGTTTCGGGTTTCGGGTATGTCGAAGTGGAAGCTGGAAATGAGACTGGAATTGCAGCAGGTCACCAGCGAATCGAATAGGCCAAACAACTCAAATCAAGAATAAGCAAATCGTCAGCAGACTGCGACACCGGCGCCGGTGTTGCGAAGCATTCAATTTCACTCGCTATCCGAATTTCAAAAATTTCCGCAATAATTTTCAGTGCCTCCGGTTTGCAGTTTGCAGTTTGCAGTTTGCAGTTTGCAGTTTGCAGTTTGCAGTTTGC
>CBIHNW010000014.1:0-135324 GCA_966211795.1 uncultured Bdellovibrio sp. | reverse complement strand
TAATAAAACTAAATTTAAATAAAAATTAAAAAAAATGCTAAGATATGAATATGAAAGAGAAAAATATCTTCCAATTTGACAGCTATAAGCTCTATTTAAAAGAGTTTTTTAAGCAAGAGTCAGCGGGACATGGATTTAAAACCCGATTCGCGCAGGCCGTGCAATGCCAGAATTCCTTTGTCTCGCAAGTGTTGACCGGAAAGGCGGAGCTCAGTGCCGAGCAGGCATTTCGGGCGTCGAAATTTCTCAATCATTCGCAAGACGAGTCCGATTTTTTTCAGCTCTTGGTTCAACTTCATCGCGCCACCGACAAACTTTTCAAGGCTCACCTGCAAAGTAAAATCGACGGCATTCGCGAAGCAAGAAGCCAAATCAAAAACCGGGTGGCGGCCACGCTGGAAATTCCGATTCAAGCGCAGGCCCAGTACTATAGCTCGTGGATGTACATCGCGGTCCACATGGCGGCGTCGCTTGCGCCCTCAAAGACGCCGGCGGAAATCTCGCGCTACCTGTCGTTGCCGCTGGCGCAGGTGCTCGAGACGATCGAATTTCTGATATCCATTGATTTGGTCAAATTGGAAAACGGTGTTGTTCGCATGGGGCCGGCGCACCTGCATTTGCCGAATGATTCGGTGTTGATCCGCACTCATCATCTCAATTGGCGTTCGAAAGCCCAACAGTCACTGGATTTGAAGAGTCAAAAGAATCTGCACTATTCGGTGGTCTATTCGATATCCAAGGCAGATGCCGCGACTTTGAAAAATAAAATTCTCGATCTGATCCAGGAAAATCTCAAGGTGGTGGCGCCTTCGAAAGAAGAAATTCTGATCGCCAACACGATTGATTTTTTCGAAGTTGGATCGCCCGGCGAAGACTTGTGATCTTGGACTATCGCTTGAAGCTGGCCGGTTTGCGGTTGGAAGGACCAGGCGTGCCACCGACTTTGGGATTGGTCTTGACCTGAGTGTAAGCGGGAGCCGCTTTGGTGCTTTTCTTCGCGACGTCCTGACAGACGTTGGTGGAAAGTGTTTGGCCGTTAAAGGTGACGGCCACTCTTTTACCCAGAACGTTTTTTTCCAGAAAGCATTTGTTAGCGGCGGCCTTCGTGCATTCGGCGGCATGCTGAGCTTTCTGCGTGATTCGCAAAGTGTCGCCTTCGCGAACCAATCTCTTATTATGACCTTGCAGATTCTCGCAGGGATGGCTTTCGGCACAGTCCGCAAATTTTTGCAGAACTTGCTCTTCGTGTCCTTGCTGGATCTGATACTCGACCCGGTATTCACAACTGCCGCCCGCGGCCCAGCCTGCGTTTGAAAATAAAATGGCCATGAGAAAGGGGAGCATCGATGAAATTCCGAATTTAAAAGATGTCGTGTTCATGAGAAGTTTATCGGATTTTTTACGGATCGACTGAAGCTCGGCCTGGTCGATGGCCGGGCTTTAAGCCGGTTTCTTGTCTTTTTTAGAAGGCTCGCTGGAATCTTGGGTGGAATCAATCACCATGCAACATGAGCGGCACATGAATATGAACTGGCCTTGGTCATTCGTTTCCAGACTGAGAATTCCGCCGCACTGATGGCAATCGCTCAGCCCAGGGGTGATCAGATGATTCGATCTTGATTTGCTCACTTTGTAAGTGAAGATGATGTCGCTCTCGAAGCCTTTAAATGTCTTTTTCCCGAGCGGCACGGTCTCGAATTTATCTTTGATGCTTTCCTGAGTTTCGTGGTCGATCACGATTTCACCGGGGGTGCCGGCGGCGCAGAGACGGGCTGCCAGATTGACGACCGGTCCGATGGCCGTGTAGCTTCGGTAGAAACGCTGGCTGCCGTAAAAGCCGACATTGGCGTAGCCCTTGGCGATGCCGATACGAATTTCCATTTCTTTCTGCCAATTTTTTTCATAAAACTCGCGGTCGTTTTTGATCTTCTCTCGGACCTCCAGTGCGGCGTGAACCGCCCGTTCCGCAAAGTCCGACCGTTGCAAAGGGGCATTGCTAAAACCGAGAATCCCGTCGCCCAAAAATTTGTCGATCGTGATGTCGTACTTTAAAAGAATTTTGATCGAGTCTTCCAGGAACTTGGCTAAAACCCGGTCCACGCTGGCTTCGTCGATGCGGGTCACCCGTTCGGTCGAGTTGACGATATCGATGAAGATTGAACAGATTTGCGTGCGGTGCCCGGTGGAATCCAGATCAATCACTCCGGATTTAATGGACTCGACGATTTGCGGCGAAAACTGCGAGGACAAGCGAGACAGTCTCACGGCTTCTTCGGCTTTGATGGCGATGATCAATTCCCGGTTCACCACTTCTTCCTGCAAGGACAGTTTGGCTTCGATCAAATCGTTTCGAGATTTTTCCTTCAGGTGCCGGATCAAGGACAGTCCGATCGCCGTGCCGACATTGAAGAACGAGTAGCTCAGAAAATGCACCGGAGAAACTTCGCTGGACCAAAATACGACGGAGAGCGCATAGTAAGGTAGATAGATCAGCGCCATCGCCACAAAAAATTGCCGTGTGTTGAAAGGTGCGAAGATCAGAGAATAGACCGCCACCAGATTCAGACCCGCCGTGTACACCGAAGACGACCCATCGGTTAAAAAAATCATGCAGTCAATTCCGGCGCTACCGATCGCGGTCAAGACAATCTGGGCGATTTGCGAGTGATTGAAACTGCGAATCCGGTGTCGGTTCCAAAAAACCAATAAGGTCGCCAAGACAAAGAGAGATCGAATGAAGAGAAATTCAAATTTCAAGCTGGGCGCGTAAAGAATATCCACGCACCAGAAAGACAAGTACAGGGCTGGGCCGATGACGAAGAAGAGCCGCAAGAATCTCATCGATTCTTCAAAGCGGACAGCGTACAGTTCGGTCTCCAGGCGTTTATCGATCACTTCATTTTCTCTGAAAATTCACAAAAAGATTGATGTTCTCTTCTTCTCTTTCAACAAAAGGCTTTCCGATACTGTGGTACAGTTTCAGCAGATCTTCTTCCGATCGGTAGATCAGATTCCAGTCGGCGGCGAATTCGATCATGTGCTTGATCGGATTGCCGACATTGAAATTGCCGATGACCAAACTGCCTTTGGGTTTCAGGGCTTGATACAGCTGGCTGGCCGAATACATTGCCACCGGATCCGTGAAATAATCAAACAGACCGGCCGAATAGATCAGATCAAATTGAATTTTCTGGCTATCAAGGTAGGCGAACAGATCCTTGATCGGGATGTGCAGATATTCGATCTGCGCTTTCTTCTCTTCTTTGCGGAGCAAGTCTTCGATCTCTCGCTGTGCATATTGAAGGGCGACTTCGTCCTGATCCAAAAGGTAAAATTTCGTTTGGTTTAAGACTGACTGTGATGAGGCGGAAATGAAACTGCGCACTTCGTAAGCGGGTCCGCAGGCGACCGACAAGATTTGGGTCGGCTCGGTGCGCGGTCCCGCGCAGGCCTGCTGAATTTTCTCCAGCAGATAGCGGGATCGATTGCGAACCGCGCGGGCGCCGGGATTGTCGGTGAAGGTTCGCTGCAGGCATTTCGAGAACAGGTCCGCGCCGCGAACTTCGTTGTAATACATATTGTTCATCATTTCGAAATCACCGGCATAGCCGCGTGGCTTGGTGTAAGCGCGGTAGGCATGCGGGCTTCCGTAGAAAATGGCGCCAACTTTTTTACGGAAGAACTCGGTGCACTTGCGGTAGAGCTCCTTGTCGGCAGACCGAATCGTTGCGATCATGCTTTCGTAGAATTCGTTTGATTTCAAAAAAAGGTAAGGGCTCACCGAAGCCGCAATAGCCTCTTCGTAGGCATCCAGATCCGTCTTGGGCATGTCGAAAGAATTTTTCTCGAGCTTCAAAATCTGTTCTTTCAGGTCACTGAGCCAATGATACATTTGGTACACCTGGTACTTGAAGGCCTCGGGAATCAAGGTTTCCAGTTGCAGATCCTGCTCGGTGCAACCCACGATCTGGTGGACTTGCTCAAACACGGCCAACGCTTCCATCGGGATCGGTAGACCGTTGACCGCATAGCTGATGCGGTAAGTGTCGTCTTTTCGTTCCGATCGCACTTTGATCAGGTGAAAGCTGCCGATGATTCTGGAATCCAGCAGCAGTTCCACTTCCAAATCGGATTGCATCAGGTCCTGTGTGGCTTCGATGGCCAATCCGTAGAACGCAATGTCCACCACTTGATACTTTTCGTTGGCGGTCTGGATGAAGATTTTTTGATTTCTGCAGTTGATGCGGTCCTGCCGAACAATATATCTTTTTCCTGGATGAGATGGCGGATTTTGAGCCGAGTTTTGCATTCCTTTTCCTTCGATAAGAGTCATATCTACTATCGGTTTTACGAGGGAGTTCTTAACAATACGAGTTCGGTATATGAGCGGTGAAGTGACGAAGCTCAGAAAACATCAATTTATTATTTAATTCCGTCTCGATATGAGACAGCCCCGAGAGGTTTTTTGCTGGTATTTGCAGGATCTGAACTCCCCGTGGATGATGAATCAAGAGATGGTTGCGGCCCAAGGAATGCGAAATTTGGAGGAGAGCCTGAAATCTGTGCAAACTGGTGGGTTTGAATGCTCAATAACATGCCGCTTCATAAGGCGAGGTAATTCGGCTCAATTTCTGATAGGATCTCGAGCTTTACATGGAAGGTGCTGCGATGGCGATTCTTGAAATTCTGAAATATCCAGATCCACGTTTGCGCGAGATTTCTCAGCCGGTCGAAAAATTCACGCCCGAGCTCAAGAAATTCGCGAAGGATTTACTTGAAACCATGTATGCCGAAAACGGCATCGGCTTGGCCGCACCTCAGGTCGGAAATCAAATCCGCATGCTCGTTATCGACACACGCCCTCGCGATACCAAAGGGCGCTACGAAAAAAACGACATGAGCGAGCTTGAAGGCAACATCGAGCAACCCTTGGTCATCATCAATCCGGAAATCGTCAAAGGCGAAGGCAAGACCACTTTCAGCGAAGGCTGCCTCAGTGTGCCGTCTTTCTTCGAAGACGTCGAACGTCACAAATACATCGAACTGAAATACCAAGACGTCGACGGCAAAACGCACATCCTGAAAACCGACGGTCTACTGGCGATTTGCATTCAGCACGAAATGGATCATCTCGAGGGCACACTGTTCATCGATCACCTGAGCTTCGTGAAAAGCAACAAGATCAAAAACACGATCAAGAAACACGGCTATCCCGAAAAGCAAACCGAAGACGAAAAAGAAAAAGAAGAAGTCAAATCGTGAGCAAGATTCGAGTTTGTTTCCTGGGAACACCCGAGTTCGCTCTGGTGTCGCTCCAGTCTTTATTGCAAGACGATCACTATGAAGTCGTCGGGGTCGTGACCCAACCAGATCGCCCGGCGGGACGCAAGATGGTGCTGACGCCCAGTCCGGTGAAAACTTTGGCGATGTCCCAGGGCATCCCGGTGCTTTCGCCCGAATCGGTGAACAAAGATTTCATTCTGGCCGAAATTCAGAAGTGGGGCGCCGAAGTGGCCGTGGTCGTGGCCTTTGGACAAATACTTTCATTGAAATTTTTAAACAGCTTTCGTTTCGGGGCCGTAAACATTCATGGCTCAATCCTGCCGCGCTGGCGGGGAGCTGCGCCCATTCAGCGCGCCATCGAAGCCGGGGATACCGAATCGGGTGTGACCTTGCAAAAAGTCGTCAAGGAATTGGATGCGGGCGATTTGCTGGGCCTGCGTCGTCTTTCGATTGATTCCGAAATCACGGCGATGGAGTTGCACGACAAGCTGGCGGTTTTAGGCGCTGAGCTTTTGCACATCGAATTGATGGACTATGTTCGTGGCAATCTGGCGGCGATTCCGCAAGACGCGGCCGGCATCACCTTCGCGAAAAAATTGGACAAGGCCGAATCTGAAATCAAATGGACCGAGCCCGCGGTAAAGATCCACAACAAAGTCCGGGCCTTCACCATGGGACCGGGAACTTTCACCACCTTGGCTGGTAAAAAACTAAAAATTCATAAAACCCAAGTGGTCGATGGCGCAGGTGAACCCGGCAAGGTTTTATCGGTCAGCGAAAGCAGCCTGGTGATTGGCACCGGCGACCAAGCGATATCACTGATCAGCGTGCAGCCCGAATCGCGCAACCGCATGGCGATTGCTGAATTCCTGAAGGGCTATTCCCTGAAAAAAGGAGACCTGATTGGCTCGAACTAAGCTTGTGGCGCCGTCGATATTATCGGCGGACTTTGCCAATCTCGAAAAAGAAATCAAAGCGGTGACTGAAGCCGGAGCCGACTGGATTCACGTCGACGTGATGGACGGACACTTTGTGCCGAATCTCACCATCGGCGTGCCCGTCGTGAAATCCCTTAAAAAAGTTTCGAGGCTTCCGCTGGATGTGCATTTGATGATCGAAAAGCCCGAACGCTTTGTCGAAGCTTTCGTCAAAGCGGGCGCGAGCACGCTGACCATACACGTGGAATCCACCCAGGATCCGAAAAAAGTGCTGCACGACATTCGCAACTACGGCGCGAAACCGGGCATCACCCTGAGACCCGGAACTCGCATTGAAGAGGTCCTGCCATACCTTGAGCTGGTCGATTTGGTGCTGGTGATGACCGTCGAACCAGGTTTTGGCGGCCAAGGCTTTATGAAAAGCCAAGTCTCGAAAATTCATCGTTTGCGACAAGAAATTGATTCCCGAAAACTGTCCTGCCTGATCGAAGTCGACGGCGGAGTGAACGAAGAAAGCATTTCGCACCTGCGGGACGTTGATGTCCTGGTTGCCGGAAGCTTCGTCTTCGGCCAAGATTACCGAACAGCCATCGAATTACTGAAAAAAAATTAAAGGAAAATCCTTATGCCTGAAATGATTGAACTGACAGGTGAAACCGTCACCATCGAACAAGTCCGTCAAGTCGCCAAAGCCAAAGCCGGCACCCTGCAGGTGAGGCTAGCGGATGAAGCCCGCCGAAAAATGATCGAATCGCGCAGCTACATCGAAGGACGCATCTCGAGCGGCGAAGTCATGTACGGCGTCAATACCGGCTTCGGCGCTTTCAGTTCGGTGCGCATTTCAGATTCGGAAATCGAAGAGCTGCAGAAAAACCTGATTCGCTCCCATTCGGCCGGCGTCGGCACTCCTTTCACTCAGGAAGAGTCGCGCGCGATTTTGTTTTTGCGGGCCAATGCTTTGGCGCGTGGACACAGCGGCATCCGTCCGGCGGTGGTCGAGAAAATTTTAGAATTCCTCAATCACCACATCACACCGGTGATCCCCTCGCAAGGATCGGTGGGCGCGAGCGGGGATTTGGCGCCGCTATCACATTTGGCTTTGGCATTGATCGGTGAAGGCGAAGCCTGGGACGCTGACGGAAAGCCAACCGACGTGCAAAAAATCCTGGTGCAGAAAAAAATCGAACCCTTGCTGCTGAAAGCGAAGGAGGGCTTAAGCTTGATCAACGGCTGTCAGGTCATGACCGCCGTCGGTATGTTGGGCGCCTTTGATGCACGACGATTTTTGTGGATGACGGATCTGGCCGGCGCCATGTCGCTGGAAGCTTTGCGCGGAACCCGTAAGGCTTTCGATCCCCTGATCGCACCGACGCGCGCGCATCCGGGTGAAGCCAAGACGGCGCGAAATCTCTTGAAGCTGCTGGGGCCGACCAGCGGCATCGCCGAAAGCCACGCGAACTGCAATCGCGTGCAGGACGCTTATTCTTTGCGCTGCATGCCCGCAGTTCATGGTGCGGCCAAGGATTCTCTTGGCTACGTATGGAACGTCTTGCAGACAGAGGCCAACTCTTCGACCGACAATCCTTTGGTGTTCGCCAAGGAAAACAAAGTTCTGTCGTGCGGAAACTTTCACGGCGAGCCGGTGGCTTTTGCTTTGGATTTTGCGGCCATCAGCATGAGCGCGGTTGCCAACATTTCCGAATGCCGCATTGAAAAACTGATCAATCCGACCATGAGTGAGCTGCCAGCCTTTTTGACCAATCAAGGGGGATTGAACTCGGGCCACATGATCGTTCAGGTCGCGGCGGCGGCCTTGGTCAGTGAAAATAAAATTTTGGCGCACCCGGCATCGGTGGATAGCATTCCGACTTCGGCGGACAAAGAAGACCATGTCAGCATGGGAACAATCGCCGCCCGAAAATTCGTGCAGATTCTTCGCAACGCTGAAAACGTCGTTTCGATGGAGTTGCTGTCGGCCTGTCAGGCGATCGATCTTTTGCGTCCACACCGACCGGCAGCCGCCGTGCTGGCGATTCACGAAAAGATTCGTCAGAAAGTTCCCTTTGCGGATAAAGATCGGGTCTTTAGCAAAGACGTCGTTATGATTCGAGAAATGTTAAGCAATGATGAATTGTCCAGTGTCGTTTCGCAAAGTATTGGTGAACTTGAGTTCTAAACGTTCTTCTTTGAGACAGGATTTGGAAGGATTCTCGTTTCTCGAGATGAAGCGAGAACTCGGTATCATGCAAACCTACTGATTTTCCGATAGTTTTTTTAAGAGTGACTAGCGTAATTAACATTTAGCCAGTCAGTTTCATCGGAGGATCTTACATGAGCCAAATGTCGCTCAACCGGAAAGTGACGATCGCGTTTGCCTTCTTGGCCCTGATCATCGGGGTCACCGGGGTTTTGGCGCTCCAATCATTGTCTTATTTACGGCACGCGTCCGCGGAAATTTCGGATGTCTGGCTGCCCTCCAATAACAAAAGCAGCGAGATCAATTTGAACGTCACTCGCTTTCGTTTGGCCGAGCTGGATTTTATTTCCGTTCAGGACACGGACGCCCGCGAAGCCATCAAGGCTCGATTCGAAGAGTACTCGCAAAACCTGTTTATTTACCGCAAGGTTTTCGAACCACTGATTCAAGGTGATGAACAGCAGAAGATCTACGATCGTTTCGCCGAAAGCTGGGACAAGTACATCGAAATGCACGATAAAATGCTGGCGGCGATCGAATCCAACAAGCAGCAAGAAGCCATCGAGTTGATCAACGAAACGGATTCATCCTTCGGTGTGCTCAGCGATGCCCTTTCGAAGCTTTCCAATTCAAGTTACGAGGCGGGTCGGCTGGCCAGCGAACAGGCCGGCGTGACCTTTCAGCGCGGCAAATGGATGTCGATCGGTTTGTCGGCGACTTCATTGCTCTTTATTTTTATGGCTGGGTATTTCATCCGCCGCGAAGTCTTCACTCGCTTGGGGCCAATTGCCCGCGGGACGGATCAGTCGGCGACCGAGGTCAATTCGCGGGTGAGCGTTTTGGTGGACTCGAGCTCGCAGCTTTCGGCCTCGTCGACACAATCGGCGGCCTCGCTGCAGGAAACCGTCGCTTCGATGGAAGAGTTAACGGCCGCGGTTCGGGTGAACACCGAAAGCGCCAGCAAGGCCGCGGGCCTTTCCAAGCAGGGTGAAAAATCCGTTGCGGAAGGACAGAAAAACATCCAGATGATGATCGAAAACATGAAAGACGTGTATCAATCATCTAAGAAGATCGAGGAAATCTTGGTCATCATCGAAGACATTTCCTTTCAGACCAATCTGTTAGCGCTCAATGCGGCGGTCGAAGCGGCCCGCGCGGGTGAACAGGGCAAAGGCTTTGCCGTGGTGGCCGACGCCGTCCGGACCCTGGCGCAACGAAGTGCCGAGTCCGCAAAAGAGATCAGCAGTTTGATCGAGAGTTCGACCTCGAAAACTGAGCGCGGTGTGCAGCTGGCAACCGCTTCGGAAAAATCTCTGACCGAGATCGTGGATTCTGTCAGCAAAGTTTCAACTTTGATTCAGGACATATCTGCGGCTGCGCAAGAACAGAATTCTGGAATTTCTCAGGTCGGTCAGGCGCTCAGCCAAATTGATCAAGCCATTCAGGGAAATGCTGCCAATACACACGTTATTTCCGATTCAGCGCAAAGCCTGAAAGAGCAGGTCAATGCTCTCGAGAAATTTTCTCAAGATCTTAAATCCTTTTCGGGCCTGCGGGACGGAAAGACGTCCTCGACATTTCTTTTTTGGAAGAAAAAGAATGTTGAGGATTCTGAGCAAACTCATCAATATAAAAATGCATCCTAAGTTCGAATCAACATGTCCGTGATGGAGGAAATATGAATAAAATGTTGTTGTCCGTGATCGCGTTGTCTTTTGTTTCTTCAATGGCGATGGCCAAAGGCGAGTGCACCTACAAAACGGCTCGTGAAGCATGCCCTGGTAAGGAAACTGAAGCTTTGAAGCCTTATGATGGCAAAAAAGAGACAGACGATAAAAAAGAAGTGGATGATGAAAAGGCTTGCCTGACGTTGGCGGAAAAAAGCGCCAAGATCGTTCGCAAAGGCACCTTGGCGAGCAAGAAAGTCCATACCGTGACTTTTGCCGGTAAAGATCTGGGCAAAACTTTCGAAGACAAAAAAGACTGCAAATAGTCTTGAATGACCGCGGCCGCGAGCTCTTTTAGAAGCTTGCTGCCTTTTCAAATTCTTACCGCTTGATATCAAGGCCGAAGATGGGTTTGACGCCCCTTCGGCCTTTTTGGCATAACCGTACATGACCCAAGGAGAATATCATGGCACGCACGGTAAAGGCCCCGACCGGTACGAAATTGCATTGCAAAGGCTGGCTTCAAGAAGCGGCCTACCGCATGATTCAAAACAATCTGGATCCTTCCGTTGCGGAACATCCCGAGCAGCTGATCGTTTACGGCGGCATCGGCAAAGCGGCCCGCAATTGGGAAAGCTTCGATAAAATTCTGCAGGCGCTGACCACGCTGGAAAACAACGAAACCTTGTTGGTTCAATCGGGAAAGCCGATCGGCATCTTGCGCACGCACGAAGATGCGCCCCGCGTGCTGCTGGCGAATTCGAACCTGGTGCCCAAATGGGCGACCTGGGAACACTTTCACGAGCTGGATAAAAAAGGTCTGATGATGTTTGGTCAGATGACGGCCGGATCGTGGATTTACATCGGCACCCAGGGCATCATCCAGGGAACTTACGAAACTTTTGTCGAAGCGGGGAATCAGCACTTTGGCGGTTCGCTGAAGGGCCGCTGCATTTTGACCGCCGGTTTGGGCGGCATGGGCGGAGCGCAAACGTTGGCGGGAGTGTTCGCGGGAGCAAGTGTTCTGGCGGTCGAGATCGATCCGACACGAATTCAGAAACGTCTGGAAACCAAATACGTCGACGAAGTCGCCACCGACATCGACGATGCGATCGCGCGGATTCGCAAATACAACAAATCCGGCGAGGCGAAATCGATCGCGCTTCAGGGTAATGCCGCGACCATGATGCATGAATTTCTCAAACGCGATTTCGTTCCAGATCTTTTGACGGACCAAACCTCGGCGCACGATCCACTGGTCGGCTACATTCCTGAGGGCTACACCGTTGAAACCGCGGCGGACTTTCGCAAGCGCGATCAGAAAGCTTATCTCGATGCGGCTTATGCCAGCATGGCGAAACATGTTTTAGGAATGCTTGAGATGCAAAAGCGTGGGGCCGTGACATTCGATTACGGCAACAATCTTCGTGCCCGCGCGCAGGAAGCCGGCGTGAAAAATGCGTTCGACTTCCCAGGCTTTGTTCCGGCCTACATTCGACCGCTTTTCTGCAAAGGCAGTGGGCCTTTCCGATGGGTGGCTTTATCCGGGGATCCGCAAGACATTCAAGTGACTGACGATGCACTTCGCGAACTGTTCCCGCACAAGAAACATTTGCTGCGTTGGTTGGATATGGCCGAGCAACGAATCGCGTTTCAAGGGTTGCCGGCACGAATTTGCTGGCTGGAATACGGCGAGCGCGCCAAAGCCGGTCTCTTGTTCAACGAATTGGTTCGCACGGGCAAGGTGAAAGCGCCGCTCGTGATCGGTCGCGACCATTTGGATTGCGGCTCGGTGGCTTCACCCAATCGCGAAACAGAAGCGATGAAAGATGGCTCGGACGCAGTCAGCGATTGGCCTCTTCTAAATGCGATGGTGAACACGGCCTGCGGCGCGACTTGGGTGTCTTTGCATCATGGTGGTGGCGTCGGGATGGGATACTCGCAACACGCCGGCCAAGTCATCGTCGCCGACGGGACGCCCGAAGCAGCCCGACGTCTGGAACGCGTCTTGACGGCCGATCCCGCCATGGGAGTCTTTCGTCACGTCGATGCAGGCTACGAAGATGCGGCCGCAGTCGCCCGCGAACGGGGAGTCAAAAGCCTCTGGCTCTGATAGCATGAAACGCCTTTGGCTCTGATCTCGTCCAAAGCCTTTGGATTTAGCTGATAGAAAAGCCGTGGTTGTAAAAAGATCTCGTCTGATCAGCTTCTGGACAGCCGAGAGTGATTGGACTCACGTATGGTGGGTCTGACCCCTTGGCGAAACTCTTGCAATATCCAGCACCTGTAAAAAGGGTGCCTGGTGCGTATGTTGAAATCTCTGAAAATTCTGATGATGGTGACGTTCACCGTGATAGCGTCTAGCGCCCATGCGGTGGACGCCGTATCTTGTCTTCGGATTTACTCTGAGACTCGCCTGCAGCATTTTTCGGATGTCGCCAACATGAATTCGGTGGACGCCATCTGGGCGCAGGCCAAGAAGGAATTGCGGACCGAAATCTCATCTCTCACGAAAACTGAGCAAGAAGAAATCATCCAGGCCGCTGAAGGCATTCAAAAGTTTGTCGACGTTCTCGGTGGCCGCAGTATCAAGTGGAAGGCCGCCAACGGCACCAAAGAAAATTACATTGTCTACAATTACCGCGGCCGCATGGATGACCTCAAAGAAGACTTGCGGGTGGGACTGAATTCATATTCTTACGGCACGCACGCCAATGCGGTCGGGATCTATAAAAACCTTTTTCACGATGTCGAGAGCAGCTACCTGTCGTTGTCGAAAAATCTCGCTGAAATGAGCACTCTGGAAAAATACGCCCGCACGGCCGAGAGCATTCAAAAGCATCGCTCGCTGCAGATGCGGCTCAGCGATTACGTCGCCGATAAAATTCGGGGCCCGCAAGCCCGGGCCCGCCTCGAACAGCTCCGCAACGAAAACCGTCAGTACTTCCGCTGGATCGGTCGCGGGATCGAAGAATACACGATCGTTCGTCTTTACCTGGAAAACATCGCCAAAGAAGATCCGGTCCTGTTGGCGGACCCCGTTTTCTCGGAAATGGGTCATAACGGTCAGCCGTTGGCACCGCCCGCGGAAATCGCCGCCTACGCCCGCAATATCTTAAGTCAGCTGGGCGTCACCGGTGTCGAACAGCGATCTGCCTTCTTGAACACACCGAAGCTGCGAATTTCTCTGGACGAGTTGCATGGGTTGATGGCGCGCACGCCAGAGATCCAAATCGAAAAACTGCAATATGAAGTGGAATCCAATCGAAGTATTTTCTTTCGCAGCACGGCCGTGATCGTATTCGGAAATTACATTCGCAAAAT
This sequence comes from uncultured Bdellovibrio sp., assembly GCA_966211795.1. Lineage (GTDB taxonomy): Bacteria > Bdellovibrionota > Bdellovibrionia > Bdellovibrionales > Bdellovibrionaceae > 21-14-0-10-47-8. The sequence goes on along the minus strand of CBIHNW010000014.1, from coordinate 121,915 downwards.
CGTGACCAAATTTCCCCAGCAGGGAAAATTCCGCATGGTTCGCCAGGCCTTGGATATGATGACCGGACTGATCGAGCGCCGGTATCTCGAGCATCGTTACCTGCCGCAAATCATGGACATCGTCTATGCCGAAAACGACATTCAGGTGCAGTACGAAATTCTACGCCGCCAACATGATGCGGAAGAAACCACGGACGAGTTCCTGGTGACCTTCGCCCGCATCAGTTATTATTCGGCGTACTGGTCCAATCTGCGGGTGTACGCCGAGAAAGTTGCGGCCACCACGGGCAGTGCCGTCGACAAGGACTTTGTCGAGCGAATGAAAAAGGCGGAAACCGAAGCGGTGAAGGCCCTGACCTTTTCGCCGGGCAAATCAGACACCAAAGCTTCGTTGATGAAGCTCGGTTCAGTGGGCATCACGGCCGGCCTGATCGCTTATCAATACGATCACATCGTTAATTTCTTTTTGGGAACCTTTGGTCTGGTGACCACGGCGACCAAATTCGTCTGCGCGGGTTGCGGGCTTTAAGCGGAAATTTTATTCGTGCGCTTGCTTGCACTCGACCTTGGTCCTTCCTTGAAATTTGGATCTCGAGAAAATCGTCAAACGTTCCGACAGGACAGGTGGGAAGGAGAGCCCCACCGTGCTACGCATTTCGCCGATCTTCATTTTATTATTTGTCGCGGCGGCCGTGATTGCGGCCTTCGGTATTCACAAGTACCTGCAGCAAGCACAGAATTCGGGAAAGCGCTCTGTTTCCTCGGAGAGCTCGACCGCATCTGGCGAAACCATCGAAAACATTCCGGGCGATTGGTCGTCGCGAAATCAATCCGACGATTTGAAATGCAAAAACTGGACGGCTGACGGCACCTGCCTGTCAGAGACGGAGTGAGCATGTCGCGATGTTTTCGATTCTTAGCGACGGTGTTCATGGTGGTGGTGACGGGGCGAACTCTTCTTGGCGAAGGTGCCAGGATCGACACCCATCTCAGCATCCGGCAGCAAGCAGATTCCATCGTGCACAACTTGAAACAAAATCTATCGCTGACCGTGGCGGATGATGAACGACTGCAGCTTTTGCTCAAATCAAAAAAAGAAATCCAAACCCTGCGCCACGAAAACCCACTGCAATTCAATACGGACGAAACGTATCTGAATTCCTTGGTCATGGGTCTGAGCGAGATTTCATCAAAAGAAAGTTTCGACTCGAAAAATTGCGATTCCCACCGGGCCGCTCTGCTCGGCAAACTGGCCGCAAAGGCCGAAGTCCGCAAACCCGCATCCGTAGTCCTCGATCTCCTCGAACAAATCTGCCCCTAAAAAGTGTCCGTGTATTTTTTCGGCGGGTGGCCGCGTCAACGTCCTTCGGAAAGAGTGAAGACGCGCGACTGAAATCGCGCGCCTGGTTTTTCTCGCAGCGGAGCGAGCGGAGTCTTTAGATCTGGCGCGCGCGTTTGTCGACGGCCAGGGCGGCTTCGCGAACCACTTCGTTCAGTGTCGGGTGTGCGTGGAAACTGCGGGCCACGTCTTCGGCGCTGCCGCCAAATTCCATGGCGATCACCAGCTCCCCTAACAATTCAGAAGCTCGCGGTCCCACGATGTGGGCGCCGATGATGCGATCGGTTTTCTTATCTGCCAAAATTTTCACTTGTCCGTCGGTTGTGCCCAAAGCGCGAGCGCGGCCATTGGCCATGAATGGGAAGGCACCGGCATTGTATTCGATGCCTTGTTCTTTGCATTGCTCTTCGGTCAAGCCGACGCTTGCGACCTCAGGGAATGTGTAGATGACCGAGGGAACCGTATTGTAATTCACGTGTCCGGCTTGGCCCGCCAGCATTTCGGCCAACGCCACACCTTCATCTTCCGCTTTGTGCGCAAGCATCGGGCCCGGGATCAAATCGCCAATCGCGTAGATGCCGGGAACGGACGTTTGAAAGTGAGCATCGACCTGCACGAAGCCGCGCTGATCTTTCTGCACTCCGACCGATTCAAGACCCAAGCCTTCGCTGAAAGGCTTGCGACCTGTCGAGACCAACACCACGTCCGCGCTGATTTTGCCTTTCGAGTTGTCCGCCATGTTCTCATAGTCCAATTCCACTTTGTCGCCCGCCATTTTCGAAGCGGTGACCTTGGTTTTGAACATGAACTTCATGCCCTGCTTAGTGAGAACTTTTTGCAAGATCGACATCGACTGCGCATCCATCACCGGGCACAGACGATCGGCGAATTCGATGACGGTGACCTTGGCACCCAGGCGCATCCACACGGAGCCGAGCTCAAGGCCGATGACCCCGCCGCCGACCACGATCATTTCCTGAGGAACTTTTTCCAATTCCAAAGCGCCGGTCGAAGACACGATTTTCTTTTCGTCGTATTTCAAGAAAGGGAGTTCAACCACGGTGCTACCGGTGGCGAGCACGATCACCTTCGTTTCGAGATTTGATTTCGTGCCATCAGCTGCGGTGACTTCGACCACGCCGGCTTTCACGACTTTGCCGAAACCGTTGTAGCTTTCGATTTTATTTTTCTTAAACAGAAAAGCGATGCCCTGATTGGATTGCTGCACGATCTTCGCTTTGCGCGCCAACATTTTTCCCAAGTCGAATTTCACGTCTTTCGAGGTGATGCCGTGGGCTTCAAAGTCATGCAGGCTGGCGTGATAAAGCTCGGAGCTTTCCAAAAGCGCTTTCGAAGGAATGCAACCCACGTTGGTGCAAGTGCCGCCGAGACCCTTGTCTTTTTCGACCACCGCGACCTTCATGCCAAGCTGAGCCGCGCGAATCGCGCACACGTAACCACCAGGACCGGAACCAATCACCACCACATCAAACATTGCTTCATCCTCCGAAGACGGGCCAGACTGTGGCGCGCTTCACGTTGCTGTATTCAAATACTTGCCAGATTCATCTAGCTTCTACTCAATGTCGGTCTATTGGCGAAAATGACAATAGACCGACATTCAAAAGAAACTCGTTCCGTCGCTTCGTCGCGGAAGCCTTGTCCTGTCACAGAGGGGCCTGGGTCTTAGAAGAGGCCATTGCGGAGACAGAAAAACTTTGTCTCGAATCAAATCAAGGCTGCGAAGACGAAAGAAGGGACTCCGGAGAATCCCTTCTGTTGTCGATCAAATTTCCAAGATCAAACGCTCTGGATCTTCCACGCACTCTTTAATGCGCACCAGGAAGCTGACCGCTTCTTTGCCGTCGACGATGCGATGATCGTAAGACAAGGCCAGGTACATCATCGGGCGGATTTCGACTTTGCCGTCGATCGCCACCGGGCGGTCCTGCACTTTGTGCATGCCCAGGATCGCGACCTGCGGCGGAGTCAGGATCGGCGTCGACATCAATGAGCCAAACACGCCACCATTGGAAATGGTGAAAGTGCCACCGCTCAGATCGTCGATCGAGATTTTTCCGTCACGCGCTTTGGTGGCAAATCCTTTGATGGATTGCTCGACACCGGCCACGGTCAATTGATCCGCGTCTTTGATGACGGGAACGATCAGACCTTTTTCAGTTCCAACTGCCACGCCGATATTATAATAATTTTTGTAAACGATATCGCCGCCATCAAGTGATGCATTGATCGCCGGCCAATCTTTCAAGGCCTCGATCGCCGCTTTCACGAACAAGCCCATAAAGCCCAGGCTGGTGCCGTACTTTTCTTTGAAGCGATCTTTGTATTTCAAGCGAAGCTCGTTGGCTTTCGACATGTCGACTTCGTTGAATGTCGTCAAAATCGCGGCCGTGTTCTGCGCTTGTTTCAAACGCTCGGCCGTTTTCTTGCGAATCGTGGTCATGGCCACGCGTTTTTCATCACCTTGTTTCGAAGGACCGCGAATCACGGGAGCCGGAGCCGCCGGGGCTTTCGCCGCCGGAGCCGGAGCAGGGGATGACATTGGCTGAGCGGTCATGCCGCCGCCACCGTTGCCTGACATCATCACGTCACCTTTGGTCAAGCGACCATCTTTGCCGGTGCCTTGAATTGTTGAAGGGTCCAACTGTCTTTCGGTCACCATTTTTTGCACCGCTGGGGACAGGTGCTGCTGTGCCACTCGCAATTCGATGGAAGGATTCGGTGCCGGTGCAGGTCCTGCGGTCGTCGGTTGCGCCGCCGGAGCCGATGGTGCAGCAGAAGCCGTAGCCGCTTTGCCAGCAGGTGCGCCGGCCGCGACCGATGCTTTGGCGTCGGAATCAATCACGGCGACAACCGCGCCGATCGGAATGGTTTGGCCGGCCTGAGTTTTGATTTGCAAAACTCCGTCTTGTTCGGCGACGACTTCGACGCTGGCTTTATCGGTTTCCAAGAGCATCAGAACATCGTTGCGTTTGACGGCTTCGCCGTTTTGTTTCATCCACGAGCCAATCGTCGCTTCCGTGATGGATTCGCCGACTGCGGGGACTTTGACGTCGTATTTCATGGTGGTGGTTCTCCTTTAACCCGCCGAGGCTTTGGCCACGACAGGTTGATCAATTTCAATTTTTAAACTTTCAAACAATTCTGAACAAGTTCGGCCTGTTCGACTTTGTGACGATACACAGAGCCGGTGGCCGGCGAGGCGCGATCCGGACGACCCACGTACTGGAAGTTCACCTTCAAGCCTTCAGCCTGCAAGATGTCCATCAAGCGGAACGAGATGTGACCCCATGCGCCCATGTTCTTTGGCTCTTCTTGAACCCACACCACGTTTTTGAGTTTCGGGTAGGATTTCAAGATGGCCGCGATCTGTTTTGCCGGTGTCGGGTAAATCTGCTCGACCCGCACCAGGGCCGTGCGTTCGTTCTTTTGTTTCTCGCGCTCTTCCAGCAGATCGTAATAAACTTTGCCGGAACAGAAAGCGACGGTTTCCACTTTCTTTGGATCCTTCAGCATGGCATCCGGAATCACTTCTTGGAAAGTTCCGTTCGCCAGATCTTCCATCGTCGAAACGGCTTTTGGATGACGAAGCAAAGATTTCGGTGACATCACGATCAGCGGTTTGCGGAATTGGCGTTTCATCTGGCGGCGAAGCGCGTGGTAAATCTGCGCCGGCGTCGTCAGGTTCGCGACCTGCATGTTATTCTGGGCCGAAAGCTGCAAGAATCGCTCAAGACGAGCGCTCGAGTGCTCGGGTCCCTGACCTTCGTAACCATGAGGCAAGAGCAGGACCAGGCCGCTCATCTGTTGCCACTTGGCTTCGCCGGCACTGAGGAATTGGTCGATGATGATCTGCGCGCCGTTGGCGAAATCGCCGAACTGCGCTTCCCACAGAGTCAAGAAAGTCGGATCGCAAATGGCGTTTCCATATTCAAATCCCAAAACGCCGTACTCTGAAAGAATAGAATCGTAAACGCAGAATTCAACTTTGTCGGAATTGACCTGATCCAGCGCCATGTACTGTTCGCCCGTCTTTACATCGTAAAGACCTGCATGACGGTGAGTGAAAGTCCCGCGCACGCAATCCTGTCCGGTCAATCGCACCGATGTGCCTTCGCTCAGCAAAGAGCCGTAAGCTAGAAGCTCACCCATGCCCCAGTCCAAAGGCACTTTGCCCTCGGCCATTTCTTTGCGAGTTTCCAAAAGCTTCACGAGTTTGGGATGCGGATTGAAGTTCGCCGGAACCTGACCAAGCAGGGCGCCGATCTTTTTCAGCTCGGATAAATTGAAAGTCGTATCGGTCGGAGTTTCAAAATCCGCGGACTTGCCTTTGCGAAGACCTTTCCAGAATCCTTCGAATTTGAACGGCGCGATTTTCGGAGGATTGGTTTTGGTGTGCTCATACACCTTTTGCAAATTGTCGATCTTCTCGTTGAACAAGGAATCAAAGTAAGCCTGATCGATCACCCCTTCGCGCATGAGCTGCTTGCCGTAGATCTCACGCGGAGTCGGGTGCTTCTTGATGATATCGTACATCAACGGCTGAGTGTATGCGGGCTCGTCACCTTCGTTGTGACCGAAGCGTCGGTAGCAAACGATATTGACGACCACGTCGCGGCCCCATTCCTGACGGTATTTCAAAGCGATGTCCATGGCGCGAACGCAGGATTCGATGTCATCGCCATTCACGTGCAGCACGGGCGTGGCGATCACTTTCGAAACATCCGAGCAATAATGCGAGCTGCGAGAATTTTCTGGATTGGTGGTGAAGCCCACCTGATTGTCGATCGCCAAATGAATCGTTCCGCCAACGGTGTAACCTTTGACGTAAGCCATTTGGAAAGTCTCGGCGACCACGCCTTGTCCCGCGAAAGCCGCGTCACCATGAATCAAAACAGGAATGACCTTTTTGCGTTCCTGAGTGTCTTTGCGACGGCGTTGGGCCGCGCGTGCCATTCCGAGAACAACCGGGTTGACCGCTTCCAGGTGGGACGGGTTGAAGGCCAAAGTGACTGTGCAATCTCCCGTGTCCGTTTTCTTGGTCGCTTTGTAACCCAGGTGATATTTCACGTCGCCGTCGAAATCATCGATCGGTTCGGCGGTCTCGGTCGGTCCATTAAAGTCCGCAAAAATATACTCGAGCGCTTTTCCCATAAAGTTCGCGAGCACGTTCACGCGTCCCCGGTGGGCCATGCCGATCATGACCTCTTCCACGCCGCGGCCCGTGCCCTTGGTGACCAGGCGTTCGAGCATTGGCATCAGCGCATCGCCACCTTCGATCGAGAATCGTTTGGTGCCGACGTAACGGGTGTGGATGAATTTTTCCAAGCTCTCGGTGCGAGTCAGTGAATGAAACGCATCTTTCTTTTCGTTCGGAGCCATTTTGAAACCGGCGCGCTCTTGTTCAAATTCCTTGATGAACCAATTGCGCACCTCGGGCAAAGCTTCGGCCACTTGAACCGTCAGCTTTCCGCAGTAACAAGCGCGCAGGTGCTGCACGATCTCGCGCAATGTTGCGTTCGGTTTGCCGATGATTGAACCGATCTGAAATTTTTTATCAAAGTCCGCTTCGGTCAAATTGAAACGAGAAAGCTTCAATTGATCGCTCGGTGCCGGCGTGTTCGTCAAAGGATCCAAGTCCGCTTCGAAGTGACCGTAATTTCGGTAAGCGGTGATCAGGTGATAAACATCGAGTTCTTTTTCGGAAAGACCGAGACTGCCGTCTTGAGCAAAGTCGACTCCTTCAAAAAATCGTTTCCAATCGGCCGCGACAGAATTCGGATCGGATTTGTACTGACGGTACATTTGTTCGATGTATTCGAGATTTCCCATTTGAGCGTACGAGTTGCTTGGGTTGTTGGACCTGGACATGATGCAGACTTCCTTCTTTTTGAGTGGACAAAGAACACCCTATGATAGCAATTTTTAGAGGAAAATTGAATCGGAGAATGTCGATGCACAAGCTAGTTCTAATTCGCCACGGCGAAAGTCTTTGGAATATGGAAAACCGCTTTACCGGATGGCAAGACGTAGATCTGTCAGAGAAAGGTCGAGCAGAAGCTCTTGTTGCAGGAAAGACACTGCGTGAGCTTCGGGAAACGACCGGACATGACTTTGACCTCGCTTATTCTTCGGTTTTAAAGCGGGCGATTCGCACTTTGTGGATCAGTTTGGACGAAATGGACCGACTTTGGCTGCCCGTGAAGCGCGATTGGCGTTTGAACGAGCGACACTATGGTGCGTTGACGGGTTTGGATAAAGCCGAAACTGCGGCTCGGCATGGTGAAGAGCAGGTGAAAATCTGGCGTCGCAGTTATGACACTCCACCTCCTTTGATGGATGGCAATGATCCCCGACACCCGCGTTTTGATCTGCGTTACAAAAACGTGGACCCCAAAATCCTTCCGGGTGGCGAGTCTTTGAAGGACACTGTCGCGCGATTTCTGCCATTGTGGAATGAGGAGCTTGCTCCTGCCGTCAAATCAGGCAAAAAAATTCTGATCGCGGCCCATGGAAATTCTCTGCGCGCTTTGATTCAACACCTTGAAAAAATGACACCAGAACAAATCATGGAAGTGAATGTGCCGACCGGAATTCCTTTGATGTACGATCTGGATGCCAATTTGCAAGTCATCAAGAAAGAATATCTCGGCGATCCTGCGGTTGTGAAAGCAGCCATGGATCATGTCGCCGGCCAAGGGAAAGCCAAAAAATAGCTTCCCCTGCCAACACTCGTGTTCGAAAATTTGAAAATCCAAAAGCACAAGTTAGACGAATGAAACTCGATCAAAGGTGATTATGAAGTTATTTTTAGCGCTCTTCTTCAGTTTGAATTTATTGGCTTGTTCGACGCAAACGACGGCGCCGGTCGTGCCACCTTCCGCAACGACGGCAGAACAGAAATTCGTTTCGGCGGATTCGACACTGGCGAGCGATATACAAAAGCAAATTCCCGCTTTTCCAAAAAAGGGCAGCGCCGCACAGAAGGCGGATGTCGCCGAACTTCGAAAATTGCAAAAAACACGGACCGCGGAAGATTGTGCACGCGCCAATTCCGAGGTGGTGGTGACCTTGCAAAGTCTTTACGGCCAGCCTTACGGTGAATTGTCCGAGCAACAAGTGACGACGTTGACGCCTTTCTTTGATCAGATTCGCAATGAACTGGGCCGCTTCATCGGCATCGCGAAGGAAGGACACGCTCGTCTTCGCCCGTACCTTTACATCAAAGGCTTAAAGCCCTGCGTGCCGACGGAAACGAGCTATGCTTACCCCAGCGGACACGCGACGTTGGCAATGTTTTACGGCCTTGTGCTAACAGATATTTTTCCGGCGAAGCAGGCCCAACTGAAAGCCCGCGCTGAGACCATCGGTCGCGACCGAATCTTGGGCGGCGTTCATCACCGCACCGATGTCGAAGCCGGATACCAACTGGGCCGAATGCTCTACACGGAGCTTGCGAAATCTAAACTTTATCAAGACCAAGTTGAGAAATTTAAAAAATCTTTGAACTAGGTCCTTACACCTAAAGACTCCTCGCAAGATAAACAAATCAGAATCCGAAAACAGTGCCAATTGACGGTAGAGCTCGCCTGCGAACTGGACCATTGCAAGGACCAGTCTTTCAGTTTTCTGCGGATCCCTATCTCCGGGTCGTTCGTTCGTGATAAACTCGATAAAATGGTCCAGGTGATGAACCGAAACCAGTTAGAACCACGTCACAATCAAATCATAGGGGAGGTCAGGGATGACTCGGAAAGTAGCAATTGCTTTGGTGCTGTTGATGGTGAACGTGTTGGGCACGGTCGCCTGTCAAACGTTTGAAGGCGCACCCACGAAGCGGCAGCCAGCGAAAACGGCCGGACAGCTGTTTGAATCCAGGCTGAATAACTAAATCGCAGGTTTTTCACTGCGGCATTCTCGTCCCAAGCGTTCGCTTGGGCTTGCCAGTCTCGGTCCGGCGGACTACCGTTTTTCGAGATGAAACCACTTTCAATCACAATCTTGGTCATTGCCGGCTTTGCTGCCGGACTTTTATTTGGCCAAAGCGGCACTCGTGAAAAAACAAATGAACCCAAAGAGCCTATCGCGTGCCCGGCGAAGCCCGAGACCAACGGCTGCGCTGACATGGAGAAACTGAAATCAGAATTGAAAGGCATTTCGCCAGACGAGATTCGCCAATATCTGAAGACCCAAGATGCCGATCAAAAACTGCGAAAAGCAGACGAGATCCTCGGAAAGATCATGCAGCTTCTGGTCGCTCAGGTTGGCTACCGTCTGCAAAACGAAGATCTGCAGCAATTCGGAAAAATTCCAGAGAAGGTTGAGACTCAACCTCCGGCAGCTCCGAAAGAAGTGCCCGCGGCAAAGCCAGCACCCACCACTGCGGAATTTCGGCGGCCCATTCTTCGCGTGAACAATGTCCAAACCGAAGAGCAGGCCCGCATCGCCTTGCGTTCTCTGGGAACGGATGTCTCGGCGCGCTTGCAACAGGCCGGAAAGCTCACCCCCCAACAGGTGCAGGATTTAAACGGTTCCTTCGAAGGCACCGTCGTTCTGGACCGTGATCAAAAAGTCAATCGCGTGCAAATGACCTTCAATGCCGAACTGGCACAAAATTCATTGCGCGGAGACTGGAATCTGGAAATGTTCGACGAGAACCAAAAAAGTCGCGGCCGCACGCATGGCAAGGGTGATTTGTCGCGAGACGTAACCGGAGATGCCAACGAGATTTTTATCGAGTTCAATCGCAATTATTATTTTCAGCTCGTCTATTTCCCAAGATTGGATCAGTGGATCGGAAATTATCTTGATGCGGACCGCGGTGTGTACCGAAAGATCGGCTCTGCGATCTTGAGAAGGCGCTGATAAAAGGTGTAACGACCCGAAAGGAAGTGCGTCCCTGATGACAAAAAAAAGCGTCACCAAAACTCAAGTTTTTCGCAATATCGACACCCTGTTGACTCTTGAGGGCGCCGCCCTCAAGCAGGGGCGGCAAATTCACGAGACGGATTTATCGATCATCTCCAAAGCGGCTTTGGTCGTGCAGGACGGAAAGATCGTCTGGGCCGGTCCGCAAAAGCTGGTGCCCCGCACCCACGCAAAAAATTCGAAAGAAGTGGATCTCAAAGGCGCGACCGTCCTGCCTGGATTTGTCGAATGCCACACTCACACATTGTTTGCTGGTTCGCGCTCCGAAGAATTTGAGATGCGTCTGCAAGGTGCCAGCTATCAAGAGATTGCCAAAAAAGGTGGCGGCATTCTCTCCACCATGCGTGAAACACGCAAGGCGACTCCGCAGAAGCTGAAAGAGCTCACGCAAAAAAGAGTCGATCGCTTTGTCAGTCAGGGTGTCACCACCTTGGAAATCAAATCCGGCTATGCGCTCGATGAAAGGAACGAAATCAAATCCTTGAAAACCATCCGCTCGCTCACGGGACCGCGCGTGGTGCCGACTTTCTTGGGTGCGCATTCAGTTCCGCCCGAATTTTCTTCGGCGCAGGATTATCTGCTTTATCTGGAAACGCTTTTACCGAAAATCAAAAAGCTGACGCATCGATTGGACATCTGGATCGAAAAAGGATTTTTCGAAAAAGAGTTTTCGAAGCGATATCTCGAGGCGGCCAAAAACTTGGGCTTCCAAATTGTCGTGCATGCCGATCAGCTCACCTTGTGTGGCGGGACAGAATTAGCTGTCGAATCACAGGCTTTGTCCGCCGATCACGTGATTCAACTGAAAGATCATGAAATTCAGATTTTGGCGAAATCAACGACGACGGCCGTGCTGTTGCCGTTGGCCGATCTCTACATGAAAATGGCTTATCCTCCGGCGCGCAGTTTGATTGATCACGGCGCGCGCGTGGCGCTGGCGACGGATTTCAATCCTGGCAGCTGTCCTTCGCAAGATCTGGCATTGGTGGGATTGCTGGCGCGTTTGGAAATGAAGATGTCACTGCCCGAGGTGATTGCGGCCTATACGGTCGGAGCTTCGCACGCGCTGGGTTTGGATGAAGAAGTGGGCAGTTTGGAAGCTGGAAAGTCTGCTGATTTCATTTGCATCAATGAAGATTGGAGCAAGCTGTTTTATGCGGCTGGAGATCTTCCAGTGACGAAAACGTACATTAAAGGCCTGTTAATTTCAGATAGGCAAAATTGTTAAATGCGTCAAAACAGTTAAAAATCTGTCACGACCTTAAAATTTCTTTGATTTCTACATCAAAGATTTCCTAGGCTGAGGGTGACGTAACAACCGGGCACGCAACCAGGAGAAGCCATGAAGGGCACGTACTCAGCACTGATGCAATCCAAGTTTTTCAATCCGGCTTTCAATTCGGCAATTTTCGATGGCCCCGTGCGAATCTACTTTGCACAGTCTCACGAATCCCTGGCGCTGAAAATTTACTTTGCCTTGCAACACCAATTTACGAATGAAATGGCGCGCGCCAAAGAGCTTCATAAATTTTTGGACCGAACGGTGTTGATCATGTTGTATCCGTCGCCCGAAAGTTTTCATCACTCTTTTGATTCCAACGATTTATTGGCGGCAGATCATTTGATGGACGACACCGTGATCGGCATCAACGGTCCGTTCGAAGATTCAAAGCTGGACCAAGTTCTAGCCCAGGCCCTGCAGGCTTTTCACGAGTGGGAGAAAATTCCCGTTGAAAACGCCGCGGCTGATGCCATTCTATAAGAATGAAATCGAAATGCATTTCAACTCGTGAATCCTCACAAAAAGGACAAATCGTCGTCGAGTACGTTCTTCTGCTGTCGATCGCGGTCACCATCGCGGCGATCATCGTCTCGCAATTGATTCATCGGGATAAAGACAATCCGGAAAACTCTGGCGCCCTGATTCGCAAGTGGCAACAAATGCAGGACACTATCTCTAAAGACGTTCAGAACTAGGGTCTGGCCCCAAGCTCCGAGGGAAGGTCTGCCTCAAAAGGGACACGGCATCCATGCCTCTCCGCCCTTGGGTGCCGCATCCTGCGGGGGCGGAGGTCCCTTTTGAGGCAGACCTTCCCTCGGAGCTTGGGATTCCGACAGTTTATCTCTGCACGTTTTTAGAGATTGCTAGGGGAGTTTTTTGGGCTGGGTTTTGGATGGCAGCCGAGGTTTGGTCGTTAGTTTGAGTCTTGGTTCCACTTGGAAGTGAATGATCAATGGATCGAAATTCGGTTTTCGATATTCGCTTGGTTATTATTGATTTTTCAATTGTGGTTACAGAAGCTTCTGTTGATCGTTACTGACTTTGATTGTCGTTACTGACTTCAATTGTCGGTACTGACTTTCGTAATTTGTAAATCCGCTTTAAATTTTGAATTTGGTTTTGGTGGTGCGAATTGAGATTTGCTGATGTTGTTCGTTGTTGGGATCAATGCTGGGGGATTCGTCTTGATCGGCAAGATCTCGTGAATGGGACGAGAGGGTTGATTGCGACAGAGGTCTTTCTAGTGAAATCCAATATGTTGGAATTTTGACCAACATATTGGATTTTTGTTGAAGGTGACTGACGGGCTTAGCTTGAATGTTGGTATTCTGGCATTTTTGCCAATTTACCGACATTGCATCGAAGACGCTGGTTTAAAGTTCGTTCCGAATGTAGGCACGTGCGTTTATCTCTCACTCAATCAAAGTCGAAACTGATTTTGTATTGGTCGAGGGCCTTTGCTCGTTCAATGATGTCGAAGAGGCTTGATTTTGTGATGCGGTCGAGATTGCTGATTTCGATTTGCAGTTCGGCTTCTTTGAATTCCGTGTAGCTTGCGCGCCAAGCTTGAAATTCTTTTGACAAAGGTTTGCTTGGACCAGTTGGCAAACGGTCCAAGGCGCGGTCGGCTTCAATCAGCTTTTTTTGCGCTCGGAAATAGTCCGCTTCAAGACGTGCGGCTTTCACTTCGAATTCGCTCATGACCGGGTCGAAAGAAATGCCGAATTCGATCGAAGACAGTTTGAGACTGCCAGACTTAAAACAGATCACGTCCTGTGTCGTCTGTTGCGCTGGGTACAGAGCCAGTGGGAACTGGGCCGCAAGAAAAGATTTGGCGGCGAGAATGGAAAATAGAAAAACCTTTGTCTTTTCGACTTCTAACAAGGCCGTTCTAGGACCTCTCGATGTGTAGGCCCGAACCTGTGTGGCCTTGGTGATGGGATCGACGCTCATGGAAATCAATTTGCCACAGTCTTCTTCCGGCATTTTTCGAACCGAGCCAAGATGAGCCCCGGGTTGCATCAGCGGTGCTTTCATGGCCAGGCCCAGCATGCCCAGCTCAAGTTGCAAGCGCTCGAGCTCGGTGTCCGATTGGAATTCCATCAGCCGATGGCTAAAGGCCAACGACACAAATCTTTGCACTTGGATTGAATGTTCCACGCTTGAAAGAGCGTAGGTGAATTCGTGAAGCTTTAAGGCCGCGCGATTCAAGCCGTCCATTCCCGCATAAAGGCTTTCATTGTAAATCACTTGATTGGTGCGGCGATAGGCGATTTGCACGTGCTCTTGATTGGCGTTCAGTCGAACGTCACCGATGTAATCACCCAGCAGCGGAAAGCGAGACGCCGTCGCCGTCCATTTCTCAAATGCAAGAGTCTGCGACATGATCTCCACTTTGCGCGCGAGATGCGGCATGACCTGCTGCAAGCGAGACATCACCAGCTGCAGAATCTTTTCGCTGGCCTGATCGGGTGGCAATTCCGCCGACAGTCGCTTGAGCTCCGGATCGATTTGAAAGAATTTTGGATACAGGTCTGGTCTTTCGCTTCGATAAAGATCCAACAATTCAACCGAAAGCTGATTGTTTGGTAGACGAGTGCTGATTCCTGAACCGCCACCGCGGGTCCCGGTGCCTTCCATCATGATTTCATCTGGCTTTAGATTTCGCGGCTGCAACTTGAGGGTTGGCGCGGCCCCGCTTCGCTGTCGCGGATCAATCTGTTGTTCAATCAAGAGCTTTTGATCTTCCGATGAAACCGAAGATTTACGGAAGGTGGGGATGGCATCGTATTTAATCCGGGACTCGGGTCGAATGTCCTCGGAAAGACTTTTCATGTCTTTGGGCGGGCGGTCCTCATCCAGTCTCAGCGACGACTGCGCACTGGCGGCCAGCGAGATCAACAGGGTAATGACAAGCGTAAACTGGCAAAACCGTTTCATCGGCGGGCCTCTTTGGTGAGTTTGAAAAACTGAATTCCCAAGTGATAGACGTCGGTTTTATTTTGCGATCGTTTCGAAAGATCGAGAATTTGTTGAAAGCAAGCTTCGATAATGTCGCGAGCTTCCGGCAGATCTTCAATATTGATGGCGACAGTTTCCGAACCAATCGCTTTTTCTTTCGGCGACTGGGTCTGCAAGCTGGTCTGCGCTTTGGCGAGCATCTCGTGATGAAATTTGCGCAGAGCTTGATTCGGAATACCAGACTGAAATAAAAATTGAGACTTCTTCTTTTGAAAGCGGGCATTGCCAACCGGATCCAGCAGATCGAGCTTCTGCAAAAGGTTCAAGGCCTCTTTCGCTTGGGTGATGGAAATATCCAATCTCTGTGCCACGCTTTCGGGATCCATGGGCTGGTCCTTGATATAAGTCATTTCTAAAATCGCGGCGTTGTACCAATCCGCGATCAAGTTGAATTGATCAACACTGACTTCGAAATGTTCCCGCAATTTCGGATTGAGAACACGAAGCTGTCCCGCCAATAAAAGTTTCAGCTCTTCGTCTTTGGTGGTTTCGAAATGCACGAGCGTTTGAAAGTAGCGAATTTTACGATCGGTCAGCTTTAACTTTTCGCCGACTTGACGAGCTGTTCGCTCTGAAAAGTTCTTTCGGCCATTCATCACGTCCGACAGAGTGGATGCTGAAACACCCAGGTTCTGCGCCAAGGCCCGCATCGAATAACTGGGATTGGACGCCTGTCGATCTTCGAGAACCTTTTTTAAGTATTGAGAATAACTTGAATATTCAAAAATCATGGCAGCAATATAACGCAATGCGATATTGATGTAAAGTTTATAATCTGAAAAATCAAGAGCTGTCGAACTTGTGATCAAGCGTTCGCTCCCACCGGACAGAAACTGACCTGTTTCGGCGAAAAAAATAGGGAGAAGAGGGTCTTTCGCTTACAACTTTGAAAAAAACAAACCCACTTTGGATCCCCCTCCAAAGCCCAACTCTAAAGGAGTTCGTAAATGAAAACCATCACCCTCATGACAGCCTTGTTGCTGATCGCAAGCCTCGGCAAAGCGCAAACCCGTCTGGAATCTGAATTTCAAGCGCTGGAGCAAACGGCAATCGCGGCCGACAAAAAGAAAGTGGAAGACGAAAAAGCACGCCAAGCAGCGGAAGTGGCACGAAAGCGCCTCGAAGCTCAGGAGTTGTCCCGTCAGTTGTACGCGGCCGAAGTTGGACCATTGAACGCTGCCATTGAAGCCAAATTCAAACATCAGAAGGTGGCATCGATCCACACCCCAATGCGCACAGTTCAGGTCGGACGCTTCCCATCAACCTTGGACTATGTCTTAATCATGACGAAGCTCGACAATGGCATGATCTGCCAAATGGATGTGCACGGTGAAAATCTTGACAGCCAAGCCTTCAACAGCATTTTCTTTCGCCGTTTTGCATTCTGTGTTTCGGATGAAGGCAGTTATTCCTTAACCGCCACCTTGAATCCGAAGACCGGAAAAATCGAACTTTCGGACGTCGGTTCGCAGGGTGACTATCAACAAAAAGGTGATGAGAAAAGTGAATGGAACAAATTTTCTTATCTCCGACAGCTGGATGCGGAACAAGACAAAGCCAAAAAAGCGGGGTATGCACGCCCGGCAACGATTTCTTGTTTAGAAAAATCCTTCGCCATTCGCGACACTCTTTATAAATCAAGCGCTGCGTATGCCCAAGAAACAAAGTATGACTATCTTTATACTCGAGAGCCCGGCCTTTTTGACGGGGAAGTTTCGCTTTTGGATAATGCCATCAAAAAAGGAACAAGCTTGGCATCCCTGCGCTCGGCATTTCCGGGTTGTTTCGCATCTGTCGAATCACGATAATCGAGATTTGTTTCGCGATTAAGCCCGAAAAAAACCGCCGCGCTTTTGGATCTCTTCCGAAAGCGCGTCTTGCATTTGTTCCTGAATTTCTTCGGCAATTTCGCGCATCAATTCCGCGTCGTCCACCTGGGAAGATTTGTAAGGCAGGTAAATCGGTGGCAGGAATTTAATTTTCCACTTGGCCGGCAGCGGAATCACGTTCAGCGGCAATGGCAGAACGGTTCCTCGCAGAAATTTGGTAAATTTCAATTTCGATAAATTGATGTGCGTCTCTTCGGCGCCGATCACCAAGCACGGAACAATCGGTGACTGGGTTTGCACCGCCATGCGCACGAAGCCGCGACGAAATTCTTGCAGGGTGTACATCTGGCTGGTCGGTTTGAAATTTCCCTGTTCGCCCTCAGGAAAAATCACCACCAGATTGTTTCTTTCCAGCGCCGCAATGCCATTTTCAAAAGTCGCTTCGGTGAAACCCATTTTCTGCGCCGGAATGGCCGTCGTCTTCGTCAGAAACCAGAAATGATGAGTGAGCACGCGCGGAATGCGACGGGCTTCTTTGTTGATCGTGTGGGCTAAAATCAAAGCGTCGAAGCCGGAATAACCGGAATGATTCGGGATGATGACGGCGGCACCACGCTTTGGAATGTTCTCGACGCCTTCGACTTGCAGACGAAAATACTTGCGCATGATCTCCATCAAAAAATGCGGAAGCACGCGGTACAAAAGTGTTTCTTTGTCGACGTTTTTGAGATTGAAAATCTTATCTTGCGACTTTTTGAAAAAGTTGATCATATGACTGACATGTATATCATGGCGATCGATCAGGGAACAACGGGGTCTACAGTCTCAATCTTGAACCAAGCCGGAAGTCCGGTGGTGAAGGTCAACGAGGAATACCCTCAGATTTTCCCCAAGCCGGGGTGGGTCGAACACAACCCCGAGGACATCTGGAAATCGGTCACCAGCACCATTCAGAAAGCTCTGACGCAATCCAAGATTGCGGGAAATGAAATCGCGGCCATCGGCATCACCAATCAACGCGAAACTGTTTTGCTCTGGGACAAGTCTTCAGGAAAACCCATTTACAATGCCGTCGTGTGGCAATGCCGTCGCACGCAGGATTTTTGCGCAAAATTAAAAAAAGAAAAGAAACAGAATCTCATTCGAAAGAAAACGGGATTGGTGATCGATCCCTATTTTTCAGGCAGCAAGATTCGCTGGCTTCTTAAAAATGTGGCAGGCGCTTCGGAAAAAGCTCGACGCGGTGATTTGTTGGCCGGAAACATCGACACATTTTTATTGTGGCGACTGACCAGCGGACAAACGCACAAAACGGATGTGAGCAATGCCTCGCGAACGATGTTGATGAACATCCAAACCGGGCAGTGGGACAAAGAACTGTTGAAGATATTCTCGGTGCCCGAGCAGGTGCTTCCGGAGATCTGTGATTCTTCGGGAACATTCGGAAAAACTCAGGGTCTTGGTTTTTTGCCGGACGGAATTCCGATCTCGGGAATTGCTGGAGATCAGCAGGCCGCTTTGTTTGGCCAAACTTGTTTCGCCAGCGGCGAAGCCAAGTGCACGTATGGAACCGGAAGCTTTCTTTTGATGAACACCGGCTCTAAGCTTGTCACCTCAAAACATCAGCTGCTGACTACCGTTGCGTGGCGATTGCCGAAACAGAAAATGACTTATGCTCTCGAGGGCGGGGCTTTCATTTGCGGTGCCGCCGTTCAGTGGTTGCGTGACGGTTTACAGGTCATCAAAAAAAGTTCCGAAGTCGAAGAGTTGGCCCGACAAGTGGCTTCAAGTGAAGGCGTCGAGTTCGTGCCGGCACTGACCGGCTTGGGCGCCCCTCACTGGCGTCCCGAAGCGCGGGGACTGATCATGGGATTGACCCGTGGTTCGACAAAGGCGCACGTGGCGCGCGCGACATTGGAAGCCATGGCTTTGCAGAACACCGAGATCTTGATCAGCATGGAAAAAGATCTGGGCCGAAAGCTCAAGGGCTTGCGTGTGGATGGCGGGGCCTCGGTCAACAATCTCCTGATGCAAATGCAAGCGGACTATATGGGGACTTCGGTCACTCGGCCGAAGCAAATTGAAACCACCGCGATTGGTGCGGCCTACCTGGCGGGATTAGGGGTGGGCTACTGGTCAAGTGTCGATGAAATCAAAAGGATTTGGATGATCGATCAAGAATTCAAATCACACATGTCTTCAAAATTTCGCAAGGCTCGCTTGCTGGATTGGCAGAAGGCCGTCGCGAAAGCGTAAAGGCGCGGTTTTCGGATTGTCACATGTTTTGCATTTCCCGTGGGCATGGGATTACATCGCTCGCACTTTCTCGCCATATTCCTATTTGGACTGATGCTGCACCTCCAAGCCCATGCTGTCGGGATCCTGTGCCGTGCCGTCTATGAGCCTTCGTCAAAAATATCGACAGCAGAAATCCTGCGGTTCCATCAAGAAATGAATTCGATCGACGAGCAGTTGCAGGCGCTAAAATTAAATTCCATCGACCTCGTTCCGGAAAAAGCTTTGGGCTACGGCATGTACAGCGGAGTGATCCAGGTGCGCTACCAAGGCCGCTCTTACGCCCTGAAGCTGGTGCGGCACATGATGCCTTTTGATGGTTACATCAAAGAAGTCGATCGGAGCATCCGCCGAGAGGGCATCATCATTCAAAAGGAATTGGGAAAGCTGGGCTGGGCGCCTGAACTGATCGGTGTGCTCGATTCTACACAGATTGCACAGTATACGAAAAAGTACGAAGCCGAGCTCGCTGGAAAACTTTTAGGAATTACTCCTGACGAAATCGATATCGGAATTTTGATGGAGTTGACGAATCCAGCAACTTTTAAAACAGGCAATGACTTTGGGAAAATGGCATTAACTCTGAAACAAAAAGACAAGTTGAAAGCGCAAGCGAAAGGACTGTTCGAGATTTTCAATCAACTCGGCATTCTACCCAATGACATCGATGCGACCATTGTTGGCGACGATCGGCTGATGTTGGTCGATACCGGCAGCTATGCCTATCAGCCGCCTGCACCAGCAAACGGGCCAGCCACGGCCTTAAGAATATTGGCCAAACCGGATGCCCTTTTCCGGCGAATTGATCATGTGGACCTACCCTGAGCGCCGGGCATTGGCGTTGCAAATCTGTACCTGAATGAATCCGTTTTTCCGCCAAAGCATTATTGGCCTTTCCAGAGGGTTGCCGCTGTCGAAACTATCGACATCTGTACGACCCCAATTGTCGTGGATGCTGTTGGTTCTTTCTCTAGCAATAACCCCATGGGTGTTTGCGGCCGAACAAAAAGTCAATCTTATCAATCAGACGGCTTCGGTGATTTATTCGCCTGAAGAGCTGAAGGTCCTTTTTGCGACCGAAGAGTTTAAAAAAATAAACAGCGAAGTTCGCGATCAGCTGAATGCTTTTTCCGAGACCGAGCAACGAAAATTCAGCGATTCGGAAATCGCCTTTCGCTGGGGTTCAAGCTGGATTGGCTTAGCGGAATATTTGAAATCGGCAGAGCGGTTGGAAGCAATCATGAAACAAATGAACGGGGACTTTGTGATGTCCGAACGTTACGTCCCAGACTTTCTTCGACAGCGTCAGAAGCCAGTTCTAGGTCCCGAATGGACGCAGCTCACTTGGCAACAGATCACTGATTTGGTGGGCCATGTTCACAGCCGCCGAGTGATGGAAATCAACCGTGTTGCGCCGGGTTTCGCCATTTGGTTGCTGGAAGGAAGTTCGGCCATTTCGTGGGTGCTGACGGACGAGCCTCTCAGTCAAAAATTTTGCCAAAATGCTCAAGTCTTTCAAATTCAAAAAAAGACCGTTGCCTGTCAAAGCTTTGAGTTGGTTCAGATTCAAAGAGCTTGGTTTCAGCAGGCTTCTCCGAAAGACATCGCCGATGTTTTTGTACACGAGCTGATTCGCTACCGAACCAATCTGTTGGCGAAAGGATTTCGTCTCGAGCAATCGACACAGGACGCGATCACGGCCCAGATCTCCGAATCGATTCTGAATTCAACTGTCAGTCCCGAAGACCTTTATCAGCAACTGGAAAAAACGAATCTCCTGATCGATTCTGCTCGGATTTCCGAACTTCGGGTGTACGAGCTGGTGTTAACCATGAAGAAAAAGATGAAGGCACTGTCGGAGATGATTCGCTTCAATATGATCTGTGATCAACGTCCCTTGATCAGCAAAGAGGCATTCGGGCTTCTCAGGCAAGAGGCCCTTCGCCAGATCAACGAGTGTCAGCGCTACTTGACACCGGATTATGACAAGACCATGTGCGAGACGAAAACACTGGCTTTCCAGATTTGGGATCACCGCAAACGCTGTCTGCGTTCGCGGTAAAGAAGCTTCTGTATTAATTCAATTTCACGGCGTCGATTTTCAGTGGGGAAACGCAGGCCCCCGGTTCATTGATTGGCTTTCCCGCAACGCAAACCAGACTGTAAGGGTTGGCCACGGCCAGATCCTCGATCAAACCTTTTGCCAGGGCCGCTTTCGGGAGCTCAAAAATCGCCCTGTCAGTTTCCGCCAGCGGACTCATCAGCTCTTTTCGAATCACGTCGTATTTGTTTCCCACACCCAAGTTGAAGGCTAAAAGCACTCTTCGTTGCTCCGTCGGCGTGCGGTAAAAGTAAGTGGCGAAAGAATAATATTTGCCCTCGGAGATGTTCCAACTCCAAGTATTGTAGATCTGTTGCCTCAGGACTTGGATCGTCTCTCGATAAGTCGTTGTAACTTGGAACACCAAGCCTGTTTCGATCACAATTCCATTCTGTCCATCTCTTTTCTTGATTTCAGTATCGATCACATGCGCCAAAACGGAATTCTTCATACTCAACAAAACTTGCTCAAGTGCCAACGAATCCGCCGCCATTTGATTGGTTTCCTGCTCCGTCAGCTTTGCATACTTGACGTTGATATTATTGATGGATTGGTGAATTGCATTGATCGTGTACGACAGTTGGTTGTTCACTTCGGAGACGCATGCCGGTTCTTGGCGGCATCTCACAAACTGTTCCTTGGCTAGTTGGATGGCCTGGTCTTTCTTCTGCACTTCAAGATTGATCAGGCCCATTTTTTCCGCCAGTAAAACTTGAAGGTGCTGACCGATTTTCATTTTCTCCGCGTCGACCTGCGGGATCATTCGTCGAACTTCTTCCAATGACATTGAATATTTTGGAACGAGATAGCCGTAATCGGTGGCCATCGCGTTTGAAAAAAACAGCAGGGTGAGAGCTGCAAGACCGTACTTCATAAAAACTCCTTGGGGTGGTTGGTTGGGTTCTGCCCAATATAATGCACTGCGTTTTTAAATCCATTCTTCATTAGTGAAAACTTATGAAAAATACTTATCAAAAGGTTATGATTACTTATGGTCAGCATTTTTAACTTTACGAAAAGCAGAGAATTTTTAAGAGCTTATATCGAGGCCTTGCCGAAGAAGGGCTGGGGGGAAATTCAGCGCTGGGCGGATCACCTTTCACTGCAGGCCTCTTACGTCAGCCAGGTGTTGGCGGGTAGCAAGTCTTTTAATATCGATCAAGGCTACCTGTTGGCAAAGCATCTGGGCTTAAGTGAAAACGAAATCGAATATTTTCTGCTCATTCTGGAAATTGAAAAAGCGGGATCGCATGAAACGAAAACGTATCTCGAAAAACGTCTGGGAGTTTTGAAAACCAAGTCCAAAAACCTTTCCAAGCGAATGCCAAAAGATCGTGAATTCACCGACAGCGAAAAATCCGTTTTCTACTCATCTTGGACCTATTCGGCGATCCGGCTTTACTGCTCGATTGGCAAAGGAAAAAGTAAAGAAGAGATTGCCAAGCGGTTTCATCTTGAGCGAGCCGAAGTCACGGAGATGCTCGAATTTCTGTGTGCTTGTGGCTTGTGTGAAGAAAAGCACGGAGTTTACAAAGTCGGCTTTCAAAAAACTTATCTCGAGCACACCTCGCCGCACATTCACCGCCACCGGCTGAATTGGCGAGTGAAGGCATTGTCGCAGATTGAAAATGTGCAGGATGAGGAGATGTGTTTTTCATCTCCCTTTTCCGTGAGCCAAGAAGACTTTGGCCAGCTTCGAGAGGAACTTGCCAAATTCCTAGAAAGATTCTTTCAACGTATCCAGAAGACCACCCCCGAGGAGATGGGGGTCTTAAACATCGATCTGTTGAAGCTTCGGTAGCACGCCTTTTGCTCTCTTACGGGGCGAGGACCAAATCGACATGAGATGCGCTCTATTCTTTAATGGCCTAAAAACATTGATTGCTGGCTTGGCGGTGGTGCCTATTTTCGTCCATGCCCAATCTCTGCAAAGATCGGTTCCCTCAGAGCGATTGTCGTTGTCGACGAAATCAAGTTCTTCCGGGAATACCGAAAAGCTGGAGTTGAAAAATAACGATCGCAATGCGGACCCGACTACCGGGGAACGCGAGTCCCTGCGCGCCAACGACGACAGCGATTGGGTTCGCAACACCAAGACCCGGTCTCGTGAACAAATTCAGTTTCTGCTGAAGGCGCCACCCCGTGAAATGGAGCAAATGCAGCTCAATGGGGGCGGAGGTGTGGCCGATGGCGGTGGTGGCAATATCAGCGCACAGACGGGCGAGCTTTTAGATCTTCAAGTTTTCTCGAATACCAAAAGGTTGCGAACTCGTGACTTGCAAGCTTTGCTTGAAACCAAGTTCGGCCGTCGGATCCAGACTCTTGAAAAGGATCTGCCGGGATTTTCGGATTGGCTCATGTTTGGTTTTCGCAAGACCTGGTATTTAGATGGGAAAGGCTTCGATTTAAAACTGTGCAGACCCGAATCCTGTCAGACATCGGCTTCGGTCTTTTTGAATCAGGACCGTTTTCAAAATGCAGCTGATTCAGAAAAGCCCGACATGATTGTACAAGCTTTGCTCATGGCCCAAATTCAAAGATCAGATCTCGACGTCGCTCGCCAGGCTTCAGTGGTGGATCTGATTTCAACGCAGATCCAAAGTGATGTCACCTCGGCTCGGACTGTTTTCGAATCCCTTGTGCGTTTTCACCTTTTGGACTCGGCCGAAGCTGCCGAAAGACGCCGTGCCGATTGGGTGCGGATCATCGATGCTCAATTGAAGAAGGCAGATCTCAATTGGCGCTCTTCCATTCAAAACTGTGCGAACGGAACTTTCGATATCAGCAAAACCTTGGCCAAAGCGCGCCTTGAATACAGCACGTTGGCAAAACTTTGCTTGGAAATCATTCGTCCCCAAGTCGATGGAGCGGCCTGCGAAAGAACATCCATCCAAGAGATGATGGACCTTTTGAATCATACCGAATGTTCGCGTTCTTCGATTTTCGAGGATTGATTATTTTTTCGCGAGAAACTGGGGCAGGTCTTTTAATTTCTCGTTCATGCTCTTCATTCGCTGCGCAAACGATTGCAACATGGAGCTCGCCCAGACGGGTAGCTCCGACAGGAGCTGTTGGTAACCAGTTTCGGAAACTTTGATCAGGGTGCATTCGTTGACTGCTTGGGCCGATGCGGATCGAGGCTGTTTATCCAGCAGCGCGAATTCGCCAAACGATTCGCCGGCGTTGATGGTGGCGATGTTGATGCGACCGCCAGATTTATTTTTCGTGAAAATTTGCACTTGTCCGGATTCGATGATGTAGAAGTGGTAATCGATATCACCTTCGAAAAAGATGTAATCGCCAGGTTTGTAGGTCTCTTTTACGACTTCCGCAGATTCTTTCATGAATTCTAGTTTGATCGAAAATTAAGGGACTCTAAAGAGAGTCTGGCCGATTTCTGGCCCTTGGTCCCTCATGAGAGAATCGTTGGAATCACATTCTTCAAATCGCGAAAGATTTGCGCCTTTCCAGACAAAATGGCCGAGCCTTGTTTTTGCAAAACTGGCGCAAGGACGGTTCAAAATCAATCGAAAGGCTGCACGTGAGTTCGAATCTTCTTTTTTTGTCGCTCTGTCTAGTCCTTGGCCAGCTGACTTTTGCGCAGAACCGAATTCAAAGTCAATTTCTGGAAAAATCAAGGCATCGACCGACGACCGCCGAAATTTTAAATCAAGGCTTTGAAGCCTTGTTGCCGATGGAAAAGTTCCCGCTTGAGCAAGATGACAACGTCAAGGCCATCGAACAAGGCCTTCCGGACCTGATTGCCGGTCTTGAGAAAGCCTATCCTGGCGCGATCTTCGCTTTTCTGGGACGAGACATGTCACTGACGGCCAACGGAATGGAAGCCGTTTATTATGCCTACGGAGAACAAGACCGGATTCGTTATATCAATTTGAGCACGCCGATTTTCGAAAAGATGACGACCTATCAGATGGCGCTTTATTTGAAATCGTTGGGACTGTCGGACAAGAAAGATGAGCCGCGCTCTTTCGTGATCGTGGATTATACCTCCATGGGAGCGCAATCCCAATCAACCCAATTGGCGACGGCGGCCGTCAGCCTTTTGCGCTGGGCTGGTTTCAATGACGAAGAAATTGTCGACCGATTCAATGTCATGACCCTGCAAAGCAAATGGAATGCATGGGATCCCCTCAAGTTAGCGCCGAAGCTGATTCAACAAATGAAACGAAAACAAGTCAAAGAACTTGAAAGCGAAGATGTCTTCAGTTCGATCATGCGCACATCCGAAGACAGAAGGGGCATGGCTTACAGCAGTGAGTGGCATGGAACTTTCGACTCGATCAAAAAAGAGGAAGCTGGATTGGTTCCGACAGCTTCGGTCATTCATTCTCGATCCAACCGCGCTGAAGTGTACGAGGAGATCACGACATTGATTCGCCAAGTTTTGTCTCAGTCGTATCTCGCCGATCTTGAAGCTGTTTTGAAGCGTCACGGTCTGAAGCTTGGAAACGGTCACATTTCCGAACCAGCGAACGAATTGATTCAACAAATCCAAGACACGTACGACGTGCACCTTCAGCGGGTCGCAAAGACCTTGCGAACCGAATATCAAAAGACGTTTGATAAACTGATCCGCGAAACACCTTTGGTAAACACCAAGGCCCGCAAAGATTCAGACGTTTTTTTTCGGGGATGGTCCGTGAAGGCTTCATCCTATGTGGGTCAGTTTTCAGAAACCTTTTTGGATTTTTTCGAAAGCTCACAATTAGATAATAACATTTATGCTTTCGATACTTTGAACGAGGTGACTTTCGATAGCATTTTGAAGCTGAGTGATTTGAATAAGATTAAGAATGAAGAATTCGCGATTCTCTTTGAAATGCTTTTTGTTGAACCTGATCAAATGGATCATCTGCTGGGCAAGCGTTCCCATGTTTCGGAGCGGATGCTGCAGACGCTGAAGGAGCGCCTGCCGACCTCTGAAGGCCTGCAGTATCTCTTTGGTTCAAGACAGATGCGCGAAAACTTCCCCACTGTCTACCAAAGCGACTGGTTAAAAGCCTTCTATGATAAGCTCATCAAAAAAGAAAAGGTCCGCTACGCTTGCCGTTATTTATACTGACCTATCAGTTATTGCGAATCATCTGCGATAGCTCGAAAATATTTTTGATCCAGGTGATTCGCTTGCCTTGTCCGGGCTTGAAATCCACCAGATGTTTTTTGTTCGAAGCGGGTAGGACAAAATGATTGAAGCCCAGTTTATCGGCTTCACGCACGCGTTGCTCGGCAAAGGCGACGGCGCGGACTTCGCCGGTCAAGCCGATCTCGCCGAAGAAAATCGCCTTGGCTTCAATTT
Source organism: uncultured Bdellovibrio sp. (assembly GCA_966211795.1). Classification (GTDB taxonomy): domain Bacteria; phylum Bdellovibrionota; class Bdellovibrionia; order Bdellovibrionales; family Bdellovibrionaceae; genus 21-14-0-10-47-8. The sequence continues at coordinate 95,782 of CBIHNW010000014.1, read as the reverse complement.
CGTGGCGCATTTCGGTCGATAAAATCGCGGCGGCGACCGCCATATCGGAAGAGGGATCATTCAGTTTCAATCCGCCGACGACGTTGATGAAAATATCGGCATGATTCAGTTTCATTTCCAAATGTCGATCCAAAACGGCGCTGAGCAAATGCAGACGATTGGTTTCAATTCCCAGAGCCGTTCGCCGTGGCATCGCCATCGGTGATCCCAAAGTCAATGCCTGCACCTCGCAGAGCAAGGGTCTTGAGCCTTCCATCGACGCAAACACCGCCGAGCCGATCAGGCTCTGGCCGCGCTCTTCGAGGAATAATTCCGAAGGATTTGTGACCTCTTCCAGGCCTAAAGTTCCCATTTGGAAAACGCCCAGCTCGTGGGTCGCACCAAAGCGATTCTTCAATGAACGCAGCAATCGGAAATTGTGCGAGAGATCGCCTTCGAATGAAAGGACGCAGTCCACCATGTGCTCGAGCACTTTGGGGCCGGCGATATTTCCCTCTTTGGTGACGTGACCGATCAAGATCACGGTCATGCCGTCGGTTTTCGCCAGTCCCATCAAGTGTCCGGCGCATTCACGCACTTGCGAAACGGAGCCTGGGGCTGCTTCAAGCTCGGGCATAAAAATTGTTTGGATCGAATCAATGATGACGACTTCGGGTTTTCTCTCGCGCGCCAGTTGCAGAATCAGTTGCAGATTGCTTTCCGCCGCGACTTCAACGTTCGAGCTGCGAATTCCCAGGCGCTGCGCGCGCGATCCGGTTTGACCAACGCTTTCTTCACCCGAAATATAGAGAACGCGACTTTGATTTTTGGCAAGTCCACCAGCCATTTGCATCAGGATCGTACTTTTGCCGATGCCGGGCGAGCCACCCAGCAAAACGTAGCTGCCGTGAACCAATCCGCCACCCAAAACACGATTCAATTCTTCGTATCCGGTGTTCAAGCGTTTGAATTCGAATTTTTCAATACTTTGGTCCAGCGAAACGGGCTTCACCGAAGAGGGACCGCTCGGAGCTTTGCTGTCTTTTCCGGTCGCCCAACCACGCGTGACGGGTTCGGCGGAGATCACTTCTTCAACCAAAGAGTTCCAGGCGCCGCAATCGGTGCAGCGACCTTCCCATCTCGGACGTTGCGCTCCACAGTTTTGACACACATAAATTGTTTTGCTCTTCGACTTTGCCATATCTTTCGCTATCATGGGAACACTCATGAAACAATTCAATACCAAAAATTCACGGACGAATTTATTTTTAAAAGCGATTCTTTGCTGCATCTTGATGTCGGCCACAGTCGCTCCAACTCCAGCCTTTGCGCAGTCAGATTTTCTGAGCAAATTTCGCCAGTACCGCGAAAAAATGCAGAAGTCTTCGAAAGATGATCAGGCTAAAAAATTTGCCGAGATCGATCAAGAAGTGGAGAAGACTCAAGATCCCGAAGAGAAAAAACTGCTGATGATGGCCAAGGCACTGCTGGCACTGGATCTGGGAAATACCGATCTGGCACAACAGGTGTTCGAAGATCTTTTGAAGCAGAAAAACAATCTCGCCGAATACGTGCATTATTATTACGGTCGATTGTTGACTCAGAAACAGATGTTTCCGCAGGCCAAGGTTCAGTACCAGAAAATTCTGGAACTTTCACCGAACGCGCGCATGCAGATGGAGTCCCAATTCCAGTTGGCGCAGATTGAAATCGCCGAAAAGAATTTCAAGCAGGCCCGCAATTTGCTCTCGCAGCTTGAGCGCCGGCAACGCCACGAAGAAAATTATCCCGAAACCATCTATTATCTGGCGCAGGCCGAACGCGGGACCGGAAACACTGGCGTTTTTTGCAAATGGATCAAAAAGCTGTACACGGGTTATCCGCAATTTCAAAAAATTGACAAGTGGGGACCGCAACTGGCCACCGATGATTTCGAAGGCCAACCCACTCGTTGTCCGGTGACACATGATGATCGCCGCAAGCGCATCAAAAGTCTTCAGTGGGCGGGCTTGAATGAGAAAGCCTATTCGGAAATTCAAACCCTGCGCACGCAAACAAGCGTCACCGATAAATTCGAAGTCGATCGTCTCGAAGTCGGTTACTGGTTGCATGACGGCGAAATCAAGAAAGCATTGGATATTCTGCTGCCTTATTATGAGCAGAAAAAAAATGACATAGGCTATCTGAATATTTTTGCGACCACATCGGCCCGTGCCGGTGAGACGCAGGCGGCGGTTGGTTCTTATTACCGTGTCTATAAATTGTCGCCGCGGGGAAAGTTCGGCAAGGAAGCTTTGTACCAAGCGGCCTTCATGAGCTACCAATTTCAGGATTACGACGGGGCCGCCCGCAAGTTTCAAGAATTCATGAAGGTGTTTCCGAATTCGGGTCTCACCCGCGATGCTCGTTGGCATTTGGCGTGGATCCGGTATCTGCGCGGGGACTATCAAGGCGCGCAGACGGCTTTCTCGAATTTATTGAAAGAGTCCAAAGGCCGAAAGCGTGGTTGGAAATCGTTTCCTAAAGATCGCGTCACTTATTGGATGGCGATGAGCTTGTACCGCTTGGAAAAATTCGATCAAGCCCGTCCTTTATTCGAATCTCTCGCGAAGGACCAGCTGCTCAGTTATTATTCGATCGCGGCCCAGTATCGCCTGAAAAAAATTGAATTCCTGGCGCCAAAGACATCGCGCCTGGCGTTCTCGGAATCTGGCAATCGCATCACGCGCTTTACGTCGGCCGAATCCACCATCCCGAGCGAGGACATGCCTGCAGCCGGTGAAGAAAATGAAACCGAAGAAACTTTAGCCGCCAACACCATGGTGCGCACCGAAGAAGAGACGGCGCCGGCCGCTGAAGAAATGCCGGCGACAGGTGATGGCACGGTGGCGGTTAGCAACAATGCGGATGACGAAGCGCCGGCCGAAACGGTTGAAGAATCAAAACCTTCATTTGCGAATCCGGTCCTGGTGAAGCGATTTGAACGGGCTCGTGATTTGATGATCTTGGGTCTGAACGACTGGGCCAAGTGGGATCTCTTTGATATCGAGCGCAAAACCAGCAACAAAGATTACTTGAAGAACCTGATGCAAGAATACCAAACGGTCGAAAATTATCACCGTTCCGCGTACATCGCTCAGGTCTATTTTGGTGGGCAGCGCGCTTTGCACGGGCTTGAAGGCGTCCGTTATCTGTGGGAGTACGCGTACCCGCGTGCTTACGCGAATTTCGTGACCAAGTATTCGAAAGAATTGGATGTGCCAAGCGAGCTCGTGTGGGGAATCATGCGCGCCGAAAGCATTTACAAGCGCGACGTGATTTCGCCGGTCGGGGCCTTGGGCTTAATGCAAGTCATGCCGGGGACGGGGATGAAGATCGCCGAAATGATGAACGACAAGAACTTTCAGCCACGCTCGTTGCTGGAGCCCGAAACGGCCGTCAAAATTGGCGCCCGGTATTTAAAGCGCCTGGATAAAAAATTTGAAAGCAACATCCCGTTGATCGCGGCGGCCTATAATGCTGGACCTCATCGCGTCGGCAATTGGCTTTCGAATTTCGGCAATCTGGACGTCGACGAATTTGTCGAGCACATTCCATTTTTGGAAACACGCAACTACGTCAAGAAAGTCGTTTCGAACTTTCAGGTTTATTCGCTTTTGTACAGCAACAAAAAGGATTCTTTGTCATACTTGGCCGAGTCTTTGAAAGTGAAATCCACGGAGCGATTGGTCAGCAAAGAAACATGGGAAGATCTGTAAAACTTGTTTTTTTTCGATTGGTGCAAGCGTTCGTCAGTCTATTGATTCTGATTCTTTTCTCATTTGGGCTTCTGCGGTTTTTTCCCGGAAGCCCCCTGCAACAAGAAGAAGCCCTGAATGCCCAAGTGCTCGAAGAATTGCGTCGGCATTATCGCTTGGATGAAAATCTCTTCTCACAATTTCTGCATTATCTAGGACAAATGCTATCTGGCGATCTCGGTTCGTCGATGCATTTTGTGGGGCGCACGGTTCAGTCTTTGATCTGGGAGTTCGGTCGCACTTCTTTTATTTTAGGCGCTTCGGCCTTCGTCATCGCGCTTTGCTTTGCGCTGGCTTATAGCTTGCTCTCTCGTTATTGGAAAATGGAACGCAAGGCGGATGCGATATTGCTTTGCGGACTGTCGATCCCCAGTTTTGCCCTGGGACCATTGCTGATTTGGTTTTTCGGTTTTCACTTGTCGCTATTGCCGGTCGCTTTGCTCGAGCAGGGCAGCAGCTACATCTTGCCGATTTTTTTATTGGCCCTGAAGCCAGCATTTTCCATGGCCCGCGTTCTTTCTTCCAGCTTGGATTTGGTGCTTCGAGAAAAATACATCCAAACATCTCGAGCCTTGGGTTTTTCAGAAGCGCAGATCCTTTCCAAGTGGGCCCTCAAGAATTCGTGGTTGCCATTGCTCGCGCAGATTGGCCCCCTGTTTGCCAGCTTGATTTCGGGCAGTTTCTTGATCGAAGTTCTTTTCTCGATCCCGGGTCTGGGCTCGCATTTTGTGGAAAGTGTTTTGAACCGCGATTGGCCCTTGATTCTGGGCCTCAGCGTTTTTTACGGCTCGCTTTTGATTTTCTCGCAGCTTTTAACGGATCTTTTGAGCCGTCAGGCGGATACCCGGGTGAAGTCATTGTGATGAAGCTTTTAGCGCGAACTTTTTTGATTCTTTTGTGTCTGGGAATGTTGTGGGTTTTTGTCGAACCTCAAGCCGGAACCACGACCGATATTTCCGCGGCGTTGCAGGCGCCCACCGCGCAGGCGTGGCTCGGAACAGATTCTCTGGGCCGAGATATCTTCAGTCGCGTTTTGCAAGGAGCGCAGATTTCAATTCTTTTGGGGCTTGCGTCTTCGATCGCCGCAATGGTGATCGGCATCGCTTACGGTGCTTTGTCCGCGCTTTCGAAGAAATGGATCGATGCGATTTTGATGCGAGTTTGTGACATCGTCATGTCTTTACCGGGCGTGATGTTGATGGCGGTGCTGGCGATGTTGCTTCAATCCCTGCTGGTCGAGCACGATTTGATCGTCATGTTCGGGGTGCTGACCTTGGGATCGTGGATGCCATTTGCGCGGGTTTCGCGAAATTTAATCTTGAAAGAAAAATCTCGCGATTACGTCGAAGCCGCTCAAGCCATTGGTGCCGGCCCCGTGCGGATTTTCTTTCGCCACATGACGCCGAATCTGGCGTCACCTTTGCTCATTTACTGGAGTCTGCAAATCCCGCACGCCATTTTGGCTGAAGGTCTGCTCAGTTTTCTCGGGTTCGGTATCAAATCACCCGGAATCAGTTGGGGTGCTTTGCTGCAAGAGGGCTGGAAGGCTTTGGCGGGTTACCCGCATTTATTACTGGGACCCGCACTGTTTTTATTCCTGACCGTTTTTTCCCTGAATATCCTGCTCGATAACTTCCGTCGTTCCTTGGATCCACAATTGCGCTGGGATCGCTATTCTTGAGAGCAACATGTCGGCGATTTTGCGTTTTGCATTGCCCCGGATGAATTGACTTTTATGTTTTCCAAAAAGCGTTGGGATCTTTTTTCGGCGCTTGCCAGCCGCCAAAGCCTGTTTCCAGGATCCTCGCGACAGAGAGGCAAAGATGATCTTGGTTTTCGGCCGCGATCACTTGCAAGCCGATTGGCAACCCATTGGCCGCAAGTCCCATGGGCACAGCCGTTGCCGGAAAACCCAAGGCATTGACCACGCCGGTGTAAGCAAAATCAAAGGGTCGCAAGTAAGTCGCTCCTAGCTTCGGCGCTTTTCTTGGATGCACCGGCATGATCAGCACGCCAGTGGTCCCAAGTTTTTTCGTTAACAGTTCTCGCAGCTCATTGAGAGCTTTCAGGTTTTCCTCTTGCTCGGAGCGGTTCTTTGCGACCTTGTCCAAGAAAGCCGTCATCAACGCGGGAAAAGTGTAACTGCGTCTGCCGAGCAAAATTTTTGAGAATTCTTTGGCGAAGCTGAGCCTGGTGTTGTCGGTGAGATATTGCGGAAACTCTTTGGTGTCGACCGCCCAAGCGCGCGCCATCCAAAAATCCAGCGCCCGAATCATCAAGCGAGAATCCGCCTCTTCGACCGACGCGCCCATTTCTTTCAGGTAGCGAGCGGCGTGACGAATGCTTTGCGAAATATCGGCTTCCGTTTCGGACGTTCCATGAATCACGGGGTTTGGCAGAAAGAAAACCTTGAGATCATCCGCACTGTCGACCAATGGTTTCAGCACGAAATCTGATTTGATATTGGTGTCCACGCCATCAGGTCCCACCATCAATCGCAGCAGAACCTCGAGATCGGCAGCGGTGTGAGCGAGTGGCCCAAGCACCGTAAATGGATATTTGGCACCGACGATATCCGCCGCCGTGTCCTTGTACAAAGGATAGTGTCCGGTCATCGGAACGATGCGATCCGAAGGTTTGTGACCGAAGATCCCGCAGAACGAAGCGGGTAGACGGATCGAGCCGGCAATATCGCTGCCGACGCCAAAAACGGAAGCTCCGGCACCCAGAATGGCGCCTTCGCCACCTGAACTTCCGCCACTGGTGCGGCTTGTATCATAAGGATTGCGGGTTGCTCCGTACAGGACGTTGTCACACTCGAACCAGAAACCGACTTCGGGTACGTTGGTGGTGCCGATCAGAATCGCGCCGGCACTTCGAATGCGCTCGATGACCGTGGCGTCGAATTCCATCATTCGGTCTTTGCGATGAATGGAACCCAGAGTGGATTTCATCCCGGCATTCGAGATCATTTCTTTACAGGTAAAAGGCACACCGAAAAGAGGAGGCAGAAGTTTTCGTTCCGCATCCGTCATGCCTCGTAAAACCCGGTCTTTGTTTTCAGCCTCGACGCGGGCTTCGTCATAGCAGGTTTCAACGACCGCATTGATTTTTGGATTCCAAATTTCAATGCGATCAATCATCTCATCAACGATTTGGGAAATCGTTTTATCTTGTCGGCGAATCTGAGCAGCAAGCTCCAGCGCAGAGAATGTCATTACCAACCGTGACAGCTACACGTTAAAGCGGAAGAACAAAACGTCGCCGTCTTTGACGATGTACTCTTTGCCTTCGACCCGGTACTTGCCGGCATCTTTCACGGCCTGCTCGGATTTGAAATTGAACAGGTCTTCACAGTGATAAGCTTCGGCGCGGATAAAGCCGCGTTCGAAATCCGTGTGGATCACGCCGGCCGCTTGCGGAGCCTTGGTGCCTTTGCGAATGGTCCAGGCACGCACTTCTTTTTCACCAGCGGTAAAGTATGTCTGCAGACCCAAAAGTTTGTAAGCTTCGCGAATCAAGCGGTGCAGTCCTGGCTCGGTGGCATTCATCGCCGCCAGAAACTCTTTTTGCTCTTCTTTCGGCAGCTGAGAAATCTCCGCTTCCATCGCCGAGCAGATCATGATGGTCGTGTTGCCTTCTTCCGAGGCGCGCTTTTCGACGTCCTTCACCCACTGATTTCCACCAGCCGCAAAATCTGTATCTGAAACGTTGCAAGCATACAGAACGGGCTTCGCCGTCAACAGATGCAGGTCGCGACGGAAAGGCTCTTCCATTTCATTTAGCTCAACAGAGCGTGCCGGCAAACCTTTGCTGAGGGCATCGTAGATCTTTTGAGTGACTTCAAATTCCATTTTCAATTTCTTGTCTGTGGTCGTGCGCGCACCTTTTTCAATGCGCTTTAATTTTTTCTCGACCGAATCCAAATCGGCCAGCATCAGCTCGGTGCTGATCACTTCCATATCACGCAGGGGATCCACAGATCCCGAAACGTGAATGACGTTATCATCTGCAAAACAACGAACAACATGGATCAAAGCATCGGTATTTCGGATGTGGGTCAGGAACTGATTTCCCAAACCTTCACCTTGGCTGGCGCCCTTGACGATGCCGGCGATATCGACAAATTCCATCACGGTCGGAACGACGCTTTGAGGTTTGATAAAGTCCGTGATTTTATCCATGCGTGGATCCGGAACGGTGACGACGCCGACGTTTGGATCGATTGTGCAGAACGGATAGTTCGCGGCTTCCGCTTTTGCAGAAGAGGTGAGAGCGTTAAACAAAGTGCTCTTTCCAACATTCGGAAGACCGACGATACCGACTTGCAATGCCATAATAAAACCTCTACTTCGCGAAAAAAAAGATCGAACAGCTAGCCATTAAACTTGGTTGCAGCCTTCGACAAACCATCAAAAATAACAGACTCAAGAGCATCTCCTGCTTTGTTCAAAAAGTCAGGCAATTGCTGAGCTTCCTCGGTCGAAAACTTTTGCAATACAAAGTCCGGAACCTTCATTTCAGGATGGGGCGGGCGCCCCACACCCAGTTTCAGACGAGCATAATCCGCAGTTCCCAAAAGCTCGCTGATATTGCGAACGCCATTGTGCCCGCCATGGCCGCGATTCTTGTGAAATCGCAAAGCCGCAAAGGGAATGTCGATCTCGTCGTGGACCACCACCAGATTTTCCAGCGGAATTTTATAAAACTGCATCAAGGCCTGCACCGACTGGCCCGACAAATTCATAAAGGTCATCGGCTTTGCCAGCAAAATTTGGCGATCGTCCATTTGAAAGCGGCAGGTGTGAGCCTTGTGCTCTTCCTTCCAGGGCGGATTTCCGGCGCCGGTTGCAAAAAGATCCAAGGCCATGAAACCGATATTATGACGAGTCAGGGCGTACTTGGGGCCAGGATTTCCGAGACCAACGATCAAATGCATAGAAAAGCAGTCCTTTATGAGATGGGATCTTATAACCGAAGAGGCCACTTTCGTCACAGGATTTGGCTCATTTCAACAGGCTTCCTGCGAAGAGGTTGTTGCCGTGGGAAAGGCTTCATTGGCAATAATCTTTGTGAGTTTCATCAAGACGCGGGCTTCATTTCGAAGGGGAAAATAAAAAAGGCGATGTTTCCATCGCCTTTTTGAGATTTTTCAAAATCAGAGAGAGAATTACTTCTTCTCTTCTTTCTTCGCACCTGCCGCTGGAGCTGCTGCTGCACCCGCCGCTGGAGCCGCTGCGCCCGCTGCCGGAGCCGCTGCTGCTTCTGCCGTTGGAGCTGCGACAACTTCTTCGACGAAGAGGTTCACAACCGCGATTGTCGTATCTGCAGAAGAGATCAGCTTGATACCAGCTGGGATCTTCAGATCTGATACGTGCAAAGCATCGCCAACGCCCAAGTGAGAGATGTCAGCAGTGATGCTCTCAGGGATTTCAGTTGGCAAACATTCGATTTCAACCTGACGGTTGACGACGTTCAACAGACCGCCCTCAGAGATACCGATTGGTTTTCCATCCAATTTGATTTCGATCGATACGCGAACGGCCTTTTTCAAGTCCAACGCGAAAAGGTCAACGTGTTGTGGACGACGAGTCACTGGGTGAACCACGACTTCTTTCATCAGAACAACGATGTTGTTCAATTTTGTGTCTTTGCTCTTCAAGCTGAACAAAGCATTCTCGTATGCGCGGACGTTGAAACGAATAACAGAAGATTCGTCGATATAAAGATTGCTTGGCTGAGTTGCGCCGTAAACAACGGCTGGAACTTTGCGGTCACGACGAAGAGCACGGCTGTTGTGTTTACCGGTTTCGCGGGCTTCTACAGTGAGGTCATGTCTTTGGCTCATTTTCTTCTCCAGTTACTTAACGAATGCGTATCTAAATTTTTTAACAAATCATTTTTTAACAAATCACCCGAAAAAACCAATCGAGCAATCGAATCGAACAATCTTATCAATCAGTCGAGTCGAATAGTCTAATCAAACAGTGAACTGACGGAATCATTTCCGTGGATTCTCTTGATGGCTTCAGCAAGCAAATGAGCAACTGAAATCACTTCGATTTTTCCACTGTTTCGCGCGGCCTCGCTCAAAGGGATCGTATCGGTCACCCACAGTTTTTCAATTCGGCTTTCGACGATTCTTGTGATCGCGGGGCCAGACAAAACCGGATGCGTTGCAACGGCGAACACACGTTTTGCACCATTTTTGTAAAGACTGTCAACAGCTTGTGTGAGGGTTCCGGCGGTATCGACCATGTCATCCACGATGATGGCGGTTTTGCCGGCAACATCCCCGATCAAGTGCAGGGCTTTGGCTTCATTTGGCCCAGAACGTCTTTTATCAACAATGGCGATTGGGCATTCGATGCGTTTTGCAAAAGCGCGGGTTCGTTCGACCCCTCCGGCATCGGGACTCACTGCAACAAATTCAGACCCAGCCCCTAATTGTTCCCGCCAAGCCCGTGAAAGAGTGGGGATGGCGAAAAGGTGATCGACCGGAACATTGAAAAAACCCTGAATCTGGGCGGCATGCAGGTCGACGGTCACAACCCGGTCGGCACCTGCGGTCGTGATCAAATCTGCCATTAGTTTCGCAGAGATAGGTGCGCGTGGAGCGACTTTGCGGTCCTGACGACCATAACCATAATAAGGAATCACGGCCGTGATCGCTTTGGCCGAAGCCCGTCTCAGGGCATCCATCAGGATGAATAATTCCATGTAATTTTGGTTGGCGGGTGGGCAGGTGCTTTGAACAACAAAGACATGTTGGCCGCGAACGCTTTCGTGAATTTCGACTTGAATCTCGCCGTCAGCAAACGAGTTCAGCTGACAGTATCCGAGCTCGACACCAGCCGCTTCGGCAATTTTTCGCGCCAGTTGAGGGTTGGAATTTCCGGAAAAGATTTTCAGACCCTTCATGCGCCGCCCCCCAATTGTCTGGAATGGCATTAGATTTAGCGCAGAAAACCAAGTTTTGACAACGCCGAAAATGGCTTATCATGACAACGTTCACTAGAGCCTTTGCACGGAATGTTGACAAGTTTTCGCGAGATTGCAATGGTCGGGTTCTATGGTGACACTTTTAGAGGCAGTTTTGCGACCAGGTTGGGTGGGCTTGAAAATTTCGGGACGTGTGGATGCGTTCAACGATCGTCGAATCATTCAAGCCATCGAAAGTTCAGTTGGCGCCAATCAGTCGATCGCTTTGGATCTCTCTAGTTGCGAGTTTCTCAGTCTGCAGATGTTGAAATTTCTCTCTGATATCAATCGACAGCTGGGGCGAAATGGGGGAGAGCTGGGCCTGGTTCGCCCCAACCATAATGTTCGCAGACAAATCGAAATTTTTCTCGGCACAAAAAGTTTCCGCGTGTACGACTCGATCAACGACCTACAGAATGGGTATTCCGCGCAACCGCGAGCCGAGTTTCACAATCTCCCAATCGAATCTTTGCATTCTTAAAAAGCTTGGACCTGATTTTGCTAAACGAAAGTGAAGCCAAGGAGGTCCTTATGAAAAACAGCCGATCAACATCATCAAAATCATCTCGTTCCAGTTCAGCGTCCAGCCGTTCTGGTCGAAGTGCAGGCAGCCAACGTCGAGGCAGCGCGGGCGCGACCCGTTCACGCAATTCCTCGTCTTCAAGTTCTGCTGAAGAGTAGTCTTTCTTTTTGATCCGTATGCTTGGGGGTGGTCGGTCGCACCACCCCACCCTAAAATTTCTCTCTAAACCCCCGTGATCCTTCGTTGCCGCCTCCTCGACGTCCATTCGGACGCCTTCGTCGTTGCGCCTCGGCTGACGGGGGTTTAGAGAGAAATTTACCTTCCTGTAGATCCTTTGTTGTTGGCTCCTTGACGTCCTTCGGACGTCTTTGTCGTTGGGCCTTGGCTGATTAGGTTTAGAGAGAAATTTACCTTCCTGTAGATCCTTTGTTGCTGGTTTCTCGACGTCCTTTGGACGTCTTCGTTGCTGTGCATTTGCGGCTTGTTTTTTGGGGGTCTGGGGTAAATGATTATTTCTTTTTCATACGACATATTTTTTTGTTACGATTCAGGATCGATTCCGTAAAAATTTTTGGGGGTGGGTTTTGAAGGGTGTCGTTGCGTTGGCCGTTGTCATATTTTTATGTGTGGGTCGATTGGCCATTGCTCAGGACAAAGATAAATGTGTTTATAGTTTGAAGTGTTTGGATGAAGGGCGTGGTTTTTCGCTTGAATTTAAATCGCCGACCAAAGATTGCACCAATGATGACATGGAGATTTTTTATAAGACCAAAGCTTTGACGCGAAAGTTGGAGCTGAAGAAGGCTTGGTATTATTTTACGGGGCACATCATGAAGGCCCAGAATTCAATTTGCAAATTGGATGATAAGCAGACTCTTCCTTCGGCGATTTATGAGGCTGGAAAAAATAGAGTCATTGCTTTCCTGAGAACATCGGGGCGTCCGGGCTTTGATCGGGTTCATTATGTTTTGTTAAATACCAAAGTCGGCGCGGTGGTTGAGACTGGGGATCTGGGGTCGACCAAAAACTCTTTCGTACCGGTGATCAAGTCGCTGGGTGGGTATAAGCTTCGAATCATTCGCAATTCGCTTTCGTTCTCAGATCAGGTGGCTTGCGCTTGTGATGCGGGCTTTGTCGATGATTGGATGCAGGTCACGGTAAAGGATGACAAGGTGAGTTTTGATTGGGCAGAGAAGCCTGAGAAGCCCGAAATCAAAGTCGACCCAAAGCCAAGCGTGAAGCCTGAAATCAAGGCGGATTCAAAGCCTGCCGCAAAGACAGAAATCAAAGCCGCGGCAAAAAATTAAATTCAGACTGCTCGTGGCAGGCTCTTTCAGATGCGGCCAAGAGTTGCTGCGATCCAAAGCTCTTCTTTTTTAAAGCGTTTTTAATTTTTCGAAAAAGGCCTGGGTGGCGCGAGCGCGGTGCGAATTTTTCAGTTTGTAGGCGCTGCCGATTTCCGCCAGAGTTTTGGTTTCACCCTCGGGAATGAAAACAGGATCATAGCCGAAACCATGTTGGCCTGCTGGAGTTTTGGCGATTTGGCCTTTCAGCTCACCATTGAAAATCCACTCTTCACCTGTCGGTGTGTACACGATCATGCAGGTTTTGAATTGAGCGTTGCGGTTGGTGCCGGCGCGCATTTGCATCATCTTTAAAAGTTTGGCGGTGTTTTCGCTGTCCGCGGCTTTGGGGCCGGCGTAGCGGGCCGAGTGAATGCCCGGAAGATTGCCAAGCGCTTCGACCTCGAGACCTGAATCTTCGCCCATCACCCATTGGCCAGGTTTCATGGCTTTCACGGCGCGGGTTTTGATGCGTGCATTTTCAAGAAAAGTCGTGCCGTTTTCCGGAGGAGGCGTGAAAGAGGGCATGTCGGCGTTCGAGAAAATTTTGACTTCGGGAAATTCTTTACCGAACAGGAGTTTGAATTCTCCGAGCTTACCCTTACTGCCTGTTGCAATCCAGATTTCCGTCATCATATTCAGTCGCCTTCAGTGGAAAGTTTTATTTCAATGGAAAAAAGTGACCGATGATTTCGGCCTGATGTTGGAACAGCTCTTGGCAACCCTTTTGCGCGACTTCGAGCAGGTCCATCAATTGAGCTTTGCTGAACGGGTGATGTTCGGCGGTGCCCTGCACTTCGATGAACTCATTCTTATGGGTCATCACGAAATTCATGTCGGTGCCGATCATCGAATCTTCGTCGTAATTCAAATCCAAAAGGCTTTGACCTTTTTCCAATCCCACGCTGATCGCGGAGACATAATGCGTGAGGGGATTGTGTTTGATTTCGCTGACGTCGCGCAGTTTTTGAATCGCCAAGGCCAGCGCCACAAATCCGCCGGTGATCGAAGCCGTGCGCGTGCCGCCATCGGCATGCAAGACATCGCAGTCGATGGTGATCTGACGCTCGCCCAAAAGTTTGCTGTCGACCGCGGCGCGAAGGCTGCGGCCGATCAATCGCGAAATCTCCTGCGTGCGTCCCCCGGTCAAGGCTTTGTCGCGCTTGATGCGTTGGTGAGTCGAGCGGGGAAGCATTCCGTATTCCGCCGTGATCCAACCCGTGCCGGTGCCTTGCAGCCATTTGGGTGGTTGCGGCTCGTAGCTGGCCGTGCAGAGCACCTTGGTTTTTCCGAATTCGACGATGGCGCTGCCTTCGGCGTAGTCTGAAACATGGGGCGTGATTTTAATAGGGCGTAATTGATTGAAGCTTCGTCCGTCTGTGCGCATGGTGCGCCTACTGTAGTCGTCCGGGTTCAGCCTTGTCTATCATTTCTTTGTAAGCCTGCAGGCCCTGGAAGATCTTCTGCGCAATTTCTTTTTGGTATTGGGGTTGGATCAATTTCTGGGACTCTTTCGGATTGGAAATAAAGCCCAGCTCGACCAGAACGGACGGAATATTCGTTTTCGAAATCACGTAAAATGGCGCTTGGCGAATGACATTGCTGTTTTTGCTGCCAGTCGGATTCCAGGCCTTCTGCAGATGCTCACTCAGTGTGTAGCTGCTGCGCATTTTGGTTTGGCGCTTCAAGTCTTCGACGATGGCCAGCACGTCGGTTTTCTTATTGATATCTTGCTCATTTGTTTCTGGTTGATCCTTGACCGCTTGGTTTTCGAGATTGGCCAGATACATGGACTCTTCGTCGGCGGGGAGCTGGTTTTGAAAGTAAAATTCAACTCCGCGGGCGCGTTTGTCCGGCGAGGCATTGGCGTGAATGCTGACGAAAAGTTCGGCCTTCTCTTGCTCGGCCCGGTGCACGCGCTCTTGCAGACTGATGGCGGCATCCTGCGTACGGGTGAGGCTGGCGCTAAAGTCCGGAGATTTTTCGAGCAAGGCTTTGAGATGTTGCGCGACTTGCAAGGTGATCACGGCCTCTTTCGCCGAACCATAAACGGCCCCCGTGTCGACGCCACCGTGCCCGGGATCGATGATGATCTTGAGCGGAAGCGCGGCGGATACGGAAGACAGAGTCGCCGACAGGATGAACGTGGCCATCGCGAAGAAACAGGGTTTGTGCATGTTTTTATTTTAAAGGAAGCGCGAAGATCAGTACAGAATCAGAGAGGCTGGCTGGACTGGGGTCGGTCCTGATGACAGCCATCAGGACCTCGGAATGAGATTATTTTTTCTTCTTCGCGGGAGCGGGTGGGGCGTCCTGAGATTTTCCCAGCAGCGCCGCGGTTTCGGCTTTGATCTTCTCGGTCTCGGCCTTCATCTTTTCGGCTTCCACTTCAGCGCGCAAAGTGTCGGCTTTCATATGGGCGGATTCAGCCTTTTGTTTCGAGTCGTCTACTTTCTCGCTGAGCCTGGCCCGCTCCTGTTTGGACTTTTCCAATTCAGATTTCAGGCGTTCCATGTCCGAATTTGCGCGGGCGGCATCGGCTTCGCTGTCGGCGATGCTCTTTTTCATGCGCGCGATGTCCTGATTCAGCTGCGCCAATTCTTTCGAGTATTGAGCGCGAGTTTTTTCGGTTTCGGCTTTGACCTTGGCGCTGCTTTCGCGAGCTTTGGCCTCTTCCTTCTTTGTTTGCTCATAACTCTTTCGTTCATCTTCGACTTTGGAAGAGGCTTGCTTCGATTCGTTTTGAGCTTTCGCCAACTCGGCTTCGATCGCTTCCAATTCTTTTTTCGACTTGTCTTGAGCTTGGTTCAGTTTCGCGATCTCGGCTTCGGCGCGGGCTTTCTCGGCCTCGGCCTTCGCTTGTTCCGCTTTTGCTTTGGCAACGGAAGCTGAAGACAAAGTCATCGCTTTTTGCGAGGATAATTTGGCGCGCTCGAGATTGGCAGCGGCTTCGCGCTCTTTGCCGCGGGCATCATTTGCTTCTTTCATCGCCTTTTCGGCCTCTTCTTGTGCGCTCTTCGCTTTTTGATCCAGCTCCTTGGCGTCGTTCATCGCATTCTGCGCGACCTTTTCTGACGCTTCTTTTTTCTTTTGCGATTCGTCTCTTAATTGCTTGGATTTTTCGGTGCGCTCTTTCGCGGCGTCCATTTGCTTTTGCGCTAAGACCTGCTTCTCTTCGGCAAGCTTTGCTTGTTTGCCGTACTCGTCGCTTTCCGCTTTCATGCGGGCCACTTCGTTTTCGGCTTTCGCTTGATCGTTTTTAGCCTGGGCTTCAGCGCTTTTTGCTTTTTGCAAAGTGGCCTGGGCCGTTTCCTTGTTTTTGTCGCGGCGTTTGCGCTCGTCATCGGCGCGGCGTTTGGCTTCACGGGCGTCGGCTTGTGCGGCTTCCGAGTCCGCCATGGCTTCTTCGGCTTCAACGGCGTTTGAGTCGACCTGGGCCATCGCTTTGTGCGAGTATGTCGACATAAATCCGACCAGGGCTAATGTTGCAATAATGAATTGTGCTGCTTTCATGATGTTCCTCCGGCGATAATTTCCCTATCCCCATAGTATAGGGAAATTTAACCTGAGAGCCAAAAGCTCGTGAAGGAATTGGACCCCCTTGGGCCAGCTTGAGACGTCATTTTTCGAATTCAAAAATACTGTCAAACATTAGGACACTCGCGCGGGACGCAATTTGTCGGAACTGTCCAAGACCTGAACACGGCCAGCATGCAAAAAGGGTCGTGGGGCTTGGCTATTTTCCATATGGAGAGATTTCAAACCATGGTCGAGGTTGGCCCCACCATTGCTCTAAGGATAAGCAACCCCCCATAGCGGCCTGGTCCCCCACCCCCCAAACCAGGTCGCTTTTTTTTTTCCCTTCGATTGAAACCCAGCTCTCCCTTCTAAAATAGGACTTTGTTTGCGGCTCTCTCCGAATTCGGAATACCGATCGGTATTCTGAATACTGGCGTCCGTATTCTGAATGCTGATCAGAATTCAGAATACGGAATACTGCTCCGTATTTCGTGTGCGTTAGTGGTGCTTTCGGGATTTCTGCAGGTTCATGATGGCTTGGCGAACGGCGAAGCGAGGGGTGAGGCGGATCATGAAGTTCATCGCTCGGTTCATGAGGCCTTCGATGGCGACGGGCTGATTCCGCATCATTGCTTTGTAGGCGAAGGTCGCGACTTGGTGGCTTGAAGCTGAAGGCGCTGACTTGAGAATTGGGACATTTTGAATATTGGCGACGGTTTGAAATCCGCTGTCGGTAATTCCGGGGCACACGGCGGTGACCGAGACTCCGCTGCCCCTGAGTTCTTCGGATAGACCTTCGCTAAAAGACAGAACGAAGGCTTTGCTGGCATAATAGACCGACATGAAGGGCCCCGGAACAAACGACGCGGTCGATGCTAGATTCATGATTTTTCCCGATCTCGATTTCAGCATTGCGGGCAAAAACAAATGCGTCAGTTCCATCAGTGTTGTGATATTCAGCTGAATCATTTCTTTTTGGCGTTTGAGATCCGAATCTTGGAAAAGACCATGGCTGCCAAAGCCCGCATTGTTAACCAGGATCTCAACCGAGAGCTCGCGCTCATTCACCTCGTTAAAAAGATTCTGTGCACCCAGGGGCTTCGATAAATCTTCGACGATCACTTGGGCTTTAATCTGAAAATCGGTCATGACTTGTTTTTGCAGTTCCAAAAGTTTGTCTTCCGAACGGGCGGTCAAAATCAAATGATGGCCGTGTTTGGCGAAGACTTTGGCCAGCTCAAATCCGATTCCGCTCGAGGCGCCGGTGATCAAAACATATTTCACCAAAAACCTCGTCCCGCGAAAGAATGTGAAGCAATCCTGTGTTCCATTTACATTGAAGGTCGGTCGGCCGGGGGCGCTGAAGTCATGGTCTGCGTTGGTCCCAGCAATGGTTTCACGTAATGGGTTGCGGTTGGAAATGCAAAATCCAGTTTCATTCCCTCTGCAATTTCCATGGCGAAAAACAAAAAGTCCTCTTGGATGTCTCTTTCACGAGGCATGGCCGAAGCTTGAATGTAAAATTGCACATAGATTTGCAGACTGAAATCACCCATGTTGACGAATTTCACCACCATGCCTTCTTTCAGGATGTCGGGATGGGAATTCAAATAATCAGTCAGCGATTGCATGTAGGCCTTCAGCTGATCCACTTTTGTGTCATAGGTCAGGCCGATGGTGTGTCGGATGCGCGCGCTTTCGCGTGAGCTCATGTTGTCGATTTTTTCCTTCGCCATCGTCGAGTTGGGAATGGTGATGATGCTGTTGTAGAAAGTGCGAATGCGCGTCGAGCGAAAGCCGATGTCTTCCACGTTGCCTTCGGTCTCGCCCACTTTGATCCAATCACCAATTTGAAAGGGACGATCGGCGACGATCGTGATGGAGCCAAATAAATTTGCGGCCGTGTCTTGTGCTGCCAAGGCCAAGGCCAAACCTCCCAGCCCGAGACCCGCCAAGACCGACATGACATTCAAGCCGAAATTTTGCAATGCGATCAAGACACCAAAGATCACCACAAAAACTTTCAACACCTTGGTGGCCATCGGGGCCAGCTGGTCATCCAGCGGATTGTTGGCTTTCAGAGTGTACTGCATCAAAACGGCGCCGAAAGCTTCTACGGCTCGGTACACCAGAAAGATCAGGTTCAATGACAAGACCAGCTGAACCAAAATCTTCAGATATTTATCCAGACCTGGTGCCAAGCTCAAGCTGTCCAAAGTGGCGTGCCAGAAAAGGCAGGTGACGATCCAGGCCAAAGGATTTTCAACCGCAGTCTCGATGAAATGCAGAAGAAATCCGACCGCATGGGATCTGGCCCAGGGTGCGTTTTTAATCTTGCGGAAAAACTTCTTCAGCAAAGATTTGAGAATCAATCCGGCGGCCAGCGCGATCGCGAGCGCAATCCATTTCCAATTCGGCATCAGAAAAAGATTGGCCGTCATCCATTCGTTCAGCTCGCTGGCCAACCATCGTTCGCTATTCATATCATTCCTCGGTGAATCAAAAACAGAAGCACCAACCCCAAAGCAATGCGGTAGAAACCAAAGTGCTTAAATCCAAAACGACTGACAATTTGAATGAAAAATCGAATCGCGATCAACGCAAAGACGAAAGACAGAGCCATCCCGAGCAACAGCCAAGAGATCTGGCTCGAGTCGATGGTTTTGATCAGCCCCAAAGTTTTGATCAGGGTCGCTCCCGCCAAAGTCGGAACCGCCAGGAAGAATGAAAATTCGGCGGCTTCTTTGCGGGACATACCGAGGTAAAGACCACCCACAATCGTCGCTCCGGATCGCGAAACCCCCGGGATGAAGGCGAAACACTGTAGAAAGCCAAGCTTTAGACAATCCTTCCAGGTCATCTTTTCGACGTTGAGGCTCCCCGGATGATCTTTAAAGTAACGTTCTGTCAGGATCAAAACCACACCACCCAGGACCAAAGCCCAGGCCACAATCTGCACGCTTCCCAAAATCAGGTCGATTTTGCTTTTCACGGCCAAGCCAATCACGGCCGCCGGCAAGAAAGCGATGAACAGCTTCTTGTAAAATTCGAGATTCGGCAGAAACCGGCGCCAGTAAAGAACCAGCACGGAAAGAATCGCGCCAAACTGTATGATGATATTAAAGCTTTTGATGAACTGATCTTCGCTGATGCCCATCATCGCCGACGCCGTGATCAGGTGGCCTGTCGATGAGATCGGAAGAAATTCAGTCAATCCTTCTATTAATGAGAGAATGAAAACTTGTGTGAACGTCATGGAAACCAATTTTCTATAATCGTTCAGATAGAAGCAAATATTATTCATGAAATAAGAGTGCGCTGAACTCGCGCCAACTTTTTCAGCAGAAATCTTACGACCACTCGGGTCAAGTGCGTCTTTTTAGTAACCAGTTCAAAATGACTCTGCCTAGAATTTTACCAACACTTAATGAACCACGGAGGGGGAATTATATGAAAAAAACCATCGGCCTATTGGCCATCACGGCTTTCGCGCTGCCAAGTTTTGCAGCCGAGTATGTCGTGAAGTACCGGAATCCTTATTCAGTTCAAGGATTCGCATCGAACCGCAGCATGCAGATCATGGATGTTCATACTTCGGGACAGTTGATGAAAGTCAATATTCCGAACGCAACGCGAGTGAACGGTCTCGTCAATCTATTGACGGACCCGAACGTTGAATACGTTGTACCGAACATTCGCATTCACATGTTCGATCCGATCGAGAGCAAGGATAAAACACTGAAGCCACAGTGGGCAGTGGACAAAGTTCAAGCGCAAAAAGCTTGGGAGCGTGCCGGTAACAAGGGCTCGCACGATGTTGTCGTAGCGGTGATCGACACGGGCACCGATGCGAAACACCAAAGTTTGGCACCGAACGTGATTGCGGGCTATGACTTTGCCGGCAACGACGCGGATCCAATGGATGAAACCAGCTCGGCCAATCCTGGTCACGGAACTCATTGTGCGGGAATCATCGGCGCGACGGGTTTGATCGATGGCGGAACTGTTGGTATGGCACCGAATATTTCCATCATGCCGATCCGATTCTTGGATAAAAACGGCAGCGGTGATTTGTACAACGGTGCAAAATCAATCGACTATGCAATCGAGAAAAAAGTGGATGTGATTTCAGCTAGCTGGGGCATGACTGTTCCTGCTGGTCAAGAGAGTCAGATCCAACCCATCTTGGATGCAATCGGACGCGCCGAAGCGGCGGGAATTCCTTTCGTGGTGGCGGCGGCG
Organism: uncultured Bdellovibrio sp.; assembly: GCA_966211795.1. GTDB lineage: Bacteria > Bdellovibrionota > Bdellovibrionia > Bdellovibrionales > Bdellovibrionaceae > 21-14-0-10-47-8. The sequence continues at coordinate 75,398 of CBIHNW010000014.1, read as the reverse complement.
AATGACGGCAACAGCAATGACACCGTCAACGTTCAGCCTGCGAACGCTCCTTACTCGAACGTCATCGCGATCGCGGCCAGCGACACGAATGACAGTAAGCCATCATGGTCGAACTATGGACGCGGAAAAGTGGCATTGGCTTCTCCGGGTGCGGACATCATGAGTACTTTGCCGGGCAATCAGTATAAGAACTTGTCTGGAACATCGATGGCGACTCCGCTGGTGGCGGGTGTTGTTGGTTTGATCAAATCACAAGACCGATCTCTGACGCCAACGCAGATCAAATCATTGCTGCAAGCAACCGGAAGCAAAGTTTCAATCGAGACTGCTTGTGATTGCCGCGTGGATGCATTTGGTGCGATCGATATGGTGAAGAGCCAAAAAATGTTCATCTCTCCATTTGCCGCAACGGTGGATATTGGAAAGACGCAACAGTTTGAAGCTGTTTACGGTCACGGCGCGACCGAGTTCACAAGCTCAAATCCTGCAGCGGCAACAATCACGGCGAACGGTTTGCTGACAGCGGTGGCTGCGGGCGAAACGCAAGTGACGGTGAAAGACGCAGCCGGCAACACATCAACAAGCTATAAAATCTACGTTGGACAACCATCATCTGGTGGTGGCGGCGGAGACAATGGTGGCGATGATGGCAGTGGTGGCGGAGGCGGCGGCGGTCAAGCATGCCCAATTGGTGATGCGGCGACTTGCCAAGCTTACTGCTCAATCATGCCTTCTCTGCCTTGGTGTCACTAACTTCAATTTGTTGATTTCAAAATAAAAATTGAAAACAAAAAAGCGAAACCTCACTCTGAAAAAGTGGGGTTTTTCTTTTTGCGCAATTCGTTGTGAATGAGGTGCATTGTGGCCCTGAATGCTTGGCAAAGCTCTTGCTATTAGAGCTTTGTAACCGAGTGATAAACGCACTCAATCATCACCAATAAGGGGGAAGTTTATGTCATGGTCTAAGGTTATCGGAGTTGTTGTAGGATTGATTGTTTCTTCAGCCGCAATGGCGCAAAGCCTGCAGCTGGGACAACCAAGCTATGGTGGTAACGGATGTCCGGGCGGATCCGCAAGCGCGATTCTGTCTCCAGACAACAACGAATTGAGCGTTTTGTTTGACCAATACATCGCGGAAGCGGGTGGTTCAACAGGTCGACGCATCGATCGTAAATCTTGTAACTTGGCGGTTCCTGTCCGAGTTCCACAAGGATATTCCGTCGCGGTCGTGAAAGTTGACTATCGCGGTTACTCGGCTGTTCCTGCCGGCGGAAAAAATCAATTTGACGTCGAGTATTTCTGGGCGGGTGCACGTGGACCTAAAGTCTCTCGCATCTTCACGGGTCCAAGCAATGACTCTTACACTGTGACGGATGATCTGATTGCATCCACTTTGGTTTGGTCAGGTTGCGGTGCGGAAGTGAACTTGCGCATCAACTCTTCAATGATGGCGCAATCAAATGCACGCATGGAACAAACCATCGGCACCGTTGACTCTGTCGACGTGAGCTCTGGTCTGATCTATCACTTGTCTTGGAAACGTTGCAACTAGTCTCGAAAAGTTAGAAATCAAAATCAAATTCAAACCACAAGTTGGGATGAAGCTCTCGAAAGACCCGGGGTCGCAAGACCTCGGGTTTTTTTTATTCGCCGACTCAAGCATCCTTCGGGAGAGCGTGGGACTGGCGTCATGCGAAAGACCTCGCGGCAAACGTTGCCATCAAAGACGAAACATCGCTGTGTGGAGCTTATTCCAAATAGCTCGAGTGTCACCTTCAAGTGAAATCCAATATGTTGGTCAAAAATCCAACATATTGGATTTCACTTCAAAGACCTCTCTTTGTCGCACGCGCGAGTTAGCCCTCTCTTAATGAATTCTTTTTGGCCACGTTTTCGCGGAAGGCAAACTTCCGGTTTGACCAAAAGGCAGCGCTCTCAAGGACGGACGCGACTGCGTTTACAATCCTCAATGCTGTGACGAAGATAAAAAGTTGCTAATTCGTTTTTTGCCAGTGGTAGAGATTGAGCCTTCGGTTGAGGTTCTGGCCGGTGAGACCGAGAATGTAGAAATCTGAAATCTGCGAATCTTCACCGCGGACCACCGGTGCTGTGGTTAGGAAGGTCAGGCCCTCGACCTCGGTGATTTCAGAATTCAGGTGAATGATTTTTTGCACCTCGCTGCTTGTCAAATTCAGATCGTAGAGGGCGAAACCACCGTCGGGATCGTTGGCGGTCATGTAGAGGTGTTGGTTCCAGTATTTGCCGCCCTGAATGGAATCTAATTTCATCGACATCGGAATCTGCTGAAGCGCCTGGGCCGTTTGTAAATCGTAAATATTGATCGCGGTGGTATTGCTGTATTGTGAGGTGATCAGACGTCCGCCGGCGGCATCCACCGTGACCCACGGGACGCCGTCGGGTTGCAGAGCCAAGGGAAGAGCAAGAGTCTGTTTTAGCTGCAGGGTTTTTGCATCAAACACACCGACAAAGGGATGTTGATATTTTGAACCATCTTCGATCGGCGCGTAGATCGAGCCATTTGCGAAATCAATGTCGCCAATGTGGTTGGCGCCGGCAGCTTTGAGCTCGGGTGAAAAGGGATTCATGTTGGATTGAGTGACCGTTCCGTTCCACGTCGATGTGCGGATCAAGCTTTGATTGGCGGAAAACCAAATATTTCCATCTTGATCATGGGTGATTCCTTGGGATCTTTGCAAACTGTCGAGCACCCCGAAGCGATAAGAACCGGTTTGCACCCAAGTGCTCGCGAAAGAATTCAGGGGCAGAGAAAAAAGAAACGAAGCTGCTAAGAGTTTGCGGATCATGAGCAGGGTTCTCCTTTTATTATTTGCGACCTCGCGCTTGCATGCGGATCATCAGGTATTCCAGGCCCAGGTAGATTGCGAACGTGATCATCAAGCCCGCGCCCTTGAGCCAGGCCCATTGAGCCGTGGTCCATGAATAGGCCGCCCAAGTGGCGATCACCGCGTGAATCGCGAAGAAAAGTCCCAAGCGGAAAGTCATGCCTTTCATCAAGGGCTTAGCTTGATCGGGAATTTGCGTTCCTTGCTTTTCGGCCATGGCGATCAATAAAGGCTTCTTCATGATCAATGAGCCCCAAAGCAGGGCCGAGAAAAAGGCCTCGAACAATGCAGGCTGCAGTTTAAACCAAATCCCGTTTTGCGAGACGATCGAAATCGCGCCCAGGATCAGAATCATCAGATTTCCAATCCAGGTGATCGCCGAGACTTTTTTGTAGCGAATTTTTTCGAAGATGATTTCGCCCACACCGAACGCCATGCCGGCGATGGTGCCCCAAACGGGTCCGTAAGAGTCTTCGATCAAACTGAAGGCGATGACCGGCAACAAGCCGCCAAAGAAGAATGACAGAAAGTTGGCGCGCATCTGAGACGGGGGCTTCAAAATTGAAACTCCACCGGGCGGCCTTTGGCGGTTCCCACCAAGCGATGATCTTGCATGACGGGCGCCCCAGCAATGAAAGTCGCCACCGGCCATCCAGTCGTCTTCATGCCGTCAAACGGAGTCCATCCGCAGCGACTGACGATCCATTTGTTTTCGATGGTTCGCGTTTTTTTCATGTCGACCAAAGTGAAATCCGCATCGAGCCCCAGCGCGATACGACCTTTGGTGTTGCAGCCAAAAAGCCGGCGCGGAGCTTCGCACATCAGCTCGACAAAACGGGTGAGCGGCAATCGGCCCTGATTCACATGATGAAGCATGATGGGAACAATTGTCTGCACACCAGGCACGCCTGAAGGTGAGGCCGGGTATTCGCGCTTTTTTTCTTCCAACGTGTGCGGAGCGTGATCCGAACCCAAGACATCGACCGTACCGTCGAGCACCGCTTTCCACAGCGCCTCTTGATGGCGTAGATCACGGATGGGTGGGTTCTGCTGCGCCAAAGTTCCTAGGCGCTCATAGCATTCGGGAGCCGCCAGGGTGAGGTGCTGAGGCAAGACCTCGACGCTGATCAGACGGCTTGCCGCATTGGTTTTCTGCGCTTTCGTTTTTCTCAGAAGCTCCATCTCTTCGGCCGTGGTCACGTGCAGGATGTGCGTCGCGCGTTCTGTCTTCTCGCAAAGATGAATCAGGCGTTGCGTGGCCCGCAGGGCGGTTTCTTCATCGCGCCAGACCGGGTGGTTGCGCACGTCTTTGCTGTCCAGTGCGATGTGTTTCCGTTCGCGCAGACGCTCTTCGTCTTCGGCATGAAAGATCAGGCGGCGAAAGCCAGTGCGAAAAATTCGCTCCAGTGTTGGATCATCTTCGACCAACAATGAGCCGGTCGAGCTTCCCATGAAAATTTTGATGCCCGGGCAGCTTGGCAGTTTCTCAAGCTCTGCCAAAGTCTCGACATTGTCGTGCGAGGCACCAACGTAGAAAGCGTAATTCACCCACGCTTTTTCGCTCGCCCTTCGCATTTTATCCGCGTGCATCTCGGCCGTGGTCGTGGGCGGATTGGTGTTTGGCATTTCAAACACCGAGGTCACGCCACCCAAGGCGGCAGCTTGGGTGCCGGTGCCAAGGTCCTCTTTGTGGATCATGCCGGGTTCACGCATGTGAACCTGACTGTCGATCACGCCCGGAAGCAGGTGCAGGCCCTTGGCGTCGATGATTTGCACGGCCGGAGCGTTGTCGTTGCCGATGTAGCGGATCTTTCCGTCTTTCACTCCGACGTGTGTTTGCACTTCACGGATGGAATGGGTTTTGGTGTCGCCTTTGCGAACCGGTTTCGCATCTTCGGTCAAAAGAACATTCGCATTTTTGATGATCAGATCAAGAGTTGTCATAGGTGAATCAAAGATTAACCTTCAGTTGGATGTAGGTCCAGTGTCCTGACCGATCAGCCAGACTTGACCCACTGCGAACACTACCGCACAATGAAATGAATGAGCTTGGATCGCTTTCTTCATTTTCTGATCAGTCATAACGCCACTGTGATCGAGGCTCTATTCGGGCTCACGCTACTGGCCGTGATTTTTCTGGCGATTCGCAGTTTTCTTCTTTCAAAAGATTCACCCGGGGTTGGCTCTTCTTTAGACATGGGAAATCTGGAAACGATGCTGCAGCAGATTCTGGAAAAGGCCGGCCATCTTCCGGCGGCCGGCGGTGCGACGGCGGCGGGCGGTGGTGAAGACGGCCAGCGATTGTTGGTCGAAATCACCAATTTGAAAACAGATCTCGAAGCAAAGAAAAAACAAATTGATGAGATGAAGGCGGCCAGCGCCAATACGCCGGCGGCGGCACCCGGCATGTCGAGCGAAGAGAAGACCGCGCTGGATGAAAAAATTCGTGAACTGCAGGCGAAGCTTTCGGAATACGAAATCATCAGTGAAGACATCGCCGATCTATCTTTCTATAAAGAGCAAAATGTAAAGCTGCAGAAAGAACTGGAAGGTCTCAAAGGCGGCGCAGGCGCAACGGCGGCGGCCCCGGCCCCGGCCCCTGAGAATCCTCCTGCCATCGAGGTCCCAGTTGCGGCTCCTGAGCCAACTCCTGCAAAAGCGGTTGAAGAACCCGCAATCGTGGGTAAAGCCACGGCCTCTGCGGTCGAGCCTGAAGTGGTTGCCGCACCGGCCGCTCCGGAAATCACGATCGATGATGACTTGATGGCGGAATTCGCCGCGGCCGTGGAGAAGCAAAAGACCACCGATGGGCCTGAGGTCGCAGCGCAAGCCGCACCGCCACCGGCGGCTGCCGCCGAAGACAAAGCGGCCGTGGATTTGGGCCAAATGGACATGGATAAAATGATGGCGGAAGCCGCCGGAATTAAAAATGACGGTCCCGAAGTCGGCGCTGAAGCGGCTCTGGGTTCCGGTGTCGATGAAAACAAGCTTTTGCAAGAAGCGGCAGCCTTGAGTTCTGTCAGCAGTGAAGATAAGAAGCTGATGGGAGATTTCGAAAACTTCGTTAAAAAAGGGGAGTCCTAAAAGATGGTGAAAACAGCTGTTGTGACGGCCGTTTTTTGGGCGGGCCTTTCGGCCCAAGCGGCGCTGCCGCCGAAAGCGACCCAGTCTTTGCAGGAAGCCTACGATGTCTTGTCGCTGCCTGAAAACAATTTGCAGCAAGTGGCGCAGGGAAAAGCCGACACTCTTTATCCAGAGCTGATCCGCATCTCGCGCGCCGCCGATCAAAGCATGCAAACCCGTTGGCGAGCGCTGACCTTGGCCTCATCGCTGAAGCCCGAGCAGGTCTTGCCCGAGCTGGAAGCGGCATTGAATTCGCCGGAATGGTTCATGAGAAACGCCGCTTTGTTATCCCTGGACAAGTATCATCCCCAGCGAGCCCAATCGGCCGCGAAAACTCTTTTGAAGGATAAGGCTTTGGTGGTTCGTTCCGCTGCCGTGCAAGTGCTGGGTCCGCAACTGAGCAATCAGACGCGAGATCTTTTCTGGGAACAAATGAGCGCGCCAATTAATTTTCGCCGCAAACAAAGCCTTTGGATTCGCGGACAAATGCTGGGCTATCTGGCCAACAAACCAGAAGCTCACGAGACCGCGCTGTTCGTTAAATCCTTGAAAGAATCTGATCCGAAAATTCAAGCAACGGCCGTTGCCGCATTGGAAAAGCTCACGCAGTCCACGCTTGGCAAAACTGGCATGGCGGTCAGCGAGAAACGCGACCTCTGGATCAAATGGGCCAAAGCTCGGCCCTCTGGCACTTTATAATCTGAAAAAGAAATGGGATGAGTGGTCCAAGAAGCGATCGACTCGAACGCTTCTTTTTTGCATTTGATAACAGGCGCGCTTGGATTAAAGAGCGGTCACTCGTTGAAGAATGCCGGGAGCTTGGTCGAGATGATTCTTCGCTTGGCGAATCAGATCAATCGCTTCGGCCTGCAGGATTTTTCCCTGAGACATTTTTTCGCAAAGTTTTTGTTCCAATGGATCGGTGATTTTATAAACGCTTTCGTGCTGTGGCCACAGATTGATGCGTTCATTGCTGCCACCCATGCAAAGTGGAATGTAATGATCGATCTTGAACTTTCCCCGTGGCATGGACTCGATTTTATAACCCAACTGGGCATCGTATTGGCGAATGATGCTTTGCTTGGTCTGAGTCGAAACGCTGCGAGAGCAATAAGCAATGCGCTCATCGTATCGATAGGAATCAGCTTGATGACAGACATCCCCTGGAGTCATCGTCGCATTTGGTCCCGTTGGATAGGCAGTGTTGCAGTCAGCGTCGGCATAAGCGACGAGTGTGGAAAAGAGCACCGTGAACAGTACGGTTAACTTCATGAGAATCCCCCAAATAGTCAGGCATTTACGGCGCCCGGTAGAAACGCTGGACCCTATTTCCAGCTTATATTCGACGAACAGAACCCTTATCGAGTACCCCGAGGGTTCTCAAAGATGCAAGCAGATATTAACATTTTTTTAAGATGGACTGCGGCTCACTGCATTCTTTGCCGCAGCGACACACCTTGATCGCCGGGCCCGCAACTTGACCCCCGAAAAACCCTGAGGTCTGCTGACAGGCTTGGGGGGACATCATGAAATCAATCATTCTTGGTTCTGTTTTAGCAATGCTGGTGCTTTCAAACGCCCAGGCTTCTTGGATTTTGAAACGCGTGCGAAAAGGCGAAGAGATCACGCCAGTGGGAGTGACCCAGATCGCGCCCAGTCCGTCTCTAGTGCCACGCATTTTAAAGTCGGGGCCGCAGTTCCTATCCGAGCAAGGGGCTCCATCCGAAGAGGTTTACGAGGAGATTGAGTGGCCGGCGGCGGAACTTCCTGAAGCCTATGCCCACTTGGCCATCACGCCGATGCAGGAATCTTTTTCAGGATCCACCGAAGTGCGCACCATCGTCGAGCAGGGGCCTGCGCAGAACAGAATCTGCCTGACCTTTGTGGGCGATGGTTACACGGCGGCCGAGAAAGAAAAGTTTTTCGCCGATATCGCGAGACTGGTGGATGATCTGTTTCATGGAAAAACTTTCCAAAGTTACACCCCCCTTTTCAATGTCTACGCGGTGTTTGTGCCGTCTACTGAAAGCGGGATTTCCGATCTCAAGCAAAAAGACACGGCCTTTGGATTGTATCGATCACCGGCAGGAAGCAAACGGGCCATCATGCCAGGCAATACGTCGGCCATCGATCGCGCGGTCGCCTTGGCACCGAAAACTGATTACCCGATCGTGATCGCGAACGATGATTTTTACGGCGGCTTGGGCGGGCGCTACGCCATCACGACCCGGTCAGTGGCTAGCGGGAAGATCGTGCTTCGACACGAGCTGGGACATAATTTTGGAAATGTCGGCGAAGAGTACGATGGGGGCACGGTTTATACTGGAGTCAACAACTCACGCACACCCAATGTGTCTTGGACGCAGTGGATGAAAAGTCCGCAAGCTAAAGTCGTCAATGACATGCGCCTTTTAGGGGGAGCCTATGTTTGGCAAAATCTTTCCAAGGGTCCGGTCGTGCAGAAATTCAACTTTCCGGCGCCTAACAACAAAGGTCCATTTTGGTTCGAAGTTCAGCTGAGCTCGGTCGGTTGGGAAACTCTGGAAGATGTCGAGATATTGCTGGATGGTCAGCCCCTGGTGATCCAAGGTCACGGCACCAATGACCGCAGTTTCTTCACCACGAAATTGGTGCAGGATTTATCGCCGGGCTCTCACACACTGGAGATTGCGGAGAAGGTTCATGACGGAGACAATGTTCTGGCTTTCGCTGACCTCTATGCCTACGAAGCCGATTATGATTTCTCGGGTGGTGTCGGGGCCTTTATGACTTATGATGAAAATGGGACTTTGTCTTATCGACCCACTCATCAACAGTGCATCATGCGCGATATGTTGTACGAGTTTTTCTGCGCGATTGACGAAGAGAATATGTGGCTGCAGTTCTTGAATCGCACGCGTTTGATCGATCAAGTGCAAGTGTCGGCGCAACAAGTGGAAGTTCAGACCTTGAAGCTGCAAGGCTTGAATGTCAGCTGGTTTCAAAAATCAAATGGCACCGAGTCTGAATTGGCCGCATTGAAAAATAAAACGGTGGTGGACCGAAAGGACTTGGCCGCGGGCACTTACACCGTTCGGGTGTCCTATGCTTCGCCAGAGATTCGCAAAACCTCACCGCGATTGTCCGATCAAGCGACGGTTACGGTTCCGTAACAATCGAGACGGCTGATCCGAATTTAAAAAAAAGCCCCACTGAAAATCAGCGGGGCTTTTTTATTTTCTAACTTAAGTTCCGATTACTTTTGAATCGAAGTGATTCGGCAAGCCTGGTGCCAAGAAAGATTTGGCTGAGCTGGCGGCGTTGGATGTGATGGCGGATAATCATGTCCATCATGCCCGTCGTTGTATGGATCATTTGGGTAGCCAGGATAGCCGGGATGATTGTGATCATAGTCATGGTTGTAGCCATCGTCAGGACGATCCGGTCGTGGAGATGGTTCATAAACGGGATCCGGTACGGGATGGTGCGGACGATCCGGAATCGATGGTTGAGACGGTTCATAAACTGGATCTGGTACCGGGTGATGCGGGCGATCTGGAATGGATGGTTGAGACGGCTCATACACCGGATCTGGTACCGGGTGATGTGGACGTTCGGGACGATCCTCGAAGCCGCCGCCTCCTCCGCCACCGCCAGAGTTTGACGAGTTGTCAACATCCGGAACTGGGTGATGGGGACGCTCTTCGCGATCGCGCACCAGGCGCTGGCGAAGCAAGCCGTCGTATGAAGCCGTTGATGAACCATAGTTCAGCTGGCATTTCACTTCGACATTCAAAACGTGTTGATCGCGTTTCACCACCTCGAGAGCGTAGGTTCGATATGTTTTATCCGTTGAAACAACAGTTTCGTTGATCAGCTTTTCGGATCCAACCGAAAGCTTTCCAAACTGGCTGATGTACTGCTGCAGATCTTGGATGGCGGCAGGGTTTTGGTACTGCGCTTTCGCCGCTCCGGTCAGCAGGCTGAGAAATTTCTGATTGTCTTGCGCTTGCAATGCTTTGGCGGCGCTGCCGACGGTGTTCTGCGGATTCTCATCCGAGTACTTGCAGGCCGTCGTCAGGCAAAACGCCGACAGCAGCAAAACTGCGCTCGTTAATTTTGTCATCTTGTCTCCTTGGGTGGTTGTTGGATTCAGGTTCGCGCGCTAGAAACCAATAAAAAAAAACTTCGTCAAGGGCTGGAATTTCTGATTTTTCCGCCTTGATCTTTGTTCTTGTCGCTAGCTTCTGAATTTCTCTTCGCATTTGATAAACATTAAAGATTTTAAAAAAGATTTGTGGACAAGGTGCATACAGCGACCACTTGGGCTCGGCACATCCTATGCTTTGGCGTGAAGTCCTCTTGAAATCGAGGTCTTTGTGACACCGGCTTTGTCGCCGTCTTGCATTGGGTGTAGGCCCTCACGGAGAGGTCCCAAAGAAAGCGAATAGAACTCAACCAAGTCGATAAGTCTTCGGGCCGAAATGAAAGAAGTGCACGACAATTTTTGTTACTGTGAGGATGGATTCGACAGTGAGGTCGATATTCAGCGCTTCGGTTGAGTCAAAATAGACAAGTATATACAATAACTTAGGATATGAACTGAAGGGGTGGTTTCCTGGCGCGCGCGTTGCTCTTGGCATTGGTATATGAAAACACAAAGCTGGAATCTCAAATCTCTCATTAAGTCCTCTTGCTACATTGCCGTGACGGTGGTGGCACTGGTCGCCTGTAACAAAAAAACAGACGACAGCAACATCGCGCAGACCCCGCAAAGTTATTACATGAATAACGGTGTCTGTTACAGCAATACCGGACAGATGATGCCGAACACGACCTACTGTACGACGGCGAATAACGGTTATTACATGAATAACGGCGCTTGCTACAGCAGCACGGGTCAAATCATGCCGAACACGTCTTACTGTACGACCGCAAATAACGGTTATTATCTGAACAACGGCGTCTGTTACAGCAGCACCGGTCAGATGATGCCGAACACGTCTTACTGCACGACCGCAAATAACGGTTATTATTTGAACAACGGCGTCTGCTACAGCAGCAACGGTCAGATGATGCCGAACACATCTTACTGTTCAATGGTGAATAACGGATTGGTTGGGCAACAGTGTTTTGGTTCTTACCTCTACCAATCAGGCTACTGGTCACAAATGGTTTGGTGCAACGGTGCGAACTGCCGCGGTTACACTTTGTATGAAATCAACACCAATCACTCGGTGACTTGCCAATAAGAATTCTTTTTCAGTTTGTGTTGTTTGCAAAGACCAGCTTTTCCAGCTGGTCTTTTTGTTTTTGCAGCGCCAAGGATCTTACTGCGCCTGCGCCCAATCCACGGCTAAACCGCCGGAGATGAGCGGGTGATGATAAAGCGGAAAGCGCAGGGTGAATGTCGAACCTTGACCCGGGCCTGGCGATTTTGCTTCGATCTCGCCATTGAAAGCCTGGACAATATGTTGAACGATGGCGAGCCCCAGACCCAAACCACCGTGTTTGCGGGTCAGTGATCCATCCGCTTGGCGAAAGCGATCAAAAACAAATGGCAGAAATTCTGGCGGGATGCCTTCGCCATTGTCGGTGATCGAAATGCGAATCGCCGGTCCTTCGGGTTCGGCGCGAATCGTGATCTTGCCATTCTCGGGGGTGAACTTGGCAGCATTGGCCAGAATGTTGGTGAAAGCCTGATTCAGGCGCTCGGGATCGCCAACGATCCACGCATTTTCAAATTGGTTGTCCCATTCAATGTGCAAATGCTTTGGTGCCGAATTAAAGCGAACCGTGTTCACCGCATTTTCCAAAATTGAAATCACATCGATCGGTTTTTTCTCGAAGGTGATGCGATTTAAAATGATCGTCGAAGTGTCCATCAAGTCTTCGACGATTCTTTTTTGCGACTTGGCATTGCGAAGGATGGTCTTCAGCCCCTGCTCGGTTTCTTGCGCTGATAAACTGTGCCCGCAAAGAAGCTCGGCCCACCCTTCGATGGCGTTGAGCGGAGTTCGCAGCTCGTGCGAAACCATCATCAAGAAACGATCCTTGGCTTGATTGGCTTCGGCCAAATCCGCAATTTGCTGATTCAGGGAATTGAAAAGATTGACGTTCTCGATGGCGACCGCCGTCGTGTCGGCTAATGCCTGCAGCAGCGATATTTGTTCGGGTTCGGCTTGGTGCTCGTCAGCCCAATAAGTGCCAATCGCGCCGACCGGTGCACTTTGATGAATGGGAACCATCACTAAGCTTTTTACAAAGGTGGGACGGTAGGCATCGATCGGAATGCGCGAGTCTTGATAAATATCTGGGATCGCGACGGGTTGCTTGTTCAGCATCGACCAACCACTGATGCAAGAGGTGAGGGGAAAGCGCTTTCCCTTCCACAGCGGGCCAATCGCATCTTCGTCAGCATAGTAACAAAAACCATTGTCGCGAAGAACAAAGGTGGCACCATCCGCGCCGCTGAGATCGCGAGCAGCACGACGAACGATTTTCATGATCTCATCCAGGGTGCGAACTTGGGCGAGCGCATGGATCACGGCAACGAGGTCACGGCTTGAAGTTTTCATGCCGTGAAATTAAACGAAAGATTATTTAAATGAAAGAATCTTTCTTCGTCTTTGCGAAGTGGCAAATTCGCGGGGAAACGTTTGATTTTATTTTATTGAAAATGCCAAGAAAAATTGAGTTTTCGATCGTCGCAAACGAAACTGGGACGGATCGCACGCGTTTGGCACCGTTCTTGGAATGCAAGGTCTCAGGGAACCAAAACCGATCCTTTGGGGGACAAAATGAAACCACTTCTGACAACTTTGCTATTAGCTCTCGTATTTTCGATTTCCGCACAGGCACAGCTGCCATTTAAGATCGGCCAACCCATCATTGATGGCGACGGGTGTCCTTCTGGCTCTGTTTCCGCCGTTGTTTCGCCGGACGGCACGGCCATTTCACTTTTGTTCGATCAATTTATGCTGGAAATTCAACCGGGCCGTTACCTGATGCCGCAACTGCGACGTTACTGCCGATTTCAAATTCCACTGGATTTGGCGCCTGGCTACAACTTGGATGTTTCCAAAATTGATTACCGCGGCTTTGCCAACATCATCAACGGCAACCGTGCTTTCATCATCACCACGGGAAAAATTCCGAGCATGAGTGACTTTACCATCGGCACGAACCAGTTGCAGACGCAGTTGCCGGCAGGCACGGCGAATTTTCTGGTCTCTCAGCCTTTGAAGCTTCGGGTGCGCAATCATTGCCAAGCCATGCCGGTCTTAGAGTTCACCACGGTGATTCACTTGTTGGGACCGAATGCTCGCGGTGGCGGCACCATTTTCAATGACGATGCCATGATGATGATTGACTCGGCCGATGTGGGTGGTCGTGAAGACGATGCGATTCGCTTGAATCTCGCCGTCACCAAATGCCAAATGTAATTGGCGCGGCAATTCAACTCATTCGAATTTTTTCGTTTGCAAATAGGGTAAGACGCCGATCGCAAAAGCCATGAGAAGGCCACCGGCGATCGCGCAAAGAATTGAAAACTTCTCAAGTCCTCGCCACAGCAGTGGCGGGCGAGCCAGAAAACGCGCCTGTGTCGCGTAGATGATTTCACAGGCTCCGTTTTCGGTATCAGTGCGGGTCAGACTGGTTTTTCGCATCGGATTTCCGTCGGTCGAATAGTCCACCAATTGACCCGAGATTTCAATCTGGTCACCAATTTGTGCGGATCGAATCACATCCAGCACATCAGGGCTAGCGGGAAGAATGTGGTTATTGGAAAGCTGGTCTTTGCGAAAAGCTTTCCAGGCCCCGGCACTTTTGGTTCGAAAGTAACAGGTCCAGTCTCCATGCGTGAATTCGATGTCCGGTAAGAATGAGGATCGTGCGTCTTCGCCCCAAATCACGCAGAGATCGTGGGTGTTGAAAAAGTCTCCGGCCTGAGCGTGGGAGATGTCAAACCAGCTCGAGCTATCGTGAGTCGCCACCACCAAGCCACGAATTTTATAGTCCGCCTGCGGCTGAATCGAATAGGTGTGCGAACCGATTTCCTTCGTGAACGGAGGCGCGGCTGAAAGCGGTGTTGATTGTTCCGGTTCTTGCGCCAGCTCCGCAGCCAGTGACAACGCACCCGGAAGTCGGGTCGAGAAAAAGTGCGCGAAAAACCAAAGCGCGACGGCGCAGGCGCACACCTTCAGGCCGAAATAAAAAACATCACCCGAATCAAGCTCGTCAAATGTGAATGTCATGCTTTTACGGTATTGAAATCAATTGCCAGTGGCAAGCGCTCGTTAGTCGAGGGGAGCTTTCCAAACAAAGGCACCAGTTTCGGATGGATTCAGCTGATCGCCGGTGTAAAAAATCGAATTCGAATCCGGTAAGATTTCAACGTTGCCAATGTGCGCACCAAAATAGATCGGTGAATTGATTTGTCGCGCAGGCTTTCCGTTCAGGGGAATGAACAGCAATTGGTCCTGATCGATGTCTTGGATGTTCACGGAAACGGAAACCACGATCTTCTGTCCATCTGGCGATAGATAGACATCTTTCAGCTTCGGCTTTGTCAGGGGCAGTGAATTTTTCAATTGGCATTGGCCGTTGGACTGACTGTAAACATTCAGAATGCCTTGGCCCGAATCCCAAGCCGTCAGCAGCCATTGGTCGCCGCCCAATTCCTGCAGCTTCGAAACCGCCGTGGAGGCCTGTGGGCAGATCACGGTTTTCTGTCCGTCCACAATGGAAATCGAAATGTTTTGCGCTTGGCCACCGGCACCGACTTCGGTTCCGATCAAATGGCTGCCATCTTTTGAAAATGACAGGGGCTGCATCGCCGGCAGTGGCAACAGGTGGCCGGTTTTCAGATCCATGATTTTATAAGAATTCGCGACTTTCTGATCGGCAATCAATGCAAGGTTGCCACTTGAATCGGTGAATTGGGATCCCCAGTTGATGGGCAGAGAAATGATGGCGGATCCATCCATGGCAATTGCCGTGGAAAGGAAATCCAAGTTGCCATCCAAGCGCATGGATTGAACAAAAAGAAAGTTCCCTGGCTCTGGCAAAGAGAAAGTTGATCCATAGGGGATGGACCACTGGCCGGCCGGATAGGGAATCTTAATTTGCGTGAGCTGAGAGCCGTCCAAGTTTGAAAGGTAGACTTTCAGGTTGAATCCGACGCCGGTCAAAAACGCCACCTTGTTCGATTTTTTCGAGACGGCAAAGTCATGGACGCTGTCGTCAGAGCCAGAAGAAGGGGGACTGAGAGTTATCGGAGTGCCGCCCGAAAGCGGAACCGAGTTCAAGCTCATTTCATTGTCGACAAAAGTCGCTTGGTGACCGTCTTGATAGATCACCCGCGAGCCGTCCGCCGAAAACTGCAGTTTGTATTCGCTGGCCTGGCGCTCGTCAGTGAGGAGCGCATTCAATTGCGATGAATTGGTTCCATCCAGTCGGGAATGAAAAAGTTCCGCAATACCAGCCACACGTTGATCGGCCCAATAAACAAATGAACGAGAATCTGGTGTGAAGTCAAAATCCAAGACGCCTTTGCTCAGTGCCGATGATGTCACCTTCTGCTGTCGGCCGCTTTGCATTTCGCCCTCGTACAAGACAGGTGAGGTCGATGCATTGCTGGATGTGTAACCGTAAGCTTGTCGATCGGGCGAGAATTTGATACTTGAAATATTCAAATCCACGACTTGGCGGGACGGCCAAACTTTGGCGTCCAAGCTGCCACCCAAGCGGCATGACGTTTCGCGGGCGATCTTCTGACCGTTGATGACGGTCTCAAGGCTGCCTTGGAAAAGACCCAATTGGCTTGCCGGACGGTTGCGGTAGACGATCAGCGAAAAGTCTTTTCCGTCTTTCATGGTCACTTGGGTCGAACTGATCACTCGCGAGACATTGAAATCAGGAATCGTCATGATGCTGGATGCAGGCCCCGCCGCATAGATTCGGGTGACGGCCAATTGGCTTTCGCGGTCGTAATGCGTGACGGTTTCGATGCCGCTGCGATCGGCGGTGTCTCGGCACCAGACTTCGACCAGGTTTGCGGGGATCGATGTTGGCGCGGCCTTCTCAGATTCAAAGATGCCTTCCAGATATCCCACGATGTCGTTCTGAAAGACCGACCGATCGACCAAGTTAGCGGTGAGCGACGTTTGGGTTGCGCCGCACTTGAGCTGTTTGTTTTCGGTCAGGGTGATGTCCGAGTCCGTCGCGGCAATGCGAGACACCGGTGATTCTTTGCCTTCGCAAGTGAAGTCGGGGGTGAAGCGGTAGAATTCGCCGGTCAGTTTGCCGCCGTAGCCGGTGCCATTTCCATCGGTGTTGGACGATGAGCTTTCGGACAAGTGCAGGGCGCCTTCGACGTTCGTAAAAGTCGTCTTCGCACAGTTCTGAAACAGTGCGGGCATGACCAGCAATAAAAGCAGCGCCACCCTTTTGCTCATTCGACTGATACGATTCCCCCAAAGAAATTCTAGCCTTACGTCTATATTTCGGATGATTTTGGGAAGCCCTGAAGGAAAAAACACGGGTCTTAAAATGAGACAGGAGGGGCGCTTGCTATTGATCGGCAGAGCCATGAGGTTCGCATTGAGAAGTGCGGAAGATTCGCCGATCAAGAATCGATGTCCGATCAGCAGAATGCAGAAATCTTATTTTGGAACACTCGGCTGAGCGAGCTCGAAAAGCTCGTGGTCTCGGGTCAACACGATCAGTGCCAGCAGCAATTGGACCAAATCTTCCCGCACCAGGTGCCACGAGCGTTCGCACCACAGCTGGCGCAGATTGCTTCGCGCGTTCAGCATTCGATCTTCGCGCTCAAAGTTCTCTTTCGCTTCGTCTATCCGGAAAACTCGTTTGACGAACCAGCTCGTGATTCGGAAAAAATGATCTACGCCTACGCCCTTTCCAATTTGGGCGCTGAAGACGAAGCGCTCAAGCTTTTGGAAACCGTGAACAGTGAAAAGGAGCCAGAAGCCCTGTTCCAGAAGGCCTTGGCCTACGTGAAACAATGGAATTACGCCAAGACCATTCCGCTGCTGAAAGAATTTATCGCCTCGACACAAGTGCAACCCTACCGGCAGTTGGTGGCACAAGTGAATTTGGCCGCGGCACTGATCTGCCAGTCCAGGTGGCAAGAAGCAAATGACTTGCTGGCAGTCATTCAGGCCAAGTGCCAGGAAAACGAGTACACATTGCTGCTTGGAAATTCGCTTGAGCTTCAGGCCCAGCTGCATTTCTTCCAGAAAAATTATGAGCAGGCACTGAGCTGTTTGCGGCAGAGCTCAAATTTGTTGAAAGAACAAAAGGGCATTTACCTTTTTTTCGTCGAGAAATGGACCGCAATCTGTCAATGCTACCGATCGCCCACGCCGGAAAACTTGCAGCATCTGCAGGCTCTTCGCGAGCAAAGCATGATCAAGTGTTATTGGGATACCGCCCGAGAATTTGATATGTTCCGGGGAGTTCTCGAGCAAAATGAAGAACTGATTCGAAAAGTGATCATGGGCACGCCGTCGGAAGCCTACCGGCAACGGGCACGGCAACTTTATGGAAAAGCCCTGCGGCCGCTCGGGCAATTTCGACTTTTATTGGCCGGTGCAAATCAAGAGACGAAACGGACCTTTGATCCGTACCTGGTTTCTGCCGACGGCACCAGTCTGTCCGAAAAGCCGCACCTTCTGGCGTTGTTCGAAGCCCTCACTTTGGATTTTTACCGCCCCCATTATCTCGCGGCGCTTTTCAAGTATGTCTATCCTGAAGAAAGGTTCAATCCAACGACCTCTCCCGCCCGGGTGATGCAATTGCTGAATCGTTTGGATGATTGGTTCAAAGAACATCAATGGCCGCTTTACGTGCATTTTAAAAAAAGCGAATTTTCTTTGCAATCGAACCAACCGATCGTCGTCATCATTCAGCGCGGAAAAAAAATGTCAGCCACGGATATCAAGTGGAATACGATTCGAGAAAAATTCGCCGGTAAAACTTTTTCGGCCGAAAAAATATCCAAGGCCCTTGGTGTTTCCAGATCCTCGGCGCTTCGCTTGATCGCCGAGGCTCTCGAGGAAGGCCGCATTCAAAAAGTCGGTCAAAGTCGCGGCACCGAATACCGCTTCAGCGATCGAATCAGGAAGAATAAAACTGCCGCGTAATGAGAATGTCTCAATCTGAGACACCGCCATTGGCCAAAAAGCGCTTTCGCCTTTTTATGGACTTAATATAACTATAAGAAATTGCGAAGGAAATTCACTTTCTCTCGTCACATTTATGCATCTACGGCTGACCCCTTTAAAGATAATTTAAAGGAAGGAGGCCGGATGAACGCACGCAAGAAAGTCCTGTTCTTTTCCCACGCGGTCACGATGGCGCATTTTTCTCGCCCGCTGAAATGGATCGAGTGCTTAGACACCGCCAAATACGACATCTATTTGGCGACCCATCCAGATTTTAAAAAATATCTTCCCGCGACCGGCGTGACCTTCCTGAATCTTTCTTGCATTGATGCCAAAGAATTTTCCAAAATCGTCGGCCAGGCACAACCCATCTACGACAAAGTCACCTTTGAACAGCACGTGCGTGAAGATCTTGATATCTTGAATCGAGTCCAGCCCGATCTCGTGATCGGCGATTTTCGCCATTCGCTGTCGGTGAGCTGCCGGATCAAGAAAGTGAAATACATCAATATCACCAACGCCTATTGGAGTCCGAATATTGCCATGCGCTTTCCGCTTCCCGAGACCTCGATCGTGCGCCGGATGGGATTGGGGCTTGCGAAATTGCTGATCGATCCGTTTCTAAATCTTGCATTGAAGGTCAATTTTTTTAAGATGGCATTTATCCTGCGAAAATCTTTGAAGACCGCAGATTTGTCCATCCGTGATTACCGCCGGGTCATCACCGATGGTGATCTGACCGTGTATTGTGATTCGCCAAGCTTGGTTCCTTTGAAAAAGCAAAGCAATCACGAGGTCTTCATTGGGCCTTTGCTGTGGTCGATGCCGACCGCGTTGCCTAGCTGGTGGAAGTCGATCCGCACGGATCGGAAAAAGATTTTTCTGAGTCTGGGTTCTTCGGGCAATGCCGAGCAATTACCGGGCATCTTAAAGGCTCTCTCCAAATTGGAGGTTGAAGTGGTCGTGGCGTTGGCCGGGAAGGGGACGGACATGGTGGCTTACCCCAATATTCATCTGACCGATTATTTGCCCATGGACGAAGCCTGTCAGGGAGCCTCGTTGATGATTTGCAACGGTGGTTCGCCAATGAGTCACATGGCTTTGAAATACGGCATTCCAACCATCGGCATCGTTGGCAATAACGACCAGCTGCTGAATATGGCGCATCTGCAAAAACTGGGCGTCGGTACAGTGTTGCGCTTTTGGGATTTGTCGGAAGAAAAAATCATTGCCGCCACCAAAGAGCTGCTTGAAAATCCCAAGTACAGAGAGAATGCCGCGAAAATAAAAAAAGAATTCGAAAGTCTGGATGTCGAGAGCAAACTTCGCCAGATCGTCGCCGATAACGTCTAAGATCGAAGAAGGGTTGGCGCGAACGTGCGGCGGAATTGCGTCTCGGTGAAAGGTTCAAATCATGACAACGGCCACTCCATCTCAAGTTTCATTATCCGAGCTGAAAGGCCATTGGGCTTTGGTGACCGGTGCTTCCTCGGGAATCGGAAAAGAATATGCAATTCAGTTGGCGCAGGCGGGGATGAACCTGGTTTTGGTCGCGCGACGAGGCGATCTTTTATCTGAGCTTGCGACGTCTTTGAATGCCAAGTTTTCCATTCGCACATTCGCATTGGCCATAGACTTGACCCAAAAAAAAGCCGTGCCGGAATTAAAAAAATCTTTGCAAGAAGCCGGCATCCGCATCCGATTTCTTTGCAACAATGCCGGTGTGGGTCGTTGGGGTCGCTTCGAAAACACGCCGGTCGAGGTGTATCAGGAAATGTTGAGTCTGAACACCGGAGTGATGGTTTCGATGTGCCATCATTTCATGGCGGATCTCACCTCATTCCCAAGCAGCGTGGTGGTCAATGTGTCTTCACCGGCCGGTTACCAGCCCGTGCCTTACATGGCGGTCTACGGCGCCACCAAGGCCTTCGTGCAAAGCTTCAGTCAGGCATTGCATGGCGAGTGGAAGGAAAAAGGCGTGCTCGTGCAAACCTTGGTTCCGGGTCCCACCGAAACGGAATTTGATGCCAAAGCGAAAGCTTACGAAAGTGCGCTGACCAAGCGGGACCAGGCGGACCACGTCGTTCACGCATCCTTGCAGGCGCTGGCGAGCGGTGCGCCGGTCGCGGCCGCAGCGAAAGGCCTTTATAAGCAAAGATTTTTTGCCGGTTTGTTTCCCGCACGCATGGTGATCAAAGAGGTCGCTAAAATGTTTAAACCACCGTCATGAAATTTTTCAGGTTGGATCTTCAGGATTTGATTTTTTGGGGGCCGCCGAAGCAGACGAAGTGCCCTCTAGGTGGGCGGTGAGGTCGTTCAGTTTTTCGCTCAGGTCATGCAGCTCATCTTTTTTGCGCAGACGGATTCGGCTGGTGTAGTTGCCTTTCTTCATCTCTTCCAGATGGCGAAGGATGGGCACCATGGGACCATAAAATCGGTGAGTCAGGAGAATGGCGAAACCGAAACACATGCCTCCCGAGAGCAGAATCGCGACGATGGAACCACTGAGCAGATAGCCGAAGTGTTCGGAGAGGCGTGAGAAATCCACGCCGTCGCCGTGTACGCAGAGCTCTGTCGTCTCTGAAAATTTATAAAGATAGATGGTGTTGATAACAAGGATCACCAAGATCGAAGCAAAGATATTCAAGAAGCCGTAATTGAACTGCCGTCTTTTATTGTTGAGCAGTCCAATGATCGGTTTTCGCTGTTGTCTCATAATTCACCTTCTCGTGCGTCCATCAATTTAAAAACGTGCGTGCGCTCACAACAAATGACCTTTGATCTCCCTGTTCCAAATCCAAATTGAAAAAGGTGCTTCCATCCCAGTAAGAGGCGATACCGATGATGATTTCAAAACCCGTCACCGGAATCAGGCAGGGGCCGCCGCCCGGTACGCTGTAGGTCGGCGCATCGGCCGTGCCTCCGCACAGAGGTCGAATGCGGGCGATCGCTTGCAGGGGGCAAGAACTGCTCATCTCGGTGGTCGTGTCCGCGCAGGGACCGCCAGCCATGTTGTAAAACTTGAAATGATCTGTGTATCCACCGGCCAGTCGTTGCAGACCATCGGGAGGTGGCGGCCAAGCACCGGTGAAAACATACGGAGGAGTCGGGGAGAAGATCACGAGATCGTAGAGCTTGGTTTCAAGGCAAGTGGGATCGCCACCCAGGCATTTGACGATGATTGAATTTACATCCAATCTCGAATTTCGCAAAGTCATCTCGTCGCGCACAACCTCGAGCATATTATTGATCATTTGGCTTTTCATTTCACGAAGCTGCATGCGGCGAGAGTAATCGCCCTGCAATCGCATCTGCTCGATCATCATCAACTGAATCAGCAACGCCACCATGGCGACGATCAAGATGATTTGCAGAAGGCCAAAACCCTGTTGTCCCTTCATGACGTCATTCACCCGTTGGTTTGTAATTGCCGTACGTGCAGACAAATGAATACGAATAATAAGTTCCTGCTTGCTGTCCGACTTGCATCGAGTTGACGGCTTTCATGGTCTGCGTGGCCGTGTCGAAACCCGCCATCTGATTCACGTACAGCGCCAGCGAAGTCATGCTGGTTCCACCACTGCAATAATTGCTGGTGACATTGGTCCAAGCATGTCCCGGAGAAATACTGGTCGAAGAGCCGGACTGAGCAAATTGGAAGCTTGCGCTGCTAGCGGGCCCACGCGAGACGGTGAAAAAGTAGGGAACATTTCGTGCCGTAAAGTCCGGAGACGGAGCGCCATTGTAAGGGAAAAAGAAAACCGGAAATGACGGGGTCAACATGATGTTGGTCTGCGACAGGAAGGTTTTGCCGGTGTTGTAGGTATCGATCGAGTACAGACCGTCCTGTTTGTTGTAAGCACTTGAAAATCCACTCCACGTATCCCAGCAGCGCAGCGTGTGGGTCGTGCCGGTTCCCCATTGCCCCGTATCGTTCGTCGGTTTTTGATTTCCCGAGGCGTCCAATCCCCACGGCGAGTTGTACATCGGAAGTGGTGAAGGAGTCGTGTAAGTTAACGGGAAAGGACCGGTGGCTGATCCCAGGTCTGCATTGCAGACGCGATGCTGAAGCTGACCGTCAACCAGTGCGGCCTTCCAGGCTGGCGACGGCGCATCACCGGATGTTTTCACATTCGCTGAAGCCCGAGCCAAAACCAAATCTCCGCTAAAGGTTGCGGGAATCGCGCAATCCAAGTAAACGGGATCGACTGTGGTTCCGGCAGCGAAGGTCAAACCGGTGCAAACCGGAGTCCCATCTGTTTTGCGAACTTCCATCGTGACGGCTTCATCAGCTGGCGGGAAGTCAGCCTTGATGCGAACTTTTCGATCCGTGGCTTTGATCGATCCGGCAGCGCCGGCGGGAGGGTTCACCCAAAGCGACTCGTTGGTCGCAAACTGGATCCCTGGAATTTTGATGACCTGAAAATACTTATTGGTCGCCGTCGAAGTGACCTGGCAAGCAGCCTGAGGTGCGCCCGAGAAAACAAGATCGACCGTGATATCGGGAGCCGCCGATGTCGGTCCTTCGACCAATCCATTGACCATCATGTTGGCGGTGCAGGTTCGGGTGCCGGCGGCCGCGTTCAAGCTACAAGTTAAGCTTGGACTTGAACCGTCGCCTCCCAACATTGGCACGCCTCCAGCTTCGGGCACGTTTGGAAAGGTCCAATTCAATGTTGGTGTTTGCGAGCAGCAATTTCCGGTCGTGTAAGAGTAAGCAACCGAAGCCGAAGAGCTGGCGCGCACTTTGGCGGGCGTCGCGATCAAATCGGTCACCGGGGTGATTTCGGTCAAGGTCAATGTTCCCGGCAGCGTCGACGTCGAAGTCTCGGGTAGCGGAAAACCGCGCACCAAAAGGTTTGAAGTTTGGTTCAATGTTTTGTGCTGAATGGTGTAGGCGCCAGCAGGTTGGCTCTTGTCAAAAGTGATCGTAAAATCTCCGGTCGTCCCTGAATAGGATTGGGTGCCGGAAGCGACGGCCGTGCCGACCGAGTTGAGCACTTGGTAATTCGAAGACAGCAATCTCTCATCATCAGCGGTCAAAATCTTCAGATTCAGCGTCGAGGAAGAACAATTTCTCCAGATCGTCGGCGGCACCGGTGTGCCGGATGAAAGGTACATCTGCGGCCGCGAGAAAATTCTCACCGTCGCATAGTTGGTGGACTCAACATTGCTGTTCGCGGTGTCCAGCGCGATCACGCGAAATTGGTAAATTCCCGATTTAAAAATTTTCGGTGGCAATAACGAAGTACCGCTGGGATCCATATAGTAAATATAATTTTGCTTTGTCAGGTCCGTATTCGGTAAATCGTAACGGGCCCCAATGGTGAAGCCCTTGACCGTATTGACGGTACCAAAGTTGAAAAGCTGATTCTGGGCCGCATTCGTCAGCGGAATCACCCAAGGTTGGGCGGGATCGTCAGGATTCGGAACGTCCGTCCAGGCAACCGAAGACAGAGACTCTGGAATGGACATGTCGTCCATTCCCGCCACTGTCGTGCCGGTTAACGCCCGCATTTGCATCCGAATGCTTTGCAGACCAGTCGGGTTGCCGACCAGAACTTCGAAGCGCAGGGCGCGCGGATTGCCGGCTTGATCCGGATAGCCATAATATTTTTGGGTGGCGTAAATGCCCTTGGCGTTCGGGATCAGCGGGTTGTTATCTTGGTCCAACAATCGGGTGATCTGAATCCCTTTTTGCAGCGGCACGATCACTTCACCTTCCATCGCCGCGGCGATGGTGCGGGCACTGTCAGGATAATCATCACGAACACCGACCGAGTAGCGAACCGCGATGCTCATGGCCTTATTGCAATTGGCCGCAAAGTTCAGGCAGAAGGGCTCGGCCCAGGCGCGAGCGAAAATCGGGCACTGACCTGGGTTGGTCGCTTGCGCGGCCGTGCAGCGGCCTCCGTCAAGATTGTAGAACACGTATTCGCCGGCGATGGTCTGCTGAGGATCAATCGAGTTCCGATCCGATATATAGACGAAGTTTCCTTTTTTAGGATCATCCAAGGTGGATCGATCGCATCCAGTCTGCGCGGGATCGGTGAATGCTGGATGACATTTGAGCAAGCGGTCGAAACGGGTGAAAGAACCTCCACCCGGAACCAGGCCGTTTGCGCCCAACGTGTTCGTGATGATGGCCGAGTTTTCGAGAGAGCCTGGTGTGAGAACCAAGTTCCGGATTCTCGCCGTCACCTCACTGCGCGTGATTTGAACGCGCTGCTGGGACTTCATCGAATTGATGATGTTGACCGAAGCCAACGTTGAAAGCAGAACCAAACCAGATATCGCCGCGGCGACAAGCACCTCGGTTAAGGTGAACCCAGATTGGTTTATGGATGGTTTCTTAAATTCATTTACCATTTCTGAATCCTTTTATCGAACATTTCGACAGTTCCTCTCACTCTTCGGCTTTTGAAGATGAATTCTAAAGAATGACCCAAGGCGAGACGATCCATCTGAGACATGTTCTTTCGATACGAACGTATTTAGTTTAGGCCTGTCCTTTTGTCGCAGCCCCAAAAACCATGAGACAGTTGGTGTCTCACGGTACCTTCAGTCTCCGCGGCCCGGACAAAGGTCAGGATGCGGCTCGGGCCGTCCTGGATCAGTTGATAATAAAGTTTAAAAAGTCATAAGCTGCATTTAAGGAGAAATCCATGAGCCAAGCGAAGTTAAGCCCCGCATTTCCACAGTTGCCTTCAGGCGATATCGAAAAAACCGCCCTTTTTTTTGTCGAGCAACTGGGCTTTCAAGTTGTCGCGAAATATCCCGAGCACGGTTTTTTGATTGTGCGGCGGGGGCAGGCCGAAATCCATTTTTGGAAAGCGTCTTCCGAGGAAGAGGCTCGAACGTTGGGAAGCAACTGCAGCTGTTACATTCGGGTTGAAAATATCGCGGAACTTTTTGCTGAATTCAAAAATCGAGACATCAAATTTAGATACGAATTAACCCGGCAGTCGTGGGGCATGAACGAGATGCAGATCGACGACCCGTATTCCAATGCCATCCGCTTTGGCGAGGCGATCTAACAACTGATGACCGGTCCAATGTCGAACGCATCAAAGGAGGGGATTCAACGATGATTCCCCTCAGTCTGACGGTAGCAGAATATTATTTGGCGATGCCGAACGGGACGGTCGTGTTCATGACCCGGCCAATTGTCAAATCGCCGAAATAGCTGCGTTCTTCGAAAGCTAAATTCAAGCGGTAAGACCCGGGCTGCAACGAATCGACGCCGAGCTGATTGCCGTCCTGCCCAAGCGTGGACGAAGTGATGTTTTTCGCGTTGATGTAGGACGTGTGCCACACCTGCTTGTTATCTCCTTCATGGGAAACAGAAAGGGAAAGCTTGCGGCTATCGGAAGGGGAAACAAAGCTCGAAGCAAAATTCTGAAAGCGAAACGTCGGGTTGGCGCTCGAGAACTTCTCATTCACCTGCGGAGATCCCACCACCGGACTGGTGGTGGCTGTGCCGTGCAGGAAAAACCAACCTTCCACCGGCTTCTGATCTTTGACCTTGATCGAAAGCAGGTACAGTCCGTCCGGCATGGCGGTCTCTTGATAAGAATTGCCAGCGCTGACGTAAGGAAGATTTTCAGTCGAATTGAAGGATTGGCGCCAGTCACCAATGCCCGCGGCCTTGTCTATGATCACCGCACCCCCGTAACGCGAAATCTTAAATTGCTCGATCTCCAAGGGGTGCTCTAAAATAGAGAAGAACGAAACCGCAAATCGCAGCCGATCGGTCGACACATCATAAGAGCGGACCAAAGCCGTCACGCCAATCGTGAAACCTTCTGGCAAACGCCAATCCAAAGGCACGATTTGACCGTTCTTGGCCTCCCAATTTCTCAGCTTCTTCAGCATGCCGAGCAGATTCCTTTTGCCATCCGCCAAAGCCAGAATGTCTCGGGGCGCCCGCTGATGGTAAGCCTCTTCAACGATCTGTCCGCCCAATGTCAGAATATGATCCTGAACCAGTGCCGAATCCGCCACGTGTTTCATCAAAAGATTTTTTAAATCCAATAGGACTTGCTGCAGCTGTCCGGTGTTCTTGAAGTCAGTCGCGGTGTAGACCCGTGTTTCAAAATTGCAGATGTCTTTCGGTAAACTGGGGGCGCAGGTGGACTGCGCGGGCGCAAACTGCGTGCACATCATTAAAATTCCGAAAATGTATCGTTTCATTCGATTTCTCCTTGGAGGGATGGTTTGTTGTGGCCTCCGCGAAGATTCTGCGTGCAAAAAATGTCAGCTGTGTCATGAGCCTGTATAAAAGAAGTCATTTTTGTATGGCCACCAATCTGTAACCCACGCCGCGAACAGTCTCGAATAATTCAGAACTGGTTTTTTGTCTCAATTGGACAATGTGGTTATCGACCGTCCGGGTGGTCGGGAAATTTTCAAATCCCCAAACCTTATTGAGAATTGATTCCCGCGTGAAAACCCGCCCCGGTGACTCGATCAAAAGTTTCAGCAAATCAAACTCGAGCTTGGTCAGCTCCAGCAATCGTCCTTGGTAAGTGACCTCGCGCAATTCGCGATCGAGCTCGATGCCTTCATGAAGAATTTTTCGCGAGGTCATCAGCGGCATGTCTCGCAGGCGGACTCGCATTCGGGTCACCAACTCGCGTGGCTCGAAAGGTTTGGTCAGGTAATCGTCTGCGCCGGATTCAAGACCCAAAACTTTATCGACCAAATCATTCCGGGCCGTTAAGAGAATGATGGGCATGCGGTGACCTTGCGCCCGGATTTCTTTCAGCAGATCAAGTCCTTGGCCATCGGGGAGCATCCAGTCCAGAATGATGATCTCGGGCGCTGGGTTCAGCAGCGATCGCGCCACGGCCACGCAATCCGTGGCGGTCACCGCATAACCTTCGGTTTTTAAATAAGCCGTGAGCGAATTCGAAATGTTGGGATCGTCCTCGATCAAGAGCACTCGGCGGTTCAAGGAAGCCCCCCGATTCGCAGTTCGAAACGAGTGGGCTTTGTTGAAATCAGCAATTTCGAGTTCATGGCCGTCAAGACCGTTGCCACAATTGTTAGACCCAATCCCAAGCCGGGGCTTTGAGCTCTTTTCACGAAGGGCTTTGCGATATTTTTGAGATCCAGCTCGTTCATTTCACCCGCGTCGGAAACGGAAATCCGCAAATCGGGTCCTTCGTTTTTCACTTCGACCACGACGGGGCTTGCTCCGTGCTGAAGGGCATTCTGCACAAGATTTTGGAGGCAGGTGGCAATCCAGTAGCGATCCAGGGTGAAGGGGGCATCGCGCTCTAAATAGTGGATCGTGATGTCGTCGGCATATCGTTCCAGCGCGGCGGTGAGGAAATCGTTGATCGAAGGCACTTGCATGAAATTGAAAGAGACCAGGGTCTTTGACTCGCTGGATTTCAGGTAATTGCGGCTGGATTCTGCCACGCGGGTCAAGCGCTGAATGTCGTCCGCGATTCGCAGAAATGGCTCTTTCAAAGGCGTCGGCAACGATTCAAACTGGTCAAAGAGCTGCTCTGAGGAAATAACAAGACTGGAGAGGGGGGTTCGCAGTTCGTGGGTCAGGGCCTGCAGCGCGAATCTTTTTCTCTCCTCTTCGCGCCGTTGATTCTTGATGTTGCGAACGATTTGCAGAACGCAAAACACAATGATCCCGATTGCCAAAACGAAAAGAAATCCCATCGTCCCCTGAATTTTTTTTTCGTCAGTGGACGATCGGACCCAACACAGGCCATCGTCCCGGTACGCGCAGCCCGTTTCGGGATGATCTTGGGTTTTGACTTTATAGCGAGTTAAAAACAGGTCCCAATCCGCACGACTGTAAATCAGATAGTCCGCGGCCGCTAAGGTTCGTTGAAAATCTCCCGAAAGTTCGTTCGAACGTCGCACCAAAATGTATCTTTCGCTACCGATCCAACTTTGGCCCGAGGTCATCATCAACAAGGTGTCAGCGTCGAGCTGACTGAGGAGCTGTCTTCGGGGCTCGAGGGCGGCCAGACCGGACAGGCGCGAAAGTTCCAGTGCGTGAAAGTATGGAAGATGGGTCTCAAGCCAATCGGCGGTGGCGAAGGATTCTCCGCCAGCCGAGCGAGCCAATTCCGCAAAGCTTAAACCGAATGGTGACATGTACGGAGGCTGCTCGAAAAAACCACCCGGAAGTCTTGCGCTTTGGTGACAGCGAAATGCGATCCAAGTTTTGGTTTTTTCGAGACTGGCATCATGAATCAGACCGGGCTGACAGAAATGATCCGCACGATAGAGCGCGGCGGTGGTCGAAAAAATTCGGCCACGCGAAGGTGATAGGACCAGACGGGGATCCAGCAGCTCAAAACCTGCTTGCGCTGAAAACAAAGTGGTCGTGTTCAGTTCTTCGAGCACAGGTTTTTGCTCGCGAAATTTTCTTTTCAATTTTTGGATTTCGGTCTCGGTGAATGCAAAGGCATGCCCTTCGCTTTGCCGCACTTGCAAAGCGATGTAACCGGCGCCAAACGCTAGACCTAGCGACAAAAGTAGGAGGCTGATCGAAATTTTCATCTGCTCGAGGGCCAAGCTATTATATTTTGGCCCTTTGATTGTCACGGCAATGTCAGGTCAGCTGCGAAAGTCATATGCGACATCGCGCGTAAAGCTGAGGAGCAGGCTGCTGTCGATTCTTTCGTCAGCCTCTATTCTCTCGACAGAGGCCCTTCTGAGGCCCGGTGATCGCTGAAGCTGGTGGCCCAAATTGGAACGAATCGTTTCAGTAAAATCGTTTTCATTGATTGGCATTGCGGCCGCGAAAACTTCCAAACTACACTGAAATAAGGAATGTCTCTTGTCTTTTTGGGGGAATGAAATGCGAATCAGTTTGAAACCTCGTCTGTTTTACGGCGGAGCTATCGCCGCAGCACTGCTTCTCATTTTCCAAAATTGTGGGCCGGCCAAATTGACGGGCGGAGACGCCACCGTCCAATCTTCCGGTGTCACGGAAGGCAGTTCCAGCTTGATCGGAAGCAAAGTCAACTTGGGCGAGCTGCAAAAGCAGCCCCAAGAAACAACCAGCAACATTCTTTATCCTTCGACGGCTGTGGTCAGTGATTTCGATTACGCCAATGGGGCCCCCATTCTTGAAAACGTTGTGGTGAAGAACAATGATTTCGATCGCATCGTCTGGGTTTTTGAGCCGACAGAAACGATTGTGGCCGTGGGTGAAACCTATCAAGAGGCCGCTTTCGACGCGAGCAAAGCTGGGGTCTACAGTATCTTTGGTTACCGCAATGAAGTGGCCTACCAAATCGCCAAACTGAAGCTGAATCCCAAGGGCACAACCACGCTCGGGGTCACCTCGGCGGGTGCGGTTGGGATCGTCCAGACGACCATTGAAACGGTTGGCGGCAATGAAACTTATCTGGTGATCGCGGAAGCTCCCGCGGTCGACTTGGCATCGGTTGAAGTGACCGTACCTTCCAAAAACATCAGTCTCAGTGGCCGTCGGGCCGTGCTGGTCACCAAAGCCGTGACCGAAGCCGTGAATGTCCAATTCGTGCTGACAGATATTTCCGGGCAAACACTGACGAAACTGGTCACGCTCGCCGCCAAGGTCGGTACGACCACGACGACTATAGCACCGACCACCACGACATTGCCAAAGCCTCCAACCACGACGACCACGACATTGCCGAAACCTCCAACCACGACAACGACGCTGCCGCCCACTACGACCACGACCACGACAACAACCACCACCACCACGATGCCGGTTGGTTGGACGTTGTGCGCGAATGAAAACGCCACTTGCACCTTCACCGGGACAAGAAATGTGAGATTCGGATCCGGAACATCATTCGCGACCAAGACCGTGACGGGCTCGGTCCTTTGTTCGACCACCGTTTTTGGCGATCCGATCAATGGCACGGCGAAACACTGTGAATACTCGACATCAACGTCCGCGAACACGCCGCAAATTCTGCAGGCCACACCCACGACTGTTTCTGGAGTCGGCGGAGGGTCCGCGACGTTTGTCGCTCAATTTCAAACGGTCCCGATGAGTACGTCTTACATCGTGTTTGTGCATTTTGTAGAAGCCAGTGGCATCACCCGAGCTGAAATGAATTATCAATACACCCCTTCAATTCCGACCACTGCGTGGACCGGATTGGTGTCAAGAACCATTACGATCCCGATTCCAACGACAATGCCGGCCGGATCTTATTCGATCTACATGGGCTTGTTTGATAATTCAGGACGGGCCATGCTGCTGATGGGTCCTGGTGTCACGGTTGATGGTCAGCTGCGATACAAAGTTGGCACCTTCAATAAACTCTAGGTTCTCGCTCAAGGTGCCACCGTTCGATGGCACCTTCTCAAAAAGTCAAAATGAGGACTCTAGAGCGAGTTCGTTTCAAACTATAATTTATTTATTGATAGTGAAGAGAGTGCTTCGCTTCAAATTGATTCATGACATAGTGCCAGACCTTCCTCCAGAATTTTGAAAAACATTTCAACGAAATCAGCAGAATTCCCGTTATTATATTTGGGAACAAAAACAGTGTAGTCGATTTCAGTGTGGAACACCGGAAAGAAACGGGAAGCGCCATTCATTCTTTGGGGAGACATCAAATGCGATTAAAAAGAATCAGTCACGGCTTGGCGGCCGTGATCACATCTGCCTTCATCCTAACGGCTTATACCAACTGCGCGCGCTCAACCGGTGAGACCTCGTCTTCCAGCACAGCTCCCGAATCGAATCAAAGCTCGCAAATGGCGACCGACAAGATTGACATGGCTGGCGGTGGCATCATGAAGAATTGGTCCACGGGGTGCAAAGCTGGAACTTTCACTGATTGGGTGGAAACGATTCATTCCGATGCCAAAAGAGTGCAGCCCCGTGACTGCATGAAGATGAATGTCTCGACGCCGGTCTTTGTTTGGCCTCAGCCCCGAGACCTGATGGCGGGCACCGGCTACTCTTTGCATATTTTTGGTACCAGCAATGCTTATGACAATTCCTTGTACCCAAAGATTCCTCGCGTCCTGATGCCCAAGGCAATGCCTGCCGGAACCTACAAGTGGACGGTGACTTATAAAACCACCGCGGGCGTCGTCATCACCAGCGGAGCTCGCCAGTTTGAAATTCCGGCCGGCAATCTATTTGCGATTCCCACCGGCGCGCAGGTCGCAAATGCCGTTTTGGCCAAGTCGCATCCTCGCATTCAACCCAATGAAGGCACCGATCCGAACAACAAAGTGCCTTGGTCAACGATCATCGATCGCAATCGCAGTCGCGGTTACGCGGCCGCGTTCAACTATTATTTTCTGAATCAATTGAACATCTCCGTCGGCACCACTCTGCCCGCAACTCCGGTCAGTCGAAATAAAATGCTCGATTTCAAAGCCGCCATCGTCGATATGGCCTACGGGTACCACCTTTGGAATGACGTGAATTATTTTTTGAAAGCAAAACCATTACTCGAAGGGATGTTAGTTTGGCCCCTTCACTGCGCCATCGATGACGCCTCTGATGATCAGGTCAACCGTGAGATCCATTCGATCATCGCGATCAGCCTGGATCTTTTCCAAGACAAATTGTCAGAGCCCGCTTATGTTCCGCTCCGCAATCAGATGGTCAGTGTTCTGCTGCAACGGCTGAACTTGGTCAATTTTGATTCTCTCAATACGTATCCCTACGATTCGCACCTGATCACGAATGCTTTTTATTCGCTCGAGTCCATGATGTATGCGGCCGGCACTCCAGGTCTGGATACGGATGGCGGCCGACAGCGCATTCAAAGTCTTTGGGAAAATGCCGCGACCTCGATCGGAACTTGGGGCAGCAACGTCGACGCCGGCTGGGCCAACAGCGGTGGCTATGGATGGTACGCGGCCGATGACTATGTTCGCTTGCTGGTCGATTCGAAACTGATGGCCAACATGGATTTGACCGCGTGGCCGAGCGTCGGCAACTTTGGTTACAATCAATTGTACTTTACGGCACCGCTTGAATCGATCCGCCAACAGTTCGGGGACGAAGCCGACATCACCAGCCATTACCAAAGTTACTCGAAAGACACCTTCCGACTTTATGCTCTGGGCACCGGTAAGCCCGAGTACGAATGGTACTGGCGAGTGCGCGGCGATGTTTCCGTGAACGATCGATTCATGTGGAACCCGTTGCATTTCATGCTCGTGTCTTCGACGGCCACGGCTCCGACGTTTCCGTCATGGAGTCCCTCGAGCTTGGCGCCTTCGATTCTCTTTGACGAAGCGGGCCTGGTCGCCATGCATTCGGATATGGGAAATCCAAACCGCACGAGCGTTTTCTTTCGCTCAAGCCCATTCGGCAGCTTCAATCATTCACACGCCGACAGCAATGCCTTCACATTCGTATCAAAGGGGAAAGACATGCTGATCAGTGCGGGGGTTTATGACTCGTACGGGACGGCCAATCATCTCAACGTCACGCGCGCGACCCGATTTAAAAATGCGCTGACCTTTGATGGAGGCATCGGCCAAGCGGAACCTTCCGAAAATCCAGTTGCCGGAAAGCCAGGCGCGCCGATCTTGGGATTGTTGGATTTTGGTGGCAAAGTGATCAACTTTCAAGACGATGGAACCTGGGCCGTCGCTACGGGCGATGCGAAAGACGCGTACCGAGGAATGGACCTGAATATCGGTCGGGCGGTCCCGCTTCTTTCGAGCGCGGACCGAACGGTGGCATACAATCGCAAGCTCGGTGTCGTGCTCGTTTACGACTGGGCTCGCTCGAACACGCCTCGACATTGGGAACTGAATTTTCACACTCTCAAGTCAAATGCACCGATGTTGTTTGGCGCGGGTCAGAACATCAAGCTGGCCAATGCCACGACCAGTGCTTGCCTGAAGGTGTGGACCGAAGCTCCGTATTATTACGACGCATTTGCAGAGGGCTGGGAAGGGTACCAGCCGAATCCGAACATCGGTCGACCGATCGTTCCCGAAGTCCACATGCGTTTCAATGTGAGAACCAGCACTCAAGAGTTCACCTCGGTCACCGTGATCAACGAAGACTGCAAAGACATTCCGATCAATGTTTCTTTCCTGGGGTCTGCCGCCTACGTTAACATCAACGGTTCACTGATCAACTTCGACGGCCCGGTCGTCAAGACGCCTTAATGGGAGGGGTTCTCGGGAGAGATCTCGAGAGCTACGGACGAGAGCAATCTCGGCCGCGCGAGGGCCAAATCTCATTTTGAAACTGGCCCTCACAAGATGAAGATTCTGATCCAACAAAATCGGGTCTTCGGATAAACTTAGAGATGCGGGGGATGCTTGCGTTTCAAATACAAACGACAATTTGGATTGATCTCGCTTTTTCTTTTGCTGTGCCTTTCATTTCAAAATTGTGGGCAAGGCTTTTCCGTTCAGTCCGGCCAGGATGCACAATCTCTCCAATTAGGCTCTGAATCCCCACCGCCTTCATCGGACCCAGTTCCACAGTCAAAAGAATGCGTCGTCGCGGGTGAGCATTACAAAGTCGGAAGCACGCTCATCGGTTATGCCTTTTACTCGGTGGTCGCTCCGGCCGCATGCGGTAACAAAGTCACGCGCACCTGTCTTGCCACCGGTGAATTCGACGGTCCTGCTCCATACGAAACTTGCAACCAGCTTTCCGCGCAAGCAAATGCCATCGATACATTGCCACCAGGCGAATGGATGGAAGTGCCAAACTCGATGATTCGCGATGTGTTTCCCAAGGTCAGTCCCGGTGGTTATTCCTCGGCGGTTGTCGGGGCCTGGGGCGGAGGCGCTTTCGACACCAAGAGAGACCGCTTGATTGTTTGGGGTGGCGGCCACGGAGATTACGCCGGAAATGAAATCTACGTTTTTGATTTGAACACTCTCAAATGGACACGCTTGAATGAGCCAAGCCCGGTTCCGACCAACACGACAGAATTTCGCAGCGGCTATTATCCCGATGGTGGCCCGGTGTCTCGTCACACCTACAATTACATTCAGTACCTTCCGGATCCCGTGGACCGCTTCTGCAGTTTCGGTGGTGCGGCCTTTTGGCAAACCGGTCAGTACGGTTCAGCGCACACAGACTGTTTCAACTTTGATCTGAACAAGTGGGAACCGCAAAAATTTCCGGACGCGACATCCTTTGGCATCGGCGCCAACTCGGCTTACGATCCGGTGACTTCTTCGGTGTGGGTCCACGCCGGCTACGGTGACATGGGAATGTCAAAATTGGATTTGAAAACGGGACAGTGGACTCAGATGTGGGGAGCGTTTTCGGATGCCGGCAATATGCTTGGGTATCACCGAACCTCGGACATCGATCCGATCAACCGAAAAATGGTGGCCGTTGGCGAAGGCAAGATCCTGACTTGGGATCTCACCAAGACCGGAATGAATTACGCCGAAGAAATCACCACCACGGGTCCGCAAACGGTCGTGACCGGAGCTCAAGGCACCCCGGGCTTCGTCTACGTCCCAGAGCTAAAGGCCTTCGTCGGCTGGTCCGGCGGACCGAATCTCTACAAGCTCGATCTTGCCACTAAAACTTGGACGGCGCTGCCACCGGCCCCGAACTCGCAATCGGTGCCGCCCACTCAACAACTGAGCACGGGAACCTACGGCCGTCTCCGCTACAGCCCTCTCAAGAAGGCCCTGGTGCTACTGAATAGCCACGACCAAAACGTCTTCATCTACAAAGTGAAATAACTTCCGGCGATATTGTTCTCATCAACAAAACTGAAATCTTCGCGAGCGCGTTTGCCCTTGGGTGCAAATTCGGCCGCGCTTCTTTAAAAGATCAATCCTGCGCAAAGTCGTGCGCCGAGAGCAGCCCCACAGCGCCTGAGCCTTGGCGACATCGAAGGATCGGTCTCTCACGGCCTGCCAGAGCGATTTCTCCCATTGATAATGGACCTGGCTGGTGCGGCTGAGACTGAAATTCCCGTTCACCCGCAGTGAATAGGTTCGATTTTGGCAAACGATCTTCAGTGGGAGCCCATTTGATTCTAGAAACTGTCGCAGACGCTTGAGCAATTGATGAGTTTTATCAGGTGAAGAGTCGGCAAAAAATATCTCGTCCGGGTAGACCGCGCAGAACAAATCGATCAGTTTCAAAGGTTTATAGGCTTCGCTCAGCAAGACCTGCAAAAGTTTGCTCAACGCTTTGTCTTTCTTAAAGGCGGCGGAAGATCCGCTCAGGATCTGACTGTCGAGATGGAAGACGGGTCCCTTGTTTTTACGAAACTGGAAAAATTCAGCATTGACCATAATCCCATAACGGTGAGCGTACTTCAAAATTCTTTCTTGGTAGCTTTGGGATTGGGTTCGCCAGTAAACTTGGTTCAAGAGCCTTTCGTTCTTGGATAAGATTGCGATGTGCAGATCCAAGTCCCGCAAGCTTTCAAAATGCTTCTTTTCCTGCGCTTCGATCTTTGAATGCAAGAGGACGTCGATCGATTTTTTCCAATAAGCGTGAACGATCGCCTCTTGCTTGCGGATCAAGTATCCGTCCAGCGTGTGCTGATCTTCGAGATAAAATTTCGCCTTTTCGATAAAAGGAAGGGCGCCTGCAAAATCCTCTTGCAGGCGACAGAGCTCGGCACAGAATTCATGGACTGCGGCCAAAAGCAGTTTGTGTTTTTCGGAATCCAAAATTTCGATCAGTTGGCGCGCTAGGGTCCAGGCCGGTTCGACTTTTTCCAGGTTGACCAGGCCTTGCAGCCAGTTGACCTTGGCGATCAGTCGGTCATAGTCCTGCGCCAGAGGATGCTGCGCGTATTTTTGAAAACAGGCATTCGAAGACTCGAAATCCCATTTGGAAACCAGCAAAAATCCGCGCCGGATGAGCACGATCGGATATCGATGTTCATCAATGGATTGAAGAATGCGATCCGCTTCGCCCAGGATCTCGAGCCGCACTAGGTTCGAAGCGTATTCCAATTTCTCGTCGACGGTCGCCTGATAAGCGCTTCGTGACTTAGGATAAATCAAGGGCTGTAAAATTTGGACGGCTCTGAGCCCGAGATCGCAACGTCGAAGCAGCGAGCAAAAATAGACGAGATCAGGTCCCGACACATCTTTTGCCGAAATGGTCAATAAGGCCGTGCGCGCCTCTTTCAGCTCGCCCTTGACGATCAGGGTTTCAATGGATTCCAAAAATTCGATATTTCTCATAGCTAAATTAATGCCAAATTATATCAGTTTTAAAAAATATTGGGAAAATATAAATTGCCGTTCATCAGATCAACGATATGTGACGGAAATGGGCCGTTGTCCATCCCGTGAACAGGTCGAAAACATTGAACCGCAAAGGAAGCCAAGCCCTTCTTTTGCAGAAAAAGGGACCGATATGAAAAAACAAGTTTTGCCTCTCTTAATGCCTGTCTTATTTTGCTCGACCCTGCTGCTGACGGGCCATTTCTCCTTGGCGGCGCCATCAGAACTGTCCCGGACCCACGACCAAACTGAAAAATCGAACTCGACACGATCCAACGAACTGCTTCGTGGCGACTCGGCCCCAAAACATTCGGGGCTACAGTTGACTGATAAAAACGAAGGCTCATCTGCCAATCAATCTCGAAGTCTTGCCATCCCCCAAGATGAAGACCGATCGGACGATTCGAAGGCAGATTCGATGAAGCTGTCAGGTGCCGGTAGAAATGGGCCAGATCAGTCGGGCGTTTCCATTCCCATGGTGATTGATCGTGGCATTACATTGGCGCGCTTTCTGAAAGCAAAGCTTGCCTGCGAACAGCAGGCCAGTCAGTTGCTCCTATCACAAATGCTTCGCCAAGAGGTTGGAAACTTGGTCTTCAACCCGCGCATTCCGAAGATGGCGATATTGGATCTCAATGGAAAGCCGGTGTATTATCAATTCCAGGTGGGAAATCCGGATTCTGCATTTTCTGCTTCGGTGCCGACGGTGTACTTCCGTGCGCCATTCAGGTTGGAAGTGTTCTCCGTGCAGGACTATTCCATTTTAGTTCAAGGATTTGTACCTTCCCGCTACAGTGTTTCGCCTGAAATCGAAAAGCGCATCACAACCGCCTATGCGGAAGAAGCTCATTTTTCCGGAGGTCTTGCGATGTCTTATCAAATCAAAAAAGATTCTGGATACAACGAATTTGGAAGTTTTAGCGAAGGCTCCCAGCTGGTGGTTGCGTACCAAATCCAGGCCTCGCCACTGGTCCGCGATGTTCCCAATTCAAATCAAAAAATTCCGACTCCTTTTAAACTTAGCGCGGAAGACTTTAAACAGTGCATGCACAACCAGTTGAATTAATTTTTGCAAACGCAGATCAGAAAACGAGATGGATGGCAAAGTCTGTCTCGTTTTTCATTTTGATCTTCGCCTTTTCTGCCTTTGCGCAAGTTGAACAACGAGACCTATCGGTTGAAGAATTCAATCGACAGGCCCAACAAAGAAAAAACGTTGATTACCAAAATTTTCAGAACCAGTGGTTCTCTTATCTCAGGGGCGAAACAAAGCAAATCCCCGAACAACATTCGCCCGCATTTGTCCGTCAGGCCACCGAAGAATTCTTGCTTCTGTCGGGCGGTCTGAAAGCTCAATTCGCACAAGCATCCCGCGAAAATGATTTTGGATTCACTTTTCTCCAGCCAGACGATGACCCATACAGAAAAGCCAGCTTCCACCGAACGCACCGCTCGATCTACATGAATATCGAAAGGCTGACCGCCAGCGAGTGGCTGATTTTATTTGTGCACGAAGTGGCTCATTCTTTGGATTCGGAATTGGTGGCAGCGCTTCCCATCTACAACGATGAAGCCTATATCAAAGAACTTGATGCTTATGGCAAAGCGAATGGA
Source organism: uncultured Bdellovibrio sp. (assembly GCA_966211795.1). Lineage (GTDB taxonomy): Bacteria > Bdellovibrionota > Bdellovibrionia > Bdellovibrionales > Bdellovibrionaceae > 21-14-0-10-47-8. Next base: position 37,441 of record CBIHNW010000014.1, on the reverse strand, counting down.
AAGTGGGCCGATATGGCAGTGTCCGAGCAACAGCGGTTGGAAAAGTGGCTGATCGCCGGCTTGAACCGGGGATTCTTAGCCGAATACCGAGCCTGGCTCCTGACGGCGGTCATTTACGAAGAAGGCCTGCAGCAGGGAGTCTTTGCACCGTCTCCATGGCTGGAAGAGCTCAAGAACTCGAAGCCAGCAAAGACCAGCATGCAAACTCATGTCCTTCGCTATTTGTCTCCATCATGGGTGGATCCCACCGAAGGAATTTTTTCATATTCTTTTATTCAGGAAGCTCTCCACAAACTTCGCCAACAACTGGACGCAAATCCTTCCTCGGTGAAATTGGGAGCAATCGAAAAGTTGCTGAAAAATTAAAGAAGAGCCAAACAAAGCACGGCGACATATTCCAGTTGGCTAGCAGACTGCACCGAACATCACCGTCCGCAATGATTGGAAAATTTTTGACGACCACTAAGGCAGAATGACGCTGCTGATTTTCTCAAAAGGATCAAAGCAATATTCGCGGGCGAAATCCCGGCTCGCTCCGTGGACGAGGCCTTTCGTGTTGATGATCGCGGTCTTGCGGGCACGAACATCGGCCGTCCACTCTGGCACGGTTGATTTCAATCGAATCTCCAGCAGGTTCAGCGCTTTTTCAGTTTCGCTCGCACCGGGATGAGTGGCCAGGTAGGCCTGATACTCGCTTTTATGAGTCGGATTGAAACCGCCGTTTTGCACCACAAAATCATACATCAGCAAAAGCGATCGCATCTCGGTGAAGCCAAAAGCCTCAAAATATCCTTTCGCTTTCGCAAACAAAGATAGGGCTGACTCGACCTGAATGCTTCGATATCCCACCGAAGCCGCCATTTGACTGAGCGAAGTTTTCCACTGCGGGATGAAGGTCGTTCCGCCATCGCTGTACAGGTTGGCCTTCGCCCAGGTCACGCTTTTTGATTCCGCCGTCGCCAAGGTCGAGACCGATTTTTCCTGAATTTCAAACGGCCCCGCAACGTCTAGATCCGACAGCGCCTGTTGATCGGGAAAAAGTTCGTCAGAGGCTTCTATCTTAGAAGACACGGATGAAAGCTGGGACGAGTTCCAATCGAGCAGCATTGCTTCGAGCGAGCTAAAATCAGCGGCTTTGAAGAAGGATTTGAAGCTTGCCAAATCTCGCGAGCGGAATTTCAGCAGCAAGGGCTGCAAGCTGCCAGAACCGAAATTCTGTTGCAGCAATCCCAGGCTGAGCCCCATGCCATCAAAGTTATTGGTGATATTGGCCCATCCCGAGCGACCTTCGAAGCTACCGGACACGCTCAACGAAAGACTGAGACCTTTCTGTTCGGTGGTATTGAGGGCGTTGGTCCATTGAATGCCGTCGAAATTCAACGGTCCGCACAGCCCCTGAGAATTTCCCGGCGTGCTGGGCGGGGGCGGTGTCACTGGATCTTGCACCGGATCGGTCGGAGTTTGCGTGCTCTGTGATCCGGACTCGGCAACGCTTGCTTCCTCCACTTGGACCTGGAAAGAGCCAATGCTTTTGGCACAGCCAGTGATCAGCCAAATCGAAAGAAGCAGAACAAGTTTGCGCATTCTTTCTTTTCGGAACCACTGGGATAAACATGAAGTGCAAAGGCCCCACCGGGCCTGGGATCAAAGACTAGTTGTTATTCGCATTGCACAGGATCGAACTTTAAGACCGTGTCGATGTTAAAGTCATACTCGGGCTGCGTATTCGCCGTCAGAAACAAGCCTTGACCGGTATTGACGATTGTTTTCAGAACGGCGTCGTTGCCTTCCTTCGGAAGGTTCTTGTCGTTGTAATAATAGACCCCATTAAAGTGAATCATGCCCGGGCTCAGGTCGATGATGGCCTGGGTATCTTTCGCGGCAACCGCGAGCGCATCTGGATGTCGATCGGTATCGTAAGCATTCTTGCTTGGAACACCATCCGTCAGCATCACGATCTCGTAGGTTGCGTTTTCACCCGGGTGAGCATCGAGATCGGCTTGAATCGCATCGTGCGCAGACGCGACGGCCGCAGGGTAGGGAGTATCAGGGCCCTCGACAACTTTCATGAAATCATCAACGCCCGCTTGCACAACCGCCATATCGTTCGTGAAAATGGCCTGTTTGCTGACGGGATCTTGAATGTGGACGGTGATTTCCTTCCCCGGAGTGCTGCCTTGGAAGCTCACAAGACCGAACGAGATATGCGGATTTTTTCCATACCTTGCGATCACGCTGCTGAGCACTTTTGTACGCCAGGCTTTGTTATCATCCGTCCCAATCCAGCGGCCCGCTGGATCTGTATAATTCGAGGCAGAGGCATCGACCACCAAAAATATTTTCGTCGGCTTCGTGATATCTTTCCCATCCGTACAAGTCGGAGGTAGCTCCGCAGGTGGAATATTTTGGATGATGGCGTTCGTGCCATCCGAAGTGATATCGGTCGCATCCACTTTGGCGCAATTTTGATAAGCCAGCATTTGAGCCGCAAACGAGAATCCCAAAACGAGACGCTGAACGGACTTCTTCATTCGAATCCCCCTACAAGGAAAGAATGCAAAACCCATGTCGCCCGAAAGCCAGTACCTGCAGCCTGACCCCACCATCCTGTTTATTCTTTAGCAACCTATCCAAAATTTCTACAGATTGATGAGTGCATGATTGTTCCTTTTCAAGCTCCGCCAGAGCGAGCGAAGCACAGCGAACATCCCAAAAAAAAAGATGAAAAAGATGGTAGTGAGAGGCGGCTGATGCGGCCCTATGTAATCACTGAAGATCAATGGAAATTTTCAGTCAAATCATATACTTGAAGCGCTGTGGCTTCTGGGTTTTCCGACATTTTCTACCGCTTTCTCATCGCGCTGGAGACAACAAAGAGGAATTTTGAGCATTAACCGCAGTGCTGTAGTATTTCTCCGTGGCATGCGCTTGCCACGCTTTGTGGCAAAAATGCTGGTCATTCAAAGGCTGCTTCAGTTAGAAGCCTTGTCATGTCAGCAGAGCTTAATACTTTTCAAGTCAATTTGACGGAGCGGCAACGAGTGAGCTTTCGCCTGTGGATGCAAAAGCAGTTTACGGAAAGATGCCGTCGAAACCCCAGATACTCATTGCGAGCTTTTGCTAAGGCTCTTGATATGGACGCTTCGACCCTTTCCCAGATACTCAGTGGAAAGCGAAAAATCTCAAAAAACATCATCAAAATAATTTGCGATAAACTTTCAGCCTCCCCAAGAGAGAGGTGCTTTTTTGGATTGTCTTCCCAGGATGGCAATGTCGACACCGATTATTATCAGGTCCATATGGATACTTTCTCTGTTATTTCAGATTGGTATCATTACGCCATTTTGGAGCTGACATTCACACCAGGATTTAAGTCAGATGCAAAATGGATCGCTAAAAAACTTTCTATCACTGTGGAAGAAGCAAAAGCTGCTGTTGAACGCCTCAAACGATTGGGTTTATTGCTAGAGGAAAATGGCTCGTTGATAAAGGCATCAAGATTTTTGACGAACAGTGCGGAAGTCAATACGAGTGCTGCCCATCAACAGTTACAACGCCAGATTGTCGAGAAAGCACTGGTCGCCATAGATGAGGTTTCCGCAGAAGAAAAAGATATTACCTCCATGACGATGGCAATTGATTTATCAAATCTTGAAAACGCTAGGGAGCTGATCCGGCGGTTTCGACGAGAAATGTGTTCTCTTTTGGAAGATGGCGAGCAAACACAAGTTTATCATTTAGGAATCCAACTTTACCCAGTTTCAAAAAAATAAGGAGTTCAGTATGAAGAAAATTATTTTAATTGGTCTTTTGGCAGTTAGCAAAGTTTTGGCCCATGGAAGTGAAGGTGTTGGCGGTGGAGATGCCAATGAGATTGTATTTAAGGATGTCGCCGTAAACATCAAAGCATGGATTGTGGCCGGAAATTCTCGAGGCTTGAAATTGCCGGCGGGCGTGTCTCAACAGACTTATGAAGGTGGCATGTTGGCGGCTCTGACCAACTACAATATTACGATGACTGACAAGCCTGTTTTGGTGAATGGGACTGAGAAAACTTGTAAAAACAATTTAGAATTGTTTGGTCACGGAACTATTCTTTGCAACATTTCTCGCTTTGAAAGCTTGCGAAGCAGAACCAACGATATGTATCGTTTGGTTCATCATGAGTTTGCCAGTCTTGCACGACTTGAAAAAAATATTGGTGCTGTATCGGACTATGTTATTTCAGACCAGATTTCTTCTTATTTGAGATACGAGGCTGTTTTGCGCTTACCCATTTTTTCACAAGATTCTCAAAGCGGTGTAGTCGATGAGTCTCAAGCTTACACAACGGTACGAAAGATAACTTTAAAAAAGGGACGGGCATTCACCTTTGAAATGTTTGATGAACTGATGACACCTTTTGACAATGTAACGCCAAGAAAATTTGAAATTTGCGTTGGTTCTTCTAAAGGTGATGGCTGGTATTCAGATGACAATCATAAATGCACGGGGGAGGTGCAGGATCCATCTCAAAGCAATTTGAGCCTGTTTAAGGGCTATGTTTCCGGAGAAATTAGCTCGTTCATGGGACAAACTGAATCAGAATACTTTGTCATTAAATTGGAAATGACAACTCCAAGTTCATATTAGGAGTTCGTGTCCTTCAAATGTCCAAAAGAATCGCTACCTTCATCTCGATTCGGGAGTGGAAAATTGTTCTACACAGATGGGGAATGGCATAATGAAAAACCAGATAAGAAGAATTACACCTTTCCCTTGAGTATTAACACCTATGATTCTTTCATCAAAGCCTGCCAAGAAGAGGATGGGGGGATCTCTCGCGTGGTTATCATGCTTTTGCAAAAAACCACTTCCCGCAGGCGAAGATCGTAGCTGATAAGTTCCATGTTTTAAGACTGCTCACGCCGGCTCTGATCAAAGAAAGAAAACTGATCCACGGCCACCGACAAGAGCTTCACTTCAGAAGAAAACTTTTAATGAATCGCCAACGGTTAGATTATCTTGTTCGCTGCGATTTAGATCGATACCTTGAGCAACATTCAAAGTTAAAAGAGATCTATTATTTTAAAGAAAAACTGCAGCAGCTTTATCGCACTAAAGGTTACAACCGAGCTCAATGGGCTTTTAAAAATCTGATCGAGGAGCTGTCAAAGTCTGAACATGAAGAGTTAAAAGACTGCGTCGAACGCTCAAGGCCTGGCAAAGCGAGATGCTGGAATACTTCAGATGCCAGTTTACCAATGCCTTTACCGAATCGATGAATGCGATCGCAAAGCTTGTTCAGAGAAGGGGTTGCGGATATAAGAACTTTAAAAATTATCGACTCAGGACTCTACGTGCCTGTTCGCTTTAGGTTCAAAGAGTATTCCCAAAAGAAAAGATGAAAAAGATGGTAGTGAGAGGCGGACTTGAACCGCCGACCTACGGATTATGATTCCGTTGCTCTAACCAGCTGAGCTACCCCACCACGCGTTATCGTTCTAGTCGGATCAAAACGAAGACCTGGTTTTATTCGTATAGAAGGATGCTGTCAATCTTTCATCGAGATCTTGACCGAACGAGTGTTGCAAGTGTGCAATCGGGTAGTGTAAGAACTCGGTCAGATTGAGAGGGGAACTATGAAAACATCATCAGTTTTATTAGCGATTTTAGCGTCCGCTTTGTTTTTAACGGGCTGTTCCAAAGACGATAAAGACAATCAAAAAAAGGCCGACCTTCAAGGTGACGTGAGCTTCCTGACAGAAACTCAGCGAAACACGATCACTGTGACAAACTTGATGGGTCAACCAATTGCCGGTGCTCAAGTTTTGATCGGAAATGCGGTGAATGATCCTTTCCCAGATAACTTCGTGCAAACCGATGCGGCCGGTACTTTCGCCGCTCCTGTGGGCTGGAAGGCCGAGCAAGCCATCACCATCTCGGCAAAAGGTTACATCCGAGCTTCTTACTTTGGTCAGATTCCTAACGGACAAAGCTTTCAATTGCGAGCAGCTCCCGCGGCGGCTCCGCTTGAGCTTCGTGGTCAAGCTTCAGGCTTTACGTTGAAAGACAGCGACAACACGATGGATTTCGCCCTGGTGATGCCGGCGGTGAAAAAGCGTGAGATGTTGGCCTTCAATATCGGCATGTTCATCAGCCCGAAGACCGATCAGATTTCGGTTTACGGCCAAAAGTTGAACCTGCCTTCAAACACGTCGATCCCGAAACAAAAAGAAAGCTACGGTTTGTTTCCGGTGACCATCGACAAATCTTTGTATCGTTTGTATTTCGATCTGCCAGGAAATCAAAAAATCGTGACCATTCACGGTCAGTTTCCTTTCAAGCAGGTTGTGGGCGAATTGCAGGGCGGAAAAAACTTTATCGACGTGATCAACTACTTCAACCTCAAAGGTGGAAGCCTTCGAAACGTCAGCGTCGTTTTGCCGGCGCAAACTTTGGACGTGCCGATTGACGAGCTGACTTTCACCCAGCCTCGCGCCTTGAAAACGCCGAATTTTGCGGCGGACGAGTTCTTGGTTGCGGCATCGCTGAGCCCTTACATGGACGAATACTTTCCGACAGATTTCAAAAACGTCGCGGCCAATACATCTTTGAATTTGATGACGGCGGCGGGAAGCAATCCATCATTGGTGATCGCGCTGAAGAAAAAGGCCGAATCCGAAATGGTTTCCGGCAAACTGTCAGCGGCATTTGTTCCGTTCACCGAAAACGTGCAGCCGGTCTTGTTGCCATTGATCAACAATCCTCAGGTGGTATCAGCCAGCGAAGTGAATGTGACTTTGCCTGCGATTCCGCAAGGTTTCACCGAAGTCGGCTCTTACATGACTTTGTCGACGGTTGTTAAAACCGGAACGGGTAAAGAAATGAAAGAAGAAGTCACGCCCCTTTGGGAAGTGTACGCGGACAATTGGATGACTCATTTGGCGCTGCCAAAATGGCCAAGCGACGTCACGCCGGCCGGACTGAAACGCTGGGATGTTTTGCTGATGGCGAACCAGGCCGGAGCCCCAAATCCAGTTGCTTTAAGTGCTCGAGTATTTGAAACTGTGACTCATGCGACTCACAGTGCGACTGATTTCTAATTTCATCATCGTTTTGCTTTTGGCGTCTTGTTCATCGACGCCAAAAGTCTCTCCCAAAGTTAAAGACTCTCAATTCAGCTTTCAAAAAATTTTCTACTTTCCTTATGATAATGTTTGGCGTGCCGCCCAGCTGTCTTTGAAATATCCAATCGCCATCAACAACATGGATCATGGCGTTTTAGAAACGGATTTCATCAAGGCCGATGATGGTTTTATCGCCCCGGTCGAAGAAAAAACTCCATCTTCCGGCATTCGCTACAAGGTCACGCTGACTTTGGCCAAAGGAAAAACCGAAGGTCGTGAAAGCGTTCGGGTGACGATCAATAAATACATCGAAAAAAAGCGGGATTTTTTCTCGGAAGTTGAAGTTCTCCCCACCGATGGGCTTGAAGAGAAAGTCATTTTCTACCGCATGGAACGAGAACTGATCATCGATGAGGCCTTGAAAAAAGCGGCCCGCGGTACGAACTAAGCCATGTTGCAAAATCTAAAAGACAAAGCGAAAGAGTTTCATCACAAACACGAAGCTCGCCTCCACGTCGGGTTTTTCCTGTGCGGATTCGTATTTGATTACTTGGCTGCCGGTGAAATCGACGAGCCCTTCATGCTGGTGCAACAACTGGGCTACCTGCTCTTGATCGGGGGGATTTTAAGCCTCGAGCATTTGACCGAGTCGGGCCTGGTGGTCATCGGACGGGGATCGGGAATTTGGAAGTATCGCAGCGCCATTTTGCATTTCTGCCTGGGCACCATCCTAAATTTATATTCGCTTTTCTTCTTTAAAAGCGCCTCGGTTTTCACCTCTTTCGTTTTCGTGATTTTTTTGCTGGGTTTGATCGTGGCCAACGAGTTGCCGAAAGTTCGTCAATCCGGTATCGGCATTCGCTGGGCGCTGTGGGTCTTGTGCCTGTTTTGTTTTTTCTCGGTGCTCTTTCCGTTGGCGCTGGGATTTGTCGGCGTCGTGCCGTTTCTGTTATCGGCGGTGACAACGATCTTGATTTTGTTTTTGCACATGCGCTGGATGGCGCGGCTGCAAAAAAACGGGCGCGAAATTTTGCGCGCCTTTGTGCAGCCGGGTTTCGCGGTCGTCGGCCTGTTCGTGATTTTGTACTTTCTGCACCTGGTGCCACCGGTTCCGCTGGCGGTGCATGACATGGGGATTTATCACCAATTGGAAAAACGTGAAGGCAAGTACATTGTTTCTCACGAGCGACCTTGGTGGAAGTTTTGGGAAACGGGTGATCAAACATTTTTATTTCGCACGGGTGATCAGATTTATTTTTTCACCAAAATTTTCTCTCCCGGACGTTTTTCCGATCAGGTGATCATCCACTGGCTTTACGATGACCCAAGATCGGGCTGGATCACTTCGGATAAAGTCCGCATGCAGGTCTCGGGCGGACGCGAAGAAGGCTTTCGCGGTTTCGCGGTCAAAAAGAATTTCCAACCCGGCCACTGGCGTGTCCAAGTCGAAACCACCGACGAGCGCGAAATCGGCCGCCTGTACGTCAATATCATTCAAGACACCAGCACGGACGAGCGAGTCTGGAAGCAACGAGAATTTTAATTGAACACCTATAGCTAATTGGCCCACTGGGTTTGAGTTAGCCACAAATTGGCCAATTCTGTGCGAGTGAATCAAGTCTTCAAAGCTCGAGTGTTGGTGAGATCCTCAACCTCGGACCTCTCTTCAAAGACAACCAGTTGGTTGAGTTAATACTGAGGCTCACTATTGATGAAGCCGTCTTTCAATGTTCAAAGATCTTCAAAGACAACCTATTGGTTGAGTTAATACTGATGCTCACTATTAATGAAGCCGTCTTGCAATGCTCAAAGATCTTCAAAGACAACCAGTTGGTTGAGTTAAAACAGAGGTTCGCTATTGAGGAAGTTGTCCGGAAATGTTCAGGATGCTGAGCTCGCGCGCAAGCCAATCCGGATCACGAAAGGCTGCCGAACTTTTGCTTTGCTGGCACCGGAGGGTCTTTTTTGAAAATAAAAAGCCCGATCTTTCGACCGGGCTTTTGGAACAATGTTCAGAATTTGTGCTGAATCCAAATTACTTGGACAGAGCTTCTTGCAGACCTTGGTTCAAGGCTTCCAAGAACGGCTCGGTGTTCATGTATTTATCAGCCGGAACTTTGTCGCCATAAATGCAGACCGCCAAGTCCTTGGTCATCTTGCCGCTTTCAACGGTTTGCACGCAGACTTTTTCCAAAGCGTGCGCGAAATTGATCAGCTCTTGATTGCCATCCAATTTTCCACGGAACGCCAGACCGCGGGTCCAAGCAAAGATCGAAGCGATCGGATTGGTCGAAGTCGGCTTCCCTTGTTGGTGCATGCGGAAGTGACGAGTCACGGTTCCGTGCGCCGCCTCGGATTCCATCGTCTTGCCATCTGGAGTGATCAAGACCGAAGTCATCAAGCCCAATGAGCCAAAGCCCTGCGCCACGGTGTCGGACTGCACGTCGCCGTCATAGTTCTTACAAGCCCAAACGAAATTTCCATTCCATTTCAGGGCGCTGGCCACCATGTCGTCGATCAAGCGGTGTTCGTAAGTGATGCCGGCCGCTTCGAATTGCGGCTTGAATTCTTTTTGGTAGATCTCTTCGAAAATGTCTTTGAAGCGACCATCGTATTTTTTCAAGATGGTGTTCTTCGATGAAAAGTACAAAGGCCATTTCTTCGACAAAGCCATATTGAAGCAGCTTTTCGCGAAACCTTTGATCGATTCGTCGGTGTTGAACATCGCCATCGCGACGCCGTCACCTTTGTAATTGTGCACTTCATGAGTCACGGCTTCGCCATTTTCAGGCTGGAAGGTGATCGTCAGTTTGCCTTTGCCCTTGGTCACGAAATCGGTCGCGCGATATTGATCGCCGAACGCGTGACGGCCGATGCAGATCGGTGCGGTCCAGTTCGGAACCAAGCGCGGAACGTTTTTGCAGATGATCGGCTCGCGGAAAACGGTGCCGTCCAGGATGTTGCGGATGGTCCCGTTCGGAGACTTCCACATTTGCTTCAGGTTGAATTCTTTCACGCGGGCTTCGTCGGGCGTGATGGTCGCGCACTTGACGCCAACATTGTATTTCTTGATGGCTTCCGCAGATTCGACGGTCACGCGATCTTCGGTCTTGTCACGATTTTCCATTCCCAGATCGTAATATTTCAAATCGATATCCAGATAAGGCAGGATCAGTTTTTCACGGATGAAATGCCAAATGATCCGGGTCATTTCGTCGCCATCAAGCTCAACAACGGGATTCGCTACCTTAATCTTCTTCATAATTTCTCCTGATTTTTGCGCCAAATTTTCTGGCCAATTCCTTGCGAGGGCAGAGGACTGTTTACCACAAATTTTTGCATGAAAGTTCGCCACTGCCAAAACGTATTTAAGTGGTCCATTTAAACGAATGACCCTGCTTTTGTCGAACTGAAATCCATGTCAACCAACCGCGCAATGAGGCTTTAGCCGGATCCCTTTGAGGTCTCACATCGGGACATCGGGAATCGACCTTTTTCGTGCTAGAATAATCCCGAGAAGCGAGGTTTTCGTGAGGACTTATCAGGACCGACGTGCGGATCGATTGCTGTTCCTGCGCAAAGGCCGCGGTGTGTGGGTTTTGGGCGCCGGTGCGACCTTGATCCTGGCATTGGTCCTGCTGAGCTTTCTCGGACGTCCGAAGGGTGCCGAGATGTCTTTGCACCAGTTGTCTTCGTTGGAAAATGTCAGCGCCGTCGTGACTCACGCCCTTGCGCCTTCGCCAGAGGTCTTGCCAAAGCCACTGCAGATTCGCATCGAAAGTTTGTTTTCAGAGATCAAAAATCATCCCGAGGCCAAAGAGACTTTGGTGCGCGAACTGAAGCGTGTTCTGCAACAGAATTTCAAGGGGCAAGAAGATTGCTGGTCTTGTGCCGGATCAGAATACTTTGATCGGCTCGATGCCATCGCGGGCACCCATGATTCGCGAAAGCCTTTGGGCTTAAAAGAGTGGATGGCCTTGGGAGATGAAGCCTTCGCGCACCAGCGCATGGATGAAGCGCGTGAAAATTACCTTGAAGCCATGCAGATCTTGGACGAGCGGGCTTTCGCTGAAAATGAAAGCAGCGACGTCGAAGCTCTGCAGCGATTGACCGAGCGCTGCCAGCAATTGAATTGCCGCTAATCATCAGACCTTGCGTTCCGGTCCTATTCTCCTTCCAATGAAATCATGAAGTCGATTCTTTGCATCCTCGTTTTCCTATTCAGTTTTTGCGCTCACGCCGCACGGTTTTCGTCCACAGCGCGCATGCCGACCTTGTCCTATGACCTGGGACTGTCCAGCGGCACCTATAATGACAAAGGTTACAGCGAAGTTCAGCTGGGCCTGAATTGGGCCGCCCTCGAGCATCTGATCTGGAGAAACTCGCTCTTCACGCGATTCGGCTCGGGCATCAGGTCCACGGGTGGATTGGACACGTCGGCGCGCTTCGTTTACAACACGGCCCGTGACGAAGAAGGCTTCGGCCTGGGAATTTTTGCGGGACCTGGTTACCGCATTTCCGATCAAGAAAATAGCGGCGTTTTCGGCGAAGCCGGATTGACCTTGAAGATGGCGGGATTTGCCACGGGTGTTGGCGTGAAAGCCATTTCTTACAACTCGCCCGGGACGGATTCAGAGGGCCGAACTTTGCCCCGCACCGACACGGTCACCTTTTTGATCCTGTCGGTCGGTGGCTCAATGTGATGATGGATCATTCAGTCGAGGTGCTTGGCGCCCTTGTTTTTGCGGTTGCCATTTTGCACACTTTTTGTGCCGGCCAAATTTTAAAACTGGCGCATCGTTATCCCAAAGGCTCGGGGCTTGAGGCCTTGTTTCATTTGCTCGGAGAAGTCGAAGTCGTTTTTGGATTCTGGGCCGGGATTTTAATGGTGATCTTCGCTTTTTGGCGCGGGCCCCAGTTTGCGATGGATTACCAAAGTTCGCTCAGCTTTACCGAACCCATCTTTGTTTTCGGAATCATGTTGGTGGCGGCCACAAGGCCGATTCTGGAAGCGGTGGAACGCGTGATTCATTTGGGCTCTGGCCTGCTGGAAAAGTATTTTCGTCTTCCCAAAGTGAACAGTGATTTTTTAATGATTCTGGTCTTGGGCCCCTTATCCGGCAGTCTGATCACCGAACCCGCGGCGATGACGGTGACGGCTCTTTTGTTGTCCTCCCGATTGCAAAAAGCTTCGGGGAAAATGATTTATCTCTTGCTCGGAGTTTTGTTCGTGAACATTTCGATCGGCGGTGTTCTCACGCACTTTGCGGCGCCACCGATTTTGATGGTGGCTTCGAAATGGGGTTGGGACCTGGCATATGTCTTCACTCAATTCGGTTGGAAAAGCATTCTTGCCGTTGTCATCAACGCCGTTGTTTTTGTTGCTTGGAATTCTAAAAACCTCCATCACGCTTGTGAGAAAATGCAAAGGCCTGCGCCATCCGCATCACATTCGATTCCGCTCTGGGTCACGCTTGTGCATCTGACGTTCTTGGTGGCCATGGTTCTGGCGGCCCATCATGCATCGATGGTGATCGGTCTTTTCTTGTTGTTCTTCGGATTGACGACGGTCACCAGGCGCTACCAGCACCGGTTGCGAATCCGCGAAAGCCTGCTCGTCGCCTTTTTCCTAGCGGGGATCGTGATGTTCGGACCCTTTCAAAAGTGGTGGCTCGAGCCCGTGCTGGCGGGATTGAACGAGTGGTTGCTTTACGCCGCGGCAACGACCCTAACGGCGGTCACGGACAATGCGGCTTTAACTTACTTGGGTTCACAGGTCGAAGGGCTTTCCGAAGTGGCGCGGTATTACTTGGTCGCGGGGGCCATCGCGGGTGGTGGCTTAACTTTGATCGCGAATGCGCCCAATGCCGCCGGCTATTCGGTGCTGCAAAGATTTTTTCCCGATGGCCTGAATCCGGTGCGTTTATTTCTCGGCGCCTTGGTGCCAACCGTCGTGGCGCTGGTTTTCCTGGGCATCGGTCCTTTTTAAGATTGCACGATGCTGACGAGCCAGCCACAAAATGAAATGAACTTTGAATTCTGTTGCAGGCTTTTAGGGTGCTTTCAGATATTCTTGGAAGGGCTTTAGCTCTTCGGTATCGCCCAGGGATTTCATCAAGGCCGTCAGTCCTATCCACGCTTGCGGCTGCGAAGCTTTCAGCGAGTGCAGATACAGCAGACCTTCATTGGCCGGTGCCTTTAATAAATTTTCGAGTCTCATCAAGGTGAAAAGTCCACCTTTCTCTTCATATGGAATTTCACCATCATGAACCGTCACGCCGGTGCCGCTACCAAAATCTCGCATCAGTGCGCCCATTTCGAATTTCTGAAAAAACCAAAGACTGTATTTGAAAGAACTGAGATGAATGTTGCCACCTGAATCCTTTTCAAAGCGAAGAGGCAAGCTTTGTTCCAAGTCCCGCAAATCCAAATGTCCATTGTCGGTTCTGAGACCCTGTTGTTCAAAAGCAAAAATATCCAACGTTTCCTGCTTGAGATAAGTCCGCATCTGTCGAATCAAAGATTCAAGCGAATCAAGGTCGCGTGCGGTCCAGGTTTTCTCGTCAAGACGGTCATTCAGAACGTGGTTCAGATCATGGATCAAGTAAGGGATTCCGGCAGAATTGAACCAGATGCCATGAACCTTCGTGGTGAGATGTGCTTGATCCAGTTCCATGGCAATGCGCACTCCTTTTGCCAATTCGCGAGGATTGTCAAAAGTGGCGCCGTACTGAAAATCTTCGTACAGAACCTTTTGATCGAAAATCAAAGAGTTGAGAAGGGGCCGCGCACCGATCCACCTGCCATTCGGTTGTTGCAGTAAGAATTGTCCGCGATTGATCATTTGTGAAGACTGGGAGGGGAGAAGAATTCTCTCCCAAAATCGGCCTGCTTTTTGCGGAATAATGTCGGATACGACTGGAATCAAAAGTGCGGTTTTTGGAATCTGCACCAGCGGCAATCCCTCAAACGGCAAAATCTCTTCTGGAATATGGGTTTTCGTTTCGTGTCTTGGATAAAAAGGCTTGGTGGCAATATTGTCATTTGCCGGCGCATTGGCCATGAATTCCGCCATCGAAGCTTCCGGGAGATAGGTGAACTTGCCGGCTTTCTGGAACAACGACTCGACGGACTTGGTCTTCAGGACGTCGACGCAGGCCACGCGTGCCTGAGAGCTTGAAACCAAAAGAGTGGCCGTTAGCGAAAGAAGAACCAGTTTGATTGTCATCCGAAACAAGATTGCAAGTCTAAAGCCAGTCGGGATCCGTCAGTGACCAAGACTTGGCTGGCTGTGCCTGTTGTGAATTTAGCCAAGGAACAAAAAGTGGCCACAACGGTCTCTGGCCCTGACGTTGCTCTATGAGCGGACAGGTCCGCTTTCCGCCTGCAGTTTTCATTCAATTGCAGAGAGGTGTCTATTGATTCGACGGGTGTACGGCGCTCTAGCGCTTGGCCTTTTGATTTTCCCATGGTCGCAGTCGCGTGCCGAGGGACTTCTTTGCTCTCAGGTCTATGAAGAGACTCGACTGCGTCAGCATCTGTCCGAGCTTGAAAAAATCGGCAATCCCAATTTTCTGTTCCCCGACGATCCGGGCGTGCAGGTCACTGTATCGCAGACCGTTTTTCCTGTGAAATCCTGGAAGGTGCAGAAAATTCAAACAAAAGACAATGAGGAATTCGTTGGCTTAGATGTCGGCTTGGCGCATTTCGAAAAGGATCAAGAAAGCTATGTGCGGCCCTATCGAAAGCATTTGGCCAGCTCTGAATACAAAAGACCGTTTTATCTCGAACAGAGCGGCGAATTGAAGGACGCGGTTGAAGAGGCCAAAAAGTGGAGGTGGGGATTTCATGATGCCGTCATCGATGCATACTTGAATCATCCCCATAAACAAAAATATTTAAATCTCTTCGAGATTTCCAGTTTGATGTCTCAGACCGCGATCTTTGAAAATAGCGA
Source organism: uncultured Bdellovibrio sp. (assembly GCA_966211795.1). Lineage (GTDB taxonomy): Bacteria > Bdellovibrionota > Bdellovibrionia > Bdellovibrionales > Bdellovibrionaceae > 21-14-0-10-47-8. The sequence continues at coordinate 22,375 of CBIHNW010000014.1, read as the reverse complement.
TGTTTTTGGTATCATTGCGAAGCCCACCAAGTCGCTCAAAGAGCTCACGCGAAAGGAAGTTCGGGGCCTAGCTTTGGTGAGCATTCAGCTGAGTTTTTATTCGCCCGAATACACTCGTTTGACCGATTTCGATTCTCCAAGATTTCTGAGTTCCATTCGTGGAAAAAAACGATCCCTGCGTCTGCCTTTCATTTTTAGAATGGAGAAGCCTTTTATAAAAACCGAGTCCACCGTGCAAAGAGCGGTTGAATCAGGATCGGCAATGATCTCCGAAAAGCCGGTCAATATCTCGGAATTTTTGCAGCAGTTCGAAAAAGAATTCGCTGGCAAAAAGCTTGGAGAGATCAACCGATTCTTGAATGCGGATCCCAATCAGCCCCAGGCCCTGCGAGATCTCGCTTTTTTAATGATGCTGGAAAGGGCGGAAGAAAAGGGAATTGACGTTCTGTTTGCCAGCGGCGACCGCGCTAGCAGTCGGCTTTTCAAGCGCGATTATGCCATGAGTGACTATGTCGAAATCCATCGCAAAGTGCTCGAACCCAATGGCGAAGAGTCAGCCGACAAGGTTGAGACAGAATATGCCATGGTTTTATATGTGGGCTCAGAAAAGTATGTGGAGCTCAAGCGAAAGCTGCAAGATTCCGTTCGTGCGCTTCGGACCAAGACCGAAGCCTTCATCCATTGAGAAGCATTTTTGCAAATTTCCAAACGTCATCCGTCGCTTTTTCCAAACCACGTGAATCCGTTTCATAAATAAATTTATAGACCTCGCCCACCAACAGGCTGTGCAGCATGCGCGCGGTCACCGCCGGGTCCTTGATCTTCCACGCGCCTTCGTGCTGGCCGCTGATCAAGATGCCCTTGATTCGCTCGACCGCGGAATCGACGATGCGATCGTGCAGAACGCGGATCGCTTCATCTGAATAGGCAAAAAAGTACAAAGCCAGAATCACGTTGCCGTAATTTTTAGCGGACGAAAACCATTCCATGTTGCTATGAAAATAAAGCGGCAATCTTTTACTGGCGGGCAGATGGGGCTGAGCCTTCGAGTCAATGAAGGTGCGTCCCATCTCGGCCGAGTACAAGGCACAACCTTTCAGCAGATCCATTTTATTGGCGAAATGATTGTAAATCGCGGGCTGAGAGATTTTGCATTTCTTCGCGATGTCGGAAAAAGTCGTGGCCTCGAATCCTTTCGAAGCGAACAGCGCGATGGCTTGTCTCATGATTTGGGTGCGGGTGTCGATCTTCTGGACGTTCATGGATATATTATGAACTATAATCAGTAGATTATAAAATATAATTAAAGCTCTAGATAAAATCGTCTCGATGCAGTACATTGCGATGCATCAACCAGCCGCTCCCCGCGGCCCCACATAAGGAGTCTGTATGAAAATGTCTTTTGCTTCCGTATTTGTATTCGCCGCTTTGGTGTCTGCAAGCCTTTCAAGCTTCGCCACGCCATCGGCCTTCCGCTTTATCTGCCGGGCTGAATCACTTCGTCTGAATGGGCAAGGAAATTTGACCTCGGATGTTCTGGCCGAGCAGGTGCTTCCCGTGCTGGTGCAACAAAGTGCAAGCCAGCCATGGATGATGGATGAGCCGAAAGAAAATTCGTCCGTCGGTGGCGCGACCGTCACCGTGGGTCAGCAAGCGACCAACGTCAAACATTTGAAATTTAAACTGGGTGCTATGGATGCGGAACTCAATGCCAAGGCATCGGCGTCCGAAGATCTGCCAGGCGTGATCATGGGTCATTTGGATGTGAGCGTGGACATTCCGGCAAAAGGAATTTCGCTTTCAACACTGCCGAACATGCGAAATGATTATGCTCAACCAACAAACGTGGTGGATGAGCTCAAATACAATCTCAAAATGGATGGTAAGTCTTATATCATTGGCTGCACTTTAGAGCCGTAGAAAAACAAAAAACCCGCTGGTTCGCAGCGGGTTTTCCGAGATTTTTATCAAATCTAGAATCAAAACTAGTGTTTTGCTTCTTCAGCTTTTTTCTCGCCTTTTTTCTTTTTAGCGTGAGCTTTCTTCTCCATTTTAGTTGGAGCTGGAGCAGCAGGAGCTTCAGTAGCAGCAGGTGCAGTCGCAGCTGGAGCAGTTGCAGGCTCATTTGCAGAAGCAAAAGCAGAAACGAAAAGTACAGCAGTGATCAAAGAAAGAGTTTTCATCATAACCTCCATTGGTTTGTTAATCTCTTTGTTGTTCGAATTGAAATCAGATTACCAGAGAGAGCTTAAATGCGAATGAAAGACGGATTAAATGTTTTTAATCCGAAATTGAAAGACTGCCCCATTTTGATGCATTCGATTGCGGGCCGTCAGGTCCCCATGGTGGATCAATGCGATTTGACGGGCAATGGCCAGTCCTAAGCCATACCCAGGCGTCGAGTTGCCTTGCTTTTGCGCACGACTGAATCTCTCGAACAATGTCTCAATTTGATCACTTGGTAAACCAGGGCCGGAATCTTCGACGGTCAGAATTTGCTCTTCCGGGGTCCAACGAAGAATGACTTCGACCAAGCTTGAAGGTTTTGAATACTTGATCGCATTCTCGAGCAAATTGAATATCAGATTTTGCAGCAAGTCCTCGTCACCACGGATTTTGGGACGGCTTTCACCTTCGGCCTTGATGTCGAATTTCAAACGGATGTCTTTAGGTCTCGCCCACTTTTCGGCGCGCGACAATGCGTCCATCACGACTTCATCGAAGAAAAGATCTTGAATGTTCATGGCGCTTAAGCCGGCATCCACGCGCGCCAACAACAACATGTTTTGCACCAATGACACCAGGTGATTGACCTCTTGCAGGGTCGAATTCAAAGCGTCGCTCGCATCGGGCTGTAAAGATTTTTTCAGCGTCTGCTCGATCTCACCCTTCATGATCGTCAGCGGTGTCAGCAATTGGTGAGAGGCATCCGCCACGAAGCGTTCCTGACTTTGAAAAGCTTGCTCGATCCGCGACAGCAGATCATTCAGCGTCAACGCCAGGCTTTGCACTTCGTCCTTTGCGGTGGGAATGGGCAGGCGCTGCGATAAGGCCGTGGCTTCGATGGCCCGGGCTTTTTGAACCATGTCTTGCACCGGCTTCAAGGCGCGGGACGAAAGAAAATATCCGGCCAGGGTGGACAGCAGGATCACCAGCGGAATCACGGTCTCGAACAAAAGCTTGCGATTGTGAATCTGGGTTTCGACGAAAGTGAGCGGCACCAAGATCTGCAGAATCAATTGCGGCGTCGGCGAGTTGTCGAGTGGAAAACTGATCAAGCGGTAACTTTGCGCCTCGGCTTCGGGCAGTCCTTCGATGCGGTTGAGCGTGCGAAAGACGACCTCTTCCCCTTGGGACAAGCGTTGGTATTCGGCCGAAAACGGAATTTTAAAATTTCCGAAATCTCCGGTTTCAAAATGGATGTGTCCGGTGTTGCTGCGGATCTGGATCAGGGCCGTTCCCAGCGAGAAGGGATAAATCTTATTGGGGTCGACATCGGCCGGGCTGACCGACAGGTTCCCCGAAGAATTCAAGGTCACGCTTTCAGAGACATCGACCGCGTAATTGTAAAGAGCATCATCGAACTCTTTTTGCAGCGAAGTGGCCAACACTTTGTAAGTCAGGATTCCAAACAGTATCAAAGTCGTCCCGAAGATCGAGACGAATAATAAAGTCAGGCGGGTGCGGACGCTAAGATTCTTTAAGAACATAGCCGACCCCGACAACGGTGTGGATCAACTTTTTAGGAAAAGGCGAGTCCACTTTTTTTCTCAGCATGTTGATGTACACATCGATCACGTTGCTTTCCGAATCAAAGTGAATATCCCACACGTGCTCGGCGATCGAAACTCGACCCAAAGGACGATCCGGATTGCGCATGAAATATTCAAGCAGGGAAAACTCTTTCGCCGTCAGCGCGATGTCTCGCCCCGCGCGGGTCACCTTGCGGTGAATGAGATCCATTTCTAAATCCGAATATTTAATTGTCGAAGCACCCGATGAGGACGCCTTTCGGCGCAACAAGGCGCGCACCCGGGCTAACAACTCATCAAAGGCGTATGGCTTGGTCAAATAGTCATCGGCCCCGGCATCGAGGCCATGAACTTTGTCCTTGGTGGTGGACAAAGCAGTGAGCATCAAAATTGGTCCGTGATAACCATCTCGTCGCAAGTGGCGGGCGGTATCCAGTCCGTTCTGATCCGGCAACATCACGTCCAGGATCAAAAGATCGTATTCGTTGGCGCTGACCATGACTTCGGCGCTTTGACCGCCTTCCGCCACGTCAACGGCGTAGCCGACCTCGTTCAAACCTTGCTTGAGAAAATTCGCCATTTTCTTCTGATCTTCGACGACTAGGATCCGCATCAGTGTTTCTCCATCTTCTTCTCAGACATGAAATAATAATCCAGCAAAGACATCAAGGATCTATATCGCAGAACCATCGATTGCAGGGCCGGGGTCGGGGAGCTCGGCACCAGCTTTTCGAAATTCCCTTTCCAGGCGTAATAATTGGCCTCGACACCGCCAACCATGGCGCCGCCATCCGGCCCCACGGCCAGTCCCGAGGCATTGAAGGCATAGTGCGGGGCTTTCGCGTCGGCCAGGTTCACGCCAAGCGCGTCGTAATCCGTTTCGGATAAGGCTAAATTGTACAGCGTCGGAAAGATGTCCATGTGCGAACCAAAGGTCGCCTTCGGAATTTTGCCGCCGGCGGCAGCCGGGGCATAAAGATAAAGCGGCACGGTCCATTTCTGCAGCTGCTCTTCGTCGGTGAAGTTAACCAACCAGAATCCATGATCCCCGGTTGCGGCCACAATGGTCTTGTCCTTCAAAGGTGACGATTTTAGATCCGTTAAAAATTCGCCCAATTTCTGTGACGAGTACAAATACGTTCGAAAGCGCGCCTCGATGATCTTTGGATCACCCACCAATCGATTCGCCAATTCCGGTGGCGGTTTTTGAACGGGAGCGTGGTAGGTCGAAGGCACCTGGTAAGGCGGATGATTGGTGGTCGTCATCACCAAAATCATTTGCGGTTTTGTCGCCTCTTGCAAAATGGTTTTCACGTAGCGAAAGAGATCTTCATCGTAGATACCCCAGTCGTGGGTTTCTTTGAAGGGTCCAAGCTTCGCCTGCATGTCGACATCGCCTTCGACATGTTGAAAGCCCTGATAGCGCGCAAACTTATTCATGTCGCGCCAGCCGGGATTGCCACCGTAGATAAATCGCGTCTCGTAACCGGCCTTGGCAAAGATGCGGGCGGGGCTCGAGCGAAAGGGCACTTGCAGATATTCGCTTTCGGTCAAAAAGTTTCCGATGGGACGATGGGGAGCGCTGATCATCAATGAGCTCAGGCTGCCAACGGTGGAACCCGTTGCCGGTAAAAAATTTTGCAGGAAGGTGTCGGCCTGAATGTGTTTCTCGAGCTCACCCAAAAGATTGAACTGCGGCGAGTGGTAGCGAATCCAGTAGCCGCCAAAGCTTTCCATGACGATGACGATCACGTGCGGTTTGGTGGTCTGCGCCCATGGGTTGCTCGCTGTTTTTTGATGAAACAGTTGCAGCGGGTTTTCGGGAACTTGGCCAACAGGAATTTGGTAGAAATCCGCAAAGGCCTGTTTCGGATCCGAGTAACCAAAATTTTTCAGATTGCTATCCCAATTTTGATTCTGTTGGCGTCGCAGTTTGAAGGCGCGCTGCAAAGCATAGATGCCATTGCTTGAAAGGTGATTCAGAAATGGATCGCGCGAAATGACAGTGTCGGTCTGGCCCAGCGGGAAAAGACCCAAGCTTCCGCGGCCCACAAAAAATAACAAGACGACCAAAAGCAAAGAAACGACCGGCAGGTAAAGAACGTTGAACTTTTCCGAGGTGGTGGGCGTTGGCAACGGACGAATGATTTTTCCAAGAAACCAGCGCAGTCCCCAAATGCCAAGGATTGTGAAAAGCAGGTACCAAATAACGGGATAGTTTTTCCAGAAAGTGCGCAACAGGGCCCAGGTGTCATCCTCGAACAAGGCAAAGACCAGAATATTAAAGTGATCCTGAAAGTAAGAATAATACTGAGTGTCTAAAGCCAGCAAAATTCCGATCACTGAAAAGAAGAACAAATAATATCGACGAACCCAATGTGGAAAGATTTGGAATAATTTTTCGCTGCGCAGGTTCAAAGCGCATATCAAGTAAAGAGATGGAATTGTTAAGACATAGCCAAGAACAACCGAGTCGAAACGAAATCCCATCCAGAAAGCATGCAACAGTTCCAGCGACCACGGCGAATGTTGTCCGTACAACAGCCAATTTGCGAAGCGAAACAGAGCCATCACGAGGATGTAAACAAAATTTATCAGAAGCAGTTTTTGCAGCCAGCGCCCAAGAAAAAACAGAGATTGCGCAGTTGTTAAACGCCACATGTGTGAAGACTCCTGGTCCTATTCTCATCTAGAGCAAAAATTGGGTTGAACTTGTTTTTGCAAAGTGATTCCTTATTCAACCTATGTTCAGTGGAAAAGTCATCCTCGTAGTCGACGATGAAGCCGATCTCCGAGAAATTCTAAGAGACGAATTGATCTTCGAAGGCGCCGAAGTCTTTGAAGCTGCCAATGGTCGCGAGGCTATGCAGCAACTTTCAAAACGTCATTTCGATGCAGTCCTTTCGGATATTCGCATGCCGGGTGGTGATGGTGCGACTTTGGCGCGAGAGATCCGCGAGAACCATCCGTCCCAACCCGTGATTGTTTTGATCACGGGCTTTGCCGATTTGCACAGTGAAGAAGCTTTTGGCTTGGGCGCAGACGGGTATGTCACAAAACCATTTCATCTCGAAGAGTTGAAAATGAATCTGCACCGGTTGTTGAAAGATCCGAAAGATCGTTGGGCGGCACCTGTGGCGCAAAAGCCTCAACGCCAGATTCCGGTCAATCAATCTTTTGCCGAGATGGCCCGCAGCGGAAGGCTCAAGTTGGGGCGAGGTGGATTTTTTCTGCGCATTGATCCCGAGCACAATCGCATGGGTGATGTGATCGACGTGCAGTTTCCGGATCAATCGGTGATTCGGGCCATGGTTCGTTGGGTGCGTTCAGACGCCCAGGAAAGTCCCAGCCCGGGTTTGGGACTCGAATTCCTGCAAGTGCCACCGCAAATTCAAAGCAGCATCCAGAATAGCTTTCCCAACCTGGAAAAAGAGAAAAGCTACATTCCTCGCAGCTGATTCAGATTCGCCATTAGTCTTTAAATTCGACATTTAAGATTTTGCGGGCATTCACGTCCACCTGCACGCTAACGGGACGGGATTTCTGCTGGCTTTTCACCAAGCGCTCCTGCAAGGACGGATTTCCGAGAACATAATATCCTTGGTGGCCTTGGAAGAAAACTTCGGTTTCACCTTGAACCTCGCGCACCACTTTGACCACGGCCGAGAAGCTTTCCGTGCTGTCACTTTGTTCGTAGACCTGAGAATTAAATTGAGATTTGGCCTTGGTCGGTGCCGCCGGCTTTGCGGTCGCCGCTGCCGCGGTAGGCGTTCTTTCGGGTTCGGCACCCGACACAGACAAAGACATGAAAATGGGAATCAATGGAAGCAGTGCAAATCGTTTCATAAGAAAAATGATTTCAGATTTCATCGCTCACGACAAGCAAAAGCTCTGGTGAACAGGGTCGGCAAAAATGAGCCGTCCTTTTCATTTGACCTGGAACTGTCAAAGACGTTTCTCGGGAACCGCCGCTTTGGAAAAGAGCAGGGGCCAAAATAGGATCACCACCGAAGAAGCGGTCAAGGCAAAGGCAATCAGGGACTCCCGCTTGAGCTCTTCCCCAAACGCTAAAAAGGCGACGGCCGAAGACAAAGCCGGTTCCGCTAGCTTTCCGCAGCTCAGCCAATTGATGTTAAAGAATTTCAGCAGGTGAGTGAACAGCACGTGACCCAACAGTGTCGGAAAGACAATCGTGCCAAGGATCGCCCACCAGGTTTGCGCCGGGTAGCCGGTCCATTCGACTTGCAGGCTCAGGCCAGTGAAGAAAAACAAAGTCGCGGCGAGGGAATAAATGATCCAGGTGAATTGTTCAGTGTTCATTTTCAGTCGGGCTTTTTTGCTGGCCAAAATATAGATAGAAAAAAAGACGGCCGAGGCCAAGGCCGAAAAGTCCCCAATTCGTGCGCTATCCCAACTCATGCGATCGGAAAATAAAAAAGCCACGCCCGAAAAAGCCAACAAGAAAGCCAGAGCATGCCGATTTTCAAACCTATCTTTCAAGAAAAGCCAAGCGCCCAGGGCCGTGAAAATCGGGTTGGTCGCAAAGATCACCATGCAGTTGGCGATGCTGGTGTTTTGGGCAGCGTAGAAGAAAGTCCACAGATGAAAGAAAAAGAAGCTTCCGGAAAGGGCCGCCCAGATCCACGTTGCGGTCGAGACCGGTTCCCAAAATCTTTTTTCATGGCGTGTGTTCCATGCTCGCAAAATCAGCATCAACACCGCGGCTCCAGCCAAGCGCCAAAAACCCACCATCAATGCGGGAGCATGGGCGGCGCGAACCAAATTGGCGGCTTGTGAAAGACTGAGAATGGCGATCAAAAAAAGGAAATAATGTTTCAAGCAAATCCGATTCTGTCGGTTTATGACGGTTTGCGCAAGCCGCTTGAGAGGAGCAAAAAAAGAATTCCATTTTTTCGGCTTCTCAAGTGAAATGGGCTGGTCGAATTCTATTTATATTTAAGGAGTAACACCATGAAAAGACTTTTGATTGGAACAGTGGCGGCGTTGGCTGTCTTGGCAGCAGGTTGCACAAAGAAATTGGACGATGACAAAAAGAAAGCAAGCTACGCGATCGGACAACAGATTGGAACAAATCTGAAAAATCAGAATATTGATTTCGACGCTGATGTTTTGGCAATGTCGATCAAAGAAGCTTCTCAAGGCAAAGAAAGCAAATTGAAGCCAGAAGAAATGCAACAGGCTTTGATGAAATTGCAAGAAGGCCTGATGAAGAAGCAACAAGAGCAAGCTGAAAAGAACAAAACTGAAGGCGAAGCTTTCTTGGCGAAAAACAAAACTGCAGAAGGCGTGAAGACAACCGCTTCTGGTTTGCAATACATCGTTTTGCAAGAAGGCACCGGCAAAACTCCAACCACAAAAGACACGGTGAAAGCTCACTACAAGGGAACTTTGTTAGACGGAAAACAATTCGACAGTTCTTACGATCGTGGTCAGCCGGCTGAATTTCCAGTCGAGGGCGTGATCAAAGGTTGGACCGAAGCTTTGCAAATGATGAAAGTCGGCGGCAAGATGAAGCTTTTCATCCCACCAGACTTGGGTTACGGCGCAGCCGCTCGTCCCGGAATTCCAGCAAATTCCGTTCTGGTTTTCGAAGTTGAGCTGATCGACGTGATGGCTCCCCCTTCTAAAAAGAAATAAATAGACCTCAAAGAAGAGGCTGACTAATCTCCATTTTGAAGACTCAAACTTCAGGAGATCCCGATGTCAGCCTCTTTTGATTTCAGCCTCGATCCCTTTGCTCATTTTCAAGAGCTGTTCTCTCAAGCCTCAAAATTAATTCCCAAAGATCCGAATGCCATGTCGCTGGCGACAGTTTCCGAAAACGGGCAGCCATCGGTGCGCACAGTTTTGTTCAAAGGCTTGGTGCGTGGTGGGTTTTCTTTCTACACCAATTACGAAAGTGCAAAAGGACGCGATTTGCTATCCGCCAGAAAAGCGGCCCTGCTTTTCTATTGGCCGGTGATGGATGTTCAAGTTCGTCTCGAAGGTAGCGTCGAAAAGCTGACGCGGGCGGAATCCGAAGCTTATTTTAAAACTCGCGCACGCCTCAGCCAATTGGGCGCATGGGCGTCTCATCAAAGTCAGAAAATCACGGATCACGAAACCCTGGATCGCCGGGTGCAAGAGCTGGATCGTCAGTACGAAGGACAGGAGATTCCGTGTCCGAACAATTGGGGAGGCTTTCATCTTTTGCCGGCGAAGATGGAATTCTGGTTTGCCCGCAAAGGTCGCCTGCACGAACGCTACGTTTACGAACGTGATTCACTGCAGGCACCCTGGGAAACCTCGATGCGCTCACCATAGGCGCCGTTGTCTGCATGAAAAAGATTTTACTGACGGGCTTCGAGCCCTTCTTAAATGAACCCATCAATCCCAGCAAAGAGCTGGTGCTGGCTTTCGCTAAAGCTTGCGACACTGTCGTATTGCCGGTTTCCTACGATCGCGCCTGGCGGGTCTTGCAAAGTCATCTTCTGGGTCAGCACTACGATTTTATTTTGATGTTGGGACAAGCAGGCGAGCGCAAGGCGATCGGGCTCGAGCGGGTCGCCATCAATTTACAAGACACCGAAACTGCCGACGAAGATGGTGTGCGACGAGTGCAGGAGAAAATTTCGGATGCGGGTCCGGATGCCTTCTTGAATCCGCTCCCGCTGAGACCGTGGAGCCAAGCCCTGCAAAAGATGCAGTTGCCGGTCGAGATCTCCTTCACCGCTGGCGCCTTCGTTTGCAACTCCACTTACTATCAAACTTTTCGCTTTCTCAAAGAGCGCAGTCTGCAAACGCAAATTCTCTTCGTGCACGTTCCGTATCTGCCGGAACAGCTGACCGGCAAAAAACCCGGAACCCCTTCCGTCTCATTCGAAGTCATGAAACAAACAATCGCCGCATTGATAGAGCTCATCGGCATCGGCTCCTGATCTTCCAGCAGTCAGTCAGTGGGATGAACAGTGAGTCGATCAGTCGCCGGCTGCGAAAAAATTCTTTTCGATTTCCAGATGGCTCTACGAATTTGGTCACTCAGTTTTTCGCCGGCTTGATTGATCTTGCGCGAACTTGAAGCGGTTCCATCCATGATGTTGACCGTAGGCATGGTGCAATATCTTAAATCCAAAATAACATGGCTGACCTACGGTCAACATGGTGGATAAGCGCCGAATCCTTTTTCAAAAGCAAATCCAATCGAATTTTTATTGCCTCAAAGCGGTCCGTAATCCGGTTTCACGAATCCAAGGTTTCGACGGAGGCTCAGCATTCGACATGGCGTGCGCCATTCAGCTGCCAGACGGCTAGTGTAGTGCGGTTGGGGCGATCAGGTAAAATTCAGGGATTTCGATGTCGAAAGGTTCGCCATCATCGCTGATCATTTGGTAAGTGCCCTTCATTGAGCCCGACGAAGTGGCAAGAGGGCAGGCGCTTTCATATTCGAAAGTTTTACCGGCTGCAATTTTGGGCTGTTGTCCGACAACACCGGGACCGCGAACTTCTTCAACCTGGCCGAAAGCATCGGTGATGACCCAATGACGACTCATCAATTGGGCTTGGAACCGGCTTTTGTTGGTGATGCGGATTTTGTAGGAGAAAAAATGATAATCAGTTTCGGGTTTGGATTCGGAAGCAACATAGCTGACTTCCACATCCACTTCAAAATTAGGATTTAAAATTTTTTGAACTGACACCTAAACCTCGATCGTTTTTCAAGCCTAATGGGGACGCTTGCAGTCAGTCAATTTCAGAATGCGTCAGTGTTTTAGCGCAGTGGGATATTCTGCAAGGTGAAAACAATCGGATAATGGTCCGAGGGCAGATTCAATTTGGCCTCTAAGGTCGATGGAGGGCCAAAATCTTGCCCCAGATGGTCCTTATAGCGATAGACCTGGACCGTTGTCTTATCCAAAAGACTTTGTGCCGCAGGTGACAGAAAACAATAATCCAGCTGCTTGCCGTCTACTTTCGAAGAACGAGCGACTTGATAATAAGTCGCAGATTGCTCGGGCTGTAAACCCGCCAATGCGCAAACATCTTGCAACTGAGTCAGTTTGTAAATGTTTTGAAACTCGGGATCGGTGTTCACCGCACCGGCGTTGCCATTGAAATCACCAGCGACCACGATCGGCACTTGCGATTGAAATTTGCCATCCAATTCTTTGTATATTTCCAGCAGGGTCTGCAATTCGGCCTGGCGACGTTCGAAGCCGTTGGGATCGATGCTTTCGGGATCCAGGCGAGATTTTAAATGGGTCAGCAGAAAGATAAAAAATGGTTTTTCCCGATCGCGCTGAAAGAAGTGCAGCTCGGCCACATCGCGAGAAAACTTGTGACTGCCTTCGGTCGCCTTCTTCGTCGGGTAGCCGGTTTCAATCGATTGGCGCTCGTGCGGGTACAGGTAATTGATCAAACGGTTCTTGTTCGAAATGATGTCGAAATAAAATCCGAGATTTTTTCGGATCAGGTAGCCGACATCGATATTGCGATTTGAGTTGCCTTCGATCAAAGCCGGTGAATACAGGTCTTTCAGGAAAAGGCGATTGAAATTTTGCAGGCTTTCCAGTCCGCCCACCTCGCAGAACAAAATCAAATCGGGATCTTCGCCAAGAATGATATTTGCCAAAGTTCGCGCTTTTTCCAGAGGTTTGTTTTCATAAACGGACGTCGAAAGTTTGTTCCACTGAATTTGATCCAGTTTAAGATGGTCCGGTGTCAGTGTTTGGTCCGATAAGAGAAACAGATTCTCGGCGTTGAGCAGCAGCACTTTGAGTTTCGGCAACGTTGGCAGCATGTGCTTTCAGTTTACGCTTTGCCAAGAGATTCACTCAAGGGAAAAATCCGTTGAAAGTCCCGGAAGGGTGACAAAGTTCAGTTCTTGATGCTATTCACAGGTCGCATGGAACAAAACAAGAACTATATCACGCCCGAAGGTCTTGAAAAGCTCAAGGCCGAATACGCGAAGCTTTTTCACGACGAGCGTCCGAAACTGGTCGAAGTGGTCGCCTGGGCGGCCAGTAACGGCGATCGATCCGAGAATGCCGATTACATCTATGGCAAACGTCGCTTGCGCGAAATCGACAGCCGCCTGCGTTTTTTGACGGGGCGTTTGGAAAAAGCTTTCGTTGTGGATCCGAAAACTTTGCAGGGGAAAAAAGTTCTATTCGGGGCGACGGTCACCGTCGTGGACGAAGACGACAAGAAAGCCACTTACCAGATCGTCGGTGAGGATGAAGGGGATGTTTCAAAGGGAAAGATTTCCTGGAAGTCTCCAATGGCTAAGGCTCTGCTGGGAAAAAATCAAGGTGACGAGGTTGTCCTCAGAAAACCGGCCGGGGAAGAGATCATGAGCATCGAGAAGGTCGAATATCTCTAAGGCAAAGCTCTTAAAATGAACTGGTCGAAATAAAAAACCCCGTCTTTGAAACGGGGTTTTTATTTTTCAAGCGAATGCTTGCGACAAGATTACTTGTGAGCAGCAGGAGTTGTCTCTGCCATGCAAGTTTTTTGTGCTTCGCCAGTCAACTTAGAGCAATCTTTTTTCTCAGTTGCAGCAGGAGTTGCCGCAGCAGCTTTTGTTTCTTTTGTCTTAGTTGTTTTAGTTTCTTTAGTTGTTGTTGCAGTTGCAGCAGCAGGAGCTGTTGTTGTAGCAGCAGCAGGTGCAGCCGCATGGTCGTTAGCGATAGCAGCGACAGCAAACAAAGCAACGATAGCAGAAGTGATCAATTTCATAGGGTTCTCCTTAGTTATGATTTTTGTAGGTCAGAGATTACCTAAGTTTTTTTTAAGATAAAGTGATTCTTGCTCTTAATGCATTTTGTCAGACATCAGAAATCTGGATTGAAGGGTGGCTTTTTGCAAAATTGCTGCAAGAAGTGACAATTGATGGCGCGGTCGAGCTGGCATCGACGCCACGAAAAAAGCGCTCTCGGTGGAGCGCTTTTTCGGTCGAGGATTCTATCGCCTGGCTTCTGCCGGCGACTTACTTTCGCTTGAGATCTTTCAGAAGGTCGCCGAAAGTGCCAAATCCGGATTTGCTGGCAGCATGTTCTTTCCAGGATTCGTCCGAGCGTTCACCAGGTAACCCCAACGAAATCTTTCGCTCTTCCATCTTCACTTCGTCCACTTGAACTTGGATCTTATCGCCACGTTTTTTATTTTCGTACTGAGCCGCCTCGGTCGAATCGCGCCACTTGGATTTTGGCAGCAAGCCGGTCACCGCAGGTCCCAGATTCACGAATAAGCCATAAACTTCTTTTTTCTCGACCGTGCCTTCGAGCACGCGGCCCACGGGATAAGACTGCAAAGCGCTCATCCAAGGATCGCTTTCGCCACCGCCTTGTTTCAACGAAAAGGACATGCGAAGACGACCCTCTTGATCTTCAATTTTCAAAAGCTTGACGCGAACCGGAGTTCCGGATTGCACCACATCTTCGGTGCGAACGCCGCGGCTCCAGGACAATTCAGAGACGGGAATCAGGCCTTCCAGATTGTTGCTCAGGCGAACGAACGCCCCGAATTTTTCCAAGCGCGTGATGGTGCCTTCGTAAATGTCTCCGACCTGCGCCGTCTCGAGCATCTTTCCTTCTTCTTCGGCCTGTCCGACTTCGAGCAATTTGCGTCGCGAGACGACGATATTGCGGCCGTCTTTTTCGTAAGCGGTGATCACGAATTCAAACTTGCGACCCACAAAAGAATCGGGTTCCTGCGGTGCGCGCAAATCGATTTGGCTCAAGGGACAGAAAGCGCGATTGCCCGAGATCTCGACGCGAAAGCCGCCTTTGACAAGCTCAAGAACCTTGCCCTCGACCGGTAATTCCATGTCAAAAGCATCTTCTAAACTTTCAACATTCGCGGCGCCGGATTTGGCTTGTTTGTAACGCAGGAAAATTTCATTTTCGCGAACCTTTAAAACAACCACGTCGATCAAATCACCGGTTTTGAATTTCGGAGTTTTGTTTTCGTCCAGAATTTCAAAAACCGGAAGCTGTCCATCAATCGGGGAGCCCGTGGAAACATAGACCGTCTCTTTGCCGATGCTCAAGATTTCGCCTTTGAAAGAGTCACCCTGTTTGATTTTTCCGCCACGCAGGCTTTGCTCAAACAGTGAGCCAAAATCGTTTTCGTTGGTTGTCATTTCGTCGCCAAAGAGATCTTTTTTCGCCATGAATCCACCTGTGTCAGGAATAATAGGGGCCCAATCTAATTCAGGTCCGGAATCTTGTCATGGCAAAACGGGAGCCTGACGGGCGAATCAAGCGGCTTGAATTTGGACCTGGGGCTGCGGCAAGGTCACTTCGAAGCGGGTGTAGGAGCTTTCCGAGATGTATTGCAGGTCGCCGCCGTGGTCGCGGCAAATACCGATGGAAATTGAAAGGCCCATGCCGGTGCCTTGGCCAATCGGTTTGGTGGTGAAAAAAGGCTCCATGATCTTTTCCCGAATGCCCGAAGGGATGCCCTTTCCACTGTCGGTAATGGCAAAAACCAGGCTTCGGTTGCGGTTGAAAACCTCGAGCCGAATCCACTTTTCCGGTAGATCCTGAACCGCATCCATCGAGTTGTTCAAGAGATTGATCAAGACCTGCGACACCTGAACTTCGCGTCCGTAGCCTATCAGGTCCGGAGCACACTCGACCGAAAGAATAATGTCGCTGTTCATGATTCGGGCTTGGCAGAGATCCTTGAGATCATTCAAAAATGGTTTGACCGCAAAAGGGCGCATCGGGTCTTTGCTGCCATCCCGAGCAAAGGTGCGAAGCCCTTTGACGATGTTCGAAATCCTGCGGACCATCAAAATGATTTTTTCCACGTGATTTCGCTGCAAGCTCTCCGGCGGCATCGTTTTCAGTAACATCTCGGCTTTGCCCTGGATGATGGCCAAAGGGTTGTTGATCTCGTGAGCGATGCCGGCCGAGACTTCGCCCAATGAAGCCAGGCGGGACGAGTTGACCATTTGCATGCGCTGAAGATCCAACTCTCGCGTGCGTTGTGCGATTTGCAATTCGAGATTCTCGGCATGCTCTTTCAGTTCGTGATCGCGTTTTTGAATTTCGGCCGCGGCCGAAGCGAAAGCCTGGAAGAGAATGGAAAATTCGTACTTCCAATAGCCGGCTTCAATCTTATAGTCTCCGTTTTGGATTTTCTTGGCCACGTTGACCAGGCCGCTTAACGGCGGATCCAAGATTCGATGCGTGACCCAAAAAACCGCGGCTAGGCAAAAGACGGCTAGGAGCGCGAACACAAAATACAAGAAGCGCATCTGGTGATGAAATTCCGCTTTCAATTTCTGGGCAGAGAAAATGATTTTTACGTTGGCGATAGATTCGCCGTTTTTAGAAAGGGGGCGGGTGAAAACCTGGTTGTCTTGCTTCAGTGAGATGTCGTCGAATGTGTCGTTGCCAAAAGTGGAGGAGACTTTTTCGACCATCAGTTCGGCGCTGGGGCTCTCAATGCGGATGCCGACAATGACCCCCTGGTTTCTTTGGATCAGCGCTTCGGCGATCTTATTCATTTCGGTGTTATCGTAGACCCAAACCGTTTGCGTGAGGGCGGCCGTTGCCAGCTCGAGACTGTCGTTTGCAACATCCCTGATTCGTTGCTCAATCGCAAATTGGCCGAATAAAAATACCCCCGTGGCGAAGACGCCAAATGCCGACAGCATAAAAAAATTGATCAGCAATGAAAGGCGGCCGGCCAGGCCCACATGTCGATAAAGTTTCACCCAGTGTTTATCGGCATCTTTTCTCATTCGACAAGAAGGCTAGACCCCGACCCCCATTTATAAAGCGGAATTATTGCAGCTGACGTTTGGCAAATATGAAGTTGCTGTAAAGAATTGTGAATGGAATCAAAACTCCGGTTACGGCCGCTTCTCTCCGGACTTTCGTTGTGGGTTCGACCATCAGGTCCGGGTTTGGAGCTTTCTTGACGTTGATTCCATTTCACCAAAGAATGGGGTCATGAAAGCGCTCATTCTTCGTCACACCCTCAGTACTCCTCCCGGCACGGCGTTGGATTGGCTGAAGCAGAAAAAAATTCCGCATCAGGTTTTGATGGTCAAAGACATTGATGTTTGGCCCACCATGCAGAGCTTTGATTGCTTGATCATTTGTGGCGGGGCCATGAATGTGGATCAGGAAGACCGCTATCCGTGGCTCAAGCAGGAAAAGAAATTTATCACCGACGCCATTCAAGCCGGGAAAAAAATCGTCGGTTTGTGTTTGGGTTCGCAGCTGTTGGCCGAGGTTTTAGGAGCCCGAGTCTATCGCCACAGCCAATGGGAAACCGGATGGCATTCGGTGCAATTGCAAAACGAAACCGAGCTCAAAGTGTTTGAGTGGCATGCCTACACCTTTGATTTACCACCACAGGCCGAGCTCATCGCAACCAATGCTCAATGTCGAAATCAAGCCTATAAAGTGGGCTCACAAATTTTGGCTTTTCAATTTCATCCAGAAGCGGATGCAGATTGGATTCGCCAATGCGCCTTGGATCCTGAAGCGCCAACAATGGGCTTTACGCAATCATCGACAGAAATACAAAAGGGCATTGAAATTTATTTACCGAAACTGCAGAGCTGGTTTTTCACCGAACTCACTCGGCACCTGACGCCTTCTGAGATCTCTTCTGGCAGCACCGGTTAAAAGACAAAATACCCCTTTTCTTTGGGGCAACTTGACGCAAAGTTTGAATGAAACGCCTAAATTGCGATTCTAGCCCATCTGTCAGATGGCATTTGATTTGCCATGCTCTTCTGCCATCAACAACAAACTTCCACTTTCAAAAAAGGAGAAAGACATGGATAAAATTTCAAAACTTCTGGTTTTGGCGATCATCGCCGTTGGATTGCACTCTTTTGCAGAAGAAACCGTCAGCGAAAAAGCGACAGCTTCTGCGCATGATGCAAAACGAGCTTCGAAAAAAGCATGGCACCGAACAAAAGAAGCGGTTTGCATGAAAGGCGATGTTAAATGTGCGGCTGAAAAAGCGAAACATCGCGTGAACGAAGCTGGCGAAACTGTCGGCGACAAGGCAGCCGAAGCGAAGAATGCCGTCGATTCAGACGCTTCTCACAAGTAATCGAAACTGAATTCAAATTCAAAAGTGAAAGTGGGACTTGGGGTTCAAGTGTTCGGCCCTAGGTCCTACAATCCAACCTGGCTTTGGATCCAAGGAAAGGCCGCGGCCACATTGCTGTAGCCTTCGACGTCGGCTTGGTTCCCTTGATCTGCGAGATTGCACGCGGATCCCCAACTGACGATTCCAATTTGCACGAAATTTCCATCCAAGTTCTGAAATAGAGGTCCACCACTGTCCCCATGACAACTGGCCACTGTGCCCATCTGCGTTCGAGCGCAAATCGTTTCGATTCCGAGCGGCCATTTTCTTTTTTGAACATAGGGATCCTGGGCGCAGCTTTCCGTCGACACCAAGGGCAGGGTGACGGCGCGTAGAACCTTTGATTCAGTATGACCTTGCTCATCGATCAGACCCCAGCCAACGACAGTTGCCATGCCCTGGTTTTCAATGAAGTGAATATCTGATGAAGCAAGGCGAACTGGATTCACCTCTTTCACATCATCTGTGAGCTCGATCAATGCCACATCATAAGCCGGCCAGTTAAACTGCGGGTGAATCAAAACCCTTTTGGCTTTCAAAGAGGTTCCACCTTGTCCTGTGGATTGCAGGCTTCCTAAAAACAGGGTCATTTCCTGCGTCTTGAGAGTGCCCTGAGTTTTGTCGGTGACATCTTGAAGCAGGCAGTGGGCGGCGGTCAGGACCCAATGGCTGTGGATCAGGCTCGCGCCACACAGGTGTCCCACAAAAAAATCTTCAGGGCTGTTGAGCCAGATATTCACCACGAACGGATATTGATTGGTGGTGACGGGTTGGCCACCAATAATGGCCTGCGAATCATGATTGGTTAAAAACCGAGCATCATGCGAAGGCTGGCAGGCGACCAGGCAAACATAGGACCAAAGGCTGATGAAAATAGTGATGAATCTCATATGGCCGGACCATCGGTGATTTCAGCTGTGCTGTCGACAAGAAAAAAGAGTTTCAAGGTGCATAGCCTGGCGTAACGCATGCCAAGCTTTGATGTCGTTCTTAACGAGCGGATCGTGGGCTCCGCTCGAATGTCATTTAATGGATGCCCGGCGCTTCCACTGGGATTTCAGCAATGTTCTGTGAGTTTTCGAGGTCCACGGTTGAAGTCTGGGTGGATTGCTCTTCTTTCAGACGTTTTTTCTCGGCGCATTTCAGGGCGGCAACACAGATCGCCAGGGCCGGATTTTCGTCGGCCGCTGCGCCCGAATTTGTAAACTTGCCGGCTTCCAAAAATTGAAGAACCGCTTGCGGAGATTCCCATCCACCGCTATCTGGATCTCCAATAAATGCAAACCATTGTTCGCCGACAATCGGGATCAGGGTCACCTTCATTTTCTGGGCGACCTCGAACGCGAATTCCATCTCATTCGAATAATCGCGTAAAGGACGTTCACCATTTGGGCGAAATTCCGTTAAGACTCCCTTATGGCGGGCCACTTTATAGCCTAAAACTTCGGTTGCGATGCGAGTGTTCAGCTCTCGTCCGGGGCGCATATCAGTCCTTTCGAAATGAGAAGGTCGCAGCATTACTATAGGGAAAAGAAAGAGTCCAATGGCGAAATGAATTGTAAAGAAATCTCAAGAATCATGAGAATGAAATCCTTATGACGAATGAAATGAAATCCAACTCGAAGTCCGGATTCTTCGTGCTTTGATTTGCATTTATTTCAGAGGTGAGCGATGGTTATCTCAATAGAAATTAAAATTTAACGAAGAATGGTCCATGCAGAAGGTTTTACTGGTTGAGGATTCAATAGATTCGCAGGAACTCGTGATTTCCTTATTGAAATCCATTTGCCAGATCACTGCTGTGCCTTCGGTCGTTCAAGCCTTAAAGGCCATCGAAAACGAAAAATTCGAATTGATTTTGATGGATGTCAATTTGGAAGACGGTGACGGCTTTACGTTGACGTCGATGATCAAGCAAAATCCACTGGCTAAAAACGTCCCCGTTATTTTTATCACGTCCCAAGATGACATCGATGCCAAGACCAAGGGCTTTCACTTGGGGGCGGAAGATTACATCGTGAAGCCATTCCATTTCGAAGAATTCAAGTTGCGGGTGGCTTCCAAACTGAAAAAAGGCACAGCCAGCGGCGCGGTAACGGAAATTGAAAAAGGAAACTTTCGCATCGATATCCCTCGCCAGCGTGTGTTGCTGATCAAAGAAAACAAAGCCATCGATTTGACGCCGCTCGAGTTCAAAATTTTCTACTTTCTGGTCGAAGAGTCCCCCGGAACGGTCAATCGCGAAAAGCTGATGAGTCATGTTTGGGGTGGGCGAGTCAACGTCGGCCGAAGCATTGATACCCACGTGAATTCACTGAGAAAAAAGATGGGCGTTTACTCGAGCCAAATCAAAAGCATCTACGGTCAGGGTTACCGCTTTTCAGCGGAACAACCGCCCAAAGAAAAAAAATAGTCCGAGAACACGTCGAGTTTTCACATGGTCGCCCTGAAAGCAACGCCTTGGTTGCGGCTATAGGCATGGGTTTGGGGCGGCCGTTCTTGGGCGCTGGTGATTCGCTGGAATCTTCTTTTTGTCAGTTGCTTGTTTTTTGATCAGATTCCGTATGAGTTGGTAAATATCTTTTAATTGTTAAGAAATTTTGGCAATTGTTCTTTTGACGCAATTTTCAAGAATCCTGTAGTTTTTCGCATCGCCTAAAAAAGATGTGCTTTGAACACACACAGGAAGGTTTTGAATATGAAGTCAAATTCGTCCAAATCTGTTTCAGCGTCTACTCGTAAAGCAAAAGTGAAAGAAGGTCTTCTCGCCTCACAGGCCGTGGGGGAGCAAAGATCTGGCGCAAGAAAAAAAGCTCCGCAGATGGATCCCATGGGCATGGCCTATGCGGATGACGTTGCGGCTCACAGCTTGCGAACATCTTTAGATATGCACATCTCGCGAGAGAAAATGCGGCAGCTTCTCTTCGTCGTCAAATCAGCGCGAAGCGGAGATTTCTCGGTTCGCATGCCGACCGATCAAGATGGAATCATCTCCGAGATCGGTGAAATCTTAAATGACATCATTGAATTGAATGAAAACCTGGCCAGTGAAATCACGCGCGTGCGAAACATCGTCGGTCTCGAAGGAAAGATGACCGAGCGAATTTCGATCGCCAACATCAAAGGCAGCTGGGCCGCCAGCGTGAATGATCTCAATGACTTGATCGGTGCGCTGGTTCAACCAACGACCGAAGCCGCGCGGGTTATCACGTCCGTGGCGAAGGGTGACTTGTCTCAGAAGATGTCGATGGAAATCGACGGCCGTCCGCTGCGTGGTGAGTACCATCGTATCGGTTTGACGGTAAACACCATGGTGGATCAGCTGAATGCCTTCGCTTCCGAGGTTACGCGGGTTGCGAAAGAGGTCGGTACCCAAGGTAAGCTGGGTGGTCAGGCGGACGTCAAAGGTGCCTCTGGTATCTGGCGCGATCTAATCGATAACGTGAATGGTCTGGCCTCCAACTTGACAGACCAGGTCCGAAACATCGCGAAAGTAACGACTGCGGTTGCGAAGGGTGACTTGTCACAAAAGATCACGGTCGACGCCAAAGGTGAGATCTACGAATTGAAGAACACCATCAACGTCATGGTGGATCAGCTTTCATCATTCGCTGCCGAGGTTACGCGGGTTGCGAAAGAGGTCGGTACCGAAGGAAAGCTCGGCGGTCAGGCCGACGTAAAAGGTGTCTCTGGAACTTGGAAAGACTTAACGGATAACGTGAATGGTCTTGCTTCGAATTTGACGAACCAGGTTCGTAACATCGCAAAGGTAACGACCGCGGTTGCGAACGGTGACTTGTCACAAAAGATCACGGTTGATGCTCGCGGAGAGATCCTTGAGCTCAAAAACACGATCAACACGATGGTGGATCAGCTGAACTCGTTCGCTGCCGAGGTAACGCGGGTTGCGAAGGAAGTTGGTACGGAAGGTAAACTTGGCGGACAAGCGGACGTTAAGGGTGTCTCTGGAACTTGGAAAGACTTAACAGATAACGTGAATGGTCTTGCGGGTAACTTGACCGGTCAGGTTCGTAACATCGCCAAGGTAACGACTGCGGTTGCGAACGGAGACTTGTCACAGAAAATCACGGTCGATGCGAAGGGTGAAATCTTCGAATTGAAAGATACCATCAACACGATGGTGGATACGCTCCGAAGCTTCGCTGCCGAGGTAACTCGGGTTGCGAAGGAAGTTGGTACGGAAGGTAAACTTGGCGGACAAGCGGACGTTAAAGGGGTTTCTGGTACTTGGAAGGACTTGACGGATAACGTGAATGGTCTTGCGGGTAACTTGACCGCGCAGGTTCGTAACATCGCGAAAGTAACAACCGCGGTTGCAAAAGGTGACTTGTCTCAGAAGATCACGGTCGACGCCAAAGGTGAGATCTACGAATTGAAGAACACCATCAACGTCATGGTGGATCAGCTTTCATCATTCGCTGCCGAGGTTACGCGGGTTGCGAAAGAGGTCGGTACCGAAGGAAAGCTCGGCGGTCAGGCCG
>CBIHNW010000013.1:0-136441 GCA_966211795.1 uncultured Bdellovibrio sp. | reverse complement strand
GTCACGTAGACACCGCCAGCCCCGTATCGCACATCACGGACGCCACTAAAGCTACATATTGCGTACTGGGTCGCGCAGCGAATCCAGCTCCCGGTTTGTTGCCCGAATGCATCCGAAGAAAATGCTGGGATGAGAAATATCAAATTGAGAAATAGATATCCAAATTTCACGACTGACCCCGTTCCTGTTATGACTGTGATATCTCTGCTATCGGATGGATTATTTTGTGACCGCACTGATATATTTGGTGGGAAATCGTTCACTGATAACAGAAGTTTAAACAGCTGTAGAACAATCACACAGCCCGCAAAATTCATCCGTTGATGTATCGCCCATCGAAGCTATATGGCCAAAGATTGAAACATTCGCCACTCGAAAGCCAGTTCGAGCAACAGCTTTGGCGCGTAATCCCAGCAAAAAGGAGTCATTCATGACGGAGCGCTTCTGGCTCATGCAAGAACCGAACAAACAGAACAGTTTGTTCTGAATTCATTTGTCTGTTGTTTTGAGTTCTAATATTTCCTTGGCCTATGAAACAATCAGATTACAGGGAAGATCTTCGAACTGAATTTTTACGTCGAACGCGCCTTCGACCGCAGTATTCATTGCGGGCTTTTGCTCGGGATCTCAACGTCTCACCATCAAGATTGTGCGATCTTTTAAATTTGAAAACTCATTTCAGTGTTCGCACGGCTCGCAGAATTACTGGATACCTAAATTTGTCCTCGACTGAGACCGAAAGTTGGCTTGCTCAGGTGGAAATAGTCAGCTCGCGCAGCCCGAAAAAGCGTAAAGCCGCAATGGAGGCATTGAAAAAAATCAATTTGAAAAGTCGGCCTCGTCGCTTGGATTTGCAAGAGTTTCGGATTCTTACAAATTGGTACATGCTCGCCATCGTTGAGCTGGCGGCGAACGGGCAGCTCGATGAGCGCGATGGTCACTGGGCCCGCGTTCTCGGCATTTCAGATTTCGCTTATCGTCAGGCGCTCACCATTCTGGTTCAGCAGCAGTTTGTGCGATTTAAAAACGGTGCTTACTTGACGGTGGATCGCAGCCATTTGGCGGGAGATCAGGGGCCCTCGCAAGACGTGAGAGAGTTTCACCTTCAGATTCTCGAGCAAGCTAAAGATCGTTTGCTGCGCTCGCATCCGGAGACCCGGGATTTTAATGCACGTTACCTTTCCATTACCTCGGAACAGTATGAGAAATTGAAAACAAAAATCCGCCATCTTCTGGACGAAGCTCTCGAGGAGGCCGGACGTGAAACCAAGAATTCCCAAGTTTATGCTTTAACAGTTCAATTATTTCCACTGACACAAAATACTAAAGGAGAAAAAAATGCCAAAACTTAAATCGCTTCTGTTGATAACGATGTTAGCGGTCGCGCCCTTGTTTTCATGGGCCGAGCCAGGAGGGCAAGGCGTTGGAAGCGGCGGCGATGCCCTTCGCCAATTGATGGAGCAAGCACGTTGGGCGGCGTTGGGGCGATTGTCTGCAATCGACTGGTGCTCTTTCGCGCCGAATGTCAGCCCGGTTTTATCGCAGTGGATTTTACAACATATGAACGAATTCAAACAGGACGTCCAAAACTCGAACCATCTTTGGGTTGTCGATGCACAATCAACCTGTGGATTTACGCAGCACTCTTCGACAGCTGATATTTACTTCTCTTATCCGACCTGTGCGGCCACCATAGGGAATAATTTAAATTCGGCGCTCTTTACTCTTCTACATGAAACAGCTCACCACCTTGGAGTGAGCGACGAGAAGCAGGCTGATCTAGTTGCCCAAGCTATTTTGGACGCCAACATTGCCCTTCAATGCCCCGCCGCGACCCAAGATGTATTTAATCCCTTGGTTTGCCAAGGCCCCGTATTCACCGCAACGGATGCTGCTAAATATCTTCAGCCGGGGCAAAGCCAGACAAACGCAATCGGCAAGTACCAAGCTTATGCTCGTTATCGCCAATGTAATTATTTAACCGGCTGCGGGGCTTGGGTGGCATCAAAGGTCGTTAAATACAGTACCAATGGACTCGGGGAAGTTTCGCTGACCATCTATGCCATTTCATCAAACCCGTATTTTGATATCACCGTTGCGGGAGAATTCGATGGAAGCCCCCATTTACTTGCCTCCGGAATTCCGGGCGCATTAAAATTGAACGTAGAGAATGGATTCTGGCTTGAATCAAATACGATGATGGATTTTATATCATCAAAGATTTCTGGAGAGTTGCGCCAAGGTTGTGGTTGGTTTCAGATTCAAAGACGGACCGAAAATAAATCCAACGGGACATATATGGAATCAGAAATCGTCGTGTACGGCCAGAACTGATTTTGCTTCACTTATTTTTTTAATAAAGGCCAAGGACGAACTTGGCCTTTATCTTTTGCGAGCAAACCACCTTTCGCTTATCCTATCGGGAATGCCTTGAATAACTCAGTGAGCTCACCCAGGAAAACGATTCAACAGCACTCGATCAAGTATTCATCTAGTTCAGTTTTTCTTTTTTCATCTGATCCTTCCGAAATTCCGGCTTTGACAAAGTTTGGGGCTCCTCGCGAACACTGCGAACGCAAATATTCCTGAAATCTTTGCTTATGACGGGGAAGTGTTATCCTGAAAATACTTCTAAAATAAAAAATTATTTCAACTGCATGGGGGTGCAATTTGGAAAGCAAGCGAAACATTTTGAAACAATCATCAGGCACGCGACGCGGACTTCGGCGCTTCTTGCGATCCGGTGCGGTCGTGGCTTTCAGTCTGATCTCGATCAATACGTGGGCGGCAGATCTCTATGTGGCGACGACCGGAAACGACTCGAGCTCCGGGGCGCAATCCGCTCCACTGAAGACAATTGCCAAAGCAGCGGCCGTGGCAAAAGCGGGCACAACCATTCACGTGGCGGCGGGGACCTACACGGGAAATTTTGTAACAAGAGCGAGCGGCACATCCTCGGCCCATATCAAATATGTCTCGGAACCGAAATGGGGAGCCAAGTTGGTGGGAACTGGCACTGAAATTTTGTGGCATGATTACGGAAACTATATCGAAGTCGATGGCTTTGACATGCGAACCAGTGGTCGCATCGGATTTGTCAGTGAAGGATCTGACGGAAGTATTTATAACTGCAATATTCACGACATCATGGTGTCCGGTGGAATCAGCGGCGCCGGTGGGGCCGGAATTGACGTCTTCGGTCGCAATTGGAAAGTCCACCATAACTTCGTTCGAAATGTGGACGCGGCTTTGACGACGGATCACAGGGTGCAGGGCATTTATATCGCCGCTGCGGATGCGATGGTTTACAACAATGTGATTGCCAATGTCGTCGGCCAAGGTGTGAACAGCTGGCACGGAGCCACTCGCGCCATCGTTGTGAACAACACCATTTCAAATGCTAAAATAGGAATTTTGATGGGATCGGGCGATTCAGGCCAATTGCCGAACGGTTCGCAAGATAACTATGTCGCAAATAATATTCTGGTGAACAATCGGTATGCGGGCCTGGCGGAAGGCGGACTGACATCAAGAAACACTTACGCCAACAATCTTTTCTTCAATAATCCAACCAACAATTACAATTTCGGAGCAGATGCCGTCGTCACCGGCAGTGTCACGGGCAGTCCCAAGTTTGTCAGCGCCACGGACTTCCACCTTCAGCAAGGATCCGCAGCGATTGATAAAGGCACGTCTGGCTCTTCGGTGCCACTTTTGGATTTTGACGGAAAAGCAAGAGTCGGTAAAGTTGATATCGGTGCTTACGAATACGGAGCGGCTCCGGTTCCGACTCCAGCTCCGACTCCGGCCCCCACTCCCGTGCCAAGCGGTCCGGTCAGCTTGTCAGCAACGTCACTGAATTTTGGCAAAGTCACCGTCGGCAGCAAAAGCGCCGTTCAATCTGTCGTCATCAAAAATGTCGGACAGGTCGCAATGACGATTCCCTCTGCCTTCGTTCTCTCTGGACCCTTCGCCTTTGGAGGTCTAGGAACTTGCTCTGTTTCGAAATCCTATGCGCCCGGAGAAAGCTGCACAGCAAGCGTCGTCTTCACACCAAAGAGCAAAGGCACGCTTTCAGGTTCATTGAGCATCAAAACGAACACCTTGAATGCACCAATGACCGTGAAGCTCTCTGGAACCGGCATTTAATTAAATTGTCTAAACAGATCAAAAGGTGCGGCGTTTTGCATGCGGCGCCTTTTGATGCTCCGACCTCTCACCTGCGGAATCCCGGTTTCAGTTCAAAACGAAATGAAAGGAGTCTGGCAGGTGCGATACGTAAAAACGATTCGGTCTGCTGGAAGGAACCCAAGATTGCTGTCGCTGAGCTGGCTCGGCTCACCGTTGATTTCATTCCGTGCCTGTCAGTTCGAGAACATAAGTCTTGCCAGTCAATTTTGCGGCCTCTTTCGAGGCGACCAAGTGAACAAGGCGAAGGCTTCGAAACAGCTTTGGATTCTGATGAAACGACTTCAATGTTTCATTCGAAGCTTTGATGACAATTTCAGAGAATTGAGAATTGAGTTCCCGGGGCGTTCCAACTGTCACCGAATTTGAATCTTGAGCCAAGAGGCGCACGATCGCCAAAGCCGTTTCAGCCAGGGCAATTTCGGGATCCGCAGAGCGCGGTTTTGTATCCAAAGTTTCACCGACCGTTAGGTCCGGAAGGGGCGCTCTTCTCATTGCAAATTGAAATTTAGTTTCTGGTGCAACTGTTTGGCAGGCGGTCAATAACAGATCTTTAATCGCCATTTCCAAACGCGCGAAATTTGAAAACAAAGCTCCGGTGAAGAGCCAATTGACTTGCGAGGGTGTCCATTCCATGGCGGCTGGGAGGCCAGGGAAAATTCCCTTGGAGATAGCTTCCAACATTTGGCGTGCGACGTCTTTCGGGTGCGGATTTGACATGTTGGTGCTCCTGAGTTCAAGATTCTTCTTTATCGGTCTTTCATCGACAAGTCAGAAGTTTCAAGTCAATTATCTCGTTCTGAAACAATCCCGCGCTCCCACTTCTAGGGAATGGTGGCAGCTGCTGCTTAAAGTGCGAATAAAAGATTTCAAACTCTTGATCAAAATTTTTCGCTCCAAGCAGGCCCCCTCCCGACTCTCTTGAGCAAGGCGATCGAGGGAGATGGCGTGACTTTCCGCACGGAAAAAAATCAGATCTAAAAGTTGGATCGCTTGATGTTTGGTGGCCCCGGGGAGAATCGAACTCCCACGCCCTTGCGGGCACTGGATTTTGAGTCCAGCGCGTCTACCAATTCCACCACAGGGCCGTCGTGACAGTAGAAAAACTGAAGGACCTTTAAACCACAACTTCCCCACCAGACTCAAGCAGAAGATTCGAAATTTTTTCAGAGGTCGTCGCAAGAATCGTCACTTTTTTATGCAAACACAGGATTGTGGAACCCTTTCCACAGTCATTTTTTCAAATTAAATCAGATATTTGCGGAACTTGGCAAAAGTCCTGCTTGATGGCATCGGCATTGCTCTTGTTTTTTGCGATCCGAAAATTGAACGTCCGATGAAAGGGGAGGTTTTATGAAAATAGCTTTGAAAGCGTGGGCTCTCATCGCACTGATGCCTGTGGCAGTTCTCGCACAGGAAAGTCTTGATGACGAGGTGAACGCCGAACTGGATCGCATGTACCAAGCGCAACCGGCGCCGGCCGCGAAACCAGCTCCACGCCAAATCCAACAACGAGCGGCAACTCCGGTCCAAGCGACCCAAGGAGTCCAAGTCACCGTGCAAGCTGCACCGATGGCCGTGCCGATTCAATCCGCTTCGCCTCAGGCGGTCGCGGTTCCGCAAGCTGCTCCGGCCCTTCCGGCGCAAGCGGTGAAGCAACCAACGACGGTGATTGAGGCCTCTCCATTGGTTGAATCCAAAGCTGAAAAACTTCGTAAAACCCGCCAAGACGCCGAGCTCTCGACCGAGCAAGGGATCGTTGAAAAACTTGAACAGTCTCGCCTTGAAGACGAAAAAAGACGCGGCGAAGTTTTGTTCGGCGATAAGTTCAATACTTTGATGAGTCAAGGTGCCGCCGTGCAAGCCGCTCCGGCTCCGGTTGCTCCCGTCGCACCAGTCGCGGCTCCAGCACCTGCTCCAGCTCCGGTTGTGCCAGTTGTGGTCCCTGAGCAAGTGGTTGCCGCTCCGATCGAGCCGCCGCCAGTTGATAAAGAAATCGATCGCGAAGCGATCCGTGGCGAAGTCAACATGGCCTTGGCCGATATGAAAAAGTCCGAAGAAAAACCCAAGTCATCGACTTACATGTCCTTGATGTTGGGAGCGGGTGATTATCCAGATGCGCAGAACGTGAAGCCACAATATTCGCTTGGAGTGGGTATCGGTCGCGAGCTGAAAGAGCATCTGTTCTTGGAAGGCTCGTTCCAATATTCCAATTACCAAGTCGAGCAGCGTTTGTTGAATGGTTCTTACTATAGCGGCAGCTGTGTGTACGATTATCAAGGCAATTGCTACCCACGCATCACCGAGATGAACCAGTACGCGACATCGGGTTTGATCAAGTATCAATTCCTGGATGGCATGTTCCGTCCCGAAGTTGGATCGTTGGTCTCATTTACGTACCGAACTTTCACCGACAAGCAATTTGCGATGTCGGACGCGACTGTCACATCACAGGCGTTGGATTTCGGTATCATGGGTGGATTCTCGATCATCCTGACCGACAGTTTTTCCGTTGGTTTGGATATGCGCTACATGTGGAATATGACCAACAAGGTGGACGGTACGGCTTTGCAAAAATCCGCGATCTACCAAGGTTATACGCAAGACACGCCGATCGAGCAGCTCAGTTACTGGAATAGCTCAGTCGTGGCGCGCGCGACTTTTTAATTTCGATTCTAAGCAGTGTTCCTCTTTCAAATGAGGGCCCATGTCGGTCCTCGAATTTCAAGGGCTTGGTTGTTTCCGCAACCAGGCCCTTTCTATTTGAAGCGGCCTCATAACTCCAAATCCTTCGTTGTTGCGCTGAATGCGCACTTTCAGTGCGACGCCTCGACTTTGGAGCTATGAGACCGCTTCAAATATTCGTCTTCGCTTCCTGATTTTTTAGGCTTAGGAGGCGGCATCCTGTGCATGCCTTTCCCTGCGCTTTTTTTTGCGAATCGTCTGGACTGGACTCGGTGGGGTTCTTGGCGCAAGCTGGATTGGTATGAAGACTTCGTTGCTGATTCTTTTTATTTCGTTTCGGGTTTTGGCGCAGACGCCGGTGAAGACGGCTGAGCCGCTTCCTTTTAAGACTCGTCCGAAGGGAGAGATTGTTTCCGAGGCGGTGGCGCAGGTCGGAAATCATGTGGTGACCAGTCGTGAGGTTCAGATTTCGGCGATTCTGGATCAGGTTTTGGCGACTCCTCAGAAAAAAGTCAGTGAAGCTGAGCGCAAAAGTTGGTGGGTCGAACCGAAGACCGAGGCCTACAATAAGAATTTGGCGCAGACGCTGCTGGAGCTTGTCGTGCAGATGGAAGCCGAGAATTTTTCGATCGGTCAGGTCAGCCAAGAAGACATGCAAAATTACGAAGCGCATGCGATCGAGCATGTGAAGGGGTGGAGCCAGTGGCAGGGGCTCGAGGTCTCGCAGCTTGAGATGCAGCAAATGATGATGCGAAAGCTGCGAGCTAAAAATTTTCTGAAATTCAAAACCGAGTCCGCCGGAGTGCAAATCGGCGACGAAGAAGCGAAAAAGTTTTACGAAAAAAATCGCGTCAAGTTTGGCAATCAGCCGTTCGCTCAGTTCAAAGACAATATCAAGCAGGCGCTGGCGCAAGATCAGCTTCAGGACAAACTGAAAGATTGGTTTGAAATTCTGAAACGCAAATACCGTGTTCATTACCTGGGGCAATCGGGATGATGGCGCCTCACTCGGGCCAAGCTCGATTGGCCAAAGATCGGGACCTGCCGGCCTTACTCGAAATCATCGCTCCTTATTTTTCGCCAGGCTTTCATTGGTCGCCGGATGTGTTTCGCACGGAATTTGGTAATACCGACACGTGGGTGCTGGAAAATGAGCGCGGGATCGTTGCCTTTTGCTGTCTGCGGGACGTGGTCGATGCCTGGGAGATCAGCGTCGTCGCCACGCGCTCTTCGGAACAAGGCAAAGGGTACATGCAGAGCTTGTTTCAGGAGCTTTTTCGCCTAAATGGGAGAAGGCGTCATTATTGGCTCGAGGTCCACGAGAAGAATGTGGGAGCGCAGAAGCTTTACGAGAAGATTGGCTTTAAAAGAGATGGCAGTCGTGGCGGCTATTATAGCGATGGCTCGACGGCTTTTTTATACAGTCTGGGCCGCGAGCCCTAAAGGCTTGCATAAATTAGGGGTTTTTGATAATTATAAATCTGAAAGTGGGCTGGAAACAGTCCACTTTTTGTTTTTTGAGGCCTCTGGTTTTCATTTTTTAAAACGAAATCGTTTGAGAAAAATAAGGAAATTGGAAAGCAGAATGCGATCAAAAGCGTTCGAATCTGGCCGAAACGAACAGCAAAATTTGATAACAAAATTGAATATAAAAACTGAATAACAAAACTGAATATTAAATTTGAATACTAAAACAGAATATAAAAATTGAATAACACAACTGAATACGAAGATCGAATAAACCACAAAGAATGATTTCTGAAGCTTCTCTCCAAAAAATTGAAACACTCGCCAACGAGGTCGCAACCCGTGAAGGCGTAAAAATTTATGACATTGAATTCTCGGGCGGCCCGCAAGGTCAGGTCTTGAGAATCTACATCGACAAAGAGGGTGGCGGCGTCGGCATCGACGAATGTGCCAACGTGTCGCGCGGTTTGAATGAACTGTTGGACGCCGATGATCCGTTTCCGGACAGCAAATACAATCTCGAGGTCTCGTCACCGGGGCTGGAGCGTCCGTTGAAAAAGACTTGGCACTTTGAACAGGCCGTCGGCAAAAAAGTTTGGTTGAAAGTTCAAAAGGCACTCGAGAATTTCGGCAGCACCGATGCGAAATTGAAAGCCGCCAAGCAGGTGACAGATTTGCTTGTGGCCGTGGAAAATGACGGCGTCAAAGTTCAGGTCGGCGAAGAGCAGGTGAGCATTCCCTTCTCGGCGATCGAAAAAGCAAAACTGGTTTATGATTTTAACGAAGGAAAACACGATAAAAAAGGGCACCCAAAAAAAGGGTCCCATCACAAGTAAGAGGTAATAGTCATGGCTGAAAATCTGTTTTCGGATTTGGCTCGCGTCATTGAGCAAGTGGGGAAAGACAAAGGCATCGACCGCAATGTGGTCATCGAAGCCGTCACCCAAGGTATGCTGGTTGCCGCTCGTAAAAAATACGGCACCTACCGCGAGATTGAAGCTTCCTACAATGAAGATTCTGGCGAAGTGGAGTTGTTCGAGTTCAAAGAGGTTGTGCCTCGTGAAAAATTCATCGATGAAGAAGTTGAAATTCCTTTGGACGAAGCTTTGAAGCTGGATCCAGCGGCGCAATTGGACGATTCCATCGGTATCAAATTGGATTCGGCTGATTTGGGTCGTATCGCGGCGCAAACTGCGAAACAGATCATCATGCAAAAAGTCCGCGATGCGGAACGCGAAATCATTTTCAACGAATTCGAATCGCGCAAAGGTGAAATTGCATCCGGTATCGCTCGCCGTGTGGAAAGAGGCGCGATCGTCGTCGACTTGGGCCGCACCGAAGCCTACATCCCACCTCGTGAACAGATCCCGGGCGAAGTTTACAAGCCAGGCGATCGCATTCAGGGTTACTTGTCCGAAGTTCGTCAGACGACTCGTGGTCCCCAGATCATCATGTCGCGCGCCGCTTCTGAATACATTGTGAAATTATTCGAAATGGAAGTCCCCGAGATCTATGACGGTATCGTCGAGATCATGGCGGCCGCTCGTGAGCCCGGAGCTCGCGCCAAAATCGCCGTTCAATCGAAAGACAGCTCGGTCGATCCAGTGGGAGCTTGCGTCGGCATGAAGGGAACTCGCGTTCAGAATATCGTTCAGGAATTGAAGGGCGAGAAAATCGACATCGTTCCTTGGGACGAGGACGTGACACGTTTTGCCTGCAACGCGTTGGCGCCGGCTGAGATTTCTCGCGTGTTCATGGACGAAGAAAATAAAGAATTGGAAATTGTGGTGCCTGACAATCAATTGAGCCTGGCCATTGGTAAACGTGGACAAAACGTTCGCCTGGCTGCGAAGCTCACCGGCTGGAAGATCGACATTATGTCTGAAAGCTCGGCTTCCGCTCGAACGGCTGAAGCGATCTTCAACCTAATGTTGATTCCAGGTATGACTGACACGATGGCGCAAAATATCTTCCAAAGTGGTTTCGGTTCATTCCCGACCATTGCTCAGGCTTCAACGGAAGATGTCATGACAATTCCTGGCTACGAAGATCCTGATAAGGCTGATAAGTTGATCAACGATGCAAAAGCGGTGGTTGAGAAATATCAAAAAGAGGGCATCCCTGTGCCTCAATCGCCACAAGCGCAAGCGGCAGCCAAAGTCTCTGGAGACGCAAAATCGCAAGCGGATTTGCGCCTGAAGCAAGAGCTGGAAAAACTCCAGCACGAGGAAGAAAACGAAACGAAATCTTAATTGCGTCAACAGTGCTCGATTGTCGTGGAATAAAGTATTGATAGATGGAAAGACTGTAAGGAGTTTGAGTGAGTAATCCAAAAGTTTTTGAATTTGCCAAAGAAATCGGGATGACCCCGCTGGCCCTCATGGACAAGATCCGCGAGTGGCATTTGCCGGTGAAGTCTCATATGGCCGAACTCGAGCCAGGTGTTCTGGACGCGATCAAAACAAAACTCAGTGAACCTTCAAAGCCTTCGGACGCAGCCGGCGAGAAAAAGACGGCCGCGCGAAAGAAAGCAGCCCCTGCGGGTGCGGCTCCAGCGGCAACGAAGGCAGCGCCAACCAAGGCTGCGGCTCCCAAGTCGCCGGCCACAAAAGCAGCGACTGGTAAAACAGCCGCGGCTGCAGCGACGGCGGCTCCCCCTGCAAAGCCTGCGGGAACAGTGGTTCGTCGTAAGGTGAAGACCGTTGACGAGGTTGCTCCAGCAGCAGAAGCGGACGCTTCTTCGCAAGACGCTCACGAAGCACCGATGGAGGCTCGCGAAGAGATGGTGGAAACACCAGCACCTGTCGCGGCACTGGTTGCTCCCACTCCAGTCGCGCCACCGACACCGGTTGTTGCGGCACCCGTTGCGGCGCCGACTCCGGCAGCACCGGTTGCAGCTCCGGTCAGTGCGCCGACGGCTCCGCCGATGGCAACCGCCGCACCGGCAGCTCCGACTCCAGCCGCCGCCGCAGCAGCAGCCCCTGCAGAACCTGAAAAAACTTTGGGTGGCCCCGCAGCTCCGGCTCGTAAAAAAGAAGTGGCGATCGGAAACAGCGGTGTGGCCAGCAGTCCAGCGCCCCGACGAAATATCATCGGCCGCATGGATTTAAGCCGCGTGCAACAAGCTCCTCCACGTGGACATGGTGGCGATCGCGGACCGGGTGGTCCACGTCCGCCAATGGGTTCAGGTGGTCCGGGTGCAGGTCCTCGCCCTAAAGGCAATTTAAGAACAGGATTTATCCAAGCTTCCAGTCCGATGCCGGATGTTCCACCAGCGACAGATGATTTTGCTCGTCGCCGTGGCGGCGATGACAAACGTCGCAACGCCAAACCTGCCAACGAAGCCGCGACGGCAAAGCCTGCGGAAGAGGGCGTGACCCAACATTTCGACGCAGCGGAATTCCGTAAGCGCGAAATGGTGTTTCAACCAAAAAAGAAAAAAGGTCTCTTGAACCGACCCAGCATGCAAACTCAGATCACCAAGCCAAAGGCGTCCAAACGTGTCGTGAAGGTCAACCAAACGATGAAGGTTGGCGATTTGGCGATGGAAATGGGCATCAAGGCTCCAGAGCTCATCAAGAAATTGATGAAGGACGGGGTCATGGCGACCATCAATACCGGCCTTGATTTCGACACGATCTCTTTGATCGTTGGCGATTTCGGTTTCGAAGCGGTCAACGCGTTTAAATCAGCTGAAGAGGTCATCCTCGAGACGGCGGTTGGCGATGTGGGCGCCGAGATCATCCGATCTCCAGTTGTGACCATCATGGGTCACGTCGATCATGGTAAAACATCTTTGTTGGATGCGATTCGCAATGCCAACGTGGCCAGCGGCGAGGCGGGTGGAATCACTCAGCACATCGGTGCTTACCAGGTGAAAACCGAAGATGGACACATCATCACGTTCCTGGATACTCCGGGCCACGAAGCTTTCACGGCGATGCGTGCTCGTGGAGCGAACGTCACCGATATTGCGGTGATCGTTGTCGCGGCGGATGACGGTGTGATGCCACAAACGGCAGAAGCCATCTCTCACGCCAAAGCGGCGGGTGTGCCGATGATCGTGGCGATCAACAAGATGGATAAGCCAGGTGCAAATCCAGAACGTATCAAACAACAATTAACCGAGTACGAAGTCGTCCCCGAAGAGTGGGGCGGCACCACGATGTTCGTGGGTGTCTCGGCGGTGAAAAAGACCGGTATCAAAGAACTGTTGGATCAGATTCATTTGATCGCCGAAGTCAGCGAATTGAAAGCTCACCCGGACAAGCCGGGAACGGGTGCCGTCATTGAAGCTCGCCTTGAAAAAGGTCGCGGAAATGTGGCAACGATCTTGGTTCAGGATGGAACCGTCAAAGTCGGCCAGCACATCGTGGCCGGAACGGTTTCGGGCCGCGTGAAGAGCTTGATGAACGACAAGGGCGAACGTGTTCAGGAAGCTGGACCGGGAATGCCCGTCGAAGTGTTGGGTCTGCAAGGCACCCCAAGTGCCGGTGATCAGTTCGACACCGTGACCGATGAGAAGGTGGCGGAAGAAGTCGTTCGCATCCGTCGCGAGCAGGCGGCGAAAGCCAATGCTCCTTCAGGCAAAATTTCACTGGAAGAGATCTTCTCGAAAGTGAAACAAGGCGACGTGAAAGAGCTGGCGGTCATCTTGAAATCCGACGTGTCGGGTTCGATGGAAGCTATCAACGGCATGTTCAAGAAACTGTCGACTCCGGAAGTGAAATTGAAGGTCGTGCATTCGGCCGTCGGTGGAATCACCGAATCGGATGTGCTCTTGGCGCAAACCGCAAAAGGGATCGTCGTTGGTTTCAACGTGCGTCCGGATGGTGGCGCGACAACGACTGCGAAACGGTTGGGCGTCGAGATTCGCTCTTACACGATTGTCTACGAATTGATGGACGATATGAAAAAAGCGATGGCGGGTCTTTTGGAGCCGGACATCGTCGAAAAAGTTTTGGGTCGCGCCGAAGTTCGAAACGTGTTCACGGTACCGAAGATCGGAGCGATTGCCGGATGTTTCGTGGCGGATGGAAAGATCCAGCGAAACAGCATGGCTCGTCTCATCCGGGATGGCAAAATCGTGTACGAAGGAAAGATCTCTTCACTCAAACGTTTCAAAGACGATGCGCGTGAAGTGGCTCAGGGCTTCGAATGCGGTATCGGCATCGAGAATTTCAACGACGTCAAAGTCGGTGACGCGATCGAATCTTTCGTTAAAGAAGAGGTTGCGCGCGAGCTGACCTCGGCTCCACAAGCGGAAGCAACAAGATAGATTATGAAAAATTCCAAAGGTGGCAGTAAGGGTGACGGTGGCCGCAGGGTCGCTCGAGTCGAGCAGGAAATCCAAAAGACCGTCGCCCAGTTCTTGATCTCTGGTTTTCGTCATCCTTTGCCGGGTCTGGTGACCGTGGCGCGGGTGATGATGCCCGGGGATCTGCGCGCCGCCAAAGTGTACATCAGCATTCTCGGCGAAAATGTCGATCGCAAAAAAGCGGTTGAAACCCTGAATGACCGCGCCTACGAGGTGCAGAATTACATCGGCAAAGAATTGCGCATGCGCTTTTGCCCGAAAATCACCTTCTACCTGGATGACACCACCGAGCATGTGCTGCGGATTGATCGCATCCTGCATGATCTGCAAAGCGAGAAGAGCACGGCGGGAGCCGACACAAATCCTGATTCTGAGTCCTCTGACGAGGAAAAATAGGAATGAAAAAACTGGTGTACCCGGAAGTTTTCAACGAAGCCTGGGCTGCGATCAAAGATGAATTGGCCTTGGTCATGGGACTGACGCTCGTGATTCTGTTTGGCGCCGGCGTCCTGATGACGATCCCTTACATTGGCTTCTTATTCGTCGCTCCTTTGACGGTCGGGTATTACCGCGCCTTGATCCGCATTCGACAAAAACAAGTCATCGGGTACGAGGACGTGCTTTGGGGGTTTACCGATTTCAATCGCCTTCTTCATGCGCTGATCTTGAACTTGATCATATCGATGGGCCTGGTTTTTGGATTGGGTCTTTTGGTGTTCCCGGGCATTTGGTTTTTGGTCGCTGCCATTTTTTCCTGGCCCCTATTTGCGGTGGATACGCCGGATGCGGCTTTGGTGGTTCAAAAATCGATCGCTCTCGTGAAAGGTCGCTGGTGGAACGTGGCCGGTTTTTGCCTGATCTCCTTTCTTTTACTGATGGCGGGAAGCCTGTTTTTTGGATTGGGGCTTTTGCTGACGTTGCCCCTTTTTGCGATTGCTGGCGTGATTGCGATTGAGAAAATACAATCGCCGGCACCGAAATCTGATTTACATTCGAACTCGGAACCAGCCGCGGCTGTGACTCCAGAGGTTGTGAACTCACCATCATGACACTTCACGGGCTGCTTCTTATCAATAAGCCTGCAGGAATCACGAGCCACGATGTCGTCGCTCGCACGCGCCGAATTTTGCAGACCAAATCGGTCGGTCACAGCGGCACTTTGGATCCGATCGCGTCCGGACTGATGGTGCTCTTGATCGGCGAAGGCACTAAGCTCAGCCAATACATTCTGGAACGGAACAAAGCCTACCGCGTGCGTGCACAGCTCGGACTTCGCACCGATACCTTGGACACAACGGGCACCGTCCTTGAAACAAACACGGGTGATCTGCCGCCGCCGGAAGTGGTTCGCGCCGAAGCCTTAAAACTTTCTGGCGAATACGAACTGCCGATTCCGATTTTTTCGGCCGCCAAAGTCGAAGGTCGTAAGCTTTACGAATATGCCCGCGAAGGCAAAGAAGTCGAAATTCCCAAGAAGATCATGAATTTTTTCGATCTCAAAATCGAAGATCAGGGACCAGATTGGATCGATGTTTTCATTCGCTGCTCGAAAGGCTCTTTCATCCGCACGTGGGTCAGTGTTCTGGGCGACAATCTCAAAGTCGGCGCAGCCATGAGCCGTCTTGAGCGGGTTGAATCCATGCCGTATTCTTTGGATCAGGCCATCACCTTCGAAGAGCTCGAAGCTCAGGTCGCCAGCGGAAAAGCTTTGGAAAAAGGTTTCGTGCCGATGGCGTCCACTTTGGGTGAAGCCAAAGTCATCCGCATCAAAGGCCAAGACCAAGTCATGATGGGAAACGGTCTGATCTCGCACGATCTGCGCACCAAACTGATTTCGGTTTTCCAACCCGCCAAAGACGACGTCATCAAAATCCTCTCGGCCAACACCGGAGAGCTGCTGGCCCTGATCGGCCTCGACCCCGGCAAAGGTTTCGCCATCCGCCGCGTCTTCCGCTACTAAAAGTGTCCGTGTATTTTTTCGGCGGCACGCCGCATTGAAGTCTTTTGGTGTGAGAGCAGCTGGGGGTGCAAGCCCGCCAGCTCGATCGCGGAAATCTTTTAGTCGCGCTTCAGAAATTCCCAACCAGAGCGGATGTAGATCTTTAAATCCGGCAAATATTGCAGCTCATAGGTGACCTCGCTGGCCGGCGAGACTTGCAGGCACGAAGATTCGTCGGCATCAAAGTCCCACTCGACGCAATTTCGGTAAGTGCAGGCCGTGGTCACGAGATCACCTTTTTGAGAACGGATCTCGCACTGGATTTCTTGCGGACTCGGAGTGAGCGAAACGGATTGCTGGGAAAACAGGGTGCGCGCCAGTTCGATTGGACTGTTCAACGGTTCCGGATTTCCAAAGTTTGAATCCAAATTCAAATATCGAAACTGATACCACAAGCGATCGGCCTTGGCGGCGTCGAAGGATTTCAGGAGCGGATCCACCGCGGTCAGGTGGTAAGATTGGTAAGCAATCTTGTCTGCGCGCCCTGAGTTCACTCGCTCCATGGCCTGATCAAAGGCTTCGACGTTGTAGGTTTTGTCATCGATAAAGTAAATCGCCGCCGGCGTTTGCTGTGCGTTTTGCAGCAACAGTTCCAGGATCTTTCCCTTGTCCTGACCGTTCGCGAAGATGATTCCGCGCTCGATCGCCAGTTCCGCGGGCTTCTGTTGAAGCTTGGGGAAATTCGCTTCCAGCGCGCCGATCAGGGAAACCGAGGCCAATTGCTGGGTCGTCACCAACATCAGATTGGGATTGCGAGCGGTCAGCGCAAACACATGAAAATCGCGGGGAAGAGTCTGCAGAAAGTGAAAGATCGAATCATCCACGACCTTGGCGTTTTTCGGAAGCTGCGTGAGTCCAAAAAGTTCGTGCTGCTTTTGCGTCGCTTGCTCGGCGGTCAATCCTGATTGGATGTAGCGCTCTCGCATGTATTCCACCCATTCGACCGAGCCGATTTCCGAGAGTGGATGAATCAAGGTGTTGTCGATGTCGAAGATCACCCAGGTGGGGACAGCTTCTGGAGGCAGCTTCAGATCACGGTAGGTTTTGAGTTCCTGAAAGGCTTGGCCGCTATGGGCGCAGGCTAAAACGAGGGGAAGGATCAAGAGCGAAAAAAGGGAAGGCTTCATAAATCTCCTTTGGTGGGAGAGCGGTGATAACCCTTCTTTCTTACAAATAAAAATGAAATAAATGGACAAGATATGTAAGCCTGTCTTACATACGCCGCATGAACACCTCTCATCTGCAGTACTTTCTCGACGCCGCCAAAATGGGTTCGATCAGTCGCTCGGCCGAAAAAAATAACATTTCCCATTCGGCCATCAGCCAAGCGATCAAAAGTCTCGAGAGTGAATTGAAGATCGAGTTGATCCGTCACGGTCGCCGGCAGTTTCAGCTGACCAGCGTCGGTGAGGCGAGTCTTCCCTATCTTGAAAGTCTGCTGGGCCATTTGGCGACCGTAAAATCGACGCTGCGAAACACGCACGAAACACCGATCGGTGATCTGGTGATTTGGGCGCCGCAAAGCTTGATCGTGGATTCGTTGATCGAAGTCATCGCCCGTTACCGGCAGAAGTATCCGGGTGTGACGTTAAAGGTGCACACGGGGGCCGCGTATTTGGTCCAGCAGAATGTGGCCAACCGAAATTGCCATCTGGGTCTTGCGATCAATGACCACAAACAAAATGGTTTCGCCAGACTGCAAATCAGCACGGGTGATTTCTTATTGGTGTCGACGAACGCTAAAATCAAATGGAATGAAGCCGACATCTTGGCCACGCATCCGGATAAAATCGAAGTCCAGCACCTGCAGGATCAAATTCGCCAGGCCACCGGCGGAAAGCTCGAATTAAAAACTTTCCTGATGAGTTGGGGGCTGCTCCGCGAATTCACCCTGCGCGGACACGGCACGGCCTACCTTCCCGAATACGTCGTCAAAAAAGAATTGAAGACGAAGCAGCTCTTCAAGGTCAAACAGCCTGGGCAGGCCTTTCGCTACGAAGTGAACGTGATCTGGAACGAGGATTCGCCACTGAGCCGCAATGCGGAGCTTTTCCTGTCAGAGCTGGGGCTCAAGCGAGGCTAAAAGCCGACGTTCAGGATGGGGGCAACGGCGAAGAGTCCCTTTTGATTGAAGTTCAAAAGCCCAATCTGAACGCCGTGAAGATCCGAGGCGACGTTGATCAAACCTATTTGAAAGCCGTAGA
Organism: uncultured Bdellovibrio sp.; assembly: GCA_966211795.1. Lineage (GTDB taxonomy): Bacteria > Bdellovibrionota > Bdellovibrionia > Bdellovibrionales > Bdellovibrionaceae > 21-14-0-10-47-8. The sequence continues at coordinate 118,581 of CBIHNW010000013.1, read as the reverse complement.
CCTCTTGCGCTTTATTGTAAACGCCAAGCTGCAAGCCGTAGATGTCGGTGAAGGGGCTCACGTTCGCGAGCGCCAGCTGGACGCCGGCAACTTTCGAAGCGACGGTGTTGAGATTCAAGCCAAGAGCGGCTTGCACTCCGTAAACCGAAGTCTTGCCGGTGTTGATGTTGGTCAAACCCGCCAGCTGCAGTCCCACGGCGGTTGTTGTGCCATGGGTCGCATTGAAAACGCCGGCTAGGCCGACGCCGGTGAAAGTTTGATCGGTGATATTTCCCAAGACTCCGAGGTCAATCCCATAAAGATCCCGATGATGTCCCCACAGAACGCTGGCGCGAACGCCGGTGACTGAAAAGTCATCGGGCGGAAACTGAACCGGTGGCGCAATGCCCACGGAAAGCGGAGTCACGGCACTCCATGCCGGAGCCGCGATGAAGAAAGAACACCCCAGAATTATTTTGAGAATGAATTTGTGCATAATTCATTTTTCGAAAATTCTTCGGTGAATGCAAATTTCCACAAGACGTAAGTGTTGGGATTGGACGTGATTTTGTTAATAATCAGATCTTTGTCTGGAGGCGCGAATGCTGGAGATCGGAGATTTTGGATCTCGACCCAGAACAGAAAGTTCTGGGCCAAAAGAAGAGACGATTAGTTTGCAGCAGTTTCTGCAGCGGCTTCTTTCTTGAAAGAGCCTTTCAAAACCTTAGCTTCGAGCAAAAGTTTTACTTTTTCTTCACCGTTGATGTTCTTGCCTTTTGCGTTCACAACTTCAAAGCGGCCTGAATCTTTTTGTTTGATCGTAACGTCTTTGAAAGTCATCGGGGCAAAACCAGTGACTTTGATTTTCTTTACTTTTTTCTCTGGTGCTTTTGCTTTTTTAACTGCCATGGTCGTGTCTCCATCTGTGTAAATAATCTCTTGGCACCGATCGCGCCCCGAGATCGAAGTTCTTTTTTGCGAAACTTCTTCTAAGACAACCCATCCAAAGTGGTCAATCATTTGCTGCCGGAAGTTTTCGCAAAACTTTGGCTTTCCTTTTGCTAATTCAAGATTTGTATCAAATCTGGGGCTCAGTTCGAATTGAAGTCGGGCGGTTGTCTAAACAGAAGGCAGTGAATTGTAAATTCATCTTGGTTTTGATCGATGGGGAAAGAAAAGGGAGTCGAGCTTGAAAGCCGTGATCATTTTTCTGGTGGGTTTTGTGGGGCAGGTGGGATTTGCACAAATGCAAAAGATCGAGTGGGCGGCGCCTTCCCGCGAAGGACGACTGCACATCAAGATGCAGGCGATGCCGGCCACCGAGGGACGTCATTATTTTCTGACGGCCGCTTATTGCGATCCGAAACTGAGACACTGTGTGGGACAGACATATCCCCTGTGGTACGTGAAATCGAAAGATTTTGGTCCCAACAAGCTTGGCGCCGAGGTCTTGTCCTTTGAAAGCTTGGACCTTCTGACCAACGCCTGCGTGATCGGGGTTTTCAATCCGGTCCTGGTGCTTCGGATCTATGAAAAAACCAATCTCTACCAATTCAACGAATTGATTGGTCAACTGGTCGTGCCTGAGGCTGAAACTCGCAAAGAGCAGTCAGATTGGGCTCTTGATCCGAGCGGCCAGTTTCGCATTCAGATGCAGCTCACTCAGCCGCCGGTCGAACCATAAGCCATCCGCGGCCGAAGAGGCGGCGGCTTCAAGGCCGGCTGTTAAATCGCGTCATTTCTTGGTTTTGAGAGATCATTTGCGATGAAAATCTCAGGAATTCGAAGCAGTTATTGACCAGGCCCGGCAATCCCTATACAACCTTGGGCTTCGACGCCCCCATATCGACAGCCATGACGACAGGGGGAGTTTATCAACCGGGCTTTCGGGCCCATCGGTTTTCAAAACCGAAACGCAAGTTCGAACAGCATTGGGTTCTGAAAAGACCGGAAAATGCCAAAGGGCTTGAAAACGAAAAGGAGACGATAATGGCCGTCACAAAAACGCAGAAAGAAAGCATTCTCAAAAAATTTCGCCGCAGCGAACTGGATACTGGAAGCTCAGAAGTGCAAGTGGCTCTTCTTACAGCACGTATCAATGAGATGACCGTTCACTTCACGACTCATAAGAAAGACGTTCACGGCCGCCGCGGCATGATGAAAGCCGTCAACCAACGCCGTAAGCTGTTGGATTACCTGAAGCGCACAAACTTGCGAAAGTACGAAGCGCTGATCAAAGACCTCGATATCCGTAAGTAATCATCGAAAAGGCCTCTCAAAAAGAGGCCTTTTTGTCTTTTTGGATCCAGACTTTGTCGGATCCTTCAAGACCCCGAGAACGAAGCAACGCGGAAATACCTGATCCATCAAAGTTCGAACACAAGCTTGCGGACACGACCTGTGTGATGCAAGATTCAACTAAGGCTCTCAAACACCATTGATGACAGCGAAATAGCAGTCTCCTGGACATTGGGAAAAATAAAACTGCTGATGGAACCAGAAGAACCACCAGCCCAATACCGACGATATAAGATCGGTGACGACAAAGGAGAACCATGAAAACAACTGTGACCACGCTCGTGGGCGACAGACAAATCACAATCGAAACAGGACGAATGGCAAAACAAGCCGACGGTTCCGTTCTCGTTTCTTGCGGCAACAACATGGTGTTGGTGACCGCGGTTTCCTCGACAACCAAATCCAATGCGGATTTCTTTCCTCTGACTGTCGAGTACATCGAAAAATTCTACGCAACCGGAAAAATTCCCGGTGGTTATTTCAAACGGGAAGGCAAGCCGACGACCGATGCGACTTTGGCCGCTCGTTTGATCGACCGTCCAATCCGTCCTAGCTTTCCCGAAGGCTACCGTTTCGAAACTCAGGTTGTGGCGACCATCTTGAGCGCGGACGGAGCATTCCCGGTTGATATGTTGGCAAGCCTTGGTGCTTCAGCCGCTTTGCATATCAGCGACATTCCATTCAACGGTCCAACCGCGGCGGTTCAAATCGGACGCGTCGATGGTCAATTGATCGCCAACCCAACTCCGCAACAGATGGAAAAATCGGATTTCGACATCATCGTGGCGGGAACCCGCAACGGCCTGTTGATGGTCGAAGGCGAGTGCAAATTCGTTTCTGAATCGGACATGTTGGCCGCTTTGAAATTCGGTCACCAATCTTTGATGCCACTTTTGAACGCGCAAGATGAACTGCGTGAAAAAGTTGGTTCCAAGCCAAAACGCGCTTGGACCGCGCCGACGATTGATCCAGATTTCCGCGCGAAAGCGGATTCCATTTTGCGATCCAAAATCGAAAAAGCGATGACCATCCGTGAAAAGATGGAGCGTTATGCAGCCTACGCGGCCGCTAAGGACGAAGCGAAGGCTTCGTTGATCGCTGGCATCACGGAGAAATCTGAAAAAGAAGCTCGCGAAAAAGACCTCGCGAACATCGTTGAAGATCTCAAGTACCAAGTGTCTCGTGAGATGATCTTGTCGAAAGGCGCTCGTCTGGATGGACGTGACACCAAGACCGTTCGTCCGATCGCTTGCGAAGTGGGTTTGCTCCCGCGCGCGCACGGTTCGGGCTTGTTCACTCGTGGTGAGACCCAGGTTTTGGGAACCGCGACTTTGGGAACGGGCGATGACGAGCAAATGATCGATTCATTGCTCGGCACCCAGATCCGTAAATTCATGCTTCATTACAACTTCCCTCCGTTCTCGGTCGGTGAAGTCGGCCGCTTTGGCGGTCAAGGCCGTCGTGAAATCGGTCACGGAAACTTGGCCGAGCGCGCTTTGAAGGCGATCATCCCTGATTTCGAAAAGTTCCCTTACACTTTGCGTATCGTAGCGGACGTTTTGGAAAGTAACGGTTCTTCTTCAATGGGAACGGTTTGCTCTGGAATCTTGGCGATGTTGGATGCCGGCGTGCCGATCAAAGGCAACGTTGCGGGTATCGCCATGGGCTTGATCAAAGAAGGCGACCGCGTCGCTGTCTTGACGGACATCTTGGGTGATGAAGATCACTTGGGCGATATGGATTTCAAGGTTGCAGGAACGGCAACCGGAATCACTGCGGTTCAAATGGATATCAAAATCGACTCTGTGAGCTTCGCCGTCATGGAGCAGGCTTTGAGCCAAGCTCGTGATGGACGCTTGCACATCTTGAATGAGATGGAAAAAGTGATGAAGACGCCTCGTGGTCAGATCTCTGAATTCGCGCCGCGAATCGAGACCATCAAGGTTCATCCAGATAAGATCCGTGAAGTCATCGGGCCGGGCGGTAAGGTCATCCGTTCGATCACTGAACAGACGGGCGTGAAGATCGAGATCGAAGACGATGGACGCATCCATATCGCTTCATCTGATCCGCTGGCGACCAAGAAAGCGATCGCCATGATCAACGATATTTGCGCGGAAGCCGAAGTGGGTAAGACCTACAAAGGCAAAGTCGTGAAGATCGCGGATTTCGGTGCCTTCGTTGAAATCTTGCCGAACACACAGGGTCTCTTGCACATTTCAGAAATCGCGCACGATCGCATCCGCCAAGTCAGTGATGTCTTGAAAGAAGGCGAAGAAATCGAAGTGAAGGTTCTGGACGTGGACCGTGCTGGACGCATCAAGCTTTCAAGAAAAGCACTGATGGACCGCCCCCAACACTAAAATAAGCACGCGGCAGAATGGCTGATCCTTCGTTGCCGCGTCGTCGACGTCCATTCGGACGCCGTCCTCCTTGCGCCTCGGCTGAGCCATTCTGTCGCGCACTTATTTTTTACTCTGTAATATATAAAAAGAGAGAGCGAACACGGTGGTTCGATTTAAAAAAACTGTTTTGAAAAACGGGATTCGGGTGGTCAGTGAAATGCACTCGGAATCTCGTGCCGCTTCGATCGGGATCTGGGTTGCAACCGGAACCCGTGATGAAGGTCCTGGCGACGAAGGGATTTCGCATTTCCTCGAGCACTTGGTGTTCAAAGGAACCAAGTCCCGATCTTCCTACCAAATTTCGAAATCTTTAGAAGCCCTGGGTGGTGAGCTCAATGCCTTCACCACGCGTGAATGCACTTGCTATCACGCCTTGGTCTTGAAGGATCATTGGAAAAAAGCTTTGGATGTGTTGGCGGATCTGACCAACAACATGGAGCTCAATCGTCCGGATTTTCAGCTCGAGAAATCCGTGATCTTGCAAGAGATCGGGATGGGCGATGACAATCTGGAAGAGCTGATCTACGACGAGTACCTGGCGCGCTGCCTGCCGAAGCATCCTTTGGGCCGGCCGATTCTGGGGACGGTTCAATCCGTCGAGAATATGACCCAAAAACAGATTCAGCAGTATTACAAAGAGCGATACTCGGGAAACAATTTGATCGTCGCCGCCGCCGGCAACGTCGATCACAGCGAGCTGGTTGAAGCCGTCGAAGAGATGTTGGGATCAAAGTCCAAGCGTCGTTTGAAATTTCCAAGAAAAAAACCAAAGCATCGCGCTTTCCGCCATGTCATTGATAAGCAGACGGAACAGCTGCACCTGTTGCTGGGCATGCCGTGCTCGAGCTTCAAGGATCGGGATCGGTTTGAAGCCTTTATCGTCAATGCACTTTTGGGTGGCGGAATGACGTCGAAATTGTACCAAAGCGTTCGTGAAAAACGGGGCCTGGTGTATTCGGTGTATTCGAGCCTGAATACCTTCGAAGATTTTGGCATCATCAATATTTATGCCGGCTGCGAAAAGGACAACATGAAAGCCGTGGTGAGAACGGTTTCCTCTGAGCTTCGCCGCGTGAAACGAAACGGCATCACCCAAGGTGAACTGGATCTTTTCAAAACCCAGGTCGTGGGATCTTTGCTTTTGGGTGCGGACGATATCGACAATCGCATGCAAAGTATCGGGGTCAATGAAATGGTGTTCAAGAAATACAAGCCGGTCGATGAAATCATTGAAGAAATTAACGCCGTCACTGTAAAGTCGGTGAACCAGTACATTCGAAAGACTTTTGATTTCGACAATCTCGGTGCCATCTTGATGGGCGGCGGGGCCGCGGAATTGAAAGACTGGTTTTTGAATCAGAAAATTTAAGGGATATTGCTAATGGAAATGCCGAAAGTAAAACTGAAGATTAAAAAACTATCTCATTTCAAAGGTGAGTTGCCAGCCTACCAGAGCTCTTTGGCCAGTGGCTTTGATGTGCGCGCTCAGTTGGATCGCCCGCTTTTGTTGGAACCTGGCGAGCGCGCCATGATCGCGACCGGATTGTCTTTTGAAATTCCACCGGGCTACGAAATTCAATCTCGTCCCCGTAGCGGACTTGCTGCAAAACATGGCATTTCGATCGTCAACACACCCGGCACCATCGATGCCGATTACCGGGGCGAAGTGAAGGTGATCCTGGTCAATCATGGTCTTGAAGCTTTCGAGATCAAGGATCAAGAGCGAATTGCCCAATTTGTACTGGCACCCGTGGTGCAAGCACAGTTTGAAATGGTCGAAGAATTGTCCGATACGGCCCGCGGGGTCGGCGGCTTTGGTTCGACGGGACGCTAAAAATTAACTTTTCATTCAACAGAACACATTGCATCGTTGTTTTTTGCGTTCAGATTTGATTTATATTCGAAAATTGATGGGTGAAACCATTTTATGAACCACTAGGAGGTCTCAAATGAATCGACACATGAAAATCGCGACGACTGTTGCTTTCTTGGTATTGGCAGCTTCTGCTTGCACAAAAAAAGAAACAACTCCAACTCCAGCTCCGACACCAGCAGTTGATGCTGGCGCAGCAGCGGCTCCAGGCACAGCTCCAACAGATGCAGGCACGACTGCAACTGCAGTGAGCGGCGATGCAGCTCCAGCTGTACCTGCTGAAGGCGCAACGAAGTAATCTTTGTTTGCTTTTGAATGCCGGCAGCGTTCTGCTGCCGGTTTATTTCGCGCTTTCGGCGCTTTTATTTCCTGCAGGTATTTCTGTTTTCGGTGCGGAAACTGTTTTTGATTTGTTGGCGCCATCAGCCACCATGACCTTGGCGCGAAACTGCATCAAGGCATCGCACTCGGATTGATTTTTGTTTTCATTCGAAACGGGCGAGGTCAACATCACTCGACAAGCGGCCACTTTTTGCAGGCTTTTTAATTGAATCATTTCGCCCTTGGGACTTCGGGTCTTCAAGACTCCGTTGGGTCCTCCGAAAATTTGCAGGGCATGCTTGTCCCCATTGGCATCAATGAACTCTAGGACTCCACCGCCATTGGCATTGGCCTGAAAGTTTAGAGGAAAGCCACTCAGGATCGCTCCTTGGCATTTTTCTCCGTCGCAGGCTTGCTCCATCATCAAGGCGCCGGCGGTGAATTCTTTTTTCTGCTCGCAGCTTTGCAGGTATTTTCCCATCTCTTCAAAATTTTTCTGTCCCATATCGGCGAGATCTTTCAGCGAAATGTTCTGTGGTGGGAAGCGCTGATTTTGCAAATTGCAGCGAGAGTTCTCTCCGCGACGGTCTTTGAACGACGCGATCATCGGGCAAAGATTTTTGTCCCGGTTGTAGAGCTCCGCAAAGCCATCCATATTGGCCCGGAAATCGGCATTTCCTTGGGGGTAGAAAGAGTCTTCCGAACGGCTCATCTTTTCGAGCTCGGCTTCAGGGAAGGCAATGCCATATTTTTTAAAGGCTTCGTCGGCCTGGCGCTGATGCGGCTTCACGAAGGCCGCCATATCTTTGGCGCGGATTCCTTTTTCGTAATGATTTGAGTGACAGTTCAGGATTTCAAACTCGCCACACAGCACGTCCGGCAGTTTTTTGTCTTTGCAGGTCTGATAGTTTTCGTTTTTGCCAACCGTGATTGATCCTTCCACGCAGCCACCGCCACCGGGATTTACATCCAAGCACGGACCTGGCAGTGCGCTAGTGGTCGCAGCCGGTGCTGAGGGCGCTGATGCTGCAGTTGGCGCAGGTGAGGCGGGAGTGGGGGTTTTTGCTGGAGATGCAGCGGCGGGTTTGGCGGCATCCGCTTTTTCCGTCGGGATTGTTTTGGGCTGAGATTTTTCGGCGTTCGCATCTGACAGTTTGGTGAATTTGCTGCGGGTTGATTCCATCTGACGTTTGAATTGAGAGCAGGGGACGGAATCCGTTTTATCATTCGAGCAATGTTTGGCAAAAAGGGCTTCGGCGTCTTGCGAGTAAGTTTCAAACTTGCTTTCGTCGATCGCCGCGGACTTTGCGGCTTCCGTTCGGCAGCGGCTCGAGATGTAGCCCACCGGCGTGCGCGAAATGCAAACGCCGCCAAACACGGGTCCGCATTGAAAGCTATCAGGCTGTCCTTCACATTCGTTGCCGCGCGAAGAACACTTGCCGCCAATGACCGGTTGGTCGACGCCACCAATCAAACAGCGCTCGCCCTCGGCGAAGGCCGATGACAGCCAAAGACTGAAACTTGCAACCGGAGTGGCTTTCAGTCTGGCTTCTTCCAATTTCTGAAATCCTTCGCGCACCTGGCTGAGATATGCTTTTTTCTGCGCGGTCGTGAGCCAATGATATTGCTGGGTCGGAATCAAGATCCGTTTCTGCAACCAGGTGGCGGATGCTTGCAAGGACAGACTCAGGGTCAAGGCGATCAGAAACAGGCGGATCATAAAAACTCCTTTGGCCAGCTTTCAGTCTATCGCCGAAGCTTGTTTTTTTCGCTGGGCCTAGGTTTGGAACCGAAAAAAAAGCCAAAGTGCCACCAAAAATCGGAATTCTTGCCTGGTCTCAAGCTTGCTCATGGGACTCTTTCGTCATTTTAGGAGGACAATATGAAACCATCTTTTTTTAAGACAATGCTCGCGGGGCTCTCGCTAGCCGCTTGCGTCATTGTCGCTGAGAGCGCGAAGGCTCACTACGAAACTTGCAATTCGCAAGAGTACAGTTGTGAAACTCGCTACGAACAACAATGCAACACCGAACGTCAGTGTTCCGTGGTGACGGGACCACCCAGCTGTCATTCGGAGCAGGTCTGCAACACGCGACCTTCGACACCAGAAGAGTGTCGGGACCAGAACACTTGCCACATCAATCCGGATGGCAGTCGCGAGTGTCACACTGAACACGTTTGTCGACCTGGCAGCCCGGGCGGACAAGATTGTCACTCGGAACAACGTTGCGATCCGGGACAGCCCGAGCGTGAGTGCCATGACGAATACAAATGTCAGCAAGTGCCAAGACAAGATTGCGGTTATCACACGGTTTCCAAACAGTGCTGGGTGAACGATCCAACACCTCCGTCGCCGCCGCCTTACAATCCTCCGCCGCAGCCTCCACCTTATAACCCGCCGCCACAGCCGCCAACTCCGCCGCCGTATCATCCGCCTGTGGACCCGCCATACACACCACCAGTTGATCCGCCTTACTATCCACCGACGGATCCAGTCGATCCTCCGTACGTTCCGCCAACAGATCCATCAACTCCTGATATTCCAGAGGAGATTGGCGAGAAGACGGTCACCGGACTTCGTTTGAAAATTTACGAAGACCTGACGGCGGTCGTGGTGTTCCAAGACGTCGGACAAAGTGAAGACTACAGCACCGAATACTCGATGATCGTGTTGAACGAAGCGGGTGAGAAAGTGATTCAGCAGAAAATCAAATCCAACGGCAAAGAAGATCAAAAGATCACTTTGGCGGACAAGCTGACTTTGGATCAGGATTACACTTTGAAAATGAAAGTCACCCGCAAGGGCAGTTCGGCTGATGACACGTATTCATTCGTGAAGAAGTTTTTCCGACCAGGTCCGCAAGACTAAGACTTTGTCGTGAAGGTCACGGGTGAGACGAACCGTCCGCCCGTTACTGTCCCAGTTCAACTTCGGGGGCTTCGATTTTTTCGGAGCCCCAATTTTTTTCCCAACGAGCGCTCGTGGTGACCACGTTGTAGCCCCAGATCAAGAAAAAGATGGCGTACAAGATGACGATCATCTGCAGGGCTAATTTCTTCGCAATTTGAAAATTGGCCTGAAAGCCAATCCACAGAAGGTAAGCCGCAAAGGCGAGCCCCACCATCGAAATCAACGAAACGTATCCTGAAACAATCTGGAAAATGAACATCGGAATCGCGGCAAAGACAACCAAGGTGAACAGTCGTCGCAATGAAACCGTTTGATGCGCAAAAATCTGAAAGCAGTAATAAAAGAAAAGGGTCGCGATCCCCATGGTGAGCATCGTCAGAATCGGCGAGAGAAAAATTCCGGCCACGATCGACAGGGTCGTCTTTTTTTCCACCAGCCCGGTCAAGGTGCCGGTCGTTGCCGCCACGATCACCTGCAGGCTGATCACACGCTCCCAGGACCAATCCGGAATCTGCTTAATCTCCACCATTGGGTGGCGCAGGAATCGGACCAGATATTGTTTCATTTCAAGGGCTTCGCGGAGGATTTTTTCTTTGCGGCTCATGCCTCAAGATTAGGGGAGGCAGAGCGTTGAAGCAAGTCTCTTTCCGCCAGAAACTGGGCACGCTCGAGCAAACGATCCCCCTGATTTCGGTCCAACTGCCATCCCAAATGATGCAGAGATCTTCGGGACGGTTGAAAGGTCCAAGAAGAATGCATTCGCCAAAAAATCGGGGTGCGCCGGTTGCTAGGCGCAGGCAGTTCCAGTTCAGTGATCGGAAGCGCCAACCGAAATGGCGGAGTCTTGCCACTTTCGCCGACCATCGTGACCGAAGCAAGACATTCGTAATCTTGTTCTTTCAAAAGTGCGATCAATTCGCGCAAGCTGCTCTCGTCGATGAAAAGATGCAGCTTCGTTTTCGATTTTGATTGATGCTGCAAGAACAGATGAAGCTCGCGGCGCCGGCGCGCCTCATTCATCCAGGGCAAATTGAAATTGAAAACTTCGTAACCGTGCGAGGCCAGCCAGTGGGGAATTTGGTTCCAGTAGGCGAGGAAATAAAAAATGCTGCGTTTGCCGGTGACAAAAACCAAGGGCGAGTGCGTGAGCAAGCAATTGGGTTTCAGCTCCTGCACCTCAATGAGGCGGGCCCGGCGCCAATTGTGAAGGCCGAAAGCGAAGACGACAACGAGGCTCGCGAAAAATCCCCAAAACATACTAAAAGTAAGTGTCCAGTCTCACGGTCAGATCCAGGGATCCACGATCGGATGTTTGGTTGACCATCGACGTGCGAAAGCCGCTCTCGATGCCGACACTGAAATTTTTCGCGGCGTAAATATCAAGCCCGCCGAAAATCAGGGCGGTCGGAGTGGTGTCATCGATGTTGACGTTGATGTCATCGATTTTCAGGTAGCGCGTGCCGATGCCGGCGCCCAAGCGAAAGCCCGAGCTCGAAGAGAGCATGTGTCGATGCATCAGTTTCAAATCAAATTCGCGCAGCGAGCGGGTCTCTGAGCCGGACTTGGCCTGGCCGAAATTTCTGAGCGCCGTTTCCGCCGCCCATTCCGGAGAGAAGAGGTCGATGCCAAGCGACAGTTGAAAACCATTTTGGTATTTGACGGTGTCGCTGCCCTGGCCGGTGTTGATGTTGTTGGCCGAAGTTAAAAGGCCCACGCCCGCATGCAATTTGATGCTGTCCAAAGGATCGTTCGCGTTTTGGACCACCGAGTTTTTTCGCTTGTTGATTTGATTGACCAAATCATCGTAGCTGACCTCTTCATAGTCCGCCGCCTGGGCCAAGGTCGATACCAATAAAGCTGCCGCCAACCAAAATCCTTTTGAGAGTCGCATAGCCATCCTTTGCTAAAGAATATCTCCAGTCTAACAAAACGGTCGGTATTCACAAATCCGCCCTTTCCGACTGGACCTCTTTTTTGTCATAATCAAAGCATGAGTGTTATTTTTTCATCTCGCAAATCCTGCTTCTGCGCTTTTTGTCGGTCCGAACGCAAAGTGTATAAGAAAAAAAATGTCGGTCTTTCCGACATCTTCGCATCGGCCTTGGGGGCGGGGACGGTGATGTTTGCGATCTTTCAAGAGTTTGATCCGCGAGTGATGCTGATCTTCGTGGCATTTCTAGCGATCGCGGAAACTTTTGTGCAGATTCGTTGGCGATTGACTATTGTCTGCAAACATTGTGGATTTGATCCGGTCCTTTACATTAAAGATTCGGAAAAAGCCGTGGTGAAAGTGAAAGCACGTTTAGATCAAAGACAAAAAGATCCTGCTTCTTGGCTCGCAGAGCCTTTGCAAATTCCCAAACTCTCCAAAGAAAAAGCCGTGCTGCTGGAACAAGCCAAAGCTGGCGGTGCCTTGGTGAATAAGCGCGTATGAAGACCTTGATCATTGTTCCCACCTACAATGAAAAGGAAAACATCCAGGCCTTGGTGCCCGCGATCTTCGCGCAAAATCTGGGCGTTGATATTTTGGTCGTCGATGACAATTCGCCGGATGGAACGGGTGATATCGTTCGCGGTTTGCAAAAATCCGAACCTCGCTTGCACCTTTTATCTCGAGCCGGAAAAGAAGGTTTGGGCCGCGCTTACATCGCCGGGTTTCAATGGGGTCTCGAGCGCGGATACGAACTATTGACCGAGATGGATGCGGATTTCTCACATCGACCGGAAGATTTGAAAGCTTTGCTCGCGGCGGCGGCGCAGGCCGATTTTGCCGTGGGCTCACGTTACGTCCGTGGTGGTGGGACGAAAAATTGGGGGCTGATGCGAAAGATCATCTCTCGCGGCGGTGGTATTTATTCGCGATTTATTTTGGGCTATCCGTTAAATGATTGGACGGGCGGCTTTAATTCTTGGAAGGCCGAGACCTTAAAGAAAATCAAGCTTGAGAGCGTGAAATCCAATGGCTACAGTTTTCAAATTGAACTCAAGTACAAGGCACTGAAAGCCGGCTGCAAAGGCATCGAGTCTCCGATTCTGTTCGAAGATCGTCGGGTGGGGCAGAGCAAGATGTCCTCTTCGATCGTGCTTGAAGCTTTATACCGTGTTTGGCTCTTGAGGATGAGATGAAATTTGTCCTTCTGGCTTGGGCATTTTTATTGCCATGTCAGTTGCTGTTCGCCCAGGCGAAGCCCTATCCCTACCGCGCCCAAGTGGTGAACGAAGAGACGAACGTTTTCGAAAAACCCGATTTTGATTCCAAAGTGATCGCGACTCTCGAAGTGGGTCGCGTCTTTGACGTCTCGGCGACGGTCGTGAATGAAGCCTTCTACCGCATTCGCTTAAAGCCCGGTCTTTTGGGCTACGTTTCCGATGCGGATGTCAAACCGCTTTGGAAAAACAAAGCAGCCGAAAAACCAGCAGGCCCTAAAGCTGCAGCCGTAAAGCCGGAAGCAAAGCTTGATCCCAAAGCGCTGGAAAAAAAGAAAGAAGCCAAAGCCTTGGCTCGCGAAAAAGCTCTCGAGAAAAAAAAGCAGGCCAAGAAAAAACGTCCATTTCAGTACATGCAATTTGTCGGACTTCAGTACGCCTCGATCGAATACCAAGAAGAAACGATGGGGGATCGTCGGCGCGAACCCGCGGGCTTTTTCGGCGTCAAGCTGTCCGGACCGGATCTGATCATCGAAGGAGTCTTTCCGACGGAAGTGAACTTCCTCTTTCACTCGGGCGCTCCGAGCTACTATGAAAAAGCCACCGGCAAAGGCGCCGACGGTTGGATTTTTTTGATGGATTTTTTATTTGAAAGCTATTTTCCTCAAGGGAAAAACGCTCTCGCCTTTGTTGGTTTCGGGCCCATGATTCGCTACTCGAAATTCAATGTGTCCTTGACCGATGTCACGAATTCGAAGACCCAGGATTATTCGCTAGAGGACATTGGCGCCGGCGCCGTTTTCAATGCCGGCATCGGCGTGAAAATGGACCAAGTGGCGCTTCGCGGCGAGGCTCAGTATTACTGGGAAAAACAGCCCTACTGGGGCCTGGGTTTAGCTTTGCAATTCGCATTTTGACAAGTGTACCGCGCTTTGAGAGACCTTTTGGATGTCTCTTGGTACAATTCAAATCCTGTCCAATGATGTGATCGATCAAATCGCAGCCGGCGAAGTCGTCGAGCGGCCGGCCCATTTGGTGAAAGAGCTGGTTGAAAACAGTCTCGATGCCGGCGCTCAGAAAATTTCGGTCGAATTTGCCCTGGGCGGACGCTTCGTTCAAATCACCGATGATGGATCCGGTATTGCTTCGGGTGAATTGGCGAAAGCTTTGGACCGACACGCGACCAGCAAGATTCGTTTGTCGGAAGATCTGTGGCGGCTGCAAAGTTTTGGTTTTCGCGGCGAAGCCTTGGCCAGTATTGCCGCGGTCAGCAAGCTCACCTTGATTTCGAAAACCAAAATGCAAGACACCGCGGCCCGCGTGATCAGCGAGTTTGGCAATGCAGGTGGGGTTGAACCCATCGGTGGATCGCTCGGGACCAGCGTCACGGTCGAGAATCTTTTCGACAATGTTCCGGCGCGTTTGAAATTTATGAAAAGTGCCGCGGCCGAAAGCTCACGAATTAAAATCACGCTGAAAGCGCTGGCGCTTTCGCATCCATCGGTCGAATTTCGCATCACCCAAGATGGCGAGCTGGTTTCCTTCTGGACCGGATGCGCCAATCGTCTCGAGCGAGCGAAACAGATTTTGGGCGTCGAACTTTTTGAAGGTTCGGCCGAAAGGGGGTCGGTCAAAGCTTATGCCGTTTTCGCCGATCCGAAAACCGTGCAGAAGACAGCGAAGGATCTGTGGTTCTTTGCGCAGAATCGTTGGATTCAAGATCGAAGTCTGCAAGCGGCCGTCATGGAAGCTTACCGCCATCTTTTGATGCACGGAGAATATCCGATCGCCGCCGTGTGGGTGGAAACCAATCCAGAGGAAATCGACGTCAATATTCATCCGACAAAATCACAGGTGAAATTTGCCGAACCATCAATGGCGTTTCGCGCGGTGCAGGCCTCCGTTCGCGACAATCTCGAGAAGGCCCCTTGGATTCCGGGTGGTGGGAAAATCTACTCGCAAGCAATTCCGCCTGGATCCTCGGCACCAGATGCTTCCGCAGAGTCCGGCGCTCTCGGTGTCGAGCAGGCGACGCTGCAATATTCTTTGGGCGAGATGGGGAAAACCCAGTACGCGCAAAAGTCTTGGAATGTGCAGGCGCCGGCTCGTGCTTACGAAGCTTCGTCGCCAGAATTTGTCAAAACATTCGAGCGCAAGCTGAGCCCGCCAACGCCAGCCGAAACAACGAATGTGTCACGGCAAGCGGCATCCGTTACGGCAAACGAAGATTCGTCGGTGCAAGCTGGGGAGC
Source organism: uncultured Bdellovibrio sp. (assembly GCA_966211795.1). GTDB lineage: Bacteria > Bdellovibrionota > Bdellovibrionia > Bdellovibrionales > Bdellovibrionaceae > 21-14-0-10-47-8. Next base: position 103,396 of record CBIHNW010000013.1, on the reverse strand, counting down.
CAACAAAGAGTCAATATTGGTCCACGTTGCAAGTTCTTTCGCAAAGCAATCTCACTTACATTCTGACACAAACCTCGAAAGGTTTGGTGATCGTGGATCAACACGCGGCTCACGAACGGGTGATGTTTGAAAAGTTGATGAAGGCCTGGAAGGGCGGGCAGATCGATATTCAGGAATTTCTCTTTCCGCTGGCCATTGATCTTTCGGCCGAACGGGTTGAAGCCCTGATGCTCGAGAAAGACGCTCTGGCCAAAGTGGGTATCACGCTCGAAGCGTTGGGCCCTGAAACCATCGGTGTGCGCTCGGCGCCGGCTCTTTTGAAAGAGACCGCTTTGCACCAAGTGCTCGAGAAGATGTCGCAGGATCTGGTGGATCAAGGCGGCAGTCACTTTCTCGAGCGAAAAATGGGCGATGTGCTAGCGACCATGGCTTGTCATTCAGCGGTTCGCGCCGGACAAGCGCTCAGTCTGGAAGAGATGCAGGCCCTGTTGCAGCAAATGGACGAGTTTCCGCTTTCCAGCTTTTGCCCGCACGGGCGCCCGGTCAGTGTTGAATACCCGTTCTATAAACTTGAAAAAGATTTCGGCCGCATCGTTTGATGACGAAGGTGATTTTTGTCGTGGGTCCCACGGCTTCAGGAAAATCGGACCTGGCGTTGACCTTAGCCGAGCGAAATCACGGAGCCATCGTCAATTGCGATAGCGTTCAGCTTTACCAATCCCTCAATATTGGCTCGGCCAAACCCAGTGCCGTTGACTTCAAACGCGTGCCGCATTTTCTATTTGATTTCGTCGCTGAAGGCGAAGAGATCACCGCGGGTTTTTACCAGCGTCAGTTTTTTGCGACGATGAAAGAGCTTGAGAATCGATTTCCCTTCGTGTTCGTCGTCGGCGGCACGGGCTTTTATTTTCAGGCCATCGAAAAAGGAATGTACCCAACCGGGGCGGCTGATGCCGAGGTCACTCGCCAAGTCGAAGCGGAATTGCAAGAGACGGGCGGCGCCGAAAAACTGTACCTTGAATTAAAAACGCGCGATCCCGAAACGGCCGCTAAAATTTCTATCAACGATCATTACCGCATCGCCCGCGCGGTCGAGATGATGCGCGTGCATGGCCGGCCCGTCAGCGAGATCAAACGCGAATTCGCGGACCAAGCCGCGCCCTTTCCCTATCCGCTTTTAAAGCTTGGCATTCGTGGCAGTCGCCAGGAGCTCGAGCCCAGGGTCGAGCGGCGCACGCAGAAAATGCTCGAGGCCGGCTTGTTGGACGAGGTCCGTGGTCTCTTGGATCGGGGCTTGGAAAATTGGGGACCTTTGCAAAGCGTTGGTTACAAGGAGAGCGTCGAATTTCTGCAGGGAAAAATTCCTGACGTGACGCTTTTGCAGGCGGCGATTCTGCAGAATACTTTGCGTCTGGCCAAACGGCAGCGAACCTGGTTCCAGCGCGACAAGGACATTCATTGGCTGGCCCCGCATGACATCGAAACGGCCCAAGGCTTGTTGGATGCTTTCGCGGCCAAAGCGAGCGAGTGAACTGAGCCGGCGTTTTCAAAATTCATCATTGTCTCCTGACAAACAGCGGGCTTTCACTTCGGAAAAGAATTGATTCTTCAGAGGGGAAACCTGTAATCAGGATATGACCTCGTGGATCGAATATTCTGAGAAATTTTTAGCGATTCTGAAAAAGCCCGTCGAAAAAAGAATTTTCGAATTCAGGCCGGATCACAATTCGGTTAAGCACTGGATCGAATTTTTCTCGGTCCCGCATTCCGAAGTCGGCAGAATCCAAGTCCGCGGTTTGGATGTCGACTTTTCCTATCGCCCTGAAAACGGAGACCGGATTCAGGTGCAACCTTTGGAAGGTCCGATCAATGTCGCGATCCCGACGAAGCTCAGGCCCCAGGCTTTCCGGCAAAAACATTTTATCGTCGATGAATGTGTCGCCAATCTCGCATCGAAATTGCGCATGCTCGGCTGTGATGCCATCACCAATCGGCAGTGGAGTGATCTGGAAATTGCTCAGATATCAGCGGCAGAGAAACGCATCCTGCTGACCCGCGACCGCGGACTTTTGAAGCGCAAAGAGGTGGCGTGGGGTCGTTTCATTCGCTCGACCGACCCCAAAGAGCAGCTGAAAGAGGTCATTCGATTCTTCGGTCTTGAAAATGAACAGAAGGCCTTTACGCGCTGCCTGGCCTGCAATGGCGAGCTGGTTGAAGTCTCGAAAGCAGAAATTTTGCACCGGCTTGAACCCAAAACCATTTTGTATTTCAACCAATTCAGCCAATGCTCAAACTGCAAAAAAATTTATTGGGAAGGCTGCCACTTCGAAAAAATGCAAGCCTCATTGCGCAAGCTTCAAAACGAAGTTCTCCTCTAATTCGTTGCATGAAATTCAGAAAGCGACTTGCCAAGGCCTTCTCAATCAAAGCTGAGATTCGTTGAGGGCGTCTCGGACTTCGGGACTGTTTTCAGAGTCGATCTTTTCGGATGTCGAAGTGCCGACCGATGTTTGTCCTGGGCTGGATTCATTGCGAGGTCTGGCCGTGTCGTTTTTCGGTAAGTCCTTTTTTGACTTTTGTTCTTGTGGCATGGAGCCTCCTTATCGTCCGACGGGACGGGTAAGGAACAAGACTGCAAAAGCGTCACCAATGAAAACGCATTGCCATTTCGCATATTTAAAAACGGCCGCGATTATTTTCCGGCCGCTGCTTTTTCGGCGAGCATTTTGCGCACCATTTTATTCAGGACAGCAAGTTTCAATTTTTGAAACGGATTGCGGTAGCCCCACCAGATGTACTTCTTTTTGACGGTCATCAGGTAAGAGTCATAGTGCACGGACCATGGTGCGGGTAAAAGTTTTCCGCGGCCCAGGGACAATTTCAAAACCATGGTGGCGCCGGCGGCGGCGCAGGCCGCAACCCCGATCGGCAGAGAAGGAGTCTTGCGATTGGTAAAATCAATTCGATCCGGCTCCATCACGTAATGGCGATGCTGCAATGATGGTGCTACGCCCACCAAAAACATGTTGGCGCGATCGACTGGATCTTGGCTGCGGTGAAATCCGAAATAATCATCAAAGCTCATCGAGTCCTTGGTGAAGAGCAGGCTCGCCGATCCGGTGCCGACTGGGGCAATCGTGAGCGCTGGTTTTCCGAGCTCGCGCATCTTGCGAAAAATGGCGACGCGCAAATCGATCACGAAAAAATCCAGAGAGTCGACGTAGATGTCGATCGAGCGGCAGAAGGCGTCGACTTCGCTGATCTGTAAAGGTTGATTGACGGCGGTGACGCGAGCACTGGGATTGATATCTCGGATCAGATTGCCAATGGTTTCCGCTTTGTTTTTTCCGTAATTGGAAACTCGGCATTCATTCTGACGGTTGGTGTTTTCGATCGAGAATCGATCGCCGTCATAAATCACAAACTCGCCGATTCCTAAGCGGGCTAAGACTTCGGCGTACTGACCGCCCACGCCGCCTAAGCCGACCAAGCCGATTTTCATCGTCGACAAACGTTTGAGCTCTTCGACCGTGAGAAACCCCAGGCTGCGGGAAAAAGCGACCATGGGATCGAAAGATGGATTTTGGTTTTCAAGCTGCGACATAGTTCATCCTTAAGCAGTCAGGGATCGAAAATAAGAAATATATGAATAATATTAAGATTATGATCTTCTTTCTGGACCGGGAACCTCCCTTTTCAAAGCACCGGAAATAGAAGCACTGACGACGATTTGAGAGTCAGAACTGGACCTTTGCCCGTAATGCCCAAAAGTGACGCAGATCAGAGTGTGTGCGGCGCATAATTTGTCGTTTCGTTGACTGCCTGAAGGCCTTCAATAAAGAATCGGTCCATGAAAAGTATGACCGGTTATGGCCTCGGAAAAATCCAGACGGCCACAAGCTCCATCGAAGTCAGTCTGCGGGCTGTCAACGGGCGATTTCTCGAAACTCGCTTTCACCTTCCACGCGAATTCATCCCGTTTGAAACCGATCTGAAAAAAGCGCTCGGCAAGTATTTCGAACGTGGAACTTTGGATGTTTTTGTCAGCCGTCGTCCGAAAGCCAGCGCGGCGGCGCTAACGTTGACCGTGAATCGCGAGCTGGCCAAAAAATATTTTGAAGCCTACAAGCAGATAGCTAAAGAGCTGAAAATCAAACCTCAATTCCACGTCGAAACTTTCGCGCGTCTGCCGGATGTGATCAAAATGGAAGAGACGGAAGATGTTTCCGCGTCCGAGAAAAAAGCCTTGCTGCAGGCTTTTGATAAGGCCTGCAAAGCCTGTGAAGCCGAACGAAAGCGTGAAGGCAAAAGCGTCCGCCACGATATGGAAACTTTGTTGAATCAGTTGGAAAACGAAGTCGAAGGCATCCAGAGCGTTCGTGAAGAGGTCAACCAGAACCTGTTGCAAAGGTTCGAGCAGAAGATCAAGACCCGCCTGAATGGTGTCGAGATCGAGCCGGCTCGGCTGTCGCAAGAAGTGGTTTTGCAAGTTGAAAAATCCGACATCAACGAAGAATTGGCGCGTCTCAAAGAACATATCAAAAACTATCGCCAACTGTTTCAGCTTCAGGGGTCCCAGGGTAAGAAGCTTGATTTTTACACCCAAGAATTGCTGCGCGAAGTGAACACCATCGGATCGAAATCCAGCGTTTCCAAACTGACCCAGAGTGTGGTACAGGCAAAGACCTTTATTGAAAGATTACGAGAACAGGTTCAGAACGTCGAATGAGCAAACCGGTCAAGACCCGCATGATTATCGTCGCTGCCCCCAGCGGAGCTGGTAAGAGCAGCTTTGTCGAAAGAATCTGTCGTGAAGAGCCGCGCTTGGAAGACACCGTGACCTTCACCACGCGAAAGATGCGGGCGGGGGAGTCTCAGGGTCATCCTTACCATTTCGTGTCTTTGGCGGAATTTGAAGAACTCAAAAGCAAAGACTACTTTGTCGAGTGGGCGCAGGTTCATGATAACTTTTACGGAACACCCATGGAGCAGCTGGAAAAGGCCTGGCAGCAGCAGAAATGCATCATCATGGACGTCGACATTCAGGGGGCTGAAACATTTAAAGCCAAATTTCCTGATGCGAAATCCGTATTCATCCTTCCCCCGAGCATTGAAGAGCTTAGACGCAGGGTGACAAAAAGAGACGGAAAGGTCCCCCATGACCTGGAGGTCCGCATGAAGAACGCTGAGAAAGAGCTCAAGGCGGCTTCGACCTTCGATTTTCAGATCGTGAACGATGAATTTGAAAGTTCCTACCTCAGATTCAAGAAAATCGTTGAAGAATTATTAGGATAGCTGTAGCTTTTAAAGCCCGACTTAAGCCTCAAGGAGATTCTGATATGGCGCGTGTAACGGTTGAAGATTGCCTCGACAAAGTTCCAAATCGTTTTGCATTGGTTTTGTTGGTCGCAAAGCGCGCAAAGCAACTCCTGAAAGGTTCTGATCTGACGGTTGCCACCAAGGGCAACAAGTACATCGTGGGTGCTCTTCGCGAAGTGGCAGCCGGTAACGTGGCTTTCGAGATCGACCTAGATCGAGGTTCCATCGAATCTCAAATCGAAAAAGATCTGAACAAGTAAGCCATCTCGTCAAATTTTCCGACCTATCAAATCTCAAATCATTCCGGTGACTTCGTCATCGTTGTTGCTTACATTTACTGCTTGGATCTGGACTTGGATTGATAAGATTCAGTTCCGATAAAGTAAGACGATGGCCTCATTTGAAAATACAGCTGTGACACACGAGAAATTGAGCGAAAAGCCTTTGCGCACGCTTGAGGATCTCAAAGACAAAATTCTCGCATATTATCCCACCGCTGATATCAAGCTGGTGGAGAAGGCCTATCATTTTTCCGAAGCCGCTCACGAAGGCCAGATCCGTCGTTCGGGTGAGGCCTATATTTCTCATCCCCTGAGCGTGGCCGGAATTTTAGCCGACCTGAAACTGGATTTGGATTCCATCATCACCGGTCTGTTGCACGATACGGTGGAAGACACGCACGCCACGATCGAAGACATTCGCCGCGAATTCGGCGACACGGTGGCGGCCCTTGTCGATGGGGTGACGAAGATTTCCAAGATGCAGTTTAAGACCTCCACCGAGCGCCAGGGTGAAAACATCCGCAAGATGATCGTCGCCATGGGGAAAGACGTGCGCGTGATCTTGGTGAAGCTTGCCGATCGCTTGCACAATATGCGCACCCTGCACCACATGCCGTACGAAAAGCAGGCCCGCATCGCTCAAGAGACTTTGGAAATTTACTGTCCTCTCGCCAGTCGCATGGGTATCAGTTCGCTGAAGGTGGAGCTCGAAGATTTGAGCTTTCGCTTCCTGCGCCCGGATATGTTTTATCAGCTGAAACAAAAAGTTGAAAAGCGCGAGAAAGATCAAGCCAGCTACATCGACGACGTTCAGCGCATGATCTTTAAAGAGCTCGGAAAAGCGAGCTTCAAGAATGTCGAGATTCAAGGTCGCAGCAAACACTTGTGGTCCATCTACCGAAAAATGCAGTCTCGAAACATCGATTACGAGCAGGTCTACGACGTGCTGGCGTTTCGGGTTCTGGTCGACACCGTTTCTCAGTGTTACGAAGTTTTGGGATTGATGCACTCGTTGTACAAGCCCATTCCGGGGCGATTCAAAGACTTCATCGCCATGCCGAAGACGAATAATTATCAATCTCTGCACACCACCGTCATCGGGCCCGGCGGCGAGCGAATCGAAATTCAAATTCGAACGAAAGACATGCACCTGGTCGCCGAGCGCGGGATCGCCGCGCACTGGAAGTACAAAGAGCGCGGTCGTCAAATTTCGGACGAAACTTCGGAGCAATTCAATTGGCTCAAAGAATTGGTATCTCTGCATCAGCAGGTCGGAAATCCGGACGAGTTTTTGGACACGGTGAAAACCGATCTGTTCGAGAGCGAAATTTACGTCTTCACCCCAAAAGGCGAAGTGCGCGAATTTCCAGAGGGCGCGACACCGATTGATTTCGCGTATGCGGTTCACACCGAGCTCGGCAATCGATGCATGGGTGCCCGCGTGAACGGGCGCATGGTGCCGCTCAAGTACCAGCTGCAAAACGGGGACACGGTGGAAATCGTCACCTCGAAAACGCAGGCGCCGTCGAAAGACTGGCTCAAGTACTGCGTCACCAATAAAGCGAAAACCAAAATCCGTGCTTACGTCAAAGAAGAGCAGCGCAAACGATCCTTGCAACTGGGTAAAGAATTGGCCGAGCGCGAATTTCGAAAATTCGGAGCTTCTTCGGCCAAGTATTTGAAGGGCGAGCTTTTCGAAAAATTAAAAAAAGATTACGGCATTCACGAGGACGACGAAGTTCTGGTGCGTGTTGGTTACGGGAAATTAGAGCCTCGTCATCTGGTCGAGCGTTTGGCGGCCGAGCTCTTGAATCAGCCAGCCGATAGCGAGAAAAAAGAGAAGAGCTCTTTCCTGCAAAATGTTTTTAAATCGGCAACGCAGAAAGCGAAAAAATCAGGATCTTTGATTGCCGTCAGCGGCATGGACGATGTCTTGGTTCATTATGCCCGTTGCTGCAATCCCATTCCTGGCGATTCGATCGTCGGTTTTATCACTCGCGGCCGCGGCATCACCGTGCACCGGTCAGACTGCCGCAAGGCCTTCGAGTTCGATCAAATGCGCAAGGTCGAAGTCGACTGGACGTCGAATTCAGCGGACTCGGGACAAGAGCGGATGGTTCGCATTCGCGTGATCTCGCAAGACATGCCGGGATTGTTGAAATCGATGTCTGAAGCTTTCTCCACTCAGGGCATGAACATCCACAACGCTCAGGTGCGCACGACGCGTGATTCGAAAGCGGTCGCCACCTTCGATGTGACGGTTCGAAATACTCAGCAATTGAATCAGGTCATCTTCGATCTGCAAAAGATCAAGGGCGTTATCGGCGTCTCGAGATTGACGGATAGCTAGAAGCTATCCGCCGAGACTTATTTATTTCAAATTTGTTATTGGGTTGCTGCGGTCGTGGTTGGAGCTTTGGTTGCGTAGATCCAGCCGTTGCCGATGCAGTTCAGACCATCGGCGCCATTGCCGTAGCGCTGCACGCAGCTGCGGACCAGGTTCAAGTCCGTGGCTTTCGCGCAGGTGAGCTTGTCGGTTGTATAGTAGAATGAAGAGTTGCAAACATTCACCACTTCGCCCAAGGACGCCGTCGAGATGCAGGTCAATTTATCTGCGGTGTAATAGAAGTCGTTGGTGCATGATTGCACCACATCGGTCAATTTGCGGGTCTTGATGCACGAGAGCTTGTCCACGGTGTAGTAAAAAGCATTGGTGCATGCCTGGACTGAAGAGCTCAGAGACGCGTTTTGCACGCAGGTCATTTGATCGCTTGAGTAGTAAAATTGATTGATGCAGGTCTGGATCAGGTCGCTTGGTTTTGCGGCCTTCATGCAGGACACTTTGTCGCTGACCGAATAAAAACCGTTCACGCAGGTCTTGATGGATTCAGACGAAGCGCCAGAGCTGATGCAGCTGAGCTGGTCGGCGCTGCTGTAGAGCGAATTGTGACAGGTCGTAATCACGTCGACGGGGACGGGTGACTTCAGACAGCTGATCTTATCGACCCCCGAATAAAAGCTATTGGAGCAGGCTTTGATATTTTCCACGTACGAGCCGTTTTGCATGCAGGCGAGCTTATCGGTCGCCGAATAGAATTGATTTGCGCACTCGCGGATGATGTCGTCCGTTTTTCGAGTTTGCAGGCAGCTCATCTTATCGTTGCTGGTGTAAAAAGTTGAAGAGCAGGTGTTCAAGGCTTCGCTGGAAACAGCGGCTTGAATGCATTGAAGGCGATCCGTCGTGGTCGACCAATTGGCAATGCAGGATTTGACCGTGTCGGTGCTCATTGCCGTGCGAACGCACTGGGTGCCGTTCGTTGCCGTTCCGAAATTGTCGTAACAAGTTTTCACCAGATTCTGCACGACCGGGCTGGTCAGTGGGGTGGACATAAAGAAAGTTCCAGCGCCGGTCAGTCCGTAAGACAAACATTGGGCGTTGAATTCGGGAGAGGTTAAAAAGTATTGGACGACACCTTGTCGGTCGAGATCATTGTTGATCAAGTGATTGAACCAGAACTGCAATCCGGCGGCGTCGGGTTCGCGTTGGAAAACCAGGCGGTACATCGTGGTTAGAAATGCGTCCGAGTTCAGCTGTTTATTGCGTTGTTGGAATTCTCGACTGGATAAAAAATCAGCCGGAAGCTGGGCGCAACTGGCGCCCCCGCTCGTCAAAGCGTTGTACCAGTAATAAAATCCGCTTGTGTCCGGTGCGCGACCCAAAATGGATTGATAAAGATGAGTGACGTAGATCCCAATTGGTGTGCTCTCGGGTTGCGCGCTCGTTGCCGGGACCTGAGCCTGCGCGAGCTGGCACGCGAAGAACAGCAAACACGACATTAAATATTTCATGGGATTTCCCTCCAATTGATGGCCTCTACATTCAAATTTGTTTGCAAAGCCATGCCATCGGGAAAATCTGTTTCAGAGTAAAACATTTCTCCGACATCATCATTGTATTGGATCTTGGCCTGTCAAACTTGTGCGCGCCGGACGCGCGTCTTCGGTCGCCGGTCTCATTTTGAGATGGCTTCGGGCTTTGAAATTGGGGCGGGATTTTCTTTTCGCCGGCACTTGAGTCAGGAAAAATTCAGGGGCTTAAAACGTGAAACCGTATCCGCCGCGCAGAAAAATTCCGTCGGCTTTCACGTTGGAGCTGCCGGGGAACATTCCGTACTCGACCGCCACCGGGAAGAAGCTGTTCTTGCCGGTCCAGATATCGGCACCGGTCGAAAGCAAGATCATCTGGTTGGTTGAGCTGTCGGAAGAAAGATTCGGGATGTTGTTCTTTTTAGAAACGGCGAACAGGAACGAGTAGCCAAGCCCCACCCAAAATTTTGTCGAGCTCTGGGTGAGGTTGTAATGTGCCGATCCTTCAAGCGCGAGATAGTTGAAACTCACTTCGCAGCTGGTGGATGTTCCGTTTTCGCAGATCTTGGCGCTAGTCGTGCCTTTCGCCGAAAACATTTCAAGGCCGCTGGCCAGACGCACGGTGAAGGCCGGAGAGACGCTGTAATCATAGAAACCTTTTAAGCTGAAGCCGCTGTCTTTCAGGCTCGCATCTTCTTTGGCGCCGCTGTTGTATTGAACCGTCAGGCTCATGCTGTCCATGCTATAGCCGGCCAAGATGCCGCCAACGCGTTTGCCTTTGTGAGACTTGGCAGAGGTGGATTCAGTTTGGGACGGTGATGAGCCTGTGCCGCTCGCGGCGGCCGCTCCTTTGACTTGCACTGGAGCTCCGGCTTCGGCGCGGCCCTTGGTGATTTCACCCAAAGCTTTGTCGCCTTTGACTTGTTTGATTTGCACGAGGCCGATTTTTTTTCCATCGCCGTTCAAGATGTACACTTCGGAACCTTGCGCGACTTGCAGGCCATCCAGCTGAATTAGCAGTTTGGTGCCTTTGACTTGCGTGACCGATGCCGCCCACGTGGACAAGGGCAAAGCAAGCAGCAGGGTCGTGAGGAGAGTCAATCGTGATGGTGAGCGCATGGGACTCCTTTATAAATCTTGGATGCAGACCTGAATTTCTTCGTTATTGAGAGGCGAAACACTAAGAGTTGAATTCGGATCGATGTGCCAGAGCGGATCAGCAGCCGGCTGATTCCAGCAGGTGTCGGCGTTCTCATCTGTCAGCGCTTCGGCTTTGACGGACGAGGCGCTCAAGCGTTGAACGTTGTCAGGGGCTTTGCTTTCGAAAGATTTGCGGCCCGAAGATTTATAAACTGAGCAGGCAGAAAGCCAAAATAGAAAGAGGACGAGGAATTTTGAAAAGCGCTGCAAGCTCATGATTTAATTGTAGATCTGAGGTGCAGGAAATGAAAAGCCCCAAGTCATCTGGAGAGATAAATTGGGGCTCTAAAGTCTAGGTCAACTTAGAATGGAATATCATCCGATTGTTGATCGAAGCTTGGCTCTGGACCGAAGTCGTTGAACTGATCGTTCGAAGACTGCGACTGTCCTGTTCGCTCGGTCGTTGCTCCGCCGCCCAAGAATTGAACGGTGCTCGCCACGATTTCGGTCGAATATTTTTTCTGACCTGTCGCTGTGTCTTCCCAGTTGCGAGTTTGCAAACGTCCTTCGACGTAAACTTGTCGCCCTTTAGCAAGATGCTTTGCGCAGTTCTCGGCCTGTCGACCCCAAACGACCACTCGGTGCCATTCGGTGCGATCTTGTTTTTGACCGTCTTTGCCGGTCCAAGATTCGCTGGTTGCGATGTTCAATCGTGCCACGGATTGACCGTTGCCGACCGCTTTCAATTCAGGATCTGCTCCCAAACGTCCCACGAGAATAACCTTATTTACACCTGACATAAGTACCTTTCCGCCCGGTCACCTGACCGAGTCTTTTTGTGAAGTGTGTAAGTACATGCTTTTCAAGATCAGAACTCAAGCAAAAACCACGTATTTTGCACATGAACATAAGAATGTCCGGCAGGCGGACAGGTTGTCACTGAGATTTGTGAGAAAAGAAGGCACTCATCATGATCTTGACCGTTGGTATGGTGTGCCAATGGACAGATTCATCGATGGGAAAGGCACCGAACTTTTGGCATCAGATGGCTTTCGGAAAAGAGTGCTTTCAGTGAACGCGAAAAAATTAGCGGGCGGCGCTGATGTTGGGTGGAGTCTGTGAATCCGTAGCGCTGACTTTGAATTTGTACTGAGCGCCTTCGGCCGTCGGTGTTTTGTATTGATCGACAAACGATAGAAAAAGATTGGCTTTATCCTGAAAGCTCTTTCGCATGTTGAGGTCGACTTCGAAATTGTAGCCGCCGATGATGGGAATAAAGGCGCCGTTTCGATTTTGGATCTGCAAACCGATCGAGCCCTTGATTTTGCCGTGGACTTCATCGTTGTCTTTGCCGATTAAACCCTCTTCGATCAGGAATTGTCCCGCTGACCAGCGACCTTTCAATTCCACACTTGATAATTTCAAATCCGGCAAGGTGAGTGGCCCCATCGGCGTTTGCACGTTCGAGGTGGGAAGATTGAGCTTATCGATTTTGAGCGTCAGATCCATGTCTGGTTGCTCTTGAAAGGTCAGATCCACCAACGCGCTTGAGGTTACGCTGGCCGAACCCGTCATCATCATCGGAAGCTGTGCCATTTCGCGGATGTCTTTCAGGCTCAGGCTTTTTGCGTTCAGCGTGATCTTTTGTCGCTCGACGCCGTTATCGGATTTGGTGCCGGGCTTCAGTGAGACTTCGACATCGCCACCCATGAAACCTTTGGCATTCACGGTGCCAGCGGGCTTTTGGGAAATCAACGAGCTGATGGAAGGCGTGAAGACCAGCTCTTGCGCTTTCAAAGGCGGGATGTTTTGGCCTTCGAGGTAGACTCGGTCGAGCGCCACGCCAGTGCTGGGAAAGAGGCTCATGCGAAGATTATCAAACTGCAGATAGACTTGGTTCTGGGTGACTTTGGACACTTGCGAGCTCACCAGATCGGTCAGATCTCCCAGCGGGAAAAGTAAAAAACCAAAAACCAGCGCCGAGATCAAGGCGACGACAAATTTGAATTTATGCTGAAGCAGAAATCTGAGAAACGTCTTCACCTGGCTCATCGCTTACTTCCCCTTTTTCTTGGGCGGTGGTGGGGGCTCGGGTTCAGCAGCTTCCTGGGTCGGAACGGCCAAAACCACAAGCTTGTAAACGACATCGAAATAGCGGGCATCTTTCAGGCTTGCTTCGATTTTCATGTCGGTCATTTTCACGCTGGGGCTGATGCTTTGCAAAGCATGTCCGACGTCGATGATTTGGCGAAGGTTGAGCTGGGCGAGATTCACCTTCAATGCGCCTTGGTTCAAATTGCCCGGGATCAGGTGCACCGGATCGTTCGCGTTTTCGGTGCCCTTGATTTGCTCGGGGATCAGGCGTGCGGCCTGAAGCTGGGCATCGATCTGCGTGCGCAAGGTCGCGAGATCCGGAGGCACGGGGAGATCGGGAACTTCTTGGGCTTCGCGAGAGACTTTGAGAAGATCGCGGATCAACTGTCGCTTGTCTTCAAAGGCCGTGACCGATTCGCGCGAAGTTGAAAAATAGCTGAGCGGAATGGATAAAACCAGGTACAAAAGAACAACCGCGATACCGCCCAGGGTGACCTTCTGCATGACCGGGGTCAGGTTTTCGTAGCGCTCTTTGGTCTGAATGAAGAGCGAGCTGTCTTGGAATTTCTCCCACTGATTTTTAAGCTCACTGCCAATCTGTTCTTTGAGGTCTTCCAGTGCCGCCATTATTTCACCTGACTCGAGTTGAGGCCGCGATCGACTTTGAAGGAAAAAGCAAAGGGAACGCCTGGTTTTTTCATCACGGGGGTGGCCGGCATGCGATTGACCTTACCGACGGCAATGTTCGCCAAAGTGTTTTCGAGAAGCGAAAACTGTTTGGCATCCTGCACGACGCCTTCGATTTGCACTTGGTCTTCGCTCACGCTGAGCTTGCGGACGTCCAAGACCACGGCCGATTTGCCGGGAATGGCGTCGTTCACTTTTTTCATCACGTCCAGCGCGGAATTCATATTGGCAAGGTTGGCGAGCGTGCGCATCTCGGTGGCGCGTTTTCGCTGATCGCGAATGTATTTTTTCACACCGGCTTCGTTCTGACTTTTATTCGGAAGCTTCGCCACGGTTTTGGCCTGGCTCTTTAAACTTTCGGATGTGCGATCGGAAAGATTGACCGCCACGCTATCACGCACATACGAGTACATGAAGAACACGACAAAGGCCGCCGCTGCCACCTGCACGGTGGTGCCCCATCTTTCCCAGAACAGACGAAAGAACGTGTTCTCAACCGCGAATTCGCCCTTCATGAAATTCAGAGCCGGATTGCGGGGCTTTTTCAAACCTTCGATGGCTAAACCCAGCGCGATGCCGATCACCGAATCAATGCGGGTCGTGCGTTCGAAGCTGAGCGCCGGGAAATTAGTGAGAACCAAAGTTTTATTGACCGGCAATTCCAACTGCTGTGTCAGGTACGCGTGCAGATTGAGAATCTGGCTCGAGCCCCCGGTGAGACCGACACTTTCCACGTGACCATTGAATTCGGCGCGGAATTCGAGAATCGAAATCTTCAGTTCGCGCGCCAGTTCTTTCACCTGCGACGCGATGGTATCGGAAAAAACGATTTGGTCGTAAGAAGCACCTTCCTTCGAGGGAAGGATGAAAGCTTTGGTCTGCATTTCCTTCAGCGCTTCGACGTAAGGAATTTCGTAGCGGCGGGCGATGCTTTCGGCAACGCTCTTTCCGCCCCACAGAATCGAGCGCACGCCGATCAGCAGGTTGTTTTCAAAAGCGCAAACCAAGGTTCGGGTGTGGCCGATTTGCACCGTGATCTGAATCCGACGCTCGGGCGTGGTTTGGTCCATTTCCACCGCGGCGGCGGGCAGGGCCGGTGGTGGATTGTTCCAGCTTTCAAAACAGTTCGCAAAGGCGATGCCTTCGGCCGAGAGAATCGAAATATCAAGGCCCGTGTCCGCCATTTTTTGGATGGCCGCCGCCACACGATTTTTCGGAGTGGCGCAGGCCAACACTTCGGCCGTGTGGCCGATGGTGCGCACGATTTTCGCGTCGAAGATCGCGGTCTCGTTCGAAAAGGGAAGATCCTCTTCAAGTTCAAAGGGCAAGCTCTTCAGAATCTTTTGGCGATCGCTGAAAGGAAAAATTTTATTGCGAACGCTGACTTGTTCTTGGCGAAGGCCCACCACGAAACGGGTGGTGGCCAGGTCATAGGTCGAGACCATTCCCCTTAGGAACTCGAGAATTTCAATTTCTGGATCAAAGGCTGGGTTGGTGTTCAGCGGATGCTCAGTGTACTGGCTGACTTGGATGCCTTTGTTGTTTGAATTGACCTCGACCACTTTGATGCTGGACGTGCCAATGTCGATACCAACGGATTTCAAGAAGCCCCTCCATGAGTTTCTTTACTGCTCTCTGTGCGGCTGGGCCGCGACACAGCTTATCTCTCGATAAAGTATACAATTCGCGGAGGTCCTTTGGGAAGCGGTTCATTGGATTTATTTGCCGTATTTCCAGTCTTGCCGGCGCCAGCACCTGGGCTTTTTGCATTCGCATCGCCTTCGTTGGGATCCTTGCCGTTGGCAGCGACATTGGCCTCGCTTTGCAAACGGGTGGCGACGGTTTTAGCGGCACTGCTAAAATCAAAAACAACGGCTTCGATCTCGCGGTTTGCGCCCGCATATTCGCCGGTCGAGCGAATGCGAAAATTGGTGACCTGGGTGAAGATCAGGGGGATGGACTTCTGCGTTTCTTCCGAGACGTTTCCGCCTTCCGCATTGACGAAACCCCAGAAATCTTTTTCATCTTTAAAGGGCCCTTTATCCGGATCATTTCGCCGAGATAAAATTTTATTGACCACCTCATCGTTCAACGACACATCCAAAGCCTTGATGACATCGCCCGAGGCATGGTTGGGATTGATCGCGTGGGTGCCGTAAACGGTGATGCGATCCTTCAGCATATCGTATATTTCTTCGGTCATACCGGCCACCATGCGAATTTCTTCGACGGTGCGAAATGAGCGATTGGGTGGGTAGGGTTTTTCCATGGTCATATTGCCGTACACCGAATGTTCGTCCGCGCCGGTGACGCCGACGGAATCCAGATCCACCCAGTCGATCATGTTGTTGATGACCTTTTCGTACTCGAGCCCTTCGTTGGCGCGCGCCCATTGCTCGTCATTTTTAAAGCGATTTTCGAAAATCTGCATCAAGAGCTTGCGCGTGACATCGCGAAGTCCCTTCGAAGGAGAGCCCAGGTCATTGACATCAATTTTTGAACCTTCGTCCGAAATGCTGGTGACGTAGACCGCGTCCATCGCGGACTCTTTGATCTTATCTTTGATCATGTCCTTGTCGACGCCGGAAGCTCCTTCGGGGACCATGGGCGGCCAAGACAATGGAAATTGCCAGATCATCTCGAGCATTTTTTTCTGCTCGGCCGGAATGGCGGCGCCAAACTGTTGTTGAACTTTGTTGTACACCTTGATCCGCAGCAAGCTGATTTGCAGACCCGATCTCGCCGCATAGTAAGCCTTCAGACGATTGATCGCCTGCGAGTTGACGATGTATTCAACATTCGTGTCGTACAAAATTTCGCTGACCAAATAGGTGATGATCACGACCGTAAAGGTTGCGAGCAATAAGGCCACGCCCTTTTGATTTTTTCGTCCTAGCAGATTGCGGGTGAATTTCATTTGCCAAATCCTCCGCTCGGATCATTCGGATTCGCGCCGCCGGGAATGCCCTGATTTTGTTGCTGTTGTTGTTGCTGGGCCTGATTGTTGGCCGCATCCTGAGCGTAATTGTTCGGAAAGCGGATCGGCACCACGAGCTGCATGGAAATTTTCTTTTTCTTGTCTGTGTTGCCCTTTTCGACGGTCAAAGAAATTTCGACCGCATCGGGAAATCGGTTTTTGATCTGACCATCACCGGTTTCCGAATTCCAATCATTGACCCAGTCCTGTTTGCCTTTACCAAAGTAGCGCAGTTTGAATTCACTGACGTCCGTCAGCAAAATCACGCCGTCTTCCTGTTTGGTGATATCGCCTTCGACGACGTTTGAACTTTTTCGAACCAAGCAGGATTTGCTGGCGGTCTCTTGACCGGGTCGTTTGCAGGATTGCAAGACGTAACCGACCTTGATGAAGTCCGCCTGCTGGGTTCCTTCATTCAATCGCGAAGAGTTCAAAGTCGGAAAGAAAACTTCGTTCTCGTGTCCCACGAAATTGGTGACGGGATCAATGCGATCCACCGCTTTTTTATTCAAAGGATCATTGGGATCGTTCGGGTTGTAGACGGCTGGCGCCGGCGTGCCTGGCTGGGTCGTGGTGGTCGTCGTGATGCCGCCGGCTTGCGGTGTGCCCTTAGACTGCTCGACGCGCTTTTTCTTGATCATGTCCTTCAGCTCGGTTTCAAGATCAGAATAATGAAAAGCCAAATTCACGTCCCGCTCGATGACCTTTAAAGCGTCCCGAACCTCGGACATATCCTGCACCTGGGTTTGAATTTTGATTTTGTTTTTGATTGCCTGCTGGATGCTTTGGCTCGACAGCACCGACAGGGTGGCCATGATCACCAAAACAATCATCACTTCTAAAAGAGTAAATCCTTTTCGTGACGTCATTGCGTTGGCATTCCCATCTGCATCTCTTTATCAAAATCGACAAAGTAAGTGGTCACTGAATACTCGAGCGGCTTTTGCTTTGCTTCGGTGTAAATGATGGTGACCGTGACCTCTTTGACGGCTTTTGAAAGTCCTTCCGACAGTTGCTTCACCAGTCCCATGGTGAAGGCATCAGCCCCGCCTTCTTTCGATGCGAGAGTGGAAGAGATGTCGGGGAGCTCGAGTTTTCGCGAGGTCATTTTCCATTGGTACTGGGGGTAGTCTTCACCGATTTCTTCGGGTCCGCGCTCGTCTTGGATTTCGTCCAAGGATTTTCCGCGGTACTCGATTTCAACGTCCGTCATTTTTCTTTCAAGCAAAGCCGCGACTTCGAATTGCCGCTGGGTTTTGCGGATTCGCATGTAGCTGCCACCCCAAGAATTGGTCAGCAGCAGCAAGGCGCTAGATAAAATAACAACAGCCAGCAAGGTCTCCAGCAGCGTAAAGCCCTTCTTGCGGAGAAGCTTTCGCGGGCCATTGGATCTCGAGGTTTTATTCAAACTTCAAATCCTTCAGAAATATCGGTTTGTCGACTATATCAGCCTGCCCTGTGAGCGGGTTCAAAATCAACGACCAAGTCACGCCGGAATCATTATTGATCTGAATGACAGCTTTTTCGACCAAGCCTTCGGGGGTGTAGTAAATGTAGGCTATGCCATCCGTCACAGGCTCGCGGTGAGACGGAGTTTCGATGCTTTTAAAGCGAATGCCGCTCGGAAGTTCTTTCTCGCCCTTTAAAGGCTTATCGACCTTTTGAAAGGGATTGGCTGGACGTTCTTTTTCGTCCATGTGCTGCATTTTTTCATAAGTGGCTTCGGAAGGGATGACGACATTTCCCGGAGCGGCCTCGAGCCAATAGGTCGGTTTTTTCTCGTCGAGGTGAAAAGCAATCCGGTAGGTCATGCGCTTTAAGCGCGCGTGATTGCGAACCTCCCGAGAGAGGGTCGCCATCTGCCGCACCACTGATTTGATTTTATTCTTTTGCCCCTGAATCTTGGGCAGACCGATGGCCACGAGTCCGCCAAGAATGGCGAGAACGATCATGACCTCTAAGAGTGAGAAGCCTTTTTGCGAATTCAAACCTTATTGCATGTCTTCCGACGAAATGTCTTTTCCGTAACCGTCTCCGCCTTCTTTTTTATCTTTACCGAAGCTCTTGATCACGAAGCTGGTTCCTTCAACCGAATATTGAAATGGAGTTCCCCATGGATCGTTCGGAATGCTTTTGCGGTAAGGTTCTGGGCCCCAGTTGGCGCAGGAAGCGTCGGGCTTGACGAGACCTTCCAAAGATTCAGGATATTTTCCGCAGTCGGTGTAATAAGTGTTCAGAGAGTTGATCAGCTGACCCATGATGATGCCGGTCTCTTTGACCTTGGCTTTATCTTGCGCGCCCATGAATTGTGGCAACAGGACCGCCATCAAGCTTCCCAAGATCGCCAGGACGATCATGATTTCCAACAATGTCATACCACGAGAATTTTTCAGTTTTTGCATCGGTTCTTCTCCCAATCTTTTAGAGCACCTAGCATGGAGCATTTTAAGGAATCAAGATACCATTGAAGCGTTGAATCATCCGGCCATATTGGTCATTTCGAACATCGGAATCATCACGGAGAAGACAATAACACCGATGGCAAAGCCCATCAGCACCAGGACGACCGGGCCCATCAGGCCGGTAAAGGACTCGAGCTTGTTCTTAACCTGAAAGTCATAGGCATCCGAAACCTGCACCAGCATGTTTTCCAGATCGCCTGTTTTTTCACCAATGTTCACCATATGGATGACGATGGGCGGGAACTGTCCGGACTTTTTCAAAGGACCGGCAATCGATTCCCCCTCGGAGATATTGCCGCGGGCATCGTCAATCGCTTGCGCTAGAATATCGTTATCGACGACGTTGCGAACGATCTGCATGGCGTTGAGCATCGGCACACCACCATTCAGCAGGGTCGCCAAAGTGCGCGTGAAGCGAGCGACGCCGACCATGCGATTGACCGGGCCGAATAACGGAAGCTTCAGCGAAATCGCGTCCCAACGTTTTTTACCCTCCGGAGTTTTTTTCCAGGTGGTAAAAACATAGTACGAAGCCCCACCGATGATCAAAAAGCCGTACCAATAGTTCACCATGATTCCGCTGATACCGATGATCAGTTCGGTGTACCAAGGTAGATGCATGTTCGGAAAGCTTTCGAAAACGGTGACCATCTTCGGGATGACGAAAATAAAAAGGAAACTCAAAAGACCCATGGTCACAACCAACATGATGACCGGATAGGTGAGGGCACTTTTCACCTTGGCGCGAAGCTCGTTGGCGGCCTCGGTAAATTCGGCCAGACGAATCAAAATCAAGTCCAATGTTCCGGACATCTCGCCCGCTTCCACCATCGAGATGTAAATGTTGCTGAAAATCGTCGGGTACTTGCTCAAGGCTTTATGAAAAGTGGAACCTTCGTTGACCATGTTTTTGCAATCCGCAATCGCGACTTGCAGGCTTGGATTTTCCACTTGCTCGGAAACGGCCGTCAGCGCATCGACCAGCGGAATGTTCGCTTTGATCAATGTGGCGAGCTGTCGGGTCATCAGGGCGAGATCGGCGACGTTGACGGCGCCAGTTTTACCACCGCGTTTTTTCTTGGTCGAAGAATCCGAAGCCTTTTTCTTGTCGCGAATGTCGACAACGAAAATATTGTCTTTTTTAAGTTTCGCGCGCGCCGCCCGCAGGTTCTCGGCGTCGATATTTCCTTTGACGTTTTTTCCAGCTTTGGTCAGGCCGCGATATTCAAAAATAGGCATATTTCATTGTGCTCAGAATTGCGCCCGCGGGCAAGCGGTGTATCTACCTCTTTGGGACGAAGTCCAATATATTGGTTTTTTGCCCAACATATTGGATTTGGCTTGAAGCTGCCTCAGGGGCCTTTTTCGAATGTCGATAAACTGGAAATTTTGCCAATTTACCGACATTTCATGGAAGAGCCACCGCTGTCAGAATTCGCGACGTTGAGATTTGATCACCACGAACCCGCTTCGGTCGAAGTCGGGTGTCGCTTACATGTCCAACTGAGTATTTGAAACCAGTTCTTCGATGGTCGTGATGCCGCTTAAGACTTTTTGGATGCCGTGGTCGCGGAAGGTTTTCATGCCACCGTTGACCGCCGCCTTGCGGATCGTATTACCGTCTTTACGCTGCATCACGAGCGAGCGGATTTCATCATTGATGACCATCAGCTCGGCAATCGTCGTTCGACCCACGTAGCCTTTTTGATTGCACTGATTGCAGCCAACCGCCTTGTGGATGTTGCCGGCGCGGGCTTGCTCTCGCGTGATGCCCAGGGTGTTCAATTGGAAATCCGATGGTTCATGTTTGATTTTGCAATGCGGACACAACACACGCACCAGACGCTGGGCGATGATGCCCAAGATCGAAGTGGCGATCAAGAAAGGCTCGGCGCCGATATCGATCAGACGGGGAAAGGCACCAGCCGAGTCATTGGCGTGGATCGTCGAGAGAACCAAGTGACCCGTGAGCGAGGCATTGATGGCAAGCTCGGCCGTTTCCAAGTCACGAATCTCACCCACCATGATGGTGTCGGGATCTTGACGAAGGAAGGCGCGAAGGCCGGCCGCAAAGGTCAGTCCAATTTTCGAATTCACCTGCACCTGGCCGATGCCGTGAATTCGTTGCTCGACCGGATCTTCAACGGTCAGGATATTCACGTCCGGTTTATTGAGCTTTGTCAGGCAACCATAAAGAGTCGTCGATTTTCCGGAGCCCGTGGGACCCGTTACCAGCAAGATGCCGTAAGTGCGATCGACGAGATCTGAAATGATGGTCAGACTTTCATCGGAAAAACCCAATTGCTCAAGCTCCAAGACGACGTTGGATCTATCTTGAAGACGCATGACGATTCGCTCGCCGTGCGCGGTGGGCACCAAGTTCATACGAATATCGATGTCCTTACCGCCGACTTTCAAGGGGATGCGACCATCCTGGGGCAGACGTTTTTCGGCGATGTTCAAGTTCGCCATGACCTTGAGACGCGAGGTGATGGCGTTTTGCAGTTTCTTGGGTGGTTTGAAAATGTCGAACAAAATACCGTCAATGCGAAAGCGCACCGACATGTCTTTTTCGTAAGGCTCGATGTGAATATCGGACGCTTTTTCTTTCACCGCACGAAAGAGCAGCGAGTTCACCAGCTTGATCACCGGCGCATCGTCTTCACCGGCTTCGAGCAGATCGACGATCGGATCGTCGAGATCGTAATCTTCTTCTTCGATGTCATCCAGGCCCGCCAGATTGGCCGTGCTTTTTTCGTAGACCTTGTTGATGGCGTCTTGAATTTTCGGCGAGGTCGACACGAGCGGACGGATGCGCTTGCCAAAAATCACGCGCAGATCGTCCATCGCTTTCATGTTCACCGGATTGGCGGTGAGGGCGATGACCACGTCGTTTTCTTCTTTGAAGGGCAGGATCGAATACTGTTTGGCGTAATTGATCGGCAGATCCCGAATCAAATCCACCGAGATGTCATTGACGGGGATGTCCTTGATGAATTCGACACCCATCTCTTTGCAGAGGTCGGCGACCAGATCGTCGGCGGTCGAGAAGTCTTTCTCGGCCAAAGTTTCGCCGATCGTGGATGTTCCATTTAAAGCCGGGTTCTCGAGCACGCTTTTGATCTGCTCGGCCGAAAGGCTTGTCGTTTTCGATAATATATTTGGAACATCCAGTGCTGCCATCAGCCTACTTCCTTGAGTTTAAGCATCAATTCGTTTCGTCATTGCCAGCAGGTTTATGAGCTCGTTTCTTTTGGATCTCGTCCACTTTGAATCCGTACGGATCGCGACCGCCGATGCTCTTGATGTAATCCTGGCGCTGATCGATTTTCTCACCCAACAATTGATCCGCGTCGTGAGGAGTGCGCACAATTTTTGGTGTCAGGAAGATTAGCATGTTTGTTTTCTCTTTGGAAGCCGAGCGTGATTTGAAGAGCCATCCCAGGATCGGGATGTCACCCAACAAAGGAACCTTGGTGATGCGTTCCACATCGTCTTCCTTCATCAAGCCCCCGAGAACCGCGGTGTCGCCATTGCGAACCACGATATTCGTTTCCAATTTGCGGGTTGCCAGCGGTTGGGTCGTTTGCTCGAACGCCGGCGGAGTTTTGGCAACCGACAGCTGCTTGATGTTGGATTTAAGCTCCATGCGAATCGTGTTCGTGGTCGGGCTGATGAAAGGCTTGATCTTCAGCTGGATCGTCGCGTCTTCAAAGGTCGGAGTGATGACCGGGTTCGCACCGTTGGCGCCGCCCTGAGCGGACGAGCCGGTAACGACTTTATCACCGACTTCGATCAAAGCTTCTTGCGCATCCAGCGCCAAAAGTTGCGGAGTCGAAAGAATGTTGGCGTTTTGGTTGGATTTTAAGAAGTTCACGAGACCCAAGACGGAAGAAACGGTGATCTTGGTCGCGCTTCCCGGAGCGGACGGAACTTCGAGCGTATCGCCGCTACCGAATCCCAAAATCGTGCCCGAGCCGCCCGTCGGCGTGAGCAAGCTATTCAAAGTGTTTCCCTGAAAGCCGTTGAATCCTGATTTCGCGCCTGACTTATCAAATTTGAAATAGCCGATTTGGTAATCCATCGCATCGGTCGACTTCATTTCCATGATGACGGCTTCGACGTAAACCTGATCGCGTGGGATGTCGATCTTCTTGAGCAGGGTCAGGACGACTTCGTAATCCTGTTTGCTGGCCACAATCACCAAAGAGTTGGTGCCTTCGTCAGCTTGAATTTTCACGTCGCCACCGAAAATTTCCTGCGGGGCTTGGATTCCACCCGTCGGAGCCAGGATGGCCGGAGCGCCCGGTCCACCAGCGCCACCGGCTGGTTTGGGGGCGGCATCTTTCGCCACACCTTGCAAGGTGGCGGCGATTTTCTTAGCGTCACCATTGCGGACGTAATAAACGTAAACGCCACCGGCGTCTTCGGGACGAATGCGGAAATCGAGCTGGGCTAAAAGTTTTTTGATGCGCGCGATGCCGGCCTTGTTACCGACCACGATCAGCGTGTTGGTGCGATCGTCCGGGATGACCATGTAATACGCCGATCCCGCTGATCCGGTTGTGCTCTGGGCACGGGGGAAGCGGGGAACGCCGGCCGAAAAACCGCCGCGCGTGTTCTGCGTTCCGCCTTGGCCTTTGTTCACGATTTTATCGATCAGCTCGGCAATGTCTTTGGCTTTGGCGTACTTGACGGGAATGACTTCCAATTGATCTTCAAAACCCGGAACGTCCAACTGACTGATGATCTTCATCACGCGATCGATGTTCGAGCCATAGTCTGACAGGATGATCGAGTTCGTGGGCGGGTAAACGCTCATCTCGCCATCTTTCGAGCTCAGGATGCGAAGATCCCGGTTCACGGCTTCGGCCGAGATGTGTTTCAAATGAATGATCCGCGTGATCATCTGATCCGAATTTGGATAGTACGTGCCGGAATAGGTTTCGATGCTGTCACGCTGAGCATTTCGCGCCGAGCGGATTTTTAAGAATTTTCCCTGAGGCACAATGGCGTAACCGTTGATAGCCAGCGCCGACAAGAATGCTTTGTAGGCTTCGGCGACGGTGATCTTTGAAGGCGCGATGATCGTGATTTTTCCGCGCAAACCATTATCGATGATAAAGTTTTTTCCGGTCAGTTCCGAGATCGCTTTGACGATGTCTTGGATGTCGGCATTGGGAAAGTCAAAGGACTCGATCGTCTCGGGAAAATTTGCGTCCGTGATGTCTTCGATCGCGGCCTTGGCGAATTTGTCTTTTTGATTTTTGCTGAGCAGGCCGTTTTCTTTCGGGGCAGCGCTGCCATTGGAGCCCGCGCCCGAATTGTTGCCGCCGAAAGAGCCGGGTGCTGATGGTGAGCCGCCGAGGTCGGGTGGTGGCGGTGGGGGGCTGAAATCCCCGAACTCATCTTGCGCAATTGCGGCAGAGCCGGCCAGGGTTTGCGCCAGGAACGTCGACACCGTCACTGACAAAATAGTTTTTTTCATTTCGACCTCACCAATCTTCCTTGAATGGTTTGCAATTTCACTTGTCCTGTTTACTTGACCGTGTAGCTGTTGTCTTGATCGCGGCCATCACGGGACGTTGTAATATTAATGTTCGCAGAGTTCTTCAAAGCGTTGTAAAGCTCCATGGCTTTGGCGGGGCTGTCGATTTTTTCGCCGTTCACCGCTTTGATCACGTCGCCGGTCTGAAAACCCAGCTGCGTGTAGATTGAGCCCGGCTGAATGCCGATGAATTTGAATCCTTCGATCTCGCCGTTCGGTCCGTGAACGGGGATCATGGAAGCTTGCTGAAGGATGGATGCCGTATCCGAGAGATATTTTTGTAAATCCGAACGTTTGATTTCAAACTTGTTGGGTGCGACTTGCGCGACATCCGTTTTTCCGCCGCCCGTGACGGGGCCCGCCGCCGGAGCCTTGGCGCCATTGAAAGAGATTTTTCCGCCTTCCAATTTCATTTCCAAGTACTCGAGCCGATTGTTGTTCGAATTGCGGATGATCACTTTCGTGCGCTCCACTTTTTGCAAAACGGCTAAGCCCTCGATGTCGCGACCCACGCTGTAAGCTAAAACTTGGTTCTTTGAACGAACTTCGATGTTGGCGATGGATTTTTTCGGATCCGAATGCACGATGGTGCCCTTCAGCGCCAGTGGCAACGAAGACGGAACGGGTGCGGCATCTTCCAGTGGACGCCCGGATTGGCCAGCCGGCACCAATGGATCGGGGATGATGCCGTCCGAAGAAAAAATATTTCGCGAGATCACCGTGTTGTAAGTGGATTTTGAAACAATCGTGTCGTGCAGAGATTTCGGCGGTCGCGCGGGAGGCGGCTGCGTCGGCAGCATCAGATCGCGATAATTCAGGATCGCCACGTCCGCGATCGCATATCCGACAAAGATGAAGAGAAGGTACGGCAGATATTTTTCAAAAAACGGCTTTTGAGCTGCTGTCTTCTTCACGGTTGATTCATCCTTAAATGTCGTGGTCGCGTCCCTGCTCTCAATAGGTTAGCAAAGCCCCCGGGCTGAGGGTATGAAAAAGCCCCGGAAAGGTTGCGGGCCGCGGACCTAGGTCGAGGGTTGGGTCTTGGTGTCAGACTCACAGCACTGTGTAGGCTTCGATTTCGGGATTGAGGCTGATGCTGGGGTGAAGAAACGCCGGCATTTCTTTTTCGGGTGGAGTGACCACGTACAAAGCGTACGGAAGGGACGCCGAGATCCATGCTTGCGGCGGCAGCAAACGATAATCTTGCTCGGTATGGGCATAAAGCAGAAATTCTTGAGGAGTGACATTTTCGAACGCGGCGTACAACAGGCTTTCCCAAACGTCTTCATTGTCGGCAAAGACGTTGGTGAGATAGCGAAACTGCATTTTGCTTTCAAGCCCCGTCGAAACCAAAGGTTTGGCTAAGCGGCGAGTCAGTCCCAGCAGCCAGAAAAACTTGAGAAATTGGCGAAAGTTGTGCGCCCGCAAAGAATAAGAAAGCGGAATGAAGTCTTGAATTCCGGCTGGCGACCAAGGGGCCAGACAACCAATCACGTTATCATCAGAATCAAACGCGACCCAAAAATCCGAGAGCTTCATGCCTGCCAGGCGCTCGATTTTTCTCTCGAAGCTTGGAATGTCCCAGACGCTGGAAAAAGGGCGGTACTGCGAGCGGCGAATGATGTAGGCGGCCAGCGCATCGACGTTGGCCGGATTTCCCTGACGGATCTGGATCGACGGCAAGGGTTTCTTCGCCCACGGGTACCGTCCGTGAAGGCTGACCATATTGAATTTTCGGTACATGTAATAACGAGGCATCGCGCGCTTCATGTTTCGCGGACGAATGAAAGTGTTCAAGATGGTTGTATCCGAAAGATTGATCGCCGAGAACACGTAAGACAATTGATTTTCTTCGGTCTCTTTCTGCAGCACTGGTAAGAAATGATTCGACCATTCCAAAGTCGCGCGCCGGTTCTGGCGCACCCGCAGGTCCGTGGCGGTCGCGATGCGAATCGGGTGGCCATCGTAACTGGCGTCGCGAATGACGAAGCTTGCGGCCGCGTTGATTTTATTTTCAAAGTCTTTCAGGATGTAGCTTTTAAAGCGATCACTTTGCACCGCATAGTTTGCGAAGAAATCTTTGTTGCGATCGGTTTTCAGATCGATCAAGCCCTTGCTGGTGAACTCTTTGAAAAAAGCAATCAGTTCTGGATTGTCGTGCGGGCCCGCGATCTCGAGTTTCATCCCATTCAGTCTGAGGTCGAATGTCGAGAGAGTCAAATCGCCAAGGTCAAATCAGCAACGAGACCTGGACCAAGTCGTCTTCGCTGAACCGCTGGCTTCCACTCATTTCCAGTTGCAGTGGCTTTCGATGGTTTTTTGCAAACTGATCAGCTGTGGCAGATTCTGCGTTTCAATCTTTTCGTTAAAATCGTGGCAATTCATCCACTCGGGAAAAGCGGTCTCACTGGAAACCTGCAGGAGCGATTTTTTCTGCAAAAGGGAGATAAAGTATTGGACGAACTTGGGAACATAAGTGGCGGCCAGGGAACCCGCTTTTTGCAGTTGCACGGCCAAATCTCCTGCGGTCACGAAACCAGTTTGGTCCGCAAACAGCGGATGTCCACGTTCGCTTGGGGAGCTGGTCGAGTAAACCTGATGAATGAAAGTGAAACTTGGGATCTCTGGAAATCTCGCCGCGATTTCGTGGTAGACGCTGGCATCTTGTTCGCCATTGTCACCGATCATGATGATTTTGCTGGGCTTGCTGGTTTGGATCAGCCGCGTGATGGTCGCAACCTTGTGGTTCTCAACCATCAGATTTTCCCGCAAATACAAACGTCCCTTCGGAAAGTGATTAAAATCCAAAAAGGATTGATGAGTGATCGTCATGAACTGCACAGGGGCATTGGAAACGTAGGCGAACTCGACCCCGGGTGCGGATTGATCGATCGCTTGATAAAGGGCGCTCATGCCCGTGAAATGACTGGTGAGATTCAGGGCCGTCAGAAATTTTTCACTGGATAAAACGTGGCTGATTTTGATGGTGTCATCAATATCGGACACGACCATGGTGTGGGCCTGGGATTGAAAGGCACAAAAAAAAGAAACAAGGAGAAGGCCAATGGTTTTGCTCATAGACCCTAAAATACCAGAAGTGTTTCGATTGAGAGACTGTTTGGATTTTAGACAGATCCTTTTTTCCAAACCTGATCGCGAACCTGCAGGGCTTGATTGGCAAAGCGGGCGGCGACGAACAGATGGTCACTCAGGCGGTTGAGATAGCGAAGGGCGCGGTGATTTTCCTCTTCCTGATGACCATTTTCGATCAAGGCCACGACCCCGCGTTCGGCCCGCCGACAGACGGTTCGCGATAAATGCAGAAACGACGCGCTTTCGGATCCGCCCGGCAAAATAAATTCTTTGAGCTCGGGCAGGGTCGCCGTCATCTGGTCGATGGTCTGTTCAAGATCGGTGATCCAGCTTTCGGAAAATCCAGGAAGCATTTTTCGGGTTTCGACCTTTTCGCAGGCCAGGTGGCTCCCAAGGGTGAAGAGCTGATTTTGGATGCTTTCAATTTCTGTCGCAAGCGGCGATAATGATTCATTTTTGCTGGCGCGAAGCGAGTGTAGGACCAATCCCAGAGTGCTGTTCAGTTCGTCGACCGCGCCATAACTTTCAACCCGCAACGAAGCCTTTGAACATTCGCGACCGTCGACCAATCGGGTCTGACCTTGGTCACCCTTTTTGGTGTAAATTTTGGGTCCCATCTTTTCTGAAGGCTTGGAAGTGGATTTTGAATCAGAGCTCATGCTGCTTTCCTGGCGACGTCGAGTCTGGGTTCATCCCAAATTCGATGAAGCTTTGAATTTTGGGGTTGATCTTATTTGCTAACTTACATATAATTTACACATGCACTCTCGCAAGATCATCCATGTGGATATGGATTGTTTTTACGCCGCCGTCGAAGAAAAGTACAACCCCAAACTGAAAGGGGTTCCGATGGCCGTGGGTGGACCGCCGAACTCGCGCGCGGTGATTTGCACGGCCAATTACGAAGCTCGCAAATTTGGTGTCCGCGCCGCCGTCCCCAGTTCGCGGGCGATGAGATTGTGTCCGAATTTAATTCTGGTTCCGCCAAACTTCGAGTTGTATCGCAAGGAAAGTCGCAAGGTTCGCGAAATCTTTCAGAGATTCACGGACATCATTCAGCCTCTTTCTTTGGATGAAGCCTACCTGGATGTCTCCAATTGTCAGCTGTTTCAAGGAAGCGCCACCCTGATCGCCAAGGAGATACGCCGGCAGATTTTAGAGGAAACAAAGCTCACGGCCTCGGCCGGAATAGCGCCCAATAAATTTTTGGCGAAGATCGCCAGCGACTGGCATAAGCCCAACGGTCAATTCGTGATTCGTCCGCAAGATATTGAATCCTTCATGCCATCGCTGCCCATTGAAAAAATCTGGGGAGTGGGAAAAGTCACCGCAACCAAAATGCATCAAATGAAACTGCACACTTGCGGCGACATTCAAAAGCTGGATTTGATCGAGCTCAAACGTCTCTTTGGAATGTCGCGCGCGCAAGAACTTTACGAGCTCGCGCGGGGGCATGATGAGCGTCCCGTGCACGTCGATCAAGAGCGCAAATCGCTTTCGGTCGAGGAAACATTTTCGCGAGATATCGGAACCTTAAAAGAAATACTTCAAGCGCTTCCTTCGCTTTACCAAGATTGGCTTGAGCGCATGCAGAAAAGCGGGGATTTCTCTCGCATTCGCGGAGCTGTGGTCAAAATGAAATTCCATGATTTCAAAAGCTCCACCCACGAGCAAAGCATGAGCGAAGCTCCGAGCCTTCAGGATTTTGAAAGACTGGTGACGGCGGCGTGGCAAAAGCGACCCGAACCGATTCGTCTTTTAGGGGTCGGGGCGCGTTTGGCGACCGCGACCGACGATCGGAGCGATGGATCCCAGCTGCAGTTTGCTGTGTGATTCGATCTCTGTTAGCGTGAGAGCTTCTCTTCAATTGAAGGATGATGCAGATGATTCCATTTTTTGTGACGATTCCCCATTCTGGCGAAAAAGTTCCTGATTTTTGCAAGTGGCTTCAGGGCCTTCCCGAAGAGACCTTGATGTGTGATGTTGATCGCTACGTTGACCGGCTTTACGAGCCCACGCTCAGCGCACTGAAAATTCCATTTATCAAAACAGAATGGCATCGTTACGCCGCAGACTTAAACCGAATTCCCGAAGATGTGGACTCGACATCGGTGATCGGCAACGCCACCAAGGCGGGCACCCACAATCGGGGTTTTCACTGGGTGGTGACGACCACCGGAATTCCGTTGATGAAAGAGCCGATGGCATTGGATCAACATCAAAAGCTGGTCCAGCTGATTTACGAACCTTTTCACCAGCAGGTCCGAGCGCAGTTTCAATATTTTGAAGCGCAAGGTGCGAAACAAGTTTTCCACATTGATGCCCATTCGATGCCCTCACTGGGAACGAAGATGCATAAAGATCCGGGCGAAAAACGCGCCGACATCGTGGTCAGTGATTGTCTGGGAAAAAGCTCGCGCGCCGATTTTGTTGATCTGGTGATTGCGGCTTACGTCCGGGCCGGATTCAAGGTCGGGTACAACTGGCCCTATGTTGGTGGACGTGTCAGTGAGCAATACGGCAAACCCGAAATCGGTCACCACACGGTGCAGGTCGAGATGAATCGCTCCCTTTATATGGATGAAGTGACGAAAAAATTTAAACCCGAAGAAGCGCAGCTCGCAATCGCCAAAGTTCAAAAAGCTTTGGGTTTTATCATGCAGAAACTACCGACGCTCAATTCGTAAAGACGCCGGACCTTGCGCCAGAACATGAATTTGATTCCACGAAGCTGCGGGTGTCGCTGCAGTTTTTATTTTTTGAGAAAGGTGGGGCTTTATCCACGATCTTGACCGTCGGTACGACATGTTATCTTAAAGTCTGGAAAACGCTGCGTGCCGACGGTCAAGATCATGGATGAGGGGCGGGGAATCTTTAGCAAAACCGCGACCCCGGATTTAACTTTCGAAGAAGATTTCGATGAGGCCTCAAAAAGATTCTCAATGCGGGGCCGGTGATTCGGGGCCTATAAATTCTTGCTGCGCTAACCAGTTTCGAATTTCTTGGCAGATCCAGTTTCCGTCTTCTAGCGGCAGGTCATGGCCGGCGGTCGGATGAATATGGGGTTTCAGTGCCCACATCTGGGCCACGTTTTTTGTGCAAATCGGATTGACCAGCCGATCTTTCGCGCCGGCTAGGAGCAGGACTTCGGTCCGCGGCTTGTGCTCGGGAAACCGGTACGAACGCGCGGCCCAAAGCTGACGAAGCCAGTTGCTGCGAGTGGTGATCGGGGCCTTGGCAAAAATTTGTGCCCAGCGCTCGCGATCCACCGAAGGTCCAGTGGTGATTTTTAAAATCTCGCGCTCGAACAACAGTGGATCCCCATGCGACGTCGAAATCAGAAATTTCAGAAGGTGCTGGTAATTCCAGGGACGCAGTCGCTCGAAAAAATTAGAACTTCCGCGGTCGCTGGTGTTGATCGTGACTAGGCCCGCGATTTCTTGTGGATACTGATGCGCCCATTCGATCCCGACCATCGCTCCCATCGAAACGCTTAAAAGATACAATGGCTTTTCGTCCCGCAAAAACAAAGAGCGGGCGCGGATGTCGCGAACGTTGTTGGAGATGCTGGTCAGGCTCGGGCTGTGGGCCAGCTCGCCGTTACCGCGAAGATTTAAAAACTCGATATGATCTTCAGGAAACTGCGTGCGGAACTGTTCGATGAACGGTCCCCAATGAAGCGAGTGTCGTCCCAGTCCGCGCAGAAAAATCCAATGTCGACTCATAAAAGGTCTCCGTACCATTTCTCCAAAGCGCGTTCTTGAAATTTATTTTTCTGTTCGGGTACCAGATCGGACCAACCCCGATGCGAAACCGTGGTGCGGATCAAGAAATCAAAAAGCGTCATGTGCCGGCGCAGGATGCGCTTGTGGCGATGGGGTTTGATGGGATTGAAAGGCCCGAGGCTCGAAAAAAGCTGCCATGGATTTTTCCGCACCCACAACCAAGATCCCATCTCCAATGCCAAGGGAAGATAAGTTCCCGCATTTTGCAGGCGGTATCGGTCATAGATGTAATCCCAAAGATCGCCATGGGTCGTGTAATTCAAAGCCTGCGGCTCGATTTTATAAAAATGATGGGGATGGGTGCGCCCGAAACTTTCTTCCAGCGCCTTCATCGCCGCCAGATCCGGAAAAGGCTTTGCCGTTTTGGCGTAAGGAAACCAGATCTGATCTTGCACGCCGAAACCCGAGTGAAAATCCATGGTGATCACGGCGGGCGAACGGAAAAACTGCTGCTCGCAAAAACTGACCAATGCTTGGGCTTCGACTTCTAATTTTTCGTTCTCGTCGCCACGGTACCAGGGAAGCTTTGAGGACAGGCGGTGTCCCGCCAGCAAAAATTTCGTTTTGCCTTCGGCATCGATCGGAGCATTTCTCATCAAGTCGACGCCGTGGGGATTGCTGCGGGTTTTGTTCATCATGCCGATGGGATTGATCAGCGGAAAAAAAACGACGCGAATTTTCTCGAGCGCTCTCTGCGTGGTTTCATCCCACAACAAAAGTTCGGCAAAGCTTTTCAGCAGCGACAGCACGACTTGCGAGCCGATGCGCTCAAGCCCATGCACGCCACCAAATAGGCCCAAGACCGGGGCGTCGGGGGCCTGTGAGCCAAAGCTGAACGCCACCAAAGGAATTTTACAGTCCGCACTTTGGCTTTCGCCCAGAACATGAATTCGGCCGAGAGATTCGCTCTCGGCCACGATTTTTTCGAGCAACAACCACTCGGGCAGTTTGGTCTCTAGGACATGGCGAGAGGGTAGGCTTGAGAACTTCTCAAGGCTGGTCTTTCCTCGGATTGTGTCGCCGCTGCCGTCGGACATAGATTGTACTTTCTCCAGAGAGCTTTATTTAAGTTCTCTCGCTCTAAAATCGTCAAGAAGTCGATACATTTAAATTCGGCATCATAGGCCGGTTCGCCTCCTAAAACGGCACCGGCTTTCAGGTAGGCGCGGCACAAAGACGGGATCAATTCTTCCACTTCGCTTTGCTCTTCAAGGCTTAAATCCCGCTGCATCATTTGGATCCACAAATCCAAGTTTGGCATCGAGAACGCTTGTGTTGGCGGACAAAGGAACTCTTCCTGAAATCGATCTTGCAAATCAAAGTGTCGATACAACAAAGCCGCTTGCCGGGGACTTTCGGTCTTGATCGAGGCGCAACCAAACAGCACGCTCGAATTGGTTTTTGCCATGTATTCGGCAATCCCACGCCACAGCAGGGCGATCACGACGCCGGTTCGGTATTCCTGTTGAATGCAGGCGCGGCCCAATTCCAATTTCACTCCGGGCGTTTCAAAAATCCGTCGCAAATTGAATTCTTGGTGCGAATAAAATTCTTGAGAGAAAAGTGAGCAATTGAGACGGTAGGTCCCGATGATGCGTCCAGATCTTTTGTCGATGATCGCCAGGTGATCGCAGTTGAAATCAAACTCGTCCACATCGATGCCGTTGGGTTTTGTTTTGCCAATCATCTCACGGTGGAAAACCTGATAACGCAGGCGCAAGGCCTCGATCAGCTCTTCGCTGTCGCTGATGGTTTTTAAGATATAAGGACCCTTGTCGTGATGAATTTCAACTTTGGGTTGAAACTTGTGAACGCGATTTTTGCGGATCTGGAAGTATTCGAACATCGCCCCTCCTTGGTTGTGATTCCAGTGTCGCTGATTTTTAAAACGCTTGTGTCAGGGTTCGGTCGGCCTTGGATCAGGAATTGGTCGATAGCGGCGAGCGGGCTGGCGGACGGACCTTTGGCAGTGAAATGCTGGACCTGGCCATTTCCGCCTTGAGTTTGCGCACTTTTGCCGTGCGGCAAGGGGCAATTCGTGGCACTTGCGGGATTTCTGATATAGTTTCGGTGGCCTCATGTGGAACAAATTCATCAAGGCCTTTTCATCTCTGAAGCTTGCGGTTGTCATTATCATTGCTTTGGCCGCTTTGATCGCCGCCGGAACCATCGTTGAAGCTCGTTACAATGCGCAGATTGCCGCCAAGGTCGTCTACAACACGTGGATGATGTACGTGGTGATGAGTGCGCTCTCGATCACGCTGATCTCCGTTATGGTCGATCGTTGGCCGTGGAAGAAGCGACACATTCCATTTATTCTCGCGCACATCGGAATCTTGGTTTTGCTTTTGGGTGCGGTGTTGACTCAGCGGTTCGGTTTGGATGGCACCATGCGATTTGGCATCGGTGAAAGCAATCGCTTCGTCACGGTCCCGGGCACCGAGGTTCAGGTTTGGTCTTCGTTTGATGGCGATCGTTACACTAAGATCTTGGAAAAGGAAGTCGACTTTTATGTCAATCGTCCCAAGGATCACCCGATTCAGCTGGATCTTCCTGAAGGCACTTTTAAGATTCAGGATTACAATCCCTTCGTGATCCCATCGCGAAAGATCTCGGCCAGCGAAAGTCCACGCACTGGTGCGGCTTTGCGTTTTCAGGTGAATAACGGTCGCGCCAATATCAACGAGTGGTTGTACCAGAAAAAAGCCGGCGCTGAAGACACGCAGAAATTCGGTTTGGCCACTTTCGTACTCGGAAAAATTCCGGCGGCACCACCGGCGGACAACGTGATTTATTTAAGCCCGCAGGGAAAGGATCAGGTTCAGTATCTTTTGACTTATAAAGATGCCGGCCGGAAACCACAAAAGGGAGTTCTGAAAGAGGGCGACAAATTCCAAACGGGCTGGATGGGCCTCGAATTTCATCTGCTTCGCTATTTTGAGCACGCGGAAGAATCTTACGAATTTAAAACTCTCGAGCATCCGACGGAGCTTTCGACCTCGGCCATCGAAGTCAGCTTTCAGGGGAAGAATTATTGGGTGCAGCTCAATGACGTGTTCAAAATTTTCACCAAAGACGCGGTCTACATCGTGACCTATGGAAATCGGCGCGTGGATTTGGGCTTTAGCCTGCAGTTGCAGAAGTTTGAAATCGGGCGCGATCCTGGCACCAACAAAGCTGCCAGTTATCAAAGCCTGGTGGGGACGCCGGATGGTCAACAAACTTTGATCGCGATGAACGAACCTTTGAAATACAAGGGGCTCACGTTTTATCAAGCCAGCTTTCAGGAAAGTCCCGAAGGGGTTCCGACCGCGTCCATTTTGTCGGTCAATCAGGATCCAGGTCGTTGGCTTAAATATCTTGGCTCTCTAATTTTGGTATAGGGTGTGATCTGGCTTTTTTATAATAAAATAAAACCGGCGCGTGCCCAAGCTCCATCGAAGGAAGTGGTATTAAGACGGTTCTTATTTCCATCCTTTTGATTTTCTCTTCTCTCTTTGCTCATGCCGATGCACTGAAAGCCCTGCGACTTTTGCCGGTGCAAGACGGCGGGCGTCTGAAACCTCTGGATACTTTTGCGCGGGAATCCTTGCAGATGATCTACGGGCGGCAGACTTTTAAACTGCCGGATGCTAAGGGTGAGGCGCGACCGGCCACCGAAATCATCATGACTTGGATGTTGCAGCCGACCGCTTGGCAGGACTCGCCACTTTTTGAATTGAACTATGGCGAGCTTAAAAAAAGTCTGAAGCTTCCAGAAGAGCGCAAACACTTTTCTTTCAACGAGCTCATGAACAACGATCGCATTCCGACCTTGATGCAGGAGCTGCAAAGCAAGCGCGAGACGAAAGAAAAATTAGATCCGTTTTTTCAAGCGCTGCAACGTCTGGAAAGCCAGCTCTACACCTTCCGCGAAATCGCGGCCGGCAACATCGTTCGCGTCTTCCCGCCGAAACAGGGCGACAAGTGGCTCTCTCTAGCGGAATTGGGTGGCGAGCCGCAAGCCAAGATCGTCGAAATCACCAAGGCCTTCGTTCCGTATTTGGCGGCAACCACAAATGGTGACGATGGCGAGAAATTAAAAGAAGTCGAAGCGCAAATTCAAAAGTCCGTCGATGAATTCAAAGCTTTGGCGCGCGCGGAAAATCCGCACGCTTACCCCAGCGACACGCGCATGAGCATCGAGCTTCATTACAATCAATTTCATCCCTTTCAGTGGGCGTGGATTGTGTACCTGCTCGGCGCGATCTGCTGTTTTTTAGCGTGGATTTTGGGAAAGCAAGCGTTCTACAAACCCGCTTGGGCTTTGGTTATTATCGGCATGCTCTTGCACCTCTACGGTTTTGGTCTGCGCGTTTACATCGCGGGTCGTCCGCCGGTTTCAAACATGTACGAAACCGTGGTTTGGGTGGGCTTCGGAACCGTGCTTTTCTCTGTGATCATCGAGGCCATGTACCGATGGCGATTCATCTTGCTGGCGGGCAGTCTGGTTGGCGCTTTCTGTCTGGCTTTGGCCGATATGGCGCCGGTGATTTTGGATCCGTCGCTGCAACCGCTGGAGCCGGTTTTGCGAAATAATTTTTGGCTCTTGGTGCACGTGCTGACAATCACCATCAGCTACGCCGCTTTCTTCTTGGCGTTTGCTTTGGGAGATATCGGACTGTTTTACTATCTCAAAGACGAAAACAAATATCGCGAACGATTGAAAGCCATCACGCTGGCGATCTACCGCGCGATGCAAATTGGAATTTCGCTCTTAGCGCCGGGAATTATTTTGGGTGGTATCTGGGCCGATTACAGCTGGGGCCGTTTCTGGGGCTGGGATCCAAAGGAAACCTGGGCCCTGATCGCTTTGCTCGGCTACTTGGCCGTTCTGCATGGCCGCTTGGGTGGATGGATCAAAGATTTTGGCATGGTCTGCTGTGCAATCGTGACCTTCTCTTTGGTCATCATGGCCTGGTACGGAGTGAACTTCGTGCTTGGTGCGGGACTGCATTCCTACGGCTTCGGGGCCGGCGGCGTCGAGTACGTCTCAGTTTTCGTGGCCCTGCATTTGATGGCCGTGATCTTCACCAGCGTTGTGCGCTTCGGGCGACTGAAGGCAGAAAAACCAGCCGCTTCGCGTCCCTGATTGTCAGGTATCTTCAGTTCAGCAAACGCAATAGGCCGATAAACTTCGGCCCGAGTGCCGCACCAATCTCGAATTCGCAAAAGCTTTCTTCGCCTGCGGCCGCAGGCAAGGCAGGCAGGCAAGCAAGCAAGCCAGAAAGCGAGCTTTCGGGTTCGCTCCAAAATCCGTGACAGTTTCGGAGCAAACCGTCGCCATCCTTGCAAAACTGCTTGCGGGCTTACAAGCGAGGTCTCGAGACGGAGTTAGCTTTTTAATTTAAGTAAAGATCCATCTTCATTTGCCCGAATTCTCGAATGGC
This sequence comes from uncultured Bdellovibrio sp., assembly GCA_966211795.1. Lineage (GTDB taxonomy): Bacteria > Bdellovibrionota > Bdellovibrionia > Bdellovibrionales > Bdellovibrionaceae > 21-14-0-10-47-8. The sequence continues at coordinate 66,714 of CBIHNW010000013.1, read as the reverse complement.
CGCACGCTGATTGCAGAACCGGCACAGAATTCTGAGATTTTCTTTGGTGTCATCGCCGCCCTTGGCTTTCGGATGCAGGTGATCGATCTCGAGAGCGCGCTTTGATCCGCAGTTGCAGCACTCGTGCTGGCTTTCTCGCCAGACTTCGCGGTTGATTTGAGCTTGAGATTTTGGTTTCGCGGCGGGAGCTTCACTGACGCAGCTTATCCTGGACGAGTGGACTCCATGATTCGAGCTCCGCATGCTCCCATCGCCGCAAGCCTCCGGCGCAAAGCCTAACTACCGCCGGCGAAGTCGTCCGTTCCTGCCGATTGCGATTTACGGAGCCAAGAACCAAAATAGCTGACCCACAAAATTAAGAAAAAGCACTGCTGCCGTCTAATCTTTGATCAACGATGAATTTTAGCCTCGGTCCACGAATGTAAGGCGCGATACATTGAGCATCGATTCGGCCCCATTTTCGCAAGAGATAGCGATTTGCTTCTCTCAACAGGAAAGTATTGAAACCGATGCGAGCTTCGCTTTTATTAACAGCTGGACTTTTGACTTTTGCGGCGCTGAACAGTCAAGCGGGACGTTGCCGTAAGGTCTATACGCACTATCACCCTCCGGTTGTAAACACGCAGGCGCCTCGATCGTCTGAAGCTTCGAGAGACGCCGAATATGCAAATTCGCCCAAATCTACCGCGCTCTCCAGCGACTCTCTCAACGACAGTCCGTTTGATCGCGCGCGCTTGGGACGCTCTGCCAGTCCGGAGCGAAGCAATGCTCTTTTGGATCAAGTCACTCGGCGTCTGGAAAGTGAAAAAGTCGCCGCCGTCGAATTTCTGGGTGGTGGCGTGAATGATTCCTACAAAATCACGTTTGAAAGCGGCCTGCAGGCTGTTTTCAAGGCTCTGAATCCCGAGCGCCCCAACCAGGTCATTCGCGAAGCGGTCGCCTATCGTTTCAGCCGTTTGCTGGGATTGGATATCGTTCCGCCAACGGTGGTGCGCACGCTTTCGGGCCCGGGTGTTCCCGTGGAATTGCAAGTCGAAGGCTCGGTGCAGCTTTTCATTTCTTCCGCGCGTCCTCTCGAAAGAGGCGCGAACTCTGCTGGCGAAAAAATTCTGGTGAGAAATGGACGCGAATACAAAGTGGAAAAGTCGCTTTCGGGACGTCGACTGCGGATTTTCGACTGGCTGATCAACAATCACGATCGGGGAAGCAATGCCGGAAATTATCTGGTCTCCGCGGTGGACGGAGTTCTGATCGGAATTGATCATTCGGTCTCCTTTGTCGGCCATGACAAGGTCGCCAAACCCGGAAAGGTGCCGGTGTACACCCAATTCTTCCTCGACGATCGCGAATTCTACCAAAAGCTTCGGTCTGCTTCCCGCGAAGAGATCAGGGCCTCTCTCAAGGGATTATCAAAAACTCGGATCACCGAATTTTTCGAGCGCTATGACGAGTTGATGGCGGATTTTGCCAAGGTCCTAGCCGCGCGCCAAGCAGGTTGATTCGTCTCAGTTCGCAACAATCGTTAAGCCTTTCATTGTCAGCCAGCAATCAAGTTCCTTGATTCTTTAAAAATCGCGCCCGATTCCACAAAGTTTCAATCTTTCTCCCGTACTTTATTGGAAAGAGGCCACCGGATCCTCTTGCTCCTCCCTGATGTTTTTTTTGGTGGCCTGGCGAAAGGTGGATTTTATGAAGTCAGCTCAAAAATCAGAAGCAACCCTTCTCATGGACGGAGAGGATTATATCCATCCGCAGCTTCTGCGCACCTTTTCAAGGCGAAAGGCGCTGGCGACCCTCGGTGGATTTGCGGGTCTGGCGATGCTCACCTCGTGCGCAGGCAGTTCGTTCACCACGCCCGCAAGCAATAGCACCAGCACAACGGATCAAGCGGCCACGCCCGGAACCTGCTCGGTGATCCCATCGGAAACCGAGGGCCCTTATCCGGCCAGTCAGGTTTTGGGACAATCATGGATCTACCGTCAAAATATCACCGAGGATCGAGCCGGAGTTCCTTTGCAGATGGTGCTGAACCTTTTTAACACCAACAATTCCTGCAATCCCATTTCAAATGCCGCCGTCTATCTTTGGCATTGCGATAAGGACGGGAATTACTCGGGCTACGGGAATTCGACGACCGCGACTTTCTTGCGAGGCGTGCAGGTTTCCTCATCAGCGGGGCAGGTGACTTTTCAGACCATTTATCCTGGTTGGTACTCGGGACGCATCACGCACATTCATTTCGAAGTTTTCCTGAACAACAATTTAAGCTCTCGGGCCGCGAAGGTGTCGCAAATTGCCTTTCCGCAAGCGATCACCCAATCTGCCTATGCTTCTAGTTTGTATGTCGGCCGGGGACAGAACACCTCCGTGACCAGTTTTGCACGGGACAATGTCTTCAGCGATGGAGTTGAGTCGCAGCTGGCGACGGTCTCGGGCGACACAAGTGGCTTCATTGCGCAATTGAACGTTGGACTGGCTCTTTAGAGCTTTACTGATCACTCCACACATAATGCAACGAGAGAAGTGCTGTCTTCGAGCCCTTCTCTCGTTGTTATTTGCGCATCTTGGCAATCAGCTGATTCATGCGGCAGTTCTCTCTGAAAAAAGGGATCAGCCTGCGATCCATTTGGGATTCGAATTCTGAGAGCAGGGGCCAGCAAATACATCATCTCATTTTCAGTTCATATTTTGGGCAAAGCGCAAAACTTCACCAAAGCCGCACTGACGCAGTGTCTGATGATAATTTAAGCAAAATCCCCATTTTCATTCCGTTTTCAAAAACGCGTTGATTATTCAGCTATTTGGGTTTTTAAATATTGCAAACAACGCCCTTTAAACGGCGTTAACAATTGGTAGGCGTTGATTTGAAGCTCCGTTCGATGACTCGAATAGATCACTCGAAAGAGGCTTTTTGCGGAATTTCGAATGAAAACGTTGAAATAACTGTCCGGAGCCCAGCTCAAGGAAATCGTCATGCATCATAGATCATCGATGTCGTTTGCGCTCTGTGTGTTCGCATTGGCCGCGGCTTTTGCGCTCACTGGTTGCGATCAATTTCACAAACTCGGATGGGGTTACAATCAGGGTTACGCGCCCGAGCAGCCTCTTCCGTTCGACCACTCCCTGCACGTCGGCACGAACAAGATTCAATGTCAGTACTGCCACAATCAGGTCGAGCGTTCGAAGGCTTCGAACATTCCAGCCCTCAGCACTTGCATGAACTGCCACTTGACCGTGAAAACCGATAGCCCACACATTCAAAAATTGCGTGATGCTTACGACAAAGGCCAGTCGATCGAGTGGGTTCGCGTCCACAATCTGCCGGACTTCGTTCACTTCAATCACTCGGCGCACATTGCTCGCGGCGTGAATTGCCAGACCTGCCACGGTCCGGTCGAAACCATGCAACGAATCACTCAGTTTTCAACTTTGGATATGGGTTGGTGTGTGAACTGTCACCGACAGCCTGAGAACAAAGCTCCTCTCAACTGTTCAACTTGCCACCACTAAAGCGAAGGTTTGATAGATATGTCTGAAATTCATTCTCATCACGACCACGATCACAAACATGATCACGACCACGATCACGCCCCGAAAGAGTCCCAGCGCGACGCTCGCTACTGGCAATCTCTCGAGCAATGGTCTCAAGATCCGGAATTCCAAAAATTGGCGGAAAAAGAGTTCCTGTCATCTCCATTGCAAGAAAGCGATGGCGAAGGCGGTTGGGCTCGTCGTGAATTTTTGAAATTGATGGGTGCTTCTTTGGCCATGGCTTCGGCGGCTGGTTGCATCCGTCGTCCGGTGCAAAAGATCGTTCCTTACAACAAACAACCGGAAGAGGTGACCTTCACCGTTCCGAATATGTACACGTCAACTTACTTTGACGGCAGCGAAGCTCTGGGCTTGCTGGTGAAGACTCGTGAAGGACGTCCTTTGAAAATCGAAGGAAATCCAAAGCACCCGATGAACAAAGGTGCGACTTCGGTTCGCGCTCAAGCTCACATTTTGTCATTGTACGATCCTGAGCGCCTGCAGGGCCCTCAGCACAATCTTTTGAACAAAGCCAAAACCAATCGCGATACCATCTCTGCAAAATGGGAAGAGATCGATGATGCCGTTGTGAAACAACTGGCAAAAGGTGGCGTCGCGGTTCTGACAAGCTCAATCAATTCACCTTCGACTCGTGCGGTGGTGGGTGATTTCTGCCAAGCTTTCGCGGCGAAACACTATGTGTGGGAGCCTTTGGCTCACGAAGAAATCCGTGAAGGCCGCAAAGCTTCTTACGGCGATGACTCGGTTCCATTCTACCGTTTCGATAAAGCGAAAGTGATCGTTTCCATCGATGCAGACTTCTTGGGAACATGGCTGATGCCGACGACGTACACTCGTCAGTTCTCATCGGCTCGTAAAGACATTCAAAACATGCCAAAGCTGGTCGTGTTTGATTCCAATTACTCTCTGACGGGCGCCAATGCGGACGTTCGCGTTCGGATCAAGCCTTCGCAGCAGATCACGGCCGTCATGGGCTTGGCTTATGCCGTTGCTCAGAAGACCGGTGGCATGAAGCCGGCTCTCGAGCCTTTTGCAAATGCCGCGGCTGAATTGAAAATGCAACCCGAGCTTTTGGCAAAATTGGCGGAAGACTTGGTTGCCAACAAAGGCAAATCCCTGGTTGTGGCCGGTGGATTGCCGACATTGACGGCGCAAGCGCGTGAATTGCAAATCGCCGTGAACTTCTTGAACTCAATGCTGGGTAATGAAGGTGCGACGATCGAAGCTGGTTTGCCAGGCATGACCGCTTCTTACCAAGATATCAAAGAACTGACTGACGGCTTGAACAGTGGAAGCATCAAAACCGTGATCATTCATGGTTGCAATCCTGTCTACGGCTTGTCTGCAGGTGCGGGTTTCACCGAAGCTTTGAAAAAAGCCTCGATGGTCATTTACACCGGCGATCGCAACGACGAGACGGGAAGACAAGCGGATTACGTCATTCCGGATCACCATGCTCTCGAGTCTTGGGGCGATAACGAAATCGGTCGCGGACTTTTCAGCATTCATCAGCCGACCATTCGTCCGATGTACGACACTCGCTCATTCCAACTCAGTTTGATGAGCTGGGCATTCACCGCGAACAAAGGGCCGAAACGTCTGATCACTTACGAAACTTTCTACGATTACCTGCGCTCGGTTTGGAAAGAGGAAATCTTTCCGAAAGCCGGCAAAGGCAAATCTTTTGACGATTTCTGGGACGAAGCTTTGCAAGATGGTGTTGTTGGAACATTGGCGAGCGGTGGGGGAGCCAAATCTTTCCGCGCCGACGCTCTGAATTCCGTGAAGCCAGTGAAATCGGATGGCTATGAGCTGGTCTTGTATCCAACGGTTGCTCTGGGTGATGGAACCTTGGCCAACGTGGCTTGGTTGCAAGAATTGCCAGATCCAGTCACCAAGATCTGCTGGGATAACTATGTCTCCATGTCGATTGCGACGGCGAAAGAATTGAATGCCATCGAAGGCACGATGGTGGAGCTGAAGATCAATGACAAAACAGTCAAACTTCCAGCGCACATTCAGCCTGGATTGCATGATCAAGTTCTCGCGATTCCTGTCGGTTATGGCCGAACAGCGGCCGGTAAAGTGGGTAACAACATCGGCATGAACGCTTTCGAGCTGGTCACTTTCCAAAACGGAATGCCGATTTTCTCGGGAGCGAAGACGGAGATCAAGAGCCTGGGTCATAAGTATGATCTGGCCAATCCGCAAACTCACCACTCGATGGAAGGGCGCCAGATCGTTGTTGAAGCGACGCTGGCTGAATACCTGAAAAATCCGTCGGCTGGAAAACACAGCCACCATATTTTCAGCATCTGGTCCGGACACGCTTACAACGGACACAAGTGGGGCATGGCGGTTGACTTGAACACCTGCACCGGTTGCAACGCCTGCGTTGTGGCTTGTCAGTCTGAAAACAACATTCCGGTTGTCGGTAAAAAGTATGTGATTCAAGGCCGTGAAATGCACTGGATTCGCATCGACCGCTATTACGTGGGTGATCCGGCGAATGCCGAAGCGGTGTTCCAGCCGCTGATGTGTCAACACTGTGACAACGCTCCTTGCGAGACGGTCTGTCCAGTGGCTGCGACCGTGCACAATAGCGAAGGTTTGAACGACATGGTTTACAACCGCTGCGTTGGAACCCGATATTGCTCGAACAATTGTCCTTACAAAGTTCGTCGTTTCAACTGGTTCAACTATGCAAAGCTCATTGAAAAACCAATGCACTTGGCACTGAACCCAGATGTCGGCGTGCGCACTCGTGGTGTGATGGAGAAATGTTCTTTCTGCGTTCACCGGATCAAAGAAGGCAAAAACACGGCGAAGCTGGAAAAGCGCGACTTGAAAGACGGCGATATCAAAACGGCATGTCAACAGGTCTGCCCAGCGGACGCGATCGTGTTTGGTGATCTGAACGACACCAACAGCCGCGTTTCCCAGATGGCAAAAGACGCTCGTTCGTATGCATTGCTTGAAGAATTCCACGCAGCGCCGAACGTTCGATACCAAACGAAGATCCGTAACAACGGAGAGGCAACTCGCGCCGCACATGAAGCGACGGCCGGGAAAGGTGGTCACTCATGATGAAGCGAAACCCTCTGGTTCTGGGACGTAAATCTCTCCAGGACATCACAGAAGATATCGTCGCACCCGTTGAGACCATGCCGGGCAAAGGCTGGTTGGGTCTGTTCTTGTCGGCGAAAACTTTGTTGATTTTCTACATCCTGACTTTGGCGATGGTTGTTTCGACTGGTATCGGTCTTCTGGGTGTGAATCACCCGAACGCTTGGGGTACCATGATCGTTACGTTCGTCTTTTGGATCGGTATCGGTCACGCCGGTACGCTGATCTCGGCGATCTTGTTCCTGTTCCGTCAGAAATGGCGAACTTCGGTGGCGCGAACCGCGGAAGCGATGACGGTCTTTGCGGTCATGACTGCGGGTTTGTTCCCGCTCTTGCACACCGGTCGTCCATGGCTGGATTTCTGGCTCTTTCCTTATCCGAATCAGCGCGGTCCATTGTGGGTGAACTTCCGTTCGCCTCTGTTGTGGGACGTTTTCGCCGTTTCAACTTACGCCACGGTTTCCATGGTGTTCTGGTACATCGGAATGGTTCCTGACTTTGCGACCATCCGCGACCGTGCGAAGAATAAAATTCGCCACTTGGTTTACGGAGCGCTGTCTCTGGGATGGCGTGGATCTGTCCGCAACTGGAGCCATTACGAAATGGTTTATTTGTTGTTGGCCGGTATCTCGACACCTCTGGTTCTTTCGGTTCACACCATCGTCTCTTTCGACTTCGCGGTTTCGAATCTGCCTGGTTGGCACACGACGATCTTCCCACCGTACTTCGTTGCCGGTGCGATTTTCTCCGGTTTCGGAATGGTTGTGACCTTGATGACCTTGGTTCGAATCGGTTTCCCGGAATTTAAAAACTACATCACCCTGGATCACATGGAGGTCATGAATAAGATCATCATGGCAACGGGTCTCATGGTTGGTTACGCCTACGCTTCGGAATTCTTCGTGGCTTGGTATTCTGGAAACTTGTACGAACGTGCGGTTTTCATCAACCGTGCCTTTGGTGATTACGGTTGGTCTTACTGGTGCATGATCTCTTGTAACACGCTCATCCCGCAGCTTTTCTGGTTTAAGAAAATCCGTCGAAGCATCCCGGTCATGTTTGTGATCTCGATCTTCGTGAATATCGGAATGTGGTTCGAGCGATTCGTGATCACGGTCACCTCATTGCACCATGATTTCCTGCCATCGAACTGGGGAAACTATGCATGGTCGGCCTACGATACGGCGATCCTGGTGGGTTCGTTCGGTATGTTCCTGACATTGTTCCTGTTGTATCTACGTTTATTCCCGGCGATCTCGATCGCGGAAGTGAAGCCTGTCATCAATGTTGGCTATGAGGAAGGACATCACTAATGGCTAAATATAAAAACGGCATGGCCGCTATTTTTAATACGGAAGCTGAAATCATCAAGGCGGCGACTCAGGTCTACGGCTTGGGCTTTCGAAAATTCGATGCCATCACACCTTATCCGGTGCACGGCATGGAAGAGGCTTGCGGAATCCAGCGCTCTTGGATTCCTTACGTGACCTTCGTGATGGGTCTGACGGGATTGACACTGGGTTGGCTTTTGACTTGGTGGACATCAGCCGTGAACTGGCAATTGAATATCGGTGGTAAGCCGTTTCACTCGCTGCCAGCCTTCATTCCAATCATGTTCGAGCTGACAATTTTGTTCGCCGCTTTGTCCAGTGTCGCAGCTTTGTTTTATGCTTGTGGTCTGCCAAAGATCAATCCACCCATCATCCACCCGGACCTGACTTCGCATAAATTTGCGATCTTCATTCCGACCGATGATACCGGATACGACGAGCGCAAAGTTGAAGATATCTTCCGCGGCCTGGGTGCTAGCGAAATCAAAAAGGCGGAGTATTAATATGAAAATGTTGGTGATCTTTTTGATGGCGATCGGGATGACGGCTTGCTCAAGCAAGACGGAACCGAATGTCGAGTTGATCCAGGACATGATGCAAAGTCCGGCTGTGAAAGCGCAAGAATACGACGATTTCTTTCCGGATCACGCTGGTGGCGCCCGAGTTCCACCGGCCAACACGGTTCCGGTTGGATTTAAACCTTTCCGTCCGGGTTTCAACCCGGAGCTCGCCAAGGCTGAGAAAAATCCATTCGCCGGTCAGATGACCGATGAAGTTCTGCTGACCGGACAAAAGTATTTTGAAACCAACTGCATGGTCTGCCACGGTCAACACGCCGACGGACAGGGACCTGTTGGTTTGAAAATGCCAAATCATCCACCGGCTTTGACCTCGGATAAAATCAAAGGTTGGGCCGACGGACAGATTTATCAAGTCATCACGATGGGACAAGGAACCATGGGTCCTTACGCATCCCATGTTCCGCAAAAGTACCGATGGCAGGTCGTGAACTATATCCGACATCTGCAACAGACTGAAAAGTAAACGGGAAGAGAAAAGGGCTAAAGAAAATGGCTGATACGAATCATCACGAAGTAAAACTGGTCGCTAATAAATTCGAACCCTCTCATCGTCTGAAAACGGCTTCCATTGCCTTGATCGCAATCGGTGCGTTGGGCTTTTTGATCGGTTTGATGCAAAATCCAGATCGCCTTTGGGCGGCTTACCTGGTCGCTTTCTTTTTCGTCTCTTGCTTGGGAATCGGGGGCTTGTTTTTTACGGCCATCCAAAACCTGACCAAAGCGGGGTGGAGTGTCAGCATCCGACGTCTCTCTGAGGGCATGGCTTCATTCCTGCCAGTGGTGATCGTGGGAAGCTTGGTTCTGTTGCTGGGTTTGAAAAAACTGTATCCATGGGCCAACGCGGAAGTGATCGCGAACAACCCAGTGATCGCGGCCAAATCAGCCTACCTCAATGTTCCGTTTCTGATCGTTCGCCTGCTGGTTTTCTCTTTGGGAATGTATTTCTTCGGTAAGAAGATTATTGGCAACTCGACAAAGCAAGACCAAACTGGCGACCATGCGCTCACCCACAGCAATGTCGGCTGGAGCATCGCTTGGGTTTTGTTCTTCGCTCTGTCTTTCTCGCTTTTCAGCGTCGATCTGTTGATGTCGCTGTTGCCAACTTGGTACAGCACGATTTTCGGGGTTTACTGTTTTGCAGGTTTGTTCCAAAGCTCATTGGCATTCCTAGCATTGATGATGCTGTACTTTAAAGGCACAGGCATTATTCAGGGCTACTACAGCATGGATCACGTTCATGACGTGGCCAAGTTCCTGAAGGGTTTCACCATTTTCTGGGCGTACATTGCGTTTTCACAGTTCATGTTGATCTGGTACGCGAACATTCCCGAGGAAACTGAATTCTATCTGATGCGCTCTGAAGGCGGTTGGATGGCGATTTCTTTCAGCCTCTTGTTCTTTAAATTCATCATTCCGTTGCTCGTTCTGTTGCCACGAGCGGTGAAGCGTGATGCAAAACAATTGTCGGTCATGTGCGTTTTGATCTTGGTTATGCAGTACGTAGACATCTACTGGCTCGTGTATCCAAACTTCTTCGAAGGCCACGTGGTCTTCGGTGGATACGAAATCGCGATGCTGGCTTTGTTCCTGGGACTTTTCCTGGCATTGATGATCCGGTTCTTCCAAAAGAACAACGTCGTCGCCATCAAAGACCCGCGCATGCACGAAGCCATCCACCACCACGTCACGTACTAAAAGTGTCCGTGTACTTTTTCCGCGGCACGCCGTGCTAAATGGCGAGCCGAAAGCAAAGGCGAGTTGAAAGCTCGCCTTTTTGTTTTTCAAAGCGATCCTCAATCCAAAATCGCCAATCAACGGGCGTAAGCTTTGTCCTCATTTGATCCGTCAACCTTCTCTCTTTTGTCGAGGGTTCAGACAACTTTCGCAAAGTCGAAGCAACATCAAGGGCTTGCACTTGCAAATGCGGTCAAAAACAAAACGAAGAGAATCACATTCTCAAAATGAAACACCAACTGATTCGCCACACGCCTGATATTTCAATGGGTTAGATGCGCTCTCCTGGCATCAATGTTGAAGTGATAGCAGGTATCAGGAGAGTGTATGAAACTCACGATTCGCAGCTGGATGACCATCTCAATTTTAGCCATTCTCGCTTTTGCCTCCACTTCCTTTGCCGAGTCCAGGGCCCGCACGCCTGCGGCCATCAATTCTTGGAAGCAAGAACTGGAAAGTTTTAAAACTCGCAAATTCATGAGCCTGGTTGAGCTTCAAAAGTCAGCTAGCGAATTTCAAAATAAGCTGATGGACGATGAAAGCATTCGCTACGAAGAAAAGGTCTCTTTGCGCAAACAAATGTACGAAATCGAAAACCAAAAATCGGCCGACTTTCCCGCACCCCAAATCGTGGGATTTAAGAAGGTTCCGGTTGATCCCAGTAACCCCAGCCGTGGCTACGTGGTTGAGCCCGAATACAAATAAGCTCCACCCCATAAAAGTGGTGAAACACGCCAACTAACGCAAAGCTCAGTGCTGTGCGGTCACGACCTCCATGTCAGATCCTAAGAAAAGCCGCGTTATTTTGTGGTTGCTTGTCAGGGGCGGTCTTGTTAAGACTTGAACTGATGCAGAATGCTTTTTCATTCTCAGTTTTGACTCCTTCCAATGTTGCTTCGACAACGACGACGACCTTTTAATGGGTCCGCAAAATACACATGCCTGAAATTCGAATTTACTTACCCGATAATTCTGTGAAAACTTTCGACCACGAGCCCACGGCGCTCGAGGTGGCTCAATCCATTGGCCCGCGTTTGGCCAAAGAAACTTTGGGCGTGAAGGTGGATGGGAACTCTGAAGTTCTCGATTTCCGTCTGCCGCTGAAAGATGGTTCAAAGATCGCTTTGATCACCACCAAATCACCAGAAGCCGTCGAAGTGATCCGTCACTCGGCCGCGCACGTGATGGCGCAAGCGGTGCAAACGCTGTGGCCCGAGATCAAGGTCACCATCGGTCCGGTGATCGACACGGGGTTCTTCTACGACTTCGATTCGCCTCGAAACTTCACCGAAGAAGACTTTGCCAAGATCGAAAAGCGCATGGAAGAAATCGTCAAAGGCGACTATCCATTGGTGCGCAAAAACGTTCCGATCGACGAAGCGATTTCGATTTTCAAAAAAATGGGCGAGCGTTTTAAAGTCGAGATCATCGAAGACTTGAAAAACAAAGGCGAGCACGTTGTCGGTATCTACGAGCAGGGTGAAAACTGGTTCGACTTGTGCCGAGGTCCCCACGTGCAGAGCACGGGTCAGATTAAGGCTTTCAAGCTGATGTCGGTGGCCGGAGCTTACTGGCGCGGCGATGAAAAGAATCCGATGCTTCAGCGAATCTACGCGACGGCTTTCGGAGATAAAAAAGAGCTCGAAGCTTACCTTCACCAGGTCGAAGAAGCGAAGAAGCGCGATCACCGAAAGCTTGGCAAAGACCTGGGTCTTTTCCACATGAATTCGCTGGCACCGGCGTCGCCATTCTTCACCGGCCGTGGATCGATCATTTACAATGAACTGCAAAGATATCTGCGCGAACTTTATTTCAAGTATGACTATCAAGAGGTCATCACGCCGCAGATTTTCGACACCGAACTTTTTAAAACGTCGGGCCACATGGCCAACTATAAAGAAGACATGTTCTTCACCAAAGTCGATGAGCGGGAATTTGGCGTCAAGCCCATGAACTGTCCTTCGCACTGTGTGCTGTTCAAGTCCGATCATCACTCGTACCGTGATTTGCCGCTGAGAATGGCGGATTTTGGCCGTCTTCACCGCAATGAAAAAAGCGGGGCGATCCACGGTTTGACCCGCGTTCGCTCGTTCTGCCAAGACGATGCCCATATTTTCTGCTCGCTCGATCAGGTGCAATCCGAAATCGCAAGCTTCATGACGCTTCTTCGCGAAGTGTACAATAAACTTGGGATGACGAACTATAAGGTGGCCCTGTCGACAAGACCGGCGGCCCGTATCGGTTCCGATGAGCTTTGGGATAAGGCTGAAGGAGCTTTGGCCAACGCGCTCAAGTCTTTGGATATTCCGTTTGAAATCAATGCTGGTGACGGCGCTTTCTACGGTCCCAAGATTGATGTGCGTTTCTTTGATGCGATCAATCGTCCGTGGCAGCTCGGGACTTTGCAATTTGATCCGAATTTGCCCGAGCGTTTTGACCTGAAATACGTCGGCGAGGACAATAAGGAACATCGTCCGATCATGCTTCACCGGGCGATCTTGGGGTCGCTGGAGCGATTTATCGCGGTTTACCTCGAGCACACGGCGGGGCATTTGCCGGCGTGGCTGGCTCCGACCCAAGTTCAAATTCTTTCGATCACGGATCGCGTGAATGATTTCTGTTTCGATCTCTCGGCCCAGCTGAAAAAGCACGGCGTGCGGGTCGAATTTGATCAGCGAAACGAAAAGCTCAGCCGCAAGGTCCTGGACGCACAGATGATGAAAGTGCCGTTCATGGTTGTGGTTGGTGACAAAGAAGCGGAAGCGAAGAGTGCCTCTTTGCGTTTGCGAGATGGCAAACAAATCAATGGCATGCCAATTGAAGAGTTAATCAAAACAATCGTCACTCATATTAAAGAGCGACAATTGAATCAGGATACCAACAAGGAGGTCTCCCATTAGCGGTCCTTTTGAACGAAAAAGTTTTGGCGGCGGCAGCGGCGGTCCAGGCGGACGCGGTGATTTCCGCGGCAAGAAACAAGACAAAGACGGTCTTCGCGTCAATCGCGAAATTCGTGCCCAGCAAATTCGAGTGATCGATGAAGCGGGAAATATGCTCGGCGTGATGACGGTCCCCGAGGGCGTTCGTTTAGCGGAAGAGCGAAGTTTAGATCTCATTGAAATCGCTCCGACGGCGTCTCCCCCGACTTGCAAAATCATGGATTACGGCAAGTGGAAATACGAAAATAAAAAGAAACAAGTGGCGGCCCGTAAAAAGCAGGTCATTGTTCAGGTAAAAGAGGTCCAAATTCGACCGCGCACCGATCAGCATGATTTTGATACGAAAATGAAACACGCACGACGTTTCATTCTTGATGGTGACAAAGTGAAAGTGAACATGCGTTTCTTAGGCCGTGAAATGGCTCACCAAGAGCTGGGCATGGCATTGATGCGCAAAGTGGTCGACGTTCTGAAAGATGTGGCAACCGCCGAAGCACCTCCTAAAATGGAAGGCAAGCAAGCATACCTCATCCTCGGACCGGACGCCGTGAAGGTGAAAGAGTACTTGAAACTTCACCCGAAGAGCACTCAAGGAGCACCTCCTGAGAGCGAACCGGCTGACGACATGGACGAAGCATCCGACGACGAATAGATCTTAAAAAACCCCGGCCTCAAGCTGGGGTTTTTTGTAGGTGAGGGGAATGTGCACTTGAAAGCGGCTTCCCTTGTTCAGTTGGCTTTCGACCAGTTGAATGTCTCCGCCCAGAAGCTGGGCCAGTTTTCGTGAAAGTGCTAAGCCCAATCCCGTGCCGCCATAGCGGCGAGTGATGGATTCGTCGGCCTGACGAAAGGGCACAAATAGTTTTGACGCCTGCTCGGGCGCGATGCCAATTCCCGTATCGATGATATCGAAAAAGACCACATCGGATTCAGCCGAAATTTTCCATTGGATTCGGCCGTGATCGGTGAATTTGATCGCGTTTTGCAGAAGGTTCATCAAGATTTGACTGAGACGGGTTGGATCGCCGACCAATTCGTCCGGCATTTGCTCGTCGATCTCCAGTTCGACCGACAAGGACTTGCTCTGCGCCACCATTTGCACGTTGGATTGCAACGTCTCTAGAATCTTTCGCAGCGAAAACGGAATGATCTCAAGCTCCAGGATGCCCGATTCAACTTTTGATAAATCCAGGATGTCATCGATCAATCGTGAAAGCAGGCGGCCATTGCGTTCAATGATGGAGACGAACTGTTGCCGGTCATCGGCTTTGGTATTCGGATCAGCCAAGATTTCCGCAAACCCCAAGATCGCGCCCAGCGGAGTCCGAATCTCATGGCTCATATTGGCCAAAAAAGCGGACTTGAACTCGTTTGCGGACTTGGCGTCCAGCAGGGCTCTCTGCAAATCTTCTTGGTGCTGTTTACGGGAGGTGATGTCGTTGAAAAAAACCGAAAGCCCATCGTCGCCCAAAGGAATGGCGCGAATCTCGAACCACTTTCGCAGGCGAGGAGAAAACACTTCGAACTGCACGGGCTTTTGCGTCCGCACCGCGAGCTCGTAATGTTCTTCATAGTCCGTACCAAGAGACTGCGGGAAAATCGTCCAGATATTTTGACCGATCAGCTCGGTGGCGGGAGCAAGAATTTTTCGACCATGCTCGTTCACATCGGAAAAGCACCAGTTTTTATCCAGCAGAAAATAGCCGTCGCTCATGTTTTCGAGCAAGTGTTCTGTTTGGCTGCGTTTCAGTTCCGTTTTCATGGCCACTGGTTACTCTGTTTTATTGTCCGTTTCGACTTTGATCAAAGCGGTGTTGATAGCTTCCGCGATCTGCAATTTCTTTTTGCTCGCAAACCAGCCTGAATTTTCCGCGCGGATTTTCTCGAGCTCTGTCTTGGCAGCCGGATCATCAAAAAAGTTGAGCGCATTTTTTCCGGCGTCTTTCAGCTCGGACTGGCTGGACGATAAAAGATCCAAAATCTTCGGCAAGGCGGGCGCGCCGATTTTACCCAGACTTTGACTGCACCATTTTCGCACCTGTTCGTTGCTATCGCGCACGCAGGTCTCGACGGTCTCGAGCGCTTCCGAGGAATCTTTCACCGTCATTTCGGCAAAAGCACGAGCCGCGATCGGTCTCTCCAGTTGCTGCGGATTCAAAACCTCTTTGCGGATCGCAAAATAACCGGCGTGTCCTAAGCAATCCAAAGCCTTCATCGCCGGATCGTCTTGCGCGCCGGTTTTGACGGTTGCGACGATTTGTTCGATGTGGGGCTCAATCGTGGCGAGACTTGGTTTTGGCAGCAGGCAGACCAATTCGACGGCACGGCGACGGGCCTCGGCCCCGGCGGTCAGGTTGTCCGAGACGTAATTCGTGACCAGCTCGTCTTGTTTCAGATCCTGAATCAGCACGCGAGCCGCGGTGGCGTTGATCTTTGTATTGTCGAGCAGCGCCTTCAAGCGATTGACCGCAAACTTGCGATCCTCTTCATCGATTCGCGAAAGCGTCCACGCCGCTGATTCAATCACGTCTCCTGATTCTTTCTCGTTGATTCGCTTGATCAAAAGATAATTCACTTTCTTCACGGTCTCGCCGCTGTAGCGGGCCATGCCGCGAATCGCGGCCGAGCGCACGTAATGCGAAGGATGATCGCTCATGACTTTGGCCAGTTTTGGCAAGCCCACGATTGCGGTCAAGTTCGAGCACTTCATGGCTTTGATCGCCCAGTAAGCTTGCTCTTCCGGCGCTTTGGAAATCAACGCCGCCTGAATTTCTTTATCCACTTCGGGACAAGCTTTTCCGCTCAGCGCCGCTTCACGTAGAACATTCGCCTTTTCGTCGAGCTTGCTGTCCTTATCCATGTAGGCCGGCAAGGTCTCGGTCGCCACTTCCACGGGCTTCGCCGCTGCTGGAGTTGGCACTTGTTTTTCGCCGATGATGATGACTTCGGCTCGACTGGCGAGATAAGCGCGCACGATTGTTTTCCCTAAGAAAAAAGCCGTCAGCGGCACCAGAATAAAAACGGGAAGGCTGACAAGAAAAGCCGCCACGCGACTGAAAGAAAGGCTCGAAGACCAAGTGAGAATGGGACCCATCAAATGCCAAATCACCACGAAGAGCGAGATGGTGAAAACGGTCGGGATAACAAATGCATGCCAAAAGAGCGGCATCCAAGAAGCTTGTCCCAACAGGAAAATAACCAAGGCCAGCACGGCGGCGTACAGGGCGGTCATCACCCACGGAAGTTTTCGAAATCGCAAAGAGCTTGGCAAAGCGTGCGCGATCCAGATTCCGGCTTTGCTGAGGGTTCGGATGTTGAGAAAAAAACACAGACCCGCACCGGCCGCCAGGATGGGAAGGTAAAGTGGGTGCTCTTGGGCTTGGATGTGCAGGATCAGAGTCACCCCAACGGTCGCTAAAATGGCGAGGACGAAAAAGCAGAACCAAGGAATGACTAGTTTTCGAAGGACATTCATTTTCATGTCGGCAGACCCCTCTGAGTATAAAGAAGCCCCCAGCATACGAGGCTTGGGGGGCGTCCTACAAGCACAGAGGCAGAATATTGACGATTTGCAGCGATTTCAGGTACTTGTCGAAAAGCTCTGAATCCGGGCCGGCAGCCCGCTTCCGCGGTTTGAGCGAGGTTCGGCCTTCGCCCCGAAGGTCGGAAAAGCACTCCTCTTGGCGTGGTTAAAAAAGAGGCAAGAAATCTCCGGAATTCTCCTTGTCTTTTTGCCTACATGAGTCTACTTTGACCGTCCAATAAACGTCTGAGTTGCTCACGTTGGTTAATTGCGAACGCCGTTCGCAGTGAGATGAAATGGCCCCAAAGAGTTTCAATTGTTGAAACCGCCTGCTCGGAGGAAGGATAAAATGGCTGCGAAAATTAAAACGCATTCAGGTGCCAAAAAGCGCTTCCAGCTCACAGGGAGCGGAAAAGTAAAGCGCAAGCAAGTTGGCATGAGACACTTGAACTCACACATGAGTTCGAAACGCAAACGTCATCTCGGCGACATGGTGTATGTCGATGATGCTAACTATCTGCAAATCCGCAGATGCTTGGTATTTTAAGAGGGAGATGATAAATGCGCGTTAAAGGTGGATTTACAAATCGTCGTCGTCACAAAAAAGTTCTGAAACGAGCGAAAGGCTATTACTCGGCCGGCTCACGAGCCTACATCCATGCGGTTGAGAAAAACGACCGTGGTATGGCGTACGCTTACAAACACCGCAAAATGAAGAAACGTGAATTCCGCGCTCTGTGGAATCAACGGATCAACGCTGCGGCTCGTTTGAACGGAACAACTTACTCTCGCTTGATCGGTGGACTGATCAAAGCTGGCGTAACTGTGAACCGCAAAATGTTGGCAGATCTCGCGATCACTGATTCAGCGTCATTTGCTCAACTTTGCAAACATGCAATGCAACCGGCTTAATCGATTCTCTCTTTTGAGGGGATAAATATGGCCGAACAAAGACCGGCAGATTTCAAACCAAAAACTTCGCCAGAGAAATCGAGCGAAGTTTTCGAGCGCCGCAAACAAGACCATCTCCGCTTGGCGATGGATCCGCGGACTCAGGTGAGTGGAGCTGCCGGTTTTGATTTTGTGAGATTGACTCACGAAGCTCTTCCGGATCTCAATTTCTCTGAGATCTCTTTGAAAACGAAAATTTTAAATCTCGAATGCTCTTCGCCTTTCTTTATCAGCTCGATGACGGCTGGTCATGATCAGGGAGAAATGATCAATTCCCGGTTGGCGAAACTGTCGCACGATCGCGGAATTCTCATGGGCGTGGGCTCGCAGCGAAAAGAGCTCTGGGATTCGACGGCCGCTCTCGAGTGGAAGAAAATCCGCTCTCAATCTCCAAGGGCCCGCTTGATTGGAAATCTGGGCATCGCCCAGCTGATTCAGACTCCGATCGAGCAGGTGCAAAGGCTGATCGATTCTCTCGAAGCCGTGGGACTTTTCATTCATCTCAATGCCTTGCAAGAAGTTCTGCAGCCTGAAGGCACGCCGGATTTCCGGGGCGGTCTGCAGGCGATCGCGAAACTGGTTCGGACCCTCGATATTCCGGTGGTGGTCAAAGAAGTCGGTTGTGGTTTTTCAGCATCGACTTTGAAACGATTGGAAGAGGTCGGAGTGGCGGTGATCGACGTCAGTGGCCTGGGAGGCACCCATTGGGGACGCCTGGAAGGTTTGCGCTCGGACGAAGGCAGCATGAATTTCAAGGCGGCCAAAGTTTTTCAAGACTGGGGAATTCCAACTTTGGAAAGTTTGTTATTAGGAAAAGAGCATCTTGTAAAAAGTCAGCTTTGGGCTTCTGGTGGTGTTCGCAGCGGATTGGATGCTGCTAAGCTATTAGCGATGGGAGCCAAAGCGGTGGGTCTGGCCAAGCCTTTCTTGGAAGGTGCTTTGGAATCAGACGAAGCTTTGTTAAATACTTTGAATCAATTTGAATATGAATTGAAGGTCGCTTTGTTTTGCACGGGGACGGGATCTGTTTCGGAATTGGAACAGAAGAAGGTGTGGACATGGAACTGGATGTAATCTCAGAAAAATTAGCCGCGATGGATTTGTCGGATCTGTTCAAGGGCTTCTCCAAACTCAGCCGTGAAGAGCGCCTGAAAACTTTGGTGCGAGCCGGGGTCTTGCAATCGACGGACATCGAATACCTTCAGCGCGGTGGTTTGAAAGACTTCGCTTTGGGCGAAAAGTTTATTGAAAACGTGATTGGATATTTCCAGCTTCCCCTGGGTGTGGCGACCAACTTTCATATTGATGGTCGCGATTTCATCATCCCGATGGCGGTCGAAGAGACATCGATCGTGGCGGCGGCCAGCAAGACGGCGAAATGGATTCGCGAAAGTGGTTCGATCACCACGCGCTTGATTGGCCAAGATATTATCGGCCAAATTCAATTGGCCAAAGTCAGTGACTATCAAAAATTTGAGCGTCAGGTTTTGCAACAGCGAGAAACTTGGATCGAGATCTCAAACCGCGAGGTCGCTTTCGGACTGGTTCGTCGGGGCGGCGGGGTCAAGGATCTTGTCGTCCGCCGGGTTCCACGCGGAGATGGCACCGATATGGCGGTGATTCACATTCACATGAATCCGGTCGATGCGATGGGCGCCAATATCATCAATCAAGTCTGTGAATTTTTGAAGCAACCAATCGAAGAAGTCACCGGCGAAAAAGTCACGATGTGCATTCTTTCGAATCTGGTCGACACGCGTTTGACCGAAGCTCAGGTCGTGATCGAAAAGATCGATCCGGCACTGGCGGAGAAAATCGAGGAAGCTTCTTTGTTTTCGATTCAGGATCCTTACCGTGCGGCCACCAATAACAAAGGTGTCTTGAACGGCATGGACCCAATTTTGATCGCGACCGGAAATGACTGGCGTGCAGTCGAGGCGGGTGTTCACGCCTATGCCACCCGCGACGGTCAATACCGATCGATCACCGAATGGAAACGCGACGGTCGCTTTTTGGTGGGAACATTGAAGGCACCGATCATCGTCGGCACCGTTGGGGGTGTCACCACCTTGCATCCAACGGCTTCGATGTGTCTGCGTATGATGAAGGTCGAATCTGCGGCCGAGTTGTCTCGGGTCGTGGCATCTGTGGGTCTCGTGCAAAATCTAGGGGCCTTGAAGGCATTAACCACGGTTGGAATCATTGAAGGACACATGAAGCTTCATATTAAAAATCTGACTTTGGCGGCGGGCGCCGATGAAGCCGAGATCCCTTATGTGCAGAAAAAATTGGAAGAAATTTTAGCTTTGAAAAAACGCATTTCCCTGAGTCATGCGATTGATGCGGTTAAAGAATTGCGCGCGGGACTTTTGCAGTGAAAATAGCGGAACTGTCAGTGGCCGGAAAAACATTTATGGCGGGCGAGTATCTCGCTTTGCTGGGTGGACCCGCTTTGGTCTTATCGACCGAGCCGCGCTTTCGTTTGCAGGTGCAACGAACGAATGTCGATAATAAAAATCCCTTCCATCCCGAAAGCCCGGCGGGCCGGCTGTGGCAATCGGATGCCGCCTTCTTCTCTCAGTATAATCTGCGTTTTCAGGATCCTTACCAGATCGGCGGGTTCGGTGCCAGCAGCGCGCAGTTTGCATTGCTGCACGCCTTTTGGCAGTTGAAAGAGGACATCTTCGGCGAGACCGAGAGATTTTTTGACTGGCACGAAATGCTTCACGACTACCGCTCGCTTGCCAAAGGCGAAGGCTTTCCACCCAGCGGCGCCGACGTTGTGGGCGTGTGCGCCGGCGGCCTGACTTGGTTTGATCGCAACAATGGAAAACTGCAGACCTTTGCGTGGCCGTTTCAGGAAATGGATTTTTTGGTGGCGCACACCGGGCGAAAGCTTGCGACGCATGAACACTTGAAGAATCTGACGTCTTTTTCGGGCGAAGCTTTTGAATCTGCGATGAATCTGATTCAGCAGGGTTTGATCCATCTGAAATTCGAAGATTTTTTGCTCGGCATGAAAAATTACCGAAAGCTTTTGATGGACCAAGGCTGGGTCACCGAATTCACGCTCGAGACCGTGCAAAAACTTGATAAAAATTCGAAAGTCCTTTTTGCCAAAGGCTGTGGCGCCATGGGCTCGGACGTGATTTTAGTATTCTGTGAAAAATGTCACACGAAAGATGTGCGAAATGCACTGATGGATCTGAATCTTCAGGTCGTGGCGGATAGCGGCCAGGTCGGACAAGGTCTGCAGATCCGAAATCTCAGTCAACCGGAAGTTTCATTATGACAATCGAAAGCTCGGCTCCCTCGAATATCGCCTTGATCAAATACATGGGAAAATTGGACTCGGCTTCCAATCACCCCACCAATAGCTCTCTCTCGTGGACGCTGGAAAATCTGCGAAGCTTCGTGCGCCTCACCGTTGATCCGGCGGCCAGTGAAGATCATTGGTCACCTTTGACGGGCGATGGTCTTTTAAAGATGGAGATGAGCGCTAAATCGATCTCGCGCTTTTTGCAGCATTTTAAAAATCTGAAAACGGCCTTTGGCGTGAGCGAAAATTTTCACATTCAATCGGCCAATAATTTTCCTTCGGATTGCGGCTTGGCGAGCTCGGCCTCGAGCTTTGCGGCCCTGACCCGGGCAAGCTTCGAAATGTTCGCCAAAATGGGAAATGAAAAAGCGCAAGATAGCACCGTGATCGATCAAGCCGCTTTTTCCCGTCAGGGATCTGGCAGCTCATGCCGCTCGTTCTTCGGGCCTTGGGCCTTGTGGTTTCGCGAAGGTGTGAGACCACTCGAATTTCCGATGCACCATCTTCTGCATCAGGTGATCGTCGTCGAAAGTGGCGTCAAGGCCGTCTCTTCCAGCGAAGCGCACCGACGCGTGACCAGCAGTCCGCTTTTTGGCGGACGGGTCGAGCGGGCCGAGCGACGTCTGGCGAACTTGATGGAGCTTCTTCGTCAAGGAGCCGAAACGCCGGAAAATTGGCGTCAGTCTTTCAAGATCATTTGGGACGAGTTTTGGGATATGCACGCGCTATTTGAAACCAGCGAGAATGCCTTTGGCTACATGACCGAGCAGACGCACCTGGTTTTGCGTTATTTGGAAAACATCTGGAAAACCCGTGGTGATGGCCCGTGGGTCACCATGGATGCGGGTGCAAACGTGCACGTTCTTTATCGCATGGATCAGCAAGAGCTAGCCAAAGAGATTCAAAATCATTGGTCGCCCACGCTTCGAGTTTTCTCGTCAGGGAATATCGGATGAAGCTTTCCAGTTTTGAAACTCAGGTTCCGGGCAAGTGGATCTTGGCCGGAGAACATTCCGTTTTGCGCGGCAGCCCGGCCTTGGTGTTTCCGCTGCGCTCACGCAGTTTGAAGTTATCTTATTATCCGGAAACCAAGACCCCCTTGCAGCTCGAGCTTGAAGGCGAGCACGGACCCGAAATGCATTTGCTATTTTGGAGTGTGCTCGATCAAGCCTGCGAAAAATGCCATATTGCGCGCGAATCTTTAACTGGCCTCTTGAAGCTCTCGAGCCAGATTCCGATCGGCGCGGGTCTGGGAGCATCCGCCGCTTTGTGCGTGGCCATCGGCCAATGGTTTCATGCCCTGGATCTGGTTCAAGCTTCGGATATTTACGAATTCTCACGCTCACTCGAGAATCTATTCCACGGCGAAAGCAGCGGCGTGGACATCGCGGTGGCGCTCTCGCAAGAAGGTCTTCGCTTCGTTCGCGGGGGCGAGAGAAAGGCCTTGGCGCCGCGCTGGAAGCCGAAATGGTACGTGTCCTACTCGGGACGACGAGGCGTGACCCTCGAATGCGTCAATCAGGTCAAAGCTTTGATCGCAAGCCAGCCTGAGCTTGGCCATCGAATCGATCAAGATATGCAAACGGCCGTCGCGATGGCGGAAAAATCTTTGCAGCTCAACGAACACGAGGGTCTTCCCTTGCTCAAACAAGCGATGGATCTGGCGAAGACGTGTTTTGATCGTTGGGGACTGACGGTGGATTCGCACGTGCAATGGCTGATGGAGCACGGGGCTTTGGCGGTGAAACCGACGGGCTCGGGGGCCGGAGGCTTTATGCTCAGTCTTTGGGAGACGCCTCCTCCCGCCGACATCGAAAAAAATCTCATCTCTTGTTCGTAGCGTCCGCTTCATCTCTTGTTCTTTGAGAGCGTAACAAAATTCAAGCGTCATTTCATTTTACTAAGAGTGCTGGGGAAGCTGGCAGCGAGACCCAATGAATCTCGCTGCAGTTGAATTGTGAGGCCGTTCAGGTGAGAGGGCTCACGGGTGCGCTCGATTATGGGGCGAGCTCAGGATCGAGAATGGCGATGTCGAAATTTTCTTGGCGGCGGTTGAGACCTGTTTTCTCTTTAAAGTAATTCTTCAGTCCGCTGAGCATCGTGTGAAAGCCGAGATCGAGCATTTCTTGGTAGGCCGCTTTCGGCGTCCAGCCTTCGTTGAACACGCGGTGCAATCCAATCATCAAGCCGGTGCGGTCTTCGCCGTGATGGCAATGAATCAGAATGGGGTAGCGCGTTTGATCTTTCAAGATTTCTAAAATCTGCGTCACCGCTTGGTCGTCGGGGCGGTTGAATGAATTGGTCGGAAACGGAAGGTAATCGATGCCGAGACCTTTGGCCCACGCCGCTTCTTTTTGCACGTTCGAATCCGAGTCCTCGAGATTGATGATAGTCTTCACTCCGCGCTGTGTTTTCAGTTGGGCGAGTCCATTTTGGGTGGGACGGCCCGAGCGGAAAATAGAAGAATTCACTTCGCGAAAATTCGGCAGGTCATCGGCGGCGCGAAGGCTCAACGGAAGAATGAAGGACAAGGCAAATAATAGAGTGACGGCTCTCATGGTGATCCTTTCGGTTTTTTTCTATTCTAAGGAAAAAATCGATGGTCGCAGCGGGAGCGGATAAAAACTGGACTTTCGTCTCAGGGCTTGCCGACCTTGATCGATCGTGTAGACTTCGATCAAGCGTGGAGTGCGAGTGAATCGACTGATCCTTTTCTTATTACTTCTCAATTCGGTGGTCGCATTTTCAAACGAGCCTTTGAAGGAGGCTTCGGTTGATTCCGTCAAGGAACCCTTGAAGGTCGCGATGTTTGATAAGCTTCCGTTTGCCTATAAAGAGGGGGGCGAGATGAAGGGCTTTCATTACGCGGTGGCGAAAGGAATTGCCGGGCGAATGGGAGTGCCACTGGAAGTCACCTTGGTTCCCATCCGTCGAGCCATCGAATTGCTTCGCCAGGGCGCCGTTGAAATCGTGATCATGACGGATCAGACGACGTTTGCCGACATGAAAACTCGAAAATCGTTTTTAAAGAATGGCAACACGTTCATTTATACGCGAGCGGATCATAAATCCATTCAGAGCAAACAAGATTTGGCGGGTCCCATTTGCCGCTTGGCGGGTGGTTGTACGGACTTGGACGATGTGAAAGCCATTCATTGGAGTGATCTCAAGTCCTATGAGCAGTGTCTCGACGTGCTACTGTTGGGACGTGTGGAAGGTGTCTGCGGCAGTGTCGCCTTTCGGGCGGTCCTGCATAAAAGGAAGATTGCTTCGGAGCAAATCCAGCAGTACGCAGTCTCGGAAAAACCAGTTTGGGTGCATGCGCTGCCGGCCATGAGTGAGAAACGCTGGAAGGAAATCGATGCGGCCGTGCAAGCCTTGGTCAAAAATGGATCGATCGACGAGTGGGCTCAAAAATATTTGAATCCTTAGGCTGCGTCGAATTCGGGTGATGTTGGAGCGGTGAGAATTTAGCGGAAACTCTTAGCGAATTAGATTCTTCAGGTGGTAATCATACAGTGCGAGACTGGCCGCGACCGTAGCGTTGAGCGATTCGACGCCTTGAATGGGAATCGAGATTTTTTTTACTCCCGGCAAAGTCGGAATGCCGGCGCCCTCTTCGCCAATCAATAAATAAGAATTTTGTGGCCATTGAAATCCGGCAAGGGTTTCACCCTTCAGATCCAGCGCCACGATCGGTCGGGCATTGAGATCCTGGATGCCGGGACCCCGCCACAGATTCAAACGGGTCACGCTACCGGCCGAGGCCTTGATCGCTTTGGGTAAAAAGGGATTTGCGGATTCACGAAGCAAGATGATGTTATCGACACCAAACGCTTCCGAGCTTCGCATCAAGGCGCCAAGGTTGGCGGGATCTCCGAGCGGCGCCAAAAGCTTGAGCCCGTTGGTGGGAGTCGAAAAATCCCACTCTCGGATTTCGGGCTGCTTGAGCACGAGGAGATTGCTCTTGGTGCCGAGAACATCCAGCTCTTCGAACAAGGCTTTCGATAATTTCACCTGAAGCTTGGGTGGGCACAGAGGTGTCTGTCCCTCCATCCACAGTTCAGATTCGATGGGAAGCGTTGGTTTTTTCAGGAACTCTTGAACGAGATTTTTGCCGGATAAAATAAAAAGGCCTTCTTTTTTGAGACCTTTCGATTCCAGCAGCGAGGCGAATTTCTTAAACAGGGCGTTGGTGGAGCTTGAGATCTCGAGCATCAGTCGTCCTCGGGCCAAGGTTCTTCGTCAAAATCCGGCAGCGGTGCGAGCTTGATCTTTCGGTAGACCAAGAGCCTTCGTTCTTGCGTGGTTTCAGGCAAGCTGTAGGCGGTGTTTTGTTCAAGCTCGTAAAATTCGCCCATTTCTTTTTTGGCGATCTCGATTTCCGGATCCACGCCGGGGCCCTTCATCAGGTACACTTTTCCGCCCAGTTGCAGGCAGGTCAAAACATTGGTCAGCGTGTTTCGTACGTCTTCCACCGCGCGTGTGATCACGCCTTGCACTGGGTAGGCGAAATAAGGATTGATGTTGCGACCGATGATATCGAGCTGTTGCAGATTCATTTCCGAGCGGACTTTTTTCAGGAACTCGACCCGACGCTGAACGCCTTCGGCCAGGATGATGCGCTCTTGTGGAAAGGCGATCTTGAGCGGAATGCCGGGAAAGCCTGGGCCGGTGCCGACATCCATCAATGGAAACTGAAGCTTGGTGATCTGCGGGATCATCAGGCAATCGATAAAGTGTTTGATCGCAATATCGCGAATCTTGAGCAGGCGGGTGAAATTCTCGGTTTCCTGGGTTTCCATCAAAAGACGGTAGAAGTGCGCCAGGGCCCGACGCTGTTCGTGGCTGACGCCCTTAAAGTTATGATTGCGGAAGATATCGGCCAGGCGGTCGTTTGCCTCTTCAAGCGAATAGATGGTCTCGGGCTTTTTATGACGGCCCTTGAGCGCGCTGGGATCGCCGGCTTTCGGGTTTCGGGCTTTGTAGGGTGAAAGGTTGGTTTTATTTTTATGAGCCATCTGTTTCGGTTCAGTTCGAGTCGTTTCCTTCAGCACCCGGTGGGCGCCGCGGTCCCGCTTTTATTTTGTCCTTTAGGCCCTTAATGCAATGCCTTAAGGGTGCGCAAATCCAGCAATTTGAATATATTCTGCAATCTATGTCACAAACTCAAAACGCGCAATCAAAACTGGCAAATCTCCAAGCTCTGGCTCTGGAGAAAATGCGGGCGGCAAGCTCGAGCAAATCTCTTTACGACGTCAAGGTTGAATTCTTGGGAAAGAACGGGGCCCTGACCGAGATCATGAAGGACATGGCGACACTTCCGAAAGAGGAAAAGCCACTGTTCGGTAAGCTCGTCAACGAGGTCAAGCAGGCGCTCGAGCTCGCTTATACGGATGCTGAGGGCGCCCTGAAAAAGGCCGAGCTCGAAGAGAAGATGTCGGCCGAGGAGATCGATCTCACGCTGCCAGCTTATAAGCATCTGGCCGGGACTGAGCATCCGGTGGCCAAGGTCACGCATGAAATTTTTTCGATCATGGCGCGCATCGGGTACTCGCTGAGACAGGGGCCGTTGATTGAAAAAGATTTTTACAATTTTGAAGCTTTGAACATTCCGGCCAATCACCCGGCGCGCGACATGCAGGACACTTTCTTTATCGATCCCACGCACGTCCTGCGCACGCACACATCACCGATTCAGATTCACTCTTTGGAATCTGAGAAACCACCTTTACGCATCGTCGGCACCGGCGCCGTGTTTCGTTGCGACAGCGATATTTCGCACCTGCCGCACTTTCACCAGATCGAGGGCATGTGCATCGACGAGAAAGTTTCGATGGCGGATCTCAAGGGCACGATCACCTATTTCGTGCGCGAATTTTTTGGCAGTGATTTGAAGACGCGATTTCGTCCGAGCTTTTTTCCCTTCACCGAACCATCGGCCGAGGTGGATTGCACCTGTCCGATTTGCAAA
Organism: uncultured Bdellovibrio sp.; assembly: GCA_966211795.1. Taxonomy (GTDB): domain Bacteria; phylum Bdellovibrionota; class Bdellovibrionia; order Bdellovibrionales; family Bdellovibrionaceae; genus 21-14-0-10-47-8. Next base: position 39,684 of record CBIHNW010000013.1, on the reverse strand, counting down.
GGCAAGGGCTGCAGCATGTGCAAAGGCTCGGGCTGGATTGAAATCGGCGGTTGCGGTCTGATGAATCCGAAAGTGTTCCAGGCGGTCGGGATTGAGTATCCGCGCTGGCAAGGTTTCGCGTTTGGTTTCGGCATCGAGCGCATGGCGATCATCAAATACGGCATCGAGGACATTCGCCTGTTCCCGGAAAACGATGTTCGCTTCCTCAATCAGTTTGTTTAAGGCAAGGGCTTCAAAATATGAAAATTTCATTGAAATGGCTGCATGATTTTGTCGACGTGAAAGAGTTTTTTCAAAAGCCCGAAGCGTTGGGCGATGTGCTGACCAAGGCGGGACTTGAGGTCGAGGAGATTCAAAACAAATCTCGCGATTTCGATTTTGTCGTCACCGGTCTCATCCTGGAAAAAGAGAAACACTCGACATCGGATAAGCTGTCCGTCTGCCGTGTCACCACGGGCGAGGGTGTGGTCCACCAGATCGTCTGCGGAGCGCAGAACCACAAGGCCAACGACAAAGTCGTGGTGGCCCTGCCGGGCGCGATCCTGCCGGGAAATTTCGCGATTAAAAAAGCGGTCGTGCGCGGAGTGGAATCTGGCGGCATGCTCTGTTCGTGGAAAGAGCTGGGCTTGCCTGGCGATAGCGACGGCATCGTGATTTTGCCGGAAGACGCGCCGATTGGAAAACCATTTGCCGAATACCAGGGCCTGGATGATGTAACGTTTGAATTGAAGGTCACGGCCAATCGTGCGGATTGCCTGAGCCATTACGGTTTGGCCCGCGAGGTTGCTTGTCTGCTCGGGAAAGAATTGAAAAATGTTGAGCCCACGGTGGCGCTCAGCTCGCATTCGACAAAAGATCAAGTGGGGCTTGAGGTGCGGGCGACCGATCTGTGTCCGCGCTATACGGGTCGTTATCTGCGCGGCGTGAAGGTGGCACCCAGTCCTGCGTGGCTGGTGAAGCGCCTGGAGATGGTCGGCATGAATTCGATCAATAACATCGTCGATTGCACCAATTACGTGATGATGGAATTAGGTCAGCCCCTGCACGCGTTTGATGCTTCGCAATTGCGTGGACGAAAGATCATCGTCGAGCGCGCCTTGAATGGCGAGAAGTTTACGACTTTGGATGGCACCGAGCTTTCGCTGACCGGTGAAGAACTGATGATCAAAGATGCCGAACGCAGCGTTTGCATCGCCGGCGTCATCGGTGGAAAAAATTCGGGCGTGACCGATGCGACGACGGATGTGTTTCTCGAGTCCGCCTATTTCTCGCCGATGTCGGCGCGAAAATCTTTGCGCGCGCATGGTTTGAACACCGATTCCGGTTACCGCTTCGCGCGCGGCGTGGATCCCGAGGGCACCTTGAAAGCTTTGGACCGCGCCAGTGAATTGATTTTGAAGGTCGCGGGTGGGGAAGCTTACTCGGGAAACCACGATATCTATCCAACCCCGCAGAAAAAAGAAGTGGTCGCTTTGAAAGTGCAGACGATTTCCGATCGTTTGGGGTACGCGGCTCAGGGGAAAAAGTTTGAAGACTTTATGAAGCGCCTGGGTTGTCAGGTCGAAGTGGTCGGCGAGGGCGATTACAAAATTCTGCCGCCGTCATATCGCTTTGATCTCGAGCAAGATATGGATTTGGTCGAAGAGTACGCGCGTCTCAATGGTTACGATCAGATTCCGGAGACGATTCCGGTTTTGGATCTGGTTCCGACCGCGCATGATGCCAATTACGTGATGCAAAGAAAGGCGTCCGAGATCTTACGGGCGCAGGGCTACTCGCAGGCTTTGCATTCGACATTTGTGGGGACCAAGTCCCAGAACCAGTTTTTGAAAAACATGGAGACCTTGCGGGCGGCAGGTCTTAAGGCGACCGAAATGCCGGTCAAGGTTTTGAATCCCTTGAATGAAGAGCAGGATTGCTTGCGCCAAAGTTTGAGCTTTGGGTTGTACCGAAATATCAGCCAGAATTTCCATCAAGGAAACGAAGTCGGTCGCTTGTTCGAGATGGGTAAGGTCTTCTTGCACGAAGGGCCTGGGCAGTACCAGGAAGCTTGGCGGTTGGGAATTTCCGCTTGGGGAATGGTGCAAAGCCTATGGCAAAAGGGTTCTGATCATCCGGTGGTTTTCGAAGTCAAAGCGGCGGTTGAGAATCTGCTCAAGTTTTTGAATATCACCAGCTTTCAGTGGGTGCCGATCGCCAACAAAGGCGAAATCCCGGCTTTCTTACATCGCGGACAGGCCGCACACCTGGTGGTCGAGGGAAAGAAGATTGGTTTCCTGGGGACTTTGCATCCCTTGGTGCTTGAGGATGATAAAATCCGCGTGCCGGCGGCAATGGCCGAGCTGGATCTGGAAGCCTTGTTTAAGGGGCAGCCGCGAGTGAAACGAGTCGAGAGCTTGTCTCGGTTCCCGAGCATTCGCCGGGATCTGGCTTTGGTGATGCCAAAGTCTTTGCGGGTGCAAGAGGTCAGCGACCTGATGAAAAAGGAAGCAGGACCTTATTTGACGGGCTTGGAAGTCTTTGACGTCTATGAAGGTGATAAGCTCGAGGCCGGGCAAAAATCGGTCGCTTTCAGCCTGAGTTATCAGGACAAGAAAGACACGCTGCGTGACCAAACGGTGACCGAGTCCATCGAGCGTGTTTTAAGCGCGTTAAAAGAGAAGCTTCAGGTTTCGGTCCGCTAAGCACCGCGATCTGGCTTTGCCGGAATAATCTGTCTGCTTTTAGCGGAATATTCTTGATTCGTTTCAACAACTTGCTAGCCTATCCTCAGACAGACACGCGCGTCTTTTGTAAGACGCGATTTGAGGATGGTTAAGATGGCCGGACAAAATGTCAGCAAATCAACGATGACCAAGGCGGATATCGTTGAAAAGGTTTATCAGAAAATCGGATTTTCCAAGAAGGAAGCCTCTGAGCTGGTCGAACTGGTGTTCGACACTTTGAAAGATGTTTTCCATCAAGGCGATAAAGTGAAAATTTCCGGCTTCGGAAACTTCGTCGTCCGCGGGAAAAACGAACGCGTGGGCCGCAATCCTCAAACCAATGAACAAATCACCATCAGTGCACGCCGCGTGCTGACCTTCCGACCCAGTCAGGTTCTGAAGGCCATGCTCAACGGGGAAGAGTACGAACACTTGATCGGCAAGGATGAAGATGACAATGACTGAGGTTGAGATCCTCGAAGCGGAGCCCACGGCGGAAAAGGAAGATGCGCAAGAGATCGTCTTGGCGGATCAACATGTTCCGGTTCAGCCCACGGTGACGAATGCCAGTGCGGCGGAACTTCCGCCGGCCGAGCAAATCTTGTCGCTGCCGGCAGCTTTGTGCGATGAAAAGCTTCTCGAGGAAATCAACTCGATCCCGGTGAAGATGGGATTCAAGATCGGCGAAGTGGCCGACATGCTTGGCATCAAACAGTACGTCTTGAGATACTGGGAATCCGAATTCGAAATTCTGAAACCGAAAAAAGCCTCGAACAATCAGCGCTACTATACGAAAAAAGACGTCGAGAACGCTTACCTGATCCGCAAGCTTTTGCACCGCGATCGCTTCTCGATCGAAGGCGCCCGCGCGGCCCTGAAAGATCTCAAAAATTTCGTGCGCAGCGAAGTCAAAAAAGAAAAGACCATCTCGACGATGAGCCAAAAACTCGAGCACATCAACGACCAGGTCGACGATCTCCTGATCAGCATCCGCCGAGCCAAGCAACTCTTCTAAAAGGTGCCTTCCCTTTTTCTGTAGCAATGATGCGTTAAGCGTGGATTGCTAATTTTCATCTTTCATTTTATTTTTTAATTTCTTTCGAGTGTCTGCGTATGGCTCAGCTTGGTAGAGCGCTTGCTTGGGGTGCAAGAGGTCGGCGGTTCAAATCCGCCTACGCAGACCAGTTTTCAGCTCTTGAAAACTGAGTCCCATCAATGCCCCAAATAAATCCAAATTCTATTCAATTCGCGAGACCTGAAAGTGTCTGTCGATATTTCGCGACTTTTGAGGACCCGTCTTCATGGGTGCTGAGCGAATCGTTGAGGATCAAAGGTTCACTTTATCTTGAAGGTTGTGCGGGAAATTGAGAATTCATTTTTGATTGGGAACATTTTTTTGCGGGAGTCATGAAGTTAAAAAAAAAGGGAAACCACTGTCGCGGTTTCCCTTTTGTAGACTGGGTGCTGAAGGCAATGATTAGTGATACAAATAGTTGTTTCTAAATTCGTCAGAACCAACGATTCCGGATGCAACATCCGCGTAGCGCCCTTGCTGCATCATAGGAAGCCAATTGTAAAATCCGCTCTGGTCAACATTGCGATGGAAAAACACGCGGTAAATGTTCGCCAAAATTTGTTGGTCGCTGTAACGACCGCGAACGTTCTGGTAGAATTCTTGAGATTGAATCACGCCAACTGCTTGGGCCACGGCTGCCGACTGACCTTGATTCATGATCGAACTGATCATGCCTTGCAGGCCGCTTGCATCCGCATTGCGGAAAAGGAACGCGCGGTAAAAATCGAGAGCCACTTGTTCTGCTTGTTGATAGCTGAGTTGGCCATAGCCGGGATAGTTAGGATAATTTGGATATCCTGGATTGTAAGGATCATTTGGTGGAGACGGGAAGCCTGGGCCTGGATTGCCGGGATGTCCATGGTTGTGATCCCCTTGATGAAATCCTGAACCTGGCATCTGGGCGGAAGCCGATTGAGTCTGAAATGCGATCCCCAAAACAAGAGCCGCGGCGATCGCGGTGGTAACGCTGACAAGTCGATTCTGTTTCATAATTTAATTCCCCATATGGTTGGTGGTGCATGCTTGCACCAATTTAATCATTCGTCATCCATTGAATGAATTTAGCAATTTCCGTGCAGAGTTAAAATGGAGCCACTTTGACCATTTTCAGGCCGGAACTGTGATTCCATTTCTGCCTTTGTCCCTAGGCAAAAAACTGATGAATGATACAAAGAAAAGATTTGGGAGCATGATCTTTTGAGTGATCCCAGTCTCACCCCACAAGAATTGAGAGGTGAGTTGTAGATGAATTTAAATTCGATGATTCATTTCGGTTTCGATGGGGCTTCTCGAAGTTGAATCCAATCGATATTCAGGCCATCGGTGACCATTTCGATTTTGATATTGTAAGTTCCCGGCATAGGTTGAAAGACCGCCACTGATGTGTTTTGGAAACTGATCCAATCACCGGTGTTCGGAACCGTCACCGTCCAAGGCCCATAGAGAGCATCAATGGTTGAGCTCGAGTTCGCGGCGGGACCCTTCACCGAATCCGCCAAGCGTTCGACAGTGATTTTCACCGCTCGCTGATCGAAAGGGGAGGCCGTGTGAATGCGAATTTCGAAAGGCTTGCCGGGAAGTTTTACTTTTCGAAAACCAAGCGTTTCGCCTTTTTGAATCCAGCCGACGTAATAACCCGTGACCGGAAGCTTGCCGATGTCCAAGCCATCGTTCGAGAAAAATCCTCCCGAATTGCCGGCGGTGCCATTGCCTTGACGATCATCGGAAGCTTCGGCTTGGAAAGTGATTTCTTTTGGATTGGGATCGGCGTATTCGCGAATGAAATTTAAATACTGATTGGGATAATCGTAATCAAGTCCCGTGCTGCGGTAGAAACCAGCGCTTTCGGGAACATTAGCGAAGCCTTCCAAAATCACGAACTTGGCTTTTTGTCCGTCGCCTTGCGGGGCACCGACCAGACCGTAGGCCTCATTCATGCCGCGTTTGAAAGCGGCGCCGTGCTCTCGCGAGACTTCCCAACAATGGGTTTCCCAATTGGTCATCGGCAATGAGCCGCAGCCTCTTTTAAAATAAACATTTTGTCCGTGATCGACGTAAGCTTCGCGGCGAAATCCGGGAGACACCGTTCCCATTTTAACTCCGCGCCATTTGAAAAATCCCGAAAGCTTGCCATGGATGGGATCCGTCCAACCGTAAGCTCCCTGCACGAAGTCGGGGTTGAGGCCTGGGACTCTTTCCACCCAGTCATGATGTAAATAAAGACTTGGGTAGACGCCGTAACGTTGCTTGAACAACTCGCGAATCAAATTGAAAGCCGCATTCACCTGAGCGGTGTGCGCGGCATCGATATTTGTGAAAAAGCTCGGGGCCCAAATCACCAAAGGCGGTCGGCCGTTTTCATCCACGTACCAATAAGAACGTGGAACGGTGTCGAAGAAAATCATGATGTTTCGATCCCACATCAGCTTCTTGACTTGGGCCTGGTCCGTGATGTCCAGGAACTTGCCGTCGTTGGCGGGCTGATAGGCCGCCGTATCGTCGAAGTAAGCAAAGCGCAGGGCGCCGGGTGGAACTTGGTTGCGCTTTAAGGCTTCCGTCAAACGATTCAATGTGCGCGGACAAGAGTTGCCGAAGCCCGAGTCCTGTAGCGGGTGGGGGTAGCCTCCCTCGGCTTGAATTTCCGCTTCGGATTTCATGCAACCACGTGCGAGCGGCATCACTACGTGCACGCGCGAGAAAAGCGCCTCTTCAATCAAATTATCCCACCATTCGGGAGTGTTGCGATCGTAAGTATTTTTGGGATGACCGGCATCGAAATTTCCAAAGAGTGGAACGTTGGCGATGTCGGGTAAGAAGCGCTCATGAGTTTGGTCATTTTCGTAGCCGACGATGGTGGCCAGGACGGGCTTCGAATAATCGATGGCAGGCACTGGGTTTGCGGCAGCAAGATTTGGAGCGGCTGCCGTCACTTGCGCGGTGAGCATCAGCAGCGCCGAGGTCTTCAGGACGTTTTGCGCCCAGGTCGGCAAGCAAGCGTCTAAAATTTTGACAGTCTGAAAGTTTCCCATTCGCATATCCTCTCACCCGCTTCGCTATCGGGTTCATGGATTTAGAAATTGCAAGAGGTAGGCCCTTGGCCAGTTCGTCGACGGATGAAGTATTTCAGATCCTTTCTCTCATCGCTTCTGTCTTGGGCTCGAGAAGCAGGTGGTCAATAAACAAGAATGAGGCCGGTGCACTATGGGATGGAGAATTTTTTGCATTCGCTCGTGGTTTGGTTTTTCGAGAGTCAAAACAACACCACTGCGGATGAATTCAGCATCTGAGAAACGGAGTCGCAAATGAAACAGAAGATTTTTTTATGTGCCGGCATTCTGGCCCTGGCCGCTTGCAAAGTGGCGATCAAGGACGGAAAAATTCCGGAGAAATACGTGGCGCAGGCTCAGGCCTATGCCGGCGTTTATCATGGGCAATTCGAAGGTCGACAAATGGATTTGCATTTGTCTCTTTTGCAGGACGGCACGGTGAAACTCTCCGTCGCGGACCTGAACGGAAATCCGGAACTTGTGGCCGCATGTCACTCGCAGGTCGGTCCGCTGATCTCGGCCAACGTCGACACCGATCAAAAGAATTTGAAGAGTGCAAGCTTTGCTTTCAACGCAGGAGATTGCAAGCTTGAAGGACAGACTCTGGATCTGGTCTTTCGCTCACAAAATGAAGTGAATGTTTCAGTCGTGAAATCCACCCATATTGTGCACTTGCCAGGAGATACGGATTGTGCCGAGGGAGCCAATGGACACACTCACTGTCATCACACTCCGGGTGGGATCGTGCATGAGCCTTCCGAATATCTGACGGGATCTTTTTCAAAATAGTTTGAGAGGATCGCTGAATCGTTCGTTACGTTTTCAGCGATCCGTTCTTCGCGAGTGTCGATCAGCGACCCGAGAATTCTCGAGTTTGTTTGATCAGGACTTCGCCGTTGGAAAAAATTTTGAATTCCATGTCCAAAGATTTTGGTTTTTCGGGATCCGATGTCACGTAAGAGCAGTCGTTGCCGTAATATCCCGGAATGGCTTTGCAGTATCCGAGCTCGACCGCTTGGGCGATGCGGACCAGCCGATCGTAGACGTCACGGCTGACGATCGAACTGGTGCGGGCCGGTTGGCCTTTGCCGGTGATCGCGAACTGAGTGACCGAGTACTCGGGCTTTTCGTCGCCGAGAAAAGTGGCCAGAACCATTTCGGATCGCGTGCCCGGCGTCGGGTTGGTCACCAGATTGTCGGCGGTGTTCAGCGATAGCTGGTATCCGTAGACTCCGCTTCCTGCCAAGATGCGCGTGACCACGACCGCGTTGGCGACCTCGGTGATGTTCTCGGTTTTTTTGCGCGAGTCATATTTCTGGTTCACGGCGATGCCCATGGCGGCCGTATTGTGATTGATCCGGGCGCTGCTGCGCTCTTCGACCGCGCGACGATTCCAGAGGCTTGCGTAAACGCCCTTGATGGCGCAGACGACATTGTCGGGACTCATCTCTTGTTTGGTCTCGACGTCATTCGTGCTCTCCAGTCGCTCGCAAGGTCCTTGCGGATCGCCAAGCCCTTTTTTCAGAGAGGCGCTGAAGCTGTCGTGCAGACCGGCGCCGTCAAAGTCATCAACGTCTTCCGAGTTCGCCGAAGAGCGAATCTTAACGGCCTTGAGTTCCGTTTTGGGATAGACGCGTGCAAAATCTTGTTTGAATTGATCCATCTTTTTTTGCAGCTCCACCATCAGTGGGGCTGGCATTTGACCCGAGTAAAACAGGCTCTGGATTTCATCGATCAATTTGATTTTCTCGGCCGGCGGCAGGGGATTGTGGCCTTCGACATTGATCTCGCTGTCGATCAATTCCTGAATTTTCGCTTTCAATGCGGGGTTGGCGTCGACGAAATCCTTGTAGAACGCCATCGGGATGCCAAATCCGAGAACCGTCAGGCGGTAGCCCATGGATTTTTGAATGGCACTGCCTTCGCCGACGATTTGTCGGTGCGCCAGAAAGCCGTTCTTCGAAGCCTTTCCGCCGTAGATCATTCCGTTCGGTAAAGTTTTGGCCGCTGTCGCCACATTGGCCATTTCGTCATAAGTTCTCAGGGTGTGGTCTTTCGAGACTTTAAAGTCCACCCAGGCCCGCGTGCTGGGTTTGTGGTGAGCGTTCACCTCTTCGTCCGTCGACGCTTGGATGGAATATCCGTTTTCGCTGACGGTGAGGTGGATGGGTTTATCCTGATAGTCTTGAATCAATGATTGGATTTTCGCTGTATCACGCAAAACCATGTCGGGGGTCCCGCGCTCTTTGGATTTGAGATTGATGTGCGAGCCCGAATCTTGAATGACCGTGGTGATGGCGGCTGCGACCACCGACAGATTCAAAGGCAATTCGTCAAACAAGGGAATGTCTTTGTTGGTTAGCGCATCCGCTTGGGGATGAACGCGCAGGTAACCCCAAGCTTCGCCCGCGTTCATGGCCATGTACGGGACTGCCGAGTAGATGTCGCTCAGTGAATTCACCTCGATGCCGAGGGATGAGAGCTGATCTTTGACCGTGGTGATGGACTGCTGCGTGCCGTAGCTGACGAAAGCCAGGCGAGCGCCTGCGATGCCGACGACCTTTTGCACTTGGCTGACGGCAAACAGGATTGAGGCCTCGGAAATCTGATCTTGCGGATAAAATTGAATCCCGTAGAAAGAGTTCGGTTTCTCGGCGGTGCCGATATCATATTTTTGTAATGTCCCGGCAATGAATTTCTTTTTCTGCAAATCGTTGGTGAAGTAAGTCATGTTGTTGAAAGAATCAATGTCGTCAGAAATGTGCAGCTGCTTTTGCGCGAAATAGTAATGGTATTTAACGTAATCGGGAACTTGGGGCGCACCGAAATTGCCGTTGATAAAATAAACCCGTGGCTTGGCGCCTCGATTGTCGATCAAAAATTTGATGACGTCGGACTTGATCACGCCTTGGCCGTGAGTGCTCAGTTCATCAAACTGCGTGATGGAGGTGATTTTGTCCACGGAGATCGAGGCGGCACCGACCGGAGAAGGCGCCATGGCCGCGACTCCTGGTGGAAGCAAAGACTGCTTTGAATTTTTGGATGATTTCGGGGTGGTATCGTTGAACAGCATTAAGGGCTTTCGCGAGCGTGTTTCTTTCGCTGCGACCGCGCTGGAGGTGATTGGTAAAAGCGCGCTCAGGCACAAAAGGGAAACCGTGGTTCTCATCGCGTTCAAAGACATATCAAGCCTCCTGGAGGTTCGAAAAGGCGGCGAGCCCGCACGTGTTCATATTGTTGGCCGCTCTAAATAATATGACTTTGATTGCGAAATTCGTTCTTGCTGAGTGCTTGTTTATCAGTCGTAGGCCTAGAAACACTGTCTAGATCGGTGACCAAGGCTTAGAATTGTCACCGATCTTGGTGTTGATTTAAGGTGCGAGAACCCCGGGGGATCTTTTGGTTGAACGGTCATCTTCATTTGGTATGTGGTCCGCCAACAGAAATGCTGCTTGCCTGGTGGTCAGCGCAGGCCACTTATTTTAATTGCGCTGAACCATCGCCAAAGTTGAAGAAGCCAAGCTCAGAAGAAACGTTCCAGATCAGTTGATTGGCATTTTCCTGCGCCAGTTGGTTCAGCACCGTCTCGGAGAGCACTTGTGATGGATCGATCACGAGCTGGCCATTTGCAGTTGCGATCTGGGCAGGTAAGCTGAGCTGGGTGTTGTAAACGGCAAACCAAGCTTGCGCAGATTTAAATTCACCAGGAGCTTTCACCGGAAGAATGAGGTCATGGCCCATGATGATTCCGGTCGATCCCAAGCTCTTTTGCTGGCTTAAGCTTTCGATCGAAAGGTCGCAGATTTTTCCATCCACCGTGTGCTCGACGGATCCGGTCAGCTTCTGGTGAACGGTTTTGGTCCACGCACTTTGAGTGTCGGTCATCGTAAATGTCAGTTCGCCCAATTCAAAAACGGCAAACGTCATGCAGGAATTGGAAGACGGGTCTTCGGGATCCGACAACTGGCTGGTGCGGATTTCAGCTTTTGAAGGCGAGGCCTTGGCGGTGATTTTGACATCGACCTTGTAGACGCCGGCCTTGAATCCATGTTCCAAAGAAGAAAGATCCACCGTGGCCGAACGTTCGAAAGCCAAAGCTTGGAACGAAAAAATGAGAAGGGTGAAAGCCGGCGATAATTTCATAAAAACTCCTGAAAAAATTGGATGGGTGACGCCGGAACCTAGCACTTCCGGTCATGACAGGAAACTGAAATTCGCTCTCTGGCAAAATCCTGACATTTCTTCGAGTGCGCTGGCCCTTGGATCGCGACACTTAACAGTTTTGTGTCGTCAGCGCGAATGAGTTGAGGGTCCGCTCGGCATTCAAGTGTCGAAAATTTGGACACGAATGAGAGATCTTTCATAAATAAAAATGCAAGAATTGAATAGAGCACAGAGATGTTTGTAAAAGCCGGTGGCTTAAGGATTGACGGTTCCGCCGAAGAGCGGGCCTGTGCCTTGAGCGACTCCGTTGACGGTCAGGACGCCGGCATTTTTAGTGAGCGTTGTGCTGTTCAAGCTTAGGCTCTTCATTGAAAAGGCATAGCCTGCCATATCGATCGCGCCAGCGGTGAGGGTCACGCTTTGAGCAGCACCCGGAAGACTGACGGCCGAGCCTAGGACAAGGCTTCCACTGGCCTTATTGACGGCCCAATTTCCTGATGGCCAAGTTCCGCCGGTGCGGGAAACAGTTTGCGTTCCCGTGCCCGTGAAGTTCAAAGATGCGGTCCCGCCCGAAGAGAGAGACGTCATGGTGAGGTTGCCTTGCAGCGCGATGGTTCCACTGTTCAAGCTGCTCGTGGAGGTTTCGCTGATGGTCAAGTTTCCACCCACGTTCAGGGTTCCAGAGATGTTCATGGTCGAATAGTCTCCGCTGAAAGTGACGTTGTTGAAAACGATCGTTCCCCCAGTGACCGTCGCGGTCATATTATAGGCCGTGAAATAGACCGTGCTGCCCGTAGTGACGACGGTGCCGGCGACATAGGTAAAGCTACGACCAAAATAATTGGTGCCTGATAGAGTCACCGTACCGGCCGTATTGATTTCAATATTCGGTGTAGAGCCAGCGGGCGCCGAAACAGTTCCCGTACCCACCATCCGCACCAACGCACTTCCACCCACAAAATTTGTGTTCGTGTAGTTTCCGCCCACTTCGACTGTTCCGGTGTTTAAGTTGCCATAGCCACCTCCGTAAAATTCGGAGGTCGTCAGATTTCCGCCCACCTTGAATGTCGTGCCGGAAGCAATGGCTATTGAAGCCGCGTTCGTGTAGAGTTCGACATTGTTGTACGAAATCGTTCCCGGCGTGACCGTGCAAGTGGTGTTGCTGCAGTTCATCCGGAAAGTTGAGCCGGTAGTGGTGACCGCACCTGACGTGTACGTATAGTTGCCGCCGACATTGACCTGTCCGTTGAAAACAACGGTGCCCGTAGAAGCTATCTCAATATTTGGAAAGAGATTGCCGGTCAACGCCATGGTCATCGTTTGCGTGCCTGTTCCCACCATTCGCACCAGTGCGGTTCCACCATGATTCCATCCACCACCTGTCAGACTAAAATTCCCTTTGAGATTGATGGTGCCTGTCGTGAGCGAACCGCCGGCTCCGTGACCGTCATCGCAGGTGAGATCGCCATCGATCTGCATGGTGCCGTTGATGGCGACGGAGAATCCGTATCCCGTGAACTTGACGTTATTGTAAACGGCCGAGCCTGGTGTGAATTGAGCTGTACCGTAACTGGTACCGCCAGACAGCAACCCGCTATGATGATTGAAAGTTGCCGTTCCGCCGACCATGAAGCTGCTGGCGAAACTGAGTGTCGTCGAAGTCGAAGTGAATGTGCCGCCAAGAAGGACGATCGGGGCCGAGACCGTGATGTTCGAATCACTGCCAGAGAAAGTTCCTGCGAGTTGGACCCAACCGCCAGCGCCGACAGTGACGGTCTTTCCCGCCGCTTGCGTGATTGTACCCGAATAGGCCGAGGTCATGCGAATGCGCTCGACATTCGCCGCGACGTTGATGGTGGGCGAGCAGTTGCTCGTGCAGGTGCCATCAAAAAGCGTACGATTGCTGGAACCGGGGACCACTCCGCCGGACCAGTTGGCGGCCGTGTTCCAGTTGGCGTCACCGCCCAGGCCCACCCAAACAAAAGGATTGGTGGACAAAGTTTCGGTCTGCGAGGCGGATCGATAAGAAGTGGCGGCGGCCGTTACGCTGATGGAAGCGGTTCCGGTGTCGATAAAATAAAAACTGGCCGAGTTCGTTCCGGTGGTCACCGTGACCGAGGTAATAGCAGTGGTGCAGCTTGAGTCGGAATAGAAAGTTGTCGTGCCGGCGCCGGTGAGATTCACCGTTAAGTTTGAAGTGACATTGATCAGGACGCTGTTCGAGTTGTAAGTCTTGACGGTCATCACGCCAGAGCAATTTCCAGCATAGAGGCTTTGCGTGGTCGTGGTGTATTGAAGCATATTGGTGCGCAAATGATAGAAACCGATGTTGTTCCAGATGGCAGAAGCTTGCTGCGCAAAAAGCACAAGCCCCAGCATTCCAAACATCATGTTCATCATCCGTCGACCGTTTCGCATCGAATTTATATTTCCCTTATTTCGGCAGCGGGATCCATCATCATATTAAAATCCGGAAATCCAGCTGACGTAAACGTAAGAGCCCATGACCTGCATCGAATAAAGCGTGTGAGAACTCGCGGTCGATGGGCCGTTGGCTGGTGAAAATTTGAAAGTTCGTGAGCCGGCGGAATCAGTGAAGGTGCAAGTGCCGGCCGTCGCTCCCTGAACCGCGATCGTGTAGGCTCCGCCATCGACCATGTTTTGCAAAGTCATGGCGCCACAGCTGGCGGTCGTGTACTGAGCGTTGCCGTTGGCGAAGTCAAAAGTCGTGGCCGAGCCATTGTTGTAGGTTTTGGAAACGACTTGTCCCGAAACTTCCAATTTGGCAGTGGGGGAGGCGGTTCCGATTCCGACTTTACCACGCACGCTACTATCGGACGCCATTCCTAAGACGACATTTCCAGTGCCGATTGCGCCGGTATTCCCTGGCACGATATAGATATTACCACTGGTCGCGTTGCCGCCCGCACCGGAGGTCAATGTCACGCTACCGCCACCACCGTTTGCCGAAGCGCCTGAAGAAAGCAAGAGAGTTCCTGGAGATGCATTGACGTCATTGTTGCCGGCGACGACTGAAATGTTCGCGCCCAAAGATTGTTGTCCGCCCAACGTAATTGTGGGTGGAGTGTAGGGACCATAGGTTCCACTTTTCAAAATCACAGCGCCGCCAGCATTCGTTCCAGCTCCGGCCGTGATGTTAATATCGCCCCCATTGCTGCTGGCTTTGGTTGTAGTTTGAGCGACGATATTGATAGCGGTTCCGTTAGCGGCCGAAGTGGTGCCGCCCTCGACATCCAAAATTCCGGCAGGGGTCGATGTCCCGATCCCGACAGAGCCGCTGGACAAGATGGTCAATTTCGCCGTGTCGCTAGGTCCGATCTGCGCCGAATTGGCGGTCGAGTTCGTGATGTTATTTCCAACGGCAATCGCGCCGTCCGCGGAAATAGTATTGTTATTTCCGATGGCGACGCCATAACTTCCACCGGAAGCGTTTCCCCGGCCGAAGAGCATGGAGTAGTAGCCATTTAAATTAGTGTAGTTGTTGCTTCCAAAGAGGGCTGAGCTGTCTCGGCTGGCAGCGTTTCCGATCCCCACCGCAATGCTCGTATCCGCACTGCCGGTGGTGTTGCCTCGACCAACGGCCATCGAGTTGTTGTAACTGACCGAGTTCGCAATTCCGATGTTGATATTGGCCGTGCCTAACATGGTGATCTGTCCCGAGCCGACCTGGACGTCGCCATTGGGCATGATGGTCATCGCGATGTTGTTATTCGCTTTCAATTTGAAAGAGTAATTGTCATTCGTACCGATGGAGATCGCCGCACCGGTCGAGTTACCACCATTCACGATGCCGGCAAAAATCGAGCTGATGTTGGCGCAGGCCGAGTTGCCAGAGGCATCGAAGGTGATCACTTGATTCAACGAACAAGAGAAATCCTGCAAGGCCGTACCGGTGCCATTCGAAGCAATGATGCGATTGTTGCCGAAAGAAGTGACATTGGTTCCACCCTTGGAAACGGGAACCTTATTCAAGGTGAATATGCCATCATAGGCCATCGTTGCATCGCCCGACATCACGGCATTGTTCCAGGCCGTTCCATTGTAAATCATCATCTGACCACTGATTGAAGCGGCGGTGACGGCTTTGCCTTTGATCTTATCGACACTGGTCGCATTGTAGGTGCCAGAAACATCACCGGCAAAAGAAGTGGTGGTGCCAAGCTTGGCAACGAATGAGTCATAGTCCGTTTTGTTCAGGAGACCCGCAGTGGTTCCAGTATTTGAAGCCATCGGGATTTTCCAAGTGTGCGCATCCGTCGCGGAAGAAATCGTGGGAGTGGCCACACTGTTATCAACACTGATCGCAAGCGTCTGTGTCGCGCCCGTTTGTCCACCCAGTGATGTGATACCGCCGGTTGAAACCAGGTCGACGTAAGCCGCACCGTTTTGTGAGACTTTAAATTTATTCGTGGAAGTATCAAAGTAAATGCGACCCGAATTTGTAGACGAGACCGAAGGCGCTGATCCCAGGCCCTGGGTGGTGACGGCGCCGCTGATGTCCAATGCACTTGATGGATTGGTGACGCCGATTCCGACGGATCCATCTTCCGCAATGCGCATTCGCTCGGTGATCGCGCTGCCGTTCAGGGTTGTGCCGAAGGTCAAGATACCAGCGTGATTGCCGACCGTGTTGGTCGTCATTCGACCTTCGATGCCGGCAATATTTGTGACCTGGGGATTGCTGTTTTTACCAGCGAAGAATAAGCCCATTCCCGAGCCGTTGGCGCCGTTCGAATTATAAAGGCGAACGTAAGGAATGTTGGCAAAGCCGCCACCACCGCTGGTGGCGATGAATTCGGCCGGTGTATTGTTTCCGTTTTGCGTGGTCTGAAAGCGAGCGGCCGTGTAAGTGGTCACGACTTCTAAAGGGGTCGAAGGCATCGAAGTGCCGATGCCGACGAATCCACCTTGCGAAATCGTCATCGCGATCGTGTTGTTGGTTTTGAAATTCAAGGCTTTGTTGTCGTTTGTTCCGATGGAAATATCTGCACCCGTGGTGTTGCCGCCGTTTAGGATGTAACCACCAAGCGAACTGATGGCAGCGCAAACGGCATTTCCGGAAGCGTCGAATGAGATGACCTGATTGAGGGAGCAGCTAAAGTCGATGAGAGCAGTGCCGGTGCCATTGGAAGCGATGATGCGATTGTTGCCGAAGGTGGTCGCATTCGTTCCACCTTTAGAGACGGGAACTTTATTTAAAGATAATGTTCCATCGTATGCAAGAGTGGCATCGCCCGAAACAACGCTATTCACCCAAGACGAGCCATCATAGATCATCATCTGACCACTGACGGTTGCGGCGGTGAGAGCTTTGCCTTTGATTTTATCGACACTGATATTGCTGTAAACTCCGCTCACATCACCAGAGAAAGTGGCGGCTGCATTCAGTGGCGTGTAACCCAGTGCAGCTGTCACATCGGAAGAAGTGATGCTGGCCGAAGCCCAAGATAAAACTCCGCTACCATCAGTTTTTAGAAACTCATTCGGATTGCCATCTGTCGTTGGCAAGGTGAGATTCACGTTTCCACCCAAAGCGGGTGCCGCGAGTTGCACGTAGTTTGCGCCATTATAAATACGAACGTTGGTGGCTTGCACATTCAGACCACTGATCGTGCCGGTGGTGATTAAATTTCCAGTCGTGTTGATCGATGCAGAGCCGCTGATCGTGCCAGATGTAATTGTGTTACCTGAAACTTTTCCGGCAGTCGTGAGATTTGGAATATCCGCTTCGACCAAAGAAACAGTTCCTGCAGTTGCGCGGCCTTTGGCGTCGACTGTGAGCTTTGTGTAAGTGCCAGCAGTGATGCCCGTGTTCGTCAGATCAATAGTGCCAGATCCTGTGCTGATGGTACCCGCAACCGATCCGTTCAGAGACATGCTCGAGCCCACAGTCAGAGAAGAAATTGATCCGCCACCCGCTGCGCCGACGGTTTGTACGCCGCCACTGGTTTGGTACTTGATCTGATTCGTGGTTGAATCAAACCAGATGTCACCAGTCGAAGCCCCCGCAGGATTTGCGGCATAGCTTGGAAGACTGGCGCCCGAAGAATCCGTCTTCATAAAATTGCCAGCCAGAATCGACTGCAGATTGGTGTAAGCGGGTGTTGTAAATAAGGCTTCGAGATTTGCTTGAGTTAAAACGGTCGAGCCAGAGCTATTTGTTTGCAAAATTCCTGAGCGCTCTAGACCCTGAACACTTTGCGCGATTGTGGCTTGCGGAACGGAATCGATCGCGATGTCTGGCGTGAGAGTGTCGGGAGCGTTCGTCGTCGAAGGTGTGACCGTGATGCGAAAGTAACGAACGTCGCCAACGGTGGGAGTGTAAAAGCCAGAGGCGCAAGTTTGTCCCGGCACGCTGTTGGCCGTAATGGCCGACATGTTTTGGAAAACTTGATTCATGGTGCGACCGGGATCGTTGACCGTTCGTTTCGCTGAACCCGTTGCGGAACCCACGTGAATGGTGAATCTGCCGCCAGAGGAAATAGTGTCCACGGTTTGTTGCTCTTCATAAAGAAGGCAGGTGCCGTTGGGATTTAAAATTTGAATCTTGATTTTGGCGGCGGCATCCATCAGCGGAGACTTTGTCCCGGCTTGATACAGCTGTCCGTCTAAGGTGTAAGTCTGCGGAGATTCATTCAGCGCCCAAGCATTTGAAAAGCCGAACAAAAGAACAATGACTGCTCTTGTGATCCGTGTGTAATTCAAAAGGTGATTGGACTTTTGCATACTTAAAAACTTATCGGTCGATTTGGGAGCGAATCTTTAGATAAATTTAAGAATAGTTTAAGGCCAGTCAAAACGAGAGCTTAGGCCAGAGATAACGAGAGGTGTTTCAAAATGAAATGAAATTATCCGCGACCAAAGCAGGCGAGTTTATTGAGAAATTTAGTCTCAGCTTGATCTCAGTCCAGTCTGATCCTGCAGACCAAGAGTGCTCCTGGCTGCAGGTCAGATTCTATCTGAACTGTTTTTAAGGTTTGATTTCTGGCGCCAGCGGTTGTCGCGGAGAACCGCCACCACCGATGTTGGTGGCAAGGTTGTTGCTCACCACAGACAGAGACTTAACCAAGCGTTGGATGTCCCGCACCCAAGCTCCGGCTGGACCTGAAGCCGAGCTGCTATTCACTTTCTGCTCGAATGCATAGCCATAGTCGGTTTGAAACTCATCCGCTTTGTTTCCCTGAGGACCGGCTTCGATGCTGAAATCAAAACCTGGAGCGTAGGTGTCGTCAACGATGTAGGCGCCATAGTTTTGCAGCGTCCAGGCCAATTGTTTTCCCGGAACCGTTTCCAGTCCCAGAGTGTTGATATCCTTCGAAGCGGGGATGGCGAGCAAGGCGCCCATTTTCATCTGCGTGTTCGAGTTGTTATTGGCAGTTCCGTAAAAGCCCACCGCATAGCTGTCACTGGTCGAAGCCGGCCAGCGTGAGCAATCACTGCGCTGAGAGCAGCGAAACAGAACTTCTTTGGCGTAAACATTCACCTTCAAAGCATGGCGTGGACCTTGGATGGATCCGGGTCGCAGTTCGCCCACACGAATGGATCCACCAATCGAAGAAAGACCCGAACCACCGTGCGCACCCAAGCGACCGTCACCGTAAAGATCGACGGCATTGAATTTCACCAAGGCCGTTCCGGCTCCGCCGGCCTTGCAACGTGCAACCGGTTGAACTTGAATCAACGATCGTTTATCGGCCAAGAGCGAAGTGACGGCGGTGTTGCCGCTGCCATTCGGAATGACGTAATTGCTGGGCATTGGAATTTGCGTGAGCAATCCACCGGTGGCGGTGCAGCGATCGCCGCCGGACCAACCCACGCTGCTGTAATTGATATTCGTCAGCGGTGCTGTCGGCATCAGGATGATGTGCTCTTTATCGGCACCTGGCATGTGGGCCCAGATATTGTTCCCCGGATTTGGCGAGAGATTGGCCGCAGCGTAGACGGCCCCGTTTCCGATCGGCATGTTCCAGATACTGTTCGTCGCGAAGGGCTGTTTCAGCGGATCACGACTGGCGGCTGGAGTTGGTGACGGAGTGGGAGTCGGGGTTGGCGTCGGTGCCGGTGTGGGAGTCGGCGTTGGTGCCGGAACCTGCGCGACGGCGACGAGTTTGAATTTTTCGGCGCAGCTGCTGCTTTCGAGCTGATATTGCTCGAAATTCGTATTTTCCGCGGTCGAAGCTTTCACCAGATTCAGGTACAGACCACTATTCTGATTTTGCAATCGGATGTATCCGTCCGAAGTGCTCAGCACGTTGAAGACTTCGCTGGCGACACCGGTGAATTTGTACTGCTCCACTGCGGCTTTGCTGGCGGTGGAAGCGTTGACGATGTTGACGGTCTTACCGCTGTTCTGCGCGGTGATTTTATATCCCGAATTGACGGGTTCGAGCTTAAACATTTGTGACGTCTTGCTGGCGTCCTGCGTTTGCAGAACGATCAGTGCTTTGTCGGAAAGGCTCATGCCGGCGACCGCCATGACTTTTTTCACGTCGCAGGCCGAAGCGATCTGATAATTTTGGCTTGAGACCACCTGACTGTAGGCAAAGCCCGGCGCAAGTAGCGTCGACATCAAGAGCAAGTTTCGAGTTCTGATCAATTGTTTCAAAGAGACCCCCATTTTCATTTCACATGTTGCTGCATCTGTTTTTGTGCTTGTGAATTCAATATAAACAAATTGAATCGGTGCTTCCATGGGGTGGGCCATCTAAGCGGACTGTCCTTGGACTGTGGATCAATTCAGGACGAAAAACTGGAATTCAACAGCGTTTGAAGAGGGGAAACGCCTAAGGGTGCCACTCGAATGGACCGATATCCAATGCACCACCGAGGGGCCTTTGCACGCCACCGAAGTCCGTATTTGGCGTGCAACCGCCAGCCATCAGCGGAGAGGCGCAGGTCGATGAACCCGAATTGATGGCGGGGCTTAAGGCCGTTAAGCGATAGTCGCCAGTGCCGTCCAAGGCAAAACTCACCATCAATGGATCGCTTGAGATGGTGCCACTGGGCGTGGCGCCGCTGACGAGATCGAAATCCTTGGTGTTCGCGTACATCAGGTTATTGAGGTACAAATTATTGGGTCCCACCGAAATGAACTCGTTGATTCCTCTTCCGTCGTTGTTGCGAATGATGTTATTCGAGACCGTCGAGTGATCATGAACGCCAACGGACGTCTCGCCACTGATAAAGATCGCGCCGCCCGTGGGGGTTCCGCTATCGGTGACGTTGCCATTGTGAAACAAAAGATTGTGGCTGATTTGCAGATCTGAAGCCAGGTGCGAGGTGACCACACCCCAACTGTCTGTTGCGTAAATGATATTGTTTTGGATGCGACCACGGGGTTGGTCGTACGCGAGGCCATTCGCCATGCCCAGGCAATAAGCAGTTTTAGGAAGACCGTTCGCCAAGCGGGGGCCGATATCGTGAATGCGATTTCCGATGGCGTCGTTGTCGTGAGCATTGGTTATATATCCAAAAAAGATTCCGGCGCCGGCATGCCCGGTGGCGCAGCCATTGGTGACCGGAATGTCATGAATGTGATTGCTGATCATTTGGCCAAAGGCCGCTTCGCTGAAGATTCCAAAGTTTGCACTGCCGCTCCCTTGAATCTCGAAGCCAACGATGCGCACGTAATCGCCCGCATTGTACCAAACTGCGGAAGCCCCCGGGGCGAGAATTTTTGCGGCACCGGTTTCATCCGAAATGTAAGTGAGAGGCGCTTGGCTCGTGCCACTGCGAGAAGTTTGCACTCCGCAAGAGGCATTATTGCTGGCGCAGTTCGCGGTCACCGGCAAAGAATAGTTTCCCGGTCCCACATGCACCGTCGTACCCTCGGGTCCCAAGGTCAGGGCTTGCGAGGCGTGGGTGATGGTGGCCCAAGGATGATCGGCCGAGCCATCGCCCGCGTCGTCGCCGTTGATGGTCACGTGGTATTCTTTCAAATTTTTCGGCTGACTGAAGATTGCGGGACAAGAACCCGGCATTGTCGGAATCAAGAAGGCGGTGCCGGCAAAGGACTTGGATGCCGAATCATAAGCCGCCTGGGCGAGGGGATCCGAGCATTGAATTTTATCTATATCGCCAAGACAGGTGCGGGTGGCCAGTTGGTTCGCCATCAACTGACCGCTCGCTTCGGACTGGATGATTTCTGAAAAATTTTTGACGGTCTGAGTGGGGAGACCGAATTGCGAGTCGAAGCCGCCCTGAGTGAGCACAGCGGATTCGCACTGGATTTCGGTGACTTCGGGGTGACAGTTCGCAATCAGCGTGCAGACTTTGGCAAGGACTGAGCGTGCGGCCGTCATCGGGTTGCCGACGATGGTCTCGCCGGCGCGAAAGGCCTTTTCGGCCACGTCATCTTTGAAATCAACTTTGCTGCAGTTGTTAAACCCGAGGGCCGCCAAAACCAAAAGGGTGCAGACTAAAAGTAATTTTATTTGAGCTGGAATTTTCATGCCGCTTCCTTGTCCCCATCGTCATCACCTTCTTGATTCGGCGGATCGCTTTCGGTCACATCCGAGATGGGGAAGAGCTGGATGTTCAGTTGGTACAAAGCATCGCGATTCGAGTCTTGCAAAGCGACCTGGACGATTTCTTTGCGGAACTCGGCGATCAATTGTTTGATGACTTGGATGTTTTCCTTCGAGAAACTCAAGCTGACGGCCGAAATGTCCCGGCGCTCACGCGGAACCGTATCGATGCTTTCCGCGGCCTTCTTCAGGTATTCGCGGTGCCAATTGGCGATGAAGGCCGAGGAGACTTCGGACGGTGTGCTCACTACTTTTTCTGTCTGAATCAATTTGCCGCTCTCATTTCGCCCCAGCAATCCCAATTTCAAAAGGTGATCAATTGCTTCTTCGGCCTCGTGCGGTTGAATGGGCGGGATCGTGTGCCGCGCGATCCAACTTGCGTCCTCGCGAAAACCAGCAAGCCCGACCAGCTCGCGCACGACCGAATAATACCAGCAGGCAAAGTATTGGTACTGAGACTCGCGCAAGGGATGAATCTTTCGGTAAGTCTGAGATTTCAAAATGGCTTTGGCGAAATGATGTTTCTCTTCGGTCGTTGTCGCCTGATTGAGATGAACGAGGTTGCGAAAAAAACGCGTTTGTTCGGCGTTGAATTTAAACGCCTTGGCCATCTTGTCGATGCTGTCCGGAGACAGATTGGATTGGCCTTTGATCACCAGATGCAAAAAGCTATGGGCCTTGAAGCCGGCGACACGGGCGAAAAAGCGCAGGGAGAATTTCTTGTCGCGTGTTTTCATCGCGCGAAATGCATGATCCAGAAACAGACGGTAATCACTGTACTCAAAGATATTCGGAAAATCACTCATTTCGGGCATCAACAAATATTAGCAGATCGGGTCTTTGCCTCACAAGGCGATGAATGTTCATCACAGTCCATGAACAAATGGAAATTCGTTAAATATTTTCGGGTCTTAATTCTGGGGCGTTGAACTTTTTGCGAACGCAAAAAAATCGTTTCTCAGTCCAAATACGTCTCAGAATGAGTCTGACTCACGAAGCAGATTTGCAAATCGGCCCGGCCTTGCGTCTTGTTCGGGGCTGGACGAAGAGAGAGTGATCCTCTTTTTGGCGTGGTGGATTCACGGTTTGTCTCAGAATGAAAAGTTCTTTAATCTGTCGGTCTTTTGGCCGATAAGAGAACGTGGCATTCAAGATTCTTCACTTCAGGCTTTGTTCTTCGGTGTTTTTTATTTATACCATGTTGCATTTTGCAACGGCCTTGGCGATTAATGAATCTCCGCAAACATTCACTCTGGACGGACAGCTTTTCAGTGCCAGCACGTCGACACCGCTTCTTGATTCCAGCGCGAAAATCAAAGTGCAAATCATCAATTCGACGGGCAATTGTTTGTTGTATGAAGAACAGCAAACCGTGAACACCACAACGACGGATGGTCATTTTACAATCTATGTTGGATCCGCCACTGGCTCGACCAAACGAACCGTCAATGATCCGGGCCGCAGCATGGCCCAGGTTTTTCAAAACATCGCGGCGATCGTGGCCAATGATGTTCCGGGACAGACTTGCACGGGCAATACATTCACCCCTTCGGTCGGTGCCGTTCGCTACATCCGAATTGTCGTTACGCCGTCGACCACCAATATTGCAGATACGTTGTCTCCGGATATCGTGGTCGATTCCGTACCCAACGCAATGGTTGCGCAGAGCTTGCAGGGTCTCGAGAGAAGTTCCGTGTTGCAAGTGAACAACTCGGGCTCGACCGTTTTAACCCAGGCGAATCTCGAAGCTCTCTTCACGACTCCCGCTTACGCCAATCTGCAAGCTATCCTCGGTGGCAACTTTATCAAAACCGATGCATCAGGCGCGGCTCTTCCTTCCTATGCCAGCACGCCTGCCGGCGCTTCGAACGGAGACATCTGGTTTGATTCAACCACCAATCAGATCAAATACCAAACCACCGGCGGGGTGCAGACCGTGGGTGCGGCTGGTGGCGGAACAATCTCGTCGCTCACCGTGGGCTCAAGCATGTCTTTGAACGGAAGTGTTGCCGGCACAATCAGCTCGGGCTCGGTCACCATTGACTTGACCAGCACCGGGGTCAGCACGGGCACCTATTCCAAAGTCACCGTCGACACTCAGGGACGGGTCACGGCCGGAACGATATCGCTGGCGGAAGCGGATATTCCGACTTTGACGGTCGCTGGGAAGGTCTCCGGCAGCGCCCTCACTTCAGGAACAATCTCGGGTTCAACGGCGATCAATTCGTCTGGAAATCTAGTCACGACGGGAACGGTCAGCGGCGGCACGGTGCAATCGACAAATCTTCGGGTTTACAACGGATCGAATTACGTGCAATTCGCGGCTCCGGCATTGACCGGTATCGTGAATTTCACTTTGCCCGATAACGATGGCAATCCGGGAGATGTCCTGGTCAGCAATGGCTCGGGTGTCCTGTCATGGTCGACCGCCGGCAATGTCTCGGGCGCTGGCTCTGCGAATTCAATCCCGAAATTTACGGGGGCCGGAACGATCGGCAACTCGGCAATTGTTGATAACGGCACGGTGATCACGGCGTCGCGCGCGGTGGTGAGCACGCCGATCCCGATTGCGACGGGGGCGACGGTGGATCTGGCCGCTTCCAATTCCCACTCGCTTGCAAGCGTCGGGGGCTCCACCATCACGCTCACGAACATGCAAGACGGCGGTGTTTACAATATCGTGATCGAAGACACCACTTCGAGAACCTACACCTTCGCGGGCTGCACAAATTCGTATTACAAACCGGCGAATTCGGCGACCACGGCGGCAACTCGCACGATTTACGGAGTCATGACGATGAAAAAAGGCGCCAATTGGGATTGTTATTTCACTTGGTCGACCGGATTTCAGTAATCTTCTTTTTTGACGGCAAGGACGAGGCAGATTGAAAAAAAGAATTTTCCTGATCATTCCCATCATCCTGTTCTTCTCGGCAAGCTTGTTTGCGCAGCAGCTGTTTCAACATCTCATGGGAGTGAATGCCATTCCCAGATTCACCTGGCTGGGCACAACTGGCGATGGCAAGTGGTCCACGGCCAACAACTGGTCGGGGAATGCGGTTCCTGGAAACAGTGACGTCGCGCACTTTATTGCCGGTGTTTGCTTAACCAATTGCAATGTCAATATGGACGTGACGGTCAATGTGGCCGGCGTGGATATTCAAACCGCATTTGGTGGAACCATCACTCAACCCACCGGAATCGGCATCACGATCGGTGCTTCGGGATGGACTCAGGCGGGTGGAACTTTTGTCGGTGGCGATTCGAACATCACCATCAATGGCATCTTCACCGTCAGTGCCGGAAGCTTCACTTCTACAACGGCGACTTTGAAAACGTTATCGAACATCACCTGGGCGAATTCCGCTTTCACTGCGAATGGTGGGACGATACTCATCACCTCGGTTTCGTGGGCGACCCGCACTTTGAGCTTTGGGACCAATACGGTTCAAAATTTGACTTACCAAGCAGGCGCGGGCTTTGATGGTTATGTGATGAACATCACGGGCACGCTGACAGTCTTGGGAACTTTTCTAGTCCAAGATGTCAGTGTTGGGGCGCTGACAACCTTTTCAGGGGGAACGTTCAATCTCAAAGGAGATGTCACGAACACGGCCGCCTTCTCGAAGATCACTCTCAGGTCGATCTTTATCGTTTCCGGATCGGGCAATCAATCCATCACGGGCTCGGTCAATTCGGGGCTGTCCAATCTTGAACTGGCATCCACGGGCGGTACGGTCACGTTTTCGTCGGATTTTTTCAATCCTGGAGACTTTAAATACACATCCGGCACCATTGTGATGCCGACGAATTTCGTCAAAACCGGTTTCTTTAACTCGACTTTTGCTTTCAATCCCGGCGCTTTGACATTCACCAATTTAGAGGTTCGCCAAGATTGCACACTTGACGGATATATCATGAACACGACCGGCACGATCGTGGTGAACGGAAACCTCTCATTCACGCGTCCAGGCTGCACCGCGGATTCGAACATGAATGGCGGTATGTTCTCGGTCAAAGGAAACCTTTCGAGCTCCACTTTTTTCGAGGGCACCACCTCAACGTTGGTTTCGGGCTCCACCAACCAGACGATTTCGGGAAGCGGAACCTCGGGCTTCATCAATGGTCTCGAGATCGCATCGACGGGCGGAACGGTGACGATTTCCGGGACGCCGACCTTTCGAAATAAATTCACTTACACGTCCGGAACGGTCGATGCCACGGGATCAACCGTCAACATCAGCACCTGGTACAACACGACCTACATATTCACGCTCGGATCGATCGTTTTCGATAACGTCACTTTCAATTCGGCCGCATACGCAGACGGCATCATTTACAATCTGAGCGGTGGCACCATGACCGTTGCGGGCAATCTGACTTTCGCGCACATCAGCGGATCGATTCAGAATACGATCAACAACGGAACGATCACGGTGGCGAAGAATCTGACGACGACCGGCACGCTCGGTTTCAAAGGAAACGCGCAGATCCAGCTCACTGGGACGGGGGGCTCGTCCATCTCGGTCGGGATGCTTTTGCCGAGCACGACATTGACGTCGGCCAAAACGAGCGCGACGTCGACACTGGCGGCGGCCTGGAATATTTCAGGTGCCGGGCAGTCGCTTTCGATCACCAGCGGAACGATGAATCTGGCCGGTTACAACTTGACCGTGAATAGCACCTTGACCGTCGCTTCCGGCGCGAAGCTTGTTTGCAACGGCGGTACGGCGACGGCGGCAATTTATGTTTTGAATGGTGAAGTCTATTGTCCGACCTCGGTCGGCACGACGTGGACGGGTTTAGCGGGAAATAATTTATGGAATGATGCCGGGAATTGGTCCAACAATGCCATTCCGGGATCCACCGACGTCGCGATTTTCAACTCGGTTTGCACGGGCGCCAATTGCAATGTCACGATCAACACGTCGATCACCGTCAAGGGAATCCGGATTCAAAGCGGCTACACCGGGACGATCACGCAATCCAGCGGCGTGACGATGACGGTGGGGTCAACGGGTTGGTCCCAGGCAGCCGGGACTTTTCAGGGCGGGGATTCGGCGATCACGCTGAACGGACCTTGGGCCTTGAGCGCCGGGACTTTCACGGCAACCAGTGGCGTGCTGACCGTGGCAAAAGATATGACCCTTTCCGGCACCGGAGTTTTCAACGCCAATTCCGGCAGCGTGATTTTCGATGCCTCAACGAACGGCGTGCAAAATCTCTCGGCAGGGGCCAGCAATTTCAACAACGTTTCTTTCAGCGGCCCAAATTCGATAGCGGTCATCACCGGCACCGTTACCGTGTTAGGAACACTGACCTTGAATGATACGGTCGGAGGTGCGATCAACACCGGCACCGTTGCCGCCAAAGGAAATATCGTCGCCGCCAACCTCGGAAAAAAAGGAACAGGGCTGGTCAAAATCGCGGGTTCCACGTCACAAACCGTGACCGGCATCACCGGCGCTTACATTCCGAACATGGAGATCGCTTCGACGGGCGGCACCGTTGGATTTTCGGGGAACGTCGAGGTTCACTGGAATTACACTTACACATCCGGAACGGTGAATTTCGGCACATCGACTTTGATTTTTGATCCCAATTTCAATGAAACCTCGACCGTCACTCCGGGCACGATCAGTTACGGAAACGTGACGTTCTCTGGTTACAATACGGTGACCACGCTGGTGGGTACCATGTCGGTCTACGGTCAGCTCGAGTTTCATGATGGTCAGCCGACGGCGGCTCCGGGAGCTGTCAGTGGCGGCACGATTGAAGCTTACGGGGACATCATCAACACCGGCACCGGAAAAATCGGAACAACTTTGTTGAAAGTAAAAGGATCCTCGAATCAAAGCGTGACCGGCATCAGCAACGCCTATTTTCCAAAAATTGAAATCGCTTCGACGGGCGGCACGGTCTCTCTCTTCGGACCTATCATGTTGCAGGGCAATTACACCTACACCTCCGGTACGGTGAACGCCGGAACCTCGACATTGATACTGAATGTTCCTTACAACTGGTTCACCACGGTGGTGCCAGGAAACGTGAATTACGCCAACGTCACGTTCACCGGAGCCGGTGGCTCTTTGTCGCTCTCATCCGGCACCATGACGGTGCTTGGGGCTCTGACTTTCTCGGATGGCCATGCGACTCAAGGATCGGTGAACACGGGTACGATTCAGGCCAAGGGCGATGTCGTTTTTTCCTCGTACGGAAAATTCGGATCGGCTTTGTTGAAAATCTCAGGCTCTGCAGATCAAAATCTGTCCGGAGTTTCAACGGCGAAAATTCTGGATATTGAATTTCTATCCACTGGTGGCACGGTCAATTTATCGGGCACCTTGCTCGCGCAATACAATTGGAAGTGGAGCTCGGGGGCTTTGAACGCGGGCACTTCGACAGTGAATTTTTATGGCCAAGTTTCCGGAGCGTCGTACACGATCACTCCGGGAACGGTCGCTTACAACAATGTCGACCTGACGTCGAATGCCAACAATTACACGATCGCGGGCACGATGACGGTCAACGGAAATTTGACCTTGAACAGCGGCTCGGCCGCAAGTGCGAACGTCAATACGGGAACCTTCGAAGTCTACGGGGACGTCAATTACGACACTTTTGGCTATCAGGGAACGGCCGCCATCAAAATGAAGGGCGCAACTTCGGCCAATCTCGGATTGACCAGCCAGGGAAAAAGAACGTCGGGTCTTTTCACGATCGATAAATCCGGCGGCGCGCAGGTCAGCATGGTCACCGATCAAATCTTTCAGGATGCCGGCAGCAATTTCACTTTGTTGAACGGGACTTTGAACGTCAGCGGTTACGTTTTCAGCGTGACCAGCACCTTGACCGTCAGCGCGGGCACGACTTTGAATTGCAACGGCGGCCGGGTCAGTTACGGATCGGTGGTCAATAATGGCACGGTCAACTGTCCAGGATTTTCCACTTACGCCTACAATTGGACGGGCTCTGCCGGTGATGGAAAGTGGAGCACCGCCGGCAATTGGCAAGGCGGAGTGGTCCCTTCGACCAATGATTATCCTTATTTCGACAGTGCCAACTGCGGTGCCAATTGCAATGTGAGCATTGATGGCGCAGTGACCGTGAAAGGCGTGAAAGTCATTTCGGGCTACACGGGCACACTCACGCAATCAGCCGGCAACGTGTTGACGGTTGGAAAACGCGGCTGGACTCAGGCGGGGGGAACCTTTGTCGGAGCGGCGGCCACAAATATGGAAATCACGGGACCCGTCACCATCTCGAACGGCACCTTCACGGCGCCGGGCGGAGTCTTAACGCTTGGAAAAGCTTTGCCGGAGTACGGTTCCGCGACGGGTGACGCTACGATTATCACCTTGGGAGCGTCGGCCACTTTCAATCACTCGAACGGAACGGTCAGCTTTGAGCGTGGATTGATGACCGGATGCTGCGTGACCGCGACCCAAACGATCGATGTTCCCGCCAATACGAATTTCAATAACGTCCAGGTTTACAACACGGTCGGCGGAGCGACAGATGTTATCAATTTCAAAACTTTGAATGCGGTGAATGTCTTGGGTGACTTCACTCAAGGCAACAGCGTGGTCGGTGATAAGTTGGCGGCGGTTCAAGGCACTTGGAACATCAAAGGAAATCTGAAGATTGGAGCTAGCGCCAACAGTGGAGATTTGGATGCGCTGGTCTTAAACGGAACCGGCAATCAGACTTACAGCTACGAGACCGGTGGCTGGGCCGCCGGAGTGAAAATCAACAAAACGTCCGGAACGTTTGCGGCCGCTGGCGGAACCACGGACCTGCAATTGACAAATCTAAATTTGAACGCCGGAACTTTCACCCCACCGAGCGGGAATCTGATATTTGTGGGCCTCAATAATGCCAGTCTGACGGCCGTGCGGGTCGCGGCCGGAACTTCGTTCACCGCCTTAGCGAATTTTGTTTTCAAATACAGTCAGACGGGAACGGGTCTTCCCACCACCGTGGTCACCATCGATGCGCCGTCCGGATTTGTGATGCAAAGTCTCGATGCCAAACACTATGCCGACAATGGCTACAAGTTCCGCTTGCTCAACCTGAATCCGGTCACGGTCATGGGCAATATGTCCGTCGGAAATACGCCGGGCTATTTAAACTCGATTTTTTATTACACCGGAACGTGGAACGTAAAAGGAAATTTCAATTTGGGAGCGATGACCGCTAGCGATGGGGCCGTGCTGACGTTGAATGGCACAACCGCGCAGACTTTCACGCAAACGGGTTCTTCCACATCCAGTTTAACCGTCGCCAATCTAGCCGGCGTGACTCTGACCACGGCTTTGAGTTATCCTTCTGCCAGCGATGTGGTTGCGGTGACGTCGGGATCCTTGAACATGGCGGGATTTGCGGCGATCATGAAGACGTTGAATCTCAGCGCGGGAACTTCGGTTTATCGCAATGGCGGTGTCTTGACGGTGAACGGTACGGTGATCGGCCTTGGCGCTTACAGCGGCGGATCCATCGCGAATTAACGGCAGCAAGAAGGCTCATGAACGGCAATGGAAAAAAGGGTCGCATCAATGAAGAAAACAGCGTTGTGGATCGGGATCGCAGGATGGATTGTTGGGTTTGGGATTGGCTATTCGGCGCATCCTTTGTTGAAAGATCATTCGTTTTTGAAAAAAACGGATCCGATCTACGCCGTGGTTGATGGCGAACCGATTCTTGAATCTCAGGTGAACGCGGCCATTCAATCGGATCTCGACGAAATGGAGCAGCAAAAATTCCGGCTGAAAAAAAGGGCCACCGAAGATCGCATTCGCGAGATTTTGAAAGCTCGGCCCGAGAAGGACCGCCAGCAAGCCCGTATCGAATGGAAATTAATGGTGCCTCAGGAAAAGCAGGGCCAACTTGCAAATAACGAATTGGCATCGCAAGGCCCGCGCTCGGCCCCGGTCGAGCTGACGCTGATTTCGAATTACCACTGTGCCTATTGCAAAGAAGCGGAAAAGCGACTGGCCGAAATGAAAGACCAATACAAAGACCAAGTTCGCGTGCGCTATTACTTTTCTTTGAATGAACCCGACAATTCCTTGGTGCGAGCTTCGGCTGAAGCCAGTTACTGCGCCCAAGAACAAAATCGGTTTTGGGCTTACCATGACGCTTTCGTTTTGCACCCGGCGCAGGATGCCTCGGGACTGATTCAAATTGCCAGCGACATCGGACTCAGCAAAGACGCGTTCAGCACCTGTCTTTTGCAACGAAAAAAGAAGGAAGCGCTCAACCAAGACTTGGCTGCACTGAAACGATCGGGATTTTCGGAATCGGTGCCGGGTCTTTTGATCAATGGCAAGTGGCGAGCGGCGCAATTGCCATTATCAGAATTGAAAATGGTCATCGATTCGGAAATTCGAAATTGACAGGTTCCAAGACCGGCGGCGTTTCTTAAAAAAAACTTTTGACATCGCTTTTGTTCTCGCGCGATTGGCAGCTGCCAGTTCTGTTCAAGAAAACGCGCAAAACAATTTTCCCGACTACAGAAGCGGTGCAAACAAGTACGCAAACGGTCTTTTGATATAATACCAGAATCTTTTATTTCGATCGGCATTGAAGAGCAAAGGTCGGCCATCGGCCGGCACTCCCTGGTCATTCAATGGAATGGTGATCGATTTTCTTTTTTCCATATCCAGCTTGAGGCCTGCCGCCAACTGCGGATTGTTCCGGCAAACAATGGCCAGTTCAGAATTGTGGAAAGCCGAGCGGGGATCCATATTAAACGATCCGATCAAAATCGCATCTTCATCTAGCACCATTGTTTTGGCATGCGTGCCCCAGCGGGTGACCTTGGCCAGGGGGTTGGCGAAATCCAACCATCTGGGCGAGTCTCCTTCGTAAACGAAGAAATGCGCGCCGGCCGCCGCCAGTTCCCGAGCAAAGCTGTGAAAGGGAGCAATTGAGAAGCTGACATCGGCCGAGAAAAACGAGTTGGTGAGAATTTCAAGATGCAAGTTTCGCGACAAGGCCCTTCGGAACATATTGTCCTTTTCCGTTTTGAGAAAAAATGGAGATTCAACGATCGCCGTCGTCCTGGCCGTCGCTAAAAATTGGCTGACCTGTTGGTAAACAACGCGCGATTCTTTGGAATCGCCGGGCAGATCCGAGAAATAGTACGTCTCATTGCAAATGCCCGAAGTCTCGTTTTGCAAAAGAAGGTCGCCATATTTTGTAACGCGCGCGAGCGTCTGTGCGTCTTCATTCGAAGGTGTGGCGAGCTGTTTGGCGAGCGACAATTTCGCCAGGTAATCTTTCTGCGCTCTTTTGAACTTGGCTATTTTCTGGTCTTCAGCGAGGGACCACATCACCGAATTGGACTGGAGGCCAAAGTCCTCCACTGCAGGCGGCTCTTCTCTTTCGGCACGGGCGGTGAAATTCGACTTCCAAAAGTTTTCAAAACTTTCCTGGATGGGCCCAACCAAAGAGCCTTCGATCGCCACATCCGTGTCCAGCATATTGTATTCAGGGTGAAAACCGAAAAAATCTTCGGCCATGTTGCGGCCGCCGATCACGGCGCTGCGACCGTCGACAATCAAGGTTTTGCGGTGATTGCGGTGGTTGCCCTTGACCACGTTCCACGAGGCCGGGTTGTAGTACCGAACTTCGATTCCATTTTGTGCAAGGACCGCGGCATCGACCAGATTGAGATTGGGCGATCCGTAACTGCGATCTAAGAGAATTCGAACATGGACGCCTTGTCGAGCTTTCTCAACCAAGGCCTGCGTGTACAGGCGGCCCACGCGGTCGTTTTGGTAAATGTAAAATTCAGTCTCGATGCTTTGGGTGGCCGAGGCGATCAGTTGCAATCTTTTGCGAAGGCTGGACAGGCCGGACGTTAAAAGAGTGAGGCGCTGATCCTTCTGGGTGGCGGCAAAGGCCGTCGTCGGCAATGGGCGAACCGGATGAAGTCCGCCCTCGGCGCTGGCTTGACCCAACACCAAAAACGCGACAAAAAATGCCAATCGACTGACAAAGTTTTGATCACTCGCCATGCGCAATTTGCTCCCTGCGTGAAAAAATATATCTCCAATAGGACTCTTTCAAAGTCCGAACCAAAGTCAGTGGCTCATCGCTAGAACGACGCTGATCCATGACCATGCTGGTAGATATCTTTGCACGTATGGTTTGTTTGTTGATTCGGCAAGACCATAAAGTCCAGATGCAGGCGCGCGAGCTCTTCGCGGATAAGACGACTGAAATTTTCGGCGCTTGCACGCAGGGTCCGGAGCACATGTATTCGCTGCGCTGGATCTGGTTTCAGAACTCCAAGGCGAACCCACGCCGACGGCTCCAGTGCGCTGGAGGAAGATATTTTGATCAAAGCTTCTTGATAGTCCCTCATCAGTCGCGCGACTTCTGAAACGTGTGTCGGACCTTGTTCCAAAAGATCCGCAATTTTAGAAATCCTTTTTTCCAAGTCTTGAATGTTCCGGCTCAAGTTTTGAATTTCATCAAGCCCTGGCGAGGCCCGGTCTTTCATGTGCATTTCGGTTCGAAAGAACGAGAGCGTCCTTCGCAGAGCCATGGTTTGTCCACTCTTGAAGGCGATCGAGGCGCGGTTCACCAGTCGGGGGTCCGAAATTTCTTCTTGCAGATTGGAATTCAAACGGACGACTTCGGCTTTCAGGAATTCGAAGTCGGGATGGACCTCTAGGTTCTGCCAGACGCGATCGGCCTGCAGGCTTTGCTCGGATTTGCTCCCGAGCAAGGATTGAAGCCAACTCTGTTCGGCGCTGTTGTCCGCACGGAGACGGGTGCCTTGGGCTCGGTGACGAAGCGAGACCGTTTGCAGGAACGTTGCCACCAAATCACCGGGTGCCCTTGATTCTTTCTCAGAAGCCGACCACGATCGGTCGAAAATTTCAAAACTGAGAACGGTCCCGACAGCGGCATTTTTTTCAGCAACGGACTGGGCCGACGTAAAGAGCCAATCGAGATACCCGATGGCCGCAAGCGAACCCTCGGCCTGTCCCACACGCCAAGAAACAAACTCCTCATTCGACGTAGCCCAGGCCCACTTCGGCGCCAAAGCTCCAAGCCCCCAGATCAAACCTAAAATCAACCACGCCAGTCGAGAAACCATGACATCAATCTCTGCAAGACCGATGCATTCCCCAGACCGCCTATAGCAGAAAGCACACCCACATCAAGTCACCCCAAAGCCAATCGCCAGCCCCTGTCAAAACTCTAGCCGCCGAGAGGAGAGGAGAGGTTGGCATTCATGTAGCGATGGGAAGGCCAATAGGTTCAAGAACATTTGAGTGTGAGTGTAGCCGGTGGTTTGTTGGAGCAGAGCGTTTCACTGAATTTTATTTGACGTACTTTTTGAGCTCTAGATTTTCCCTGTATTGAATTTAAATTTTCATTTTGAAATTTTCTTAGAAATTCGAATTTTTATGCTGGGGCGAAGGGTCCTGACGCTTCTAAAACGAGATCTCGCTTGGGTTTGCAAGCTCTCATAAAAATCCTCGGAAAATCATGTGTTATATAAAACTCACTTTCGTTTGAGTAAGGAATGAAAAGTGAGAAATGCAGAGTGCAGAGTGAATTCGAGAACGAGAACACTCATTCGTCAAAGTTAGTTTGAGAATGCAGAAAGGATAGAGTAAGAAAATGCGACAGATCAAATTTGGATTTATTCAAGACTACAAAAAGACTTTTGGCGGCGAAGAGTTAAAAGGCAAAAGAAAATCCAAGCGTCCGCTTTCACTCAAATCTCCCACACATCTTATTTTAAAATCTGAATTAAAAAGTGTGTTTAAGCCCAGCAATCAACGACTTCAATTGCTCATTCAAAATATGTCGAAGAAATTTAATATCCATATCTACGACATCGCTATTAATTGGAATCACATTCACTTCTTGATCCAAGTGCGAGACCGCAAAGATTACGTCCGATTTATCAGAGCCATTACTTCTAAACTCACAATGGGAATCAAAAAGGCCAATCCCGGGCTCAAAACCAAACTTTTCACCCTTCGCCCCTTCACGCGCATCGTTGCCTGGGGATCAGACTTTGAGAATGTTCGAAGTTACATCGTGAAGAATTTTTTCGAAGCCAATAATTGGACCAAACGCGAGAAGCACAAAAAGAAAAAGCCAAAACCTACCAATGCAAAGAAGACCCGAGCAAAACAGGAAACTCATAGCTTGAATTCGAGCCTTCAGGCGCTATGAGGGTAAAGGCTTGGCCAATCCTACTCCCAAAAAGGAGACCCTGATTGGACTCAAGCTGGGTCGCGAAGCGGTCTGATTCCGCATGCGAAGAATAAAATCCCAACCGCGCCTGCGCGCAGAAGCCCACGCCTGCGCACAAGCCCGCGCACAAGCCCGCGCACAAGCCCGCGCACAAGCCCGCGCACAAGCCCGCGCAAAAGCCCACGCAAAAGCCCACGCAAAAGCCCAAGCCCGCGGCGCGACGCCTGCCTACTGGCATGCGTCCTGTCGAGTGTAGATCTTGTTGGAATTCGAATCTGAGCCGGCGAATTGGGCGAGGGCTTCGCCGCCCGAGACGAGGGCTAGGTTTACGCGGTCGGTGGTGGTGTTATAGTAGAACTCGACCCAGTGTTGGCCGTTGTGGGTGATGTCTTCCATGCCGCAGACCGAGTGGGTTTCGCCGCCGGTGCAGACCATTTGGTCGACGCATTGGGTGGAGTCGTGGGGATTGCAGTGATGGACGTTTTCACAAGTTTGGGGAGTGGTTTGTTCGTGGCAGCGGTACTCTTGCGTCACGAAGGTGCAGGATTCGGTGCCGCTTTCGGTGGGCGAGGACGTTGTTTCCGAGGTGTAGATGCCATCGACATCGTAAGGTTGACCGCTTTTCGAGGCGGAAATTTGGATGTGGTCGCCACTGTGCAAGTCTTTGAGATTTTTATCGGTTTTGAAAGTAAAGGTCGGTGAATTTCGCTTGGCGACATCAACGCGCAGGCCGATTGATTTTTTGCTCTGAATGATCAACTTTCCAGAATATGAGCCCGGTTGGATTTCGACTTTGGGATCTTCCTCGGTTTCTTCATCCCAACTGTTGTTCGTGTTTTGCACGTCCTTCAGTAAGGTGATTTTTTTCTGCACGGAAAATGTTCCGCCAAAATCTTTACAGCCGAAGAGTGAGACCAAACACAGACCCGAGAGAATCCATCGAAAATTATTCATTTTAAGGCTCCTTCAAATTGATGGGTGGTTTCAAAACAGCAAACATCCGCTTCCGCGAAAGCCAGAATACAAAAGGCCTGCCAATCGATTTTGGAGCCAAAGCGAACCGGTCCGGATTACCAGATAGGAAAGTCCTGCGGCTTGAACAATATGTTGATTTCAACAACCGGAACGATTGAATATAGGAGAGAAAACTTGGCAACTTGCAAAGATCAGTGACCCCTTGGCGAATCGGCGTGACAAGACAGACGTCCAGAGAGACACCAGGAGATATCGAAAGGCGATTCAATTGAGTGTGAAGTTTCTGTCTCTCATTCTAATTTGCTTTCTCTCAAGCTTGGAAATTTGCTCGGCGCAGACGTTGAAGGTCGCTTTGTTTAACAAAGAGCCTTTGGCGTGGGAAGAGAATGGACAGAAGAAAGGATTTCATTACGAGATCGTGCAAGCATTGAGCGAACAATCCGGAATTCGCATGGACGTGCAAATGGTGCCGATTCTGCGCGCGGTGGAGCTCTTTCGTTCAGGCACGGTCGACATGCTTTTGCTCACGCAGACCAAGGCCACCGAAGATCTTCATGACGAACGCATCTTTCTTTACGAATTCGAGTCGGCCGTTTTTACGCTAGCGAACCAAGCCATCAAAGACAAAAAAGAATTGGATGGCCCGATCAAATTGGCGCGAGTCATCAGTGGATGCAAAGAGCTAGAAGGCAAAAGCAGTATTCAGTGGCTGAATGTGCAGTCCTTTGAACAAGGAATGGAAGTTATGAAAATGGGTCGGGTGCGCGGCTTCTGCAGCCCCGTCGGATTTTGGCGTTTGCTCGACAAAAAAGCGAAAATTAAAATTGATGAGGTCAAGGCCTTGAACCTCGGAAAAAAGACCCTCTGGTTGCACGTGATGCCATCACTTGATAAAAAGATATTCAAGAAAATCAAAGACGCGGCCGAGGTGCTGGTCAAAAGCGGTCGCATCGAAAAAATCGCCGAACAATACGATCAGATTCCAATGAAACCCAGTCCTCCCGCTCATTCGGATGGCGCTAATGCGAATCACCCTCAGCGCTGAAAATGGCTGAAAAGCCTGGTGAAGCGCTGGTCATATCTGAAAGCTTTTTCCGATCCAACTTTCAACGTGAGTATCCCCCCGGAAACTGTTAGAAAAATCTCATGAAAAAAATGGGCCTTTCCGCGCTGATCCAGCCTTCCGATGTTCATGAATTTTTATCCGAGACCTGGCCACACGAGCCGTTCTTCGTTCACGACTTGGATGCGAGCATTCGTGAGATCACCCAGCTTCCTTTCCTGCAGTCCCTGAATGCACTTCTGAATTCTTGGCCGCATCCCATTCAGGTGCATTTGCCAGACGTAGCGGACGAGTCCAGTTCGGTGAATGCTTCGGCCGCGGACGCTAGAAAGCTTTTCGCCAATCGCATGGCCTTGCTATTCAATAACGTGCAAATCCTATCGCCACTGCTCAACGAGTGGCTTCAGGCTTTAGCGCGTGATCTGGGGCTTCCGATGTCGACCCATGCCCGGTGCATGGTCTACGCAACTCCGAATGGCAAGGGGACCGCGGCGCACTTTGATCAAAATATTAATTTCGTGCTGCAGCTGCAGGGAATTAAAAAGTGGAAGCTTGCGCCCAATTTGCACGTGGAAAATCCCACCCAGCGCTACACCATCGGTCAGCCGATGGACCCCGAGCTTGAATCCTATGCTTCGCCGGAAATGCCGAGCGAAATGCCAAAGGACGCACAGGAAATCGTTTTGAAACCCGGCTCGATGCTTTTTGTGCCACGCGGGTTTTGGCACAGCACCGAGGCCGAGGGCGAGGCGCTGGCTTTGAATTTTACGTTCAGTCAACCCACTTGGATTGACCTCTTCACCACCGCTTTGCGAAGTCGCCTGACGCTGTCTCCGGATTGGCGAGAGCTTGCCAATGGTGTGACCTCTCGAGATTCCGAACGTCGTGAGCTCGCCCGGCAGACTTTCGATGCCCTGCTAGCAGAATTGGTCGAAGACCTTCCGAACTGGCAAGCGCAGGATATTTTGGCGGCGACCGAGGGCGAAAGCTTCAGTCCGGAAGAGCCCTGACGGTTTGAAATTAAGGCTCCGGCTGTGAAGAGGTTCTCAGTGTCGGGAGCGGATTAGGGATTTGCCAAAAAGTTTGTCCCGCCGAAGTGAGCTTGGCGTCCAATGATCTTTGACTGACCGGCAACGAAAACATCACCAGCTTTTCGATATCATCCACCACGCTTGGGCTATCGCCATAATACGAATGTCCTAAAAATGAAGCGTCGACGGCGCTGGCATCAATCGTGTCCATGCCCGGAGCGGTGAACGTGTCGGCACCGGCTTGGCCGACGCGCGCGACCTTGTGAATACGTGCGGAAATTTGCAAGGCTTTGTCGCTATCCGAAGTGTACAGGGTCAAGTTTTTCGTCATCGAGCGAATGCGGTTTTCGATTTGCGCAAAAAACAATTGATCGACGTCGGCGGCGGCCAGAATCACATTCTGAAAAGCTTGTGGCTTGAGACTTTTCTGCAAGGCCAGGGTATTGAGCGCATTGGTGAGTGCGCGGTTTCCCATGCTGTGGGCGATCAGATGAATTTCCAGGGCCCCACTTTTTTGCGAAATCTCGCGCAGGAATGTGATCAGATGCGGAAGACTCCACTCGACATTTTTTTCAGCGATGGCGTAACGAAGCAAGGTTTCGGCGGGCCAACTGTAGAACACCGGCGCGCCCGGAAATTTCAAGTCATAGGCCATCTGGGCGGTGCGCTGGGCAGCTTCTTCGAAGCTGGTGTTGTAGCCGTGAACAAAGACGAACAAATCTTTGCGCGGGGATTTTTCCACGCGGCGGGCGAGCAGTTGCTGAAAAGATTTGGCGTCCAGGCGGACGATGCTCTTCACCACGACGTAGCGGTCCGGATCCGGGGTGATCTGAATGTTGAAGACCGAGGGAAGCTCTAGATTTCCAAATTTATGATTGGCAGGGATGCTGACGTCGGTCACGCCCAAGGTCACTTGCTCTTTCGGCGCGCGATCATTCGAAAAAGTTTCGGCGGGTGGATGGCCCGGAACAAACTTGCGATCCGTTCCAAAAAACACTCGAACCGTGGCGTGCTTGCTATTCTGTGGGTATTGCTGAGGAGCTGCCGAGCGAAGGCCGCCGCCGCTTGGATTCAGTTCCTTGCTGCCAGGTGCTTGCGCCATGCGGGCGTTGCTCGCATTGATCTCAGAGATCAGGTTTGAAATCGCGTTCGCATGCCTGGGCGAAAGATCATAAACCTGAGCCACGCGCGAGTAAGCCGAACGCAGATAAGATTCCAAGGTGGTGGACTCATCAATCGGCCATTGCAGAATGGCCTCAAGGCCACCGTCTTTGCATGTCTGCGGGACCAGCAGAATTTGTTTTGGATCCAGTTTTTCGCTGTTGCGGTAACCAACAAATTGCTGACTTTCCAAATCATACAAGCGCACCGAACAGCCGCGGGTCTCGGTTGCCAAACCGGCATCCATCACATCATCGCGAAAGCAGACCAGGCTCTGGCCTGAATCTGATCCAATGGCCGCCTGGCAATGAAGCTTCTGCGCCGTTTGCTTTTGCAGGCTTTCAGAGTCCGCAGCCTGGGCCTGGCTTTGAAAGAGCAGAGTCATAAAGCAAATTGAAAGAAGAGAGCGGAGCAAGCTGCGGTTTTGGTGATGAGAGAATTTCTGTCGCATAGGGCCCTACTGAAGCAATCCAGATTCCACCTTTAAACGCAGGGATGCGTTTCTGGAGGTGGGGACCCTGCCAACAGTTTTGTCAGCAAGCTCCTTGTCGGCTCTCCCTTAAGACGAAGTCAGACCGACAAAGTTTTAGCCAGCGTCCAAACGGGGGGTGTGGGTTCGGGATTGGGGTTCGCTTTGGGTTTGGGGTCAACCTTGGCTCTGGGGGGCGCGGTCGCGGGGGGTTTTTAAT
>CBIHNW010000012.1:0-145741 GCA_966211795.1 uncultured Bdellovibrio sp. | reverse complement strand
AAAATTCGAATTTCTAAGAAAATTTCAAAATGAAAATTTAAATTCAATACACGGGAAATCTAGAGCCCGAAAATCTCGTCAAATAATATTTCAACGAAACGCTACGCTTCAAATCTCGATCGGCTAAATAATAATAAATTCGAAACCGATCGACGCGCCTCACTCACGATGATCTGCCTATTCCTCCTCTCCCGAAATTGAGCCACCCTCTTCCAAAGTCCCTCCCCAGAAAGGGATCCTGATTGTACCCAATCAGGATCGCGAAGCGGCCACTGATAACATGCGAAGCGAAAGACCACGGCCGCGCGCCTGCGAAGACAGAACCTCCCCGAACCCCGAGCCCTCAAGCGCAAAGCCCAAGTCTCAAGCGCAAAGCCCAAGTCTCGGGGCTCACAAAAGCTTGACCGTGCTGCGAATTGGGCTGGCGGTTGAGTGTCTAGGGGTTGATCAGGGGGCAACAATTTACGGCATTTAGGAGAGTTGGGTGGCGCGGCTTGGCTGTACTGTCTCTAAAAGAGATTTGTGGGGCTTTTGCTTGGCGAGCTTTTTGCCCCTGCCTTCTGGGATGATAGAAATGGAGACTTTATGAATACTTTTTCTCGCCTTTCTCGAAGTGCCCTGTCGGTGGCCCTGATTTTGTCTTCGGCCAGTCTGGCTCAGGCACAAGCGCAGTTGGCGCAACAGGATCAAGCTCCGCGTGCGATGACGCCGCAAGAGCAGCAAGATGCGCAATCGACCTATGTTCAGGTTGTTTCGGATGATTCTGAGCTGATGAATTCGGCTAAAAAGATTATCGGAAATGCGGAAGCTCTTCAGTCGCGAATCGAGTCGACGCTAAATGCAACCGTTGAGATGGAGATGCCAAACGGGCAGAAGGAGCCAGTTCCACGTTGGAAGAAAGAAATTGCGAAGCTTCGTATGTCCGTCCCGATCGATCTTGGTGTCGATCTGATGAAATACTTGCGCACCAATGTTGGTTTCGAGCGTATGGTCGAGCCAACAAACGTTGCTGGTCAACAGTTGCGTACGGACACTTACAGCTTCAAACTTTCCTCGACCGAGACAGCAATCAGTGCGAAAGCGATTGTTCGCATCACCTTCGCGAAAACATTTGATGGCGCCAACGCCAAAAAAGACGCCTTGCTGTCACGCGTGAAATGGATCAATCAGGTTCCTCGTGATTCCAAAGAAGTGCTCCAGAAGGTCGGCGTCGGCGAAACCGTCCGCATCGAAATCGAGGGCGACTTGGGTCTTGTTCCTCACTTTGAAAAGATCGAACATCAGCTAAAAGCTTTCGGTAGCATCGGTGTCGAGAAAAAGGGCCTGTTCTTGGCAGAATTCTACCGTCAGAGCGAAAAAGATCTAATCACTCGCTTTATGGGTGTGATCAATAATGGATCTTTGGCGATCAATGGGGGAATCAAGCAATCCTTGATCGGTCGAATCCTTTCCGGCGCTTTGGGTAACGCTTTTTCAATCGGACTTGATTTCTCATTTTCATCCAGTGACGTGATCTTTAAAGATCACCCGACGGATACAATGATGGTGATCTATCGATTCAACACGCAATCTCCAGAGGCGATGGATGCATTGGAGCAAATTTTCCAGAACATCAAAAAACTGGCATTCCTGCGCATTTTCAATCCCGTAAAGGACAATTTGGAATTGCCACAAGAGTTGTTAAAGCAAGCTTCAAAAGCCGAAAAAATTGCTTTGGCAGATGCCTCTAAGAGCGACGGACAAAAGCGAATCGATCACGAATTTCGCGGTCGCATGACGACGACCTTCTACCAAATTAAGCTTGGCGGCCATGCATCGGTTGCGGCGTCTGGTGAGGACCGCTCTGGTGGATCGCGCACTTACGTGAGCAAGTACAATCAGGATAACCAGGTCGAGTACTACATTCTCGAAAACTTTAATTCGCAATCCAAAGGCGATGCTGGTTACAACTGGATTTCGACGAAGCAAAACCACAATCTGGATATGCTGCTGACGTCGAACAAAGACAAAGCAGTTGGCAAATTCTTGAATTTGGTGAATCGCAATGAATGGCAACAAGGCACAATGAGCAGCAGTGACATTCAAAAGATTCGAACGAAATCGCAATTGGGCGTTCCCCAATCGATTTCGAAAAATCCTAAGTTTCAATCGGTGTTCCCGCAAAATGGAACTTACAATAGCGCAAGCTTCGTGATGGAAACGATCCTAGGACCCGAGGCATTAGAAGCCTTGCGTGGACAGTCAGCGAATTCGATTGCCGTGGCTTTGCAAAGATTTGTCGAAGTTCATCCCGAGCGCTACATGATGGGATTGCCTGATCTTTACGCCAACAATGGAAATCAGTCAGAAGGCGATTTTCTGGAAACGAAGGGCACTCAGATTCGTGATTTCTTGGATGAAAAAAACGTCAATAATCAAGCGAAGATGTTCAACCGCATGAAGAAAGAAATTTTCGTTCAGCGCTGGGTTCTCGGTGAATTCATTCCGAGCATCGTTCCTTCAGCTGTTGCCGAGGACGTCATGTCCGTCAACGTGCGCATCTCCAGCGACGAGCTTGGGGTTGTAGCTCCAGGGCAAATCGGAAAAGCGACCGTTTCTGATGTGTACAAGGCCGTGAAGCTCATGCGCCGAGTGCTTGAAGAAGACGGTGATTTCAAAATCCGTTTGGATGAAATCGCTGATCAAGGAAATAAATAATCTTCGGTTTTCAAAAGTCCAGGTCCTGAGCATCATCATGATCTGGACCGATCTTTCATGATTGAAAATTGCAATCCCTGCTATTAAAATAACTTTACGCTCCAAGTACTGTAAATCTCTTCTAAATTTCGTCCTCAAATACCACTTCAATAAATTGAATACATGCTTCGAAACTAT
Source organism: uncultured Bdellovibrio sp. (assembly GCA_966211795.1). GTDB lineage: Bacteria > Bdellovibrionota > Bdellovibrionia > Bdellovibrionales > Bdellovibrionaceae > 21-14-0-10-47-8. The sequence continues at coordinate 142,867 of CBIHNW010000012.1, read as the reverse complement.
CGAATATTTCTTTTTCGCCATCGGCGCGAGAATGAAGCCCTACAAAGGAGATAGTTATGAAGGCAGAATTTTTCACGAAGGGATTCGAAAAAACAGAAAGCATGGATGATTTCCTTCAAAAAGAAGCCTTGGACCTGGTCGACGTTTTCATGAAAAACGATCGCGACGTGCACTTGCGCGTGACGGTGGATGAAGATCGCCACCGCGTCCAAAACCGAAAGCCCCACTTTGTCTGCGAAATTATGATCAAGTCGGCGGCTTCGAAACAGTATCTCAAAACGCATCGTGCGTCTCATGACTTCCGCACGGCGGTTTACGAGGCCACCCACGCCATGAAGCGAATGCTGATGAAAAAGTCAGATCGACGTCACCAGATGAAGACCTCTCCTCGGTCACTCAATCTTTCTGCCGCTTAGCTTGGAGGCTCTGAGCCCATAGAAATTCTGAGATCCAATAAATGACAAAGAGGAACCCATACGGTTCCTCTTTGTTTTTTTACTTCAGTCTGGCCTGAGTGATATCAAAAAACCGAAGGCAGCACGCTTAAGCTGCAGTTTTATTTGTGGTCGCAAGAATTGCGGTGGCTTGTTCCATTCGCTGTTCGTCTAAAATCAAGCGCACGCTCATATCCGTTTCGATCAGAAAAGTCGTGGGTTTGGTGAAATCATTTCCGGACTGCAATTCGATGCCAAAGCTTTCAAATGTTTTCGCATCGACGATGCTACCGAATAAAAAATCAATGGTGTGGGCTTTAGATACTTCGCGCAGCACTTCAATCGAGTCGTTTGATATGACGACCAGCGTGACATTCTTCTTTCCGAGACTGCTTTGCCAGCGCCGAAGATTGCGGATGTAATTCAGGTATTGCGCGTTCCATCCGCCTTTTAGAAAATTGACCAAGACCGGGCCTTTTTCTGCAATTTGCGAAAGCGCCATGGCGTTGCCACGAGTTAACGTGAACTCGAAGTCGGGCGCGGGGCTACCTATTTTTAACTTCCGAGATTCGGCCATCTTTTCACCTCTCGATAAACGTCCAGCACTCAAACAATCGGATGATCCAGCTCGACCCTGAAGCTATTTGAGGGGCGATTTTCAAAATGAGGCGGTTTTATCTCGATTTCCTTTATGTTGAATTTATCTCACGCGCTCGCTTATTTTGATTTGAGATCTCGTGGGGCGCCCAATTCTTTGATCAGGAAAACGAATTTTTCGGCGGATTCTTCGTAATGGGTGTAGCGGCCCGAAGCGCCGCCGTGACCCGCACCCATATTGCATTTCATCAGGATCGGATGTTTCGATCGGTTGAGGTCGCGAAGCTTCTGCACCCACTTAGTTGGCTCCCAGTACGAAACCTGTTGGTCATTGATACCGGTTTGAACGTAAATCGCCGGGTAGGACTTGGGTTGAATGTTGTCGTAAGGGGAGTAGCTTTTCATGTATTGATATGCGGCCTCTTCATTGGGATTTCCCCACTGCAGGTACTCTTGCGTGGTCAGTGGAATGGTTGGATCCAGCATCGTCGTCAGCACATCCACGAAAGGAACTTCCGCAATCGCCGCGCGAAAATTTTCGGGCTTTTGATTTAAAGCAGCACCGATCAACAGTCCACCGGCGCTGCCACCGCGAATGGCCAGCAGTTGGGGCGTCGTCCATTTTTCCTGAATCAGATAATCAGACACGTCGACAAAGTCGTTGAACGTGTTTTTCTTATTCATCATTTTTCCGTCGTTGTACCATGCTTCGCCTTGGGCATCGCTGCCCCGGATGTGGGCGTTGACGTAGATGAAACCACGGTCCAGTAAGGTGAACAGGGTTTCGCTGAAAGCAGAGGGATAAGTGAACCCATACGAGCCGTATGCGTAAAGCAGCGTCGGTTGCGGTTGTCCTGCCTTCCGGTCTTTCCGGTACACCATGTGAATCGGAATTTCTTTGCCGTCGCGCGCTTTCACCATGCGAAGCTCGGTTTGGTACAAGGCCGGATTCAGGCTTGGCGATTTTTTCTCTTTCATCAGAGCCAAGGCGCCCGAGATTGGATTGATCTGAAAAACTTTTGGCGGCGAAAGGGGAGACGAGTAGTGGGCGATCGCGATTCGGGGCGCGCCGTCGATGATAAAATCAGCCGCGTAGGTTTGCTCCGGGAATGAGATTTTCAAATCTTTTTTCGGGCCCATTGAATAAACGTGGATCTCTTCGTTTCCGAGCGAAAGCAGCGAGTAGATCATCACATCATCGAGCAGACCCATCTCGGTGAGCTTGGCGTCAGCGCGGGGCGGAACGATTTCCTCCCACTGGTCAATCGGTGTTCCAATTTTGCTGAAGTGGTAGAGCCCGTAATTTGCGTGTTTGTGATTGCTGCGAGCAAAGTATCCCGTCTTGGCGTGGTCGATAAACGCCATCACCTTATCGCGTGAAGGGACCAGGTCATTGAATTTTTGTCCGTCCCAATAATAGGATTTCGACGTCTCAAAGGAAGCGGATTCGGCCAGGATTTGACTCTCGTCACTGGAAAGAGAAACCTGAAGATTGAAGAGCTCATTGGGCTCCGACAAAACTTTTCTGGAAGCGCCGGTGGATTCGCGCACCCAGATCGAGTTGGGACGCCAGGCTTCGTTCGGTAAAGTGTAGAACAGGGTCTTCCCACCAGGTCCCCAGGTCATCTCTCCCCAGTAGACATTTTTAATGCCGGTGGATTGGAAGGCCAGGGTCTTCATGTCCTGAATTTCGATTTCGCATTTTCCGCTGCCATCAAAGTCCAGACACCAAGCCATTTGCGACAAATCGGGGCTGAGATGTTTCGAGCGCACGGCAAAAAATTCTTTTCCCTTGGCGCGCAGATTTTCGTCCATCAGCAATTCTTGTTTGCCGCTTTTGAGGTGGCGTCGCAAATGCTGTCGGTAATCTTTTCCCTTCTCCGCTTTGGAAAAGTAAGCGTAATCACCATAAATGATTTCGGCCGAACTTTCGTCTTCTTCGATTTTTGTTTTAATTTCCTCGACGAGGTTTTTTTTAAGCTTCACATCGGCATTCGAAAAATAAGAATCGTAATATTTGTTTTCCGCTTCCAGGTGGGCTTTGACTTTGGGATTTTTAATATCGCGCAGCCAATAATAAGGGTCGACCCGAATGTCGTTAAACATCTTCAATTCGTAAGGATGTTTCTCGGCACGTGGTGGCTTTGCGCCAGCGAAAGATAGGACCGGTAAGAGAAGGCTCGTGAAAATCGTTTTCATCATAATTTCTCCGAAAGATTGAGACGCAATCATATTTTTCTAACGAAAAACATCGTTGGCAAGGCGAATTCATTCTATTTTCAAGTGAATCGGTCCGTGAATTCGAAATCGGTTCCCCGTTGGGACCCGACATCGAGGGATTCGATTTTGTCAGCCGGCTTCGTTGAACGAGTCGGCTTGTTGATTGAGGGCCTTCCAGATTTGTTTGAAAGTGCCGGCTTGGTAAGTGGCTTCGACCGACGCGAGAAAGTTTCGCAGGGAGAACTCGGCACCTTGCTCGATCATTGAATCCATCAGGTCGTGCGCGACGATAAAGACGGTTGATAGCGGTGCAATCTGATGCGCCATCAATCCGGTCGGGAAGCCGGAGCCATCGGGTCTTTCATGATGTTCCAAGACCAGAAAGTCCACTTCGCCGGGCATTTCCTTCAGTTCCTTGATCATTTCTACGGCCTTGTGCGGATGATGGGCGATAGTCTGGTATTGCTCTTCGGAAAGACTCAGCTTGGCCTTTTCCAATTCAATGCGGGTCGAGACCTTGGCGAGTTCGGGATCTTGAAAAACAAAATCGTGAAAAAGGGCGGCGAAGACGAGCTTCTTAAAAGTGGTCTCCGAGGGCCACTTCATCATGGTGGCAATCGAGCACGCCATGTTGGCCAGCAAAACGCTATGAGAGGAGATGTAATTGCGCCCCTTCAGTGGCGAGTGAGCTAGCGCCGAGGTGAGCTGCGGGCTTTGGCCAATCGCCTTGATGGTGAGATGGATGTGTTGGCGTGCGAGCTCCTGGACGCTGGGTTCAAAACCCATCCGTGTGGACAGTTCACGGATGAGATTGTGGACCTCGGTCGAGGTTTCAAGCAGGCCTGCTGCTGCGGGCTCGGCCGATTGCACCATTGCTTCGAGATCCGCCCTGAACTTGTTAACGAATTCATGGCTTTCTTTGGTTTTGATGTACAGGTACTTGACGTTTTTTCGCACCAAATATTTTTCCAGATCTTGCTGCGTGAAGAGCGTTCCGGTTTTGAAAAGCTTGACGTACTTGACGTTCGAAAGTCGGATGTAGATATCACTTTTGAGAGGAATCGTGCGCACCAAAAGCTCGGGATGAATGCGAACGTATTCGTGGCCGGTGCCAGCCCTTAAGATTTCCTGAAAATTTTGACGGATCAATTTGATCAACTGATCGGGCACTTCGCTCGCCGGAAAACAAGCCAGGATTTGTAAATCGGGATACGCTTCCAGTTTTTTAGCGGACTCTTCGCCGATCAAAATCAAGGGAATGGTGGCGCCAGTTGAAAGCAGGTACTTGAAGAGCTTGTCCGTTTCGGCTTGCAAAGAGGTGACGATCAGATCCACCGGCTCTTCGCCTAGCAAATGGTCCAGGGCTTGCTGCAGAGAATGGGTTTTATGAACATCCAGGCTGATCTGGCTTTCAAGGCAAAAGCCGATCATCTCAAGGGATTCACGATCGGGATGAAGAAGCAGAATGTTCATATTGTGTCCTGTCACATTCTCTTCGGAAAATCTTAAAAGAACTGATGCAAGTTCTCAAAATAAGACGGCATTATTAGATAAAATCAAGAGTTTCGCTTTACCATCATAAAACTGGCTCGAGCCTCTCAGTCCAGGTGTCGGGAATCCGTCTCATATCTTTACCGTCTTTGCTGTTGCGCCGATAGGTTTTTCAGAATGAAAAAGTGGGCAAAACAGATCTACATCAACTGGGCAATTTATTTCGCCATCACCGGCGTGATTGCTGGTGGTTTTTTTCTTGTGGATCAAGCCTCGGTGCAAGCGCACATGTTCACGCATCTCATCGAACTGCTGATTTTGATCTGCGCCCTTCCCTGGATTCACCGTGGCTTTCAACGTTACCAGCAGGTCGAAACCGAGCGGGCCCGATTTGCGATTCTCGTGCAAAACAGCGGAGACTTGATCATCCTGAGTTCGTTGGACCGAAAAGTTCAATTCATGAATCCAGCCGGCCGTCGCATCATCGGCCTCAGCGAGACCGAGAATGTCGAAGGATTTCCAGCGACCCAGCTGTATAGCCCCGCTGATGCCGTGATCGTGCAAAATGAAATTCTTCCGAGCATTCAGAAAAACGGCTACTGGAATGGGGAACTGCGCATTCGTCACCAGACATCGGGCGAGCTGATTCCGGTGCTGACCCAAGCTTTCGTCATTCGCGATTCGCGCACCGGCGAGGTCACCGGTATGGCTTCGGTCTCGCGCGATATTCGCGATCGTAAAAATTTGCAAAAGCAATTGGATCGCTTCTTTGGCGTTTCGCTCGATATGCTGGCGATCGCTAACACCGACGGTTATTTCATCAAGCTCAATCCGGCGTTCACGGACATCCTAGGCTACAGCGAAGAAGAGCTTTGTTCGCGGCCGTGCACGGACTTTATTCACCCGGATGATATCGAGCCGACGATGCGCCAAATCGAGCTGCAGGCAAAAGGCAACTCGGTCCTCTCGTTTGAAAATCGTTATCGCACCAAGAGCGGAAACTACCGTTGGTTCTCTTGGAAATCGATTCCGGATGGATTTCTGACCTACGGGGCGGCACGCGATATCACTGAACAGAAAGAGCAGCAAGAGCGGCTGCAGAAAATCACTTCCCAAGAGCACGAGCTTTTGCGCGCGCGCGAGCAAGTGGCGCTTGCGGCATCGCAGGCGAAATCAGAATTTCTGGCAAATATGAGCCATGAAATCCGCACGCCCATCAATGGGGTGATCGGCATGACGGGACTTTTGTGCGATACGCCTCTGAGTCCCGAGCAACGCGAATTTGCCGAGAATATCAAAAATTCGGCCGAATCCTTACTGGTCGTGATCAACGACATTTTGGACTTTTCAAAAGTCGAAGCCGGAAAGCTTGAGATCGAAGCCGTTGATTTTAGGTTGGACGAGCTGATCGACCAGACGGTGAAAAGCATTGCCTGGTCGGCGCGAAATAAATCTTTGCAAATCAAAACCGAATTCGGTGAGTTCGCCCCGCAAGTTTATTTTGGTGATCCCGGACGAATCCGCCAGGTGCTTACAAATCTCTTGAGCAACGCGATCAAATTCACGCAGGAAGGTGCGATCTTTCTGAATGTCACGATCGAACATCAAGCCCCGGACGTCACGACCTTTCGATTTTCTGTTCAGGATACGGGTATCGGCATCCCGCAGCAGCTGATGAACCGAATGTTTCAACCTTTTTCACAAGCGGACGCTTCGACCACGCGAAATTTTGGCGGCAGCGGATTGGGTCTTTCCATTTGCAAAAAGCTTGTCAATCTTATGAACGGGGAGATTGGGCTCAGTAGCGAGGTCGGGGTTGGCTCTCTGTTTTGGTTCACTTTACCGCTTCGCCATTCTTCGGTGCGGATCGAAAAGTCAAAGTCCGAAAGATCTGACAGCACACCACCGAAGACCAAATACCCAGGGGCGCGGATCTTGGTGGCCGAGGATAATTTTGTGAATCAAAAGATCGCCTTGGCACTGCTGACCAAGCTTGGGTTTAAGCCTTTGACCGTCGGCAACGGCAACGAGGTCTTAAGTGCCCTGCATGAATTTGAATTTGACCTGATTTTGATGGATTGCCAAATGCCAGATTTGGATGGTTACCAGACCACCCGCCGCATTCGACAGAGCCACTCGAAAATTCCTTCCGATATCCCTATCATCGCGATGACCGCAAACGCCATGAAGGGAGATCGCGAAAAGTGCCTGCAGGCTGGAATGAATGATTACGCCACTAAACCCATCACCGCCAACGAGCTGGCCGAGGTCATCGAGCGCTGGCTCGATCGTCGCCCGCAAAAGTCCGAAGCTTAAAGCGCGACCCGATCCCGCTGTCGAACCTTTTGACAATCGGATCTTTTTTTCCTCTGATCACGAAGATCATTCCCGTTTCCGCAAAAATCCATCAGGATGGCGGCGATATGAAAAATTCTTTCGCCCTTTCGCTATTGACGCTTGTTCTTTCCTCTTCCGCTTTTGCGGGTGCGCGCAGTTTCTTGTGCACCAGTTATTCCGGCCGCTGCAAAATGAAAATGCAATACGTGAATTCTCACTCGGACGTAAAGCTTGAGACCATCAATCACCCATTGGCCAAAGAATGCGGGATTGCGGTCGGCCAAAAGTTGAGTTTAGCGCCACCTGCGAATCAGCCCAGCAATGGTTGGCAAGAGTTTCAAGGGTACTCGGACGTGGATGATCGCACGATCATCTTTCGCTTCAATACGCCAGTGATGGAAGAGACCGTGTTTCAAGCAAATCTTTCGATTTCGCTGCAGGGAAGCACCGTTGGATTTGGAATAGAATCCATCACCTGCCGGTAACATAATTTTTATCTCGCGATTTCCATTTCTCACCCTGGTCTGGTGAGGCTTGAAAAAGCGATACAGCTTGGCTTTGATTCGGTATTCTTTTTTTCACGAATGAAAACTAAGAAGGTGGTCGCTCATTTCATGAAACTGTGGATCTTCATTTTTCTGCTGCTTTCGAGCCAAATGGGTGCGGCGAAAGTTCAACGGCTGCGAAAATTGACCGAAAAAGGAATCTTAGAGATTCAAATCAATTCCAACAAAGAGAGCCAGCTGAGCGAGACGGATCCTGCAAAAAGTCTTGCGGCCATTCAGGTTTCTCGAAAAATCAAATCCCTCGAGCAGTCGAAGTGGCGACAGTTGGCAAAGAAAGAAAGTCTTCGCATCGTGGTTCTAGGCGATTCCGGCTGTCGATTGAAAGAGGGGAAGAGCGGTGACGAATTTCAAAACTGCAATGATCCCCAGCAGTGGCCTTTTCCGCAAGTCATGAAGCAAGTCGCGCGCGAGCGCGCCGATGTGATTCTGCATTTGGGGGATTATCATTACCGCGAGCAGTGCTCAAAGGGAAAGCCCTGCGAGAAAATGAGTCGCGCGATCGGCTACGGATGGGATCCGTGGTTGAAGGATTTTTTTGAACCAGCGGCGCCGACCTTTCCGCTCGCCCCGTGGATCCTGGTTCGCGGCAATCACGAAGATTGCAAGCGCGCTTATCTGGGATACTTTCGCTTGATGGCCAACGAAGATTTATCAACGTCCTGTACTGGCTATGAAAATCCGGATTTGATTCAGCTCAAGGATTTGCTGATCATCAATTTAGATTCCTCGGAAGTGGCCGAAGCGGTTGATCCAAGTCCAGAGAGCGCTGAGCTTTGGGGAAAGCGGCTGAAAGAAATTGAAGCCCGGGTGGATGCAAGCGGCGTGAAGACGGTGTGGCTTGTCTCCCACAAGCCCTTCTACGGCCTGGTGAAGCTTGGCAGTGGCCTTGCGCCGGTCAACCCGAACTTGAAAAAGTATTTCGAAGCCAGTGGCCTAAAGTCGAAAGTTCAGCTTCTCTTTGCGGGTCACGTGCATTTGTCTCAGATGATCAAGGCCAAGGATGCGCCCCTGCAGTTCGTTCTCGGTAATGGTGGAACCAAGCTCGACGAGATTGATCCCGTGTCCGCAGAGCAGTTGACCGCCATGGGGCTAGAGTCCGTGCATACTGGATCAGCGGGCTTTGGTTATGCCGTGTTTGTGCGGGATGGAAAGACGCAGCTTTGGAGTGTTGAATTTAAAGATGAAAAGGGTCGGGTGACTTCGAAATGCACTTTGCAAAAAGGGGCTGCAGCCTGCGCGGCTCTTTAAATGAGCCGCCCCGCAGATGCAAACCAGCGTCGCTCAATCACGCCGTTTAAGGTGTTGCCGTATCAACCATGGGTTGATGTTTCAAACACGTATTGCAGGCGTTCGAGCTTGAGAAATAGTGTTTCCAAGACTCGGTGCCTTTCGGAGATTCGGAAGCGGCCTCGATCAATTCAGAACCCATGTAGCCGCTGTATTTGGCCAAATCCTTTTTGTGCTTTAATTTCTTCGGTGCCTTTTTTTCCGGATCGCACTCGCCTTGAGAATGTTTTCCACCGTCATCAAAATAACTAAAAGCGTGCGCTTTTCCCTTTTTCGCAAAAGCTTCAGAATTCACAACAACACATGCGAGCAGCAATAAGATGATTTTCATTTTCACGCAAAGCCTCCTGAACCTTTAGATTCACAGATGCCGGCGGGGGCAGGCAAGTGAAGCAGTCTCAGGTCGAGTGATCTGGGCATTTCTTGGCTTTGCGTTAAGACCGAGGTCGAGCTTTATTGGGCTGGCAAACCGAAAGCGGCACCCACAGAAACGTAACCAGGGACGTGCTGGCCGGCCATTCTCGAAAAGCTCTTATACAGAAGGTCCATGTCTGCGCGGTAAGCGGAGCCGTTGCAGATAGCGCCGACCAGTGAGGCCCGTCGTTGGTGAGTGCAAGTGAGCGGATAGCACATCAATTGGTCTGCCACCTGACCGACAAAGGCGTCGACCGAAATAGCTCCCAAATTTTTATAAGTGGCTTCGGCTTCCGTCTCGGTGGGCGCATTCATCATATAGCTGGCAACCAGGGCGATTTGTTCAGGGCGCAGCTGCTCGCAGTACAAAGTCTCGCCATGCTCTTTCAGGCGAGCATTGGTTTCCTGCAGAGTTTGATTGATGGAAAGAACAAAACGAGAAACCAGGTCCTGATTGTCAGCCCACGAAGCCGAAGAGATGAAAATAGCGGTGAGAGTGAAAACAATACTTTTGATCATGGCGGGCCTCCGAGGACACGTTCAGCTTTGTTGCCTGGAAGGTATTCAATGTGCGGGCCAATGGGGGAGGGGTCTGATTGTTTACCGCTCGAGATCGACTGTCGAAGCTTCAGACAGTGTGCTGAAATAGGCGGGCGGCTTAAACCGCCGCCATCGTCATCATGAAATCAGAGAGAAAAATAAATCGATCCACGGTCGTGGATTGGTTCGCAATCCGGTCCATGCTTTTGATGAAATGTTTATGTGCTTCCAGCGCTAAATCGTAAGATTGCTGATTCAAGCCCAAGATCAAGCCATGCGCCACATTTTCAGGCGGTTTGATACCGCCATTTTTTTGCATCAGTGATGTCAGCTGATTATTGAATTGATTCAAAAATGTCAAAAGCATCTCGTGATTGGTCAGCGTCAGTTTGGCGTCATTGACCTGGTAGCGGCCTTCGGCTTCAAAAATATATTGGTGCTGAACAAAATCCGCCAAGGCGTTTTTTGTTTCATCCGTCGAAATGCCCAGCATTGCGGTGAACTTGAGAATTTCGGAAAGATCATTGAGTTTGCGGGTGATTCCGTAGGTTGCAAAGTGCGCGAAACTTTGGATGATCAAATCTTTCGAGTTGTCGCCTTCGAACTTGATTCGATTCAAGCGACTGTGAATGTACTGGTAAGCATCTTGGCGAGCAGCCTCGTGGGGTGAGCTCTTGAAGATAATCAATTTTTCAATGTAGTCCAATTCTTCGCCCTCGTATTGCAAGAGCGTGAACACCAGTCGCCCCTTAGCTGGGCTCAGATCTTTGTTTCCGCGCAAAACATCCGAGACGAATCCGGGAGAGAGCGAGAGATCTCGCGCGTAAGCGCGGAGCGAGTAGCTGTAGTTATTCGCCGAGCGAGCCATGAAGTCATCCGCGAGGAGAAGTCGGTAATCAGAATAGTCATAGATATTATTTATTTTTTTAATCATATCTCACTTCAATTAAATTGATTGGACTTATCCTAGGTGTTCGAATCGCGAAATGGAACGTGAAATAGTCAAAAACCGTTTTCAGTCGTCCTCTATTTTCAATACTGACCGACCACCAATCCACTCACGTCAAGAATGAGATTTTCTGCTTTTTCAAGTTCCGTCATCTCGCCATTTACATTTCTCAGTCGCGTGCCTTTGGGAAAGTAAGCGCTCTTCAAAGATCCGTTTTCATAAAATCGGAGTTCACCTTCTTGTGAGTTTGAAGTCATGCTTGCATTTCCGACAACCAATCTCTGTCCTTGCAGAGAAACCCAAGCTTGAGCGTTGGAAGCGAGTTCCACTGTCCCATTGGGGAAAAAAGAAATTTCGTGCAGGCATTGAAAATAAAAAATGGCGTAGCGAGTGATGATACGAACTGGCTTTTTAATATTCGCACAGTCACTCGCTAACAAGGTTTCCGTTTTTCCGCTGTGAAGTTGGCCCGCGCTATACAATTCAATTTTGGTGAAACGAAAATTTTCACCTTGCCAAGAAAAATTCCAGGGCGAGTCTGTGGTGAGATGAAATTCTGGCGTTGGCTTGCCGTCCGGATCAAAATACATTGGACCCTGCAGTCTGACGTTTTGACCCAAATACGAGACAAGGCATTTGTCCGAAGCACTCCCTCTTTGCAGAGTTCCGTTGGGGTAAAAAACCGTATCGCCATTGATATCGAAACAAAGGCCTTGAGATTCGAAATAAGTGAAACCTAATTTCTTCAGCAAGGGGAGAGACTGGGGGAGTTGAATTTCGTCCCACTCTTTCGAGAACAGATAATTGCTGATCGTTCGAATCGCCATATTGTCTTCGATTTGCAGACTTTGGCTCCACAGCAGTTGCCAGATGGCTTGCGCTTGCTCTGAAGGAGTCAGGTGCGGGAAGATCACGCTGTCCAGATAGTAGGATCTTCTGCCATCAAAAAACAGCGCGACCGCCGCCACCGGCTGAATGGCAGAGTCCGTCGGTATTGCCATCTCGTCCCATGATAATCCCGGCGGAAATGTCAGGTCCATCTGTATGTCCGCGAGTTGCGAGGAAATCTCAAGCCACATTTTTTCCATTTCGGCCGCGCGAATGGGCATCAGGCGTTTCAGCTTTCGAAATTGATACTGCATCTCCGCATCGAGAGTGGATTCTGCGCTTAAGTCTGGATGCAAACGAAGAACCGTTGTCATTTCGTAAGTGGAAAGAGTCTGCACTTCCCAACCGAGAGTTCGCTTCACCAAAGCTGGCACAAAATGCGGCAACATAGGAAGCGGTGTTGCAAATGGGACGTCAGCGAAAGCAAGAAATGGCAAAGTCAGAATGAGAATTGCGAAAAATTGTCTCTTCATATGCGCGTGAAAATACCACTTTTTGACACAGAGCCAAGACTAATTTCCTTGTCTGCCGCGAGCAGCCTCGAGAAAGTAGGCGCCATGGACATTGTAGACGTTTTGCACAATGAATATCAAAAACGGCGCGCAAAAAATTCGCGCTATTCTCTGCGCGCTTTTGCACAGCAAATGGGAGTGCAGTCAGCCACGTTATCCGCGGTGCTCAAGCGAAAGCGGGCGCTGCCGGTGCCGCAGACGTTGCGATTGTTGAATCAGTTGGATCTGACGACGAATGAGAAAAAACAAATTTTTAGGACCTTGAGAACTCCGATCAAAGATGCCGCTTTGAAAGAATTTTGGCTGCGTCCAGCAATCGATTTAGACAAAGCTACAATGGCCGTGGTGTGCGAGTGGGAGTACGCCGCCGTTTTTAGTCTTTGCAAGGTGAACGATTTCAAACCTGACGCCAAATGGATTGCCAAACGTTTGGGGCTCGAGAATGCGCGCGCCAAGATCGTGTGGCAAAATCTTTTGGCTCTTGAATTGGTCCACATCGATGACCAGGGCCAAGTGCGGGTGACGCTCGAAAAACTGCGGGTTTCTTCACCGATACCTTCGAAAGTATTGCGTCGTGCGCATCAGCAAGAGCTGCAGATTGCGCAAGCGAAACTTGAAACTGTTCCCATGGAACTTAGAAATTATTCTTCATTGACCTTTGCCATGAACGCCAAGAAAGTGCCCGAAGCTGCCAATTTAATTCGCACGTTTCTGCAGCAAATGGAATCGACATTCGAGCGGGGAGTGGTCGACCATGTTTATCAATTGGGCATTCAACTTTATCCCCTAACTATTTCGGAGACAGAAATATGACTCGTCTTTTTTGGATCCTTGTATTTTCATTTTCAACAGCAGGGGCGAATGCCGGTATCATCAAGGAAAATGGTGGCAACACTCTTCTCTGTAGTGGCTCCCATGCCGCCAAGCCCGAGCTTTTGGATTTTTACGAAGGTCGAAGTTACCTTGCGCCGAATGCCCTGAATTTTGAACATTGGCAAAAAATGTCGAAGCAAGAAATTCTTGAAAGCGTGATCGCGATCATCAATGAAGTTCGAGCACCGAACGCGACTCCCTACAGCGATTGGCTTAAAGAGTTCGAGGCGAGCTCAAATTTTATCTCTGGCGCTCAACTGGGTGTTGTCGCCGACTCGTTTCACATCGTGATTCCTCCCGGCTGCCGGGTCGAGCAGACGGTGATTCAAATTGATCCCATCTTTCATGAAGCTCGTTACACCATCAATCTTGATATATGGGAAAATATGGAGCCGCTTCAGCAAGCGGGGTTGCAAATTCATGAATTGGTGTATCGTGAGCTCAACCCGAGCGACTCGAGAATGGTGCGATTGATCACGGGATTGTTATTTTCCGATGAGATTCACGCCATGAGCCCAGAGCAAAGAAAAGATATTCTTTTGAAAGCGGGATTTTCCGTGGACCCTAGTTTCCGTAATAAGGGCCAATGCCCCAGCTCGGTGTCTTGTTTGCCATAAATGTACTTTCTTAGAAAATTTGTTTTGCGACAAGAGCTGGGCCCTAAGTTGTGCGGCAGTGGTGCCGCACCAAACAGAGTTATATTTTAGCTCTTGAGACTTTCCGTCAACTCCTTCGATCTTAAAGAAAAATTGACAATTGCTTTCTCTCGCTGAGCAAGGCGAGCAACGTACTGTCGTGACTGACGAGAAAAAATCTATTTACCTTGTTGTTCAGTGCCATGCACATAAATTTATTGATACCACCAAAGCTCAAGCCATCATTGTCCAGACCATTCGGTGCTGAAAATGGGTCAAGCAGCATTGTTTTTTGCTAAAGGACAATTCATCCATGTTCAGGGACGTGGTCCAGCCTTTGCTGGTTCCAAATCAATGGAGGACATCATGACCAAACAAAAACATCCTGCAAATGACATTCAAGTCGACCGAGGCGCGACGGATCTCGAAGACGCTAAAATTTCGGGCTACACCGATCGGAAAGGACGGGCGATCTCGAGAGCAATAGCAGACGACACGGACTCGATCACCGGTGGTTACACCAATATCACCTCGGGCCGCTCGGCCGCTGTTCCTCATTATCATCACAAAAAGCAAAAATAAGCGCCGTGGCCTGGCGCAAATGCTGGTCAGAAAAAATTAATTGACGGGTTTTGCGCCCTGCATGGCTTTTTGCAATTTCAATTCTGAATCGCGAGTGAGCGCATCGAACTGGACACGCCTTGAACGCAAGGGTCCGGGTACGGCCTTACCGCGAAAAAATAGAAAGGATCTCGTGCCCGAAGGCTCGGTTTGAATCATCACGATATCGAAAGAATGATTTGAAAACTCGGCCGGCAGAACGTCCTTCAGCAGCAGTCCGGTTGCTGAAATATTTTGGCTTTGCGTGCGAAAAGCTTGCTGATGATTGGCGATCAGGACCGTGTATTTGATTTCAAATCGGGGCGCCGCTCTTCGCTCGTTGGGGTCGACCTCTTCGCGAAGGCGTTTGAGATCTAAAATTTCGTAGGGCTGATCATTTAGGTTTTTGAGGTTCTTCACCGGAAAGGCCTCGCCTTCCGGATGCAGTTCCAGAAGGTCGGTGATTTCTCTTTCAGCTGGTTCATCAGAGCGATGCGAACTGCGGAAACTAAAAGAATTCATTGGCATGCCGTGGCCCCCCGAAACATTCTAGAAAGCAAAGACGGGGCCTCGTTCTGATAAAAGCGGTGAAGCAAATGACGGCGGTTGATGTGGACAAGATATGATCGGATTTCATGATGGTCATTCCGCTAAGGCTTCGAGGTTCCACCGTTTTTGCGACAATCGTCAGACCTTCGGCAGAGCCTAAAACTTCGCCGTTCCAATGTGAAGCAAATCAGAGCTCACCGAGAGCGTCTTGCACATCGTCTCGAACTGAGTCATCGGCGCGTTCTTTGGTGTTGGCGACGGCCCGTTGAGCGGGAGTTTTTTCCAGTTCTTTCATTTTGAAAGTATAGCGGATCATGAAGGTCTGATTTTTCGGGAATGGCCACTTGGAGATGGCGGTGGTTGCGCAATCAAAAAGTTCAGTCGACTCGAGCTCATTTAATTCTTCTGAAAAGTCTTGGGCGGTGCCCTCGGGGGTTACGGTCCATTTCACAATCAGCTTGCCAGCTTTGTGGTGGCCCTTTTTGAGCTGTTCATTGTAGCAGGCTTGAACTTCAGCCATGCGTCCGCGAATGACCATCTGGTATTCACTATCGCTGATTGTCTCGGTTTGCGACGTCCGAGTTTTCACCGCTTCGACAGGCTTTGCGGGATGAAGCCAGGCGTGAAGATGGTCTTTCTTCAGGATTCCGACCAGGACGGTGACAAGAACCAGCGAACCAACAACCATGACCCATTTGATTTGTTTTCCCTGACCCATATGAATGGCCTCCTGCTTCTTCACCCAGTTTAGAGCGCTAGCTGAAGCTTTCAAATGTTATCGAAAACGTCCAAACATTGGGCGCCTGAAAGGCTTAGGGAAAATGGAAATTTCCCAATGTGATCAGATCGAAAATGGATAAATGGACAATCTCGCTTTCGATCCGCATTCCAAACCCGAGACAGAATTTTAAAGCTCAAGCGGATCAAACGTCGCCGCGAAGCGCGTGTGCGGGCCAGTACTTCGCGGGATCCTCTTCGTCCGTGTAATAGGGAACCTCTTGACCGTTTTGCAGGTATCCCGTTTCGCTGCTCATTTTTTTCGAGTCCGGATAATGGCAGACATCCAGATCGGTGACGTTTGAGATTCCTAAAAATTTAAACGGCTTGTCGGTGTGGTTGTACATGTTGTGCGCGGTTTCTGGCCCGACCGGATAAAAGATGACGTCTCCGGGGCCGACCCTGCGAAACCGACCTGCTTGGCGAACGATGGCTTCGCCCTCGAGCACCACAAATAATTCTTCTTCTTGCTCGTGATAATGATAAGGGGCCGAGAAATTTCCGGGATCGATCACTTCAAAGTGAAATCCCAGCTTTTTGGCGCCGAATATTTTGGCAAGCTCGAGCACGGCACCAGTATAATGGGGTTGTTTGTCGACGATTCGAAGATTTTGCGCATTGAAAAGATTTAAAATGTTCATGCATCAAAGCTAACTGAAATCTGTGAAGATCTCAATCCTGACTTGACGTTTAGGGGAGAGCCTTCCAGAGCTCGACACCGTCGACCGGATCTTCGGCCATGAAATACAAAACACCGCCAAATGCGGTCAGACCTGTGATGGTGCTGTTGGCAGGGCCCGGATTGAAGTCTCGTACGAGCATGGTTCCGCCTGTAGTGCCGTCAGTTTTCCAGAGCTCAATCCCTTCCGCCGCTGTTTCGGCCTTAAAGAACACGACGGTGCCGACAACCGTTAAAGAAGTTGGCGAGCTTGAAACAGCTCCGGGATTGATGTCTTTCACCATCACAGTTCCGGTGGCGGTGCCATCGGATTTCCAGAGCTCGTTCCCATTCGTTCCATCAATCGCAGAGAAGTACAAGGTGGAGCCGACTGCAACCATATAGCTCGGATTGCTGTCGCCAGCTCCGGGATTGATGTCTTTCACGAGCACGGTCCCTGCGGCGGTGCCGTCGGATTTCCAGAGCTCGGTCCCATTGGTGCCGTCAGTTGCGGTAAAGTAGACAGTGGAACCAATGGCAGTCAGATTGGCCGGGAGGCTATCTCCGGCACCCGGATTGATGTCTTTCACGAGCACGGTCCCTGCGGCGGTGCCGTCGGATTTCCACAATTCCTCTCCGTTGGAACCATCGTTCGCGACGAAGTACACGGATGAGCCAACTGCAATCATGTTGATTGGACTGCTGTCGGCTGCGCCTGGGTTGATGTCTTTGACAATCACTGTGCCGGCATTGGTTCCATCCGTCACCCAAAGTTCGCTGCCGTGGTTTCCAGCGCCGTAGCCATCGATCGCGGTAAAAAACACGTTGGTTCCGGCTTTCACAAATCCTGTCGGTATGCTGCTCGAAAATGCGCTGGTGTTGATATCTTTGAGCATGCCCGTTCCAGCCGATGTGCCATCGGACTTCCAAAGCTCGCGGCCGTAGGTGCCTCCATCAGTGTAGGAATAGTAGACAACAGAACCGAAGCCGTTAGTGTCGGCTGGCGAACCTCCGATAGCGCCTGCGGTCGAGTCTTGGACGATTGATGTTCCGGCGACTGTTCCATCGGATTTCCAAAGTTCGGGACCTGAGGTGGGATCGTTCTCAGTGAAAAATAATGTACTGCCAGCGGCGGAACCATATTTCATGACGACGCACGCTCCATTTGGAATGATATCGACAATCAGGTTGGTGCCGGCTGCTGTTCCATCAGATGACCACAGCTGCGAACCCGCGTTGCCGTTGTCTGCTTGAAAAATCATGAGGCTGCCAACGACCTTAAACAGCAAATCATCATTTCCACGACTTCGAACCTGGCCATTCGGTAAAGCAACTGATCCACCGAGCGTTCCGTCACTGATCCAAAGTTCCGGATTGTTTGTAGCGGAATCTGTCGCAAAAAAGCTCAGCGATGTGCCAAAGGCCTGTAAGACTTCAGGACGAGAAGCGCGAGCTCCCGGATAGAGGTCAAGGACAGAAGTCCCTCCGGTCGTGCCGTCGGATGTCCAAAGTTCATAACCATGTGTGGGGTCAAAGGCGGAAAAATACAAGGTCGAGCCCACTGCGATCAGATTTGAAGGATGGCTTGTGTTGGCTCCTGGATTGATATCTTTCACGAGCACAGTCCCGGCGGCCGTGCCATCGGATTTCCAAAGCTCGATGCCATTTGTGCCTTCTTCTGCGAAAAAATAGAGCATGCTTCCCATTGTAACCATGGACGAAATATTACTTGAATAAAGTCCGGTATAAATATCCTTCACCTTGACAGTGCCGGCAGCTGTCCCGTCGGTTTTCCAAAGCTCAGCCCCTGTCGATCCATCATCTGCGGTAAAGAAAATGGTCGTGCCGACAGCTGTGAAGCCGGTCGGATAGCTTGAGGAACCGCCCGGCCTGATATCCGAAATACGGACTGTACCCGCATTGGTGCCATCGGATTTCCAAGGTTCAAAGCCGCTGCCGATGGCATAACCGGTAAAGTAAAGTGTTGAGCCAACGACAGTCAATTTGCCTGAGATTCCGTTGCCTCCGGCGTTGATATCTTTGACAAGCGTGGTCCCGGCGGCCGTGCCATCGGTTCGCCACAATTCGAAGTTGACGATTCCATTGTCCGCCACAAAGTAGACGTTTGATCCCATTTGGACAAAGTCATATGGAGAGCTGTTGCCATTGCCCGAGTTGATATCTTTCACCATCACGGTGCCGGCATTGGTTCCGTCGGATTTCCAAAGCTCGGTGCCATTTGTGCCATCGTTTGCAGCAAAATACAAAGTCGAACCTGCGACGAAAAGATTGCCCGGGCTGCTGGATGAAGTGCCAGTCCGAATGTCTGAAACCAAGACGGTGCCGGCCGCTGTTCCGTCGGATTTCCAAAGCTCGGTGCCATGTGTGCCATCATCGGCGGTGAAATAAAGGACGCCACCCATGTTGACCATGTTTGAAACATTGGAGCTTGCAGGTCCTGGATTGATGTCTTTTAAAAGTGCTGTACCGCCGTTGGTGCCATCCGAAACGAAAAGCTCAATACCGGTCGCGGCTGAGGTTCCGCTAAAAAATAATTTGCTCCCGATTTTTAGTGATGAAATGTAACTGGGATCTGGAGACTCGTTGATATTTTTAATTTTGAAAGATTGAGGAGTATCGTCATCAGTGATCGTCACGGTCTCTACCGTTGGTGCGGCGGCCAGGGCATTGGTCACGGTGCCCATGGTGACAATGACAGTTTCGTTTCCTTCGTTGGTGCTATCATCGACCGGGGTGATGGTGATAGCACCAGAAGTCGAACCCGCAGGTATGGAAATGCTGGTTGCCGAGACCGTCGCATCGACGCCCCCAGTTGTTGCTGTTCCAGAGATGATCAAAGGAATCGTCACCGTTTGGCTGCTAGCCGATGAAAGATTGGCGGTGACCGTCACCGAAGACAAAGAATTTTCGGCAATGCTGGCGCTTGCGGTGGCGAAGGAAACCGTGATTGGGGCTACGTCGGTAATCGTGAGCACATGCACGTCCGGTGACACATGGCTGACATTGGGGACAGATCCCATCGAGAGGATCACCGTTTCATTGCCTTCGACTAAGAGATCTTCCAAGGGGGTGATCGTCACCGTGCCTGAGGTCTGGCCCGCCAAAATGATGATGGATGAGTTTGATGTTGAATAATCCACCCAGCCACCCGTCGCGGTGCCGCTGAAGATCAGAGGAATCGTGATATCTGCACTGAGCGGTGCCGATAAAAGAGCCGTGACGGTCACCCCCAAAAACGCAGTTTCAGCGACGGTCGATGTTGAACTTGAAAATGAGACGGTGACGGGGGGAGTGGTTGGTGATGCTATTTCCGGCGAAAGGCCAAGTGCTGGAAGCGTCACGTAATCGACGATCTGTTTGCTGCAACCAACAGAAAAAAGGGAGCATAAAATGATTGCTATCATCCGAAGCTGGAGATTCAGTTGAAAATGTGCCACTAGAACTTATCGGATTTTCAGGTGATTTCTATAGTTTCAATTAGAGACAGTGTCTCATTTAGGGATTGGGCCGGCATTCCACACGCATTTGAATGTTATTTTTTTGCACAGCTCAATGCTTCAACCTTTCTCAAGCTTTTGTGTTGAAACGGACCGCTCGATCAGTGGTGTGCTCGGCGTGATTACCACTCTCAACTGCAAAATATTTCTTCGACCATTCTAAAAATAGTCATGTCGAACTGGTGAAGCGTTCGCCGAGTTTCTGACCAGCGAGATGAAATCGGGGTCCTTTCGCCCGTTTGAATTGTTTTTTCTTCTTTGTCTTCTCCTGATGTGACCAGCCGTTGGACAGCTGGCCCAGAGTGTTTGTCCTAAGAGTGTCTTAGTTTGAGGCGCAGAACCAGCGAGAGCGATCGAGATGCAGTCACGATCGGTGGCAAATCCTTTGCAAAACGTTTCTCATAGCCGGGGGGTTATTTGAAAAATCAAATTCTAAAATTAGTGATCTTCGCATTCGCGCTTGTTTGTTCTGAAATGGCTTTGGCGGACACAGCGTCTTGCAACATCTATGAATATCCCGATTACTATATTGGTTACCCAAGTATCCTTCACATCCGCAATTACAGCGCCGCCAGTGTGGCGACTTGCGTGAATGACCTTTATCAATCCACTTTGAATCGCGCCGCCGATCCTGGTGGCGCCAGTTACGTGAGCTTCCTGCTGACGATCACGCCATTGAATCCTGCCGCGAAGCCCTCGAGCCTTCGTCGCCAGATGGCCGCATCTCCTGAAGCTGGAACATTGATCAACAATCTCTATGTCCAGCTCTTGGGCCGAAGTGCGGATCCTGATGGCCTTGCCTATTGGCGCGGCGTTCTGGGCACTTATGGTTTAGGCTACAACGCCGTGGTGGCGGGCCTAAAATCAAGCCCCGAGTATCGCCGTCGCGTGGGGCTGTAAATTAAGCTTAAATTCAAAATAGAAAGGGAGGGCAAAGCCACGAGAAATCTCTTTCCGTGGTTTTGCCCTCACATCAAGGGAGAATCCTTCTCTGTTCTCGAAAGATCCGGGCGAAGCTTGCGACTGATTTTGTCTTTTGTTACCGTGAAGAGATGTTTCAAGATAAATTCAAAATCCAAGGTCTCGCGACGATTTTGTTTTCGCTCCTCATCGTGATTCTCTTTAATCATTGTGCACCTTCGGGATCCAATCCGGTCACGGACTCAAGTCAAGCCACGCGCATCGGGATCAACACCGCCACGGGTTGGTCGGATTCACCGTTTATTTCTCGAGATGGAAAGCGCCTTTACTTTATGTACTCGCGATATGATTTTGCGCCTTGGATCCAAAGCGGCGGATCTGTCATGCCAAAGGCAACGGGGCCGGATCGACCGGGGCTGCACAAAAGCACCAGCAACCCCTTTGATGAATCCGATATCTACATGTCGACTCGCCAATCTGACGGCAGTTGGTCAGAGCCGGTGAATCTTGGACTCAATGGCTCCTTTGGAGATTCCAGCGGAATGGAAATCAATTCGGGAAACACTTTTGTCTGGCTTCGCGGTAACGGTGTGACGAATGATATCGTCTATGCCAATAAAAACGCGGATGGAACGTGGGGGAGCGCAACCAGCTTTGGAGCTGGCATCAACGATCACGGCTCTTCAGTCTTGCAGGATAATCCCCACATTTCAGCCGATGGGAAAGCGCTTTGGTTCATCTCCAATCGAGCCGGCGGCGCGGGCGGGAAGGACATTTGGTTTTCTTCGAATGGCAGTGGGTTGGGAGCGGGTTCGTGGTCCGCGCCGGTGAGCATGGGATCTCCAGTCAACACCAATGGGGACGAGGATCAGCCGTGGATTTCTCCGGTGGGTGCCGACGTTTATTGGAACGGTCCCCAAGGACTTATGCACTGCCTTTCAAATGGCAGCAACTGCGCGGGCACGCCAACGGTCGTCACCATTGCGGGATGCAGTTACGTTGCCGAAGTTTCAATTCCAGATGACGGAAATTCAATGTACTTCGCCTGTGGGAATACGACCACCTTTCGCGTGAAGATTATGTATTCAGTGAAGCAAGCAGACGGAAGCTGGGGACCGGCGATCGCGGTGGATTGATCTCGGAAGCATTTGCATCTAGGCAAGCTGATTGACACAATGTCCGGATCCCTGTCAGCGAAATGCCACGCCTGACTTTGCTTGGCTTCGGCTGCCTTCTCTGATCGAGCGCAGAAAATTCGCCTGAAGGTTGACTGATTTCCTAGAAAGGCTGATCTTTCAGGCATCATTGCTGAAGCGCTGAAGGGTGCCATGTCCTTACGGAGATTTCTAACGGTCGGGCTTTTCTTTTTATTCGTCTGTGGCTGTTTTACGGCCGGTGCGCTCTGGTATTCGACTCATCGTTCGGCCGTCATCATTGAAAAATTAACGGATTCTGTCGCCAGCGCCAATGTTGCCCAACGTGTTCAGAGAAATCTTTCGATCCATCGTCGGCAGATCTTAATCAAGAATCGATTGAGAGCAGAGGGTCGGCAAAAGCGTCCCGAAGTCACGGCCCAAAATCTGATTCACGATTCCGGCGATCTCACGAATTTAATCACGACGCCCGAGGAAAAAGCCTACGTCGAGTCCGTGCAGAAAAATATTGCGACTTACTTGCGAGCCTATGACCTTTTGAAACGGCAAAGTCGCAAACCGATCGATCTTTACCAGTCCATTTCGGAGCAGTACGACGAAACGCAAGAGTCCATTCAAAACCTGATGCAGTTCAATCTGGACGAAGCTAATTTTCTGCAATCCGAGTCCGCCCATCAATACAAAGTAAACTACATTCTGGTCTACCTGGCCTTTGCTTTGCTGGCATTGGTGTTAGCGATTTTACTGTATGGCCTGCGCAAATTTCTTTATCTTCCAATTATTCAAATTCGCAATTCAATAGAAAAGTTTGAGCTCGGCCAAACGGTCGAAGCCGACGTGCCGACTGGAGCGTCGGAAATCAAAGCCATTGCCTCGAGCTTTCGCGAGCTGTCGTTAAAACTTTCAAAGCAAAAAGAAACCCAATTGATGTTTATCTCTTCCATCGCGCATGACCTCAAAAATCCACTGGGTGCCATCAAGATGTCGACGGATATCATCGACGAGGATTCGCTGCTGAGCGAGCAGAGCCGAGAGCTGCTTTTGATCGTCCGGCGCCAAACTGATCATTTGAATCGCTTGATCGGAGACTTGCTCGATACGACCCGTATTGAATCTGGCAGTTTGGATTTAAATTTGAAAATTGCTGATCTTCGGATGTTGCTTCAAGATGCCGCCATCCTTCATGCCTCTTTATCGTCCATCCACCGAATCGAATTGGAAATTGCGGACGAACCCATCATGGTGCTTTGCGATCCCCATCGCATCACTCAGGTCTTTAACAATCTTTTAAATAACGCCATCAAATATTCTCCGCGCGGAGGATTGATCAAAGTCAGTCTGCGGAAAGACTTATTTGATGCCGTGATCGAAATTACGGATCAGGGAATCGGCATTCCCTTACAAGATCTCAATGGTATATTTGAGCCCTTTCGGCGCTCGAGCGCCTCAAGAGACATGATCCCCGGGGTGGGTCTGGGGCTATCGGCGAGCAAAAAAATAATCAAAGCGCACGAAGGCGGTGAGATTTCGGTTCGATCCACCGTGAATGGCGGGACCACCTTCACGATTCGGCTCAGAGCCGCAGGAAATTTTCAACATACATCGAGAGAAAACTTCCTCGAGATCGCACCTTGAAATAGGGGCGCGGACCGAACACGAGGACGGCCACGATGAATCCCGGGGAGCCAGTTATTTTATTTCTGGAAATGGTATAAAGTCGAGCGTCCCGAGCCTGATTTATAAACTTGCTTTTGCTCGACCGCTTTCTTTAGCAAGTTATTCGTGCTGGTGACTGAAATTCCCAATTCAATTGCGGCCTTCTTGGCGGAAAAACTTTGGTAGGGCCATTTCTTTTTTAGCATTTGGATCTGCGTTTCGAATCCGGCACCGGCAAGTTCACTCGCATTTCGCATGTCCCGGAAAATCTGCAGGGCGTATGGACCCGTCGCGATCAGTGAATACCGATTCGATTCAACCTGCACGTCTAGAGGGACGTGATTGAGCTTAGTCCACTGACGAAATTTGTTGATCGCATGCGAGACCCTGGCGCCCGAAGCATCGGGATTGAAATACTCGCCCGGGAACAGGCTCGAGAAAAGTTCTCCTAAGCCGAGTGGTCGATAAAAGTCTTTGGCAAGAATGTTGAGCAATCGATACAGCATTTGACCGGGCTTTAGCGGCTGCTCCAAAGGGGCACCGATTTCTGAGCCTGTCTCGAGGCACAACACTCGCTCGGCCGGGGCTTCTGTGAGCTTTCGGAAATAAGAATCTGGAATTTCCAAATTCTTGCCGATGAGAATGCCTTCGATCCGCTCGCGATAGGACGTGTAGGGGGTCCCGAAATAAACATTCAAGAGAAGGTATTCGTGGTTCAAAAAAACGCCAACATGATAGTCCAAATCTCGAACGCTTTCCCATGAGTTCAGCGAGATGGCTTTGGCACGTAACTTTTCAATTTTGGCGAGAACGAAATCGGCTTCCGGAGTTCCGGCCTTCAAATCGATGAGCTCTGCAAGGGCGCGCCACTTTTCGATAAAGAAAGAATAGTGACTGTGTTGACCCACCCGCTGAGAAGCTTGATCCAAAAAGTGCTTTGCTTTTTCCTTGTCCCGCTGAAGGTAAGCAAGTTGTGCCGCCAGCTCGAGAGCATTGCCATTCAGGAGATCCCATTGATGAACTCGACAAGTTTCAAAAACTTCATCTAGCGCATTTTGCACTTCAGCTGTTTTCTGTAAAAAGAGAAGGGCACCCGCTAAATTCACCTGCGCTACGCATTTTTGGTAAGCGTCGGTTTTCGCGTGTTTTAAAATTTTTTGAAGGTGCAAAGCCGCCTGTCGGTAATTCCACTGAAGAATGAAGATCTGGCTCATCAAATTTAAAACCACCGGATCATTTTTCGAGGGAAGATTTTCAAGAATGCTTTGCGCCTCGGGCAGAGCTCCGAGTTTGATCAGCAGACCGGCGTAAACCGTCAATTCTTGCGCCGTCGCAACGACTTTTTGAATGTCGGGTGCGCGCACGATCGGTCGCAGCAGCCGAAGACCCCAATCTTCCATGCGAACCCTGCGGGCTAGATCCGCAAAGTCAGCGATCAGGGGTCGAGGAATTTTACCAGCCGTGAGACCCTGCAAAGCCTGACGAACGCTCTGGATGTCGCCAGTGCGGATGCTGTGATCAAGCTGCGTTTTTAAATCTTCTAGATTCAAGCTTCCGCCGTTTCAAGCTGAGACACTGTTGTGATCCTAAGGTTATCTGTCTGTTTTGACAGCTGAATTTCAAAGAAGCTCGCAATTTCCATCCATAGAACCAGTCCTTGATCTTGCTTAATCTAGACAAAAGGCACAACACAGGCAGGAGTCCGCATGAATAACCAGATTGAAAATCAAAAAAGTTCTTTCGTCCAAGCTTTGGCGTTGATTCTAAATCCATCGGATATGCACTTGCGAGATTCTGAATCGGCACGGGCCGAAACGAATTCATTGGCCATTCGAAACACGGTTCTGGGCGTTGTATATCCACGCACCATTGAGCAACTGCAAAGTCTGGTGCGACAAGCTCTGCGTTTTGATGTGGCCATTTATCCCGTCAGTCAGGGAAAAAATATCGGCTACGGCGAGATGACTCCGACGGGAAGCAATCAGTTGGTCATCGGCCTCAAGCATCTGAATCGAATTCGCTCCTATGATGCGCGACACGGAGAAGTTTGGGTTGAGCCTGGGGTCACGCAAAATCAATTGGCGCAGTTTCTGAAGGATCAAAATGCGCCGTTCTGGGGTGACATGACGGGGGCTTCGCCTGAAGCCAGTCTGATCGGAAATACTCTGGAAGCAGGTTTTGGTCATTCGCCGATCGGCGATCATCGTAAACACATCCTGCAATTGGAAGTGATGTTGACTGACGGCACGACCGTCACGACGCCCGAGATGCCGGCACTGGGACCTGATCTCGCGCAGCTCTTTGTGCAGTCGAATTTCGGCGTCGTCACGGCCATGAAAATTCCTCTTTTCCCGATTCCGGAATCCACGGTGACCTTCGTTATGACTTTCAAAACGAACGAAGACTTTTATCAAGGGGTGGATATTTTAAGCGACTTGCGAAAAGACGGAACGATTTCAAGCCTAGCCCACACGGGAAATTCAACGCGGGCATTGATGACCAGCTCACGCTTTCCCCAAGAGTGCGATCCCCAGCAAGTGCTGAGCGAAAAAGATTGCCTCGACATCTTAAATCGCAAAAGCCTGATCTCGCTCGGTGCTTGGTCCTGCGTGGGAACGCTCTACGGTTACCAGGCTGAAGTGCGGCTGAAGCTCAAACGGATCCGCAAGGCGATGAAGGGTGTCGGTCAGGTCAAAGCTTTCACGGAACGAAAGATCGAGGTCATCGATAAAATTTTGAATTCACCTTTGAGCAAAATGATCCCGGCTCTGGCCTTCACCAAAAGCTCATTTGCTTCAATCAAGGCTCTTCACGGCATCAGTCGCGGGCAGCCATCCAATCATCCAAGCCAGAATATTTTTTGGCGAGTCGGGGAGATCGAGCGTTTGGGACTGATGTGGCATGCGCCGGTGATACCGGCAACGGCCAAAGACGCCGAGGCTCTTTTGATGGCCGCTCGTTTTATCTTTGAAAAATACCGATTTGAGATGCCGGTGACGTTGACGGTCGTTGATGCCAAACACATGACTTCCGTTTTTAACATCAGTTTCGACAAGTCGAATGAAGAGGAAACCAGAAGGGCGCATGCGGCCTATCAAGAATTTGTTTCGCTGACGAACTCGCTAGGCTATTTCCCGTATCGCAGTGGTCTCGTCACTCGCCCCGCGGAATGTTACAGCTCAGGTCAGCGGCAGTTGCTGGCAAGACTTAAAATGGCTCTGGACCCGCAAGGAATTTTGGCTCCCGGGCGATACGGCATTGATTCGTCCGAGGCGGGCTTCAAAGCTCGTTCTCAAAATGAAACGTAACGGAAAAGCGCAATCGCGATTTTAAACCAAAGATGGTCAATGAGGGCTGGCGATTCGCGCATCCGAATATTAGAATGGAACAAGGGGATTCGAAATCGACATGAAGTACGTTCGTCAATTTCAAGTTGTGGTGTCGTTGCTCATTCTTCTGATCACATTTCAGAACTGCACACCCTCGTCTCTTTCAAACTTTGTCGCCTCGGATCTGGCGTCGCTCAAATCTTACGGTGGAAATGGCGAGCCCTATGACGGAAAACCCGTTTACACGCATCTGGTACCCGGACTGACCTGCGCGGATCATCAAGCTGCCGTCGGTCGAATTGAAATTCAGGGAACCGAGGCGCACATCATCGATGCCGCAAACGCCTGCCAAAATGGATCGAGCACAGTGCCGGTGTCTGCATTAGAAGCCTCAAGCTTTTCAAATCTCTATCTTGGTTACGGCGGCGCCGTTTACACGCTCACGGCGAATCAACAAGAAAACATTGCGCAAGGAGTTTTCACCGAGGCTTGGTGTCGGGCGTGGAATTCGGCGAAAACCCAAAGTGTCACCGAAGTCGCGGTCGAATGGCGCGAGCTTGGCAAGACCGCAAAGCTGACCGTGTTCAAAGAACAAGGTGCGGGTGAGACTCCGCTCGTAAGCATGCGAACGCTGGATGTGGACCGTGTGAGCTATGCGCAAGCGGATGGATCTCAGCTTAAAATCAATCTCAAGCAGAAAATTCCTGGAACCCAAAAGGTGGCCGGCACATTCAGTGGCATGGTCAGCGGAAAAGAAGTCTCGACTGCCGTTGAATGTTTGATGGGGGGACAGTTTGATCCAATCGCTCCCCAGTTTTCATTTCCTGGAACCACCAATAAAACTCTGGCCGTTGGTGAGACCGTTCAGGATTTAACTCCAATTGTGAACAAAGAAACTGTCCAGTTCGAGTTGGGCGGAGATCTGCCAAAGGGCCTGCAGTTTAATTCCAAAACGGGAGCCATCACCGGAGCACCCGAGACCCAGAGGGAAAGACAAAAGTTTCCAATCACCGCGGTCTTCTCCTTTGGTCGCATCTCGAGAATCGTTTCAATCGGGGTGGGTGCGGTGCAAGCCGTGGATCAAGCAAGCGTCAGCAGCAGCTCTGCGGCCTGCTCAAATGCCGATCGGGACTGCGATCTTTCGGGGGCTATCGAGCGGGCACGGCAGATGGCGCCCCTTCCGCTGATCATTCACTTGAAAACACCGAGCCTGAATCTAAGTGGAGCCGAGCTTCCGGTTCAAGGAGATGTGACGATCATTGGTGATGCAACGACTCCTGTTAAAATCGATGCTCGATCTTTATCTCGACATTTTGCGGTGGGAGCGGGTTCCTATTTAGGGATTCAGAATCTCGACCTGCTGGGTGGAAATGCACTTTTAGGCGGAAGTCTTCATGCAGAACAGGCCACGTTGGTGATTGAAAATTCAGTGTTTGAAAACAATCTATCGGGTACCACCATGGAAGGCAGTCGGGGTGGCGCGATCTATGCCAAACAAAGTTTTCTGGATATCAGAAATTCATTTTTTAGAAACAATCAAAGCTTCTTGAATGGTTCGTTGATTGGTGGCGGCGCGATCTACATTGAATCGGCAACTGCGTCTTTCATTAAAGACTCGACCTTTTCCAACAATTCGGCTCAACAGGGCGGCGCACTGTCTTCGGGCGGCAGTGGAAATCCAATCCTGGAAATTTCAAATTCGAAATTTGATTCCAATTCGGCCATGATGGGGGGCGCGATCTATTCGATCCTGAATGATCTCTCCATTTCCCACAGTCAGTTTTCCAATAACAATTCTATCTTTGAAGGCGGGGCCATTGCTTTTCAGGTGACGGACAGGGCCTGGCTCACCGATTCGACTTTCGATGGCAACAAGGGCGGCGGCACCGGCTCGGCCGCTATTTACTGGGAAGGTCGCTTGCCGGCGGAAGGCTTCGGCGAGGGCTCGCTTTTGTACATTCTTGAAAGCAAATTCACGCGCCATACCTCGCGAACCCCGAGCGCGGCCGTGATCATGAACCGTTTCGGCGAAATCATCTTCCGGGGCACAAGTCTTCTTCAGAATTCACCTCTTCATAATTGCCAGGCTCCCTTCGATGCCAGCGTCACCAAGATGACCTCACTTGGCGGAAACACATCAGACGACGGATCTTGTCCCGAGTAAGCTTAACGCTAGCAGATTCAATCTCGACGCATAAACATAAATTTATCGGACGAATTCTTGCGATAGGTTTCGATTCGCTGCTGTAAGAAGGCGGGTGCGTCTTGGTCTTTGATAATTTTAAATCCAATCAAACCATAAAAAGTTTCTAAATGAGCGTAGGGGATGCAGTAGGTCGGGCCGACATGATTGTCATCTAGATACTGCGCGAAGCTTTCAGTTCATAGAAGGGGTCAACGAGAGGAGCCGCCTCAAAACCCGGAATCAAGCGGATGGAAACATTCATATTCAGAAACCTAGCAACGGTTTCTCCATCTGGCAATAAGACCAAATCCTTTATCGCAGACAGTTCTTTTGGCTGTGGGGCCTACCGAAATACAGAGCTGAACCGTGAAAACAAAAAAATGTCTCATTTTGGGATCGAGACTCTATTCAATCAACAAAATCGCGATTTTAGCCGAAAATAAGAGTGGGGGGACAGTCTTGGGGAAAA
Organism: uncultured Bdellovibrio sp.; assembly: GCA_966211795.1. Lineage (GTDB taxonomy): Bacteria > Bdellovibrionota > Bdellovibrionia > Bdellovibrionales > Bdellovibrionaceae > 21-14-0-10-47-8. The sequence goes on along the minus strand of CBIHNW010000012.1, from coordinate 113,308 downwards.
ATCCATTCCAGTTCAAGCGCAAAACAAAGTATTGGTTGGTCTTTCTATGCTCCATCGCCTCAACGACGATGCTCTTCAACAATTGTTCGAAAGGCTTCGTATCCAATGACGATCAGGCTGCTGAAAGCAACGGTTTTGCATCGACCACACCTTCTCAAGATGTTCCCGTCACCGCACCCATCACGGGACAACCTATTTCGACGGCAAACCAGCCCGCGTGGATGAATGGTCACAGTTTAAATGAGTGGATCGAAATCCCAAAGACAGCGGGGGCGGGCGGTTCCATGATCGATGCTTGGGGACAAATCGTACTTCGCGAAGACACAAACGAGCTCTTTATTCTCGCAAGCGGTGGGCATGGAGACTCGGCCGACAATCGCGTCGTATCCCTGAAGCTCACCGACGATTCGCCACAGTGGATTCTCCGCAATGCTCCGACGCCAGCAAATCAACTGATAAAAGATGCGGCCTACAATGCGGATGGCAAGCCGACCTCGCGGCATAACTATCAGTACAATCATTGGGTCCCGGCCGTTCATCGCTTCATGATGTTTGGACTGTACGGGACGTGGCCTGATGCATGGGCGTTTCCGACGGTTGATGGATTTAATCCTGACAACAATACTTGGGATCCTGCCGGCACCTGGCCAGATCTGGCTGCGGGAGCGGGACATGGGGTCTGCGTTGATAAGACGACCGGTGCCGTATGGACCAACGGTTTGATGCGCTGGGATCCGATCACGAAGCAATACTCTGCTCCGATCACTCATCGCAGTGGAGAGCTCGTGAACTATCCAGTGGCGATCGATAGTTTGAGAAACCAGCTCTTCTCTTTCCAATACGGAGACAGTGTCGGTTACGATACCAATCTCGGAATCCAGTCATCACGCATTCCGATGAGCGGCGATACTCAGTACAAAGTGACTTTCAAGCAGACGGATATCTTAAACCAGATCATGTCCGAAAGCCCTTATTACCCAGGGATGGATTATGATGCTGCGAACGATCGCTTCCTTTTATACATCGGCCAAAGTGCAGCACCCGGAAAGATCTACGTGATCACACCGAACTCCACCAACGCCTGGGATATCGGCATCCTTCCGCTGGCTGCGGGATCGCCGATGCCGCCCGCAGTTCCGGGCGCCGGGGTGAATGGACGGTTCGTGTATGTGCCTTCGCTGAAGGGCTTTGTGCACTTGCCAAGCAACACCGCAAATCTTTGGTTTATCCGAACTTCCAATTGATGCTTTTAAGTCTGAGACCTTCAATAACCGTTATTCACAGTCTTTGAAATTTTCGTTTTGAATTTATGAGCGACACAAAAAAAAGGATTTCGTGCCGGCTGTTTCCCGTCAGAGAATGTTCTATCGTTGAACCGGTCCATCAAAGCTGATTTCCCGAAACCCATTAGAGTTGCCATTTCGATAAACGATGACCGGTCCCCCAAATGAGTTCTGACCGTTGAAATCAATGATTCCATTGACCGCAAAGATCAGCCCTTTGATTTCAAGCGGCCGATTGCTCACGATTTTCACATCAACGATTGTGTAAGTCCCATCAGCTCGCTTTGAAAGATTCATTTGGGCGACCAATTGATCGGGAACGACATTCGAAGAGAGGTTAGAAGAGCTTCCCATCTCGCCGAAGCCACCACCACCTTCGATGCCTGAGTTTTCACTTTTTGCAGTATAGACTTCAGCAACGGCTCCTGAACCTGTTTCTTTGAGACGAAGGATTCCATTAAAGTTAGTGTTGTCACCAATGAAGTTACCGTAATCGGCCACAATATAGTCCACAGCGTTTAAATTCTTTTCGCTGGAAGCAGGTGCTCTCAATAAATCGGTGGTGGGAATCTGAGCGAAGCTGGGAGTGGTGGCAGTCATAATAGCCGCAAGAGTAAAAAATATTTTAATAGACATACAGTCTCCATGGAATTGCAAAGTTGAAAGGCTAATCAGCACCTTGCAATTGAATGTCCAGCTCTAAACAAGATAATGGGTATTAGGGCTGCAAAGCTCAAGGCGAGCGACAAATTTTGCTCGGCGGAAGCCCCTCTTTTGGTGGGATCGGTTTTTTGGAGGTTAGGCTAATTTGAGTCCTCAAAAAAGAAATGCGATATTCGCCTCAAAAAATGGAGAGTATTCGACTTGGACGCTATCCACTCGGGTCTTATTGTCACTTATTTTAGTCGCAGAGACGTCGTATCTATATCCAGGACCGTACAGAAGGCCCAGATTCAACACCGACCTCAGGGATTTAAATAAGAACTGGTAACCAGCCCCGCCAGTCAAGCCGATTGCCGTGCTGTCCTTGGTTTCACCATCAGTCGCGTAGTAATAGGCCTCGGTTTTTGCCTGGACCGATACAAGCCCACCGACCAAATAGAAGCTAGAAGATTGGCTTGAGCTAGAAAAGTATCTGCCCCGCAATCCAAGAAAATCCGCGCTGGATTTATAAAATGGAACATCCAAGGATTGGTCACCAGAAAAGAGTGTTGTCGTACCCGCCGTGGCGGCAAAGGCGCCAAACGTAAACTTCTGAAAAAAACTGCGTTCGTAGCCCAGACCGAGACCTCGCAAGAACAAAAAACTATTATCGAGCATAATCCGATTGTTTCCGAGAGGTCGATTTTCCTGACTTGTTGAAGCCGATACCACGCTGGTTGAATGACCAAAACAATGGGCTGAAAAACAAATTATGATAACAGTTGTATACAGTTTAAACATCTAAGTCTCTCTCGCTTCAACACGGGGAATTCAAGTTTTATCAATTGCCATTTTGATGCCATTTGGCCGGCACACCTTTCGAAGGTTTCAGGCCGCAAAACCAGATGATTTTAAGTCCTGTCGCTTTTATCAAATACGGTTTTCAAACGCTCTAGTTGGAACCTGTGGTGGGGGTTCAAGATGGAGCGCTCAGAGAAAATTTTTCGACTGCAAAGGGGGGTTGAGGGGTTTTAGTAACCTATTCAGAGTGGATTGTTGGCTAATGCGTACTAAATGGAGACCATTTTTCTCTTAACGTTAATAATAAAAGTTACTGACGCAACGATCGCAAGCACCTGGTAAGCAAACAAATGTAAGGCAAGTGCTGAATTTGGGCTTCCTTCATAAATACCTTTATCAAGAATCAATGCTAAAGCAGTGCAACTGATCCACACAATAACCAGGACGAGAAGTTTCAGCTTATAAATTCGTGAAATAGCAAAAGGAATTAGTAGCGAGTTCAGAAGTGCTATAAATTTAATTGTCGTAATTGATGAAATCTGGAAAGGAAAAATGTCATAAGTGAGTACAGGATAAAGAGTCTTATAAAGTCCGTAGACGAAGACTGCAGATACCAAAGGGACTATCAAAAAAGAAAAACGCCAATCTAATAAAATTCTGTTCATGGTCTTAGGTTATGATTTGAAGAAGCCATTGTCCAGAGTACAAATGCTTTCAGCCCTGTCCCATTCAATAAAGGTTCGCCTTAGCCGATGGACCTGGAGTTGGCTTCCCCCGGTTGAAAACATGTTTTCAACTGAGCCGTAAGTAGTGTATTCACCGATTATTCCAGGCAACAAGAAATGCGAAGTCTCAATCAGAAGGTGTTACAATAAGATTTGAATACATTAGATTCGGAGATAATTTCTTTCCTGTTACAGAATCCAGGAGTGTAGAGGTTATTACCATGTAGCCTGCAAAGCCAAAGGCAAGGTAAGGCTTGAACCCTTGCAATTTGATAGACCAGTAAAGCAAATTTTGTCGCTTCGACGATCTCAAGCTTGCGATCTGCAAATGGAATCGTTGCCGGGACGGAATGGGTTTTGCTTTGAAGGTGGCCCGACAGGGAGAATTTTATGACCAGCGGCTTCAGAATTTTGATCGTCACATTTCTGACGTTTGGTTTCTTTCAGGCTCAGGCGGTGCCGTCGCTAAAAGCTGTTCCATTTAAATCGCCTACGCCCAAAAGGAACAACCCATTTAAGGTCACCAAGATCAAGTGTGCGGATGATGAAGATGGCAGTTTGGAAACAAGCCCTCAAGATCCTTTGCCTGGTATCGATGATCCGGGAGTGACGGGTTGCCGGCAGTGGGAAGTGAACTTGACCTTTGACAGCGAGCTTGCAAAAAATCCAGACGGCTCGCAAACCAATAGCTATACATTGCCAGTCGTTGAACTGGCTTATGGAATCTCGCCCAATTGGGAGCTCACGCTGACGGTTCCCAAAGTGATAGTCAGTAATGCCTCCACCGATCTTTCCGAAGACGGTATTGCCAGCACCAGCAAGCAAACGGCTCGTGGCATGGGCAAAGTTGAAATCGGCGCCAAGTGGAATCCTTATAACAATGATGACACGGGAACCTCGATCGCTTTCGGTCCTCGTGTCGAGTTCAACCCCAACGGCAACCATTCTCATGCCGTACAGTCCGGATTGGCCGAGCCCGGATCTGTGGTCTCAATTCCAATTTTCATCGGCCAGAGAATTGCCAGCACAAAAAATGGCGACGTCAATATGACAGTCAATGCCGGTTACAATAAAGTCTTTGGATCCGATACGTCGAATTCGGTCACGGCGGGCGCAGGCGTGGGATTTCCGATAACGGCAAAATGGGCTGGTCTGATTTCAATGGATGGCGAGCGCGCCTTGCATAAAGACGAAAACGGCAACCGCGAAACATTGGTGCGCGTGAACGTTGGATTCATTCATCCTTTGAACAAAAAGTGGACTGTCTACGGAGTTATGGGTCGAGGAAAGACCAACGATGGCACGCGCGTGAAGAACTTTGCTTTGATGTTCAAAACAAATCTGGGTCAATAATTCGACCAACTGTTGTGAGTGCTTGAAACCGGCTACCCATCGGATCTTGAGTATTTATGCAGCGTTGCCGACGCTTGCGCCCTTGCCGGCCATTACCAAACTACAGTCGTGATGTTCAACGAAGAAAAGCCCGCTGTTCTCCGGCGGTGACTCTGGATATTCCTCCGGATGTGATCAAACAACAGTGAAATGGCCGATAAAAACAACTTCATATTCATCTCAAGCTTATTGACACCGAACTTCACTATCGATGACTTGATATTGCCTTGATTCCATCATGTGGAAAGGAATGTCGCACTGATAAGTGAACCAAAAATCTCCTTCTGCTGGCCCCATGGCTCGATACTCGCCCAGGCATTGAAAGAGGCTGGTCTTTCCGTCGAAACTCATTTCTGAGCAATGAATTCGTCGAGTTTGTCCCCAGTCAGATTGGTCTGCGCCTTCATGGCTCGTGATTTGATATGCTGTTTGGGATCTATTCATTGTGACCTCATTGGCTTGAACTTCCAAAGGGCCAGCCAAGAGCGCGAACATCGCAAAGGTTATACTTTTCTGAAACATTCCTACCTCCTTAAAAAAGGGTTTTAGATGGTGCTTGAATTAGTCGGCCTCGCCATATAAAACAATTTTAACTATTAAATAATGAACATAAAAAATATGAATATAATAACTAAAGATCTAAATTTGCTCAGGACTTTTCTTCTCTTAGCTGAGGAGAAAAGCTTGTCTCAGGCGGCCAATAGGCTTCATCTCAGTCAACCTGCGCTGAGCTATCAATTGAAAAAGATGCGAGAGGAGTTCGGCGATCTTCTTTTCATACGCACGCGGAGTGGGTACAAGCTGACCGAAAGAGCTTCGCAACTATTTCCCCACGTTAAAAGCATTTTGGCAAATGTGGATGGGCTTTACAGTAAACCGACATTTCTTTTGAAAGAACATCGTGGGGAATTTAATCTAGCTGCCACTACCTATTTTGAAGCCATCGGCATGAATTCACTTTTGCAAAGATTAAGAAAAAAAGCGCCGCTTGTGAGGATTCAAACATTTTCTTTAAGCGAAAAAACACCACAGAGGGAACTTGAAGATGGAACTTACGACCTTGCGGTAGCGGCGTTCTTTGAAAGTCTGCCCAAATCATTTCACACGCAAAAGCTCGGCAAAGATCATCAGGTCTGCGTCATGCGAAAAAACCATCCTTGCTTGTCGCAGAAATGGGATCTTTTAAAATATCTGGAGGGAGAGCACATCAAAATCGACGTTCCATCTGGAAGCATCAGTCGCATCGATCGTTATCTTGAAAGTAAGAAACTCGAATCACGTAAAATCGTGGGGAGATTTAATAATTTCCTCACTCCGGCTTTGGTTGTTAAAAAATCAGATGTATTTTTGACTTGTCCTGAACGACTGGCTTCCTTTTATAGCCGGTATTTTGGCCTCGTGTCGCGGCCACTGCCTACGCCCAGGATCGAGATTGAATTGCAAATGATCTGGCACGAACGCAAAGATCAAGATCCATTTCAGGTATGGATACGTCAGGAACTCAAAGAGATATTTACCGGCGAAAAATAAAATAGCGAATAGTGGGAGAGAGGTGTGAACCCATCATTCGCTAATAGTTCGGCTTCGCCGACGAGCTTGCAGTTGACTTGGCACTCAAACGCAGGCGCTTGATTCAGAAAATAGATGGTTCAATTCTCAGTTTCAGATTCGGTTTTTTCCCATAAATCGCGGAGCGACCGAAACTCAGATTTTTGGAGGTGAGGCTCCAGATCTTTGATTCCTCTTGAGGTTGACCAATCGCCATTGATGCGTGCTATAGCCTCACGAATTTTCTGTTGAGTTTCAAGAGTGGTCATTTGAACAGCTTTCAAGAAGCATTCTGGATGCGTTGCAATCATTGCATCTGAGACTTCCACCAGTTCCTCAGAATAGTGAGCGTTCAGCGGGTTGATTTTTGTGGCGACCGTTAGAGTGTCGGCGGTAAACGAGAGATCTTTGCACGAATTTGTCTTAATAGATTCGAGTGCCTCATCGAACGAGGGATTTGAAACCTCGTGCATCCAAAATTGAGCAAATCCATTATTTGCTAGGCAATGAACAGTCTCATATTCATTCCTACAGAGGGGCGCGTCTCCAATTGGAGTATAAGCTAAAAGAAGGCACCAGCCAAAAAAAGTTGCAATAACGATCAACGTCAATGTGGTCTTAGGTTTCTTCACATCTAAATAGTAATTATTCGAGATTAGCTTGTCTAATATTTCTAGGAGAACTTGCCATGTCGAATGCTACTGCCGAGGCCTTGCTTAAAAAGATGAAGAAGTAATGCTAGATATAAGTGGTGGGCTAGAGAGGTTAACCATTCATTCCCTAATAGTTCGGCTTCACCGACGAACCTGCAGTTGGCTTTACCCAGTTGAAAACTTGTTTTCAACTGAAAGAAGTAGTTTGATCGCCCAAAAGAAAGATCACCTTTCCTGGCACCCTTTCCATCATCGACTCATAACTAAAATGATGTGGTCGATTTTCAATTTAGTTCAGTAGATATTTGATCAAGTTTGATTGCTCCTGAACCATATCCTTTATCCTTAGTATTCACATCGATACTTGTTAAGGCCAATCGTTGAATGACCTTCCAATCTGAAGAGATGAGCAGATATGTTGTCAGCGCAATGGACGATTTTGCTGAGGAAGATTTACCTTCTGGGTTTGCGTTTGACCTGCCTTCAAGGACCGCGAAACGCTGACCTTCTCTTCTTGTCCAACCTAAAAATTTTGCGTTTAATTTCGAATGTGCAAACAATTTAACGGGCACATCTTCTTCCCACGTGGAACCCGGTTTTTTCCCTATAAACTGACTATTGGTAAAGGGACCTAAAACATTTTTGCAGTGATCTGTGGCTTGCTCAACAAAAGAACTCAGGTAAGCGATAAATGCATCTTGCGTTTCTTTAGAGTCGATTTTTGTTTCGATCTTATCTAGAGCTTCCGTGAAACCTTCCTTCTTGAGTACGCTCGGCTTCGAGCAGTCGACTAGAATAGAAAGTTTGCCACCTTTAAAGATGCTGCCTCCATCAGTTTTGAATGTGCCTTTTCCATTATTAATAGTGATGTTAAAATAGTCGGGTGCAATCTCGATTTTCTTCTTGTTATCTGCCAACTGTTCAATGGTTATTGATTCGGATCCCTCTGAATGTGAACTATCTGAAGTGAACGATTTGTCATTCGTGATTACATTATGAGTTTTATAGATATTTCCGCGAGAAGGTTTCGCTGGAAAAGGGTCAGTGATGGTTTCGTCTATGATGATAGTTGGCAATTCCAAAATCTGAGAGGCAGACCCAGCTTCTGAGTGTGAAGCAAGATGACTGCAGCCAACTGCGAATATAAAAGTACCCAATAAAAATATTTTCATGAATCTGAGTCTACTCTTGGCGAATTTGCGGTCAATATTCAAATCTTCGCAACTGAAATTAAGAAGGATATCTCATTCATTCAAAGGTTAGATAGAGCTCGATCGCGCTAAGATTGAAATCGCTCGATCCATGTCAGTTCGTGAGGTAACAACGAACTTTCGACATTTAGCTTTTTCGTACAATGCTTGATGTCCTTTTTGAGATCTGAAATCTGATCGGTTCCAATAATTTTCGGCCCATAGCAATAACTGCTTAAAACTTTCTTCTGCTTGAACAAGGTCAGCTTGCTTCGATGACTCGGATCCGCGAGCGATTAAAGCGGCCTTACATTCAATCCAAGATTTATCTAAAAAGACAACGGTGGTTGCATTTATCAATGCTATCTCGGCAAGCTCTCCAAACACACCTTCCATGATCCAGTTCTTATCTTGCGATAGATCTTTAATTTCCTGAGAGACAGTTTCCTGGTCTCGTTTTCGATTAAATCCTCCTGGCTCCCAGAAATGTCTATCAAAATGAACGACAGAAATTTTCAGCTGATCGGCCAATTTTGAAGCCAGCCAAGTTTTGCCAGAACCACTATTTCCGAAGATCAGAATTCGGTCTTCCATCAGAATAATCTATTTTTCCGAGATGCCTGTGTCTAGAGAAGTCATCCATCCATCGCCGGCCGAAGTAGCCGTTGGAGCGTCGCCTTGCCAAGGCGAAGGTCGCTGATTTGAATTCCATTGCACACAAGAATACAGTCGGCAGCGATGATTGCGACAGACAAAACGCAATGAAGATAATGGGAAGTAAGCAAGAGCGACCCGAGCTCCGCATTCGGAATGAAAAATGCGATCGACGAAGTCGATTGCCACCAACAAAACGCAATGACGATAATGGGGAGCTAGAAAAAGCGACCAGAGCTCCACTTTCGGAATGAAGTGGAGCGGGAGACGGGATTCAAACCCGCGACCTTCGCCTTGGCAAGGCGACGCTCTATCAACTGAGCTACTCCCGCGATCGTGTTGAGGGACCAGTTAAACACTTTTGGCCTTTGACTTGTCAACACTTTCCGGAAAAATAGAAGCATGAATTATGAAAAATCGGCGCTTCGCCGAAAAATTCAGCAAAAGCTGGGGTTTTGGTTGCTACTGATTTCAGCAGGCGTTGTCGCTTACGGAATCGGATTGCATCAAGGCTCACTTTTTCGCATGAGCCGAACGATTGCGTCCAGTGCGCCGGCCGTGGTGGCGACCGATATTAAGCCCGTGGAGCCCGAGATTGTCGGGCCTTTATATAGCCCAGGTAATACTGAACTCCCGAAGTCACGCTCAAAATAACGCTGAACCAGAGAACCCAGTAACCGATTTTTTCAAACGGTAAACCTAGGAATTTTTGATCAATGATCACCGCCGGAATGGCCACCATCTGCAAAGCGGTCTTCCATTTTCCAGCCGGTTTGGCGTCGATGATGATTTGATCGGCGGCCGCGACCGAACGCAAACCACCGATAAAATTATCGCGAGCTAAAATGATAATCACCATCAAAGGCTCGATACGCGCCGACGGAACCAACATCACCAAAATGCTGGTCACCAAAATCTTATCGGCGATCGGATCCATGAATTTTCCCATGGTGCTGACGGCGTTGAATTTGCGCGCAAAATAGCCATCGTAATAATCCGAAATGGAAGCAACGATGAAAAGAATGGCGGCTGCCACATTTCCGTTCAGATTATTGGGCCACATCAAGCCAACGATCACGGGAACTAAGACAATCCGTGACAACGTGATATTCATCGGCAATGATTTTTTCCAATTGCTCATGCTCGCCCCAAAGAAATGTATCTCATTCAAGATTCAATGTGGCCTACAAACAACGGCTTTCGCAAGGTATTTCTATCTCAATCTCATGGTCCTGAATTTGCTTTTCCTCTCTGTCAGCCAAGGAGCTTCGGTGCAGACGAGAAACGCCTCAGAATTCTTAAGCATTCATGACGAATTGAGCTCGACTCCTTTCTGGAAAAAGCCGGTGTTGTGGAGGGAGATGCAGGTTTCGCGCAAGATACCGGTGTCGGTGACTCATCAAGAGGGTCAAAAGTGGAGTTTTAAAGGGGCTGGACTGTCGACGGCGCCGCCAGCATTTTGTTTTGAAAAGGCGAAGGATTTCGGTCGACTCCGGCAAATTCCTGAACACTTCAAAGAAGTCAGTTTTGATGAAAAAAGCTCGACCTTGAATTTGCTGATTCAATTTTTGGGTCGCGAGCGAGCCATGCATTTGCAGATTTCGGAGGAGCTTTTGAAAGGTGAAAGTCGTTTGTACTTCCGCACTCGGCAGGGTTGGTTGACCGGGCTCGAAGGGGTCCTCCAGTTTAAAGACCAAGAGCGTCAGGGGACGGAAATTGCGATTCAGGCTTTCTATCCGGGAAAAATTCCCTGGATTCCGGATTGGTTGTTCTCGGTGGCGGCAGAAGGTGTGATGCATCATGTAGCTGAATCGTTGAGAAAATCCCTCGAAACCGACTATAAAACTGAACGAGGAGAATCCATCGGTGTTCAAAGAAATTAAAGCGATCAAAAAAATTCCAAGACTGCTCTTGGCGCATGATGAAACTTATTCTGAGGCCATCCCGGGCGTCGAAGCTTTGTGGCCAGATCGAAGTTATTCTGCCGTTTATGATTTAAGCCTGAGCGGGCTTTCGGTCGATGCTCACGAACAAATTGGATCGCTGAAGCCGGATCAAGCAATGGAGCTTCGTTTGAAGCTACCGGGTTTGCCCGAGACTTTGCCGTTTCGAGTGAGGCTGGTGCGCATGAAGGCCCCACGGTACGCGGGCTTCGTGCTGGAAAATGTTGGATTTGAAAACCGATTGGCGCTCGAGCAGGTGACCAAAGATAAGATCGTGAGCGAGAGCATGCGAGATGTTCCGGTCGCGCAACTGCCGCAAGCACTGCAGGGAAACTCTTGGTTGCATGGAGCCTTTGATACGAATTTCATCTTGTGGTTTCAGCCCGAGCGATTGCAAGTGAGCAAAGCTTTGATCGAGTACGACAACTTGATTTGGATGTACGATGCGGGCCAAATCTATTTGCAGAAATCCCTTCCCAACAGCGAAGAGAATCAGAGCTATCTCAAATCCCAAGAGCTGTTTGTGAAAACATCGACCAAGGTGTCGATGGGAGCTAGCTGGATGGGCCGCTTGATTCGAGTTGTTGAGAGCGTGAACGAAAAACGAAACGGCGAGCTTGCGGGACTCTTGATGCTGCTTCGCAGTCAACGAGCGCACTGAGATGTTCACGTATCAGCACAAGGTGCAATTTTACGAAACCGATTTGATGGGAATCGTGCACCACTCGAACTACCTGCGCATCTTTGAAGAGGCGCGTGTTGCGTGGGCGCACAATCATGGTTTGCTGGATTATCAAAAACCAGAATCGGCATCGCACCTTGCGGTTTACGAAACGCAAGTTCGGCACATCAAGCCGGCCAAGTTTGGTGACCCCTTAGAAGTCCACGTGCAGGCCACCGTGAATGGCGTTAAAATTATTTTTGAATACAAAATGTTTTGCATGGAAACTTTGATCAGCGAATGCCGCACGGTTCACGTGCCGCTGGACCTGAATTTGAAACTGATCAAACCCCCTATGAAATTAAAATCAACACTGGAGAAAAACACATGGATCGAAACCTGGCTCTCGAGCTTGTAAGAATCACCGAAGCGGCCGCGCTGGCTTGCGCCCGCTTCATGGGGCGTGGAGACGAAAAAGCCGCGGACAAAGCCGCGGTCGATGCCATGAGAAAAGCCTTCGACAGTCTCTCGATTGACGGCACGGTCGTCATCGGCGAAGGCGAGCGAGACGAAGCCCCCATGCTCTACATTGGTGAAAAAGTCGGGCAGCGTGGCCCCGGAGCGCCAGCCATCGACATCGCCTTGGATCCTTTGGAGGGAACCACGATTTGTGCCAACGGTGGCGTTGGCTCGATTTCGGTGATCGCGGTTGCGGAAAAGGGAAATTTCCTGCATGCGCCAGATACCTATATGGCAAAGATCGCCTGTGGACCGGCGGCGAAGGGCATGATCGATATCGATGCGTCGCCAACCAAGAACATTCAAAGCGTGGCGAAAGCCTTAGGCAAGGCGATCGAAGACATGACGGTCGTCGTACTGGACCGACCTCGTCACAAGGACCTGATTGCGGAAGTTCGCAAAACGGGTGCTCGCATTCACCTGATCGGTGATGGAGATGTGTCGGCCGCGATTGCGACCGCGTGGACTGAAAGCGGCATCGATCTTTTGATCGGCACCGGTGGCGCACCCGAGGGCGTGATTTCGGCGGCGGCGTTGCAATGCTTGGGCGGCGACTTTCAAGGTCGTTTGCAGTTTCGAAATGATGAAGAAAAGCAGCGTGCGGTGAAAATGGGAGTGAAGGATCTCGAGAAAAAATACTCGATCGACGAGCTCGCTCACGGTTCAGTGATGTTCTGTGCGACCGGCGTCACCGATGGTCCTTTGCTCAAAGGCGTGAAGACTTTGCCAGGACGTCAGGCGACGACTCATTCGATCGTTATGCGTTCCCAGACGGGAACGATCCGCACGATCGAAGCTCATCACCAGCTCAATAAAAAACCCGGAATGCAATAATGGCGATTCAGTTCTTGTGCTTTTCCTGTCAAAAGGAGCTGAAATTTTCCGATGCCAAGATTGGCTTTCGGGAAGAGTGTCCGCATTGCCGGGCGGACGTTCACGTGTGCAAGAACTGCCATTTCTATGATCCCAAAGCTTACAACGAATGCCGCGAGCCTTCGGCGGATGTGGTGCGCGAAAAAGACCGCGCCAATTATTGCGAGTACTTTCAACCCGCCACCGAGCGCGGTGCCGTTGTCGACAAAGCCGCGGCCCTTCGAGCGGCGGCCGAAGCTCTGTTTAAAAAGAGTTGACTTAGGTCCACCCAATCCTTGTTAATTGAAATAACAACGGGACTTTGGATGCGAGCACGCGGTTGCCTGCTTTATTCAAAACCTTGTTTATGAACCAGGAAGGGGTCTTCAATGGCCAGTGCTCAAACCACCGAAGTTTTCAATTGCACGCCTGCGCAGTTTTACAAAATCGTATCGAATTACGAGAAATACCCCGAATTTTTGCAAGAAGTGAAAGAGTGCAAGGTTTTAAAATCTGAAGCCAATCGCAAGCTTGTCGAATACACCGTCGCGGTCGTAAAAAATTTCAAGTACTCGTTGTGGATGACTGAGACGGAAAATCAGGAAATCAAATGGGAGTTCGCGGGCGGGGATATTTTCAAAACCTCGTCTGGATCTTGGAAATTGCAAGAAGAAGGTGGCAAATGCCGCGCCTCGTACGTGGTGGATGCGACTTTTAACATGTTTGTGCCGGGTCCCATCGCCAAAGCCTTGGTCAGCGTGAACCTTCCGAATATGATCAGTGCATATCATAAGAGGGTGGCAGAGCTCTATGGCCGATGATCGAAAAGACTCTAAAAATAAAGACCACAAAGATCGCGACACTTTAGATCGCGAGCATGACGAAAGCCGCGAAGAATCCCGACCGGGTGGATTGATTGGCGAAGCGGCCAAAAAAATCTTCACCGCGGGCGTCACCGCCGCTTTCATGACTGAAGAAAGCATTCGCGGCTACCTATCCGAAGTGAAGCTCCCAAAAGAAGTTTTGACCTTGATCATCCAGGGGGCCAGCAAATCGAAAGACGAAATCACCTCGCGTGTCGGTAAAGAAGTCATCGGCATGATCCAAAAAATCGATTTCGTCAAAGAAGCCTCACGCTTCGCCGAAAGCCACAAATTCAAAATCACCGCCGAAATCGAAATCACAAAAAAAGAAGACAAAGGCTAGGTTTCAGCCCCCACATTTCGCGCCAGGAGTTTGATCAAACACTCGTTCTGAATGTGTTCGTTGCAGATAGAATATAGAGTTGGCAGCCAAGCGACATCGTCCCTTAAATAAAATCTTTCGAGTTGTCTCAATTGATAAATGAATCCATCTTGATTTGCCCGAACTCTTTGATAGCTGCACGCTGGTTGCAAGATCGGCAGAGAATGCGGAGATTTTCTTTCGTGTTGTCACCACCTTTGGCTCTGGGGTGACGGTGATCGATTTCAAGAGCGTATTTTGATCCGCAGTTGCTGCACTGATGCTCACTTTCCTGCCAAACCTCGCGCTTTGTTTGCGCTCGTGATTTTGGTTTTGCGGCAGAAGCTTCATTGCTTTGAGGTGTGCTGATTTGAGCTCGGCTGACGCAGCTTTTCACGGGCGTCGCGGGTGTTTTGTTTTTTAAGGTCTCGTTGTTCTCATTTTTTAATATCGTGGGCGTGCCATTTTTTAAGCTCTCGGTTTCTTCTTTCCCGATTTTTGCAATCTCGGTTTTTTCATTCTTCAAGGTCCCGGTCTTCTCCTTTTTCAGGGCCGCAATCGTGAGATCGCAAAGCACTTCCAACAATTCTCCCATTGAAAGACTTGGATGCTTGTGCGCCAGCAAACCTTTTACTTCAGAGATCTTGGCTTCCAAAGATTGATTGGCAGTGAATCGGAATTCCACTTTGGTTTCGCTGATAATGCTCATTTTGTCAGGTCGCAGTTCTTCAGGCACTGAAGATTGCGCGAGCATAATTCTCTGCGCTTCGCGGATTGTTTGCTCACTGATGTCGGTTAAGAGTTCGAGCTTATCTTCCTTGGAAATTTCGATTTTATGAATCTTTGCCTCTTTTTGAAAGAAAGACTGTGCCAGGCTTAAGTGTGACAGCGACAATTCGCCACTTGTGATCTTCTCCTCCACTTCTGGAATATCTTTTAAAAGCCACATGGCAGAGATTCTTCGGTAAGCTTCATTATCAGAGTATCCAAAATGCTTCACTAGCATTTCGCGAAGGGATTCATATTTGTAATCACAATAAAGCCTACGGCGTTCAATTTCGCGGAAGTGGTGCAAAAGATTGGTTAAAATCTCACGCTCTTCTTTGACTAAAATTTCCGTTTTCTCCACCAGCAAAGAATCGTTTAAAGTTTTAATATTCAAAGCCTTGTTCAGAGTGGTATTCATAGGAAAATCTCCTTTTAAAAAATCTTTCTCGTGATTTCAAAGGCACCTTATCATGAGTTTTAAACTCGAAATCGACCACGCTCGCGAAGCGACTGTTGAATTGATTTTGAAAATTTACGGCCGGTCTCGCGTCGCGCTCAACATGCGCAATACAGAGCCAATGCGCGCGAATGGAGGCTGTCGGAGAAACAGTTTTAAAAATAAATTCACATCAGGCAATCTCGACCTGAATGGCTGTCAAATAAAAGTTCTATGACCTCGAAAATTTCCGCACAGCTTCATGCGCGCAGCAGACCAGTGGCAAACGGAAATTTTAATCTGCACTGCAAGCTCCGCAAGAAGCCAGCGCAAAGCTTCATGTGCATCGCAAGCTCCGCAAGAAGCCAGCGCCAAGCCCCACGCGCATCGCAATCCCACGCAAATCCGCAGTCCCATTCTTCGTCCTCAATGCCCAGTCCTAAGTCGGTCTCAAGTTAAGACGGAATCTGCCGATCCGTGAGTCATGGGAAATCTCTTGCTTGGTTTGATTTCAGTGACGCTCTTCTGCTTTTGCGCACATTATTTCACGCGCGCGATTGTGGTGCCATTGCCGCATTTGAATCAAACGACATATTCGAAAGCTGCGCTCCGAATTAAACGCAGTTATAAGATCTTTGCTCTTGGAGTCATGACATTTGCTTTCATGATTGGCCTTGTCATCTCTTTCTATCAAGTTTTCATCGAACTATGATCAGAGCCTATGGGCTTTCAAACACAAAATCCAGCAAACGGTCAGACACTCGCAAACTACCAACATCTTTCCGCCGCTAAGGTGGAAAAGTGCATCGAGCAGGCATTTCAAATTTATCAAGACACGCGGGGAAAGCTCACGGTGCAAGAGCGCTCCGAGCGGCTGAAGAAAATTGCCGAGGGCTTGAGGTCCCAAAAAGACAGTTTGGCGCGCCAAATGTCTCTCGAAATGGGAAAGGCCATCAAAGATTCGCTCGCCGAGATCGAAAAAAGTGCGCACACTTGCGATTACTTTTCCGACGAGCTGGATATTTTTCTGGAAGAGCATGATGTGCACATGGGGGCGCAGACGGGAAAGATCGTCAAAGATCCGGTGGGCCCGATCCTGGCAATCATGCCTTGGAATTTTCCAATCTGGCAGGTGATCCGATTCGCCGCGCCAAGCGTCGGTATCGGCAATCCAATTCTCCTTAAGCATGCGGATCTCACGGCCGGAACGGCAGAAATGCTGGCGCAAATATTTGAGCGGGTGAATCCAGGTCTTCTCTTCAATTTGCAGATTGATCACAAACAAGCCGCAAGCGTCATCGGTGACAAGCGTGTGCGAGGAGTGACTTTGACTGGAAGCACGCGTGCGGGTCGCGAAGTCGCGGCCGTCGCCGGACAGCATCTGAAAAAAACGGTGCTCGAGTTGGGTGGCAGCGACGCTTACGTGGTCTTTGCCGATAGCAACGTCCAAGAAGCCGCCAAGATCTGTGCGCAGGCGCGAATGACGAATAACGGACAAAGCTGTGTAGCGGCTAAGCGGTTCATCGTTGAAAAATCCGTGTTTTCAGAATTTATCAAACATTTCAATCAGACACTGAAACAGTATCGCTTTGGTGATCCGCTCAATCCAGAAACGGTCGTGGGCTCGCTGGCCTCAAAAGCGTTTCAAAAGCAATTGCTCGAGCAATCTCAAAATCTCGAGAAGGCGGGGGCCGAGAAGTTATTCGATCTAGCCGACGAAATGAAATTCGATTTTTCCGGAGCGGATGCTTTCTTTCCAGCGCGAGCTTACAAGGCCCATGCGGACATGGATATGGCGTTTGAAGAGGAATTTTTTGGACCTGTGGCCTTGGTCTTTACTTTTCAAACCGATGCCGAGGCTTTGGCTTTGTGCAACCGCTCGCCATTCGGTTTGGGTGGTGCCGTGTTTTCCGAGGATTTGGGACGGGCGCAAAAATTTGCCCACCAAATGGAGTGCGGATTTGTCGCGATCAATGAGCAAGTGAAATCGGATGCTCGGCTGCCTTTTGGCGGCGTCAAAAATTCAGGCTACGGTCGTGAGCTCAGCATTTACGGCTTTAACGAATTTTGCAATATCAAGGCAATGTCGAATCTGGGGCGGTCGTCGTCTCAGATGTAAATTCCTTGTACTGCTCGATCAGGTTTTCGCTCGGCTGCCCCCAAGGAGAGTGATACTGAGCGGCCTCGTTTTCTTTCTGTTCGGCAAAATCTGCGGCATCGTCGAGACTCATGGTGTGGGCCTGCATGGTGCTTCGGCCATCATAATAATTTCGAATCTCGGCAAAGTCAGCGGCTGATTTGGCCTCGAGAATGCTCGAGAATTCCAAATAGGCACGCATGAAGGCGACCACATCTTCGTTTTTTTCAAGTAAAGTGGAAAGCCCTTCCTCGAGATTTTCGAGAAAATAAACTTGATCGTCGGTATCTTGCATGTCATGCAGGACTTTCAGCATAAAAACTTGCAAGTCCTGCTCTGAGTATTTGCTTTGCGATTGAAACAACAAGCGATTGATAAATTCGGTTTGCAGATCTTTTTCGCGAAGATCCAGGGAATTTCGCTCGTCAATATCATCTTTCCAAGTCTGCAATTTTTCAAGCAGCTGAGTTTTTGGCAGCGAGCTTGCCGCGTGCGTTTGCGCGCCGTAAAGTGCCATCACGAGCAGCAGAAGACTCAAGCTTAGAATTTTTAATTTTTGGTACGAACTAAGCCCCATGTCGCACTCTATAGCGCATTTTCTGTCAGCGGTGGTCATATTGTGCACAAGCTTAAAAAAAGGAAAGGATTGAACAATCTTTCGACACTGATTTAACCTGAAAGGCGGAAAAGAGGTTTTGCATGGAATATCGTCGATTGGGAAAATCCGGAGTGAAGGTGAGCCAGCTGTCCTTTGGGTCATGGGTGACTTTCGGAAAGCAAGTGGATTTCAAAGAGGCCACCAAATCTTTGGCGGTGGCAAAAGATTACGGCATTAATTTTTTCGACAATGCCGAAGTTTATGCCCACGGAAAGTCTGAAGAGATCATGGGTGCCGCTTTGAAAGAGCTCGGCTGGTCGAGACTTTCATATTTGGTGT
Organism: uncultured Bdellovibrio sp.; assembly: GCA_966211795.1. Taxonomy (GTDB): domain Bacteria; phylum Bdellovibrionota; class Bdellovibrionia; order Bdellovibrionales; family Bdellovibrionaceae; genus 21-14-0-10-47-8. The sequence continues at coordinate 94,943 of CBIHNW010000012.1, read as the reverse complement.
CGACAAAATTCTTCTGGGGCATCGAAGACGATCCAAACGGTAAAAACACCTTGAACCGAAAATACCTGATGAACGCGATCACGCAAAGTCTCAAGCGCTTGCAGCTGGATTACGTCGACCTCGTGTACTGTCATCGTCCTGATCCGCAAACGCCGCTGGAAGAAACCGTCTGGGCCATGCACAACATGATCGAGCGGGGATACGCCTTCTACTGGGGCACATCTGAATGGAGTGCGGACGAGATCCGTGGCGCCTATGAGATCGCCGAGCGCCATCATTTGCATAAGCCCGTCGTCGAGCAACCCCAATACAATCTCTTTCATCGCGGCAAGGTCGAGGTGGAATACCGCAGGCTTTATGAAGACCTCGGCCTGGGGTTGACCACATGGAGTCCATTGGCCAGTGGAGTGCTCACCGGCAAGTACTTGAACAAAGTCCCAGATGACTCGCGCCTGGCGATGTCTTCTATGTCTTGGCTGGCCGAAGATGCCTTGAACGAAAAAAAGAAACATCAGGTGCAAAATCTCGTGCAAATTGCAAAAGAACTGTCGGTGACGCCGGCCGCTTTGGCCATCGCGTGGTGTTCAAAGAATCCGCACGTGAGCTCGGTCATCACGGGAGCTTCGCGAATCGAGCAGATTCACGAAAACATGAAAGCGCTCGAGGTTCTGCCGAAAATTGGTGGTGATGTGATGCGGGCGCTGAACGAGATCTTTCCGATCTAGATTATTTTGCTGCCGTTGTCAGTTGAAGCCACCGAGCTGAATTTAGATCTTCACAAAGGCCTCATCCATGATCTTGACCGTCGGCACGCTATACCAACGGTCAAGATCATGGATGAGAGTCCTGCGAGATCCAAACAAGTTTGCAACCTGGTTGCATTCGATGCTTGCTCTGCAGATCATTCGTCTTCAAAACTAGTACTGAAATTCGCTTCCGAACGTCAGGCCGTAAGCGGTCGAGGTTTGATCGCGAATTTCTGAGCTTGAATAATAAAGACCAAACGTCGATCGCAAGGTGCGTGTGAGCCATGAATAGCCCACGGACGAGTACATGCTTTGGCCAAAGTATTTGATGGCCGGACCCAAGTGATGATTGATGCCGCAAAGAATTTGGTGGCCGGCACGCGAATTCATCTTGTAGCCAAAGGACTGCGTGATTTCGTAAGTGTTCGTGAGACTTGCGTCTTCGTCGAGATTGGTGTCGGTCAGAAACTGGTGATCGCCAGCTTTGAATGAATGTCCGATCGCAAAATGGTGACCGGCCTCAGTTGGTCTCTCGGCCTCGATCGCATTGTCCTGAACCGTGTAGCCAGAGGCCGAATGCGTAAAAGTTCTAAAATTTCCGCTCGATTTTTTGTACAGGTCCAGTCCGCGCGAGATGAAGTTGTAGCCGAGTGTGTATCCGCCCGCTCGGGTGTGGCCGGAAATGCCAAGTGAAGCCCCCAGGTAGCGGCTGTCGGTTTCAATATTGCCGGTGGTTGACGACGACAAAGTCGGATCATTGGCCTCGAAAAAACCAAAATTTCTTTGCTGCGAATAGCGACCTAAAAATTGCAGTGCAAATGGAATGCTCTTAAACGCCATCGAATAGCCAAATCGAGCGGCGGTGAGATTCTTGTCGGTTTTTGTCAGTTGATTCTCGGTTTTTGATTCCGATTTTTGCGGGCCGGCATTGAGCGAGAGGTAAAAAAACTCGTGCACCAAGGCGTTGCCGCTGATCACGCTGCTCAGATAGTTCGGTGATAAATTCAGCGATGAAAGTTCCGAGCCCGAGCTTCGAGACGATGAGGAGCCAAAGGTGTCACCACTGAGACTGAAAGAGTTGTCGCTGCGATCTCGCAAAAGGCTTGGGTTGTAGGCCGAGGCCGCCGTTGATTCCGTCAGGGCAGCGCCGGAATTTCCCATCAAGCCCTCGAACAAGCCAATGGGTAAGAGTTGGGCCCAAGCGGACGAGCAAAATCCCAGAATAAGAAGCGCACTGATCGATTTCATAGGTTCTTAATATGTCGCGGTTGAAACGCAAAGCCAAGAGCGAAAAGCTTGGCGGCCGAGAGCTATTTCGCTAGGATCGTCTGTCTATGGCAAACAGTCTGAACCGATGGCATCCCTTTGAGCACCAGCTTTACCGAAAGCTGCAGCAGCTGAAGATTTCAGACCGGAAATTGCTGTTGATGGTTTCGGGTGGCGCCGATTCGGTCGCTCTTTTTGCGAGCCTCCTCAGTCTTCAGTCCGCCTTGAATTTAGAGCTGATTGTCTTGCACTGTCATCATGGCGACAGTGCGAATCCCAAGCAGCAGCAGTTTCGTGATCAGGCTTTGGTTTGGGTGCAGATTTTGGCGCAAGAAAACGCGGTGGCCTTCGAGCTCACTCGTTACACGGGTGCTCATCAATCAGAATCCGCGCTTCGTCAGTTTCGAAAACACAGTGCCGAACAAGTTCGGGAGAAAAGATCGGCCCATCATTCGGTTTGGGCTCATCATCAAGATGACTTTCTTGAAACCCAGGTGTTGCGATTGATTCGCGGAACGGGGCCCGAAGCATTGTTTGAACCGATGCGCGAGTGTCGAGAAAATGAGCTGCGGCCCTTTTTGAATGTGTCTCGGCAAGAGATCAAAGCTTATCTCTCAGATAAAAAAATCGAATGGCTTGAAGATCCCAGCAATCAGAATCAAGACTATCTGCGCAACTGGCTGCGACAAAACTGGTTGCCGGCGCTAGAGGAAAAATGCCCCGGTGCGAAGGTAAGCTTCTCACGGTCTTTAGGCCTGTTGCAAGAATCCCACGTTGAGACTCTTCCGACTGAAATTTGGGTCGAGGAAGGTCTCTCTCGTCACGTCTTTCTCGCTTTAAATGACTCTCAGAAAACGCAAGCTCTTGCTCGCTATCTGAGACAATGTGGAAAACTCGAGTTTTCTCAAAATCAGTTGAAAGAAGTGGTGAGACGTCTGGACATTTCACAGATGAATCACACATTCAAAGCAGCGCATGTGACCTGGGCCATCACTCGAGATTTAATCAAAGTGATGGGCCCCGTTGTGCACGCAAAATGAAGGTGCTACACTTTAACCAAGAGTCTTGATGAACAGTCTTGAACTCGAGAAAGCTCTTGAGGTGAGAAATGAATCAAAAAGTAACCGCATTCTGGTTTGCCATGGTGATCATCGCGATCTTTTCTTTCCATGTGTACAACACTCGAACTCAAACCCTGATCCAAGATTTCAACTATTCGAAATTCTCGCAGGCGGTCAAAGATAAAGAAGTGGCCTCGGTGACGATTCACCAAGACACAAATGAAATCTCCGGTGAGATGAAGCCAGACTTCGAAAAGAAATACAACGGCAAGCGTTTCCAGATTGTCGGCAACACGGGTGATGAAGGTTATAAATTTCTCGAGTCCAATGGCATCACGCCGAACTACGAAAAAGGTGAAGGCAGCGGCATGCTGGTGAACCTTTTGTTCAACTCGTTGCCGTTCTTGCTTGGCATCGTGTTTTTGTTTTTCATCATGCGGCAAATCCAGGCTGGTGGCGGCAAAGCCATGAGCTTCGGTAAATCCCGCGCCCGGCTTTTGACCGAGCAAAAAAATCCGATCACGTTTAAAGAAGTGGCGGGTGTCGACGAAGCAAAAGACGAATTGCAAGAGATCGTTCAATTCTTAAAAGATCCCAAAAAGTTCACGAAACTGGGTGGCCGCATTCCGAAGGGTGTGTTGCTGGTCGGCTCACCGGGGACTGGTAAAACATTGCTGGCACGTGCAGTTGCCGGCGAAGCGGGGCGTCCGTTCTTCACGATCTCGGGTTCAGACTTCGTCGAAATGTTCGTCGGTGTTGGTGCCAGCCGGGTTCGTGACTTGTTTGAACAGGGTAAAAAACATGCTCCATGTCTGATCTTTATTGATGAGATCGATGCGGTCGGTCGTCATCGTGGCGCCGGCATGGGTGGCGGACATGACGAGCGCGAGCAGACTCTCAATCAGTTGTTGGTTGAGATGGATGGTTTCGAATCTTCCGAAGGTGTGATCCTGATCGCGGCAACCAATCGTCCGGATGTTTTGGATCCAGCCTTGATGCGTCCAGGTCGTTTCGACCGTCGCGTTGTGGTCAATAAGCCAGACGTGCATGGTCGTCGTCAAATTCTTGATGTTCACACTCGTAAAACGCCGTTGGGGCCTGATGTGGATTTGGAAAAAATCGCGCGTGGAACCCCAGGTTTTTCAGGTGCGGACTTGGAAAATCTCGTGAACGAGGCGGCCCTGGTGGCGGCCCGCACGGATAAAAAATATTTGGATATGGATGATTTCGAGCGCGCCAAAGACAAAGTCTTAATGGGAAGCGAGCGAAAATCGATGGTGATCAGCGAAGAAGATAAACGCGTCACCGCTTATCACGAAGCGGGACATACGCTGGTGGGTAAAAAGCTTGTGGGCTTGGATCCCATTCATAAGGTCACCATCATTCCTCGCGGTATGGCGCTGGGTGTGACTCAGACCTTGCCAGAGAAAGACACGCATTCACTGTCGAAGACCAAAGCTCAAAATATGATTTCATTTCTGTTCGGTGGTCGTGCGGCGGAAGAAGTCGCATTTTCGGATATCACGACGGGTGCCGGTAATGATATTGAGCGCGCCACCGAAATCGCTCGCCGCATGGTTTGCGAATGGGGCATGAGCGAGAAGCTGGGGCCTTTGGCCTACGAAAAGCGCGAGCATCCACCATTTTTGGGAATGCATGCGGGCGAAATGAATAAGCACTACTCTGAAGCGAAAGCTGAAGAGATCGATCACGAAGTGTTCTTGATCATCGACAGTGGTTATAAGACGGCAGTGCGAATCCTGACGGATCATCGCGATGCTCTCGAGCGTCTCGCACAGGCTTTGCTCGAGTATGAAACGATTGACGGTCAAGAAGTTGAAATGTTGGTGAATGGGGCGGCGGTGTCAGAAATTCGCAAGCTTCGATCGAACCGCACAACGGGTGGCTCTGGCTTAAGCGCCAAGCCTGGTGAGCAGACAAACGAAGTCGCGCCAGTGACCAAGGAATCTGTTGGAACCAAAGGTCCCGTGATCGCGTAAGGTATTTTTGAAGGGTGTGTGAGGAAAGAGGCCGGCCGAGGGTGCTGGCTTCTTGTCTTAAAGGGGAAATTGCAACTTGGATTGGCAGCTAGCGCTGGACAATATTTTATTTATTGTCGGTCATTTAAGGCTCCAGGATCTGCTCGACATGGTCCTGGTGTGGATCGTGATTTATCGCGTGCTGGTTTTGATCAAAAAAACCGGCACCATCCAAATGCTTTCCGGTCTCGGCGTTTTAGCCATCGCGTACATCCTGAGCATCTGGCTTGAGCTTTTCACTTTCAATTGGATATTAGAAAAATTCTTCTCCAATCTCTTTGTCATCGTGGTCATCCTGTTCCAGGGGGAGATTCGTCGCGCGCTGGCACAAATCGGCAGCAACCCGTTTTTCTCGGACGTCTCCAGCGTGCAAGAGACTTACATCATCGAAGAGATCTCAAAGGCCGCCTTTGCCATGGCACAAATTGGTTACGGCGCCTTGATCGTGGTCGAACGAGATATCCTCGTTGATTATCACATCGAGTTCGGAACCGAAATGGATTCAAAGGTTTCCGCCGAACTCTTGATGTCCGTCTTTCATCCGACATCGCCCATTCATGACGGCGCGATCCTGATTCGCGGTGGAAAAATTCACTCGGCCGGAAATTTTCTGCCGCTCAGTAAAAATCCGGTCTTAGATAAAAACCTGGGGACCCGTCACCGCGCGGCGATTGGGCTCACCGAAGAGTCCGACGCCATCGTCATCATCGTCAGCGAAGAAAACAGATCCGTTGCCATCGTGCAAGGGGGGCATCTGACCGTCTTGCAAGAGATGGGTGACTTGCGCCAAGCCCTGTACGACGTTTACGGTTTGAAATACAAATCTTCGGCCGAGGTCTTTTCATGAGACACAAGTGGCGTCACATGGTGACCGACAATCTCAGCTACAAAGTGGTCTCGCTTTTCATCGCGCTGATCTTGTGGCTGACGATCCTGGGAAGACGGGATTTTTCGCTCACCAAAACCGTCGAAGTAGAACTGATCCCGGGCATTGGGCAGGTGATCACGCAGCAGACCGCAGATAGCGTCAAAGTGAAGGTCACGGGGCCGAGAACGGCTTTGAAAAAGTTTATGGAAAGCGGTATGAGTCAATTGATCAGTATCGATATTTCTAAAAAAGGCGACGGCGAAATTGAAGTGGAAATTCCCATCAAGCAAATTGACGTTCCTTTCGGAGTCAAAGTGATCTCCGTCAAACCCTCTGTTGTGCGCGCGCGAGTCGAGCGCAAGGAATAGCTCATGAGCTCAAAATCAAGTCATGGAAAAACAAAACTGTTCGGCACCGACGGCATCCGCGGCACCGCGAATATTTGGCCGATGACCCCGGACATGGTGGTCAAGGTCGGTCAAGCGATCGGCTATCTGCTTCAGCGCCAAGAGCTTCCCTGGGCCTCTCCGGTGCGCAAAGTGGTGATCGGGAAAGACACGCGTCTTTCGGGTTATATGATCGAGCAGGCTTTGGCGAGCGGACTCAATTCCATGGGTGTGCACGTGCAACTGGTGGGACCTTTGCCGACACCGGGAATCGGCTTTCTCACGCGCAATATGCGAGCTTCGGCCGGCATCGTGATTTCGGCCTCGCACAATGCGTTTCATGATAACGGCATCAAAGTTTTCAATTACGACGGCTTTAAAATCCCGGACGAAATGGAAAAACAAATCGAGCGCCTGGTGCTTGAAGAAGATCTCACGAAATTCTTGCCGCCTTCGCATCAGGTCGGTCGCACGAGACGGATCGAGGACTCACAGGGTCGCTACATTCTGTACGTGAAAAATACTTTTCCTGACGAATACACCCTGGACAGCTTGCGAATTGTTTTGGACACCGCAAACGGAGCGGCCTACAAGGTTGCGCCCGCGATTTTTTCAGAGCTCGGTGCGGAAGTGATTCAGTTGGGTGACGAGCCCAACGGGACCAATATCAACGACAAGGTCGGTGCCCTGTATCCGGCGAAGCTCGCCGAGGCGGTTGTGCAATATCGCGCCGATGTCGGCATCAGTTTGGATGGAGACGCGGACCGCGTGATCATGGTGGATGAAAAAGGCCAAATTATGAACGGCGATCACATTCTTGGAATCTGCGCTCTTCACATGAAGAAAAAAGGAACGTTGAAACATAATACTTTGGTGGTCACGCAGATGTCGAATTTCGGTCTTGAAAAAAAGATGAACGAATCCGGCATCGAGGTGGTGAAAACCGGGGTGGGTGATAAATACGTCGTCGAAGAAATGCGACGTCACGGCTACAACCTGGGCGGCGAACAATCGGGCCACATTATTTTCTCGAATCACACCACGACCGGAGACGGCTGCGTGGCGGCTTTGAACGTGCTGGCCGTGATGAAGCAGACGGGTGTGCGCATGTCCGAGCTCAATCGCATCATCGAAGACGTGCCGCAGGTGTTGATCAATCTGCGCGTGAAAAAACGCCGCGATCTCGATAGTCTTCCGGGGTACCACGAGATGTGCGAAGAGATCACCAAGAAGCTCAACGGCCTGGGCCGCATTTTCGTTCGCTTTTCCGGCACCGAGCCCGTGATTCGCGTGCTGGTCGAAGGCCCGGATAAACTTGAAATCAATTCTTACGCGGCCCAAATTGCCGAGTACCTGGAAAAACATCTCTCGGATGATTCGACATGAAAAAAAATAAAATCCGCTTAGGGGTGAATATCGATCACGCGGCGACACTGAGACAGGTGCGCGGCGGGACGACTTCTTATCCCGATATTCTCAACATCACCAATCTTTCGATCAAGGGTGGTGCCGAGCAGATCACCATTCATTTGCGTGAAGACCGCCGGCACATCCAAGAGCACGATGTCGAGCTTCTGGCCGAGCATTGCACGGTGCCCTTGAATCTCGAGATGGCCTCGACCGATGCGATGGTTCGCTTGGCACGCAAATACAAGCCCGACTGGGCTTGCTTCGTCCCGGAAAAACGCGAAGAGCTCACCACCGAAGGTGGCTTGAACGTCGAGAAGAATCAAAAAACGATCGGCGTGCATGTTGAAAAATTGCAGATGATCGGGATTGAAATTTCAATGTTCATCGAGCCAAGCCTCAAGCAGGTGCAAGCCTCTTTCGATGTGGGCGCGGACGCGATCGAGTTTCATACGGGACACTGGGTGCAGCTCAAGGGCGAGAAAAAGAAAAAAGAATGGAAGCGGCTCAAAGAGGCCGCAGAAATGGCTCACAGCTTGGGGCTTTCCGTGCACGCGGGGCATGGCCTTGATTTTCACACGACCAAAGAAATCACGGAACTTCCGCACCTGAAAGAAGTGAATATCGGACACTCGATCCTTTGTTACTCGCTCGAGTATGGAATTGAAAAAGCCGTGCGCCTGATGAAGCAATGTCTGAGATAAATTTCGAAGTTATTTTCAAACGATCGACCCAAAATCTCGCAGAATTTCATCAGGTCTGCCAAGAGATTCATCAGCATCTCACGTCTCGATGCGTGGTGGCCTTAACCGGCCCTCTGGGAGCCGGAAAAACCGAGCTCGTCAAAACCATCGCGCAGGCCAGGGGATTTCAAGGCATGGCTTCGCCAACGTTTGCGATCCATCACCGCTATCAAGGCTTTTCAATTTCGATTGATCATCTGGATCTGTACCGCATCGCGAGCGAAGACGAGCTCGAAGGCGTGGGCTTTTGGGATTTTTTCTCAGAAACCGAAGGCCTGATTTTTATCGAATGGCCCGAACGCATGGATCTCTCCCACATTCCCCATGATTGGGACTTATTTCAGGTCTCAATCGAAAAGCCATCTCCCGATGAGCGCGTGATTTCAAGTTCACGGCGCACCCTAGGAACATGATGTAAACTGGACCTTATTGGTCTAGATCTTTTCACTTGTTATGCATATAATATACCTAGTTTTATATGCATAACAAGGATCGTGATCAGCATGAGAACAACATTAGATCTTCGGGAAGATTTGTTAAAAGAAGCCATGAAGTTGACGGACCAAAAAGAAAAAACGGCCGTTATTCATATGGCTTTAGAAGCGCTGATTGAAAAAGCTGCGCGGCAAGATTTGATCGCAATGGGCGGAAAAATCTCGGGCTTTAAAAAAGTTCAACGACAACGAGTCAAATAATGAAGACTTTGGTGGACTCTTCAGTTTGGATTGGCCATTTTAAGAAAGCTGATTCAAAACTCATTTCTTTGCTTGAGGCTGATGAAGTCATTTTGCACCCTTTTGTGATTCAGGAGCTTTACCTGGGGAAACCAAAGGGTAAAGAGTTTGTTTTCGAAAGGCTGGTAAAGTTGCCAACGCTCTCCATTTTGCCGGATGAAGAATTTCGACGTTTTGTTGATCGGTTCAAAATTCCCGGAAAAGGAATCGGAGTCATTGATTCCCATCTTTTGGCATCAGCTTTTCAGCAAAAAATAGCTCTTTTCACGTTTGATAAAAAGTTAGGTCACCTCGCTCAGGCGATTTTGCAATCTCCATTGTAAATGGCAGATTGTTTCTGCGCGCCCATGAAGCGTTGCGGAAATTTCAGTTTCGAATCTTTGAATTCGGTCAGCTTCCGATAAAAACGCTCGCCTCAAAAAATAAAAGCCCCAGGTTTTTAGCCCAGGGCTTTGAATCTCATTTTCAGAATTTTCAAAAATCTAAAACACCATCGCCTTGCAATCAGGCGCGATCTTGATTTCGCCTTCGGTCGCTTTCACGACTGCTTCCGGTGTTAGGTCCGGAGCGTACTCGCGAAGCACGAAGCCGTCGTCCGTCACGTCGATCACGCCGAAATCAGAGACGATTTTCTTGATGCAGCCAACACCCGTGAGCGGCAGCGTGCAGCTCTTGCGAAGTTTCGAATTTCCTTCTTTGTCGGTGTGTTGCATGGCCACGATCACGCGCTGAGCGCCGGCGACCAGATCCATCGCACCACCCATGCCTTTGACCATTTTTCCAGGCACCATCCAGTTGGCGATGTCGCCTTTTTCCGAGACTTCCATTGCGCCTAAGACCGTCAGGTCGACATGTCCGCCACGAATCATGGCAAAGCTATCGGCGCTCGAGAAAAAGCTCGCACCCGGAAGAGTCGTCACCGTTTGTTTGCCGGCGTTGATCAGATCCGCATCCATGTCTTTTTCCGAGGGAAAAGGTCCCAAACCCAAAAGACCGTTTTCACTTTGCAACATAACACTTTTATTTTGCGGGATGTAATTCGCAACCAAGGTCGGAATTCCGATGCCGAGATTGACGGTGAAACCGTCTTCAACTTCTTGAGCGATCCGCTGAGCAATTTGTTCTCGTGTTAATGGCATAAAATTATTTTCTCACCGTTTTTTGTTCGATGCGCTTTTGGTATTCGCGGCCCTGGAAGATTCGCTGCACGTAAATGCCGGGCGTGTGGACTTGATCGGGATCTAATGTCCCGACTTCGACCAGCTCTTCCACTTCGGCGATCGTGATTTTGCCGGCGGTTGCGGCCATCGGATTGAAATTGCGCGCGGTCTTTCGGAAAATCAGATTTCCAAATTTATCGCCCTTCCAGGCTTTCACGAAAGCAAAGTCACCGACAATGCCTTTTTCCAGAATGTACTGGCGACCGTTGAATTCGCGAACTTCTTTGCCTTCGGCCACCAAGGTGCCCACACCGGTCGGGGTGTAAAAGCCGGGGATGCCGGCGCCACCCGCACGCATGCGTTCAGCCAAGGTTCCCTGTGGGCAGAATTCAAGCTCCAGCTCGCCGGCCAGAAATTGCTTCTCGAAAGTCGCGTTTTCACCGACGTAGCTTGAGATCATTTTTTTAATCTGTCGGGTTTGCAGCAAAAGCCCCAAACCCCAATCGTCCACGCCCGCATTGTTGGACACGCAGGTGATGCCCTTGACGCCCGAGTCGCGCAAGGCGGTAATCAGGTTTTCCGGGATTCCGCACAGGCCAAAGCCACCCAGAATGAAAGTCATTCCGTCTTTCACTCCATGGATGGCGGATTTTGCGTCAGCGTAGACTTTGTTCTTCATGCGCGTTCAACGATCAAAGCGACAGCTTCACCGCCTCCGATGCACAAAGTAGCGAGACCATATTTTTTGCCATGCGTTTGCAAAGCATAAAGCAAAGTCGTCAGAATTCGCGCGCCGGATGCGCCGATCGGGTGACCGATCGCCACCGCACCACCGTGCACGTTGACTTTTTCTGCCGGGATTTCCAATTCCTTCATGGCCGCCATGGTCACGTTCGAGAAAGCTTCGTTGATTTCCCAAAGATCGATTTGGCTCGAAGTCAGTCCGGCTTTGTTCAAAGCCGCTTTGATCGCGCCCACCGGAGCGGTCGTGAACCATTTTGGATCCTGCGCGAAAGTCGCCGAAGCCTTGATCGTCGCCAAAGGCTTGATGCCGCGAGATTTCGCTTCCGTTTCGCTCATCAAAACAACGGCAGCTGCACCGTCGTTGATCTTCGAAGCGTTTGCCGCCGTGATCGTGCCGGCTTTGTCGAAAGCGGGGCGAAGACCTGGCATTTTATCAAATTTGGCATTGCCGGGCTCTTCATCTTTATCGATGGTGATCGTGCCTTTTTTATCTTGAATCTCAACCGGTGCGATCTCATTTTTGAAAGCGCCTGAAGCCATCGCGGCCTGGGCTTTTTTGTAAGAGTTGATCGCGAATTCATCTTGCTGCTCGCGCGTGAAATTGTATTTGGTCACGCAAAGCTCGGCCGCATTTCCCATGTGCCAGTTGTTGTAAGGATCCCAAAGACCGTCTTTGATCATTGAATCGACAACCGTCGCGGGACCCATGCGGTAACCCGCGCGTGAATTTTCCAAAAGGTGAGGCGCCAAAGTCATGTTTTCCTGACCACCGGCCACCGCGATTTTAGCATTTCCAAGAGCGATCGAGTCTGCCGCGAGCATCACGGCTTTGAGGCCTGATCCGCAAACCTTGTTGATCGTCATGCAAACTGTCGAAGAGTCCAGTCCAGCACCCAAGGCTGCCTGCCTTGCCGGAGCTTGGCCCGTGCCAGCCGTCAGCACTTCGCCCATGATGCATTCATGAACATGAGCGCCATCGACGCCCGCGCGCTTGAGCGCTTCTTTGATCGCAATCGAGCCCAGCTTCGGAGCTGGCAACTGAGAATAAACACCTTGAAAGCTTCCAACCGGAGTTCGCGCCGCAGAGGCAATAACAACCTTTTCCATATCATTCTCCTATAAAATCTTCTTGTGATTTGAATATCCCACAAGGCACACTCTTTTTATGGAGGTGTCAATGCTAAGACTTGCCGCGGCTTTCGCGAAAGCCACTCTATTGCTTTTTGTCACGATCGCGAGTGCAAATGCTCAAGCGGCAGCGACAGAATTGGCGGTTCGGGGAACAGAAAAAATCCTGATTTCCGTGCCCGAAGCGGTGATGAATTTTCAAGCGACCTCCGGCAAAACTTTGCGCATCAATCTAGCCGACGCAGCCGGTGAGGATTACGTCGTCACATCCGAAAATGGCGGCATTCAAATTCGTCCCAAAGTGGCAGCAACCGCCGATAATTTTGGCAAATGGACTCCAAAAAAACGATTGATCGAAGTGCAGGGGCCGGCCTTAACACTCGAAATTCATGCTTTCGAAGGTCAAATTCAGCTGAACAAGTGGTCCAAGGATGCCTTGATTCACCTGCAAAAAGGCCGCGTGGTTTCAAAGGGCGGCACCGCGGGCTTGGTGCTGCATTCACAGTCGGGTGAAATCCAGGTGCTGGATCATCAGGGTCGAGTCGATGTTGATGCCTATAAATCAAATGTTGTGGTCCGTGATCTGAACGGCGATGCAGATATCGAGAATTTTTCGGGCGAGACGATTGTTGATAAAGCCCGAGGATTTCTGTCTTTCAATCAAGGCCAGGGCGTCACGAAGGTTCTTGGCAGCTCCGGATCCGTGCAGTTTGACGTGATCAAAGGGATCCTCAATATCCAAGGGTTTCAAGGTCGCATCGAGGGCCAAACTCAAGACGGTCCCGTATCGGTAACCATGGCGCCCGAGAGCGAAGTGAGTTTGAAATCGCAAAGCGGTCGGGTCACGGTTCAGGCCGCGAAGGATTCAGGTGCCTCATTGAATTTGACCACGCAAGAGGGGGAGATCCAGGCCCCTAATTATTTGAAAGTGAATCGCGATGGCAGTCAGAAAACTTTGCGCGCTCGTCTGAAGGGTGAGGAGAAAAAGGGCAGCATCATTGTTCGCTCTCAAGCGGGCTCGATTATTATTCGCTAAAGCCTATTGACAGGATTCACGATTTCGTTCAAGCATGGCCAGACTATGGCGAAACCAAGCAAGAAACCTGTGAAGAAGTCCGCAAGCAAACCTGATGCAAAGTCGGCCCCTAAAAAGACCGCCGCTGCAAAGGCAAAAACTCCTGTTAAAACAACAGCTTCGAAAATAACGTCGAAGCCAAAAGCGAACGAAAAAGCATCCAAAGCTGCGCCGCACAAAGGGGCTTCGAAAGAGGGCTTGGTCAAGACCGCGGTCAGTGCTGTTGGAAAGCTCTTTTCAAAAGACAAACCTGACGCAAAAGGCCCAAAAGGCAAAGCCGCCCACGCTCCAGGCGTTGCAGCGGAAGCGAAGCATGCCAAAAAAACGGGTGCTGCCGGCAAAAAGAAAAAAGATAAAAAGTCGAAAGACGGCTTCGAAATGGAAGAAGACGATCTTCTCGCTTCGGACGAAGAAATCGGATCTGAAGAGATCCCGGATCTTTCTGAATTTGATGAATCCGAAGCGGAAGAAGCGGCGGTTGATGCCAGCGATGAAGATGCCGACGAAGCGCTCGTGGAAGCAAAGCCTGCCGGTGATGATGAAATCGTCCTGACAGACGCCGAAGGACGCCGTTATTGCCGGGTTCGCGATTGCGATCAGATCTCGGCGGTTGAAGGTTACTGTCGATATCACTATCTTTTGTTGTGGAAGAAGATCCAAGTTCGCCGCAAGATCCTGGTCGACGGAAAACTCGAGCGTTACGTGGAAGAGCTCACCGCTCGTTATCCAGACAAATTCCTTGAGATGATCCGCAAAGATCTGCGCACGGAAAAAGACTTCTTAAACGCGATCGCCGAGCTTGAAATCGACGAATCAGCTGGTGAGAACGAGTTCGAGGACGAAGCACAGAGCTACGTCGACGAGATCCGCGGAATTTCTTCGGATACCGGAATGACGGAAGAAGAAGAGTTTTAAGTCTCGATACTTCAATTTTTTGATTTTAAAAACGGAGTCTCGCAAGGACTCCGTTTTTTTTCTTTTATTTGGGCGGCCACTCGCTTACTGAGTTGTTTTCAAATGAAAGTGCCAGTCATCAGTTTGCGTTTGGAATTTCAAGCCGCCATGTTCAGGAAACAATGCGCCGACGGCAACGCTCTGCCTGAAGGCCGTTATCAGCAATTCAAATAACCCACGAGGAGCAGAGAGAGCTGTGCGCAGTTTCAGGTCGGCTGCGACGTCAAGGAAAGCTTGGCGCTTGCCTTTCGTTGTCTGGCTCGATCTAGATTCTGGCCTGTCGCCAGATCAATGCATGTCTGTTTTTTTCTTTGTGGCCTTTTTCTTCCCGCCACCGAACATTGTGGGTTCGGCTTTCTCGTCGTCGACTTCGATTCTGGCTTCAGCGCGCGCCAGGGCATCTTCACTGTCTTTGTCTTCTTGGACCATGTCTTCGAAGCTTTGGCCTAGCAGGGCATCGGCTTGGGCTTCCAGGTCTGAATTGACGGTCGAGAATTGCAAGAACACGGGGCGCTTATTGAATTCGAATTCTTGCCAGGTGCGGGGGAATTCGGTTTCGCCGTTGGATTCAAAATAATCATTCATCATGCTGGCGATAGCGTCGATGCAATCATGAATGCGCTCGACCGCATCTTTGGTTTTGGTCGAGTAGTTCATCGACACTTCGAAATTGGCCTGACTCAGGCGGCCTTCTTCCAAAATGCCAACGCGAAGCAGAATCTCTTCGGGGTAAATGCGTCCTTCAACGACCAGCTTGGAATTGGTCAAATTTTTCGCAAAAGTATCCTGAAATACGGTTTGGACTTGGGTCAAATACTCGCCCGGAAATGTGGTCCATTTTTTGGAATTTTTCAGTCTTGGATTCATGATTTGACACCTCTCGACATCGTCCGTATAAAGCAACTCTCATGATCACACAACAGGGAACTCCCGAACACGCTGAAAATATCAGTCCAGGCATCGGTCCAGAATTCAATCCGGATGCAAACACCGAGGCGATTAAAAACGTCTATGTGTCGACCTACGGCTGCCAAATGAACGTCAACGATTCTGAGCGGATGTATTCTCTGCTGGAGATGGCTAACTTTACGCCGGTCTCTTCGCCGGATCAAGCTTCGTTGATCATTATCAATTCCTGCTCGGTGCGTGAAAAGCCGGTGCACAAGGTTTTCTCCGAAGTCGGAACTTACCGAAAATTGAAAGCCAAAAATCCGAACCTCAAAATCGGTGTCGGCGGCTGCGTCGGTCAGCAGGAAAAAGAAAAGCTGATGAAAGATCAGCCGATGATCGATTTCGTTTTTGGAACTGATTCGATCGACCAATTGCCAAGTCTGGTGGCGCGCTCATTGGAAGGCGAGAAGAAAATCGTTAGCGCCAAGTTCGAGCACCGCGCTCCTTATCACGTCGAAACACTGGTGCGAAATCCGGGCGTTTCGACCTTCGTCAATATCACCAAGGGTTGCGATAATTTCTGCACCTTCTGTGTGGTGCCCTACACCCGCGGCCGCGAGAAGAGCCGCCCTTTGAAGCACGTTTTGGAAGACATCCACACGCTGACCAAGCGGGGAGTGAAAGAAGTCACACTCTTAGGTCAGAACGTGAACTCTTATAAGTCCGACACCGGTGAAGACTTCGCTGACTTGATCGATATCGTTTGTCGCGAAACCGATCTGGTGCGCGTTCGTTACACCACTTCGCATCCGAAAGATTACAACCAAAAATTGGTCGATATCTTGGCCCGCAATCATTCCAAGATTGGCGATTACATTCATCTGCCGTTTCAAAGCGGCAACTCGCGGATTTTGGAAATGATGAATCGCAATTACTCGCGCGAGCAATACCTGGAAAAAATCAAGATGATCCGCGCGGCGATTCCGAACGTGTCGTTCTCGACCGATATCATCGTGGGCTTCCCGTCCGAGACGGAAGAAGAGTTTCAAGACACGGTCAGCATGGTTGAAGCCGTGGGTTGTGAGACGATTTACGCCTTCAAGTATTCGCCTCGACCTTTTACCAAGGCGGCGCGTTTTGAAAATCAGATCCCTGAAGACGTGAAATCGGATCGACTCAATCGGTTATTTGATGCGCACGAACAAATGGCACTCCCGTGGGTGCAAAAATACGTGGGTCAAACCATGGAAATTTTGATCGAAACTCATGACGCAAATCGTGGGATCGTGACGGGACGATCGATGCAAAATAAGCTCGTGCACTTGATTGGCGGGGCCTCGTTGGTGGGTCAGGTTGTTCCGGTGAAAGTCACGGCGGCCTTCCCGGCCATGCTTCGCGGTGAGATCGTTTCCTAAAGCTTCAGTTTGGGCGGATATTTGAAAGAAAAAATGAATCTGGTTTTTGAAACCGTGCAATTTGAGGAACATAAGATTTCTGAAAAGGATCTCATCCGCCTGCGTCCGCATGGTCTGTCTTTGAATCAAGATCCCGCTCGACCCATTCTGATTTTACGAAGTGACGATGGAGATCACTCTTTGGCGGTGAATTTATCTCCGATTGAAACCGGGGTTGTGATTCAGCAAAGTCATGCTGGATCGCCCACAACGCCGCATCGGGTGGCGCAAAAGCTGCTTGAAAGTTTAGAAATCAAAATTGAAAAATGCGTGTTCGTCGCTCTTAAAGGGCATCATCAATACGTGCGGTTGCATCTCGCAGGGCACCCCACGCATGGCTCGCTCAAGCTCAAGGCGGAAGAAGCGATGTCGCTTTGCCTGCATCTTGAGGTTCCGATCTACGCTAGCAAGAAATTCATCAATAAAAGCCGCGTGATGGCGGCTGAAATTGAAGGGTTATCTCAGGGCCTTTTGCTCAATTCGAATCTGTTAACGAAGACTCATGAATATTTGATCTAACATTCTAAAATCAGGGGGAATTTATGTCTTTGGGCCCACAGCAGAACGCAAATGTGATCTCGGTCCGAGGTTTCACCCCGAAAATTCATCCCTCGGCCTTTATTTTTCCCAACGCCACGATCATCGGTGATGTTGAAATTGGCGAAAAATCTTCGATTTGGTCCAATGTCACCATTCGCGGCGATGTTTTTGCGGTGAAGATCGGCAAAGAAACCAATGTGCAAGATGGCACGGTGATTCACGGAACTTTCAAAGAATGCGGAACCGTTTTGCATGATCGCGTGACGATTGGGCATCTTGTGATGCTTCACGGTTGCGAGATCGGTCGCGGCACTTTGGTGGGCATGGGTTCCATTGTCATGGACCGCGTGAAGATTGGCGAGCACTGCTTGGTTGGCGCAGGGAGTCTAGTGACCGAAGGATCTGTGTTCCCGCCACGAAGTTTGATCTTGGGTCGGCCCGCAAAAGTGAAGCGAGAACTCACGGCAGAAGAGGTTGCATCACTGGAAGAATCTGCAGACAATTATCTTCTCTACAGTTCTTGGTACCAAGAGGGTGAAACTCGGCGATAGTTCAAGATGGGGCTTCGGGCAGAGAAGGCCGCCTCACGCTTGCAACAAGGGTGCGATTTTAAATTCGGAACTGGCGAGGGTTTTAAATTTTATTTTCCGAAAGGGGCTTTGACGTGGCGGAAACAACGGGATTTGGATTGGCTCTGACTTTCGACGACATTCTTCTGGTCCCTCAGTATTCGGAGATCGTACCTTCCGAAGTTTCGACCGCGACCGATTTTGCCCGCGGCAAAAAACTCAACATTCCGATCATCTCAAGCGCCATGGACACGGTGACCGAGCACAAGGTCGCGCAGAAAATGGCGCAGCTGGGTGGCTTGGGTGTGATTCACAAAAATCTCTCCATCGAAGATCAAGCGATGGAGGTCGAGCGCGTGAAAAAATACGAATCTGGCATGATTCAAGATCCCATCACCCTTGGTCCTGATGAAATGGTGACTGAAGCTTTGGCGTTGATGAGTCGCTATAAAATCAGCGGCGTGCCGATCACGGTCAAAGGCAAGCTTGTCGGAATTTTGACCAATCGGGATTTGAGATTTGAAACCAACACCAAGCAGGCGATCAAGAACCTGATGACCAGCGAGAATCTAAAAACCGCGCCGGTCGGGACGACGCTTGAGCAGGCGCGAAAGATCTTGCAAAAATGGCGCATCGAAAAGCTTCCGATCGTCGATAAGAATGGAATGCTCAAAGGGTTGATCACCATCAAGGACATTGAAAAAGCACAGAACTTTCCGCAGGCGACCAAGGATTCGCGTGGGCGATTGTTTGTCGGCGCTGCGGTCGGGGTGGATAAGACGGCGTTCGAGCGGGTCGAGGCCTTGGCCGCAGCCCACGTCGATGTCATCGTGGTTGATACCGCGCATGGGCATTCAAAAAATGTGATCAGCATGGTTCAGCGGGTGGCGAAAGCTTACAAGGATATCATCGTGGTCGCCGGTAATGTCGTCACCAAAGATGGCACCCAGGCTTTGATCGACGCGGGTGCGGATGTGGTGAAAGTCGGGGTTGGGCCCGGAAGCATTTGCACCACGCGCGTGGTGGCCGGTGTTGGCATGCCACAGATCTCGGCGGTGATGGAGTGCTCAAAGCTTGCGAAGAAAAAAGGCAAGACCATCATTGCCGATGGTGGAATCAAATATTCAGGCGACATCACCAAGGCTTTGGCCATGGGCGCGAATACGGTGATGATCGGCAATCTTTTGGCCGGCAGCGAAGAAAGTCCGGGCGAGACGATTTTATTTCAAGGTCGAACTTATAAAACTTATCGCGGAATGGGATCCATCGGCGCGATGGCGCGCGGATCCCGAGATCGCTACGGGCAGATGGATGTGGTCGACGATAAACTGGTGCCGGAAGGGATCGAAGGCAAGGTGCCGCACAAGGGTCCTTTGTCGGGAATCATTCACCAGTTGGTGGGCGGCATTCGCGCCGGCATGGGTTACATGGGGGCCGAGACGATGGATCTGTTGCAAAAAAATGCTCATTTCGTGCAGATCTCGTCGCAGGGGCTTCGCGAATCTCACGTGCATGATGTGAGCATCACGAAAGAAGCACCAAACTATCGCATGGAATAGTTTGGGCGCACGATTCAGGGTTCATAATAAATTTCTAGATGGGGAAAAGCGTGAAAGAAACTCAGCGTGGATTTTTGGTTTTGGATTTTGGCTCGCAGCTCACTCAGCTGATCGCTCGGCGCTTGCGCGAGATGGGGCATTACTCGGAAGTTCATCCCTTTAATTTTCCGATTGAAAAAATCAAAGCCATGAATCCTTACGGCATCATCCTGAGCGGGGGGCCTAGTTCCGTTTACGAAACTGAAGCCCCTCATCGGACCGTTGCGGAATTGTTAGCGGTCGCACCGCTATTTGGCATCTGCTACGGCATGCAGCTGATCGCCCATGAGCTGGGCGGCAAGGTGCAGAAGGCTTCAGATAAAGAGTACGGTTTCAATCGGGTGTCGTGGAAAAAAACGTTCGGTGCTTGGAAGCAAGAGCAAAAAGTTTGGATGAGCCACGGGGATATCGTCTTTGAACCACCGAAGGGCTGCGAAGTCGTCGCCACCTCGGAAAGCGGACATGTCGCGGCTTACCTGGGAGAAAAAATTCTCTCGGTTCAGTTTCATCCCGAGGTCGCGCATACCGAACACGGTGACGAAGTGATACGTTACTTCGCACAAAATATTTGCCACGCCAAGGCGGATTGGAATGCACCCCAGATCGTCGAACATCTTCAAGAGAGGGTGCGAAAACAAGTCGGTGACAAAGATCATGTTCTGGTTGGTCTGAGCGGGGGTGTTGATTCCAGCGTGGTCGCCACACTTTTGACCAAGACCTTGGGACCTGAGCGCGTGCACTGCGTGTTTGTGAACAATGGACTTCTGAGAAAAAACGAATTCCAGGATGTTTTAGCGAGCTATAAAAATATCGGGCTGAATGTCAAAGGGGTGGATGCTTCGGAAAAGTTTCTGACTGCTTTGAAGGGATTAATCGACCCCGAGAAAAAACGAAAAGCCATTGGCCGCGTCTTCATCGAAGTCTTTGAAGAAGCCATCGATCCCCGGTGGCCGATTCAGTGGCTTGCGCAAGGAACACTGTATCCCGACGTGATTGAAAGTGTTTCGTTTAAGGGTGGGCCCAGCCAGACCATCAAATCCCACCACAATGTCGGGGGCTTACCAGAGAAAATGAAACTCAAGCTTGTCGAGCCGGTCCGGGAACTTTTTAAGGACGAAGTGCGAAGAATCGGTCTGACTTTGGGATTGCCAAAAGACATGATTGGCCGGCATCCGTTTCCGGGGCCGGGGCTTGCGATCCGCGTGATGGGGGAAGTGACCCCCGAGGCCTTGAGCATTTTGCAAGAGGCCGATCATATTTTCATCTCGAAGCTTCGCGAAAAAGGTCTTTACGATCAGATCTGGCAGGCCTTCTGTGTTCTTTTGCCAATTAAAACTGTCGGAGTGCAGGGGGATGGCCGAACTTACGCGCAGGTGCTGTCTTTGCGGGCGGTGACCTCCAGTGATGGCATGACGGCGGATTGGTACCCATTTTCTTTTGATTTTCTGCGGGAAGTTTCGGGCGCGATCACGAACAAGGTTCACGCCGTCAACCGCGTGGTGTATGATGTCACCAGCAAACCGCCAGCAACGATCGAGTGGGAATAAGTCTGAAATAGATGAGATTATTGAGGCGGAAATTAAGTTTGGGAATGATTTAAAAAATGTCGAAAAGTTTTGTTCATCTGCACGTTCATTCTGAATACTCTCTGCTTGAGGCCAGTAGCCGAGTGAAAGGCCTTGTTAAAAAAGCGGCAGAAGCCGAGATGCCGGCCATTGCGCTGACTGATAACGGCAATATGTTTGGCGCGATCGAATTTTACTTTGCCGCCTTGGATAAAAACATCAAGCCGATTTTGGGACTGGACGCCTATTTAGCGCCGGCCTCTCGCTTGCAGAAAAGTCAGGACCGAAACGAAATTCAAAAGCCGCTGACCCGTTTGGTGCTCTTGGCGCAAAATCTGGATGGCTACCAAAATCTATGTAAGATTTCGTCCATCGGATACCAAGAAGGCTTTTATTATAAGCCGCGCATCGACTATGAAGTTTTAGAAAAATACAACTCGCACCTGATCGCTCTGTCGGGCGGCTTGCGCGGCGAAGTCGTGCAGTGCTTTTTAAGCGAAGGCCCCGAAAAAGCATTAGATAAAATCCGCGGCTTGCAGAAAATATTCGGCGATCGTTTTTACTTGGAAATGAATCGTACGGGCGTGCCTGAATGGAAAGAGATCAACCCATTCTTGCTCGAAGCTTCGCGCATCACCGGTGTGCCGGTGGTGGCCGCCAATGACGTGCACTATCTGGGACAAGATGATCAGATGTCGCAAGAAGTTCTGGTCTGCATCGGCTCGAATAAAACCTTGCAGGATGAATCCCGCTTTCGCTTAGGCACGGATCAGTTTTACCTTAAAAAGCCCGAGCAGATGCGCGAGCTCTTTAAGGACATTCCCGAAGCCTGTGATCGCACCTTGGAAATTGCGGATCGTTGTCAGATTAAATTCAAACTGAAAGATGACTCTGGAAAAGCGATTTATCACTT
This sequence comes from uncultured Bdellovibrio sp., assembly GCA_966211795.1. Taxonomy (GTDB): domain Bacteria; phylum Bdellovibrionota; class Bdellovibrionia; order Bdellovibrionales; family Bdellovibrionaceae; genus 21-14-0-10-47-8. The sequence continues at coordinate 73,102 of CBIHNW010000012.1, read as the reverse complement.
GCCAAGCTTTCCGACCAGCGAGGGTCGTTCGGTTAAAGACGAAATTCGCACGATCGCCGAGAACGGTCTTGAGCGCCGTTTTCAAGAGGCAGCCGCATTAGGGCGTGCCATTCCCGAAGAGAAAAAGCCCGAGTACCTCAAGCGTTTGGATTATGAGCTTGGGATCATCGATCGGATGGGCTTTAACGGCTACTTTTTGATCGTCCAGGACTTTATCAACTGGGCGAAAGAGCACGGCATTCCGGTCGGTCCGGGACGGGGATCGGGAGCGGGCTCTCTGGTCGCTTACAGTCTTCGCATCACGGATCTGGATCCGATTCCAAACTTTTTGCTGTTCGAGCGATTCTTGAATCCGGAACGTATCTCGATGCCGGACTTTGATATCGACTTTTGCCAAGACCGTCGCCAGCGCGTGATCCAGTACGTGACCGAAAAATACGGCGCACCTTCGGTGTCGCAGATCATCACTTACGGAAAATTGCAAACGCGAGCGGCGCTCAAAGACGTGGGCCGCGTGCTGGGGATGACCTTCGCCGAAGTGGACGCGGTCTCGAAATTGATTCCGGAAAAACTGAACATCACTTTGAAAGAGTCTCTGGAAATGGAGCCTCGGATCAACGAGATGATGGAGATGAATCCCCAGGTCGCAACGCTGATCGATCTCGCCCTCAAGGTCGAGGGCATGGTTCGACATGCGGGCATCCACGCCGCCGGCGTGATCATCGCCGATGGCGAACTGGTGAAACACGCGCCACTTTACAAAGGGGCCGAGGGCGAGCAGGTCGTTCAGTACGACATGAAACACGCCGAGAAAATCGGTCTGATCAAGTTCGACTTTTTGGGCCTTAAAACCCTGACTCATATTGATCACGCTTTGAATTTGATTGAAAAAAATCGCGGCGTGAAACTGGAAGCTTCGGCGATTCCGATGGATGACCCGAAGGTTTTTGAAATGATGTCCAAGGGTGACACCGCCGGTATCTTCCAGTTTGAAGGCGAGGGCATCACCGATGCCACCCGTAAGATCAAGCCTTCCAACTTTGGCGACATCACGGCCATCACCTCGCTCTACCGACCGGGTCCGATGGCCAACATTCCGGAATTCACCAAGCGAAAGCACGGGGAATCTCCGGTCGAGTACCTGCTGGATGATACCGAAGAAATCTTGAAAGAAACTTACGGCATCATGGTCTACCAAGAGCAGGTCATGGGGATCGCCTCTCGCATCGCAGGTTATTCGTTAGGTCAAGCGGATATGCTTCGCCGGGCGATGGGTAAGAAGATCAAAGAGGAAATGGACAAGCACCGCATCTCTTTCATGAAGGGTGCGAAAGAGCGCGGCCACGACGAGAAAAGATCCGAAGAACTTTTTGATCTTATGTACAAGTTTGCCGATTACGGTTTCAATAAATCGCACGCGGCCGCTTATTCGGTGATCACGCTGCAAACGGCGTGGATTAAATGTCATTACGCCGCCGAATTTTTTGCGGCCCTGCTCTCGACCGAGATCTCGGACACCGACAAGATCGTGAAATACGTCAAGGACGCCCAGAAGCGGGGTCTTGAAGTGAAGCCCGCGCACGTGAACTATTCCGATTATCTCTTCAGCGCCCGTGGCGAAGATGTGTATTTTGGTTTGGGCGCGATCAAAGGGGTCGGCGAAAACGCGATCTCCGCGATCATCGAAGCGCGCGAAAAGTTGCCGGCAAAATCTTTCGCCAGCCTTGAAGAATTTTTTGAAACCGTGGACACGCGAAAGCTCAATAAAAAAGTGATCGAATGCCTGATCAAGGCCGGTGCTTTTGATGGTTTCGGTCCGCACCGCGCGCAAATGATGGCGGGCTACCAAAAGTTTTTGGATCGCTCTGAGCACGTGCGCAAAGATCTCGAGATGGGTCAGTCGTCCTTGTTTGATATGGCCGGTGATCAGGAAACGAAAGTCGTGCTCGATGTGGTGAAGCCTTGGACTCGAAGTGCGTCTTTAAGTTTTGAAAAAGACGTCCTGGGATTTTACCTGAGCGATCACCCGTTAAAGGGCTTTGAAACCCTGGCTTCAGTGTGGGTTACGGGCTCGGTTGCCGACCTGCCAAGAATCGGCAAAGAGCACAACGAAAAACAGGTCAAAGAAGAGGCTCCACGCAAATATGATCCGCGAAACCGGGATGCCGGTAAAAAGCGCGTGATCGTGGCGGGGCTGATCACCGAGATGCGAGAACTGATCACTAAAAAAGGCACGCGCATGGCGTTTGCTAAGGTCGAAGACCTCAGCGCCACCTGCGAGCTGGTGATATTCCCCGACACCTTCGCCAAGACCGAGACTTTGCTGAAAGACGAGCGCCCAATGTTGATTGCGGGCCTGCTTGAGGTCAGCGAAGAAGGGGTCGCCAAAATCATCGTCGATAATCTGTCGCCGCTGGAAGACGTCTTGAAGAAGACCAAGCGCATGACTTGTCATTTAGACCGCATCAATCAAGAGCTTTACCCGACGCTTTATTCGGTTTTATCCGAATTTCCGGGGCCGACGCACGTCGATTTCAAATTCACATTGTCGGATTTGCAACAAGAGGTTTTAATGGAGGCCGAAGGTTTAAGTGGGGTCATGATCTCCAACGAACTTTTGGAAAACATCCACAGCCACTTTGGGACAACGAATTTCATCGAAGTCAAATAAGCGGCCGGGATCATTCGAACCGAAAGAGATTTTTTTAAATCTTTGAGAAGGAAGTTTATGAAAAGCTTGTTGCCACGGTCGTTACCACGTCAATTCACCACTCGCGTGCTCTCGTTTCTGGCGGTGGTGTGTTTTTCATTCTCCGCTTTGGCCGAGAAAAATCTGGTCGAGCGAGTGTACGAGGCGCAAAGTCGGGATAAAAATCCAGTGACGGCCAAAACTGAGATGATCAATCAAGCGACCGAGCGCGTATCAGAAGATCTGATCAAAGAAATCATCGGCGAGTCCAAATACTCACGAAATAAATCCCTGATTCAAACTAAAATTTTAAAGAACTCGGCTCGCTACGTCCCCTTTTCAAAGCCTGGTGAATTGGTGCCACTCACTCCGGAGGATGGTTACAAAATGTCGGTCGCTTTGCGAGTGAGCATCGATGATCTGCAAAGCCTGCTTTTGGAAAATGGTCTGTTCTACGAAAGCGATACGACGCCCGTGGTGCTTCCGACCATTCGCTTATTGGACCGCGTGAATTCCAAAACCTTTGCTTGGTGGGCGGACACCGAAAGTGGTTCTGGAAAAGCCTTTCTTTTTAAAGAAGGACGATCTCTCGAAGATGCTTTGAAGTCCGCTTTCATGAAACATAATTTTTATGTGCTCAAACCACAGGTCATGCACTTTACTGAATTTTTGCCTCCAGCTGCGAGGGCCGAAAGTTTACGAAAAGAAGAATGGCAGACGCTGGCGCAGAAAATGGGCGCGCAAATCCAGATCGATGGAGATCTCACTTTCAGCAAGAGCCAGGAGCGCTCCGAAGCGGTGACGATCGTTTTAAAAATGACGGCGCTACAGGTGATGAATTCTCGCGTGATCGCCGAAGTCTCTCGACAATTTGAAACCGAAGCCGGCGCTTTCGAAGCGGTGGTCGATCGCAAACTGAAAGAAGCTTTGGAGAGCACCTCTCAGGACTTGGCCGCCCAGGTTTTTGAAGCTTGGCAACGAGGTTCGCTCGGGGCTTCCTTGTACCGCCTGAGCGTGAGGGGCCGTCTGCCATTGCTTCGGCAAGAGGCTTTAAAAGAAGCGCTCAAAGATAAAGTTCGCGAAGTCAAAAACGTGCGCGAGCGATTGATCTCTTCCGACGGCGTGGTCTACGAAGTGGATTCAGCCTTAGGTCCTAAAGATCTGGCGGCGAAGGCGGCGGAAATTGAGCTCGGCGCCGGACTGAAAATCGTGCTAGAATCTGTCACAGATCAAGAGGCGATTTACCGAGTTGCCAAGTCGACTGAAACAACGCCTTGATCGACTGATCGACTTGATAAATGCGCGAAGGAGAAGTGCATGAAGCGCTTGATGTTAATTCTTTGTCCGCTATTTTTTCTCGGGGCCTGCGTCACCACTGAAAATCAGCAGCCGACAATTAAAAAAGAAATCAAAGACGTCAGCCAACAGGCACGCAAAGAAGACACTTCGCCGCGCAAACGCTTGATGGTTTTACCATTCTTAGACACCAGTGAGCTTCGTCCGCAAAGCCTGCGTGACGCCGCCCGCACGGCTTTTATTCAAGAGCTCAATCGCACCGGAGACGTCATCGTGGTCGATAGCAAGGATCTGCACGTTGATTTCTCAAAGAACCTGCAAGCGGGTCAGTACAAACTGGATGAAATCGCCAAGGTGGCCAAGGATCTTGGCGTCGCCGCTTTGCTCGAAGGTAAAGTCGAAGATTTAAAAGTGAAGCGAAAGTCAGACTCGGTCGGAGTGTTTCGCCAGATGAAAACGACCTTCGAAGCGCAGGTTCGCGTTCGCATCGCTTCGGCGCGTTCGGGGAAAGAGCTTTTCAACACATTGAAAACGGTGACCATTGAAGAAGCCGGCATGCGGGTTGCGGAAAACACCAATCCCGATCGTTTCTTTCAGGCCAATCCCGAAATCTTGGAAAATCTTTTGAAGGAAGCCTTTCTGGATTTTGCGCCGCAAATCACGGATGCCATGAGCAAGATGTCCTGGGAAGGTCGCATCGCTGGCGTCAGTGGGGATCGCATATTCTTAAACGTCGGGCGTATCTCGGGCCTACAGGTCGGGGATGTCTTGAAAGTTAGCGAAGAAGGGGATGAGATCTACGATCCCCAATCCGGAAATTACATTGGCAAAGTGCCGGGACGTTTAAAGGGCACTTTGGAAGTGGTCAGCTACTTTGGGCAAGACGGAAGCATCGCCGTCATTCACTCGGGGGCGGGTTTTAAGGAAAATGACCGCGTCGAACTTTATTAAAAAATGAAAACCACGTTCTTTGGCCTGAACCGATTCCAGAATTCGCTTTCCATGCAAGTGCAAGTTCGCACCTTGGTTCAGCACACCGGTTTTCCGGCGGTGATGGGTTTTGAATTTTATCCGACACTCGTTTGCGATTCCCAGTTTTTATCGACTCCCGCAAATTTGAAACAAACAACCGAAATGCAAGCGCGCGGTTATGAGGTGATCGAGCAGGCTTCGTATCTCAGGCCCCACGTCTTCTCTCCGGGACAATTGGTGATCTTGCCGCTTGTTCCATTGCAGAAGCTCAAGATCTCGCAGGAAGCCTTGCGGGCATGTTTAAAGAGCTCATTGATGCATTGGCTGCAAAAGTATCGATTGCAGGGCTATGAAACAGATCTTGGTGTTGCCACCGCAAAAGGACTTATCGCCGGTGTAGACTGTATCGTTGAAGGTGGGATCGCCCAAGCTCTGATTCAAATTCACGTTTCAAATCAGCTCTCGACCGGTGAAGATTCATTTCAGAATTCTGGCCTTTCACTTGAGCTCAAATCAGCCTTTGATGAGTGGAATCTCTATTTTGCCAGCGAGCTCATGAAGATCATTCCAGCCGAATAGGCAACGCTCGAATCATCTCGACGAATCTAAAAAAAGAGCTAGAAGCTCACTCTATTGAGACCCCTCACTTTCTTGTCTACGGATCAGTCTACAAGTCTTGTCTACGGATCAGTCTACAAGAAAGTGAGGGTGAATTTAGTGGACATTCTTGGCTTGGCTTTGAGTTTGGACTCTAGCAATGAAAAATGCTTTGGTGCTCACAAGATTCGGAGAGGACTGAAAGTTATTAAAAAAGGGAAGATCTTTCGACCTTCCCTTTTTGAATGCAGATTTTTATAAAATCTTACTTCAAGAAATCAGCAAACAAACGAGTTCCAACGAAAACAGACTGAGTCGTCTGAGTGTCGCCAGTTTCTGGCTTGGTATCACGGCTGACGTAGGCCACGTGATAACGGAAATTCTTGTCGTTGGTTGGCAAGTACTCAACAGCAGCTTGGTAGCCGTTGTATTTTGGTTTGGTTGAAGTCGAAGCGGCGCTGAAAACTTCAGATTCAGAACTTTCAGCTTTCAACTTCGCAACGAAGTTTTCCATGCGGTAACCCAAAGTTCCGGCAACGGTGTTTGTTTTATCAGTTTCATCCATGATGGTGCGGTTTTTGTAAGTGTTGTAGTGATAGTCCACCTCAACAAAAATTGGAGCCCAGTCATACTTGAAGCCAATCGCGGCAAAAGTGTTTTTCTTGTCGATGAAAGAAGCAGTGCCAGTTGTTGCGGTCGGCTGCAAATTGTCTTCATGGTAGCTCAAGACAGGAGACAAGGTCTTGTCCATGAAAGCACCTTTGTACACGATACCAGCCGCATTGCGGGTCTGATTGAAACCACCAGCCGTTGCGCCATTGGCATCAGCGTCGACAGTTTCGTTCACCACCATGGCGCTGATTTCTTGGTCAGCGAATGCGTAGATGGCTTTCAAACCAGTTGCGTAACGAAGAGATTGCTCTTCATTGTAAGCCTGTGAAGTGAAATACAAATCTGCACCTGAAGTCATACCTTCGATACCACCGATATCGGTGCCGAATTTACCCATTTGCAAACTGAGACCATCCATCAGGTTGTGCTGGATGTAACCGAAATCGATCGCGCTGTTCAATGAATCGCGCGCGTTGGTTGTTCCCAGATTCGCTCCGCTGTTCAAACGGAAACGCAGACGGAAAGATGTGGCGTCGGTGAAGTTGCCTTTGCCATCCAAACGAAGAGTTTGCAGGTTGAAGCGGGTGAAGTCGTGGTTGCAATCGCTACCAGCGGCGCAAGTGACGGCGCCAGTGTTCACGTTTGTCGTACCGGCGGCTCGGGCGGCGTCGTTATAATTTGTGTTTTCAATGTCGGCTCGTGAGTCCAAGCTCAAGCTGCCAGCGAAAGCTGCGCACCCCAAAGCTGTCGTCACAAGTGTTGTCAGGATCTGTCTTTTCATGGTGTTTTCCTTTGTTAGGTGTTGTCCTATCCTTAGCTAAAAAAATCATTTTTCAAAAACGATGGAAGTAATATGTGATCCTTTCAGTTGTTTTTCAACATCCTTTCTAGATCATTAGTTTGCAAGCTTAGAGCCAAGTTCCACTTCCGACCACCCACTGTTCTTTTGTGTCAGAAGCTGTACATTTCTTGACCCAAGATTTCTTAGGAGTGGGATCTTTTTCACCAAATTTGGTCCACATATAGTCAACCCACGCCCCTGACGGCGTTTTCTTCACCGCGTTAACAAACTCGACAAATAAGAATTTCCCTTTCGGATCTTTGCTTTTTGAAAGGTCTTGTCCGTTCAATTCGGTTTTGATGGGGTGAATCACCATCTTCGGACCCATGTCATTGATCCAAACGTAATTCGGCTCCCCACAACATTCATATCTCATGGCGTTGATTTCTGGCAGACCAGCTTTGCCTTTGGTTTCCACGACTTTGCAGGCCCACTCGACACGCTCTTTCACCACGTCTTCATTGCAGACAGCGGTTTTTTTCGCGGGCGTGCAGTTGTCTCCCGCCGAGGCATTCATTCCGAGACCCAAAGCTAAAATAGATAAAATGAAGTGTTTCACTTTTCCTCCGTTTGTGTGTGATTCACCACATGAATTCAAACCCGAGTATGGTGAGCTTTCAAAGAAAACTTTCTTTAAAGAATGCAAAAATCGATCGCGGTAAATCAAAAATGAGTTATTTGAAGAAATGCAGATAAAACAGCTAAAAGGTCAAGTCGGTCTTTCGATACGCCGAAATGACAAGCTAGAGCTTTCTCGAAAGGAGGTCTGTCAAATGTCACGTTGGTTTCGCGGGCTTCGGCTTAAATTTATAGTTCCTTTGTTTTTCTTGGTCGCGGTGATCCTTTTAATTGGCGGAACATCTGTCGTTTACATGAAGAAATTGACGAGCTCCATTCAAGAATCCACTCAACAAAAATTTCCACAGGCGCAGGCCGTCGCGGAAATGAGTTCCAAAATTCATCAGGTGGTTCGCTACATGTGGGGCATTTATGGAGCCGGTCTTGACATGGAAGATCGCAAACGCCTGACAGAGCAGGTTCAGCAGGCGTTGTCTGAATTCGAGACGACTCGCAATCAATTCGAAAGCTATCAACTCTCGGCGGCAGCGAAAGAAGCCTATCAAGGGGTTCCGGATCAGTGGAAACTCTTTAAATCCGAGGTCGAAGGCACCATGAACTACTTTGCCAAAGGCGAGGCCCGCTGGGACGAAATGGGCAAATACAATATGGTCGCCAAGGTTCGCAAGGAAGCAAGGCCCTTAACCGCAAGCTTTAAAGTCTTGTCCGAGCAAGTCCAAAAAGAGCAGGCCCAATTTTCAGAACAGTCGCTGCGTGCTGCCAGCTCTTCGATCCAGATGATCGTCGTGATTTCGTCATTCGCATTTTTTGTTTCGGCGCTGATGACATGGAAATTAGCAAGCTCAGTGACCCAAAGAATCACGTCCTTTGTTGTCGGCATCGGGGATGCTAGCGAAACGGTCCACGTGGCAACAGACGGGTTGCAGGAGGCTAGCCAAACACTCTCAAATTCTTCGATCGGTGCCGCCGCTTCGCTTGAGCAGACGGTGGCGTCATTGACCCTGATTATGGAAACGGTGAAGACGAACGAAGAAAGACTGAAGGCCGCCAGCGAACTTTCAAGCCAAGCCGGCAAAGCGGCAGCGCACGGCGAAGATGAAGTCATGGCCTTGGTGCAGGCGATGTCCGAGATCTCCGATAGCTCGCGAAAAATTTCCGAGATCACGGCGGTGATTGATGATATTGCCTTTCAAACAAATCTCTTGGCTCTGAATGCGGCCGTTGAAGCAGCGCGCGCCGGTGAGCAGGGAAAAGGTTTTGCGGTCGTGGCCGAGGCCGTGCGCAGCTTGGCGCAAAGATCGGCCATTGCGGCCAAAGATATTTCATCCTTAATCAAGGAAACAAGTGAGCGCGTCGAGCGCGGTGCCGATGTGGCCGGCAAATCCGGCGAGGCTTTGAAAAACATCGTGGATGTCGTACAGAAGGTCACGGTGTTAAATGGTGAAATTTCCGAATCAACGCAGAAGCAGTCTTCCGGCATCGTGCAAATCAACCAAGCGATGAATCAACTGGATGATGCCACTCAAAAAAATGCACAGCTCGCCCAGTCGGTGGCCGAGTCTTCCCAAAAAATGCGCCTGCAGGCGGATGGAATTCGTTCGGAGATCGCGGGTTTCAGTCAAACGGTCGAAGGTGGATCAAAGACAAAGAAGGTCGCTTAGGCGACTTTCAAGGTGTCGGCTTTGAGCTCTCGCACATCCAGTTTTTTCGCCGGGACACCACCCCATGTTTCTCCGGCTGGCACGTGCGTTTTTGGCAGAACAACGGAGCCTGGTAAAATCTTCGCTTCATCTTCGATCACCACACCACCCATGACGATGGCGCGAAGTCCGATCGTCACCTTGTTGCCGATCTTGACCGGCGCCAGCACCAGGTAACCACCTTGTCCATAGTGACCGACGATTGAAACAGATCCTCCGAGCGTGACCTTTCGACCCAGCTCGATCAAAGAAGGATCCGAGAGATGAGTGGTGTTGATGATCGTTCCATCGCCGATTTTCATGCCCATCATCCGGTAGAACATCAGGTTGAATGGTGTCGGCGTCACGAATTCAAGAAAAGTGTAGCGCACAAGATAAGTCAGTCCATTGTGGATGTACCAGCGAACCGCTGGTAAAGAATAGTAAGCCCCACGCCACGCCGAAAGCTGAGCGCGAATCATCCAGTTCAAAGCCGGCGCAATGAAGAGCATCGAGAAGCCATACATAAAATAACCAGCCGCCAGACTTGCTCCTAAACTCCAAAACCTCGCAAAGGGGGACCAAGACTGGGTGAAGGAATCCGTGAACTGAAAAAGATAAAATCCCGGAACCAGGGCAAGACCCAAGCAGCTGCTGGCGATCAGGTAAAGAGGTGCGACCAACAAGAGATGCGCGAACACTTGGAATTTTCGCAAAGAGTTTTCTAAAAACCCGGCCACTCCCGAATGTTCGCTTTTTTGTTGGTTCAGATCTGCTTTTTGAGAGGGCGAATCGAGTTTTTGCTCCATTCTTGCTTATCGGCAATCTCGATGAAAGGCTTAATTTTTCATCCGCTGTCTCAGAATGAAACAAGGGACGAACATCCTTCTGGACTGATTGGAAAGGCGTCTAAATCCTCTCTGACAGCTGTCTAAAGTTTAGCCTTCACCAAATTGCCCAGAGCCTTAGAATTGAAATCCAGAGGGCTTGCGGCCGGCACTTCGCTTGCTTTCTTCCTTGGTATGCGAGCACGATCACTTCAAATCAAGACGGTTTTCCATTACACCATTGGTCGCGTTTATCAGCTCGAAGATCTACAGGGCGTCAGTGCTCGCCTGAAGACGATTTCCTCTCGGCAGGTTGGGGGCTCGATCTTTCACTTGTACCGAGAAAAGGGCACGCATCAGCTGTGGATGGAGGGACCTTTCAAAGGACCCGGCAGCAGCGGGTTTATGTACCTGGGTCATCGCGAGACTAAGAGCCAATTCGAAAAATTTCTCTACAACGAATTCAAATCCATGTTGCAAGACCTCATCGTGAAATCAGCCGATCTTTTATCCGGGCGAGCCGGCCGACAAGAATCTATTTTATCCGATTACGATCAACTGCTTCTCTTTGATCTCGAGCGCTGGTAAGACCAAGGCAGCACGAAAATCTTGCTGAGATTCGTGCGTTAGCAGGATTAAGCCGTCTTCCTGCGCCCTGCTGGGAACCGGAAAACCTGGGTTTTGAAAATTTCTTCTGAGAAACATAATACTTTTAGTGAAACGCCCGAGGAATTTTCATTTCGCAGGGCGAAAACGATTGGCCAAAGAAAGATTTTAAGAGAGTTTGGATGGCTATTCTTAATACCGTGCGGACTTGGCGTAGTTGGTAGCGCGCTTCCTTGACATGGAAGAGGTCACTGGTTCAAGTCCAGTAGTTCGCACCAATTTTTCTTTTCAACTTTTAAGACAACCCACGACCTGACTTTGCAATTTCGATCGTGGGTTCTAGCGCGAGATTCAATCTTCGACGTGTGTCTGCTTCCAGATATCCGGAATCGGATTGGCCGTGGCGTCTTGTTTTCCAAGATCTCCCAAATCCCAATTGTCCTCGATTAAATTCAATAGGCTTTCAATCGTCAGGTGATCGGAAATCAATCCGGGCTTCACCATAGAACCCACAATGCTGGTGTAGATTTGATTGTTGGGAGAGGAATGGCCACTTTCGTCAAAGGTGGTCAGCAAAACCGTGTTGGACATGAACTGAGGATTGTTCAGGTAAGGCGAAAATTTCTGGCCATACCATTTATCCGCAAACGCGACGCCCGTGTTGTGTCCGTCATTGTCGGTGTTCGGAACGTAAAACGCGTAATTGGGAAGAGTGCCATTGGCGGAATCTTTCGCAAACTGCGAAGCCTCGACGATGTTGGCGCAACGGGCGGCATTCTTTTGAATATCGACGTAGCTGATAAATGGGTTGTGTTTACGGGCGTATTTACCACTCGAGCCACCGCTGTAGCAATGTCCGGGGAAAGCCTCGGCATAGACTTTCCAGGTGAGACCCTTGGCCTCGAGCAAATCCGCCACGTTGGTGACGTTCAGGTCATAGTTGCCATCTCCGGTCACACCATTCACCGAGCCAGAGGTCAATGCGATGTAGTTTCCTTGCGAGGGATGGGTCAGTGCGGTGAAATTTGAAAAATTAGCGCCGATGTCGGCCAGGTGTTTGAAGAACGGCTGCTTCATCGCATCCGCATAGTTGGTATTTTCAAAAACGACGATGATGGCCCGATCAAAGTAATGGCCTGAAGGGGCCCCAGCAAACGCGAGTGGCGCACCACCCATTAAAAATGCAATTGCGAGCAAAATCTTTTTCATGTCTCCTCCTTTAACGGATTCGTTTTCAATTCATCAATTCGCTTCCTTCAACTGATCTCTATAATATTTTTTAATGTGCCTTCGAAGCTGGCTGTTGCCGAAAGATCAGCACGCAAGCCACGATAAAAACAAAAAGCGACAGCGAGGCGCTGTAACGGCTGAGCTCGCGGCCGCCTTTGTCGTGCGGTTTATCCAAATAATCGCCAACGACCGCGCCCAGGGGACGAGTCAAAATAAACGCCGCCCAGAAAAGAATCGTTCGTGAAATTTGGGTCCAGAAATAAAGTGCAACGATCACTAGCAAGAGGGCACCAAAAATCATGGCGCTGCCGCCGTAACCAAATCCCATCGAGTCTGCCGTCCAATCGCCCAATGCGGTTCCCAGCGTTTGCGAGAACATGATTGTCACCCAATAAAAAGCTTCTGACTTGGGACTGTTGATCGAATCGACAGAAATACTGCCAAGCGAACGATGCCAAACAAAAAGTGAGCCGGCTAGCAAGGCCAAGAGAATCGCCGAGCCGCCAGCATAACCAATTCCCAAAGAGCGATCGGCAAAATCGGCCAGAGTGGTTCCAACCGTCGTTGTCGCGATGATGGTTGCCCAGTAGATCAAGGGATGAAAGCGGGGAGCTTTGATCTGGATGAAAACCGCGATCAAGAAAATCGCCGCAAAAATGGCGGTCCCCACCAGGTAACCCAAATCCATCGACATCGAAACGGCGTCACCACCGGTTTCACCCAAAGTTGTCGCCGCAATTTTGATGATCCAAAATAGAAGCGTGACTTGTGGAACTTTACTTAATGCTTTCGCCGTTTGACTTCGATTGTCTCGATTGAACATGATGATCCCCCCGGATGAAATCAAGATAGGGGATTAAGATGAACTGAAGATGAATCGCATTCGTGCGCTGGGCCAAGCTTGAGATCGCTCTCAGTTGCCATAATGTTGCCATAATTGAGCCAGTGGCTTGAAATATTTGCCTCACCAGTTTTCTGATTTCAGGCGAACCGGGGCTCTGCTATAGCCAAAGAGGGCGGTGATTCAAATGCGGATATTAATAGTTGAAGATCAGGCATTGATTGGAAAAGCGCTGAAAAAGGGTCTCAGCGAAGAGGCCTATGCCGTCGATTGGGTGACGACTCTGGAAGACGGCGCTCATCTCGCCAACGAATTTGAATACGACACCTTGATTCTGGATCTCATGCTTCCGGACGGCTTGGGATATTCGCTGCTATCGGAGCTCAGAAAAAAGGGCCAGCGAACACCGGTTTTAATTTTGACCGCCAAAGATGCAATCGAGGACAAGATCAAAGGTTTTAATCTAGGGGCTGATGACTATTTGGCAAAGCCGTTTATTTTCGAAGAACTTCTTTCTCGCGTGCGCGCGTTGACGAGACGGAAATACCAATTTTACGGTGAGCTCTTAGAAGCGGGACCTCTGAAACTCAACCCTATCGCTCGCACCTTGAGCGCGAGCGGAACGCCGGTTTTCCTGACGGCAAAAGAGTTTGCGGTGCTGGAACTTTTTCTACTTCGCCGGTCGCATGTTTTATCTCGCGAAAAAATCGCCGAGCACATTTACCCGGAAGATTCCGAACAGGGCAGCAACGTGATCGACGTGTTCATCAATAAACTTCGCCGCAAGCTCGAATCCGTCGGCGCTGACGAATTGATCGAGACCATCCGGGGCGAGGGTTACGTCATTCGATGAAGCAAATGAAGCTTGCGACTAAAATTTTAATTGCCGCCGCCTTGATGCTGATCATTTTCTGCCTGGCGGGTTCAGCGACTTTGTACCAGGCACTCTCGGCTCAAGCCTCGCAGGAGATGGAGCATCTTTTAAACAACGAAAAACTGGCGCTCTCGGCCCTGGTGAACACCGGTCAGGGCGACGGTTTTGATTTTGAAATGTCGCCACTTTTTTTATCCCAGTATCATCAGCACAACCCGAATGGTTTTTTTCGCTTCATGGATCTACAGGGTGGAACGACCCTTAAGGAAAGTCCAGATGCACCGGCCGTTGCTTGCGCCGAAGGTCTATCACGAAAGACGTGGACTTTGCAGGGACGAACCTACCACATTTCCGCGATGAAGTTTCAGCCCGAGCTTGATGATGATTTCCCGCAGGCCCAAAAAGGTATCGTGCCATTTATTTGCCTGATTGTCGGCATGGACGAAGCCCCCTACCGCGAGATGGTGACCAAGACGCTCGATGTTTCCATTCCCATCATGATGGTCATCCTGACGATCGTCATTGGGAGCATGTTGATCCTAGGTCGACGACTGACGTCGGATCTTTCCATTTTGACCAAGTCGTTAGCGACCACCGATTTCAGTGCGACCCATGCATTTCCTCGCTTGCCTCAAACCAACACGGTCGAAGTCAAAGCCGTCGTCGAAAAGCTTGAAGAGCTCCACACCCAGGCGGCTGATGTCTACCGGGACATGTGGCTCTTTCTGGGGCGAGCGGCCCATCAGCTGAAAACTCCGGTGACGGCGATGCAAACGACCCTCGATGTCTTACTTCGAAAGGATCGCAGCAAAGAGGAGCTCGTGGCCGGACTGACAGATGTCAAGTCTGCGGCCAGTTTGCTCGCGATGCTCACGCAGAAGCTGATTGCTTCGTCCCGTATCTCTTATCAGCAGTCTCCGCCCAAAGAAGCGATTGAGCTTGCGAGCTTTTTCTCTGACCTTTGCGGTCTTTTTCAATCCCTGGCAGAACAAAAGCATGTCACCCTGAAACTTGAATGTGCCTCGGGCCTTTACGTGACCGGAAATCTCTCTTTGTTGACAGATCTTTTTGGAAATTTGCTTGAAAATGCGATTCTATACTCGGGTCAGGATCTCCCAACCATCGTGACTTTACAGGTTCAAACGCAAGTGGCAGACGCGTTGATTGAGATTGCTGATCAAGGTCCGGGCTTTCCAAAGCAGGTGCTCAATGACCTCTTTGAGCCTTTCGTCCGTGGGGACGAGAGAGAAATTCCGGGCTCCGGTTTGGGACTTTCGATCGCTCAGAAATCAGTTCGGCTGCTCAATGGTGAAATCCATCTCAAAGAAGCGTCAGCTTCCGGATCCTGCATCTGGGTCCGCTTGCCACTCGCTCTAGACTCTGTATCAGGCACCTAAAATTTCTGCGCGTTCGGAGGGCATGAAAATCCGAAGGAACCAACTTTGTAGCGTTTGTAATCAAAATCGATGTTCTTTAAATACGGATTTTCCAGGCAGAATGTCTTTCGATGAGCCAGGGCCGCAAAGTCGACGCTTTTTTGATGAGTCCTCTTCCAGATCATCAGCAACGAACCATCATGGTAGGCGATGTTCAAGCCTTCTTGAATCCGCGCCCGGGCTTTTTCATTATTTTTATTGGTGTAATACACTCTTGGTAAGGGATAGAAAATGGCGATCGATTTATCGTAAACCAGATTCGGGATGTCTTTGTGATCTTCCCATTCTTTCAAGACCTCGTTCGTTCCGCGGCAGAAAAGATCAAAGCGCTCTTTGGCCACCATGCGGAAAAGATTTTCGTAGCGACCGACCTCGACGACGTCAAAGCCATTCGCTCGCAGGATCTGCACGTCGGTCCACGCCATTCCTTGGCCATACTTGAATTGCTTCAGCTGCTCGAAACTGTGGATGGATTTTAATTTTTCCGATGTCGCCGGATTGGTAAAGCAGGTTCGCCAACCGATCAATCCCAGTTCGACGGGAAAGCGAACATAGGTCAGGCCCAGTTTCGCGAACGAGTCTTGATAATTCAAGGTCACGAAAAAATTGGGATAAGTGTCCTTTTGAAGTTCAGACATGGCGCGGGCCGTGTTCATTTCAGCGCTGCCAACCAGACGAAAGGGGCCGAACTTATCCTTGGTCTTCTCGAGCGCTAACTGCAGAAGCTCACGGTCATAATTGTAGCGTTTATCGATCTGACTTTCGGGCGAGCGGTAAGTAAAAATAGTGGGCTTTTCATTCAAGGACTCGGCAAAAACCGGCAGGTACCGCAAAGCGATTGCAAAGAGCAGGGTCGTCCATCGAATGAAATGCGGACCGCTTTCAGTCTTCATTACAAAAGAGATTATACTCTTCCGAGGGGTCAATCATGACATGGAAAATCAAATGTTAAGTGGCAGCCTGAATGTCCTGAATCCCTGAACTGGACGCTATTTGCGCGTCCAGTTCTCGGCGTAAAGAGTCTCGTAACCCATGTGGCCCGAAAGCTGGTATCCCTTCAAATCATTTGGGATCACCGTGTAAGCCGGGCGATAATAAATCGGCAAGACCGGGATATCACGCACGTAAGCTTCGATGATTTTCTTGGCGATGGCGGCCCGTTTTTGCGCATTGAATTCCACTTCTAATGAATCAATCAGCTGATCCACCTCGGGATTTTTATAACCCGTGTCGTTTTGACCCGACCACGAGTTTTGCTCGCTTGGAATCTGTGTCGAATGCAAGATTGTGCGAGGTGACTGTTCCGGAATTGATGACCAAGAAAACATCGCCATTTCAAATTTGCGGTGCTTGATCGTTTCGCCAAACATCACGCGTGGTGGTTCGTTTTTAATTTTAAGCTCGACGCCGATTGCTTTGAACTGGGATTGCAGCAAGGTTTCGATATTTTCGATGATCTTGGTGCCCGCGGCCCCGACAATTTGAAAGCTCAGTCTCTTGCCATCTTTGCTGCGAATGCCGTCGCTACCAGCCTTCCAGCCTGCGGCCTCGAGGATCTTGATGGCTTCCCGTCGGTTGTAATCGTATTTCGGCACCTGCTCGGTATACCACGGATCTTTGTCGGTCACGAAATGCAGGGCTGCTTTGCCGTGGCCTTCGAAGAAAGACTGAATGATCTGCTTTTGATTGATCGAATGTGCCAGCGCCTTTCGCACGGCCAGATCGTTCAAACCGGGCACGTCTAAATTCAAATCAATGTGCGCGTAAATGACGCCGTCGGCGTAGACGACTTTGAACGGAAGCTTGTTTTCTTTCACCGTTTTTTCAAACGTGATCGCCTGATCCAGTCCGATGCTGGCGCTCGGCAAAAGCATGTCGACATCTCCGGCCTGCAGGGCCGTGGTGTGCGTGCTCGAGTTTGGCAAAAGTTTGAAAAGGATTTGCTTCAAGTGCGGCTTGGGTCCGCCAAATTTTGGATTGGCGGAAAACATCACGTGCGAACCCAGCTTCACATCGCTAACGACAAAGGGGCCATTGTACAGGCCCGGGTTGGTTGGATCCTTGGTGTAGAGCGTGTTGTGATCGTAGCCTTCGGGAGTGTCCTTGTACTTTTCAAAAATCGGACCTTCCAGATGCTCGGGCATGGGATCCATCATCGATTGAAAATAATCGAACTTTGCTTTTTTCACCTGCATCAGGCATTTTTTCGGCGTTTTTTCATCCCAGGTGATGGCGGTGATATTGTCGTAAGCTTCTTTGCCGGAGATGGAGACGTTCGGATGTTTTCCCAAGCGCCACGCAAACTCGACGTCTTTGCAGGTGACCGGAACGCCGTCACCCCATTGCATCTCGGGCTTGATTTCAAAAGTGACATCGATGCCTTCGCCCTTGCGTTTAGCCATGCCGTTTTCAATTGTCGGAATTTTGGTGAGATTTAGGGCCTTCCATTTGTTATCAAGCCCCAATACCACAAGCGGCCGCCAAGCCAGGTACTGCATGTACTTGGTGGCACCTTGTTCGGCGATCAAAGGATTCAGAGTTTCAAACTCGGCCGAGGTCGCGATTTTCAAGATGTCTTTTCCCGTTGCCAGCGGCACGGCTGCGGCGAAGGCCCCATTGGAAATTTGCAGTAGAAGAATCAGAATTGGTGAAATCAGTTTGTTCATGCTCACTCCTTTGTTCGGCCTTCGGTTGGTGGCAACACTTTCCACACCTTCGAGATTCTCTGCTGTGCACTGGATGCACAATGAATCCTGAAGAATCCAAGTCCTTCAAAATAAAAAGGCCTCCCCAAAGTTCGCCTAAAAAAGCAGGGAGGCCAATCAAATTCGACAGATAGCCGCTTCAAATCAACCAATGGTTGATTCTTGGGGGCTTTGAATTTTAGAAGACTACTTCATTTTGGAATCAAGACTCCAATTTTCGGCTTCGTTGGTTTCATAAAATTGGTGAGCCGCTAATTCGTAGCCAGTCAAGTTCGAAGGAATAGCCGCCACTTCAGAGCGGTAATAAAGAGGCAAGACCGGGACGTCGCTGGTGTATTCGTGAAGCAGGGTTTGCGCGATTGTTTTGCGTTTTGCCGGATTGAATTCCGCCTCGAGCTCATCAACCAATTTATCAACTTTTGGATTCACCCAGCCCATCTGATTTTGACCCGACCAAGCGTTCTTTTGTGTCGGAATGTTGGCGGAAGTGTAGGTCGATCGCGGAGAGCGCTCAGGTGACGACTGCCAAGCGTACATGGCGAGACCGCCATAGTTGCGCTTCTTTGTTGATTCCGAGAAGAACACGCGAGCTGGTTCATTCTTGATGATGACTTCGATGCCGACCGCTTTCCATTGGCCTTGCAGCATGGTCTGTACAGTTTCACGAGTTTTATTTCCCGCGGTCGTCATGAATTGCAAAGACAGTTTTTTGCCATCTTTATAGCGATAGCCATCTGGACCCATCTTAAATCCCGCTTCGTCCAACAACTTGGAAGCATCACGCTTCGAGTAAGGATACAAATTCACTTTCTTTGGATCGTCGGTGAACCATGGATCAATCGGCGCCAAGTCATGAATGGCGACGCGTTGACGGCCTTCAAACAAAGCCTTCACCAGCTCTTCGCGGTTGATGGCGTGAACCATCGCGCGGCGAACGCGAACATCTTTGAGCAGTGGATTTTCCATATCGAAATCGATGTGCTCATAAGTCAGACCTGGCTTGAAGATAACTTGGTAAGGAAGTTTATCTGCTTGCACCTTCTTTTCGAAAGCCAAGGCTTGGTCGAAAGAAAATCCCAAGGGAGCGACCATGTCGATGGTTCCTGAGCGCAAGTTTGCCTCCAGCGTCGAGGTGTTCGGGATCAATTTGAAAATCAGTTTTTTAATCGCGGGCTGCTTTCCGTAGAAATGAGGATTCGGCGTGAAGGTCACGTGCGAGCCCAATTTCAATTCCGCAATCACGTAAGGTCCGTTGTACAATCCCGGATTGGTCGGATTTTTTGAGAATTCTGAATTCTGATCGTAGCCTTCTTTTTGTTTTCCGTATTTATCCAAGATGGCTTGTTCAACATGCGATGGCATAATGCTTGGCATGTTTTTATAGAAGTCCCATTTTGCGGGGCTGGTGGTGATCACACATTTTCGCGGCGTTTTTTCATCCCAAGTGATGCTTTTGATGTCTTGATAAGGCTCACGAGATCCAACGGAGACGTTCTCGTTCAGGCCCGCTTGCCAGGAAAATTTCACGTCTTTGCACGTGACATCGGCGCCGTCGCCCCATTTGGCGTTATCCAGAATTTCCCAGGTCGACTGAATGCTTTTTTTACCTTCGTAATCGATAAATTTAGCGAGCTTATTTTCCAGGGATGGAATTTTTTTCGCCATTTGTGGCACCCATTTCCCATCTGGCGTCAGCACGTCCAGATTGCGGTTCACGAGATAGCTCATGTATTGGGTGGCCGTCATCGTGCCGATGATCGGATTGAGGTTTTCAAACTCTTGAGTGATGCCAATTTTCAATTCATCATTCGTCGGTAGGCAATAAGCAGGGCTTGCGGCCGCAAGCGCTAAAGCCAGATATAAACTGTTTTTCACAAAACGCATTTGAGTTCCTCCAAAATAGGGTTCCAGAAATTTGCGAACTGGGGCCAAAAGCACCCCAAGCCCCAAAGACCTTTACAGAAATTATGCCAAAGTGAAAGAGAGGAATATTATGCAGGGCGTTCTGGCGTGTGCAGTTCTAATCGGCTCGGCGCCAGGTCGATATTGTTTGCCTTTAAAAAGCGCAAAGCACTCTCGCCGACCTCGTCCGCAATCACGAACTGAGAGCCAAAATTCTCAATGAAATAGACAAGCTTGAGACCCGCCCAGGAATCGGTCATCTCGGAGATGATCACCAAAGGCTCGGGCCACGAGCGAACGGATTTAATGCCCTTGATGCTCTCAAGCAGGCACTGTTTGGCCAGGGTCAAATCGGTGCCATAACGAACCCGGAACATCAGCGAGCGAATGATGGGCTTATCGCCCAAAGAGTAATTCGACAATTGCGAGTTGGCCAAAGTTCGATTCGGCAGCGTAATGGTCTCGTCGGTCCAGCCCACCAAGACGGTGGCGCGCCAGGTGATTTCCTTGACCTGACCGGTGGTTTTCACCGAGCCATTATTGATCTCAATCCAGTCACCGATGTCGTAAGCGCGATCGACCTGCAAAGAAATTCCGGCAAAGAGATTTCCCAAGGTGTCCTGCAAGGCAAAACCGAGAATGACCGAGAAGGCCGCCGACGTTGCGAGCAAGGGGGTGAGCTCGAGACTGAAGATGCTGGCCGCGACCCACATCAAAAGCACGAGCGACATCAACAGGGAAAAAATATTCACCATCAGCACGGGGACGCCGTGTTTCATGGATCCCAAAAACAAGTACTGCAAAATGATCAGGCGGCAGGCTTTGACAAATACGATCATGCCGGTGGCCAGGCTGCCAAGCCCCATGTAGGGGGTCATCTTGGCGAAATTGGAATCGGCCGAGGCTTGGCGCAAAATAATAAAGACCACAAAGAGGGTCGTGAAGAAAATAAAGTGGCGCATCAGATTGCGAAAGTGCGCGCTCAGATTTTTATGTCGCTCTTCGGAAACTTCGCGCAAAAAAACTTTGTAAAACACCCAGGCCAAAGCAATCAGCGAACATAGGATAAAGTAGGGTTCAAATTCCAGCAGTCGGTACAGCGCACTTGTGTTCATGAATTGAATCCCTCTTTCAAAATCCTTTTATAAAACTTTCGCCAGCGCCACGACAACGCGGTAAATGGCAGCGTGAAGATGCTCTTGCTCAATCTCGGTTTGCGTGCCCGTGCGCCATTTCTGAAAAGCCACGACGTTTTTAAGACTCACGCTCATCATTAAATTCCCCGAGCTCGGTGCGCCAAACGGAGCAATGAAAGTTTTCACTTTTCCATTCAGAAAGGTCAATCCCAACGTCGAAGTTTTCAGCGTGATCGCGCCCATGGCCAGATCTTCCAGCACCGTGGTCAAAAGTTCTTTTTTCAGTTCACGATAATTCTGGAAGCTTTCGGAAAAATTCGGGTCTTCGAAAAATGCGAGCAGCTCGTTTCCCTGTTGGACGAGCTCTTTTTCGACCAATGCGGGATCCTTTTTGATCAGCTGGGCGAGCTCGAGCGAAGAGCCCTTGATATCGACTTTCATCCCACCATTGTGAAATCAGACGGGGTGCCGAGGCAAAGCGTGCGGCCCTTGGCTCACGAGAACCAGACCTATGTCCTGGGTCTGGCGGCAGACCTTTACTTTTTCTCAGGGGCGCCGAAAAGAGACACTGGAGGAGTCGTCATGCGAAATTTCATCATTTGGACACTCACATTTTTATTAGGCTTTGAACCTGCCCTGATGGCGGAAGGAAATGCAAAGGTCCACGCTGACCTTAAATCCTTTCTGGAAATGTCAGAGCTTGGAAAGCGTCCGGTCACCTTTCGCGAGCTTTACAATAAATTTTCGGCCTACCTTCCGCAGGCACAGAAAGATGAGCTCAAACTTTTCATTCAAAATTATGGAAATCTCGAAATTCCGAAAATGGATATCAGCAAAATTCGCGTGAGCGGCCAAGCCGATGACGTCTTCAAGCTGCAAGTCGTGCAAGCGGGACATTCCGGAACCATGGAGATCATGAATTCTGGCAAGATCTTTGCGCGGGTGAATGGCCAGGCGCTGACGCCGAAGGATATGTTTTCAACCCCGAACGTCATGCAGAAAGTGGGTTTACCACGACCGGCGCTGACGACTTTCAAGCGGGCGAAGCCGGGTCCTGATCTTTTGTCGGCCAAAGATATTTTGAAACTGAAAAAATCAGATCAGAAAAAATACTTTAAAGATTTCCGCGAACTTTTGGCCAGCATGGAAGCCGTGCAGAACGCAAATTTCAACGTCAAATCAAACGCGATGCTGGACTTGAACGAAGAGAAATTCAGCGTGGTCGCACGCCTTTTGCGCGGTGAAAAAGCATTTGCTGATGAAGAAGGCATGGACTGCGTCGCTGCGGGATACATGACAACCGCTCACCGAACCAACGGCGGCAAGGGAAAGCTCACTTGCGGATCGGACGGTCAAGACGGCATTCCGCTCGAGCTTCGCCAGCGCCCCAACAATCAAGAACCTTGCGGAAAAACGGAATTTGCCTGCAACCAAGCTGTTTACGGTGAGGTTGGTGCGATTTGCGTTCCGGCTGGAAAAGACTCGACCCTTCTTTGCAATAAGAACATTACGATGAGCAATCCAAAGGCCGACATACCGGATTTGGCTGGCAACAACGTGAAAAAATTTATCGAGCTCAGAGACAAGGCTCGCTCGGCGGCCGCAGATGTGGCAAAAGTTTGCGCCTCGACGCGTGAACAATACCCAAAGGATGCGGCTGCTTCGAAACGTGGAAAGAAAGCGGCAAAAAGTCCAATCCAGGGCTTGATCGACGATCAGCTGCAAACTTGTGATAATTTCGACGCTCGCTTGGCCGTCATCAACAGCTGGGATTGCGAGAAGAATCCGCAGTTCAAAAAAGACTATAAGCAGCTTTGCGAAGAGAAGAAGCAAGAAGAAGAACTTGTGAGCGTGGCAAAAGATCCAGCCAGTGGCGCCGATGCAAAACCAGCTGGCCCGGCACCGACGCAAGGGACGCAGGCTCCGCCTGCGATGCTATCGTGTAACGACCCAAGCCTCAAACAGTACAGCCTTGATTCAAAATGTGAAGGTGGCGGTTCCGGCCGCACCGATGATAAAAATTTTCAGTGTTTAGGTCCTGATGGCAAGCCTGTTCCGAATGAAAAAATCTACGAATGTTTTTGCTACAACAAAGATGGACAAAACATCGGTCCCGCTTCAAAAATGAAATGCGGTCCTGGTGCGAGCTCATCAGGTGCTGACGGCAAAAAAGGCGGTGACGATGATGGCATCGGCGGCTGGCTCAAGAAAAACAAATCATGGCTGATCCCGTTGGGATTTGGATTTTTGGGGCTCTTGGTTTATCACTGGCTCGCGAAAAAATCAGTCGATCAAAATTATCAGTATCTGGATCCGGTGACGCCGAATCCGCCTCTGCCTCCTCCGGCTCCTTCACCGGCAGCTCCGGTGCCGCGCGGAACGACTTAATCGCGAATTTATTCTGTCGAAAACAGATATCTCTGATCTGAAATCGAAAGACCCGACCAGCGTCGGGTCTTTTCTTTTTGGATGGAGAGCGCAATTCGAGATTTGCTAGAATCAAGAAATGGAAAAAAACTCGAACGAAATTTCTCCCGCGTCGCCCTCGCAGTTTCCGCTTCCCACGCCAATTCCAGAGCAAACCCCGACACCATCGCCCGCCCCCGGAAAAGGGGAGAGCTCGCGTGATCTGGGCGGATTTTTTCGCGACGGCTCGGCGCATTTGGATTTTTCAACCGAATTCAATCGCGGCTCGCGCTCGGGGGGCGTCGGGTACAAATTGGTGGCTTGGAGTTTTATCGCGGCCCTGATTGATGCCTTGATTATCTTTGCTTTGTCCTGCGCTTTCCTGGTGGGTTTTTCTTTTTTGGTCAAATCCGAAATGCATTCCATGCTGCAGGTCTTCGGCGGCTCGATTTACCAAATCGGTTTCATGGCCGGGGCCTTGCTTCTTTGTACCTATATGATTATGTTGCGAGTTTTTTTAGGTTTCACCATTGGCGAATGGGCTTGCTCGCTTCGCCTGGGAAACTTAAAGCAACGCTTGAACCGCTTTTATTCTTTGCGCGTGGTCGCGCGCATGTTCCTGATTTTCATCACCGGCCTGGTCGTACTTCCCTTGATTTCTCTCTTGATCGGTCGCGATCTCGCGGGCTTGGTGGTGCGACTTCCACTGATCGAAGTTCGCGGCGCCTGAGCTTAGCGCTGCCAGCGGCTTAAGATTTCAAAATGCGGCGAATGCGGGAATTGATCGACGATGGTGATTTCTTGCAAGCCATACCCAAGTTCCTGCATCCGCACAGAATCGAGAATAAAAGAGTCCAAGTGGCAAGACATGTAGATGAAATCTTGCGGACGCTCTGACCGCTCAATCGCAAATAAGGGGTCTAGAAATTTCATCAATCCCGAGCGTGGAGGATTGACCAAGATCGCCTCACTCCGCGAAAACTTGTAAACCTCACGGCGCTGAAAATCGCCCACTTGCAGCGAGACTCTCGAGCTCAGCTCAGGATTTGCTTCTAACGTGCGTCGCAGGCCCTCGGTGGAGATCGGGTCCGTTTCGAGCGCGGTGACCCTTGCATCTTTTCTCGAGCTTGCTAAGGCCAAGGTGAGATTGCCATTGCCGCTGCCGAACTCGACCCAATTCTGAGAACTGCTTGCGGCAAACAGGCGCTGCATTTCGGAAATCAAGACTCGATTGGCGACGTCCCCAGACTGGGTGAATCCCCCAACCACCGAGAAAAGATCGATCGCTTGCATCTTTGACGGGGTGGCCCAGGTGCGGCTCCATGGATGAAAAACAGGATCTTTCAATTTCAAATCGACGCTCGACAAGCTCTTTCGTTTTTGTCCGATCTCGACCACGCCTAAATCCAAAAGTTTGATCAGCGTCGTGCGCTCATTCAATAAATCGCGAATGTCTTCATTGGCAAAATCCAGCCACAGGCCGCGCTGGCCGGTGGCTGGCGAAATCCGCAGCCGCAACGAACCTTTCTTGATCGGAATCGTGATCTGGCAAAAGTCCTGATAAAAACCGTGCAATTTTTCCGACATCAAAGGACAGGTTTCAACTTGAAATGCTTCTCGTTGATCTCGTTGGTAAAAACCAAGCCGACCTTTTTCTAAAACCAAATCCACGCGGTCCCGCAGACCAGATTCGGCGACCGGCAATGATCGAATCTCCCCGTGATGGAGCTTGATCTGATGATCCGCCAACTGTTTCGCAAGCAGAGATTTTTTTCGAGCGCTTTGCTCGGTCACGGGAATTTCGATCCATTGACAAACCGAGCAGATTTTCGAATGCGCGCAAATCACCGAACACCTCTTAAAACCGTCGCCGCGCTTTTGGCTACCAAAGCAGACAAGCCGGCTTCATTCGTCGCATGGTCCCTGTGTCCCGCGATGTTGCTCCAAGCCAAGTGGACACACGAAGTTTGACCCAAAGTCGGGGCTAAGAGATAGTTTGGGCATTCGGAAATCATGAGGTGTTTTTATGCGTTTGAGAGCGAAACTTCAATTGAAAGTTGGAACAGCCGGCCTTTTGATCGGACTGGTGGTCAGCACTTTTATCAGTGCCGGATATCTGCGAGCCGGCGCCAGCAGCAATGAAGAAAAATCCAAGGCGAGCGAAAGTTCGCCAGCCCTCTCGGCACATCCATCGGCGGCCTCATCTGCCAAGCAAGAAGCTCTGGGAAAATTTCAAAATACCCCGCAAGATCCTGGCCTGATTTCCGGCATGAAGCAGCTGACGTTTCAGGGACCGCGCTCGGGCGAAGGTTATTTTAGCCGCGATGGCCGCCACATGATTTTTCAAAGTGAGCGCCAAGCAGGGAATCCTTTTTATCAAATTTATTTGATGGATCTCACGACTGGAAAAACGGATCTCGTTTCCACCGGGAGCGGCAAAACGACCTGCGCCTGGATTCACCCGACACAAAAGAAAGTCATGTTCGCGAGCACGCACCTGGACCCACAGTTTAAGAACAAGGTTCAACAAGAGCTCGAAACCCGCAAAAGTGCTCAGAAAAGCAAGTATGCCTGGAGCTACGACGAGACCTACGATATTTTTGAAGCCGACTGGAATGGCAAAAACGTCAAACGCCTGACCAAAGAGCTGGGTTACGATGCCGAAGGGGATTACTCGCCGGACGGAAAGAAAATTGTTTTCGCGAGCAACCGCGCGGGTTACACCGAAACCCTCACGCCCGATGAAAAGAAAATTTTCGAACAAGACCCTTCTTACATGATGGACATTTACATCATGAATGCAGATGGATCGAACGTGAAACGTCTGACGACCACCAAGGGTTACGACGGCGGACCGTTCTTCAGTGCCGATGGTGGCTTCATCACGTGGCGCCGATTCTCCGCCAACGGACAGGTCGCGGAAATTTACAAAATGAAAACTGACGGCTCCGAACAAACGCAGCTCACCAAGCTCGGGGCGATGTCGTGGGCTCCGTACTTTCATCCATCGGGAGATTATTTAATCTTCACCACCAATGTCTTGGGCTTTTCAAATTTCGAACTTTTCATCGTCGATGCCAAAGGTGAAAAAGATCCTGTGCGCGTCTCGTATCTCGATGGCTTTGACGGCCTCCCAGTTTTTTCACCGGATGGAAAAAAATTGTCCTGGACCCGAAAGAATGAAAAAGGGGAGTCACAGATCTACATCGCCGATTGGGACGATGCCAAAGCCCGAAATCTTTTGGGCCTTGATCCCGTCACGCCCGAAATCAAAACCATGACTTCAACAAAGGACATCAATCTTCAAGACCTCAAGTCTTGGGTGAACTATTTGGCCAGTGAAAAAATGGCCGGACGTCTGACGGGTTCCGAGCAAGAAGACGCTTACACCAAAACCCTGGCAAAGGCCTTTCAGGATTTGGGGCTAACCGCTGGTGAAGGCAAAGATTTTCGAGTTCCATTTCAATTCACTTCAGGTGTTGCTCTGGGCGCGAACAACAAGCTCAGTCTGAAAAGCGACAGCAAAGAATTTCCGTTTCGCTTGAATGAAGACTTTGTGCCTTTATCTTTTTCTAAAGTCGGTGAATTTCCCGCGGCGCCGGTGGTTTTCGCCGGCTACGGAATCAAAGCACCCGCGACGGACAGTGAGCCCGGCTATGATTCTTACAAGAACATCGACGTCAAAGGAAAATGGGTGTTGGTCTTCCGTGACATCCCCGAAGACATTCCCAACACTCGCCGCATTTTTCTCAACACCTATTCCAGACTGCAGCACAAAGCGATGGTGGCAAAGAACGAAGGGGCGGCAGGACTTTTGATCGTGAGCGGCCCAAAATCCTTCAGTCAAAAGCTGATCAAGCTTCGCTACGACGGAGCCAATTCGGATTTAAGCCTTCCCGTGCTCAATATCTCGCAGGCCACGGCCGAAGCCTTGGTCCAACCAACCGGTCAAAAACTGAAAGAGTGGCAAGAGCTCAACGACAAGGGTGAAATCCACACGGCTGCTTTGGATAAGATTGAGATCTCAGCGCAAATCGATTTGCAATTTCAAAAGTCCATGGGCCGAAACGTGATCGCAAAACTAAATGTTCCAGGAGCCAAAAGCAGCGTCATGATTGGGGCCCACGGAGATCACCTGGGACATGGGGAGATGGGCAATTCTCTCGCCAAAGAAGGCGAAATTGGCGCCATTCATTACGGCGCCGATGACAATGCTTCGGGTGTGGCGGCGGTGATGGAAATTGCCAAGTCTCTGTCCGCTTTAAAGAAATCCGGCAAATTGCATCTCAAACAAAACATCTTGTTTGCGGTCTGGTCGGGCGAAGAAGCGGGCCTTCTGGGGAGTACGAACTACCTGAAAGATCGCAAAGGTGAAAAGATCACCTCTTACCTGAACATGGATATGATCGGTCGATTGCGAGACCAACTTTCAATTTTAGGTGTGGGTTCGGCTGCCGAGTGGCGAGGTGATCTCGAAAAAATCGCGGCCACCTCTGATCTCGCTATATCTCAGCAAGAAGATCCCTACGTGCCATCCGACGGCATGCAGTTTTACGTGCAGAATATCCCGTCCATAACCTTTTTCACGGGATCGCATGCCGAATACCATTCGCCGCGTGATCGCGCCGAGACGCTCAATTACAGCGGTCTTGAGAAGGTCGCACATCTCGTGGAAAAAATGGGAATCCTGATGGCGAGCGAGACCAAGCCCTTGACCTACTTGAAAGCCGAAAGCTCCCACCGAAAATTGGAAGGTCGAAGCTTCCGAATTTTCTTAGGCACCATTCCCGATTACACACAAGAAGGCATCAAAGGAGTGAAAATCTCCGGCACTTCGAAAGACAGTCCAGCCGAAAAAGCGGGCCTGAAAGCGGGTGATATCATTCTTGAGCTTGCGAACACAAAGATCGAAAATCTCTACGATTACGTCTATTGCCTGCAGGCCATGAAAGCCAATATCGAAACCCCCTTGAAAGTTTCTCGCGCAGGAAAAGTGCTCGATCTTAAAATCATCCCCGGCTTGAAAGAATAATCGCCAGTCCTGATTTCGGGCGGGAAGGTCGCGTCTCTCTCGCAAAAAAAAAGCATCCTCCATTAAGCTCCATCAAGACCCTCGTAGAAGGGTCTTGTCAGGGGAGGGGTCTTGTCCGATCGACCTCACTTTCTTGTCGACGGATTCGTCGACAAGACTTGTCTACGGATCCGTAGACAAGAAAGTGAGTGATGGATTTGGGTTCTTTCCACTCGCGAAAGCGAAAGCAAATGCAGTTGGACTCGTGCCGAGCGAAGAATTGTGAATGAATGGACCGGAACAAGCAGGTGTGCCGGCCAGGTTTTAAAACCGAACTGAAACCCGACTAAACTCTAGAAATTAACGGTGAGGCGGGGGCACTTGGTTTTTAAGAAGGCCTTGAGTTCGGCGTCCGAAAAACGAAAGCTCGAATCCCCGTCGCCGGTATAAACGAATAATTCTTTATTTTGCAGGGCGCAGGTTTTGCGGTTGATGTCGTAAAATGTCGAATATTTATTTCCGTCGGCGGTGATATCGTGACCCAGGGCAAATCCAGAATCCAAATACAG
This sequence comes from uncultured Bdellovibrio sp., assembly GCA_966211795.1. Taxonomy (GTDB): domain Bacteria; phylum Bdellovibrionota; class Bdellovibrionia; order Bdellovibrionales; family Bdellovibrionaceae; genus 21-14-0-10-47-8. Next base: position 44,294 of record CBIHNW010000012.1, on the reverse strand, counting down.
GGTTTCAGAATTTAATATTTCCACCCCGCCTTTATTGCCGGCCTGGACCTTTGGATCTTCTTTAACCGTGGCGCCGGTCATGCGCAAAATCTTTGTTTGATCCTGCGACAAAATCAGCTCGATTTGCGGGGCCGCGAATTTAAGGTGAGATTCTTGATCGATACTTTCCGTATTCGGCATGTTTTTTCGCGGGAAAAAGTGAAAAACCCGGGCGCCTGTGGCCGTGGCATCATCCTGATCACTGTAAGAGTTAAAAACCATGAAAATACCTTCAGCCGAAACCAAGTATCCGCGGTATTTGAAATTCGTAATGTCAAAGGGGTCTGCCGAAACGATGCAAGAACCATCCGAGCCCGGATGGCGTTGAAAATGAAAGGTCCCAAAGCGTTGGTGAAAATACTCGCAATTTTGCGGGGGATTTGCGACAGGTTTGGCAGCCAGGGCCTGCGAACCGATATTTAAAATCAAGGCGGCAAGTGCAAGAACAAGTGGTTTCATGAGAGCCTCCAGAATCTCTCATTTTAAAACTTTCCTTGGGGCATGGGACATGTGAGATCGCAGGAATTAGACCAAATATAGGCTTCGGGTGGGTCTAGATTATCGTCTCTGATAAGTTATATTATGTTATACAAAGGGGTGTTTTGAGGTTTTAACCGCTTATATTTGATTTAATAGCTATCTTTGGATCAGCCTAGATGATTTTCCCATCCAAACAGAGTCTCAAGACCCGAAACCAAGGGTTATTCGAAGGTCCATTCTTTAAATCCACGTTTTTTCGCGGCTTCAATCGATGTTCGGTCGATTTCGTACACATTGGCCTGACCCGTTGGCGTTCCGCAGGCCTGAATGTGCATCAATCCGTCCGGCTTATTTTCGGCGGTGTAAACATGAATGTCTTTCAGCTCTTTTTGCATCTGAGAGATCGCGACCGGCTTTCCCATTCCACACTGAAGACCGCCATCATATTTATAAACCTTCACGCGATTTTGGGCGTTTGAAGAGATCTGGGCAACCGCTTGATTGACGGCCTTTTCATCAGGCACGTTTTCGCGGTGAGATCGGCAATTTCCCGAAGCGCACCCGACTAAAATAAAAATCAAAAACCCCAGAGACAAAAGACTCTTCAGAACGTTTCCCATGACATCACCTCAAGTATGAGATCTGTGCTTTATTGCTCCAGCCGATGCGAATGCCGTACAAATTTGCTTCATTTGAAATGAAATAAACCATGCCGGTTCGTTCATCCACCGTCGGTGGCGATAAAATTCCGCGTCCCGGAGAGAACGATGAAATCTGCTTGCCGGTGGCGGCATCTAAAATCTGCAATGCCCCTTGCGATTCACCAAACACAATCAAGCCCTTGTACAAGGTCGCCGAGGTCGCGATTCCATCTTTTAAGGGATAAGACCAGACCTTCTGACCCGTTTCTTTTTGCAAAGCTAAAAACTCGTTATTCGAACTGGCGACGTACAAACGATCTCCAGCTAGCAAAATCGAGCCATAACCGCCGTAAGGGGAGGTCCAAACAGTCTCCCCTGTCGCTGCTCGCAAGCAATAAATGCGATCATCATAGCCCGCAACGTACATGAAATCGCCCTCAAGCAATGGATCACTGTCGAGGTCGCGGAATTTCTTGTTTCGGCTGAGCTGTTTTTCCCACTTGAGCGCCCCGTTTTGCGCCAGCAAAGCGACGATCGATCCATCGCTAAAGCCCACATACAAAGTGCCATTGCGAATCGCGGGCTTTGAACCACCGCGAATCGACAGGCTCGAGGTGTCTTGGCGAGTGTAGAGCCAGAGCTGCTTACCGGTCGCCGCATCCAATGCGAAAAGCGAATTGTTTCCGGTGAGAATGTACAACACTCCATCGTGCAAGAGAGGCTCGGATAAAGTTTCAATCTTGGTCGGGAAAGTCCAAACGACTTTACCGGTGTCCGCTTGAATCGAGTAAAACTGTCCGTCGCTGGCGCCGATGAACAAACGATCTTTGATCAAAGTCGCCGAAGGCTCGGCACCGTTTAAGATCGGCAATCGCCACTTTTCCGCGCCGGTCAAATAATGATAGGCCCCAACCCCATCTAAGCCATTGGCTTGAATGACCAGGTCTTTATAAAGCAGAGGCTTCATGCGATTGATTTTGCGAAAACCCAAATTATCCGCATCGGTGGTGCGCTTGACGAAAACTTCGTTCACCGCAAACCGGCGCTGAGCCCGCGTGGGTCCTTGCGAGCAAGCGGCAAAAACAGAAATCGAAACAAGAGCCAGAAATAAAAACTTCATTTAATTTTTCGCTGTCTGCAAAAGTCGCAAATATTTTTCCGCGGTTCGGGCCACGACCGATTCTTTGTCGTCGTTTTTAGCTTCCGAATACATTTGCTCTGCCTTGCTGATTTCTTTCAAGTTTTCGTAGCAAAGTCCCTGCTTCAATTTGATGTTCGAGTGCAAAGACTTGGCGCGAGCGTTCGAGAGAACCTTCTGCCAAGTGGAAATGGCGCCGTTGCAATCATTGAGATTGGCCTGCACGGTCCCCAGTTGGTTCTGCACCAGGCCCGACAAAAGATCTTTGTGATCGGCATCGACTTTCTTCAAAGTCGCTTCCGCTTCATTCATTTTTTGATATTCGATTTGCACTTCGGCCAGATGCAATGCCGCCATTTTTGCCGCTTTTGAAGATGGTTTCTCTTCGATGATTTTCATCAGATCAGTCGCCAAAGGTCCATAATCCTGTGCAAAATCGCCGGTCGCTTTGCCTTCAACCGCTGGCGGAGGAGTTTTGGATTTGGGATCTTTCGCCGGAGCAACGGCCGCCTTGGCTTGTTCGAAACCAGTCTTTTTATCCAAGAATTTCTTTTCGATGGGATAGTACTTGGCCTGAATGTCATTTTCAGATTTTTCGTCAAGATAGTTTTTGGCCGAGATGCCGGCACCCAACACCAAGAATGCCAACAGAGTCACACCGACCAGCTTGGAATGCTGAGTGGTCCATTGGAAACCTTTTTGCAGTTCTTGGAGAACTTTATCTGGAGACTTTAAGTCCTGCTTGCTGATCTTCTTCATGAGCATCCTCTCTCAAAAAAACACGGGGAACGGTCCCGAAATTTTCCACGATGAGGGAGGATGCGGTCAAGCAAAAGCCTTAGCGATTCGTCACTTCTTTCAGTGTGCTAAAGTTTCGCGTGCTCTTTCCTTGATGACGCTGGCGAAGCTTACCGATGGTCGTGATGCGCTCTTCAGCCATACGATCAGCTGCGACATGAGTGCTGATGTTATCGCGCTTGGCGATTTCAAACACGCGAGTGCAATTGTCGTAGACCTTGCGTGTTTTATCAAATGCACGCTCGGGAGAATAACCTTCCAGCTCGACAAACACATTCATCAAGCCACCAGAATTGATGACATAGTCGGGAGCATACAAAATCCCTAATTCTCGCAGCATATTCCCATGACGGGCCTCGGCAAGAAGGTTGTTAGCACCACCGGCGATGACTTTGGTTTTGAATTTTTGGATGGTGTTGTCATTCACGATCGCGCCCATCGCGCAAGGAGCTAGAATTTCGCACTCTTGAAACAAGATGTCTTCAGTTGAGCAAGACTGAACCTTGAACTGATCCACGTGCCGCTTCACTTTGTCGGCATCGATATCCGCAACCACGACTTTCGCACCCTCTTCGACCAGATGTTTCACCAGGTGAGTGCCAACATTGCCCAATCCTTGAACAGCGATGCGCATACCGCGCAATGAATCAGTGCCCAATTGCCATTTTGCCGCCGCTTTCATCCCCATCAAGACGCCATGAGCGGTATATGGAGAAGGATCCCCGGAACCACCGAAATCTTTCGGAATGCCCGTAACGAACGGAGTTTCCATAAAGATGTATTCCATGTCGTTCACGCTGGTGCCAACGTCTTCGGCGGTGATGTATTTTCCATTTAACGAATTCACGAATTGACCGAACGCGCGAAACAATCCTTCAGTCTTCTGTGTTTTCGAATCACCAATGATCACGGCTTTTCCGCCGCCCAGATTCAAACCCGCAGCTGCGGCTTTGTAGGTCATGCCTTTTGAAAGGCGCAAGACGTCGATCAGAGCTTCGTCTTCATTTTTATAATTCCACATGCGGGTTCCGCCCAAAGCCGGCCCCAGGCTTGTGTTGTGGATAGCGATGATCGCTTTCAATCCGACACTTGGGTCATGACAGAAAACAACTTCTTCGTGGTCGCCATGTTTAGAAATCAGCTCGAAAGTCCCCATCTCTACCACCCTTTTTTTGACTCTTCCCAAAAAACCGGCCGAGTCACTTTATTCAGTTTGAGTGTAGAGAGTATTTACTCAGAACGCTGAGCCATGCAAGCGATGATTTTGGCGCATGGCTACAGACACTGCGAGTTTAATAATCAACTTGAATGGAGCTGGCCGATCCAACGAATGTGCCCGTAGCGTTGACAGTTCCTGTTCCCGGCGAAGTCGGGCGCATGTAAAGCAAAACTGCTGTTTGTCCCGAAGACCACGCGTAGTTGGACGAGACGTTATCCGAGGTGCATTTGGCGTCCGTGTGCCAGGTCGACGTAAATCCGGTCGACATCAGCGTCATCGTCTCGCCCCCACTCGCAGGTGTTGCCGTGCCATGCGTATCGGCACGCACGATCATGACCGGACCGCAAGCTCCGTACGGCTGCACCCGAGACATGGAAATCGCGTAGCTGCTTCCGGTTCCAACTGAATAGGAAGCGGTCGTGAACGTGGTCGCACCCGCAAGGTCGTAGGCGAGCTGACCACCAACATTCAAGCCACTGATACCCGAGCCATTCAGCTTCGCGTACACAAGCTTTGCAGAATCATTTGAGGTCAGCGTCACTGTTGGTGATGGAGCCGTACAGCCTTGGTCCGAATAAATTCCTTCGACTCCAGAAGGTGAACTGATAGTTCCAGAAGTGAAAGTCGCAACGGGTCTTGATCCCGTGTAATCTCCCGCATTCGTTCCACGCGTGTAAAGAAGCGGCTGACACTGGCCGGATGTCAGGTGACCAAAGCTCTTCGACATCAAATAGTCTTTCATCACACTCGAAGCTTCCGCCTTTCGTATAATACGAATCGATCCCGGCGTGCCCGAGTAAGGAATCATTGGTCCTTGGAAAGTCGAGAATCCCATCAGCACAGAGCTGAAGTAATCAGATGGAGCTATGTAAGTGCAAGTGGTCGTCGCCCGACCAGGGCCCGGACTTCCCCAGGTGAGCGGATTGCAGCTCAGGCCCGCGTAGGTCGCATTTAAATTCATGGTGGCTGGGTTGGTTTCCGTATAGCTCGTCACCAAATTTCCGAGTGGGGATCGCGCTTCGATTGTCAGGGGAAAGAAATCGCCTTCATTGATCGCAAAGGAATTTCCAGAAAAATTGGCGGGCGGCGTAAACGTCACAGATGGTGGCAACACGACAAGTTTGGCCACCGGAGCAGCGGACACCGTTCCTGAAATTCCCGACAAGGGAAGACTTCCGCCACTCGCCATGACTCCGTCGACCGCAACGCTTCCCGGTTGCGCCCATCGGAAGTAAACTTTGACCCGAGTGTCTGTCGGACTGATAGTCACTGTCGATTGGGACGAGCTGCAACTGGTGTCTGAGTAAAAACCAGAATTTGCAGGCGGTGTCCCTGCGCCGTTGAAGGTAAAGCTATACGTTGTAGAACTGGAGGCCGGCGACGTGTGTCCATACGAATCAACGACATGAAAGGTCACAGGCTGACAGACTTCAGCCGGAATGGGCAGCGCCATTTCCATCCTCACCATGGCCGCGTTCCCCGGCTGAATCACGGTGACCAAGTCGCCATTTACATAAGTTCCGGCATCACCCGTGAAGCTTGCCGAAGTCGGGCGCAGATCCAGCGAAGTCGCAGTCCCCGTGTATTTGACGAAATAAGGCACCGACAAAGTGCTCAATCCAATCGATCCACCCGTAGCCGGGCTGAACTGACAATTCGAATCACCGCCATAGTAAAAGGTCAGTCCCGTAGCGCTTGGCAGAGAGTAAGAGTACGAGCTGCCGAATGAAATGAGCATCGAATTGAGACCATCCTCGTGCCATGTTTCATAACTTAAAGGAATGCAGTCATAGGCCGAGATGGTCGATGGAATATTCGTGCGAATGGATTTCGTTGGCGATCCCGGCGCATCCGCAAACGTCACCGGAAAACTTGTTGCCGACAAACCGCTGTTCGGAGTGAGAGCTAGCGTTGTCGTTTGTGTTCCCGTGGTTCCACGCCTTACAAAGAGCTGTGCATTGCTGCCCAGACCGCCACTGATATCGAGCGCCGTGATGCTCCCGGAACAAGAAGAATACTGATAGAATCCAGTGTTCGCGTCGGGAGATGACAACGTCACCGAAACGCCATTGGGCACGACCCCCAGAACGTTGGTCGCAGTGCGACCCTCCAACGTCACCGGAACGCAAGTGGCGTTTGCCATTTTTGCTGAGCCATAGACCAGGGCGATCTTGGTCGCCGTTTGGGTCCCCGTGCCGCTACCGCGAATTGTACTGTAATAACCGACGGGTGCTAAAGAAGATCCGTCCGACATCACCGCGCAGGTCACAAGGCTTGCGACATTGGAGCCAGAATTGAGATCAGCCGAATTGATGTTCAACTGAGCTGAAAAGCTGCCATCCGCATTGAATGACTTCAATTCCCCAGCCAAGCTGTAACCACTGGTCGAATTTGCGATTTCTTGGCAGACCGGAGTTTCAATCCGCTTCTCGTCGCTGGAAGCAACCAGACGTTTGAAAAACTTAAGCCCCGAAACTTTCGCGCTCACTCCGGGAAGCAATCTTCCGGAAACGGCTGTGGAAGCCGCCGTCACGGTCGAAGTCAGGACTTCGGTCGTCGTCGTGTTCGAACGAAAAACATATCGAAATCCTGCGGCCGAATCATTTCCCTGCCCGTCTAACATTCCCTTTCCGACATACAGAAAATTCGCGTAAGCGTCTGTGGTGCTGGAAACACTGAAGGCCCCGCAGGCGGAACTCGAAACCTGCACGCCCCCTTTTCCGGAGATGGTCGAAAGCGGATTGGTGGTGGCCAATAAAGCCGCGCCAGTCGGCAAGGCCGAGCCCGCTGAAATTCGCAGGTAAGCAAGATTGGCATTCGAGGCCAGCGGAGGATCTGAATAGACTTTCATTGCTGAAAACGATCCGGTTGCAAGGTCGTCACAAATGTTTTTACCGGAAAGATCAACGCTCGCTTCGCGCGCCCAATACCCCCACACGAAAATATTGGCGTCCTCGACCGTTGGGACAGGGGTGCCATCTTTATTTTCGAGGCGAGTGTGCACGGGAATCGCGACCTTTAAGATTTTTGGATTCGTTGCGGGAAGAAATAATTCCGAATCTAAGCCAACCGGAATCGAGCCCGGAAAAAGACCTTTGCCATCTTCGAAAGTGTATTCAAATTTAGCGCCGGAAAGCATGATCGTGCTAAACCAGCCATTCACAACATAAGTGCGATCGACAACCAAGGAAGGTTTTCCCACCGTCGGTGAATACTTGACCGCCACCAGGCCGGTCGGGCCCGCATCCGCCGTATCCAAGACACGTCCCGAGACATGCCCGTTCACAACATCCTGAGCGCCACCCACGACCGCCATCGTCACGGTGACATTGGGATTCGATGCCGATATCATTTGCGTCACGTCGCCATAATAAAACGTCATTTTCTGAGTGGTCGAATCTTTATACACGGCCAGGACCTGCACCAAGCGCTCTTTGTCGATGGTGACGCCATCGATGGTAAAAGCTGCGGGCGGAGTGAGCTCGCTCCCACCCGAGTGCGCATCCCACTGTAAATCGCGAACACCATCAATGCCTGATCCCGAAATATTGATCGACACATGAGCCAGCTTCAGCGTTGCAACATCCAGTGTCCCGGCTTTTGAAGAGAGCATATTCTGAGGAATCGAAATGGAGACTTTTCCACTGTCATCTTGGGGACGTGTGCAGGCTGTGAAAAGACCGACGAAGGCCAGCACCAGCAAAAATCCGCACTTTTGAAATACGCCCATATTCTCTCCTCACTCCAAAACACTTCATCTTTCTTTTCGGAATTTAAGAAGAGTAACTCAATCTTTCTCATCCTGAGATCGCACCAGGAAGCACTGGCGCGAGGGGGCTATTGGGCTGCCGTTTGCCCTAAGTCCCAGATCGAGAAAAAATGTCCAAACGGCGCCGCCACTCCTGACGGGGTGAGCGGACAAAAGATCGCCGAGACGCCAGAGGTTGCCTCGTTCGCGGAAATATCCGTGCCGAATGAAAATGAGCCATCGGCCGAAATCGCTCCCGCCGTGGCGACAGCTTGAAAGCCGTTCGCCTTTAAGAACTCGGCCGTGCATGCGGGTTTCTCAATGCGAAAGTCCTGACTTCCCACTCGCTTGTAAACTTTGATCTGATTAAAGACGTCAAGAACTCCTGGCAGCAACATCCCCGACAAGGTTCTTGGATCGCCCGTGACATCCAAAGAATCATCGCCAGAAGTCATGCGGTAGATCCCGAAAAAGCCGGCTGCATGGTCATTGCCATTTCCATCCATCATCACCGGCTTCACTTTAAAGAAATTTAAGTATTCGCTGGAGGCCGTGTCCGTAAAAGATCCACACATCCCCGTCATGTTCGCCCCACCTTTAACGACAATCGAAGTGGCCGGTGCTGACGTATCTAACAGCTCACCATTGGTCGGAACCACGCCTAGATAGGACAGCTGTCGATTGTATGCCAAATAGCTCGATCCAACGTAATTGTTCGGATCGCTTGAGTACGTTTTAATTTTCGTGGTCGTGCCCGGAAGAAATGGCGTGCAGACTTTTTTCAAGGAAGCGCCCACTCCCCAATAACCCCAGACATAGATGCTTGGATCTTGATTTGAATAAACAGTGCTCCCGCCATTGGTACTGGCCGTCGTATGGGTGGGAATAAATGCTTTCACCAAGTGATCAAATTCAGCGCCCGCATTGATGCCTGGATCAAAAACTTCGGAATCCAGTCCGACTTTTTGATCCCACATCAGCGCACCCGTGCTGCGAAGAACGTAACTGAACTTCACCCCAGACAGCATAAAGACACTGAACCAGCCATTGACCATCATATCTTCTTCGATCGTCAATGGCGGACGTCCCGCGCGGCCCGGATCAAATTGAATGTCAATTTTCGAAGTCGGTCCCGAATCCAAACCCGTCAGGTATCGCCCGGAAACTCGGCCACTGATCAAGGTCGAAGCGGTGCCCATTCTCTCGATATCGATCTGCAGCTTTTCCTCGGCCGCCGAAAGAGTTTTCTCGCTATCACCATAGTAAAAAATCATTTCGCCCGAAGCTGAATTTTTATAAACCGCTAGGACCTGCACCAAGCGCAAGGCGCCACCGGCCGGCACATCGTCAATCGGTAGCGGACTGGGGATGACCGTCTTTCCGGCAAGACAGTCCTGACAAAGATCCCAGCTTTTTAAAATCGGATCCTTCAGCCCTCCGCCCGTGATGTTGACAATCACGTGCGAGAGTGTGAAGTCAGCGCTGGGCGCCGCCATCGCCGAATCCTTGTTCAAGACCTGCGGCAAAGACACTTGCAGATTAGATGTTTCACTTTCGCTGCGCGCGCATCCCACCGAAAGGATCATCAAGCCGAAAAACCCAACAGTGATGACGGAGCGAAGCAGATTTCTTTTCATCATAAAAACCTCGGAACTCATTGTTTCCATGATGATCTTTTCGACATTCCAGACTTCAGTCTTAATGGCGTCTCAAAAATAGACGAGGAAATGCCTCAAAACGATAAAAATCTAAAAAAGGAAAGGGCCACCCCCACCCCGAGCACGCAAAAACTGAGGAGCAGCCAAAAAGAACGCATTTTCAGCGCTTGAATCTGCGTTTGCAGAGATTGATTTGTACTTTCAAGTCCTTGATTGCGAATCGTCAGGTCACGAATGCGACTTTCCAACTGCAAACTTTGGATGGCCACCGCATCTTCAAATTCGAGACGTCTTTGCGATTCGGCTTCGATTTTTCGAAGGGCCGATTGATGCAAAACTTCAGGATCTTTTCCGACAAAATATTGAGGAGTCAAACCGGGCAATTTTTCCTGCAAAATCATGTACCACTGAAGAGCTCGATAAATATGCGGGGGTGGATTTTCATTCTTCTTGGCCCATCGGGTCCAAGCTGAAGGATCGACCATTAACAATTGGCAGATTTTTCGCTGTGAAAGCCCCAAATTTTCGCGGATTTTTTCCAGATCTCCGAGCTGCTTTCGTATCACTTCAACCTGTGCCTCGTAATGCATGCGCACCGAACTCTTGGCGCGCGCGAGCTCTTTTTCTTCGCCCGATTTCAAAGCTTCCATGTCCATTCCGAACCCCTGCGTCAAGATGCGTCAACTTGTCCGCCTATTGCGTTTCACAACTTCCTCATGGTGTTTCACATGATTTTCCGTTGTGTTTCACAATTATTTTTAAATGAACTCGCTTGGCCGTCAAGCTAAGTTATTAAAATTTAAAGGATTTTCGAAAAAGCATACCGTCACAACCTCTTTTTCGAATTTTCCTTAAGCTTATAGTTATAAACTAAAGTACTAAGTATATGTTTTAATTAAATTATTTTTGCAGGCGATTTTCAGGTTTTACCGCTGCGCCGCAGCTAACGCAGTGCTTACGGACCTTTGATTGGTTTAAAAATTTCCCAAGCGTGACTTTTCTATCGGTCATTTTTAGTCTTCACTGAAGGACCAAGGACTGGGATGCAAACTCGATATGCTCTGAATAAAAACAAGTATCTTCTTCCACCCGAGGTCGAGCGGGTTCGAAAAATCATCGAAAATTACCAGCTTGAAGACCCCCGAAATTGCTTCCTGATTTCATTAGGGTTGCGAACCGGGGCCCGAGCTCAAGAGCTTTTGAATCTGCAAAAAGCCGATCTCAATACTTACGATCAAAGTGTTTTGGTTCGCGGGATCAAAGGCAGCAATGACCGGGAAATCCCGCTTTCAAATCGATTTTTTGAGGATTTTCATCGCTGGACCGAAACGATTTCGGGAACCAAGATTTTTGACATCAGTTATCAGCGGCTTTACCAGGTCTGGGAATTTTACCGACCGGTCCCTAAGAAATTTCACTCGCTTCGGCATACTTTCGCGATCGAGCTTTACCAGAAAACAAAAGACCTGCGTTTGGTGCAGGTCGCTTTGGGGCATCGAAATATCACAAACACGATGATTTACGCAGACTACGTTTATTCGCAGCAAGAACTTCGCCGCTTGATTCTTTAACCTCTGAGCTAGTTCGACTCGGCCTCATTGAGCTCTTGCGACAGACGCTTCATATCGGCTTTCTGCAGAGCCCGCGCGGAGCGATCTTTTTTTGCTTTCCAAGGGGAGCCAGAAGTTGAAACGATCACTTGCTCGGGTTCGGTCGGCGCCTGGATTTTGTCCTTGGCGATTTTGCCGATTTTATCGTTAAAAGTGATGCCGGCTTCTTTCTGCAATTTATTGCGAAGCTCGACTTCAGATTTCTGATTTTCCTGAATCATTTGATTGAAATCATCCGCTGAGACATCAGCCATTGAGACCTGAGCTGCTGAAACAACAAGCGCCAGTGTGACAATCCAAGTTTTCATAAAAATCTCCTCTTCAACCGAATCTATTTCCCTATCTCTAAGGCAAAGCCCGGACCAGCAAAGGTCAGGTTTTATTGCTTATGCCCGGGTCATTTCAAGAATCACGAACCCCTTTGCCAGGATTCGCGCGACAGGTGTCCAGACCTTTGACGCTTTCGCGCCGGCCCCTCGTTTATTTCAGTTGATATGGAATTTATCGAATTCAGGCGTTGCCGTTTCAATTTGGTACACCCGAACAGGAGACGATCGCGATGATCAATCGCGACCGGACCCCTTCAACACCTGCACGAGGATTCTGATCACCTGTTTTTGTTGAGGAAAAAGGTCGGTTTTCTGGGTTGCGGATTTCAGAAAATTCGCCACTTCGGCACGATACAGGCCGCGGACCACAAAATAACTGGCAATGGAGAGCGAGTCCGAAAAATTCCCATTTTCAACCAGGACCGCCTTCAACTCTTGGTCGACGGATTCCGACAGGCGAACTCCCGGGCCAAGGAGCGGCCGATACCAGAATTTGAAAAATGGCTTTTGCTTTTGCAGGAACTGCTGCAGGCCCAAAGATGCGGTTTTGAGGTGGCGAGAACTCGCAAAGATCGTTTCATCATAAGCGATTCGCAATTCGGAACCTGGCCCGCCATCTTTCAGCGAAGAAAGATTTCCAACAGCATGCTGGACCCTTTGACTGACCAGCTCGAACATCAAGTTCTCGCTGCAAAAATCCATCAGCATCAAGGCATTGAGGATGCGCTTTTGCTGCGCAGGGTTTTTTCGGGTTTGCAGATGATCGATCGTGACCTCTTCAAACTCGCTTCTTTTCTCGGGGCTGGCTTCGGCGATTCGATCTCTGATAATGATGGCCAACTTGGTTTGGTAAGCGGATAGCATCCCCATGGCGCTGATTTCGTCGGGCCGTCCGTCGACGTCTGATTTGAGGGAGAGAAAATCCCAGGCTTCATTGAGATTCTGAAGGACCCGATCACTCCACTTTAATTCTTCCCAGCTCTGGAGAGATTTAGGATCGAAATCCTTTGTAAAAATATGCGGACTGATTTCCGACATGGATGCTTTTGTCTCGGCGTGATCCTGCGCCTTTGCCGCCCGGGAAATCCAAGGCCATTGACTGTCTTGATTGTCCGGATCCATTAGTGTTCTTTCCAAAGCCTCTCCCCGCTGGATTTTTTGAAGCACTTGCTGGGCTGCCATTTGCGATTGGGAGTCGGGGCCCCCTTTGGACCGCAACTGATGGATCAAACGGTCCGTCACCTCTTGCGCGCGCTCGGCGCGAACGGCTTTCGGCAAAGTCTTTCTGGTCACCTGGTCCAACTGCTTCAACAGTTCTGATTCACTCTTCTGACCGAAATCCTGATAGATCGTCCGGCATGCCGCCTGGGCCCAAACCTTGGCTGGTCCCAGGAGGATGAAAACCATTGAAAAAAGGTAGAAAAAGCGGTTGAGCCGGCAAAGGCCGCGGATATTTTTTTTCATGCTTCGTGTTCATTGCAAAACATTTTCCAGCAGGAAGCCCCAGGCGAGCCCGCATTTTTGATTCGGGTCCGGCGCTCTGGCGTCACCCAAAATTTGGCAGTCAGTTGACCAAAGATCTGACAGCCAAAGCAAAAAGCTCAGTGTCATGCCTTGATTGGCAGCAAAAGGCTTTCTATCATCCCGCCTGATTCAAGTTCAAATTTAGATAAATGTTCAAGGGGAGGGTCGATGTTTCAATTTTTAGCCACCGGACTTTGCGGTTTTATCATGGGCTGCGCAAGTCTCGGTACGATGGATTCAGGCTTTTCCTACCCTAGCGAGTGGTGGAAACCCGTCCCCGCGAACGAATTGGCGAGCTGGGAAATTCCTCCGCAGGCCGCCAATCCCGATAAAAATGAAGTGATTTTATCGAAACGAACCGAACTCGGCATTCTTTCAAACTTGGCGAACACTCCTTTCACGTTGGATGGCCAAGAATACGCGAGCGTTGAAGCTCTCTGGCAAAGTCTGAAGTATCCAGAAAGCGCCGAAGATCCCCGACTGCAAAATCCCGACGTCAAATGGGACCTCACACGCGAGCAAGTCATGAAGCTGTCGGGATTTGAAGCGAAACACGCCGGCGACGCGGCCAACGACAACATGAAAAAGTTGGGACTGACTTGGGTCACTTACCAGGGCGAGAAATTCGAACCGAAAACATCCGGCGCGCAAAAGCATTATGATTTAATTTACCGCGCTTCGGTCGCCAAGGTTGAGCAAAATTCAAAGGTGAAAGCGATTTTGATCAAGACGGGAAATTTAAAATTGCTTCCCGATCACGTGCAGGCGGCTGACGCAACACCGGCTTATAAGTTCTTTGAGATCTACATGAAAATTCGAGAGGGTCTTTTAGAATCACAAAAATCAGAGTGATTGTCTTTCTTTTTTTTGTGTCATGATAAAACCCTGAAAATCCAAACAAATGACCTCGGTGGTCATGGTTTTTTTTAATTGAAACAAGAGCCCAGACCGACTTTGCTGATGGGTATGAACAAACATCTTCGACTCTCTTCTTGTGTTCTCTCATTTGTTTTGTTGACCGCAGCTCAGTCTGCCTTCAGCTGGGGACCCGTCGGCCACCGAACGGTCGCCGATGTGGCGGATTCTTTTCTATCAAGCTCGGATCGCCAAATTCTTTCCAAGTATCTTCAAGGCGCAAGCCTGGCGGACGTCTCGACTTGGGCGGATACGATCAAAGATAAGCCCGCCGTCTGGAGCCAGACCTTTTCTTATCATTACGAATCCGTCGCCGATAATCAGACTTATTTGCAAAGCCTGACGACGATGAAAGAAGAAGAACAGAAAAATGGCGGCGCGGTGGCCGGCATCTTAGAAGCCGAAAGAATTTTCCGCGATCCGAAATCAAAGGCAGATCAAAAAAATGTAGCTCTGAAATTCCTGGTCCACTTTGTCGGCGATCTTCACCAACCTTTTCACACGGGACGACCGGAAGATCGTGGTGGTAACTTGGTGCAAAGAAAATGGCACAATAAAGCCACCAACCTACACGCGATTTGGGATGTCCTGATCCTCGAAGAGGCCTACGGTCACACCACTCGCAAAAAACAAGAGTCAAAAATCGATGATGCGGCCTATGCCGAATCTTTGAATAAGGAATTTCAAGGCCAACCCCTTCCCGGTCAGTCTGACGATATGAACGAGTGGGTGAATGAAAGCCTGATCATTCGAGACGCCGCCTACAAGGCCTGGGATGAGGACGAGGCGACCTACACCAAACAATTCATTCATTCGGTGGACGAGCGAATCTACACCGGCGGCGTGAGATTGGCCGCGATCCTTTCAAGCCTGGTTCGAGACGAGTCCGAATCTCAGATTCAGCTTGGCTTTCGAAAAGCCATCGAAGACATCTTGGGCCCGCTCAATGGGATCATCAATTTAAACCCAAAATCCGGCGGAAAACCTTAAAGCGAACCATCCCATTCCTTGAAGCTATCCCATAAATGCAAAGTCGAGGAGGTCGCACCTTCTAGGCAACCACTAGGCCTTCCCTGCTCAAGCGGCACCTGGACCAGAACCGAGGCGATCTTCTTGCCCTGGCTTTGGCCTTTCGCTATCGTTTTGACATGAAGACCCAAAGTCTGTTTCCAAGTTTTATTCAGCAAGGCCAGCTTAAGATTCCAGGACTGTCCATGGCGCGCCAGAATCAAGAATTTCTGCAAGAGATTCTCACGATTCAGGAACTCGACCATCACGGCCGAAAGTGGAGTGCTCGCCATTACATTGGCGGCTACACCTCCTACGCGTCCATGAATGAGCTGCATAAATTCTCGACCACATTTGAAATTCTGAAAAAACAGATCGACCTGCAGGTGAAGGTCTTTGCTCGGCATCTTGAAATGGATTTGCAAGGACGAAAACTTGTGATGACAAGCTTATGGGCCAACGTGATGCCGGCAAACGTGGTGCACACGATGCACATTCATCCACTTTCCACGATCAGCGGCACCTACTACGTCCAGACTCCGCCCAAAGCCAGCGCCTTGAAATTTGAGGACCCAAGGCTTGTGGGATTTATGGCCTCGCCACCCCGAAAAGCCTTGGCGCGGCCGGAAAACCAACGCTTTATTTCGCTGCAACCCAAGGCCGGCGATTTGATATTATTCGAAAGCTGGATGCGGCACGAAGTTCCACCCAATCTTTCCAAACAAGCGCGAGTTTCCTTAAGCTTTAATTACGATTGGATTTAAACTTTGAATCCTTTGATTGGTGCGCGAAATCTGGGGCACGCTTTTGATAAAAAAAGTTTTGTCTTTTCGGATTTCAATTTTCAAATCAAGCCCAACGAATTCATCACGCTTCTTGGACCTTCGGGCTGCGGAAAATCCACATTGCTGCGAATTTTGGGGGACTTGCAGAAACCCTCTCAAGGAACCGTTGATATTTCGGCCCGGCAGAAAAGTTTTGTCTTTCAAGAGCCGCGCCTCTTGGCCTGGCGAACCTGCTTAGAAAACACCCTCTTACCACTTGAAATCAATCAGGGCCAGATCTCCGAAACCAACCGTAAGTTGGCCACGGACATCTTGTCTTCATTCGGCCTCAGTCACGCCCTTCAAAAATTTCCGGAAGAGCTCAGCGGTGGCATGAAAATGCGCTGTGCGCTGGCCCGAAGCTTGATGGTTCAGCCAGATTTGCTTTTGCTAGACGAGCCTTTCGCCGCTTTGGACGAACACACCCGCCTGAAATTGCAATTTGAATTGCGCGCACTTTTTGAAAATAAAAAATTTTCGGTGATCTTCGTCACCCACTCGATCGAAGAGGCCTGTTTTTTATCTGACCGAATTTTCCTGTTCGGCAAAGATCGAAAAACATTATTGGAATTTCGCTCGCAGCTGCCGGCACACCGGCATCTTGAACTGCGAAACGAAATCCGATTCTT
This sequence comes from uncultured Bdellovibrio sp., assembly GCA_966211795.1. GTDB lineage: Bacteria > Bdellovibrionota > Bdellovibrionia > Bdellovibrionales > Bdellovibrionaceae > 21-14-0-10-47-8. The sequence goes on along the minus strand of CBIHNW010000012.1, from coordinate 27,734 downwards.
TGAAGAAGTCTCCTTCATCCGCCACCAGTTTCAAACCGAGGCCCATTCATGAAAAAAATTTTTTCTTTTTGGCCAAGCTGGGTAACGGCGGCCGCCTTGATTTGCGTTTGGTCCTTCATTGTTTCTTCAGGACTGATCCCTTCTTATCTGCTGGCCGGTCCTGAACAAGTTTTGAAAACTTATTCTGAACTAACCAACGATTATGTTACGGCGATGAAAAGTACATTTCAATCCACCGTCATTGGCTTTGCGGCCAGCGCTCTCTTTGGCTTTCTTTCGGCCTTAATCCTCGCTAGCTCTCCGCTTTTAAAACGAGCCTTCTTGCCGTTCGCAATCTTCTTCCAGACGGTGCCAGTGATCGCGATCGCACCACTTTTGGTCATTTGGTTTGGCTTTGGCGAGCCAACCGTGCGGGTCTCGGCCTTCATCGTCTCTTTTTTTCCGGTGCTCGCCAATGCGCTGCAAGGCCTTCATTCCGTGGATCCAGGTCTTCTCGAACTTTTTAAAGCGTACCGGGCCTCACGCTGGAAAACTCTTTGGTCCCTGCAAATCCCCTCGAGCTTGGCCGCCGTCTTCGCGGGGCTACAGGTCTCGGCAGGACTGGCGGTGATCGGCGCCATCGTCGGTGAATTTATCGCCGGCGGCGGACTTGGAGGCATGCTCGATGCCGCGCGCACTCAGCAACGTGTCGACATCGTTCTAGGCTCGATCTTGCTGTCGTCGCTGATGGGCATTTTTTTCGTGAGCCTCGTCCGTCTTTCTTCGCGATTGATGCTCAAATGGCGGCCTTTCTTTTATCAGCAGTAAAAGTCTCGCAGCGTTTCACGATCCGATTTCAGTTGAACCAAATGGCCTCATCCCAGACCATCGAAATATGAAAAAATTAATCACCCCCGCTTTTTTGATCGTCTCTTTGATCGCTTCATTTGCAAGCGCTGCCGAGCCCTTGAAGCTCGCACTCAACTGGAAGCCCGAGCCGCAATTCGGCGGCTTCTACACCGCCGCCCAGTCTGGCATTTTTCAAAAACAGAACTTGCAGGTGAAAATTCTCGAAGGTGGATCCGGCACGCCAACGGTGCAGATGTTAGCCGCTGGACAAATAGATTATGCCGTCGTTTCGGGAGATGAAATCATTCTGGCTCATGATCGTGGCGCCAAAGATATCACCGCGATTTTCGCCGTCTACCAAACAAACCCACAAGCGATCATGACCCATGCCGAGCGCAAATTTAAAAAGATCGACGAAGTCTTTCAAAGCGAAGGAACGTTGCTCTGGCAAAGCGGACTTCCCTATGCGCAATTCATTCAGAAAAAATATGGCCCCCTGAAAGTCAAAACAGCTCCTTATTTAGGCGGGACCGGGAATTTCCAGAAAGATCCACAGATCTCACAACAGTGCTTCGTCACCTCAGAACCGATCGCCGTTGAAAAAGCGGGCCTTAAAGTCCAAACGTTTCTGGTGGCCGATACGGGCTACAACCCCTACACGACCGTCGTTGCCGTGAAAACATCGCGGTTGAAAGAGCATCCGGAAGAAGTCAAAAAGATGGTGCAAGCCCTTCGCGAGGCCTGGACCGAATACGTGAAAAATCCGGAGCCCACCAACAAACACATGGCCACCCTGAATAAGGCCATGGACATGGAAACTTTTCAAAAGAGCGCACTGGCCCAAAAGACTCTCATACAAATCCCGGGAACCCCGATTGGCAGCATGACAGCTGATAGGTGGCAGACATTGAGCCAACAGCTGCTGGATCTCAAACTGATCAAAACCAAGCCCCCAGTGGCGGACTTGTTTCAAACTCTTTAACAGCCACGATCTTTGACAGAGGCCGTCAACTCCGGTAGAACGGACGGCCTATGATCATCAATTTATTGGAAATCCCTGCCGAGGGGAAAAATTATATCTGCAATCAGAATACGGGCGACCTGAATTCTAATTTGAAGGATCTGATCGGCCAGACCCCTTTTCAGAGCGAATTCACGATTCGCCCCCTGCAAGCCGGAACCTTCGAGCTGTCGGGATTTATCAAGACCAACTTGGCTGAAGACTGTTCTCGTTGCGGTCTGGATTTTCAAATGCCGATCGATGAAAATTTCCGCGAGCTTTTGATCCCCGAGCAGGAAATTCCGCGCAATTCGAAATTCGCCAAAGCCAATCACATGTCTGACATGCACAACGAAGGCCCTTCGGTGATTGAATATCAAGGACATCACTTTAATGCGGGCGAGTATCTGCACGAAGTCGTCGCCCTGGCTGAGCCCTATATTCCGGCACCGGCTTGCACTGCGGACGGAAACTGCTCATTGTGCAAAAAGCCGGTTTCAAACGAAGAATTTCGCTATGAGGACCCGGGTTTTGACACTCCGACGTCACCATTTGCCACTTTAAAGAACATAAAACTCAATTAGATCCAAGACGATGCAAGATGTCCTTGCCAGTCCCGGGTCAATGATTTAGAAAATTGAGCTTTGGAAAAATTTGAACTCTCAAGATAGAGAAAACGACAGAGGAAACTATGCCTACACCAAAGAAGAAAACGTCCCGTTCTCGCCGAAACATGCGTCGCAGCCACGACGGCCTGGACATGCCTGCAGTTGCCATCGACAAAAAATCGAAGGAACTGGTTCGCCCTCACCGTGCTTTTAAAGCCGCGGACGGCGCTTTGTATTACAAAGGTAAGCAAATCAGCGCTGCTAAAAACGCGTAGGCTGGAACGAGATGTACCGCACACGAGTCCTGGGGACAGGTTCTTACCTTCCTCCCAAAGTTCTCACCAATGTGGATCTTGAAAAAATCGTTGAAACCAACGATCAATGGATTCGTGAGCGAACAGGAATCGAGCGCCGGCATATTGCCTTGCCGGAGCAAGCGACTTCAGACCTTGCCTATGAGGCTTCAATTTTAGCCTTAAAAGACGCCAATCTCGACGTGAAAGACATTGATTGTCTGATCGTGGGAACCGTCACCGCAGACTATCAAACACCCAGCACTGCCTGCGTCCTTCAAGCTCGATTGGGATTGAATGGCATCCCCGCAATGGATATCAATGCGGCTTGCTCGGGATTCGTTTACATTCTCTCCGTGGCCGATGCTTACATCCGAATGGGAATGTACAAAAACATTCTGATCGTCGGGGCGGAAGTCGTCAGCCGATTCGTTGATTACAAAGATCGTGAAACCTGCATCCTTTTTGGCGATGCCGCTGGCGCTTGGGTTGTCTCTCGTGCGCCAAGTGACGCGCCAGATGTGGTCTTAAGCTCTCACCTGCGGGCCGAAGGCTCTTTGGGAGAACTTTTCATCCGCCCTGCTGGTGGATCACGTCGCCCGATCAGCGCTGAAGCCATGAACGAAGGTTCTCACTGGTTTAAGATGAAGGGTCGCGAGATTTTCAAGAATGCCGTGCGCACCATGTCGGCGACTTGCACGCAAGCTCTCGAATTCAATCACCTCACCAGTGAAAACATTGATTGGCTGGTTCCACACCAAGCCAACTCGCGCATCATGGAAGCTGTTGCCGAGCACTTTCATTTTCCAAAGGACAAAGTCATCTCGATCGTTCACGAGATGGGAAATACCTCCGCCGCCACCATTCCTGTGGCATTTGACGTGGCTCGAAAAGATGGCCGCATCAAGCGCGGACAAACCATTCTGATGACGGCATTCGGAGCGGGTCTCACCGCCGGCAGCGCCGTCGTCCGTTTCTAAGGATAGAACACCTCTAAGGACACAAACTATGTTTCATTTGATCTTTCCCGGACAAGGAAGCCAACAGCCCGGCATGGGCCGATTTCTCTTCGAAAATTTTCAAACAGCCCGCGAAGTCTTTGAAGAAGCCAGCGATGCCATCCAAATCGATCTCAAGAAATTATGTTTCGATGGATCCGAAGCGGATTTAGCGCTAACGGAAAATACGCAGCCCTGCTTGCTCACGGTTTCAACCGCGACGCAAAAAGTTTTAACCACCCAGTTTGGCGTCAAGACCACTGCCGCCAGCGGCCACAGCATTGGCGAGTACGCGGCCATGGTTGCAGCTAGCGCAATGCCTTTCGCTTCAGCCGTTAAGGCCGTGAAGATTCGCGGTCAAGCCATGCAATCTGCCGTTCCTGTTGGCAAAGGTGGAATGGTTGCGGTGATGGGCCTTGATCCCGAGCAAGTGCTGACCCTTTGCACCTGGGCGGTCGAGAAATCAAAGACGGGGCCATTGAATGCGGCCAACTTTAACTGTCCGGGCCAAATTGTGATCAGCGGATCTTCCAATACGATCAACTGGCTGAAAGAAAATTTCAAAGCGGAAGAAGTCTTCCCAAATGCAAAGCGCGTGAAGCTGATTCCGCTTCAAGTCTCGGCGCCATTTCATTGTGACATGATGAAACCCGCCGAAGATAAAATGCGAGAGGTTCTGGGTTCCATTTCATTTCAAGATGCCAACTTTCCCATCATCCAAAACTTCACGGCGCAGACTCAAGTGAAAGCTCCAGAGCTTCGTGAAAACCTGATTCGTCAGGTTTCTGGCAGCGTCAAATGGATGCAAAGTATGGATTTAGCTAAGGAAAAGTCTTGGACAACCTGCATCGAATGCGGCACTGGCAAGGTGCTTCAGGGGCTCTTGAAAAAAATTGACTCTGAGGCCTTCCAAGTCTTCAATACCAACTCTCTGGAAGATATTGAAAACATAGAAAAATTTGCGAAAACCCAAGCTTAAATTTGGGGCATTTTTTGAAGGATTTTTGAGTGACTGTTTCATCATCGGCTTCAGCACAACAGCTGAACCAACAGAAAATTTTCGTCACCGGCGGCAGCCGCGGCATTGGCGCTGCGATTGTGAAAACTCTTGCGGAGCGCGGAGCTCAGGTCGCCTTCACTTACTCGTCTCGCGAAGACGCCGCCAAAAAACTTCTCGCCGAACTGCCCGGTAGCGGACACTTTTGCCTGCAGATGAACACCGCAGATGAATCTTCGGTGGAAGCCGCCATCAACCAAACTTTGGAAAAATTCGGCACCGTCGATGGCGTCGTCAACAATGCCGGAATCACCAAAGACACTTTGCTCTTGCGAATGAAGGCCGAAGATTTCGATTCGGTGGTGCAGACAAATCTGCGTGGCACTTTCTTGGTCACCAAAGGTTTTCTCAAATCCATGATCAAAGCCCGCAAAGGTTCGATCGTGAATATCACCAGCGTGATCGGCCAAACCGGCAATGCGGGACAAGCGAACTATGCGGCCAGCAAAGCCGGCATCGAAGCTTTCAGCCGAAGTGTCGCGCAAGAAGTGGGCTCGCGCGGAATTCGCGTCAATTGCATCGCGCCCGGATTTATCGGCACCGAGATGACTGAAGTCTTGAGCGAAGATCAGAAGAAAGCGATCTTGTCGCAAATTCCGATGGAGCGAATCGCGGATCCTAGCGAAATCGCCACCGTCGTTTCTTTTTTATTAAGTGAAGATTCCAAGTATATCACCGGTCACACCTTGAGCGTGAACGGTGGAATGTTTATGAATTAAAATGCCAGCCGACAGTAAATCGGCGAATTCTTTAGGAGGAATTATGGCCCTGAGTCCAAAAGTGAAAGAAATTATTGTAGAACAATTGGGTGTCGATCCTGAGAAAGTAAAGTCTGAAGCTTCTTTCATCGACGACCTGGGCGCTGACAGCCTTGATATCGTTGAATTGGTGATGGCGATGGAAGAGGAATTCGATCTTGAAATTCCAGACGAAGACGCCGAGAAACTTCGCACCGTTGGTGACGTTGCTGGCTACCTGGAAAAAAAAGGTAAAGGCTAAACGCCTTTCTAGCAATTGGAGGCTAAGGCCTTTCCAGCAGGTATAGGCTCATCGGCCTATCCGATCGTCTTCAACATTTGAGCGAGGGGCTTTCAAACACGAAGCCCCTTTCTATGAGGACTTCTTATGAAGAATCTAAATTCGAGAACTTTTAAGCGCGTTGTGGTCACCGGCATGGGTGCCGTCACTCCATTGGGACTTTCCATGGATGAAACTTGGCAAAAAGCTCTGGCGGGAAAAAGCGGAATTGCTCCTGTCACCCGCTTTCCGGTCACGGACTATGATGTGAAGTTCGGTGGTGAAGTGAAGGGCTTTCAGCCAGACGCTTTCATTCCGAAAAAAGAACAAAAGAAAATGGATCTCTTCATTCAGTACTCGCAAGCTGCGGTCACCATGGCGATGACCAACAGCGGTCTGCAGATCACCGCCGAAAATGGTGAAAATGGTGGTGTCTTCATTGGCTCTGGCATGGGAGGTCTTCCCATCATCGAGAGCGAATACCAAAAAATTCTGGATAAAGGTCCGGGCCGCGTAAGCCCTTTCTTTATCCCCGCCGCGATCACGAATCTGGCTTCTGGTCAGGCGAGCATTCAGTACGGCATCAAGGGTCCCAATTACTCGATCACTTCCGCTTGTGCGACCGGCGCACACTCGGTGGGCGAGGCTTACAATTACATTCGCATGGGCACCTGCGATTACATGATTGCCGGTGGCACCGAAAGCACCGTCTGTCCTTTGGGTCTTGGTGGCTTCGCTGCCATGCGGGCCCTTTCGACTCGAAATGATGACCCCGAGCGCGCTTCCCGGCCTTTCGACAAAGACCGAGATGGTTTTGTCCTAGCCGAAGGAGCTGCTGTTTTAATTTTAGAATCTCTTGAGCACGCGCAAAAACGCGGTGCTCATATTTTATGTGAAGTCACGGGTTACGGCGCTTCTTCGGATGCCTTCCACATGACAAACCCAGCACCGAATGGCGAAGGTGGCGCACGCGCGATGAAGATGGCGTTGAAAGATGCTGGCCTTCGTCCCGAGGAAATTCAGTACATCAACGCGCACGGAACCAGCACACCTGTGGGTGACGAGCTCGAAACTGCGGGCATCAAATCGGTCTTTGGCGATCACTCGAAAAAATTGTGGGTGTCTTCGACGAAGAGCATGACGGGTCACACTTTGGGTGCGGCCGGTGCGATTGAAAGTGCATTTTGCGTGATGGCTCTAAAAGACCAATTGGTTCCGCCGACCATCAATCTGGAAAATCCGAGCGAAAATTGTGATTTGGATTACGTTCCGGGCAAAGCGCGTGATGGAAAATTAACTCACGTGATGAACAACTCTTTCGGCTTTGGCGGAACGAACGCCTGCCTGATTTTTTCAAAAGTCTTATGATGAAAATTTATCTGGGAGCCGATCATGCAGGTGTTGAGACGAAATCAGAAATCGTCAAAGCGCTTTTAAGCTCGACTTGGCTTTCGGACGTCAAGCGTGAAGTCCATGACATGGGACCTCAATCTTTGGATTCGGTGGACTATCCAGATTACGCCGACCTGGTTTGCCGAAAGATTCATGGTTTTTCCTTAGTCCAAGAAAATTCGACTTTGTCGGTCCCGGCCGAAATCGGAATTCTGATTTGTGGTTCTGGCCAAGGCATGGCGATGCGGGCTAATAAATTTGCGCACATTCGCGCCGCCCTTTGCATCACGCCGGAAATGGCGAGGCTTTCTCGCGAGCACAATGACGCAAATGTTTTGTGCTTGGGAGCTCGACTCAACACTCCAGAAGAGTGTTTACAAATCCTTCAGCTTTTTTTGCAGACCGCTTTTTCTGGCGGACGCCATGCCAGACGGGTTGCCAAAGTATCAACTCCCGTTTGATACTTGAAGCATGCAAGCCACACATTTCGAACATTTAAAAAATCAAGATCCTGATCTCTACCAAATGATTTCCCGAGAAACCGAACGACAGAAATTCGGTCTCGAGATGATCGCTTCCGAAAACTATGCTTCGCGCGCGGTGATGGAAGCTCAGGGAAGCATCCTCACCAACAAATACGCCGAAGGATATCCGGGCAAACGCTACTATGGCGGCTGCGCTTTTGTTGACGAGGTTGAGACCCTGGCGATCGAGCGGGCGAAAAAACTTTTCGACTGCAAATTTGCGAACGTTCAACCGCACTCGGGAAGCCAAGCCAATATGGCGGTCTATCTCGCAAGCCTACAACCAGGCGACACGATCCTGGGGATGGACCTCTCGCATGGCGGACATCTCACGCACGGCTCACCCGTGAATTTCTCGGGCTCGCTTTTCAAAGCGACATCCTACAAACTGGATCCAACCACGGGCCGATTGAATTACGACACGATTCGCGCCACCGCGCTTGAGGTTCGTCCGAAACTTTTGATCGCGGGTTATAGCGCCTACCCGCGCGTTCTGGATTTTGCAAAATTTCGCGAGATCGCAAGCGAAGTCGGCGCCACACTTTTGGTGGACATGGCGCACTTTGCGGGCCTGGTGGCTGCGGGCATTCACCCATCGCCATTTCCGCATGCGGATTTTGTTTCATCGACCACGCACAAAACTTTGCGCGGCCCCCGTGGCGGCCTGATCCTGACCAACAACGAAGAGCTGGCGAAGAAAATGAATTCGAAAATTTTCCCCGGCATTCAAGGCGGACCGCTTGAGCACGTGATTGCGGCCAAGGCCGTTTCGTTTGGCGAAGCCCTGCGTCCGGACTTTAAAACCTACAGCCAAAACGTCGTGAACAACGCCAAAATTTTGGCCGAACAAATCTTGAGCGAAGGTTTTGAGCTTGTCACCGGCGGCACCGACAATCACCTGATCCTGATGGATCTCTCCAATCGCGAAGTCACCGGCAAAGTCGCCGAACACGCGTTGGACGAGGCCGGCATCACCGTCAACAAGAACACGGTGCCGAATGAAAAACGCAGCCCATTCGTGACCAGCGGCATTCGCATCGGGACACCAGCACTCACCACGCGCGGCATGGGCGGCAGCGAAATGAAGCAGATCGGAAAATGGATCGCGATGGTATTGAAGGATCCCGAAAACATGGATCTGAAAAACAAAATTCGCAAATCCGTGCACGAAATGTGTGAACAGTTTCCGATCTACAAATAAGTCTGAATTCACGACCTTGGTCGATTTTCATCGATCCTGGTCGTGTGCTAAACTGGGACCCTATGACAAGACATTCTTTATTCTTTCTCATCACTTGCTCGTCGCTCTTGCTATCTTGCTCGAGCGGCCCGAAGCCTGAAATGTATCACGAGTCAGGTCCTGCAACCGTGAGCTCAAACGAACCCCGTCCAGATCGCGAAGAGAAGGTTCTGGGGCAGTGGCAAGAAGAAAAACATCGAAACTTTTTTGATTGGCCCGTGGACGAGGCCCGCATGACCCGTGGCTACCTTCCCAACCGCAAGAAGCCTCACCTCGGCATCGACCTCGCCGCACCCAAAGGAACGCAAGTGATGGCCGCTCACGATGGTGTGGTGATCTACACCGGCAAAGAGTTTCACGGCTACGGTAAGATGGTCATGATCGAAGGCGCTCAGGGCTGGGCAACGCTTTACGCCCACTTTTCAAGCATCAAAGTTAAAGAAGGCCAGACCGTCCACCAGGGCGACGTCATTGGCGGCATGGGACGAACTGGTCACGCCACCGGCGTCCATTTGCATTTTGAAATTCGCAAGTCTCGCGGACCGGTTGATCCTTTGTTGTACCTACCAAAAGCTGCGCCCCGATTGGCAGCCCGACATTAGGCGTTCGCTTCGCGAAAGAGCTTGAAGTGAGAGAAGGTACCGGCGGGCCCGCCTCGATGGATGCGAGCGCACCCTCCCAAAGCATCTCAGGAAAATAAAAAAGGCGATCTTTCGACCGCCTTTTTAGGAAACACTGAATTTCAACTTGGCAATTAGAAGTTCGCGTAGAAGTTCAAATTGTAAGTCGTTGTCTCGGCAGAATAAACGCGAGAATCGTTTGTCGCGATAGACGCTGAACCATCGTTCAAGTTCACTTCGCTGATCAGGGCTGGGTTGATTGTCAAAGGTCCAACCGTGATGTTCAATCCTGTTTCGTGGTAAAACAGATTCAACTTGTCCAGTTCCCATGTGCCACGTGCAACTTTAGTTGAGCGAGCATCTGGGTATGGCATGTAGTATGCGTTGAAATTGTCGTTAAAGTTGTAAGTGATAGCGGGTCCACCGACGTAGCGGAACACAGTCTCAGAACCGTCAGAAGAAGCTTGATCCATGAAAATCAATCGTGGCGAGTTCACCCAGTCAAATGTCCAAGATGGGCTCAAGATCCAAGAAGGATTGATATCAAATCGCAATTGGCCATTGCGGTGAAGCATCTCACGAGTCACTTGAGAAGTTGGCAGATAATAACGAGCGCTGAAAGCAATGGCTTCAGAACCTGGCAGGCGAAGATCGCTTGCATAGTTCGCTTTCACAACCGCATCCGCCATGATCTGGCGTTTGCCTTGGTTGTAAGTGACATCCATATCTGGAGCACCTTCAAAGTTCGAGCGGCTTTGCGCCATCTGCCAAACTTCGAATCCAACTTTCTTTGTCGCCTTGTACTTCAAACCCGTATACCAAACAGACTCGATACCCGCTTTGTCTTTCAGTTCATTTTGGTCTTTGACCGACATTGCGTTCTCAACCCAGAAAAATGCGCCAAATTTGTTTGCAGCAGCGGCCTCGGCCTCAGTGGTTAGTGTTTGTGTCGCTGGCGCTGCAGTCGTTGCAGGAGCTGGCGTCGAGCCAGAAGCTGGCAAGGTTGCTGTGGTTGTTTGAGCGTTGGCAGCAAAAGCCGCTGTCAATGTCAGTCCAACAATCAGTTTTTTCATGTGTGGTCCCCTCTATTTTTTTCTGGATCATCTTTGATCCGGTTTCTTTTAAATTTACCCCAGGCCTGTAGCCGACTTTGTTCAAGTGCGGTGGTTACATTATGGCCTTACCCAATACATCTTCTGTCTTATCAGCAACGACAGTGCCACAGATTGCTCCCATAAATTTGGTGTCAAATCAACACCCTTGACCAACAGTTGGTCAGTTTTAGAGTGAAAACTGTAGCTATTACATGCGATGCGTTATATTTGGGTATTCTTAATAATTTCGCTTTGTTGGGGGAGGCTCAACATGCAGCTCTTGAATCTCTTCGCGCACGCTTTTGAAGGAGTTCAAATACTGAGGCGCATGTGACGCGAGATAAGCGATCACTCCGAACTTGATCAGCTTTGCCACCAAGAGCACGGCGCCAATTTCGATCAAAGGTGTTCCGGCTAACGACGCAACAATCACGGCTGGCTGCTGAGTGATGGGTGAAATCCCGGAAATAAAGACGACCCAAACTCCGTGATGCGAAAAAAAATCCTCGGCCCAGTGCCACAGCCCACTCTGCATCAGGGTTGGGAAGTAGTCTTGAATCAAGCCAAGACCGAATCCGCGAGCGACCCAACCAATGCTCCAGGCGCCAAGCCACGAGCCAAGACCACCCCAGATCGCCAGTCTCAACCATTTCCGGGGTGCCAGGAACACGCTTGAGACCAACATCCCCAACACCGGAATAAAAACGACGTAATGATCGACACTGCAACAAAGAAAGAACAGTGGATTGTACCACCAGAGGTGAATGAATTTTTGCAGGCCCTGAAAATAACCGATGATCTTTTTCATGCTCGTCTTCGAGCTTTATAGGCCTCGATCAAAATAGGAAGAAGGGAAATTCCGATCACGCCAAAAATCACGAGATGGAAATTCGATTTGACGGCAGGCAAATTCCCAAAGTAATGCCCCGCCCATAGAAAAATATTGATCCACAGCACCGCACCCATAACGCTCATCGAAATAAAACGCGGATAAGCCATCTTTCCAACGCCCGAGATGAATGGCACAAAAGTTCTGACGATCGGCATGAAGCGACCCAAGATCACGGCACGCGGACCATATTTTTCGCAGAATGCTTGCGTCTGCTCGAAATGCTTGCGATTGAAAAATTTCGAATTCTCTTTTGAGAATATTTTTGGTCCCACCCATTTTCCAACAGAATAATTGAGATTGTCGCCGATCAAAGCGGCCACCATCAGCAAAGGACTGAGAATATAAATGCTCAAGGGCGAACCCGAAAGACTGGTGATCGCACCCACCGCAAACAGCAAAGAATCACCCGGCAAAAAAGGTGTCACAATCAATCCCGTTTCGGCGAATATGATGAGAAACAAGACGACGTAGAGCCACGGGCCCATCGTTTGCGCCCACACCAATAAAGTTTGATCCAAATGCAGCAGAAGATTGAGAATTTCCGTCATGCCCCATGCTACTGATATTTCAGAGATTGATACAAGCTATAACAAGCTCGCTTTGCCTTTCAGAAATCTGGCTCGACTTGACAGTTGTGCCAAGTCACCCAAATTCACCTTATAACTGAAAGGATCAACATGCCATTACCACAAGGTCTTCTCCCCATACTTCCCTTGCGAAATACGGTGATCTTCCCCACTCTCACACAAGTTTTAAAAGTCGGTCGCGAACGCAGCGTCCAGGCTCTGAAAAAAGCGGAAAAAAACGGCTTCTGGATCGTTGCGGTTCAACAAAGAGCGAAACCGCATGATCTCGCAAAAGATCAACCCGTCGATCCCGCCGAGCTGCACACGGTCGGCACCCTTTGCCGAATTGATTCGATGAAAGGAAATGCCGAAGCTGGGTACCAAGTCGTTCTGCGCGGCATGAATCGCGTCATCTTAGAAGACGTCGAAGTCGCCAGCGGAAATTATCTGCAGGGCGAAAGCACACTTTTAGATGATATCAATGATATGAATCCCGCAACCGAAGAGGCACTTTTGGAAAGTGTGAAAACTTTGTCGCGAGAAATTCTGCGTCTCTTCCCCGGGAACACTGAGCAGCTGTCGGAATTGATCAATTCCGTCGAAGAGCTTCCCTACCTCACCTCATTGTGCGCCGGAAATATTGATGTGGATTTAGAAAAGAAACAAAAAATTCTGGAAACACGAAACCTGCGCGAACGCGTGCTTTACCTTCTGCAAGTCATGCAGGAATTCAAGGAAGGTCTCTCGGTCCAGGCCGAAATTCGCAGCAAGCTCAACCAAAAATTTGGTCAAGCTCAGCGTCAGACCATCTTGCGCGAACAACTGAAAGCCATTCGTGAAGAGCTGGGCGAGGGCGAGGATTCGACCGTTGAAGAAAAGCTGCAGAAAAAAATGGAAGAAGCCCATATGCCGGAAGAGGTACAGAAAGTCGCCGAGCGAGAGCTGCGCCGACTGGGCGAGGTTGGCAATCAATCGCCAGAATCTCACATCATCCGAAATTATCTGGAGCTCTTAACCGATCTTCCGTGGTCAAGGTCGGCCGAGGAAAAAGAAATCGATCTCGATGCCGCTCGCAAAATTCTCGAGAAAGATCACTATGGTCTCGAAAAAGTGAAAAAGAGAATTGTGCAGCACTTGGCGGTGTTGAAGTTGAAGAAAGAAAATAAGGGAAGCATTCTGCTTTTCGTTGGCCCTCCGGGAGTTGGTAAAACCTCTCTGGGTCACAGCATTGCCGAAGCTTTGGGACGAAAGTTTGTCCGCGTAAGCCTGGGTGGCGTGCGCGATGATGCCGAAGTGCGTGGTCACCGTCGCACCTACATCGGCGCCATGCCGGGACGAATCGTTCAGGGATTAAAGCGCGCGGGCGAAAACAATCCGGTCTTTTTATTGGACGAGATCGATAAGCTCAGTCGCGCCTTTAACGGCGATCCCGCGGCCGCTTTGCTCGAGGTTCTGGATCCCGAGCAGAACGCAAACTTTTTGGATCATTATCTGGACGTACCGTATGATCTGTCGAAAGTGTTTTTCATCGCGACGGCCAATAGCCTGGAATCAATTCCGGGTCCACTTTTGGATCGCATGGAGATCATCGATTTGACCGGCTATACCACGTCGGAAAAAATGCATATCGCCAAGAACCATTTGATCCCGAAGCAGATGCTCGAGCATGGACTGTCTTCCGAGAAGATCACCATCTCTGATGATGCCCTTCTTCGCTTGATTACGGGTTACACCCGTGAAGCCGGAGTGCGCGAATTGCAAAGACGAATCGCGGCCGTATTCCGTGGCTCAAGTGAGCGCGTGATCAACGCCAAAGAATTTCCGATTCGCGTGCAAACGGTCGATCTAGAAGAAATTTTGGGCTCAGAGAGATTCACGCACGAGATTGCCGAGACCATCAATCCTCCGGGAGTGGTGACGGGTCTTGCCTGGACGCCGGTCGGTGGGGACATTTTATTTGTCGAAGCCACGGCCATGCCGGGCAAAGGACAGCTGATGATCACCGGGCAATTGGGTGACGTGATGAAAGAATCCGCGCAGATTGCACAAAGCTTGATTCGTGCGAACTTGACGCAACTGAATTCACGCATGGATCTCTCCAAAGTGGATCTGCACGTGCACGTGCCTTCGGGCGCGATTCCGAAAGATGGACCGTCCGCCGGAGTCACGATTTTAACCGCGCTGGCTTCGTTGATTTCGGGCCACCGGGTCAGCCCGAAGCTTGCCATGACCGGAGAGATGACGTTGCGAGGTGCCGTCTTGCCAGTTGGGGGAATCAAAGAAAAAGTGATTGCCGCCCACCGTGCTGGGGTCGAGAAGATCATTCTGCCAAAAAAGAATGAACGTGATCTCAAAGAGGTGCCTGAAGATGTTCGCGCAAGTCTGCAGTTTTACTTTGTGGAAACGGCAAGCCAGCTCTTTGAAGTGGCGTTGAATCTGCATCTGAATCCGGAGCTGTTCAATCAGTACCAGCCAGATGTCAGCATCAGTGCCCCACAGCTGCATCACACTTAGGTCTAGCCTTGGTTGATGGAAGGCCTTCGGAAAGCTTAGAATGACGGTGAAAACACTGTTGTTTCTAAGGCTTTTCGAAGGCGGTTTTGAGTGGCGCATAAACCTTGGTGTGAAATTGAAATCTCCGGTTTGAAAGTCAAAATCGATCGCGATGATCTGGAGCTGGTGCAGTCGCGAAAATGGCGGGTCACCCAGAGCACCACCGGTCGTCCACGCGTCGTCACTTCGGTGCGCACCAAGGAAGGCGTTCGTAGCATCACCTTGGGAAAATTTCTGATGAATCCACCCAAAGGAAAACAGGTCTATCCCCGTCGCTTCAATGATGGCTTGGATTATCGACGCGACAATTTGGTGGTTTGCACTTTGGAAGAAAGGCAACGTCTGCTTCCGAAAAGACGAGTCGAGACGTCATCGAAATATCGGGGCGTTTCGTATCAAAAGTCGACCGGCAAATGGCGCGCCGGCATTCAGGTCGAAGGAAAGACCATCAATCTCGGAGAATTTGATTCTGAGAACGAGGCCGCCTTGGCTTATAACAAAGCGGCCCGTGCCCATTTTGGAGATTTGGCCTACCAGAATTCGGTCGACCGCAAACTCTCCAATCGTTAGATCTACTTTTTAGCTGGTGCTTTGTCTTTGACCGCTTCGCCTTCGATTTCGATCATGACTTCGTCGCTGACCGTCAGGCCGCCCTTATCCAGGGTTTTGTTCCAGTTGATTCCCCAGTCTTTGCGATTGATTTTACCAGTCAAGCTAAAGCCGATTTTTTCATTTCCCATCGGATCAACGATCGAGCCACCGTAAGTCAGATCCAGCGTCACCGGCTTCGTCACTCCCCGCATGGTCAATTGTCCCGGAACTTTCACCGCTTCATCTTTTTTCACGGTCACTTTGTCGGCCGTGAAATGCAGATCTGGAAATTTCTTAGCGTCGAAAAAATCCGGTGACATCAAATGCTCGTCACGTTTTTTATCGTTCGTGTCGATGCTGGCCGCTTCCAGTTTGATATCGATCTTGGAAGCTTCCATCGTTTTGTCGTCAAAGTTGAAACCGCCTTCGGCTTTGTTGAAACGTCCTTTGACCTTTGAGACCACCAAGTGCTTGACCGAGAAGCCCATCACCGAGTGAACCGGATCCAATTTGTAAGTCGCGGCCATCGCCGCGGATGTCGCCAGAACCAGAAGTCCAGATAAAATAAATTTCGTCATGCTTTCGCTCCTTTTTGAAAAAATCCAGCTTGCAGTATGAATGTCGAGCTCAATTTGACTCAAGATCTTTTTGCTCTACACTGATAGTCATGAAAGCACTTGTCTTATCTGGCGGTGGAGCACGTGGCGCTTACCAAGTCGGAGTCCTGAAAGCCATCGGCGAGCTCGCCGCGGAAAACCAGTTGCAAAATCCCTTCGGCATCTTTTGCGGCGTCAGCGCCGGCGCGATCAACGCGGCCTTTATGGGAAGCCAGTGCCATGATTTTTTTCGGGGCACACAAATGCTGGTCGACCTCTGGGCCTCGCTCACCTCAGAGCAGATCTTTAAGACAGATATGATCTCGCTTGGCAAAACGGGGTTGCGCTGGATGGGAGAGCTTTCCTTCGGCGGCTTCACCAGTCCCACCGAAGGGCGAGCGTTGCTTGACACCTCGCCTTTGTTTCACCTGCTTGAAAAGAATTTGGATCTGAACCAAATCCGCGAAAACGTGGAATCGCAGGCCCTGCATGCGCTGGCGATCTCGGCCCTGGATTATCAGACCTCTGAGACCATCACTTTTGTGCAAGGCTCTTCTGAGCTTCCAGGCTGGGAGAAAACCCGCCGCCGCTCGGAGAGAACCGTCATCGAAGCCCAGCACGTTTTAGCGAGCAGCTCGATTCCACTTTTATTTCCATCGACACAAGTTGGAGATCGTCATTTCGGTGACGGATGCGTGCGCAACCTTGCCCCCTTGGGGCCAGCCCTTTATTTGGGCGCGGAAGAGGTGTTGGTGATCGGGGTTCGCATGGCCAATGAAGTGGCGTCAACGCGTACGGGACAAAGCCTCTCGGCGATTCCGAGTGTTGCGCGCGTCGCGAACGTGATTTTAAATTCCGTGCTTCTAGATGGCATCGAAGTCGACGTCGAGAGACTTCAGCGCATCAATGAATTTTTGCGTCGAGTCCCACCCCAGCATCAAGCCAATTTGAATTTCAGGCCGGTCAACGCCTTGATGATTTCTCCGTCGCGGGACATTGGAAAGATTGCGGCGCAAATGTCATCGCAACTGCCGCGCGTGATTCGCTACTTATTGAAAGGACTGGGCCCCTTAAGTGAAGCGAGCGAAATCATCAGCTACTTGCTTTTCGAAAAAGATTTCGTAATGAGCCTGATTGAAATGGGCTACGAAGATGCGTTTGCTCAGAAGAAAGAAATTCTTAGATTTCTACTTGAATCCCGACCTCAATCACTTGATTGGGAGGGATTTTAAAGAACGCCGTCGGTCGCTCGGCGTTTCTTGCCATAAAAGCAAAGATCTTCTCGCGCCACACGCTGAGCGTGGGGTCACCGGTTGGCAAAATTGTTTCTCGTCCCAAAACGAAAGTCGTTTCCTGAATCGGGAACGGCATTCCCCGCTCACGACAAGCTTCGAGAATGTGTTTGATCTTTGGAATTTCCGTGAATCCGTAATTGGCGATGATGCGATAAAACTGCGGCGCCAAGGGCTCGATCTGCACGCGGTCCCGTTTGTTGACGAATGGAACCTCGAGCGTCTTGATCGTGAGAATGGCGATCTGCGAATGCATGACCTTGTTGTGCTTCAGGTTGTGCAAGAGCGGAACCGGCACACCCCAGGTGTCCCCCGTCATGTAAATTGCCGAGCCTTCCACGCGTCGGGGCGGATTCACCCCCAGCATCGCAATAAAATCCGTCATCGGAATGGAGCGTGCCTTCAGCCGCTCGGCCAAAATCTTTCGTCCCTTGGCCCAAGTCGACATCAAAAGATACATGGCACAGCCGATGGCGAGCGGCACCCAGCCGCCATCCATGACCTTCACGACGTTGGTGACGAAGAATGAGAAATCGATGATCAGGAAAAATCCGAACAGACTGCTGGATTTGAAACGACTCCAGCCCCAGATTTTTCGCGAGACTTCGTAAGCCAAGAACGTGGTGATCATCATCGTGCCCGTCACCGCAATTCCGTAGGCCGACGCCAACGCACTGGAGGTTTTGAACGACACCACAAGGCAAATCACACCCGCACACATCACCCAGTTGATAAAGGGAATGTAGATCTGGCCGATTTCGCGACGAGAGGTGTGCACGATCGCAAGCCGTGGGCAATAACCCAACTGAACGGCCTGCTTAATCAACGAAAAGACACCGGAGATTAAAGCCTGCGAGGCGATGACCGTGGCCACGGTTGAAAGCACCACGAGAGGCACCAGACTCCACTTGGGTGCAAGCAGATAGAACGGACTGGAAACAGCTTCTGGTGTTTGCAACAGCAGGGCGCCCTGCCCGAAGTAATTCAGAACCAAGGCCGGCATCGCCAGCGCAAACCAAGAAAGCTTGATCGGCCGCCGGCCAAAGTGTCCCATGTCGGCATATAAAGCCTCGCCGCCAGTGCACACCAGAAAGACCGAGCCCAGAATAAAGAATCCGGCAAGACCATTATTGGCAAAAAAATCAAAAGCCCACAGCGGATTCACCGCCGATATGACGGATGGATTCTCAACGATGTGAGTGAGCCCCAGAAGACCGATCGAGAAAAACCAGATGGAGATGATCGGACCAAAGACGACGCCGATGCGACCCGTGCCGAAAAATTGAAAAAGAAAAAGCACGCTGATCACGATCGCGGTGATGGGCACCACGTAGGGCTCAAGGCCCGGAGCGATGACATTGAGACCTTCGACCGCCGAGAGAACCGAAATGGCCGGAGTGATCACCCCGTCTCCAAACAACAAGGCGGCACCAAAAAGTCCCAGGGCCGTGACGATCCATCGACGACGCGAATTGGGGCTGACGTGAAACTTTTGAGAGGCCAGTGCCATGAGCGAAAGAATTCCGCCTTCGCCTTTGTTATCGGCGCGCATGACGAACATCATGTACTTGATGCCGACGACCAAGGTGAGGGCCCAGAAAATCAAAGACAGAATCCCCAATACATTTTCAGGAGACGCGGGAAAATGCCCATGCGAAAAACATTCTCTGAAAGCGTAAAGCGGGCTGGTCCCAATATCACCAAACACCACTCCCAAAGCTCCCAAAGCCAAATACCACATGCGAGATTTCGCGTGCTGATTTTGCGCCGAGGGCGAGTGTAAAGATTCGATGAGGGCCTCCCAAAGACTCTATTAAAAAAGAATTTGCAGAAGATGTCACCTCGTATTCTTGCGGCTAAGGTCTTGGGGCGCTTGGACATCCTTGGAAATCAAGGTCACAATTAAACCATCATCATTTTATGTTTGAAGGAGAGCGCATGGAGCAACCGCTGATTGCCGTTGTCGACGACGAAGTGGATATTCTCGATAATTATAAAATCCTGCTTCAGGATCAGTTCGTGGTCCGAACGTTTACATCGCCTTTGGATTTCTTACAAGCTCTGCCAGAACTGAATCATCACAATCTGCGCCTTTTTATCAGCGATTTTAAAATGCCGGGTATGAATGGCCTGGAAATGATTCAGAAAGCCCATGCCGACTTTCCGCACCTTCCCTTCATCATTTTATCCGGTTTTCTGGACAAGCAAACGGTGCTTGATGCTGTCGAATTAGGCGTTTTTCGGTTGCTTGAAAAACCCTGCGCTCCTGATCAACTCTTAAGCAGCATTGATCAACTCTTAATCGAGTCCGAACTTCATTTGGTGCGTAAAGAAATTCGCCAGATCACCTCTCAGCTGCGCGAGCTTTACAGCACCATCCGCATTGCCTTGATGCAATATATTCCCGACGAGCTAATGGGCCGCATGGTGATCGACGCTCCGAGCGAGCAAGAATCTGGGCAGCGCGTGCCGCCACCACTGCGAAAAATGGGTTTTGATGAGCTTTTAGAAAAGCTGGAGCATCGATTGGACCAGCTTCTCAGTTCAGAAAAAGTGATGCATGAAATGAGTCATCTTCGTTCGAAAAAAACGGCCTCGTAGCTTCAGGGAGTTTCAAAATCACGGCCGCAGAACAACCCAAACCACCGAGCAGCTCCAAATCCGACTTTGAAAAAGAAAGCAAAGACGAAGTCACTTCCATTTTTATTTTTAAATCTCAGTCCAACTCGTTGATGCAGGCCGAGACCTTTTTGCGAAATCGAAATTGGATTGTCGGTAGCTCCACCAATCTGCGCGAAGCTTTGGCCTACATCATTCAGAAAAATCCGCAGTACGTACTGATCACTTCGGATCACCCCAATAAAAAAGTTCGCGTGCTGCCGAAAATGTTGATGCAAGCCTTTCCCGTGCGGGTCATTGGCTTTGCCGAAAAAGGCACGAGCAATTCGACCAAAAACTTGCACGATATGGCGCTCGAATACAATCTCTACCCGCCCGTCTCGGGACCCGCGATCGAGCGGATGATTTTAAAAATTCGCAAAGACGACGAGACGAAATTGCAAAATGAAAATCTCGTCAAAAGCGGAAAAAGTGGCGAGACTTTGAACGCCGGCAATGAGCTGATCACCTTCAAGGGCGAAACGGCCGGCGCCGATGCGCTGAAGGCTTCTTTTGATCAAGCGCGCGCCGCTCTTTCACAGCTGGTCAATTCCGATGGTGGCGGCTCCGAATCAGAGGGCGCCGCCCACATCCCCGGATCAGACGCGTCGGGGGCCAATTCTTT
Source organism: uncultured Bdellovibrio sp. (assembly GCA_966211795.1). GTDB lineage: Bacteria > Bdellovibrionota > Bdellovibrionia > Bdellovibrionales > Bdellovibrionaceae > 21-14-0-10-47-8. The sequence goes on along the minus strand of CBIHNW010000012.1, from coordinate 7,290 downwards.
TCAACAATCCGGACCGCATGGCCAGGATTCTTTCAATCCGGCCTATCGCGGAAGCGCGATGGGTGGAGTTGGCGGCATGGGACCCTCTTCGGGGCGCATCGAAGGCACTGGCGACGGATTCGGCGCGGGCTCTGCGGATTCCAAGGCAAATATGGCGGGTCAAGGGCGTGCGGATTCTGATGATGCGGGATTTGGTTACGGCTCACCTGCAGGAGGTTTCGGCAAAAGTTCGCCGGGCCCTTCTCAGGGAAAGCAAGATTCAGCATTCGGAGAAAACTCAAGAAGGCCTGGTCGGCGCTCAATGCAGAATTCGAATGCTGGCGAAAATGAAGATTCCGATGCACTATCCAAGACGGACGCAAAAACAGCCGCGGCCCGTGCAAGAGCCGGTCAATCCGGCCAAAACGATGGGCATCCTCAAGGCATGGACGGTGATCCCGCAGCCGATCCGTCCTCGGGCGCGACCAGCCCAATTGGCAGCAAGCGTGACTCGAAATCGGCGCCGGACGCCGAGAACTCTGAGTCGGGCACATCATCCGGCGGTAGCAGTCGCTCAAGAAAAAACAGTGCGCCCATCATGGAATCCGAATACGTCCCAAAGGCGGCTGCCAAGCCCTACCGCATGCGCCAAGAGAAAGAGCCCAAAAATCCTGACGAGAAGACTTCCATTTTTGTTCAAGGTGCCTATCAGTCTTTAAAAGAAACGGCGAATCTGAAAGGCCAAGACACGGCGGAAGAGATTTCCCAGTCCTCGAACGTCGCCTGCATCCAAGTGGAAAGCCCCCGCTTTTCAGGCTACCTGGTTTGCGCGATGGGACGAGATCGCAAAATCGATAAAACTTTTATCGATATCATCAAACAAAGATTGTTGCGATTTCTGAAAGAGAGTGGCGAAGAAATGCGCGACAAAGACACGCTGAATTTGAAAATCCAAGCCGTTAATTTCACCACCTGGGCGCTTGAGCAGGCCGAATTTTTGAAAAAATCGGTCCACGATGGCGATGAAATCGCCATCGCCTTTTTCCCAACCAAAATTCAAGACCCGGATCTGCAATCATCCGTGTCCGAAAAGATGGTGATGATCCACATGAACGAGCTCAAAGACGATGCCCCGGTCGAGTTTGATATGTATATTTTCATGCCGGAAAATAATAAGTATCTTCTCTACACCCCGCAGGGGCGACCCTTCTACGGAAAGCAAAAAGATCGACTGAAGGATAAGGGCATCACGCACATGCACCTGCGAAAAGAAGCGGCACCGAATGTGCAAAAGTACCGCGCGCAGAATTTCTTGAATGATAAAATCTCGGCCTACCGAAGCGGTAAAAAACCTGGCAGCTAAGAAGCCTGCCTAACTTTTGGCGGCCGCCGCCTTTTTCAGGCGCAGAATGGAATTGGCATCGAGCTCTTGCGATTGCAGAGCCTTGGTGAACTTTTGAAATCCCCGCACCTGGTCTTTCAATAATTGCAAGGCCACGGGGTCGGTGATCGTTCCCTCTTGCAAGGTTTTAAAAATATTCATCAGAAACACGCGCAGCGGAAACTGGAACGTATTTCGATACGCCATGATTTGCTGCAAATGCTCGATGGGTCGCAGACCACCAAAAAGTCCCCCGAGACCGACAAAGCAGACCGGGCGGCCCTCGAAAGAATCCGGAAAAATCCAATGATCGATAAAATACTTTAAAGCCCCCGGCAGTGAACCGTTGTATTCGGGAACCACAAAAATCAGGCCTTCGGCGGCATTGACCTTTTGCACGGCTTGCGACCAAGTTTGGTGCAGCCCACTGCCGCCGTAATGATGGCCGGTCAGCTCACCAAAGGGGAGTTCGGTGAGATCTAAAATTTCTACCGTTTCGCCAGCTTCGGCGTAAAGTTTCTGAATCAGGTTTGAGACCTGGCGGCTTCGCGAATTGGGTCGGTTTGTTCCAGAGATAATGTACTTCACTTTTTCCCCCTGAGGGTTCATGCTATCCATGAGTATGACAGATTCAAAGTGGTTTTTACTTACGGAAGGCCTTGTCACGGGGCCCTTTTCAAAAGACGACGTCGAGACGCGCTTGACGATTTCATCCAATCCCTTGATTTGGGGCCGCGGCCAACAAGAATGGATGGGGCCCGATCGTTGGAAGCAGCATCTCAAAGATGCTGACAGTCAAGCGATCAAGGCCAAAGGGAATTCGGATCGAATGTGGAAGATCCGTGTCGCCGGACAAGAGCTTCGCCCGATGAATCACGATCAGATGATCGATTTCCTGCGCACGCAAAAAGATTACAGCGAAATTCAAATTTGGACCGAAGGTTACACCGACTGGAAAGACATCTACCAGATTCACAAAATCATGGATGAATTGGGCGTCTCGCGGCGTCAACATCCACGCGTGCCGATCATGGGATCTCTCACCTGCGAAGGTGCGACGGGAAATCTAACGGCCCGCGTGCTCTCGGTCAGCGAGGGCGGCTTGGGTGTCACGGATGCTCCGCAAATGAAGATTGGCGAGAAGTTTAAGACGATTCTGAAAAGCCCGAACCTCTACACCCCGATTCATTCGACCGTCGAAGTCGTTTACATCGGCGGCGATGGTTATGCCGGCATGAAGTTCGTGAGCCTTCACCCCGAATCGAAAAGTGCCATCATCGAGTACGTGCGAAAATTCACGGACCTGAAAAAGACCACTTAGGGCCTTTTGCAAAACAAATTTTGAATCTCAGTTTTGGCAGGCTCTCAGGAGACCTGGATGGCTTGACCTTTGTATTCAACCCGCTGGCCCGCTTTGATTTTGCAGGCCTTTCGGGTTTCGGTCACGCCGTCGACTTTGACCAAGCCTTGGCTGATCACGTCTTTGGCTTCGGCCCCATTGTCGCAAAGTCCGCTAGCCTTCAATAGATTCTTAAGCTCGATGTAATCACTGCCATCCAATTCGAAAGTTTGCATTTCGTTTTTCATCAGCCGAATTTTGGCAGTTTCATCGTTAAATTAGGAACAACCTTCTCCGCTTCGGCCACTTTAAATAAATTCTGCTGCTGATATCCCAGCATGCGGGCGGCGAAGACATCGGGAAACTGGTCGATGCGAGTGTTAAAATTGGTCACGGCTTCGTTGAAAATTTCCCGGCGATCCGCAATCGTGCTTTCCAACTGCGAAATTCGGGTTTGCAGCTGGGTGAAATTTTGATTGGCCTTTAGTTCCGGATAATTTTCACCGATCGCGGCGATCCCGCGAAGCGCGATGCTCATGGCATTGGAAGCTTCGATTTTATCATCGATGCTGCGAGCTTGACCGTAATGCTGCCGAGCCTCGGCCAGTTTTTGCAAAAGACCCGCTTCGTAGCCCGCATACTGCTCGATCACTTGCACCAGTTGGGGAATTTCATCAAAACGCTGCTTCAGGATGACGTCGATATTCGACCAAGCTCTTTCGACCTGACGGCGAAGACTGATCAACCCATTGTAAATGCCGATTCCCATGAACATGAGACCGACAAGCACCAGGCCGACAAATATCAAAACGATTGTGGATCCCATTTCTCATCCTTTCAAAAATGAATCTAAAACTGCGGACCTTGTTGGTTTGACTCTTTGCTATTGGGCGGGGACTGCTTCTTGGGACCCATTTGGCTTAAAACCAAACCGGCTCCGCCAAGAATGAGCACCGCCAACAAAAGTTTTCCGCCATGATTTGAGAGATCGTCCCAACCCACAACCCCCAAGACTCCTAAGAGCGCTAAAATGGCGAATAAGATCACGGTAAAGACCAAAATAAAGCGAACACTCATCATATGCCCTCATCTTCGTCAGAACCATGGCAAAGCTCAAGATGGAATCACGAAATAACCGACCCGACCTCGACCTTTGTCTTAACAAGATTTTATTTGCTACTTCCGAAGAGCTTCCTTGAAGAAACAAAGATCTTTCGGAGGGCGCGTGAGCAGTCACAACAACGACATTTCGATACTGGTGGGCCTGATCGCGATCGGGGCGGTTCTGTTTTACCGTGCCATCGTCTCTCACCGTCGCCTGCGCATGGTGCAAGACACTCCCCGCTCGAAGGTCTCAAGTGCAGCACAAGGCTTGGTCGAGCTGCAAGGCTTTGCTTGGCCCTACAATGACAAGTGCCTGCCGAATCTGAATCAAAAAGAAACCGTTTACTATGACTTTCAGTTGCAACAAGAAGAGTCCACGGGCTCGGGCAACAATCGCCGAACCGAATGGGTCACCGTTTTTCACCTGGAGCACAAACCTCACTTTCTTCTGGTCGATCCCACCGGGCTTGCCGTGCTGAATCCAATGGAGGCCGAGTTTTCGATGATGGACGAAGAGGTCAACGCTTGGGGCAAACTGAATGCCGAGACCAAAGATCGATTGCTAAAAGGCGTGCTATCGACCGCCTCGAAGCTGCCAACGGATGGCTTTTTGGGTGGCTTATTTGGCTCAAAATATCGGGTCGTCGAAAAATACATCTTACGTGGCAGCCCCCTTTACGCCTGCGGTGATTTTCGCACCAATGGCGAAAACCTGACGCCGGTGAAGACCCAGGGTTTGACGCGATTTTCAGAGATGATTTTTAATCTCGAGGCGAGATCCGAAAAAGACGTCACCCCGATCCTGGATCAAAACAAAGACGGCAAACTCTCGCACCGGGAGGCCGTGATGGGTTACGCAAATGCGGCAGCCACGGCCATGAGACAGGCTGCCACCGGAGCTTCTGAAGAGCGCGAATTTCCTTTGTTTGGAACTTTGCAAAAGTCAGAGGTTCATAAATTATTTCTGGCACCCGCTTTGGAAAAACATCTCACGCAGAACTTGCGATATAAGCCTGCCTTGTATTTGGTTGGCGGGTCGGCAGCCTTGGCCGTTTCGGTCGTTTTGCTATTAATGAAATTTGGCGTGATGGACGCAAACGGAAGAATCGAGCAAGCTTCAAAGCAGCCGGCAGCCACCGCGATACCCAGCGCGGACAGAGCTTCCATCGAGGTCTTACACGCGAGATGCGTTGCCAACCTGGGCCCCGCCTGCGCTGAGATCTTAAGCCGACAAAGCGAATTCCAACTGAGCCCCCAACACATTCAATATTACTCGGCTCAAGCTTGCAAACTGGGGCAAAGCCGGTACTGCCGATGATATTATTTTAAAAATCCCCGGCGTCCCATGGTGCGGTTTCGTTTGGACTGAAATCCCTGAATCAAAAGCAACTCAAAGCCCGTGCTCTTCAGCGAACGCTTCAGGGTTCCGGTGCAAGCATATGTTGTCACCAGACTTTTCTCGGCGCAGACATCAGTCCAAAACTTTTCCAGAAAGCTTTGCTCCCACAAGTATGGCGAGGTCTTTGAGCTGAAAGCATCGTAGAAAATGCATTCGTATTTTCGCGCGACTTGAAAATCTGGAGTCAGCGCTCCTTCTAAGATCCAAGTCTTATGTTTCACTGCTTGCAGGAGCCAATTTTGAACTTTGGATTTTTCTGGAGTTGCGGGATCTTGCGAGAAGAACTTCCAAATGTCGTTGTAGATTTCGCTCTCGGCTTCATTCGAAAGCCAGCGCAGGAATTGCTCCTTTAAGACTGCCTCCGATTCGAAGCTCAGTAAAAAAAACTGGTCGGGGGCGATGCCAGCTTTGAGCGCCTCGACCGCCGTGAGAATTTCATTGTATCCCAAACCCAAACCCACCGACACAGCACTGCGCGCACCCAGTGCGATCATCTCACGAAGTGGGGAGCCATAAATCTCTTGCGTTTCCGAGTACGCGCCTCCGCGGTGGTGCATGGTCTCTTGATTGGCCGAATCCAGCCAACGAAGCGTCGGGCTTTGATCTTCGGTCAGAACGGGTTCGAATTGATGTTTTTTCCAGAAATCTTGCATAGTTCTGATCGCTTCTAACACGATTTGTTGACGGATGACCATTCCCTTTGAGAGATCTTTCATATGGAAAAAGGCTGGTTGGGACTGCCGTACAGACCCATTTCGGAATTCTATCAAGAGCGCTTCGCCGGCAAGGTCTACAAAATCCCGGTCTCGGTGGTCGATGACTGCCCCAACCGGCGTGGCCTGAAGGGCATGCAGACCTGCGTTTTCTGTGACGTTTGGGGATCCGCCGCCCAGTCCGAAAGCCTGAGCATGGGGCTTCGCGAGCAGATCGAAAAGTACCACACCGCCATTTCGAAAAAGTACAATGCTCAGCAATTCCTGGTTTATTTTCAGGCCTACACCAATACTTTCACGAAGCTTGATTCTTTGCGGATCAATTTCGAGACGGCTTTATCCTACCCTTTCGTCAAAGGGTTGGTTGTCGGCACCCGCCCGGATTGCTTATCAAAAGGCGTGCTGGATTTCTGGAACGAATACCACGCCAAATCCTTCGTTGCCGTCGAGCTAGGCGTGCAGAGCTTTTTTGATGATCAACTGGAGTTTATGCGACGGGGCCACAGCCGCGAGCAAAGCATCAAGGCGATCGAGCGCATCGCCAAAGAAACGTCGGTCGATCTCGGGATTCATTTGATGTTTGGTCAACCCGGCGAAACGGACCAACACATCATCGAGACGGCTCGCATCTGCAACGACCTACCGATCACCAACATTAAACTTCATAATTTGCATGTTTTAAAGAACACGCCGCTTGAAGAGATCTACCACCGGGGCGAGTTCCTGCCGATCGAACGCGAAGCCTACGCCGAACGCGTGCAACTTTTCATCGAGCATCTTTCACCGCGCATTTACATTCACCGTCTGTCGGCCTTCGCCTCTCGCTGGGAAGAGCTGGTGGCGCCAGCATGGACATCGGATAAGATGGGCACCCATCAATACCTGATCGATTTTCTGCGCGAAGACCGAAGCTTTCAAGGCAAAGCTCTGTCCCGCATGCACCTGACTCCGGAAGAGCTCTGGCTGTGGAAGGATCTCGAGCTTCGCGGGCACCCACAGAATTCGAGCTTGCTCGCGAGTTTGTAGGGGCGTTCGCGAGCGCGGGGTTTTGAGGTGTCATCGGGCCATGAGCCTGCTCGGCCTACGTTTTGGCAGACCTTGAATTTTTGCGCCTTCTCGTCGTGGCTCACGATGAACATGGAGCTTGGCTCTGGAATTTGGTGGATTCCGCTTCAAACATGAATCTTTGGGACGCCGGCTTGCGAGGCGCATGAAGCTTTGCGCTGGCACCCTGGAGTCCACTGCGGACATGGAGCTTAGGGCGGGAATCTTCGAGTCCACGAAGCGCATGAAGCTCTGCGCTGGCATCTTGCTTAGTTCTCGCTGCGCACATGAAGCTCTGCGGAAAATTTTGATGTCATATAATCTTTATTTG
>CBIHNW010000011.1:0-147709 GCA_966211795.1 uncultured Bdellovibrio sp. | reverse complement strand
GCGCGGGCATCCGCGGAATTCGGTGACAGGGCTGTCTGGTGGCGCGGGTGCCATTGGAGAGTGGTGATCTGGTGCCTGTGTTCAGGCTGTGTCTGGAAGGACTTCTTCTGCGAGGCGGCGGCGGCTGCTGCGGCGGTGGTACTTGTGCCTGTGCTGTTTCTGCTGCTGTGGCGGCAATTAATTATGCACTGCTATTGCTTCCGCTTCTTTTTCGTTAGTTGCTGGGGCGGTTGTGGCGAATGCGACTGAAGCCACCGATGCGCCGGCGGTCAAAGCGCACAGGTCTTCATGGCGCGTTCACAGCGCCAGCTTTGACGACGTCGCACCAAAGATTGTGCTTTCAGTGCAACGAAGGCATTGCAGTTATCATCGTGTTTGGAAATTATTTGGGATTGTGTTTGGCCCAGACGCCTTTTAACTTCTCTTCGAAGATCTTAGCGGCGAAAGGTTTGACCACGTACTGGCTAACGCCCGCGAGGATGGCTTCGGTGACTTGGTCCCGCTCGGCTTCCGAGGTTAATAGGACGAATGGCAGATTGGCCCACTCGGCCGATGCCCGCACTTGTTTCAGAAATTCAAGGCCCGTCATTTTGGGCATGTTCCAGTCGGAAATCACCAATTGGATCGGAGTTCCCGCCTGCTGATTCGAGGTCAGCACATTCATGGCTTGCTCGCCATCGGCCGCTTCCAAAATAGTTTTGAATCCCATATTTTTCAGCTGACCTTTTACAAGATCACGAATGGTGGGCATATCGTCAGCGACTAAAATGCGAGTATCAGGAGAAAACATGGATCCAACTCCTTGTCTCTCTCAGTCTGATGGCAAATCTGTCTGCTGTCACTGTCGTCTAGACCTAGAGCGAGCGATCTAAAGCTAAAATTGAGACTCCCAGACAAAATCAGCTCGCGCGCCATAGTCCGCCGAGGGCTCGATCTCACTGTTGCGCTCATCATCCGTCAGCCCTTGGGTATTCACGAGCGAAAATGTCGTGCTCGTCACTCCGCGCGCTTTCAATCGATCCGGCAATCCGCCGCCGTACTGAACATGAAATTCTCCGACGATGATCACCAAAATATGATCAGGATGAGTCTTCAGATATTCGGCCGCTTGCCAAGCCATCGTATCATCCCACGTGCTCTGCGCCGCAAAGTAACGAGTGACCGCATCCGGTGAAGGCAAATGATCGCCCATGACGTTCTGAAATCGCTCGAGGTATCCTTGATTTCCCAAGGTCCAATTCGGTGGCAACAAGGCTTTCTCGTCGGCGCTCAACCCCTCCATCCCCACCTTCGAAATTCGTCCGGTCAGTGCCCGGGGTGCATTCAAAGCAATGACGTCTTCCAAACCGACGCGCGGAAAAAGGACTTGGTTTCGGTAAGCATCGTAGCTAAATCCCATCCCCCAGCCGGCTTTGGCTAAGAATTCAGCTTCGGGAAGCTCGCCCGTGCGGTAACTGTCGACCAGCGCCTGGGTTGGATACTCGAAAAACTCCATTCCGAGGCTGACCAGGTGTCCATTTTTTCTAAGAGTTTCAAGAACTTGAAGCTGCTGCCCGGCCTGCACTTGGGTGCCATGAGCTTCGCCCAGAACCACCGCTTCTCCCGCATGAACCTGGGCGAGAGCCTGCTCAAGACTGACCTGCTCCAGGCCTTCGTGAAAAATGGAAGGTTCCGAAGAGGCGGAGGCCGCCAAAGGGGCGGCGTGCGCCACTGAAAAGATCGAAATCCCAGAGAAAAGAGCAAAAACTAAGCTCATTCGCATAAAATCCTCGTTTTCGGCTCAAATAGATCGTCTTTTTCACGACTGTCTATTGAGTTTTGAACTTTGTTTTGCTATTCCATACCACTCCCTTCAACAACTTTGAGGATGTGACTCATGGCAAAGAAAAAAGGTCGTCTGATTGTGACTCTGGAATGCACTGAAGCCAAAGCTGCAGGAGTGCCTGTCTCTCGATATACAACGACTAAGAACAAAACCAAAACTCCGGGCCGTTTGGAAAAGAAGAAATACAATCCAAACATGAAGAAGCACACCCTCCATCGCGAGACCAAGTAATCTATTTGGTAAAGACTTTTGAGGTGAGCGCCGAAAGCCTTCACCCTCATCAGCAGCGGGAGTTCGTTTGATTCTCACAGACCAGGAAATTCTTCGTTCGATCGAAAAAGGCTCTATCAAAGTAGAGCCTTTTCGTCGTGATTGCTTAGGATCCAACTCCTACGACGTGCATTTGGGCAAAACCCTCGCGACCTACAGCGACAAGGTTCTCGATGCCCGCAAGCACAACACCATCCAAACATTCGAAATCCCGGCCGAAGGCTACGTGCTTGAGCCGCATGTTTTCTATTTGGGCGTGACCGAAGAGTACACTGAAACCCTGGAACATGTTCCCTTTCTCGAGGGAAAATCCAGCGTCGGCCGCTTGGGCATCGACATCCACGCCACCGCCGGCAAAGGCGATGTCGGATTTTGCAATTACTGGACATTGGAAATTTCGGTCAAGCAACCCGTGCGCGTTTATCCCGGTATGCCGATCGGACAGTTGATTTACTTCCAAATTCAGGGCGAGCTGATCACGCCTTACAACACCAAGCTTTCCGCCAAATACAACCAACGCACGAGCGTTCCGGTTGAATCCATGATGTGGAAAAATAAGTTCTAAATTTCAAATTGATTTTAAGCCAGATTGCGATTGTCGTGGGAAATTATGGAGTCGCCGCACCAGTTGGAGGATTCGTCCCGCCGCTTGCGGTTCCATCACCAGCCCCTGCGCTCGTCCCCGATCCCACGCCCGTGTTTGCACCTGAATCAGCTCCACTATTCGTTCCAGAATTTGCGCCAGAATTTCCGTTCGCAGGAGTTGTTCCAGCACCCGGAGTTGGCGCGGTTCCGGGGCCAACAGTGGGACCAGAACCTGTGGTGATTCCCGGAATCGGAGTGCCGTTGGCGGCCGCTTGCAAAGCTTCGGCGATAAAGCCCAAAATACCGGCCAAGCGCGAACGATCGGCTTCGACCTTCCAGCTGGTTTCCGCTTTCTGACACCAAGCCGTGAATTGCAGTTTCTCAACCAAGGTGGCCGGCGGTTTGCCATTTTTGAGCATCCAGCTAAAAAGTCCGCGCAGTTCTTTTTCTGTCTTGAGCTTGCTCACCTTTTGCAAAATGGGCCGGTAGATCGGAAACGCCGCCATGGCTTCTTCCGTCTGCAGGATGGAATCGTGATTCGCATCGTAAGTTTGAAAGAAAGCTTCCACGTATTGAATCACGTGCGGCACCAGCGCGAGATGACCGACATGCACCAGCGTGACCGGTGGCTGACCGGCGGGCGCCGTGATATGACCTGCGGACTTGAGGAAATTCATGAACATGCTCTCGAATTTGGCTTTATCCAAAGTCGCTTGATAGGTCATAAAATCCGGCATCGAAACAAAGACCGACGGCATTTCTTGAGCGTAAAAATCCAAAACGCACTGAAGATTCGTGGTCCAATCGTCGTTATAGATCGTGGGTTTCGTGACGGCGCATTCGGGATGAGCACTGACGCTTTTTTCGTATTTTTGAAACATCATCGAATCCAACTTGAGACCGGACACGATCATGACAAAGAGATCGCTGAGCTCGCGAAAATCCGCATAGTCATCGCCATTCCCCACCGAGGTGAAGAGATTGGCATCACGGAATCGATTTTCCGCAAAGTCTTTGTTCGATGGATGGATCATGCCGATGTCGACCAAAACGGGTTTCACATCAGAATAGAGAGCTTGCGCTTCGTCCAGGGTGACACCTTGATAATTTTGAATGCGCGCCATCTCTCCGGCATAGGATCGAATCACAACGCGAACGGCGGTGCGCACGATGTTGATTAAATCCGACGTTTTTCGCAGATAGTTTTTGGGCGGAGACGCCAAGAACCATCGCCCCATTGAATCAAACGATAATGGCAGCGGAGAACTGTAAATCATCTGCAACTCTTGCGAGCCCACCGTCTTCGGCGTGGTGTTTTCCAGATCCTCAAGCAGCGCTGGACCTGACTTTCCTTCCGATGCCGAAACTTTTCGGTAATAACCATCCAGCAGTTTTTGGTTCTCTAACCACAAAGCAAATTCGGCGCGAAGCACTTTGGTGCTGGCTTTTGACAGGCCCTCGGGCAACGGATGAGCGCCCGAATCCGCCGCCGCGCTGAGGCGATCTTCAGGAGTGATCAAGATTTTTTGCACCAAGATTTTGCTGATTTGATCCAACGAATTCTGGGATATTTTTTGAGGAACAATATCCGCTCGCAAGAGTGCGGCGCAAAGACGACTGATTTCGACCAGACTGATATCGCCCGATTGCTTTTGCGCTATCACGCCATCAAGAATATCCAAAGCTTTCAGGGTGACGACTTCGAGACCGCTGAGCCCGGCCCCGGTCAGCAAAGGCTTCTTTTGCATGAAATATTCATAATACAAGAATTGCGAATAGGCCTTTGAGCCAATCGTTAGAAAGTTTCTCCACTGCTCGCTCGGAGATTGGGGCGAGTGCAAGTCCCCGACGACAGAATTGTGGTCGCTGAAAATAATGTTCTTCACGACAACGACGGTCGGAAGGTATTTGTTCGCGGTCACGACCAGCGAAGTTGCATCCGGACCAGGGGGATAGAGCTTTTCGATTTCTTCCGCCAGGGTGACGACATTTTGCAGATCATAGCCATTTTCCATGATCGAGGCGATGCGTGAAGCGAGGTCCTCGAGATTCATCTCGGCCAGAAGGAAGAAATCGTGCGCCTGATCGGCCGGCAATGCATCGGGTTTCCAAGCCGAGGTGTAAACGTCTTCGTACTTGAGGAAAATTTCAGCGATCCCCTGAAAAGTTTCAAGCTTTCCCTGGGCGCGATCGAAGTCGGCTTTTTCAAAATAATCAATACGGCCGCCGAAGAAAACCACCTTGATCTTCATCAGCTCAAGCACCAGCTCTTCCGAAACCTTTACCTTTGGCATCAGCAAGGTGATGGATTTCAGCATTCCGACGAGCTCTTCGCTGGTCAGTTTTTTCTCGGGCTTTCCATCCACCATGTCCCCAAGATACGAAAACAGGTCGCCGATGGATTTGGTGAAATAGGCCAGAAACTGCGAGCCGCCCGAGCTCCAGTTCTTGTTTTCAATAAAGTAATGGTAGCGCAAGTATTGCACGTAGCCCCGCGCTCCCAAAAGCGCGAACTGCCGCCACTCGGTCGGTGCGATTTCATCCTCATCGCCACCCGCCAGGGCTTTTTTAATTTTTTCGATGACCGGGAGAGCCTTTTCAATGTCGGCGATCCAAGTCCAACCCGAATGCGTGAAGCCTTCGACCTGTCGAAGCAAGTTGCTCACGTACTCGAGCCGATACGGCATGCCGTTTTTTTCAATGATCAGGGCCAAATCTTTGGCGGCCTTTTGGATGGCCGCATTGGCGTCTTCGAAGTGGTTGTTATTCAAGTCCCGAACCTGTGCTGCATCCCAAGTCTGCACCAAGACATTCATGTAGGGATTCAGATCCAGGGTGATCTGCTTGAGCTGCAAGATCACCTGACCGAGATTTTTCATCTCCGTGCGCGTGATGGATCCCGTCGCTCCGCCCACGAACAGTTGCTTGATGCGGAAAACCTCGAGCACCAAAGGATCCGGCAATCGCTCACCGTCGGCTAAGAAATACTGCTCGATAAAATGCGCCAGTTCGCGTGACGTGAAGCGATCTTCGTATCGGCCCTGCACGGACTTTTCAAAAGTGTCCAGCGCCGTGGAGACGCAGCTCCAAGTGGCCTCGAGCTGTGCGTTCTGAGCTTTGCCCTCGAAGTAAACTTTCATCACCGGCATGACCCGGGACAAGCAGCCCGTGGTTTCGCCCAGAGAGACCTCGATCGGCTTTGGCTCGGGTGGCGTTTCATTCAAAGGCAGATCGCAACCCGCCATCGCAAAAAGTGCAAAGATGAGAGAGAGGCATCGCACAAGTTTAGAATACATAGCTGATCCCCGCATACATTCGGTCATTGGCCCGGAATTCGTTCAGGAAGCTTGTATCCTGATTCGAGGTGTTGGTGTCGTCCACTCCTAAAACATCGGCGCCGACAGTTAAGCCCATGGCCCGCAGCGGATAAAACGTGAACTCGGCACTGCCAATCATTCCGCGCTGATCGAATTCGCGCAGGTACTTGAAGCGTGAAATCAGTTTCTTGCTCTTCACCGAAGATTGAATTTCGGCCTGAATCATGGCCGCATTCGAAAATAGAAAACGTTGAGTGAAAACTGGAACCTGATAAGTTCCCTGAGCATCAGAGTCGGCGATGTCGCCGCCATCCACGCGCAGATAACCCACCATCAATCCCAACGGATTGCTCAGGACCGGCAAATCCAGCTGGGTGTCAGCGTGAACGGTGTAGACCTTGGCTTCTTGCGGGCGCTGAATGATGTAGGGATCATCGGCCTTTTGCTCGACGGCCTGAGGCTGATCCGCCAAATACGACAGCACAATCAGGGAACGCGAGAACTTGTAGCCCATATCGGCGCTGACCAGTGAATGATAGGCAACAACCGGAAATAAAGGCGCAACACCGGTGTCTTCACCCTCTTCGCTGGCGGCCAAAGTTTTATCGTATTTGACCAAAAGCTGATTGATGGGTTTGTAAGCATACCCCACGGCTGCCCAAGGGCCTTCCTTTTGACCCGCCACCTGCAATCGCAATCCGGCTCCGGGTTTATTCACCAGTTCTTCCAAATGAGGAATATTGAGCGAGTAAACGATCTTTCGCTGTTTGTTGAACAGAATGGCCGTCGATGAGGGAGTTCGGTACCAGCGGCTGTCCGAAGTCAGCGTGCCGTTGTCGTTTTTCACTTCGGGTTCCATGGTCGGGATGAAAATCGGAGACCCATATCCGAGAACTTCGATCAGGCCTTGTTGATAGTTTAAAAAGACCCCGGTCAATCCCTGCTGCTCGGGACGCAAACCATCGAATGTTTGTTTGGGTTGCCACAAGCCCAGCTGCCAATCTTGATCACCCTGCGACCAGTTTTCAAGCTTCCGCCCAAGTGTGACCTGCAGGCCTTGGTCCTTGGGTTTTTGTCCCCAATAAAATTCGCGCACGGAAAATTGGGAGGTGTCCCAGTCCACCATTTTTTCGGCCGTGAAGTCCAAGACACCTTGGGTGTATTCTGTCTTCACGTCAGTCTTCAGTTTCAGAGATGCCGACAGGCTTTGGTTTAACTTGGTGTTATCGGGAATCGAAGATTGGTATTTAGTGCTTTCAAATTTCAGAGTGCCGCTGGTTTCGACTTTGCTGGGTGCTTTTTTTGCGACGGGAACTTCCATGTGCATCACGGCCGGCATCTCATCGGCAGCCAGGGCCGGAACACAGGCCTGAGCGAAGATCATGGAAATCAGGCAAGTCAGGGATCTTATTGAGGGAATTTGCTTTAAAAGCAGGTCATTTTTCATCACAAGGAAATATGTCAGACCCGGGGATCCAGTCAATTGCAATGCTTTGCAGTGAAGACATCACAAACGGTTCTATGTTAAAACTATCCAAAGTTTTCACTTTCCAGTTTTAGAAAGAAGGTCTTATGGGCGATACTTCGAAACTTCAATCCCTGCTGCAGGCGATGTGGGTGGACTATTGTGAACTCAACCCTTCGGCACGCCGAATTTTTGAGCTTTTCACTGAGGCCGGCGAAACCGTTCTCAACGATCACATCGCACTTCGAACTTTCAACCATCCCAAGCTCGGCATCAAGTCTTTGGCCAAAGTTTTTGAAAAGCATGGCTACGAGGCAAAGAACGAATACTTTTTCAAAGAGAAGAAGCTTTACGCCAAACATTGGGAGCATGCCGATCTGAATCTGCCTAAAATTTTCATCAGCGAGCTGGAGCTGGAGAAAGTTTCGCCCTTCATTCGCGACACCATGAATTCGTTGATCGATAAAATTCCGCAGGCCTCGATCGATTCTGAAAAATTTTCGATGTCGGGTCGCCACTGGGAGATGAGTCACGAACTGTACAGCCGTCTGGCCGAAGAAAGCGAATACGCCAGCTGGGTTGCGGCCTTTGGATTTCGTCCCAATCATTTCACGGTGAACGTCAATGCCTTGAAGAAATTCAATGACCTGCCGACTTTGAATCAGTTTGTCGAGTCCCAGGGGTACCAGCTGAACAAATCAGGCGGCGTGATTAAGGGCAATCCGGAACAGTTTCTCGAGCAAAGCTCGACGATGGCCAAAGAGATTCCCGTGCGTTTCTCGGACGGCACTTTTGACATTCCAGGCTGTTATTACGAATTTGCCAAGCGCTACAAGCTTCCCAACGGACAGCTGTACCAAGGCTTTGTCGCGACCTCGGCCGACAAAATTTTTGAAAGCACAAACAAGGTCCGCTAAGTCTTGCGGACCTGATCGTCACGGGATGCGGGCGATTGATTGAGAACAAGCGCAGATCGCGCTCGCAGCGCTTAAGCGACTCGCTTGATCAGTTGGTGGATGGTTTCCTGGTCCGGCTTTTCTTTTTCCCAATGCTTATGGCTATCAAGAAAAATTTTGGCCAGGACGGGATCGAATTGCGTCCCTTTGTATTTTTGAATTTCTTGGTAGATGCGCTCGACCGTCAGACCTTTGCGGTAAGCGCGATCTTCTTTCATCGCATCCAAAGTATCGACGATCAAAATCACCCGGGACAAGACCGGGATTTCCTCGCCCGATAATTTATCCGGATAACCTTTGCCATCCACCCGCTCGTGATGTCCACGAACCGCTGGCAGCACCTGACGAAAGAACTCATGAATTGCCAAGGGCGCGATGATCTCTTCGCTGTAGACCGGATGGGATTTCATCATTTCATACTCGTGATCGGCCAGTTTGCCAGGCTTGTGGGTGATCTCAATCGGTACGCCCATTTTGCCGACGTCATGAAGGATCCCCGAGAATTCGGCAATTTTTTGTTGGTATTCAGAAAGACCGGCAGCTTTCGCCAATAATCTCGAGTACTCGCCGACCCGCAAACAGTGATACAAAGTTTCGGGGTCTACCTTTTTCAGGGACTCTAGGATAGAGCCGACCGCCGAATACGCCCACGAGGGAATATCCCCCCACACCAGATTTAAATTGGGTTTTTTCAATGCCGACAAGCGAGTCCCCCTGATAATAACTTTTCGGCCAAGTTTCAGGACGACTCAATGGGGAAACCCGTCTTTTGTAACATTCTCAAATTGAGAACAGTTTTAAATCAGCCAAAACGCAGACCAAGAAAAGTGACTGCGAGAAGACGGACGAATCGTCAAACTTTCAGTCAGATTTCTGGCTCTTTCTGCTCTGAAAATCTGTCTTTAAATGTTCTCGTAGTTCTCGTCCGCAAAGTCCCAATTCAAAAGCCTTGAAGTGACTTCTTCCAGATAGTCTTTGCGTCGGCTCTGGAAGTCCAGATAGTAGGCATGTTCCCAGACGTCCACGGTCAATAAGGGTTTCAGTTCCATGAGCAAAGGATTTTGCGCGTTCGAGCTGCGGGTGATTTGCACGTTGCCGTAGGCATCACTGCACAGCCAAATCCATCCACTGCCGAATTGATCGACGCCGGCCTGGATGAACTGTTTCGAAAACTCTTCATAATTTCCAAAGCTTTTCTCAATGGCATGGGACAGATTTCCGGTGGGTTTGTGATTCGCTTTGGGGTTCATCGACTCCCAATAGAAATTATGATTCCAAAATTGGGCGGCGTTATTGAAAATCGATTTTTCATTTTCTTTGTGCGCCGTCTCGGTGATGATTTTTTCCAGACTCATTTCAGCGTAGGCAGTTCCCTTGATCAAATCATTGAGCTTGTTCAAATAATTTTTATGATGCTGACCATAGTGAGCGTCGACCGTGCTCGGTGAGATGACGGACGCCAAGGCATCGTGCGGATAAGGCAGTGGTGGCAATTCAAAAGGATACATGAGATTCCTCCTTCTCGTCGTTTCCAGACCTGAGCTTACGCCGGTGAAGAAAATCGACAATCAAAAATGCGGCGTGCACGGCGCCCTTTGCCATCCCCTCTCGCTTTGACGCTCGGCAAAGGCTCCTGTTCAAAATTGCCCCAAAATCATTTTCTATTGGCTCTCCTTTCCGATCGAGATTGGATTTGATCTTGCAAATTCAAATCGGCTGGAACCTCTTTGAAAGGAGACGCTATGTTGATTTATGAGGCTTTGAAAACAGACCACGATAAACTCAAAGAAATGCTGAACGAACTGGTGCAACTGACCGAGAGCGATAACGAACGTCGGCACGCCCTGATCTACCAAATTCACGATGAGCTGGTGCCTCACTCACGCGCGGAAGAATCTGTGTTTTACAATTCATTGCGCGCTATTGATTCGGCCAAAGAAGTGGCCCTGCATGGCTTTGAAGAACACATTGAAGCCGAAGCCTTGCTGCGCACTTTGCAAGCTAAAGACAAAATCGATGCGGACTGGAAAGCCACCGCTAAGAAACTGAAGACGGCATTGGAACACCATATTTCGGAAGAAGAAGGGCGCATCTTCAACGTGGCCCAACAGCTCTTCACGCAAGAAGAAGCGCAAATGATGGGTCAAGCATTCGAGCAACTGAAGCCCGAGGTCCGTGAAGAAGGATTCTTACGCCACACCTTGGACATGGTCGCTAACATCATGCCGCCACGTTTTGCAGCTTCACTCCGAACTTTTAATCTCAATCCTCGAATTTAATTCGGGAAAGGAAACAAACCATGACACGATTTTTAACCACCACTTTTGGTCTGACTTTGCTCACCTGTGCGGCTTTGGCCCAATCCGGAACCGGAGCCACGGGATCCGCTGGCACCACCGGTAATGTTGGAACAATGGGAACTGCGGGATCGAATGCAGCCGGCGGCACGATGGGGACGACTTCGTCTTCGCAAATGGGAAATGCCACCACGACTCAGCAACAACAAAATCCAAACTGGAATGGATCTTACGACACCTATCAGACATATCCGGGTTCGAACACCGCTCGCACGACGGGTTCTTCTACCAGCTGGGATAATTCGACGACCATCGGCTCGACCGCCAGCATGGACAATTCCAGCAGCGATTCGCGCATGACAGGTTCTTCAACCATGGGAACTTTCGATAAGAAAAAAACTAAAAAACCATCTTCAGGCTCTGGCACAACCACCACGACCATGCCGGAACCAACGAGTCCTTAGAGGACGTTACTGAAGAGATTCAACAAACTGATCCTTCAGAATCTTGCGCCAAACCGGTGGCAAGATTCTGAGGGGTTCATTTCAACCGTTCCGTCTGCGAGCTTTCATTCTTTCATTTCAGAGAAAGACTCACTTTCAGTGTAAAACCCGCTTTTGAATTTCTTGAATCAAGGACTCGCCCTGAATGGGTTTTGTCAGATGCGTATCACATCCCGCCTTCAGAGATTTTTCGATATCACCCTTTAAAGCATGGGCCGTTAAAGCCAAGATGGGCTTATGGAACCCGCGCTGCCGCAGCTGCCGGGTCGCCTCTAATCCGTCCATCAAGGGCATTTGAATGTCCATCAAGACGATGTCGAAATCTTCATTCCGCAAAAGGTCCAAGGCTTCCAAACCATTGTGCGCGCACGTCACTTGCGCGCCTTCTTTTTTCAGGTACAGCCGCACCAACGTTTCGTTGTCCTCTGAATCCTCGGCCAGAAGAACTTTGATATCTTCCAGACGTTTGGTCTTACGCAGGTTGCTTAAAAACTTTAAGGCGAACGGTTCGACTTTCTTACCTTTGATCATCGGCACATCGGTGATGTCACCGGTCGGAATCAGCAAGGAGAAGCAGCTCCCCTGACCGATCTCGCTTCCTTTGAGGGCCAAGTTTCCACCGAGGCTCGCCGCCATTTTTTCCGACAGTGCCAAACCCAATCGACTGCCACTGGCACCGCGGGACAAGGGAGTGTTCAACTGGGCAAAGGGTTGAAACAATCGATTCTGTTGCTCGGACGGAATACCGACGCCGGTGTCTTCGACATCGATGCGAATGCTCGAGCCAAAATTTTTATGTTGCTCATGCGAGAGAAAGATCAAAATGCGGCCGCCCGGATCCGTGTACTTGACCGAGTTTCCCACCAAGTGCGTGATAATCTGCCGAACCCGGTGCGGATCCGAAACGATTTGCTGGGGCACGGCCGTATTAAAGAACACTTGCAGCTTGAGATCTTTCTTCTCGGCGACCGGACGCATGGCCTGAACCACGTCGAAGACCACGTCGCTGGCATTGAAGCGAATTTTTTCGATCGGCACCTGGGTCTCTTCAAATTTAGAGAGATTCAAAATGTCGTCAATCATTTGCAAGAGCTGATCGCCGGTCGTAACGATTTTCTCGTTCAACTGATCACGATCCACCGCGGTCAGGCTTGAATCCTTGAGCAGACTGGCAAAGCCCAAAATGGTATTCATCGAAGTGCGAATTTCGCGACTCATATTCACCAGAAGGTCAGCCTTCACTTTGTAAGAGGCTTCGACCGAGTCATTGCGCAGTTTCAATTCTTCTTCGCGACGACGAAGATCCGAGATGTCTGTGTGCGTGCCGACCCAATACTGAATGGCTTTGTCCGGGCCTAAGACAGGTTGCGCTTTCGACAAAAACCAGCGCCACGCACCCCGCCCATCGCTGAGCAAAAGTGTATCTTCCCACTCGCGGCCTTCTTCCATCGCGCTCTGTAAATCTTTTTCCACGCGTGGCCAATGATCGGGATGCACGACCGAGCGCCAGCCTTCTGTTTGCAATTCAATTTCATTTTTTCCCGTAAAGTCATACCAGCGATCATTCCACCACGAGATTTGACCCTTGGGGTCACTGACCCACATCAGATGTGGCAAAACTTGCGGCAAATTTTCAATCCAAAATGACGGCACACGATGCAATGACTTATCTTCTGATCCTTGAAGATCCATTCAAACCCCCTAACCATGGTGGTTTCACGACCAGTTCTTATTTTGGTAGGGTTCAATTTTGAGCGCAAATAAAGCTCTCTTTAAGAGAGATTTTTTGCCAAGGTTCATAGGTCCTGGTCAAATTGACCATCGAAAAAATGATTTTCTAAAGCTTGATTTCTATAAAAGCTGTGCTTTGGCGCGAGATTCAATGTACTGATGACAGGCATCGAATGACCCACGAAACGAAACGCCAACCTGGCGCTTGTCTAAACTTTTTAAATAAACGGGATCATAATAATAGACCAAAAGGAGTTCGATCCAAACGCGATTGATTTCGAGATCTCCAGTTTTTTGATACGCAGCTTCAGCTTCGTCCAAAACCTTTAGAACCTCTTGTGCACGCAAACCGCCCAAACGTTTATTGATGGCATGCACCGCTTTCTTAAATTTTGCAAAAACAGGCTCGGGATTTTTTGCGAGCGGAATGCGCACGTACTCGTTCAAAATTCGCTCGACCCGAACTTCCATCGGATCTTCAATCCACACGACTTTGGAAGCACGCATTTTTTCGAATAAGAGCACCGGTAAATGCCGAGCCCCGATCATGCGACTTTCATCTTCGACCAAGAAAAGTGACTGGGCCGAGAATCGATCTTCCAATTTCAAAAGCTGCGCCGCCAAGAGATTTTCAAAATCGATCTGCGTCGGCTGCGGAACATCCATCGCCCCAAAAGCCGATCCTTTGTGTTTCGCAAGATCTTCCAAATCAATAGCGGAATGTGCCGGCGCGAGCTTTTGCACGAGCTCCGTCTTCCCACTACCGGTCGGCCCCGAAATCACGAGCCACGGAACGGCTTGCGAAATCCGGTCTGTTTCTTCAATGAAGTATTGGCGAACTGCTTTGTAACCACCTTGAATCAACGGTCGATCGACCCCGGCTTCTTTCAACCAGCGCTGCGTGATTTGCGAGCGCTGGCCCCCACGAAAGCAATACAGAACCGTGTCGGGATTTTCTTGAATGAAGCGGGACCATTGCTCTAGGCGATCGTTTTTGATGGCTCCGGACACCAGCTGATGTCCCAGCTGGGTCGCCGCTTCAGGCCCCTGCTCTTTGTATGTGGTCCCGACTTGCGCTCGTTCGTCATCATTTAAAATCGGAAAATTTCTCGCTCCCGGCAAAGCACCTTGCAAAAATTCGACGGGCGCCCGCAAGTCGATCAAAGGCGTATCGTTGACAAAAAGAGAGCGGTAATCGTTTATTTTCATTCGTCACTCGAACTGCACGGCGGCTGACATTTGATCACCATGGGCAACCTGACCGATGATCTGCGCCTGCGGAAAACCTTTTCGCAACGATTGCAAAAGCTGAGAACTGAGATCGGGGCTGACGCTTAGAAGCAAACCCCCGCTGGTTTGCGGATCGTGCACCAAGAGCTGCTCGAGCGCGCCGACTTTCACAAAGCGCGTGTCTTTTTCGGTGTACTGAGCATTGGTGCGATGAGCTTTCGTTAAAAATGATTTTTCCAAAAATCCCATGACCTTTGAAAACCGTGGCAAAGATTCGGTGTGAATATTCAAAGACACTTTGCTGGCTTTTGCCAATTGCATGCTGTGTCCGGAAAATCCAAACCCCGTGATATCGGTCGCCGCATGAATGGCCGCGATCTCTTGAGTCGTCAAAAAATCGATCGCATTATTGATCTGGGCCATGCTGTGCAAGGCCTCTTCGATATCGGCTTCGAGCGCTTCTCTTCGCTTCAGCGCCGCGGTCATCGTACCGGTTCCCAAAGGTTTCGTCAGAATCAAATGATCTCCCACCCGAGCACCGGCATTGGACCAAACTTTTTGCGGATGGATCAGGCCCGTAACCGAAAGACCGAACTTCAATGTGTCATCGTCGATCGAATGCCCGCCCACAAAATTTGCGCCGGCTTCGCCAACCTTGTCGCTGGCTCCTTGCAGGACATCGACGATCACATTCTCTGAAAACTGACCTAGTGGAAATGCTAAGATGCCCATCGCCGTTTTTGGTTTTCCACCCATGGCATAGACATCACTGAGAGAGTTGGCCGCGGCGATGGCGCCAAAAAGTTTCGGCGTATCGACGATGGGCGTGAAAAAATCCAATGTCTGCACCAAAGCAATCTCTTCCGAGATTTTGTAAATCGCGGCATCGTCAAACAAGCGGCCATCGACCATCAATTCTGGGTGAGCTTTGGGAAATGAGACCTGGCTTAATATTTTTCGCAGTTCAGTGGCGGCCACTTTGGCGGCACAGCCGCCCTTTTGCACTGTTTGTGTCAAAGCGATGGATTCAATTGTGTTCATGCCGGGTGTTTATCGCGCTTGAAACGTTTTTTCCAGGATAAAAGTCCAGGTCTGAAGGCTTTTCTCTGAATTTTCAGGGGCTTACGTTAGCCTTAAAGGATATGGAGCTTTTAACGGATCTTAAGGAAATCGAGAAGCAGGCTGGCCTTCAGTGGCAAGAGAATCAGAAGCTTCGGCAATGGCTGAAAAGTCTTCCCCCAGCCGAAACCCAGACGATGGTGGATGCGATCAGCCGTTCGGTCAGCGCGCAGATCGACTGTCGAACCTGCGCAAATTGCTGCCAGGCCCTGACGATCACGCCCAAACCCACCGACATCAAACGACTGTCGGATCATTTGCAAATTGATCCTTATGATTTTCGCCAAAAGTATTTAAAGAAGGATCACGAAGGTGATTTGGTTTTCAAACAGCGCCCCTGCCCGTTTTTAAAACAGCACAAATGCTCGGTCTACGAAGCCCGGCCAGAAACCTGCCGAAGCTACCCGCATTTGGAAACTCAGCACATGGCCGGACGAGGTTGGCACATTGTCGAAAATACTTTTATTTGTCCGATTGTTTTTCACACTTACGAGATTTTAAAGAAACATCTGAAAAATCGACAGCGCCCCAGAGAGATTGAGGCGCCCACTTCTTAATTGCGAATCCACTTGGCGATTCAAGTCTCGCGTTTCGAATCAGTTCACGGTTCCTGGATCGGAACCTGGAGTTCCAGTATCGGAACCCGGTGTTCCGGTGTTGGCTGTTGGCGTTCCAGGGTTCGTGGGGTTCGTGGTCGGCATTTGTAGCTGCGCCTTCTGCAAGTCTAAGATTTCCGTGATTCGAGATTGAAACGCGGGGCTGAATTGCAAAGGTCTTGGATCCTGGCAATCAAAATAGATATCCGAAAAGACCGGCCAAGTCCGATCCGTCTCGATCGGATCCATGCGAACCATGGCTTTCAATCCATTGGCGTCTTGAACCATCGTGAAAAGCTCTTTCATCGGATCCCGTGGCGAGTGATCGGCCGCGGTCAGGTTGCTCCCCGAGAGGCGATTGCCCACGATGTTCATCGTGTAACGTTCGGATTTAGAGGCATTGTCATTGAGATAATTGTGCACTTCTTCTTCGTCCGGTTGGCTGGCAAAAAGTTGTGAGTGCGCGTTTTCAATAAAGGCATCATTTCCGATCGTCAACGTGCGCAGCAAAAGTTCGCTGGCTCCAACTTCGCGCCATGAGCACCACTGCGTGCCCGCAATTGTTTGGGCGCTGACCGGAATTTCGTTGATGGGGAAAGTAAAATTCATGGTGGACGCCAGCTTGTCGCGACCATCGGCCGTGTAGCCTTTGCTGTTGGAAGCAAATAACAACAACAGTTCCATCAAAGGTCTTTGCGGACCCTCTTCATTGAAAGTCGATGAGTAGCTTTCGCACGGATAAACATTTCGCTCGATTTCGAAACCGGTCGAAATCGCTCGCGTCAGCGTCGTCATCGCTTTGGTTGGCGCAAAGTCGCCTTGGGGATGCGACAGGTTCGGATTCAGCGCGAAGACTTCG
Organism: uncultured Bdellovibrio sp.; assembly: GCA_966211795.1. Lineage (GTDB taxonomy): Bacteria > Bdellovibrionota > Bdellovibrionia > Bdellovibrionales > Bdellovibrionaceae > 21-14-0-10-47-8. The sequence goes on along the minus strand of CBIHNW010000011.1, from coordinate 130,956 downwards.
TTGTAAATTCGTTTTTGCTCTGGAAATCCCGGCACGTTCGGGATATCGGCCGGAGCCTCGTGCAGGCTGACCAGAATCTTGTTCGGCTCGGCGGCCATCTGGCCCTTCATTTCCCATTTTGGCTTTTCCGAGAATTGATACACATCAAATCCCGAAGGCTTCAAAAGCAGATATTCGGTGATCATTTGATTTTCTTTCAACGTCATTCGCATCACGACTTGGAAGGTATCCCAATCTTCAGCGCGGCACCAACGAGTGGCCAATAACGGATTTGCAGGGGTCGGTTTCTCTTCCGCTTGCGGCGGCGGCGGAGGTGCCGCGGCTTGAGCACCAGGATCCTCATCTCCACCCTTCGAAGAGGTGCAAGCATCCAGGCTGATCATCAGCACCATCAGCAGTGTCGCGAATAAAATTTTCTTCATGAAAGCTTTCATACAGACTCCTTGATTCAATTTCTTATTGATCATTCAAATGAGGGTGCGTCAGAAATTCAATTCGGCATCGCGGTTGGCTTCGGCCTGATCGAGCTGCACATCCATTGTGATCTCGGCCTTTAAAAGTTTTGAGACGGGGCATCCAGCTTTCGCTGTTTGCGCGGCCTTCTCAAATTTTTCGCGACTGATTCCAGGGACACGCGCTGAAACATTCAAATGCACGGCCGAGATTTCCCAGCCTTGGGCGCCCTGCTCCAAAGACACCGCAGCTTCTGTTTCAATCCACTCGGGTGTGAGCTCCAGTTGTTGCAGTTCATTCGAAAGCGCCATCGAGAAACAACCGGCATGAGCGGCGGCGATTAACTCTTCGGGATTTGAGCCTTTTTGGTTTTCAAATCGCGTGTGAAATGAATACGGAGTTTCAGAGAGCACTCCACTTTCCGTGGTTAAAGTTCCCTTGCCGTTTTTCAAACTCCCCTGCCACTGGGCAGTTGCGGATCGCTTCATAGAGCCCCCTCTTTCAATTCCGTGTGAATTTACAGCAATTCTCATTCCATTTGCCTTCTGCGCGAAGGCCCAAGGATCGGGCAAAATCGGGACAGGTTTGAATTCAGAGCAGCGCCAGATGCGGGAAAATGGGATGGCGGTGTCACAACACTTTGCGCCACCGCCCGAGCCTTTGAATCACCAAAGAGGAAATGAAAGGACAGATCCTGTCAGTGTTCGGGAGATCAAGCCATGCCTCATAGCTTGAACATCTCAAATTTAACATGAACATATTTTTATTTATTACCGTTTCCGCATGGTTCCATCTGATCAACTCTCACGCGCCTTTGTTTTTTTGAGTCAAAATCGCGTCCTCTGCAGTTAACAGGAGATGCTTCGGGTCTCCCAGGACCGGCACGGTATTTCCATAGATAAAAACAAAGATAGTTTATTTTAAACCAGATCCAATAAGGAGTGTCTTATGAAAAAAATGGTCGCAATGTTCGTCACGGTGTTCGTGTCTTCGACAGTTTTCGCTGGGGCCACATCGAAAATGCAAAGTTATGAGTGCAGTGCTCAAATCCGAAAGGCCCTCGTGAAGTATGCAAACACGTCTTTAGCCAAGGACGTTAAAAATCTTTCGGAAGACCTTATCGACTATAGTGCGCAGCTAGATTTGGCTGATAAAACAAAGAAGGAAAGTGAGAAGCAGCAAATTCTTGAGGCGGCAAGAGCGAGTGGGCAATCCATTAATTATTCGGTTGATCAAATCCGATCTGTTTCGCAAGCAGATGGAGATGCCATCGCTACGGCTTGCGGCCTGAACCCAGAATAAGGCCAGTTATCTCCCCCATTTTGAAAAGCTGCCTGCCAAGGCAGCTTTTTTTATTATGAGCTCCCCTCATCTGCAAAGTCAGCCGACAAGGCACCTGCTTGGGAAATGGCGCATTGATCTCCGGCCTCTGGCATCAAATATATTTTGAAATTTGCTGTCCAGAAATCGACCGAGAAAAAATCTTGAAAGAGATGCTAAAGCTGAAAGACATGCGGTCGATTGATCTTCATTTTACTTTGATGAAGGATGAGGACCTTTGTTATCATGGTGGATATTTCCTCTTTCATAAGGATTTTGCTATGAGCAAAATTGATGGGTTTCGGTCGGCGCTTGAGGCTTTGCGGGCCTTGGATATGAAATCTCAGCAGCGCATTCTGGCGGATATCTTCAAGACGGATCCGGAAATGGCGCAAAAGTTAAAGGTTCACCTTGTGATCTTCGAGGATCTTCTGAAGGTCAATCCACAAGGGCTGATCACGCTTTTCAATCAAGTTCCGGATGCCAAATGGGTCGTCGCACTTCGGGGAAAGGACCCAACATTTTTGGACCAACTGATGAAACCCTTGGCCACTCGAAAATCCGCCCTGATCAAGGCCGCGATTGCTCAACTGGGCCCCCAATCTGTTTCGCGGATCGAGGCCATGCAAACGGAAATTATCGCCAAGGCGTTGGAGCTCGAAGAAAAAGGTCAGTTGATTTTTTCCAGAGATAGCGATCCATTGGTTTGAAGTCTTTGGCTCGCTCACGGCCACTGGTTCTCGCGATGGAGCGATTCACCACGGATTTCCGATGGCCTCACTCAAATCAGGAGCGCACCACAATGACCACGAGCTGCACTTTTGACTGACAACGCTGCGCAATCTCGCGTTCTTTTCCCTTGCCTCATCTTGCGAAAATCGCGGCCCACGCCTATGGTGATTCGGCACTGAAAACTGCGGAGATTTTATGAAACCCACCATTTTGACCGGCGATCGTCCGACGGGCCCTTTACATCTTGGACACTATGTCGGCTCTCTTGCCAACCGCGTGAAATTGCAGCACGAATACAATCAATACATCATCATTGCCGACACCCAGGCGATGACCGACAACTTTGATCAGCCAGAGCGGGTTCGAAATAACATTCTGCAGGTCGCGCTCGATTACCTGGCCGTGGGCTTGGATCCGAATCTCAATACGATCTTCGTGCAATCCCTGGTGCCCGAGCTTTACGAGCTCACCGTGCATTTTCTGAATCTGGTGACCGTGTCGCGCCTGATGCGAAATCCGACCATCAAAGAAGAGATCCGTCAAAAAAACATGGAAGAAAGTTTACCGGCCGGATTTCTGTGCTACCCGATCAGCCAAGCCGCCGACATTCTGGCGTTTCAAGCGGACCTGGTGCCGGTGGGCGAAGATCAAAATCCGATGATCGAGCAGACCAACGAAATTGCCCGACGCTTTCAGCACCTGTACAAATCCACTTGCCTCAAAGAAGTCAAACCCCTGATCGGCTCGGTCGGACGCTTGATCGGCATCGACGGCAAAACCAAGATGAGCAAGTCCGCCGGCAACGCGATTTATCTTTCGGATTCTTTCAACGACATCAAAGCCAAAGTTCAAAAGATGTACACCGATCCCAATCATCTCAAGGTCTCGGATCCAGGCCAGGTGGAAGGCAACGTGGTCTTCGCGTTCTTGGATGTTTTCGATACGGATAAAGCGAAGGTGGAAGAGCTGAAAGATCATTACCGCCGCGGCGGTTTGGGTGACGGTGTATTAAAACAACGACTGACGCAGATTTTGGAAGAGTTTATTTCCCCGATGCGCGAACGCCGGCAGAAATACGAACAAGATCCGGATGAAGTCCTTCGCATTTGCCACCAGGGAAGCCTGAAGGCCCGCGAAACCGCTCACAAGACCCTGTCGCAAGTGCGACAAGCTATGATGATGTTGGAGTGAGCTGACCTCGCCCCACCAGCGTCGCGGTGAGTTTTGCTTGATAGAGCGACATGAGCTTGTCCTTGACCTCGGCACCTTCAATCACTCCCATCGCTTCGGCAATCGCTTGCAAGGTCGCCATTCCCTCGGGAGTGGTCTCGGCACGAAGATGGTGCGGAGATAAGTTCGGTGTCGAAATCATCACCCGCGGAATCCCCGCCAACTCTTTGTGTCGGTAATGAACTTTGCTGGCCTGGCGCCAATTGCCATCCGGAACGATCAGTTGCACGGGCCTTGGATCGGTCGCCAAAAATTCGGGTGTCAAATCGACGGCATCTTCGCTGGGATAAAATAAAAGCGTGCGGTACGGACCCTTGAGCAGAGGGCTTAGATCCAACGGTTCAATGCCATCGCCACGCACTTGCATTTCGCTGTTGTTCAAAGCCTGCAGCGCCAGGCGTCCCGTATTGGTGGTGCGCTTTAATTCTTTCGCGTGAATCACCAAACAAAGCCGAGTCTTCAGCTCAAGCTTCGGGATCAAATGACAAATGCAAAGCTGCAAATGCAAAAAGCAAATCGGACAGGGTGCCTTGGTTTTACGTTTGCGTTCAAAATTCATTCTTTATCTCAATTTTTTTGGTCAGGACCGGCTCAGTCTTCGTCTATTGATTGCGTGAGTTGCCCTCACCGCTCGGGCGTCAGGGTCTGAAGCTCTTGCAGACTCTCTAAAAGAGAACCTTCAATTTCCTCACCGAGCTCGCCGATCGCTTCGCGAAAGCCTTTTGGTGTGAGCTCCTTGGCCATCTTATAGGTCTTGCGGAAAAATTCTTCTTGTTCGTCGTAATAACCGTTCCACAGCTTTCGCGCCTTCGCTTCTGAAAGGCTGTGGGATTTCATCTCGGTCACCGAGCCCTCTTGGCGGTTCAGGTACTGCAGGCAATCGCTGATCTGCCGGGGCGAGAAATCCAAGTGAACCAACACCTCTTCCATGACCGCCATCTCGACGTAGGTGAGATAATCGTTCATCTGCTTCCAGAACTCTTGCCCCATGACATCGTAACTGGATTGGCAAAAAAACGTCGTGCACACGGCACCGCGATTTTTCCAGATGCCGCAATTTTGTTGAGCTTTATTATAATACGGACAAAGCCAGTCTTCGCGATTGCCGAAATCATTTTCCTGTCGCTGGTTGAAGGTCACCTGATAGCGGACACTGGCCGTCATACCGATCGGCAGGCTGAACTGACGCTGTTCAATTTTCGAACGCAGGGCTTGCAGCGCCACGGGCGCCGTCGCTTCGCTTTCGAAAAGCGCCCCGACCAAAAAATTCGGCAAGTAAGGTTCGTAAGTGCAACATTTCAAGTGAGGTTGGTAAGGAGACCAGTTGCAGCTATTGCAAGTCGCCTTGGTTTCCTGAATCTCGGCCTTTAAAAGCTCCTTCGGCAGAAGCTTTCGGTAAATCTCTGGCAATTGATATCCCAAGGCCAAATTCAAGCCCATAATCCCATTCCTTACTTGAGCAGGTACATGAAGTCTTCACGGGTCAGCGAATTGCCGCCCTCAAACTCGCGACCATCAATCTCTTCTTCGACACCGAAAAGGCGATCAAACGACGCCTGCTTTTTCAATTTCAAATCCGCAATTCGCTCTTCCAGTGATCCTTCGATCAACAAGTTAAAGACTTTGACGTTCTTCGTTTGTCCCATGCGGTGCGCGCGATCGGTCGCCTGATTTTCCACGGCCGGATTCCACCAAGGTTCCAGGTGGTAAACGACCGAAGCCTTGGTGAGATTCAAGCCCACCCCGCCCGTCTTCAAGGTCATCAGCATCACCCCTGGTTCGGGACTTTCTTGAAAAGCCGAAATCAAGCGCAGGCGTTCTTTGGCGCTGACACTACCCTTCAGGGTGTAGGTCGGAACTTTCGCTTTCTCCAATTCTTTTTCAATTCGTCCCAGTGTCGACAGAAACTGCGTGAAGACAATGACGCTTTCTTGATTTTCTAGGTGCTCTTGCAGAGAACTTAAGAAGTGTTCGACCTTGGCCGGTTGTTCTTGGTAGACGACGCCGGGCACGGCAGCCGGATCGGAACAAATCTGTCGCAGTCGCATCAAGGCCGCAAACATCGCGATCTGCGCTTTTCGTTCACCTTGATCCTGAATCAAAGCTTCCACCTGTCGCGAGAAGGTCATCGCCATTTTCTTGTAGATCTCTTTTTGCTGAGTCCCAAACGGCAAGCTCACCTTCTGCACGGTTTTTTCCGGCAGACTGAGATTGACCTGCAGTTTCGTCCGTCGCAGCAATAAAGGCTTCGAAACAAGCTTGAGATCGCGCAATGATTCCGAGCGGACCTCGCGATTGACGTATTCCCGGCGGAAGACGTCCACATCGCCTAAGCAACCCGGAACGACCAGGTCACAAAGAGAGTAAAACTCGAAATAATTATTTTCCATTGGCGTACCGGTCACGCACAGCTTGAAGCGGGCACGAATCTTTCGAGCGGCGACCGCCCGTTGCGAAGTGATGTTCTTTAAGGCCTGCGCTTCATCGATGGCCAAGACATTCCAATCTTGCGCCTGAAAGAATTCGCTGTTTTCGATCAAAAATCCGTAAGTCGTGATCAAAATCAAAGGCTCTTCTGCTTGCAAAGCTTTGCGCAAATCTGGTTCTTGCGAAGGATGGTACACCCGCATTGGCAGATCCGGCGCAAATTTATTTTTCTCGTCGATCCAGTTGTAGACCAAAGAGGTCGGAACGATGATCAAGCTTTTTCCCAATTGCTGCTGAGCCTGAAGACTGGCCAGAAACGAAAGAACCTGGAAGGTTTTTCCCAAACCCATTTCGTCGGCCAAAATGGCACCCAGGCGCAACTGATAGAGATCATGCAACCACTGCGCCCCCTCTTTCTGGTGCGGCAGCAGGTTTTTTTCGATCAAGGGTGGAAAATGAATTTTCTCGGTTCCCAAACCGTTTTCGAAATAGTCAAAGATTCGCTTCCATTCGCCTTCGACGTGCACTTGAAAGCCCTGGGCCTTCAGCATCAAAAGTTCCAGCGCCTGAGATTTGTTCAGGTGGTAAACGTTATCGCCAAATTTATTTTTATCCCCCGCACGGCGCAGAGCTTTGATCTTATTCCAAAATCTTTGTAAGGATTTCAGCGACGGCAGCAAGGCTTTGTCGATGCGATAGATCAGGCCTTGGTATTCGATAAACCCGGTGTGGCCCTGACCGAAATTGATTTTCACATCTTCATTCGACACCCGCGTGCCGTTGAAGAAAATTTGCGGATGCAGATCAAACCAATTGCCATCTTCTTCGATGGCCGAATCTTTCACGTTAAAAACAAAATCAAAGGGATTGCTCTGATTCAAAAGCGGCGTGCCGTTCAGTTCGACGTCCACATCACTGTCGCAGAGCTCGAACAGCAAGGCGATTGTTTGCTGATCAAAATTGCCAAGATCCACCCACAGGGGATGAAAGTGAGCGCCGAACGGAATGATCTCCGAAGTGCTCAGTACGGCGACGCTGGATTGAAATTTATCCCCCAACGGCGACTGCGCCCGAAGCAAAAACTTGCCGCGGCTGTTTTCAATGAAATGCAAGATCATGAAGCGCAGAATCGGCAAAACCTTAGCCTGGACATTGCGAATCTCCACGACTTGATTCTGATGGAACAAGACCGAGCGATCCTGCATCAGCGTGTGGAACAGGCGTTCGAGATATTCGAGAAACAATCCCTGCGCTTGCGGCGAGACCAGTTCCTTGAATGGCACATCCGGCTTGCCTAAAAGCGCCGGGATCGAGCCTTGCAGATACTGCATCAGCTTTTCAAATTGCTGATCGGCTTGGGGTGACTCAAGATCCTCGACGAATTCGATTTCCTGACCCGAGCTCAATGGTTTTTTCAAGACCCAGTTGATCATTTCGAACAAAGAGAAAATCAAAAGTCCCTGATGGCGTAAAAACAAAAGGTCCTGCGCCCGGTACTGTTTGTGGCGAGAAGCCACGTCCTTGCGCTCGATTTTTAATATTTGATCCAGACCACCCGAAAACGGCGCCAACAAGGGTGTGCAGTTTTCCGGAAGATTCAGGTGCTCGATCCCGAGCTGCTTCACCTGAAACGAGACCGACATCAGCATCGAACCTTCATCGCTTTTCAGTCGCAAGCGGGGCTTGAGCTGATCGGCCGACACCAGCAAATGATTGACGAAAACCACGTGGTTGGAACCAACACTTTTTTCAAGATGCCCCAAAGACTTGAGAATCGATCGCGCGCCGGCTTCCAGACTGGAAAAGCGCGGCTGCCAATGAGAATGCTTGGTGGCGGCTTGAAGGCTTTCGATCTCTTCGGCCAGCGGCTCTTCTAAAAATCCAGCTGCCGGGGCGGAAACCACGGGCCCTAAAAAATAATTTTCAAGCTCGGCCACCACATCGGCGGCGTGAAGACGCAAGACTCCGGCGGGCGCCGCTTCAGAAAGTCCCTGCCAAACGCGAATTCGCGCCGAATGCAAGGCCCCCTTTTCGTTTGTGACCGTTGCCGCCAGCGGCAGCTCTTTGTGCATCTCAATTTCTTCGAGATGAAATGCCCGGTGCGGAGAATCGTTTCGCGAACGGTAGAGGACCTCGAGATCGCCCACCTGCCGTTTTCGCTGAAGCGCCCATGCTAGGATTTCCAACAAGACAAACCACGTGCGACGCAAATCCTCGCCGCGCTTGAGATGTCGCACCATTTTCAAAGGCTTCATCCATTCGTCCGCCGAGACCGTGGTGATGCGGTCCCAATTGCAGCTCGAGTCTTGAAAGTAAAACTTGGGATCCAGAAAGAGCGGAAAACCGGGAAGGCGAAAAATTCCGGGCAGCGGTAGCACTCGACCATCTTCAAAATGAAATTCGACCGATTGCACCAGATTCTTGATTCCGTTGCTCGAGCTTTCTGTCGTCGATTGGCCCATGTCATGACCCGAAAAATAACGCCAGAAAAGGTCTGTCGATTGTTGCATGCGTTGCGAGCGAATCTCTTGCAATTCATGGATCGAAACCGGATTCTCCGCCGCGAGCCCTTCGTTCACCGGTAAGGTCACGGCCGACGATGAATCGGCACTGAATTCCGGACATAGCAAACCTTCGGGCGGAGAAAAGATCACGCGCTTCAGGCCTTGCAAAGAGACGTTCAACGGATTTTGGGAAGCCACCCAGTGGGTCTTCATCAGAGGCTTTAATTTCAACGTTCCACCTAGTTCAATTCGTTTTTTGGAGAATCAACTAGTATGAGGCCGAAAGCCTTGTCGGGCAAGATTTTTGGTCCTTTTTGAAGAGTGAAATAGAGGTCCCGACTTTAAATCAGAACGAGATGGCGCTCGACATCCAGCAGGGGTGATTTCAAAGGCTCAATTTGAAGCTTCAAGTCCTTGAATTTCTTAAGGGCAAGCTGGGTTTCCTCGTCAATTTTCTCGCGGCGGCCCTTCAGAAGAAAATACCGGCCCTTTTTCAGGTAATAATCGCGACTGATGTCTAAAATCACATCCAATGGCTTAAACGCCCGCGCCGTGACGACATCGACATCTTTCAGAACCTTGGGAATTTCTCCTTGAACTTCGAGATTCGGGGCCAAAGTTTTGCAACGATTCAGAAACTCGCGCTTTTTAGGGCTTTTTTCAAAAAGCTGATACCGAATCTTGGGAAATTGCAGGGCATAGATAACGCCTGGCAATCCCCCACCCGATCCAAAATCAGCCGCGACTTTGACATCTTTGGGAAAAAAACGAAGCGGCAGCAGGCAATCGATAAAGTGATTGTCCACCAGCTCCTCAAGCGTCATCTGTCGACTGAAAAGGTTGAGCTCTTCATTTGCCGACCAAAGAAGCTGCAGGTAATCGCGAAGCTGCGCAATGGCGGCCTCGCGAAATCCAAGCTCAAACATCAAAGGAATTCGTTGATCAAAACTCATGATGGCCGATCTTTAAGAGCGAAATGGCAAATCGCCCAAATAATCTTTCTTCCCAATCTCAACGCCGTTGTGTCGAAGAATTGAATACGCCGTGGTCACATGAAAATAAATATTTGGAATCGCGTGATGAGTGACGTAATCGCTCCCGAGCAAATATTTATTTTCCCAACGAGGAGTGGTGATGTGTTTTTCTTCCGCTCCGTTAAAATCGTTGGCGCTGACAGAGTTTAAATACTGAACGGTGTCTTTGATTCGCGCTTTCAGTTCCGGCAAAGTTTTTTCGGTGTCGGCATGCGAAGGCGCTTCTTTTCCGGTCAATCGAGAGACGCAAAGCTTTGCCGTGTCACAAGCAATCTGGACTTGGCGAATGAAGGCAAATTGGTCTGGAGCCAGGCGAGAATTCAGCAAGACTTCGACATCAAATTTTTTAGCTTCTGCATGCTGGGCCGCTTTGTCGAGAAGCAGACTCAGGTTGTTCAAAGTTTTTGTGAAAAGCGGCACGGTCATTTTATAGATCATAAGACCCCCAAAAGGATTGGATTGTTGCGAAGTGAGGACTTTACACGCAGTTGAGCTCCGACTCAAGGCTTCAGAAAGTTTTCCTGAGTTGCTCACCCCTGCCGCATTGTTTAGCCTTTCAATATGAAAACCCTCTCGCTTCTGACCACCCTCTTCGCCGCACTTTTTCTGTTCTCGACCGCCAAAGGCTCGACGCGACCGCTGGATTGCGACGCAAGCTCCGATCGGATCATGCAGGCCTACAATGCCGTTTTGGCCGGTCAAAAAACGTCAGAAAATCTCCAGTGCTTGCTCGACCTGCATCAAAGCGGCTCTGGAATGACCAAGATGCTGGCGGCCGATGCTTTGCGCCCCTTATTGGGTGGAAAAGCACTGGCGGGTCGAAGACTGGATTTCCAAACACGAGCGACTGTCCAGCGTTTGCAAAAACAAGCCATGACCGCAAGTGATGTGGTGCACGAATCCTTTCTGACTGAATTCGCGCGTGGCAGTTGGGGATTTTACGATCTCTTTTGCAAACCGCAAAGTGCCGAGTTCTGCACTTTGTTTTTACCAGATGAAGAGCAAGTGAAAAAGCAAAGCCCGCTGCTGGGCTCTTCCTCACTGATTTTACTGCGCACGGCTTATCTCGGATTGCAGGGAGATAATCAGAAGCAAGTCGAAACACGACTGCGGAATCTTTACGTCAGCATTCCGCAGAACGATTTATTGAAACGAAAAGTGATTGAGCAAATTTATCAAGAGCTCTTTGGCATCAAAGTGCCCTTGGCCTAGATTTGCAAAAGCCGTTTGATGGTTACAGCTTGAAACCACAAAATAGAGAAATCACTTTAGTATTTTGCCAAGCCCCTTTTCTCGAGCCAGTTTGGGGGCCACGGAGGTCTCTATGAAATGGATACTCGGCATTCTATTTGTTTTTTCGACGCAGGCTTGGGCTGGCACTTGGGAAAGTCGCAGCTTCGAAGATCTGAGCTACAAAATTTTTCTGCCACTGAAACAAAATCCCAGTGCCCTCTCGCCCCTGATGATCACCTTGCATGGTTGCGCGCAGAAGGCGGATGATCTCGTGGCCCGCGGCAACTGGGATGAAACGGCAGATCGGTTCTCGGCTGTCGTCGTGGCGCCACAGGTTCCGGGCGGTGGCGTGATCTTTGGTTGTTGGGATTACTATGGCTCGAATCACACGGATCAAAACCATAATCACAAAATTCTTTTCGACTTGATCTCGTCCTTGCTCAAAGATCCGCAATTGAAAATCGATTCGCGCAGGGTTTATGTCTCTGGTCTTTCCTCGGGTGCGGGCGAGGCTTTGTTGATGACCTGCCTGCGGCCGGATTTGATCGCGGGTGCGGGCCTGAATTCGTCGCCAGCGGTCCCATCGGAAGCATCAGACACGGCTCACCCCCCGATTGACGGAGAGCAAATGGCAAAATTCTGCCAAAGCTTAGCGGGGCCCCACGCTGGCTTTTTTCAGTCACAAACAGTTTCGGTGATCACCGCTGATCAAGATCCGATCGTCAACGTTCAGCACACCAAAGTGATCATCGATGCCTTTCGCAACATCAATCATTTGCAAACCGAGCAAGCCTTTGATCTCGCGAAACTTGCGGGTAGCAACAAAGAAGGAACCGGCACGCTTTACTTGTCCAGCAATGGCAAAGCGCAATTGTCTTTGATCGTCAATAAGGGCATCGGTCATGCGTGGGCCGCCGGCAGCGGCACTGCGCGCATTCCGGGCGCCTACATTACGCAGAATAGCATCAACTATCCCGCGTACCTGATGGATTTTCTCGAGAAAACGAATCCCCGCATCACACCCGCTTCCAATGGTCCTTAACGAGAGGAGCCATGTCGCGCTTCAACATCGTGGAACCACGGTGCTTTGAGCTGACTGCATTCGCAAGTCGCTCGGTTCAGAATGAAGACGTGGCTGAAAAGACTTGAGAGGAACAGCTGGACATTGTAACACGGGCGCATGTTTGAAATGCGCCCGATTGTTTACAACTATTCAGATCCGCTGCATTACCTGCGTGACACCTTCGAGGCCAAGCGTCGTCAGAATCCACTTTTTTCGGTTCGAAGCTGGGCGCAGCAGATGGGCTTGAAAGGTCATTCGTCGTTGGTTTTTTTTCTGAAGGGCCAACGCGCCATTCGGCCCCATCATATTCCGCAGGTCTTAAAGGGTTTGAAGCTCAGTGCGAACGAAGAAAAATTCTGGAGTGCGCTGGTGCACTTGCAAAATGCCCGCAGCGAAGAAGAAAAAAACATTCATCTTGGTCAGTTGCGTCTTCTGCACCCGGCTCCCGATTTTTCCATTCTCGAAACAGAAAAATTTCGCCTGGTCGCGGATTGGCTGCACATGGCGCTTTTAGAGATGACCCGATTGGCAGATTTTCAAAGTGATCCTTTGTGGATTCAAATGCGTTTAGCGCTCCCTGTCGAGCTGCACCAGATTCAAGAAGCCATCAATCGCCTGCTCAATCTCGGTCTCTTGAAGAACGATCAGGGCCGATTAGTGAAAACCAACGAGCGCCTGACGACACCGAAAGATCGCCCCAGCGATTGCGTGCGCGAGCATCACAAACAGGTGTTGCAAAATGGTTTTTTGGCCATTGACCAGCAAGACGTGAACGAGCGGTTTTTCAATTCCTGCGCGATGACCATTGATATTTCGAAATTGCCCGAGGCCAAAGAGCTGATCCGCAAATTTCGCGAAGACATGAGCAAACTGATGGAAAAAAATCCTGGCGACGAAACTTATCAGCTCTCGACTCAGTTCTTCAAACTTACAGGCAAGAAAAACGAGGAGAATCCCCCATGTTTGAACTCTCATTAAAGACGAGCCTGAGCCGCCACGAGTTCCTTCGTCGACACTTGAAAAGCGGTTTGATGGCCGTATTCATCTTCGTTTGTGCCTGGGCGCTGCATGCGTCTGCGGAAAGTGGGCCCGATAACGGCACGGACGTCGTGAAAATCTTGTTTGCCGAAAGTCAGAATGAATTGAGCCACCGCCTGAATGCTCTGAATAGAGAGCAAGTCCGGGCGCTTGAATTTGAAAGCGAGACTGTTCGAACTTGGATTTTGCAAGACCTTGAACTGCCGACCGGTCACTGGGCCCAATTGAAATTTTATGTTTCGAATATGCGTTTGGCTTTTCAAACCGCCCCTTGTCAAGATACCGCGGGGCGCACGGCCAGCATTTGTTTTTTCAATCAAGATCCGGCTGATCCGTATGTCCTGATCTCACTGCAGGAAAATAAAATGACCACCTCTCCGCAGGCGATGGCCATGTTGATTCATGAAGCCGGGCATTTCATCGGCGAAAAGGATCATTTGTTTCTAGATCAAGTCGGCGTGCAACTGACCCAGGCATTGAACTCTCCGAAATCTTTTTCGGCCACGGTCTCGTCGATCGAGATCACCGCCAACACCTTTGCCGGCAAGCAAGACTGCGAAGCGGGAACGTCTTCGCAAGCGATCAGCTTGCGCCAGCAAGCCTTGCTCGATCTCGAGCAGCAATGCCAGATGGCGGGTCGGCACTGTGATCTGGAGCAAGCAAAGCTTGCATTCACCGGCGAATCCCTTTTCCAAGATGGCGTCGGATTTACCATGAAGGTTCGCTGCGAACTGAAGGCGCTGGTCGCGGCCGAGTGATGTTCAATTGACCATTTTGCTGGCGGTTTGAATGAAGGCCCGCACTTTGGGAGAAGCGTATTTTTGGCCCGGATACACGAACGAAAATGAAAATGTATTGGTGAATCGCCATCCTGGTAAAACCTGCACCAGCTCCCGACCGATGCCATGAGCCTCGGCTAAAAAGTTTGGCAGCCAGCCAATTCCTTGGTGAGCGGCAATCAAGGCGCGAATGGTCTCAGGATCATCGACCGTGATTTTCACATTCGACCAGATCGCGACCGAGGTCTTCCCGTCTGTCAGCTTGTTGCTTTCGTTTTTAAAAGAACCCATCGCGATCATTCGATGTCGCGCCAGATCCTTGGGATGCTCGGGCAATCCGAATTTCTTCAGGTATCCGGCCGAAGCCCAAAGACCTGAATGAATATCGAAAAATTTTTTCGCCACCAATGTTGAGTCCTTCAATTCGCCAGCGCGAATCGCCACGTCCACGCCTTCGCCAACCAGATCCACGAAGCGATTGGTGATCAAAAGTTCGAGCTGAATATCAGGATGGTCCGCAAGAAATTGTTCGATGATTTTCGGCAACAACGCATGTCCCACATCCGGGGGTGCGGTGACCTTCAAAAGACCCGTTGGCTTTTCTTGAGCCGCCAGGATCAGCGACTCGCCCTGCTCAATTTCTCGGACGGCCAAAGCACAATGCTTGTAATAGTTTTGTCCGGCATCCGTCACATTCAGTTTTCGTGTCGTCCTTTGAATCAATGTCGCACCCAGTCTTTTTTCAAGGGCGGCGATTTTAGCACTGACCGTGGTCTTAGGCATTTTCAAAAGTCTCGCTGCGGCCGAAAAACTGCCTGATTCCACGACCTTAACAAAGACGGCAATTGCATCAAAGTCCATATCCTATTGTGCATTATATTGCACACAATGTCTATATTTTACGGTCTTATGCACAAATGAGAACTGCTCTACAGTAGATCCATACACAACCAATGACTCTTCTTAATTGAAAGGAAGAACCATGAATAAGACAAAAACCTTATTGGCCGCAACGATGATCATGACCGCTTTTTCAGCGTCTCACGCATTTGCGAAAGAGCTCAGCATTGACCCCGCACAGAGCACCATCAAATGGACCGGTAAAAAAGTGACCGGCCAACATCATGGCGTGATCAACTTGAAATCAGGCTCGGTCGATGTCGACAAGAATGCCCTGAAAGGCGGACAATTTGAGGTCGACATGACCTCGATTAAAAATGAAGACATCACCGATGCGGAAAACAACGCCAAGCTGACAGGTCACTTAAAGTCCGACGACTTTTTCGGCGTGAATAAATTCTCGACCGCGACTTTCAAGATCACATCGGTCAAACCGTTGAAGGGTCAGAAGGATGCGACTCATGAAATCACCGGCGACCTGACCATCAAGGGCGTCACTCATCCCGTCACCTTCCCGGCCGTGGTTGACATCAAAGGCGATAAGGCCAGCGCGAAAGGGAAAGTCACCATTGATCGCACCAAATACGGCATCAAGTATGGTTCAGGACAATTCTTCGAAAACTTGGGCGATAAAATGATCAATGATACTTTCGAATTGGATCTGGATTTAAAATCAAAGTCGTAATCGCGACTGATGAAGACAAAGGAATTTTTATGAACAGCGTCCGACAACCCACTTTATTTATTTCCCATGGCGGCGGCCCTTGGCCGTACGTCCCCGAAATGAAAATGCGTTTTCAAAAAACCGCTCAGTGGCTGTCGGACCTTCCCCGAACTTTGCCCGAGAAGCCCAAGGCCATTCTTTCCATCTCGGGACATTGGGAGGAAAAGGAATTCACCGTGTCCTCGGCGAAAAATCCGCCGATGATTTTTGATTATTCGGGATTTCCGGCCCACACCTACCAGATCAGCTACCCCGCGCCCGGATCGCCAGCTTTGGCGCATCAGGTGCGATCGCTGCTAGATCAAGCCAAGATTCGCAATGCCGAAGATTCCGGACACGGTTTGGATCACGGCACTTTCGTACCTTTGGTGTTGATGTATCCACAGGCGGACGTGCCCGTGGTGTCTTTATCCCTGAAATCAAATTACGATCCGCAAGAACACATCCGTCTTGGCGAAGCGCTGCGACCGTTGCGGGACGAAGGCGTGCTGATCATTGGCAGCGGTCTTTCCTATCACAACATGCGCGGGTTTGGCTCGTCCTCGGCCGATGCGGTCTCGAAACAATTCGGGGCGTGGCTCGAGCAGACGGTTCGCCTGAAAGATCCAAAACAGCGTGAAAACAATCTTTTGCAATGGGAGAAAGCCCCCGCCGCGCGCCAGGCACACCCCCGCGAAGATCACTTGTTGCCGCTGATGGTGGTCGCCGGAGCAGCCGGAGTTGATCCTGGACAGCTGGATTTCGTCGATCACGTCATGGGCGTCGATATGGCGTCTTATCGCTTTTCAGCTTAAAATCCGGCGCATTCGTGACTGAATACGGTGCCCTTTTTCGGAATGCGTTTTGAAAAAAGGCAAAGCCCATTTGTGGCCTATTGAGAAAATCTGAAAAAAATGGTCCTTTCTAGTTTCTTGAACAGTTTCTTGGAGGACCTGAATGAATTTGGTGGCATCACTTTTCGTGTTATTTTCGATTTCCACGGCGGCGATGGCGCAAGCGACGCCAGACACCCAAACTTTCATGAAACAGGGTCTGGAAGAAGTCCAACTGTCACTTCGCGAAAACTTCAAATCTCAGCTCATGACCGATAAAAGCTGCCCCGCGGGTGGAACCGAGGTCGTCGAGAACATGGTCGAGAAAAAAGGAAAGCTTTTAAGCGCCGTCGGCACCATGCAAAGCATCCTGAGCGAAACCGCCAGTGCGGTTGGCCCCCGAAAAGCGGATGCTTCGCGATGTGGGTCTTGCAAACAAACGAACGTCATTTCAACTTTCGCGGCCGTCAGTCCAGAGAAGATCACGTCCACTTCGGAATGTGAAAATCGTCCGACCGAAACATTCGCGCAAGACTTTTCAGATTCAAAAGACCTGCAGGACTATACGCAAGATCTCCTCAAGGGAAAAGGCGATGACGGCAAACGTCTGGAAAAGAACTGCCCAAATCCTTGCGCTTATTACATCACCACGGCGCAGACCGCACTTGCCGATGACAAGACTCATTTAACATTGACCATTCAGTGCGGCCAACCACGCAAAGACGGGATCTTGTCGGCTTCATATAACTTTAAGGCGGGCTTGATCCAGCAATGGACCTGCACCAAATAATGGGACGAGGCTTGCGACTGAAGGTCCCAAGCTTCATTCATCCTGCCTCTCCGATTCCGAACAGGACCCGGTCAAAGATCAAAAATTTTCTTTGATTCTCTTTTTTTTGGAGCCATAATTTGGTTATCAATAAAAGGGGTGGAAATTGTCCTTTTGGCGCCAAAATCGAAACTGTCTGGTTGCTCGCAACCAACAGGGAAGTTTGATTTTCCCCATGGTGATCGCGATCGGCATCACCGCTTTTTCAATTTCGTATTATTATTATAACGCTTTCCTGTTTCGCAAATTGGAAGACCAAAAGATCGTCCACGTTTCGCAATTATCGGCCTTTGAAAATTCGGTGAAAGCCTTGCTCAACAGTCAACGCGCCTTCATGACCTCAGCCCAGCTCGCGGCCAATGGTGATTTTTATCGCTGTCTGAATGATCCTGAATTTGACTGCGCCGTCGCCGCCGAACAAGATTTCACTTTGTTGAACGAAACGGGTGCCGCGTTTATCGACCCTACCAAAGCGACCAGCGGGATTGATTCGGCGACACAGGCTTGCAATAACTTTCCTTCATTGACGTGCCCCTTTCGGTACGAGCTGAAGTGGTCACGGGAATGCGTGGGTCTAGGTCCCTGCCGCTCACCGGATCTTTACATTCGCGGCCAGCTTAAAATCGCCGATCTCCCGAGCATGAAGTTCAATCTCAATGTCGCTAATTTTTCTTTTCAGGTGAAGATCCGATGAGACGTGCATTTAGAAATGGTTTCACCTTGGTCGAAGTGATGGTCGGAATGGGAATTCTGGTCGTCGCCATGATTTCCGGACTGACGGTGCTGGAAATGGTGCAAAAGAGCATGAAAGCGACCGAAGATTCGCTGGGCTATGTTTCAGCTCGAAACCAACTGGTCAGCTTGCTCTTGGACGATACGTCTTGGTCGCAAATCGTTGCGAAAAATCCAAAACTTTCCTGCATGCTGAAACAGAATTCTGCATCGATTGCTGATCGAGATTGCTTTGGTCAAACGGATCGTTTGGCCCTTTATAATATCAAGGGAGATCCTTACGTCTATAACGGCGTCACCGCGTATGATTTCACTTCTCCGACCCAAGGCTTCTCGTCCAAAGGACAAGCTTGTGACAGCTTCAATGGCACCGTTGGCAGCGGCAATCCGGACTGCCCTTACCAAGTCGTCGTCACCTGGAATGCACTGTGCAGCTCATCTCCTTGCGTGAATCCGCCCATTCAGTTTACCGGAGTGACGACCTTCAATGGCAGCGCCAGTCAGCTGGCGCCGAACGTGGTGAATTTAAATTTCCAGGTGATCAAATCCAGAATCTACTGCCCAACACCTACGACTCCGAACACTCACACCACCATCACGCCGGTGACGATCGATGTCACCGCCACGGATCGCGTGCGCAGCACCCTGATGACAAACGTTGCGACCACGGACTTTGCGATGACCGACACCACCATCGATGCTTGTCGCCGTGCGATTGTTTCTTATTCCGAAGACATCAATCCGGTCTTTGTTGCCGATCCGAACAATCAATCTTCGGTCTTTTTGCGGGATGAAACCACCGGCGCTAACGTGTTTGAATTTCGACGCCTTGGCTCCGGTGCCTTTTATGATTATCAAATTTATTACAATGGCGTTGCGGTCGTGACCACCAAGCCGACGTGGATCACGTTGACGAAAGATTCCGTTTTCAAATTTGACGTGACCAATGGACTTTTAAGATTTTGCGTGGATGATCGATGCCCGCATTACTTCACCCAGAAGGTCGACTTTCCGTTTCGCGCGGTTTTCAAGCCCGCTTCGGGGGCTTACACCCCTAGCGGTTATAACAACATCAATTACACGATCCTGGACCTGTAACGCTAAAAACAGCGCTCTTAGTTGTTGATCACTCCGCCACCTGATGCGGTCAGGGTGCCGGTCGGTGAATTTCCATTCTTATTCAAAGTCCCGCGCACCACTCCGGTCAATGACAGCGTTGCATTGGTGTCGAGGTCCACCGTTGCGCCAGAGGCCACGGTCATGTTTCGAATCTGACCATTGCCGAAGATGGTGACCCGATCCGTCGGTGTCGAGGTCGACTTTTGAATCTGCAGATCCAATGTGGGTCCGGCGCCGGTTAAATCCGCACCGATGATGGTGATCTTCTGCGCGCCAACGCCATTCAAAATCACCTGCTGCGTGCCCGATCGCGCCGCCATCAAGACCTGATTCGTGGAAACGTTGTATCCCGTTGAAGAGACATTCACGTTACCGAAACTGAGATCACCCGAAACATACAGTGGGTAAGAAGCCCCACCAAAAAGATTCGAATAGTGAGGGCCAATCCAACTGCCGACCGAATTCAAGGTTAGATCTTTGACGTAAATCGGTGACAAGGCCTCGATGGTTCGATTGCTCACGATTTTCGAAAATGTCTGATTTACGGGATCGTTGAGCAGAATTCGCGTCCGGATAAAGTCAGCACCGGTCATGACGTTGTGAATTCCGAAAGTCGGACCGAATGCGACTTGTCCGCCCTGAATCAAGAAGTCTTGCATCACCCCAATCTCGCCATTGAAGGTGATTTTGCCGGACGGCTTTTTGATATTGAAATGATTGCCGATGCCCCGATTCATATCCATCGATCCATCGACGCTTTGATCGCCCGTACCGTCGAACAAGAACGTCGAAGCTTTGGCGCATTGGTCGCCGCTGAAATCGGCATTGGGTCCAAAGGCCGCGTCGCCGCGCACATGGATCGTGCGCATGTTCGAATCAAAGTTGATAATGGCGCCGATGGTGCCCTGGGTGTCGAAGTAAAGCATCTTGTTCACGACAAAGTCTGTCTTGGGCGCCAAACGCAAGTTCGACAGATAGTAAAGGCCATCGATTTCTTGTCCGTGCAGATCCAAAGCAACCGGCTGATACCAAAGGAATCCACGGTTCGTCAGATTGACTTTTTGCATGTCAAAGCTACCGGCGTTTTTCAACAGCAGATCGCCCGAAAAACAAACCATGTCCATCATCGTCAGCTTACCGGCTTCTTTATCGACGGTGATACCGGGCGCACAGTTGTGACGATTGTAATCTCGCCTTTCAGCCTCGGTCAGCGGCTGTCCAACAATCTTTTGATCACGCGTGCCGCTCATCACGATTGTGCTGGTCAGTCCGTAGGACCAAGCCCCACCCGCATTTTTATCGGAAAGAATCAAGTCACCATACAATTTGATCGTGGCCGAAGGCTGATAAGTCGCCAATTCCGCTTCGCCCGCAACGTTGGCAATGGTCAGATTATTCATGACCTTGAAGCCATTTTGAATGAACGTTCGGTTACCCCAACCCAATACATAATTAAATCCGCCGAGCTGAGTGGTGGTGTCCGTGACATTGGCTTTTGGGGCACCGACGATCAGGTTGAAAAATGCGACCTCATCGCTACCGATATAACAGTCTCCGGCACAATTCGGCGAACCGTACTGCACCATTCCCATCCAGCGGAAAGTGCCGTTGTTATGCTGAAAGGCCGTTGGGCTTGGCATGTAAAGGGAGCCGGCGACTTCGACCAACGGAGGAGCTTTGAAAGTTCCACCTTCTAAGCGGAAGTAGGTATTGAGCGGCACCTGGCACAGCCAACAGTTGTAAAGCTCACCGCGGTTGGTGACGCTTAAGGTTCCGGCTTTGCCGTCCCAGATTCCAGATGTAAAACGGAAGGCCGAACTCTTTTTCCATGTTGAACCCGTGGCGGTGTAACCACCAGCAATGACATCGGCATTCTGCGTGATGGTGCCGGCATAATAAGGCGAAGTTTCCAGCGAAGTCACGACCGCTTTTGCCTTGATGCTGGCATCGCAATTCGTGCAGTTTTCATTGAAAATTAAATTCGCGTCGACGTTGGCATTCAAGAAAGAACTTGGAAAGGTTTTGCCGTCACAAGCGTTGTTCACGACTTTTCCACAAAAGTTCTTTTGATTTTTCAGACTCAAATCCCCGCCGCCGGCCAGTCCGGTCCACGTGTATGGGGTCATCACCTGAATGTAAGCGGTCGCAATGGTTTCAATTCCCGTGTAGGAATCCTTGATTTTATAAGTGAACCAATCGGTGCCGTAAATTTTTTCTGCGGGAACCGGAACGACCGACGCATCGTAGGTCGGCTGGTAAATAAAATTTTGACCACTCTGGGTGACTTTGCCACCACGAACCGTGACGGTCTTTGGCAAAGAGAATGTCAGTTTTCCCGGCGAGTCACTGACCACGTAGGGACTTGGATCAATGATCAAATCCGACGGATATCCATAATGCACACTGTTTGTCAGAAACAAAGCTTTGCGGGCGAAGGCCGGTTGGATCTTCGGCTGCTCAATCAACACCGACACTTGCGTGGTGGTCAGGTTGCTGGATTCGAGAAATGTCTGGCTTGCCAAGATCGTCACGTTGATATTCACCTGCGGATGTTTGCAGGGAGCCGCCGTTGGACAAATCGGATTCCACGTTAAACTCATTCGCCATGGGCAGGCTTCGTTCGTTTTTGTGTCGTCAAATCCAGAGCAGACCGCGCCCTCGCGAGTGAAGCCTTTACCGGTATCGATGGCATCCACAACCAGCTTTCCATTTTGATCTGTCAGCGTCAGCGGATAACCATTTTTGCTTTCGGTGCACAAGGTTCCATCGCGGATGCAGGCCAATTCGGGGTTTAGAATGTGCGGCGGCCCTTTGCGCATATCTTTCGGAATATTCGCCGCATCTTCATAAGTCATGATGCCCGCATCTTTGAGATTGCGAAACCAGGTGGCGCGGTTGGCGATCATGGCCAGAACTTGTCCTTTGGATTGCGCCACGCTCATTTTGGTTTTGTTCTTAGATTGGGTGTTGGCAGAAATGGTGACGAAACTTGAGAAGGCCAGCCCTGATAAAGAAAAGATCAGAACGGCCATCATCGACTCGATTAATGAGAATCCCAGTTGTTTGTTGGCGTGACTCATATCGCGCTCCTTGCCTTCTAGGTCATGACAGAGAACACATCATGACCTAGACGTTTGTTCGGCATTTCCGCGGGAATTCTTTAGCAATTCCAAGATTTTGGTTGAGTGCGCGATTCGCTTTGGGACGGTCTCACGAAGAGACGATTATTTTGACACGGTTTTATCGCGAGTCTTGAGGACCACGTTCACTTCGTCGGCGAGCTCGTGAAAAAAGTCACCTTCGCGAAAAGACAATGGCGGCAACTCCTTGCCCTCTTGGTACTCGCGCAGATATCGGAGCGTCTTAAAGATGGGGCCGCCCAGGCGATGTGAGCAGTAAAAACCAAAGATCACGCACGTCAAAAAAATGAAGAAGGTGGCGTACAGAGTTGTTGTGTTCCGCAATAAGGTGAGCTCTTGGACATTCTGCTCGAGAAGGCTGGCATCGAGCGACGTTGCGGCTTCGGACCCCACCGGTGCGGGCGTCGTCGGCGTGGCGGCTAGCTCCTGTCGTTGGGATTCGATCTTATCGATGTACGCCGTGAGCATTCGGTGCTCGGGATAAATCAAAGCGCCGCAAATCATCAAGGCCTGGAAGACCGCAATCATCATGAAATGATTCTGAAACTTGGGAAGGATATAGTACTGTCGCCGCTTGTAGGTCTTTTTTTGCGATTTCAGGTGCAACTCCGACTGCAGCATTTATGCTGTGTGTTCTATTTTGACGAAGGCTGAAATAAGGGTCAACTGGTCAAAGGTCGCGCTTGCGAATTCGGTGATTTTGTTTCAGAATCCCCGCCATGAGAAACAAAGAAATTTTAAAGCTGATCATCGGTTTTCGCCACTTTCGCGAGCGTTACTTTACAGGTCAAGACTCGCTCTACCTCAACAAACTTTCTCAGGGGCAAAATCCAAAAACTTTGATCATCGGTTGCAGCGATTCACGCGTCGACCCTGCCATCATCGCTCAGGCCTCTCCCGGAGAGCTTTTTATCGTACGCAACGTCGCCAACTTGGTTCCACCCTATGAATCCGCTAATGTCGGTCTTCACGGAACCAGTGCCGCCATCGAGTTTGCGGTCGAAAACTTGAAAGTCGAAAATGTCGTCATTTTAGGCCACCGTCAATGCGGCGGCATCCGTGCCTTGATGGCCGGCACGACCAAAAAGCAAGACAGCTTTCTCGGCCAATGGATGGAGATGGCCACCGGGGCGCGAGAAAAAGTTTTACGTGAGATGGGGAACGAGGACTTTGAGAATCAATGTCGTTCGTGCGAGCTGGAAGCGATTATCAGTTCGATCGAAAACTTGAAGACCTTTCCTTTTGTGCAACGGGCCCTGGCCGAGAGAGACATGAAAATTTACGGAATCTATTTTGACCTCGAGCTGGGACAATTGAAAGAGTACGATGAAAGCTCGCATGCTTTCCGCATGATTGAAATCAATTGAAGACGATGGTGTGGATCCTGTTTTTTCCGCTGATGTCATTGGCCAGCCTGCAGGTGGCCTTTCTGGAAATTCATGATGCTGCTGGGAATTTGGTTCAGTTCGAACCCCACGGTCGCTTTGGTCATTTGGCGATTTCTTACCAAGGCCAATGGCTTCATGCTCACCCCTATTACGGCGTCCAGCTGGTGCGCGAAGCGGACTTGCAAAAGATCGGGACTCTTGCCGCCCTCGTGACTGTTGACGGACATCCGGATCTCAGTCCCGAAGTGGTGCAGCCCCTGTTAGGGAAACCCTTTGATCATGACTACAATTGGGACGATGAAAAATACTATTGCTCCGAGCTTGTCGGAAAGCTGCTTGGCCTTCCACCCCAGCCTATGGACTTCAGTGCCGCCATTTGGCCGCCCGAATATAAGAAGCATCAAGGTGAGCCGGGGCTTTCGCCGGACGGAATTTTTCAGCAGCTTTCCCACCTGCATCCGTGATAGCGTCAGCTTCTGATGAAGAGTTTAAAGCCTATCGAGTCTCGTGCCGATATCGAAATTCTAGTGACCCAGTTTTACGCCAAAGTCCGCAGCGACAGTTTGATCGGACCTGTTTTCAATGACGTCGCGCAAGTGGATTGGCAAGAGCATCTTCCCAAAATCACCAATTTTTGGTGCGATCTGATGTTGCGTGAAGACTCGTATCGCGGCCGCCCCTTTCCCCCGCACATTCCACTCAATTTACAAACCGCTCATTTTGAACGCTGGCTCAGCTTATTTGTCGAGACGGTGGATGAAAACTTTATGGGATTAAAAGCCGATGAAATCAAACAACGCGCTTTCGGGATTGCTCGCAATTTCATGGCGAATCTTTCGCACATTCAGGGAACGCAATTTTAGGATTTCAGAAAATGGCCTTGAATGACAGAACCAAGGGTCAAATTGACAAGCTTTCTTGAGAATTGTCTGCCATCTACAAGTTTCATTAAGGCAATATTGACTGTATTTTTCCCAGGAACGTAAAACTAAGGCATACTTATATGATCAAACCCAGCGGTGATGAAAGTCACCTCCATGAGGAGTATTGTGGAGAGCTTCAATCAGAATCCAAGAGCGGAAAATTCCCAGCATCAATTGGTGAAAAACTTTGAAAAGAGCCAGGTTGATTACAAGCTTTTGATCGATAGCATTCCAGATTACGGAATCTTGATGGTGAACACCCATGGCATCATCCAGACTTGGAATCTCGGCGCCGAGCTGATTCATGGGTACAAGGCCGAGGAAATCATCGGCCAACATTTCAGCATCTTCTACACGCCCGAAGACATTGAACGAGAACATCCCCAAGAAGAGCTTCAGTTAGCCCTGCAAGATGGTCGCTACGAAGAAGAAGGCTGGCGCATCCGCAAAAACGGAAGTTACTTTTGGACGAATGTGGTGATCACTCCCCTGCAGGATCAGACCGGGCAAGTGATTGGCTTCTCGAAAGTGACCCGTGATTTATCCGAACGACGCAAGGCCGAGAATGCTTTGCGCGAAAGTGAAGAGCGATTTCGCTTGATGGTTGCCAGCGTGAAAGATTACGCGATCATCATGCTCGACCCAGATGGCCACGTCGTCAGTTGGAATGCGGGTGCGGAAAGAATCAAAGGCTGGAGCGAAAACGAAATTATCGGTCAAAGCTTTGAAAAATTCTATCCTCCGGAGGACATCGCCGCCGGTAAAACCAAATACGAGCTCGAAGTCGCCCAGCGTGAAGGTCGCTTTGAAGATTATGGCTGGCGCGTTCGCAAAGACGGATCCAAATACTGGGCCAACGTTGTCATCACCGCCCTACGCGGTGAGGCCGGAGAGCTTCGCGGTTACAGCAAAGTCACCCGCGACATCACCGAGCGAAAAATTTCCGAAGAGGCTTTGAAGAAAGCTTATGACGATTTGGAATCATTCAGCTACTCGGTCTCCCATGATTTGCGCGCTCCGCTTCGAAGCATGGACGGATTCAGCGAGGTCTTGGCCAGCACTTTGGGTGATCAGTTGGATGAGCGCAGTCGCAATTACCTGAACCGCATCCGCGAATCGTCACAGAAAATGGCGGCGCTGATCGATGGTCTTTTAAATCTTTCGCGCGTCAGTCGAACTCCATTGAACAAACAAGAAATCAATCTCAGCGAAATTGCCCAGGGGATCGCCGCCGAATTAAATCGCTTATCGCCGGAACGTCAGGTCGAATGGAAAATTCCCGAAGGCATCCATTGCTGGGGCGACGTCAGTCTGCTGCGTGTTGCTTTGGAAAATCTGCTCAGCAACGCTTGGAAGTACACTTCGAAGGTTCACGAGGCGAAAATTGAATTTGGCGCTTCGACCGAATCGGGAGTTACGACCTATTTTATCAAAGACAATGGGGCCGGGTTTGAAATGGCATTTGTTGAAAAATTATTTGGGTCGTTTCAACGCTTGCACGGCGCCAACGAATTTCCCGGAAACGGAATTGGACTGGCGACGGTGAAACGAATCATCAATCGCCACGGCGGCGAGATCTGGGCACAGGGCGAACCAGACAAGGGCGCCACTTTTTATTTCACTCTTCAACCGCTGGCGATGAAGGGCGGCATCGATGGATAAAAGAAAACCGATCATTCTTTTGGTCGACGATGATTCAAATGACGAGGAGCTCGCGAAAATCGCGCTGGATGAAACGAAGATTCCGCTCGAACTGGTGATCAAACGAGACGGCGCGCAAGCTTTGCAATGGATCGATGAAGAAAAAAGGGATGCCGATCCCCAATGGCCGCATTTCATCCTGCTGGACCTGAAACTGCCGAAAGTGACAGGGCTTGAGGTTTTGGCAAAACTGCGCTCGGATGCACTAACGAAAAACGTGCCCGTCGTCGTCTTCACTTCTTCGCTTGAGGAAAAAGACCTGACGAGAAGCTACGACCAGGGCGCCAACGCCTACATCCGAAAACCGATTGATTTTAAAGAATATCGAAGGACGATTGGCGACATGGCCCGCTTCTGGATCTGCCACAATCAATCGCCTCCGCGAAATCCTTTCGAGGACGCTCAGGCATGATCCGCATTCCCTTACATGTCCTCTGCATCGAAGACACGGCCGCCGATGCCGAACTGGTCGAAGCGCATCTCAGTCTGCATGACTTTGATGTTGTGCTTGAGCGCGTCGAGACCGCTGAACAATTGAAAAAATGTCTGCAGGAAAAACATTGGGATATCGCACTGGCAGATTACAGCCTGCCAAAGTTCAATGCCGTGATGGCCATGGAGATCATCAAAGCTTCGGGCCGAGATCTTCCGGTGATCATCGTTTCGGGTACAATCGGTGAAAACCGCGCCATCGAAATGATGCGGGCGGGAGCCAACGATTTCATCATCAAGGGCGACTTTATGCGCTTGATTCCGGCCATCCGCCGCGAGCTCAAAGAGGCGCAAAATCGCAAAGCACGCCGCCAGGCCGAGGCCGCCTTGGAGCTGTCCCAGACAAGCTTTAAACATTTGGCCGATGCCATGCCGCAGTTGGTTTGGACCGCAAGCCCTAGCGGAAGACTGACCTACATGAATTCCCGGGCCTATAGCTTCCTTGGTATCAATGAAGAAAAACTAGCCAGCGACACCTCGTGGATTTACCAGATCACGACCCCAGAATCGATTCAGAGTTACAAAGAAAAAATTTCTCTCGGAGTTGAATTTTCCATCGAGCACAATTTGCGCCGAGCCGATGGTCAGCTGCGCTGGTTCCTGACCCGCGCCACCCCGGCTCGCGATCTCAATGGTCACATCGTCACTTGGTACGCGACGACGACGGATATTCATGAGCAGAAAATGGTCGCTGATGAATTGGAAGCGGCCAAAATTCAGGCCGAAGAAGCCAGTGCCGCCAAGAGTGCGTTCTTAGCAAACATGAGTCACGAGATCCGCACCCCGCTGGGGGCCGTGCTGGGATTCGCGCACCTGATGGAAGATCCCGATCAAACCGAAGCGGAACGCATGGACTGCATCCTTCGCATCAAGCGCAACGGCGAAATCTTGCATAAGACCATCAACGAGATTTTAGATCTGTCCAAAATTGAATCGCAAAAACTTGAAATCGACCCGATCGAATTCAATCTTCCCGAAATCATCGAAGACGTCAGAACCATTCTCGAGATCCGGGCACAGGAGAAAGCTCTTTCCCTGCAGTTCATCTCGGATGGATCTCTACCCGAGACCGTGATCACCGATCCGATGCGACTGCGGCAAATCATGGTCAACATCGTCGGCAACGCGGTCAAATTTACGGATCGTGGCGGAATCAAAGTGTGGACCCGTGTGCTTAAAAAAGATTCGATTGGATCGAAAGCCATGCTGGAAATCCAGGTGCAGGATACGGGCATCGGAATTTCGAAAGAACAATCCAAGCGCTTGTTCCAACCTTTCGTGCAAGGCGACAACTCCACCACCCGCCGCTACGGCGGCACCGGTTTGGGTCTCAGTCTGTCGCAGAAGTTGGCTCAGGTTTTGGGTGGCGATCTGATTTTATCCGACAGCCAGATCGGAAAAGGCAGCACCTTCATTTGCACGATCGCGATCGAATTGCCATCTAACACGGTCGAAGCCATTCCCTGATCTGAATGGCTTTTGTTAATAATCAAAAATAATTCGCCCTGACAAATGGCTGATTGTGTCCATACTCAAAAGACACCGGAGGTCTTTTTCATGAAGCCGAATTTGAAACCGAAAATCAATCCGTTAAGCCGACAGCCGAAAAATCAAAGATTGGTGATGGCGATTCGTGGAGGCGCCGGTGTCGGGAAAAGCGTGTTTGTCCGCAGCATGGTGGATGCCGGAATTGGCCGACTTTGCGTGTTTGACACAGAAAGAAAGTCGCGACTGCTGAAAGGTGTCGGCACTGACTTTGATGGATTGGAAATTGAACAGGCGGATGAGCTTCCAGAATTTATCGATTGGGCTTTGTCCGGCGAAGGTCGCGAACAAAATTATGGCTGCTTTGCCTTGGACTCATGGGCTGCTTATTTTGGCTCGAAACACAGTGAAACCATCAATGCCGTTCGACAACGCACGGGAGACGGTTTGGCTCAACCAAGCGCTGAAGAACTGGCGGCAGACCAGATGGTGTTGCAAGGTGTGCTGCGCAGACTTTGCATGGAAAGTGGTAAATCCGTGGTCATCGTCGATCAAATCGCGGCCCGCGGAAAAGAAACGAAAGAGGACAATGAAGTCGGCCGGGTGTTACCGATGACCGCAAGTGGTCTTGAATACTTTGTCGACGTCATGGTTGAAGTTTCTTTGCAAGAGCGAAACGGTGAAATCACGCGGGTCTTTCAAGTCGTGAAAAGCAACAGCCCGGCGTTTGAGGTGGGCTTTGAACTCACTGGCAACGTGACGTTTAAAGATTTCCTCGATCATCTTCGTGCCGAAACCGGAGCCGACATTGCTCGCGCTCAAGCCAAAGCAACGGCGGCCCCCGAAACATTGAAGGTGGAAGAGGAATTCAGTGCGGAAGATTTAGCCCCTCCCATGACAATCGAAATGCTGCTGGAAAAAGCGCAGAACAATGGATTTAAATCTTCGGACATCGTGACCGCCGCCAGACTGTATCACAATCAGACAAACATCCATCGTTTGACGGCGGCCCAGATTGAAGACCTGGATCGTCGCATGAGCGCCAAAATCGAAAACCAGAACCGTGCACCGGTGACGTCCACAAACGGGAAAAACAACGCCCGACCGGCGGCTGATGGCAAACGGGCTCCTTAACGGCAGCCCTAAAACTCAATATAAGATAAATAAAAGACCGTATCGGATTGAGAAAATTTCTTAAGCGCCTGTTTCGACAGGCCTTTCTTTAATTATCCGCTCATTTTCATTCATGGAAGCGAGCTGACCCCAACGTTATTCTGAAAGCAGATGGGGGATCGGCTATGAAACAGATTCTGCGGAAAGCATTCCAATTGCTCAGTGAAAAGCAACGGCTTGCACTTTACCGAAAAATGGCGCACGTGCCGGCTGAATTTCAGAATCCGGAATTTCGCGTGGAAATCGCGCAAACCCAAGAAGATCTGCAAAGCGCTTACAAACTTTTGCATGATTGCTACGTCGGAATTAAAATCATCGATCCGCAACCATCGGGATTGCGTTGCAATCTTTTTTCTTTCCTGCCAACCTCAACCATCATCGTCGCCAAACGAAATGGCAAAGTCATCGGCACCGTCAGCGCCATCAAGGATTCGAGCTCGGGTTTGCCTTCGGACCGTGAATTTTTGAAAGAGAACAACCGCTTCCGTCGCCAGGGCAAAGTTCTGGTCGAAGCATCGGCCTTGGCCGTTGATGTTCAATACCGGGTCAGCCACTGCGTTTCATTTTTGCTCATGAAGTATTTGTACAACTATTGCCGCCACTGTTTTCGCGGCAATTACATGATCGGCGTCGTGCATCCGAAATCCGAAGATTTTTACAAAGCTCTGTGGCAATTTGAAAAAAATGGCGAGCCTGTGCAATACGGATCGCTGAATGGGGCGGCGGCCATTCACATGACGATGGATCTTTCGGCCGAACACTTTGACAAGGTCACGCGCGATTTCGGCCGCGAAGACCGTTATAAAAATCTAGGCTCTATGATCACCTGCGATGATCCGCGCTTTCATTATCCGCAGGCCAAATCAGGGTTGACGATCAATCCTGTCATCACACCACAGACCTTGAAATATTTCTGTCTCGAGCAAAAGGAAGTATGGTCGCGCCTGAGCCTGAAAGAAAAACAGACGTTGATTCACGTTTATTCCACTTACTTTGGTGCGGCTTCAATGCGCGAGTTTCGAAATGCCGACGTTACCAATTTTGTGGAAAAGGAATACCGAACGCCCCTCCATCTTTCATCTCTTGTGACCATGGGAGATAAAGGCTCATTCAGCGAAATCTTGGATCTGACTTCGAAAGGTGCATTCGTCAGCTGGAACGATGAATTGCCCGGCGAAGGCGAATCCGTGCGTTTAGCATTTCGCTTTGAAGGTAAAATGTATTACATCCCGGGCACGGTCGCCTGGAAAAATGATCACCGCGCTTTGCATCGCGGCCGCGGCTTTGGAATTCGATTCTCTTTACCGGTTCCCCAGCTCACCGCGACCTTGCAGAGCTTACTCTATGGGAAAGAAGAGATATCAGCTGAAGGTACAGAGCTCGCATCGGCGGGAACATGACAGCTAGTTGATCTCTTTAAAATTCTGAATGTCTTTTTGCGCCTGGGACGACGAGACCAAATACAGATGACGACCGGTCTCCCGGCCCGCTTTGGCCGAGAACTGAATGAAATAGACTTTATCCGAATCAAACTTCGCTTTCAGCGCCGAATTTCCCAAATCGTAGCCCGTCACCAGGAACTCGTAATCACCTGGCGAAAGCTCGAGCTTTTTGTACTGCTGAACTTTGGCTTCAAAAAGAATTTGCTCACTGAGAGAAATCTTTGGATTGCGCGTTGCTGCCCAATCATCCTTTTCTCGGTAAATAAAGACCACGGCTTTGCCCGGAATCGCTTTGATCACTGGAGATGCGACAACGGGCGCTGGATCCGGCGCCACTTCGGCCGCAGATTTTTTTGAGAAAACGGCACAGCCACTCACGAGGACTCCGCCGATGAACATGAGAAGAGAGAAGATGAACCACGAATAAATTTTCATTTGTGCAAAATCCTAACAGCCTCTTTCCAATGCGCAAAGAATTTTCAGCAATGACCAGACGAGCAAACGACAACTCATTTCTGTTTTGCAAGTCGCTGGGTCGTGCCCACGAAGAAGGCTTCGGCCATGTCCACCCTCAGTTCATCTTTTCGTTTTGAGAAATATCGTTGGTCAATCTCTTCATCCGCAAGATACATCGAGACGATCGCACCACAAGGCCACGCGGACGGCGGTGTGTGTTCAGGCGCAATCGATTTTGGATTCCTATATTGAAACTTTAAATCAGTGCTTTAACTTGATTTGGGGGTCTGTCAGTTTCAAAATCATCAGATTGATCTGCGGGCTCAATGATGATGATGATGCTCTTGCTTTTCTAATTTCCCTAGCAACAGCAAACTGGGTGCTGGAAATTTTCCTTCCGGCCCTGACTCGGTCCAATTCGAAGTTTGCTTGCCGCATTCTTGAATCACCGGAAACAAAAGCGTCTCTCCGGGACGATCTGGAAGAAGCACCGACAAACCGAACTCATCCATGAATTGATCCTGCAAAGGACCACCTGACCAGCTCACTTCCGAGATTGTTTCGGTGACGGGCTTCCCATGAAGCAGGGTGGGTTTTTTAAGCTTTACTTCTTTGGTTGAAATTTCCCAACCCGGATGCACTTGCGGTTTCGCGGATAAAACCCCCTCTGGCAGACGCACGGTGATTTTCGTGGTGGCTAAGCCATCGCAACCATGCGGAACGCTGAAGATGAGCTTTGCGTAGCCACCGGCATTCGCGTGATTGGCTTCCATGGTGACGTGCGCGAAAGAGATCAGCGGCAAAGTGAAAATGGCGATCAGAAAAATTTGGTATTTCATGCTTCATCCTTTGATCGAAAGATTTACGACTTCACTCCCGACTTGTCAAAAAGGCAAAATCAAAGCTGCAGCTCGCAATGGTGTTCCGATGACCGTCAGTTCACCCTCCGGCCATGGACGGATCGTGAAGTTTGTGCTATTTTATGTGAACTCGCGCTCTGGAAGTAGACTTAGCCACAGATTATAATCAAAGCATGAATGGAGGCCCTTATGAGCTTCGGAATTTTGGTCGGAATCGTGATTGTTTTTATTGCCGCCATCTTGGCCTACGGTGTTTTCATGGTGTTTTGGCCCGAATGGGTTGGGATCACGGGCAAAACTGCGCTTGATTATGAGAAAAGCCATACGGAAGGTAGCCATGCCGGAAAAAACTATGATCTGATCGATCGACTTCAACAGAAAAACGATCCATCCTAAAAAAATCGACGGAGACTGCCTGTGGCTGAAAAACACAATCAGCATCTTCATCAGCCCATCAGCGCCTTGGGTGTTGCCCGGGCCGCCCGCGGCGACATCCGCATCGAACGTCTGCAAGACAGACTGAATCCCAAGGTCCCTTTTCCGCACCGACATGATTTTGTACAGATCGTTTGGATTTTCAAAGGTTCGGGCTGGCATCAAATCGATTTTGCAAAGTACAAGGTCCACCCGGGGCAGATTTTTTTCATCAAACCAGGTGAAGTGCACATCTGGAAAATGTCCCCACAAACGAAAGGTTACATTCTCGAGTACACGGACGAGTCTTTGCTGAAAGATCCTGCCGGACACCAAACATTCTTGCGTCTGATTTCGCTGCTGCCAGACGCCATATCAATCCCCACGAAAGACCGCGAGAAGATCGAATCTTTGGTCCGCTCGATGTTCGAAGAAGCCGATCAAAAGAAATTCGGATTTTCCTTTTATTTGCAAAATATTTTGAATCAGTTTCTCATTCATCTCTTGCGATATTTCCCGCAAATCTACAGTCAGAAAAAGGAAGAGGCTTCGGTCACCCAAAAGTTTCGCGGATTGATTGAAGAGCACTTTAAGCTCCACCACGATGTCGAATTTTATGCCAAGCAATTGGGACTGAATGCAAAGGCCCTCACCATGCGAATCGCCCGCACAACGGGACATTCGGCCCGAAGCTTGATTCAAGAGCGGATCATCTCGGAAGCCAAACGCTTTCTGATCTTCACCCAGCTATCGGTCAGTGAAATCGGCTACGAGTTGGGGTTTGATGATCCCAATTACTTTGTACGCTTCTTCAAATCCCAGAGCGGCCAGTCTCCCCTTCAGTTTCGAAAGCAAAACCAAAAGGGCTAAAGGCTTTCGCTGAAGCCCGTGACCGGCAGCTGCTATTTTGAAGCCGATGCAAACGCAATCAGGTCATCGACCAATAAATTTGAAGAGTAAAGATAGGTCGTATTTCCAACGGAAACGATCAACGTGCTTGAAACCGGCCCCGGAAATAGAAATCCGTTATTCTTTCCCACTTTGATCTGAATTCCTTTTTTGGCCGGTGGGTTTCCTAAATTCGGATAACGCATCACCGAAAGATATTCGGCACCATTTCGATAATAATTCAGGACCATTCCCGGATCATGCTTCAAAGTTTTTTCATGCTTCAAATTTTGCGGCACGTTGGCAACCGAGGGCTCTAAGGGCGAGGTTTTATTGAAATCCCATTCAATCTTCAGGACATCCTTGGGAATTTGGGCCTTTGGCAGCTCGAATTTTTCATTGAAACTGATGGTGCTAAATTCATACTGAGCACTTTGCCCCTCTGGGAACTGAACGATGGTCTTGAGGGGAAACGAAAACTCATCAAAAATTTGGTAGGTGGCTTTCTGCACGACGGAAGCGCCTTTGGGCTTCAATCGCAACTCGATGACCGAGCGGCCAGCGACCTTTCCGAACCCTCCGAGCGTGAAGGTAAAAGCGCTCATGCTCTGATCAAAAAGATCTCCGATCAGGCGCTGACTTGCAGATTCATCAATCAACGGAAGATTTTTAAAAACCGTGTGCAACCGGGTTTTTGGATCATACATCTCCATTGTCGATCCATCATTTCTGACAATCTCTCCGGCTTTCGTGACGACTAAGAAATGGTTGGGTCGCTGAAACCACAGATCCAATTCAGAGACCTCGCCGGCAATGCTCAAATTGACATGTCCTTGATAGGATTCAATCCGGCCCGAGTGTTCGACGGTGCGATTTCGTTGCCACTTGAGCAACTGCGCCTGGCAGCCCATCGACGACATCAAAATCAAAATCATCATCAGTGTTCGCATGAACGTTCCCTTTTCATGAGATAAAGAAATGGACCGAAAGCCACCCGCAAAGGGTTGTAGGAAGCTTTTTCGCCAATACCATAAATCGGCGGCTCTTCCTCTTTTTGAAACGTTCCGAAGAGCCGATCCCAAATGATCAGCACGGCCCCAAAGTTTCGGTCGACATATTTGTGTTGGGATCCGTGATGAACGCGGTGATGGGAAGGTGAATTTAAATATCGATCCAAAATGCCATAACTGCGAATCACCTCGGTGTGCAGAAAGCCTTGAATCGCAAGGCTTAGCATCTGCATCGTCAATATCATCAGCGGATCAAAACCAATGATCGCCAAGGGCAGCCAAAACACAAAGGCGTAAAATGGAAACCAAGTCTGCCTGAACCCGACCGATAAATTGAAGCGATTGGAGGAATGATGAACCGAATGCGACGCCCAGAAAAAACGAATTTTGTGGCTGGTGCGATGAAACCAATAATAGCAGAAATCATCCAGAACAAAAAGCGCGAGCCAGCTCAAGGCCGAAGAACCACCGTAATACCAGGCTTCGCCAATTTGAAAGAAAGAGTGATCATGAACGAGGACAAAGATTTGATAAACGATCGGAATCCAAACCATGTCGATGAGAAAAAAACCGACATACATCGATAAATTCACGACCGTATCGCCAACATCATAGGCCTTGGGGTGAATGATCAGTTCAATCCCCATCGCCACCAGTGCGATCGAGATCAACAAAGCCAGGATTTGATGATCAGGCGCATCCCAAAATCGATCGAAATCCATCTCGTGATCCTTTCGCTCAAAGCATCATTTTGCGGTAAATTTGCAATCCCACCCAGGCATCGGTGGCGGCGTACATCAGTTGCTGAGGGCTCAGGGTGTGCGCTTCCCAATTGGTCAACTTAGGGCCCTTGGATAGAAAACCGTTGAGGACCTCTTCGGTCAGGCCCTTCAGGCCCATATTTTTCAAACCCTTTTCTTTCGCCAGCGTTTGCAGCTCGATAAAATTCTTGTGTTCGAATTCAAAGGTCTTTCTCAGCTGCTTCAGATCATCACGAATCGCCAAACCTACTTTGAGGATGCTTTCATTTTCAAAAACTTCTTTCAGGTGATGAAACTTGGAAACGAAGTGCAGGCGAATCAGGAAAGCGTCCGTCTCGGTTGCCAGTTGCAACAGAGCAACCTTGAAGACTTCGCCCTTCTTAAAGCTTGGTTTCGTTTCGGTATCAAATCCGAATTCTTTGGCAGCCTTTATTTTTTCAACGGCTGCCAGCAGCTTCTGATCGCTATCGATGAGATGGATGGTCCCGGGAAATGAGACGAATTGTGCCAAAGTTTCATTCATGGCATCAGAATCTTCTAATTTTTCATAAATGTCGAGATCGACGTGAATCGCCTTACCCTCTTTTGGCTTCGGACCGGCGCATCTCTTTCAAGCGAGCGCTATGAGCTGACAGTAAATCGCTGCGAGTCACAATGCCCAATGGTTTCATCGGACCACCGCGCGTAACCACCACGACGCGCCCAATTTCTTCGGCCGTCATCAGATCCGCAATTTCACGCAAGCTTTGGTCATGAAATGCATAAATGGGTTGTCGACGAAGAATATCTTTCACGAGACGGCCTTCAATCGTTTTGGCTTCCAGAAAATCTCGTCTCGTGATCACGCCAATCAGCAAACCGGCCTCGTCAATGACCGGAAAGCCTTGGTGAGAAAATCCAGCTTGTCCCGATTGCACTTTCTGAATGACGGCCTGAACCGATTCGTTGGCCGACACCGTGACCAGCGGACGTTTGCAAAGTTTTTGCGCCATGATGGTATCTAAAAAATCCGGTGCGTATTCGTGGGGCACGTTCACGCCACGTCTGGCGATTTTCTCGGTCATGATCGTGTTTTTCATCCAATAGCTGGAAATGACGTAAGAGACCGTACATCCCGCGAGCAGTGGCAGCAGACCCAACTGTTGGCTGGTGGTTTCAAAAGCAAATACCACCGAAGCTAAAAGTGCTCGCGAGGCCCCGGCAAAAAGCGCGGCCATTCCGACCAATGCTGCCGCCTTTAAATCCAGATTCAATGCCGGAAAAAGTTTTTGTCCGACAACACCGATTAAGGTCCCGAGACCGCCACCAATGGTGAACAAAGGAGCAAGGGTTCCGCCGGAGGTTCCACTCCCCAGAGAAATGACCCACGACAAAAATTTCATCGAGCAAAAGATCAAAAGAAA
Organism: uncultured Bdellovibrio sp.; assembly: GCA_966211795.1. Lineage (GTDB taxonomy): Bacteria > Bdellovibrionota > Bdellovibrionia > Bdellovibrionales > Bdellovibrionaceae > 21-14-0-10-47-8. The sequence continues at coordinate 94,491 of CBIHNW010000011.1, read as the reverse complement.
GTTTGGTGCAAACTCGTTGCTGAGAATGGCATCGATATTAGCGTAACCCACGCCCAAAGTTTTCGGGAAAAAATATCCGATCACGCCAACGGCCAGACCGCCCAAAGCCGGCCAGAACATCCAATGAATCGGAAGCTCTTCAAAAAGATCTTCCACCAGGTACACGGCGCGAGTCACGAAGACCGCGGCAAAGCCAATCAAAATCCCCATCGCTCCGTAAAAGGCAATCGTTGAAACCGAAGTCGCGGCCAGGACCGGCATTGAAAACGCGGGTGCTGTGCCGACAATGGCGATTCGAACGGCACTGGCCGTGACCGAAGCAAGCGCCACCGGAATCAACGAGCGCGGACGAAATTCAAATAGCAAAAGTTCGATCGCGAGCAAGACCGCAGAAATGGGCGAACCAAACGTGGCCGTCATTCCGGCAGCGGCACCGGCCGCCAACAAAGTTTTTCTCTCGATGGCGGTCGTTTTTAAAACCTGTCCGAGCCACGAACCCAAAGCGCCACCGGTTGCGATGATCGGTCCTTCAGCTCCGAAAGGTCCACCACTTCCAATGGCGACAGCCGCCGACAAGGGCTTCAGAAATACGATCCGCCATGGGATGCGACTCTCATTGGTCAGAATTTGCTCCATCGCTTCGGGAATGCCGTGACCACGAATGGCCTTGGATCCGTAGCGAGCCATCACGCCGACGATCAAGCCCCCGATGATCGGCACCGCAATAACCCAAGGTCCCCAATTCGGTGCATTTCCAGGATCGATGAATTCAAGAGAGAAGCGATGAAAAAAGAAAAGGTTCGTGCAAAAGCCGATCAAGCGGGTCAAGGCCTGCGCCACACCCGAAGCGACCACGCCCAAGATCATCGCAAAACAGCTGATCAACAAAATGCGCGAGTCCAAGACGCCTTGGCGGCGGATGTGAGTGATGACCATCGCGGGCCACATGGCGGGCGCGATTGACAAACCATTTTCGGTTTTAGAAGCTTGTCGATCTAGCATGGAAATTGTCTTTCGTGGGATGAAATGGCGTGGGCCGACGGACGTGTCTCTTTTGAAATTGTGCATTCATTGGCGGTACCATCTGGATTTAAAGAGTCTGTTCCACATGATTAGGCCTTTTCAGGAATGCTGTCATACCCACGCGCATCGAAACGCTGCGTCAATGCGCCTGAGTCTGATCGGGCGCAAGGTTCATCAAGGCTCGCCCCTCTTCACTGACCGGAACCGACATGTGGTCATGCACAATCTGCCAATAGCCTTGAGATTTCTCCAGCACGCAGGTCAGTCGCAACCAGGACTCGATGTCTTCGCCGTTTTTTTTCGAAGTCCCGCGAACATGCAGCAGTGACGTGAAAGTCGCCAGACGTCCGTTTGCAAAAATCTTTTCGCCGACAAAATCATAGGTCACCGGAAAATTAAATTCAGAGGTGAAATGGGATTTCCAATTCTGACTGTACTCGCCGATTCCGTGGAAAGCCAGGGGCGGTGGACATTCAAAGGCCTCGATGTCGTCCGAGTAAAAAGACAAAATCTCCTCGAGGTTTCCATCGCGCACGGCCTGCGCATAGTTTTTCATAAACTGCTTCACTTCGAATTCGGGATCTCCCAATTGCCCTTTCAGATTTTTGCTGGGTTGGGAACTCTGCTGTGCTCGGTCCGCGTTGACAGATGCCGATCCGCGGTTGGACGAATTCTTTTCGGATTCAGTTGAAATTGTTGATGCCATATATCCTCCTTGATGTTGATGAGAATCCCGCAAGCCATCATCCCGATTGCATGCATTCAGGCTTCTCTTAACAATTGAAAGAGGCAAAGGTCGCGCCAACATTTTGCTTTCAGAAAAAATTCCGCGACCGCAGTTTTCACTCTCGACCAAGGTCTCGGGGAATGAGGCCTTCACACCGAAATTTCATTTCGATTCACAGAAATTTTCTCAAATTCGAACGATGGCGCTAGACCAACGTCTGTCTTGTTTCTGACTGAGAGTTTGAGACTTCTCAAAGCGCATCCTCAGATGAAGATCAAATTCCCCAAATCACTGGGGCTTTCTGTCTCAATGGACACTGGACCTTGGTCGCGACTGGTAAAAGTTTGAATCGCTTTGCCGAGCCCATTCAGTGCTGATCGGGCGCTTGAGTGAGCTCTGCCAAAGCCTTTGTGACTTCGTGGTGAACCCGCTCAATGTCCCAGCTGACCATTGCTGCGAGAGCATTCGATTTCCCAAGATGCTCGGCCACTTTCAAGCCTAACAAATAACCGGTACGCTCGGGAATTCCGATTCGGACGGGTTCAACACCGACGGCAAACCATCGTTTGTAAATCTCGGGACTTTTCTCGTCGAAGGCTTTTTCGTTTGCCTGCTTCAAAAACTCTTTCGCCAGCCACCTCACATCAGCTGCAGAAACCCGCGGCAGATCCTCTGACATCAGGATTTGGGACGCTGGCGCCGAAGGATTTAAAACTTGGCTCACATACGTTGCCAAACCTTCCAGCCAAAGCGGCAACGTCAGCTTTCCTTGGTTGAGAAAAACTTGTTCGTTCACCCCGATTTTCGATGTGTGATAAATATGAAAAAGCTCGTGAGAATAAAGCACGTCCGGATTGTCATGGCGTTCAGTCAAGACATCGATCCCGAACACGAGCGTCGTTTTCCCAGCCGGGTCAGCTCCGTCGCCACCTTCCCCGCCTTTGCCATTAAAAGTCGCGGTCGGTGCCGCATAGATGGTGAGATCAAAAACTGCGTCCGGAAATGTCTTCCGGTACCGAGCTATTTGTAAATCCAGGGTTTGATTAAAGTGATCAAAATTGGCGGCGATTTGCGGATAAACTCGTGGGTACAGGGCAAAATATTTTTTCAACTGTCGCAGCTTCCGTTCTTCCCATTTTGGATTCGTTGGGTTCTGCCACACGATCGCATCGAAAAAACTTTGGTGAGGCTTTTCGAGAATTTCATTCCAAAGCCGCAACTGCTGATCAAACGGTTTTCCCTGAGCCTCATGCCAAAATTTTTTAAATTCTGGTCCGACATTGATGACCTGCGGTCGTTTTAAAGCATTGTGAACTGCTTCATTATCAGGCGACGCCGATTGTGTCGCACAAGACGCCAGAACCATCGTTAAAAACAGTCCCATCAAAATGATCTTGAATTGCTTCATGTTTTCACTTCCCACCAGTCCTGCCCACCTTCAAATGTGGATCAATTCATTCAATATTTACATCCGGCCGAGAACCTGTTTTTTTGCACAGTTCTGAAAGCGTTTCGCATTGCCAAACCTTTCGTGTGTCCATTAGATTTTTCGACATTCTGATTGGTAAAGATTTTGCTACTAAAAAGCCAATGAAAAGCGATTGAAACTTGTGATGCCAAGCGGAATTCGCGATGATCGCACACCAGAGAAGACAGCAACAAGGAGTTCGGTGCAGAAGGATCAAGAGTCGAAAAGACCCAACGAGAAAAGCCTAAAGGGATCGCACAAGTCTCCGCCTGAATCAGGCGAAAGCGCTGCTTCGTTGTTATCCCGGTTCAGCGGACAGATTTTAAACGAATGGACCTCTCGGGTTCGGCGATCTGTCAGCCATGCGTCGGATTTGGCTCCGATTTTTTTATTGGATTCAATCCCCGCTTTCTTAGATGAATTGATCCACAAGCTCAAAACCCACGTTCCCGGCATCGTCAGCAAAAAGGAAAGAAAAATTGCCGCCGTTCATGGCGAGCAACGTTCACAGATTTCCAAATACACTCTGGAAGAAGTCATCTACGAATACCAAATATTGAGAAAGGTCATCTTTGAATATTTGGAACAGGATCACCCGATCGAGCCGGTCGACCGAGACATCATCATTGATGCCATCGATAACGGCATCCAAGTGGCGGCGCAAACATACTCGCATGATGAATTGAAAAGAGAAAAAGCGGAAAAAGAAAGAGCCCAGGTCTATGCCGCATCCCTGAACGGACTTTTGGAGTGTTCACCGATCGGCATCGCATTTTTGGACCGGGATTTGCGATACCTGCAAATCAATTCAGTCTTGGCGAAAATGAACAATGTCAGCCCCGAAGCCCACATTGGAAAATCTCTGCAACAGGTTTTGCCGGCAGAGGATGCCAAGCACATCACCCCGTTCGTGAAAAACATCATCGAAACTGGCACGCCCCAATTGAATATTGAAACTTCCATCCGGCCCCCCGGAGATCCCGGAAAACTGCATTACTATCTGGGAAACTATTTTCCGGTCCAATTGCCGAATTCGGAAATCATCGGCCTTGGCGCCACGATGTTTGACATCACCGCCACCAAGGAAGCCGAAATCCTGCTTCGCGAAAACGAAGCCTTCCAATCGTCCATTCTCGAAAGCTCTGAAGATTGCATCACCATTTTAGATATCGAAGGCCGACTGCTCAATCTCGTGGGCCACAGTTACAAATACCTTGAACTGGAAGATCCAAAATCCTTGAACGGCGTCGATTGGCTAGGCCTCTGGGTGCGGCCCGAAGATCAGCGCGCGGCCCGGCAAGCGCTCCAGTCCGCTCGCCGTGGAGAACGTGGACATTTTGTTGGCTACTACCTGGTTCGCTCCGGAAAGAGACTGTGGTGGGACGTGGTGATCTCACCGATGCGAGGGCCCGATGGCCAAGTCAAAAAATTGCTGGTCGTCTCGCGGGACGTGACCGCATTTGAAATCGTGCAAGACGCGAAAAGAAAGAGCGAGCGCCAGCTTCAATTTCTAGCGGACTCGGTCCCAGTGCTGTTATCACAGCTGGATTCAGATCGCAGGTACGTCTTTGTCAACAAAGCCTTCGCCGATTTTTTCGGCCACCCACTGTCTTACTTTATCGGCAAGACACCGACTGAAGCTTTGGGCGAAAAAGTGTACACGAAAGGCAAAGAACAGATCGACCGCGTGCTTGCGGGCGAGAAAGTTTCCTACGAAACCACCGTTGAAACCAAAGATGGCGAATCCGTGCACTTTCTGGCCAATTACACTCCCGAAAAAGATGACAGCGGACAGGTCATCGGCTGGATTGGTGGCATCACCGATATCACGCCCTTCAAAAAAGCCGAATTGGCCCTGAGATCGAGCGAATCGCAGTTTCGCGAATTGGCCAACTCGATCCCGCAAATGGCTTGGATGGCCGATCAAAATGGTGAAATCCTTTGGTTCAATCAGCGCTGGTATGATTACACGGGCACCAAACCTGAAGACATGGCGGGATTCAGTTGGCTGGATCAAATTCATCATCCGGATTTTGCCGAAAAATCCCACCAGAATTATCTGCAGCACATTCGCTCGGGTCAGATCTGGGAAGACACCTTCCCGCTTCGCTCCAAATCTGGACAGTGGCGTTGGTTCTTATCGCGAGCCCATCCCATCCATGATGAAAATGGAAAGATCGTGCGTTGGTTTGGAACCAACACCGACATCAACGATTTGCGAGAGGTGCAACGCGCCCTTCAGGAAAGCAAAGAGCGCTACGACCTGGCCCTTCGGGTCGGAAAGATCGGCGTTTACGAAATGGACTTTTCCACCCCGCAAATCAAATGGTCCGATCGGCAGTACGAAATTTTTGGCGTTGATCATTCGGGCCCATCGCTGACCTACGATGTTTTTCTTTCGACCATTTACCCCGAAGATCGCCCCCTGGTGGCTATCGAGTATGAAAACTGCATCAAAGAACGCCGCGATTTTCAGTTGGAATACCGAATCGTTCACAAGGATTTGGGAATTCGCTGGATCAAGGCGAATGGTCGACTGAGATTTGACACCGCTGGAGCTCCGATCGGCATGATGGGCGTGAACATCGATATCACCGACGAGAAGCGTGCCGAAGCGGCCCTGAAAGACAGCATGGAGCGCTTTCGCACTTTGGCCGAGTCTCTCCCCCAGCTGGTCTGGAAATCTGACTTGGAAGGCTTCGCTAATTTCTTCAACCACCGCTGGCACGAGTACTCGGGACTTTCCTTTTCCGAAAGCGAAGGCCAAGGATGGCACCAGGCCATTCATCCCGAAGACCGACCACTTTGGGAAAAAGCCAAGGCCGAGGTTCAGCATTCGGGCCGATTCGCGATTGAACAGCGCATTCGTCGCCATGACGGTGTCTACCGCTGGCATTTGGTCAAAGGGGCCGGTATCGAGAAAGAATCCCTGGGCGTCCCCAGCGTCATCATCGGTAGCTGCACGGACATCGAAGAGCTGAAGCTGATCCAGAATCGTCTGCAAGAAGAAAAGGAAATGCGCGAGCGATTTACGAATGCACTCGCGCATGATCTGCGAAACCCGATCGCCGCCGCTCGCATGTCCTTGGAATTGGCCATCGATATGCGAGACGAGCATGATTCCCGGGAACGAGTTCTTTCGCGAGCGATCGGATCTTTATCACGCACCGACAAGATGATCGAAAACCTTCTCGATGCCAACCGGATCAATGCTGGCGAAAAGCTCTCGTTTGAAATTTCGGAATGCAATTTGCCTGTGATCATTCATTCGACCATCGAAGATCTCACCGTGGTTCACTCGGATCGATTCATTTATCGTGGGCCGGAAGAGCTCAAGGGATACTGGAGCTGTGACGGACTTCGCAGGGTCATCGAAAACCTGTGCAACAACGCCATCAAGTATGGTTTTGAAGAGACACCCGTCACCATTTCTTTGGTCGCAACCGACGACAGCATTCAGCTCAAGGTGCACAATTACGGGGAGCCAATTTCAAAAGAAGATCAAGCCAAACTGTTCGAGATTTTTACTCGCGCGACGACGTCCACGAAAAATATCAGGGGCTGGGGCATTGGTCTATCGCTCGTGAAAGGCATCGCCGAAGCCCATGGCGGACAAGTGTTCGTCGAAAGCGCCCCGGTGATCGGCACAACCTTCACGGTCGAAATCCCGCGCCACGCCAATGAGAAGCACCAACATTCAGGAGGAAGCAATGAAACGAATTCTGATCATTGACGACAGTCCCGACGTCTTGATGGCCGAAGAAATGGTCCTGACCCGTGCCGGATACGAAGTCCACACGGCTTTGAGCGGCCAACAAGCCCTGAAGAAATTGAAGCTGCTTCCGACGATCGATCTGATTTTGCTCGATTATGAAATGGCACCCATGAGCGGCCCCGAATTTCTCGAGGCCTTTCAAAAAGCAGATCCCGAACGTTACCGGACCACAAAGATCACTTTCATCACGGCCCATGAAAAGCTCCCGGACGATACGGTCATCCCCAAAATCCCAAAAATGAAGGACATCAAAAACTTTGTGCAGACCGTGAACGAGCTGACTCACTCTTAGCCCATACGACCTCTGAAGAAATCGCCGTCATGGGTTTGCCGCGGCATATCTGCATGGACTGTTCTGTGATCTCATTGACTCTGACCAAGAATGTTTCATGCTAGATGAACCAACACTGGAGGATTTATGAACCAACTTTTATTAGCTGTTTTAATTTCATCAAGCTTCGTTTCTGTTTCTTTCGCTGCCGACAAGAAAGCTGCTGCCGCGCAAACGAAAAAGAATGAAGGCTTCACCCTGATTCATGCCGCTGATCTCAAGAAAGCCATGGAGAACCGCGAAGAGCCCGTCACGATCTTCGATGCCAACAACGATAAAACTCGAAAAGAAGAAGGCGTCATTCCCGGAGCGACACCTCTGAAAAGCGTCACCCAGTATGAAGCCAAAGGCACCTTGCCGGCCGACAAAAATGCCAAGCTGGTTTTCTATTGCGCCAACACCATGTGCACGGCCTCACACTCGGCTGCTAAAGTCGCGGTCGCTGCTGGTTACAAAAACGTCAGCGTGATGGCCGACGGCATTCAGGGCTGGAAAAAAGCCGGCAACCCAACCGAAAAGTTTCAGTAAGAAATCTCAAGGCTTCGCGGCTCTTCGGCTGGCGAAGCCTTCTCTCTCCCCTTCTGTCCACGGTTTCAACTGATGGACCGCTGTCTCGCTCTCCCGCCTAAAACCCTACCATAATCTGGTCTATATCGACCATAAATTGGTTGATATAGACCAGATTATGGTAGATGCTAAAAGCATGTTAGAAGGTATTTTTGGCAATAAAACAGCAGAAAAAGTTCTCCTCCATATTTTTCATTACGGCGAGTCCCATGCCTCGGCCATCGCCGCTGATTTTGAGCTGGCTCTCAATCCCATTCGCCAACAGTTGAATCGATTCGAACTTGCCGGCGTGCTGGTTTCAAAAGAAGCGGGACGCTCGAGAATCTATTCCTTTAATCCCAAATCCCCGCTGACAAAGCCGGTGAAAGATTTGATCGAGCTGACCTACGAAGCGATTCCGCTGTCCGAGCGCCAGCATCTCTTTAAGACTCGACGCCGTCCTCGACGAAAAGGAAAGCCCGTTCTGTGAAGGAACCAAAATGGGAAAACTGCACCGAAGAGGACGTCTGGACATTCGTTGCCTGGCACCTTGCTAAAAATGGCATTGAAACAATCCTGGTGGGCGGTGCCGTCGCGGCGATTTACTCGGAGGGAATTTACAAATCCGGTGATTTGGATTTTGTCTTGAAAACTTACGTCGAAGGAAAAATCAAACCCCTGATGGAGTCCATCGGCTTTGAGCAATCTTCGGGACGACACTACATTCACCCTCGATGCGACAAGTTCGTCGAGTTCATGTTTGGGCCTGCCGGAATTGGCGACGACACCAATATCAAACCCGATGTGAAAAGCATCGACGGCCAAAAACTTTACATCTACTCGCCCACGGACTGCATTCGCGACCGGCTGGCTTCTTACATTCATTTCAAAGCCCGCGAATGCCTGGACCAGGCCGTTCTGGTCGCCCAGAAATTCCCGTTTCAGCAAAGCAAAGTCAAAGAGTGGTGCAAAGCCGAAGGCTCACCCGAAGTCTTCGAAGAGCTCATGCGAAAGATCAAAAAATAGAATCGTTCACCGGTCGGCTCAGGCATCTCTTCGCTCAAACCGGCCGGCATCAGAATTCTTTTGCTCCAAGAATCAGAATTCTATTTTTTGAAATCAGCTTTCCATTGCAAAACGGCGGGATTCCCTTTGCGACTGCATGTTTTAAATTCTGGTCCCGAACATTCTTCAAACGCGCAGGTTCCGCGCATCACCTGGGGAGCTTTTGTCTCATTCAATCCCACGCAAATCACGCGCGTGCGAACTTCTTTTTCCGTTGACGAGCTCGAGCAAGAAACGGGACTGCCGCTTTCAACAAATTGACAATTCTCGGTGGCCGCCCCCGCCACTTTCATATTGAGCTGTCGACGAAATTCCTTCTTGTCCTCTTCCGTCGCTTCTTGATCGTAACATTCAAAATCCCCCACGACAGGATTGGTGCAAACAAACTTTCGACAAGTTTCCGTCTGCGTCGCATCCTTATCACATTTTAGATGTTCTTGCCCCCGCGTAAACCCATGAGCCTGAACCTCAGAAGCCGAAAGCTTCCGCCCCGCCGGCGGCGCCCCCGCACAACTCAAGAGAGATAAAAAAGTGAAAACGACAGCAACCAGTTTCATACTCAACTCCTACCAAAAATAAATTGCAAAATTCCAAAACTCAAACGCACCAAAATCTTAGCGAACACTTCAACCCCCGTCCACCCACCAAAAAAAACAATTAGCAAACGCGCCATCCAAGCAATCAGCGAATGCCGAATGCAGAGAGAGCCTATTGCAGAGGCAATGGAGAGCAAAAAAATGAAAAAATTTAAACGGCGAAATTTTAAAAAAATAAGTAGACTTAGTGGCAAATGAATTTGCGGGACAAATGGGACGAGTCAATGATAGCGATCTTGATTTGCTCGCTTGATTATACAGATAGTGGAAAAACCTTTTGAGCAAGCGACTTAAAATCGCCAGGTTCGCAAGCCTTCATTTCCTCTTGAAAATAGCTGATCATGCTGAAATAGCGGTGCAGTATAGACCAGGCCAACAGCTTTTCAGAAAAACGCGCATTTAAATCCGGCAAAGCAAATCCACATCGGGTCAGGTACTGTTTGAGCAGAGGCCGACTGCCCTTAAAGATAAAAACAGTGGGAGCGCATAGCTCATATTCAAAATTTCCTATCTGGCAATCAGCCAAGTCGATGATCCCCGAAACCCTCGGTTCAGTATCTTGGGAAACGAGAAAATGGTCGAACGTGAGATCTGCATGAAGAAAAACTTGATTGTGCGCCTGAAACTCAGACAGATCAAAGCTGTGTAGAAACTCTCTAACATGCGCCAGCCATTCATCTGGAAGTCCTTTTTTCTTTTGCTGTTCCTCACAAGAAACGTACTGGTTCTTGATGAATTCGTTCCACACGAAGCGGTTCTCGATAACATCATCAGCCTTGCACTTACTAATTTCGATTGTGACACGAGCTATTTGTTCTGCGAGTTTTGTTTTGTGTTGCTGTTCCAACCTAGTCCAAACATTCCGAATCGGATTACCTTCAATATGACTAAGGATTACATATTGCCATCCCTCTAATGTGCCTTCGCCAAGAATTTCCGGAGATCGGACCGACAGTTTGCCGCTAACGGCGCGTAACCCGCTCAATTCATACGCCATGTCTTTTGCAAACAGAGGTGCCATCAGCTTAATCCAGCAATCTCCTACTCGATAGACAATATGGCTTCCCAGAACTCCTCTTTGAACGTTTCCTGTCAGCTTATGCTTCTCAATTAAGAATTTGATCGCCCGGTCCCAATGACTGTTTTGCTTAAACAGCTCTGCATAGTGCTTTCGGTCTGCGATCTGTGGCAAAAGTGAATCCATCGTCTGTTCCATAGCTTTGAATCCCCTACCAGGCAACCGTCGGAACCAGAAGATTTTACTTCAGAATTTTTTAGGGATTTCAGAGTCTTGAACCTTTCGAGGTTCAAAAAATGGCGGGATCTGCCAATGCACTATAATTGCAAATGTTTAGCTTAGAGATTTGACTAGTTTAGCCAAATTGTGATGTCGATTGACGTCAGGTAATACCAATTGATGTCTTGACGATGGGCAGGCTGTCTGCTCTTTTTTATATTTGACATTTACCCCTGATAGGGGTACATTAAAAATGTGATAAGAACTGTAAAACTAAGCAAACAAGTTGAAAAGCAGCTAAGGAAAGCACCATCGTTTATTGTCGACAAGTTGTTATCTTGGGTCATGGAAGTGGAAAGTCAGGGTCTAGAAGAAGTAAGAAAAATTCCTGGGTACCACGATGAGCCCCTTAAAGGAAAGCTAACAGGTACGAGATCAATAAGACTGAGTCGAAGTTACAGAGCCTATTACAAAATCGTGAACGACCGTATTGAATTTGTATTGGTCGAAGGAGTAGATAAACATGAATACTAAAATAAAAAAGTCAGATGCCATAAAAGCCCTAGAAAAAATAGCAGGTGGTCCACTCAGTTTTGGACGGCTACTGCGCTCGATTCGCATGGGCGAAGAATTAACTTTGAAGGACTTCTCAAAATCTTTAGACATTTCGATTCAGCATTTAAGTGATATTGAAAATGATAGGCGCGTCGTAAGCGCCGAGCGGGCCGCAAAATTTGCCGACCTTTTGGGATATTCAGAAGCACAATTTGTGGAGCTTGCAGTCCAGGATATGCTGAATCATTCAGGCCTTGAAAACTTGCGAGTTAAAGTTTCCTAATCAAAGGCTTCAATCTACTCTCTAAAAGAAGATCCGCCGATTGCCAACAACAGAATGCCATGAGCCCGCTGGCGAAATTTTAGAAAAATGAGTAGGATTGGTGGCAAATGAAATGGCGGGGTGGACGGGACTCGAACCCGCGGCCTTCCGCGTGACAGGCGGACGTTATAACCAACTTAACTACCACCCCGCGTGGTAATTGATTCAAGAGCGACTTTTATAACGAAAGCGTTCCCGCGAATCAACAGCAATTTCTTGGCAAACTGCATTTCTTTGGCCAGCTGCCCGATCTTTGAGCAAGACCCGCCGAAATTTCGATTTTCAGGTCATTTCAGGATGTTATACTGGTCGCACCCCAGGAGGTTTTATGCGTATTTTTATGGCGATCAGCGCTTTGGTCTTTTCATTGTCTGCTTTGGCGGAACCGACGACTTTTCAGGTCAAGGGCATGCACTGTGGTGCTTGTGCAAAATCCATCGAAGAAAAAGTCTGCAAGATGGACGGAGTAGCAACCTGCTCGGCGAAATTGACCAACGCCAAGAAACAACAGGGCGAGCTCACGATCGAAATGGCTGAAGGCAAATCACTGGACGCCGGCGAGATTTCCAAATTGGTGGGCGAAGCTGGCGATTACACCATCGTTCGCGGTGGCGCTCCGGTTTCAAAGAAAACCAAGAAGAACTAGAACTGCAGTTCCGATCCGTCAAATTTCTCATCGGCTTTGAGATTCACAAAATCCCAAAGCTGATGATCCATCAATTGTGACTCGTGAATATTGCTCATCGCCTTCAGCATTGAATTGCCGATTTGCGGTATGTCTTTTTCCAAATCTGACAGCAACTTTTTAATTTTCTGCCGCTTCATCCCCTCTTGCGAACCGCACAGGTTGCAAGGAATGATCGGAAACTTCCAAGCCGCCGCCAGCTCGCGCAAATCTTTCTCGGCGACAAAGCTCAAGGGTCTGAGCAAAATATTGCGGCCATCGTCGGATTTCAGTTTCGGCGGCATCGAGGCCAGTTTGCCGGTGTAAAAGAGATTCATCAAAAGTGTTTCGGACAAGTCATCGCGGTGATGACCCAAAGCCATCTTCGTAAACTCGTTTTCATGCGCGTGATCATACAAAATCCCGCGTCGCAACCGAGAACAAAGCGAACAAAAGACACCCGAAGTGACTTTCTCTTTCACGATGGAATGGGTGTCGCGCTGAACAACCGTGAGCTTCACTCCCAAGGATTCCACCCACGCGGCAAAAGCCGTCGGGTCAAAGCCGGGGTGCCCTTGATCCAGCATCACGGCCTCGAACTCGAAACTGTATGGAGCCCGACGCTGGACTTCGCTCAGCAAGGCCAGCAAAATGCTGGAATCCTTGCCACCCGAGCAGCACACCATGATGCGGTCCCCATCCTGAATCATTTGGTATTCGGCCAAGGCTTCGACCATTTGTTTGCGGATCTTGACGGCCAAGGGATGAGTTAAATCGGTTTGTGCTTGCATAGAGCTCACGGATTTACCCCAAGACCGCCTTTCAGGGCAATGTCGATCACGGTGAAAATAGTAAAATTTGCTGTCAAAATGGAGGACAGCGCATATTTCTATATGGGAAAGCCTTTTTCAGAGTTAAAACACCTCTTTAACTTCTCCCATCAGCCAAGGATTCCGCCATGAACTCATTTACCGATTTCGGTCTGCGCCCCTCACTTCTGAAAAGCCTGAAAGAACAATCTCTGTTCAAACCCACCGAAATTCAGTCCATGGTCATTCCGCTGATGATGAGTGGCCAATCGGTTGTTGGCGTTTCCGAAACCGGCAGCGGAAAAACATTGGCTTACTCGCTGCCACTTTTGAATCTGCTTAAAAGTCTCGAAGACGATGGCAGCCCCGTGACCCAAGAGAGAACTCCGCGAGCTGTCATCATGGTTCCAAGCCGCGAGCTGGGCGAACAAGTGGCGAAAGTTTTGAAAACGCTGACTCACGAAACCCGTCTTCGCGTGCGGGCCGCCCTGGGTGGCATGCCCCTGGCGATGGCTCGAAAAAATACGGCAGCGGCATTCGAAGTTCTGCTCGCTTCACCGGCCCGCTTGGTGGAAATGCTCGAGCTTGAGCTGATTGATCTCTCAGACGTGCGCATGCTCATCTTCGACGAGGCCGACCAGATGATGGATCAAGGATTTTTGACGGCCTCGAATATTGTGATTCAAGCCTGCCCTAAGGACGTGCAGCTTTCACTCTTCTCGGCGACTGTGTCTCCGACGGTGCAAGAGTTGATGAACGAAATGTTCATGAACGCCGAAGTCATTCGCAGCAAAGGTAGCGGCAAAACGACGCAAAGCCTGATCACTAAAAATCTGATCGTCGAAAATGGCAAACGTTGGCCATTGTTTGAAAAAATCCTGAACCAGAAAATTCAAGGCGGAACGATGATCTTCACCAACACCCGCGAACAATGCGACAAGGTTGCCGAAGAGCTTCGCGCCAACGGTTACGAGTGCGCCGTCTACCGCGGTGAGATGGATAAAAACGATCGCCGTACGAACCTTAAGAAATTTCGCAACGGCGAGATCGATCTTTTGGTTTCCACCGATTTGGGTGGCCGGGGCCTTGATATCTACAACGTCGCTCGGGTCATCAACTACCATCTGCCAAAGCAAATGGAAAACTACATCCACCGCGCCGGTCGAACTGCACGTGCCGGCCGCTCTGGCGTGGTCTACAATCTGGTCACTGAGCGCGATCAGTTCCTGATCAACAAGATCGAAGGCAAAAAATCACCAATCGCAAAGAAGTTCGCGGAATCGAAAGCCAAATCCGATTCAGACACTCGCCCTGGCAAAGACGCTCGTCCTGCTCGAGGTTCTCGCCCTAGCAAAGACGCCCGGCCCGAGCGAGACTCGCGACCGAGCAAAGACACGCGCCCGGGACGCGATAGCCGTGTCGATCGCGATTTTCCGGCTGGCAAAGGCGCACGCTCTGAATCGGGCCGGCCGAATCGCGCTGAAAATGATTCTCGTCCAGGATCTCCCTCACGTTACGGAAAAGATTCGCGACCCGGTCGCGATTCGCGGCCAGGCGGAAAAATGGAAAGCAAATTTAAGCGCTCTTTCAAGAGATAAAAAGGAGCTCTCCAAATGAAAATCTTGGTTTCGCTTCTTTGCTTAGCATTGGTGGCTTGCGCCTCGGATTCAAAATACCGGGTGAAGCGCCCCTTTCTCTACCAAGTCGAGAAAGATCACAAGGTCGGATACCTTTTTGGTACCATGCACTTTGGCGTGACCAGCGAAGATCTGCCGGATTCATTTTGGCCATACTTTGATCGCGCCGACGTTTTCATCAGCGAAAGTGGTCGCGAATCGCAGGAACAGTTCGACAAAGCGCTGACCGACCGAATGTACCGAGCCGCGACCGAACCACTGCTTGAGAAAAAATTAAAACCCGAAGTCTTCGCAAAACTCAAAACCTTTCTGCAGAAAAAAATATCCGTCCAATTCATCGACTCTGCTGGCAAAGCTTTCCATTTACGGAACTTACATCGTTTTATCCCATGAGCTGGAGATCATGCCCGTCCGGGTGTCCCATGGCGAATACGTGCGCCTCAGCTCTAAATTCCAATTGGATGATCGACTGGAGACGAAAGCGAAAGAACAAGGTAAAGTCATCAGCCATCTCGACAATCCCAATTACCGAGACGTCACCATCTGCCTGACCAATAATGAAGGCTATTACGTGAAGGAAATCGAAGACATTCTCAACGGCAAGACGACACAAGAGAATCGCATCCGCGAATCATTGAAATGGGCCGAAGACTATCGCGAAGGCAAGGCCGAAACGATTCGCCAAAACGATTTCGAAGGCAAAGAGCAGTGCTTATTGAAAGACCGAAACCAACTTTGGCTGCCAAAATTTACGAGCCTGTTTGATGTCTACAGCACACCCTTCGTCGCCGTCGGGGCCGCGCACTTGGAGGCAAATGAAGGCTCCCTCATCGAGCTTCTGACCAAAAAGGGCTTCACCGTCAAACGCATCGAAAATCTGAAATAGCCGGGCCAGACAATCATAAATCCGAGCAGAGAGTTTGCAATCGATAACCCTCATCACCAATGTCGGTAAATTGGCAGAAATTCCAATTTACCAACATTCAAGCAAAACCCGAAGGCAACCTGCATCTTGAAAATAAGAAGATGCCCTTTTTCTCTCGACCAATATGTTGGTCAAAAATCCAACATACTGGATTTCACAAGAAGGACCCTTCCGCAGTTGTGACGAGACAAAATCCCAGCTTATGCTAGGGCGATGACTTTGAATTCGACGGCAATCGGTGTTGGCAGGGCACCAATTTCGATCGTGGTGCGAGTGGCTTGGATTTTTGCGAAGTGTTCGGCGTAGACCTGGTTGTACTCTTTAAAATCTCGCTTCATATTGGTCAGGAAGACCTGAACGTCGACGATTTTTTCGAAGGAGCTGCCCGCCTCTTCCAAAATAATCTTGATATTGTCGATCACTGATTCGGTTTGCAGCCGCACATCATAAGAGAGCACTCGACCCTGGACATCCATGTGCACGCCAGGAATGTCTTTGGTGCCGGGCTTACGGGGGCCGACGCCCGACAAAAACACGAAGCCATTCGCGACTCGCGCGTGCGGATAAGCACCGACGGGTTCGGGAGCTTTTTTCGAATTGATGATGTTCTTTTCCATTTTTAAAGCTCCAAATCTTTCGGATCAAAATACCAGCGGTCGTGATCCGGATCCCAATCATCCCAGGTGTGAATCTTTTCAAGCTTCGACAGGTATTTGTCCGGCACGATGCCGGGAACCAGGAAAGCCTTCTGCCGTCGCAGCGGATAAGGGTTGCGAAGCTCGATGCCCAGCACGCCCAAAATTCCGCGCGCCACGTACCAGGTCGCCTGCGGATTCCAGCCGTGCGCGATTTTGATGACGATGCCCAGACCTTCGGGATAATCGGGATGCGAGATCGCCAATCCCAATAATCCGTCGGCGCCTTCTTTGGCGATGACCGAACCCTTCGCGGTTTTCATCACCGTGGTGTCCAGGCGATTGAAACCACCGACCAGGTCGGGATTGCGGACCATGGATTCCCAAATCCAATCTTCATTCTTGGTGCGCGCCAGACCCGCGTAACATCGAGCCAGCTCATTCACCGTCATCGATACGGTTGGCAGACCGTCACCATCGCGCGCGACCCGCAGTGGACGCCAATCCGCACCGAGGTATCGCTGCACGACTTTCATGTACTCTTTGAAAACCGGATGGCTTGGCAGGGTGTAGCCCGTGCGGCTCCAACCTTTCAAGCGACAGCCCTTTAAGATCGCGGCGTGGTGCCCGCTGGAATTGTTAAACCAACGCCTTGGCCGGCGCACCTGTCGACCGAATTGCACCAAAGGCAAATCCAGCGGTGTCTGCATCAAACCCCACTCGCTTTCAGTCAAAAGACTTTGCGAAGCTTCCACGTGTTCAGCGGCACCGTTGTGCGAAGACACACTGATGGCTTTTTGCTCCCAATTGGTTTCCTCGGCCAATTCTTTGGCAAAAACCTTGATGTAAAAGAGCTTCATCATGCTTCGGCCGTAACACAAAACATTTCCGCCGAAAGAGTGAATGAGCTTATCGCCGCTGTACCAAGCGATCGCCCCGTGAATGGTATTTTCGCTGACACCGTTTCGTCGGTAATCAACCAAAGGCTCCCACTCGACATCGCGGCCAGTGGGAATGCCCGGAATCTTTTCCCCAAAGGGACTATTGGGATAGACTTGAGAGTTTTTCACTACTGAATGTCCTCGTCCTGATATCCCGGATTCGAAGACTGTGACGACATGCCACCAACACCGGCGCCCCCGGCGGCGGCGAGGACATTTCGTTCGCCACCAAAAACTTCGGGGCTGTCTTCATCAAATTCCAAATCTCGGGCCGCGTATTCGGTGGGTTCAAGTCCGATCACCGCGCTGCCTGTTCCGTACACCGGCTCATAGGCCAGCACTTCGCCTTTGTAGCGATTGTGTGGACCCATGACGGTCGAAAGCCACCAGAAGGGCTTAAAGTTATTCACCTTCTTCACGCGTGCTTCTTTGTGAATCTGTCGCGACAGTTGTGCCACGTCCTCCAGTCGCCCCTTGCCAAGGAATTCTAAAACTTTCAAGTTCCACTCTTGATCTTTCAGGGAGTGAATCTTGTCGTCCTTGGGCTCGGTGAATTGAACGTGCAATCGATTCGACAAAGTCGAAATCACGATCGCGACCGCCGTCTTCTTTTGCTCTTTCAAACCATCCAGCACCGCTTTGCCAAGCACCACGGTCTCGGCGCGGTCGGCGTACATATTCGAAGAAAAAATCACCGCCGGAATTTTCTGTCCCGGATTGACCAGCTTCATCGCCACGACCGAGCCGGTATCAATCGGAAAGCCGTGGTAATTCACCGCGCGCATATGAAGGCCACGCTTTTTCCCCGCCCCAACAATCGCGTACGCAAGCTTTGCGTCCATTTGAAATTTGTAAGGGATGCTTCCCAGGTCATGAAACTCTTCATCGACATGCACCCACTCGCACGTTTCGCGAGCCTGCACCTGATGTCCCAAGACGCTGGGCCACATGGTCGAGTAAATCAAAAGCACATCCGGCTTTAACGCTTCGATTTCCGAAGCGACCTGATCAAAGGCTTGGCGCAATTTGGCGTAACCCGGATTTGCATTCGGAGTCAGCAAAGGCTGGGGAAGGCCCGGAAGAACAAAACCCTTTAAGATCATACCAAACTCCATTCCGCCACCGCATTGCCAGTGCCGATCACCGTGCCGTAACCGTAAACCTTGGCGGGCTTCGTTGGGAAATTCATCGCCGATAACATCCAGGTCAAGGCCCCTGAATCAGTCTCGCTGATTGCTTGCTCGGTGAAGTCCGGCATTAACGCGATCATATCCTTGCTGCGACCTTGCTTCATCAGCTCGATCATCTTCATATCCCACAGATATTGGCTGTGATTGTAGATGTGCTCGTGACTCATGTCCTCGGGAAGCGATGGCTCCTGAGTGAAATGCCGATGCGACAACGAATTGCTTGCCAGCAAAACGGCCTTTTTTCCCGACGCTTCGATCGCTCGACGGGTGGAATGCCCGAGCTCGATCATCATCTCTTGCATGACATCGACGTTGAAATAACTGGATGCCGCATTCGAAGAAATCGAAACGATCGGCTTATCCCAGGCGGGATTCGCCAAATGACAAGAGACGATCGTACCGTAATCGATGCGAAAATCCGGATTGCGCATCATTTTCATTTCCAGACCGGATTTTTTTCCTTCATCATGAATGGCTTCCGCCAAAGGAACATCAACCTTGAGATCATAGTGATAACGGAAAAGGTGCGGAAACACCGGATCGACGCTGATGGATTTTGCCTGCGGGATCCCCAGCACGTGGGTGCCGACATAGGTTCGCCAATGCGGCGAGAGCACCACCAGCACGTCGTAATCTTTCGTCTTCAAGCTGTCACGCAGACCTTCGTAAGCCCAGCGCAAAGTCTCCCAGCCGCACTCGGCGCGGGGCTCATTCTGTTTCGGATTTTCCGCGTACACCAAATGCGGAGGATGCGGGGCCAAAGCACCCGCCACGATTTTTCCTGCCATCTTATAACCTCGCTGCCTGACCGGGTCCTGTTTTCGTCACGACCGTCGTTGCTTCCGTAAAAAAATCGATCGAGTACCGGCCACCTTCGCGCCCGATACCGGAATGTTTCATGCCACCAAAAGGCACGCGCAAATCGCGCAAGAGCCAATCATTCACCCACACGGTTCCCACATCCAGGTGCGCGGCGACCCGCTGGGCTTTTTCCGCATCCCCGGTCCAAACTGTGGCCGACAGTCCGTAACGAACACCGTTGGCTTTTTCGATCGCATCGGCCTCGCCCGAAAATTTAGAAATGGTCACGACCGGGCCAAAGATTTCTTCCTGAATGCAGCGAGAATTTTCCGCAAGGTTCACGATCACCGTGGGCTCGAGAAAAAATCCATGTTTATTTTCCGACGGCAAATGATCGGGCACTTTGCCGCCGCATAAAATCTTGCCGTGCTCTTTTTTCGCCAGCGCCACATAGGACTGCACCTTCTCGAGATGCTCTTTGGAAACCAAAGCGCCCAGAAACGTATCCGCCGCTTTGGGATCGCCAACTTTTAAATGCGAGGCCTGCAGAACAAAGGCATCGACGAATTGCTCATAGATGGAATCCTCGACGTAAATGCGCGAACCGCAAAGACAGATTTCGCCTTGATTCAAAAAGCTCGAACGCAAAGACACGTGCACCGCTTGTTGCAAATCACAATCGGCGAAAATGATGTTGGGATTTTTACCGCCCAGCTCGAGACTGATTTTTTTAAAGTGCTCGGCCGAATCCCGATAAATTTTTCGACCCGTTTCGGTGCCGCCCGTAAAGGAAATCAAAGGAATTTTCGGATGTCGAACGATGGCTTCCCCCACCGGCGAGCCCAGACCAAAAACGATGTTCAACACCCCGGCCGGCAAACCCACCTCGAGCGAAACTTCGCCCAGAAGGGCTGCCGTCATCGACGTGTATTCAGAAGGCTTACAGACCACGGTGTTTCCGCAGGCTAAAGCCGGCGCGATTTTCCAAGTCAAAAGATAAAGCGGTAGATTCCAGGGTGAAATCAATCCGGCCACGCCCACCGGTTTTCGGAGGACCTGGCTGGCGAACTTTTCCTCTGAGAAGAATTCGTTTTCGGGCTTTAAAATTTCGGCGGCAAAAAAACGAAAGTTTTGAATGGCACGTTCGATGTCCATTCTTCGCGCTAGGCCCACGGGCTTCCCCTGGTCTTGACTTTCCATCGCCGCAAATTCGTCGGCGCGAGCTTCAATTCGGTCGGCAATCCGGCGCAGATACAGAGATCGCTGGCTCACAGGCAGCTTCGACCAGAAAGGAAAGGCCACCTGCGCGGCCTTGGCGGCGACGTCCACATCCTCGGCCCCCGAGCGCGGAATTTCCGAGAAAGCTTCGCCGGTCGCCGGATTGACATTGCTGAGATAAGCGCCGGTTGAAGGAGCTTGCCACAAACCATCGATTAGATTCTGAATTCGCATTCCACTCATGATTCGCTATCCTCCTGCACAGGCTCTAGCCGAGTCAATTCTTGCTCGTTCAAACCCCTGTTGGGCGCAGTCAAACACCGCAATTTGAAGGTCACAAGCGCAAGCTTTCTTAAAAATCACCGTCTATTGATGCCGCTGGTCATTATCTGATTCTGCTATCCCCACCATTGCGAGCCCGGTGGCCAACAGAAGTGCTGAAAAAGCATGCGAAATCATCGAATATTTTTCTTTCAAATGCTTTTAATTAAATACGATATTATTTTGTTTTGTGAAGATTTGTGCTAGATTTGGTTTCGACTTTCCTAAATAAAGTGGAGCTTAGAACCAAGTGACGGACCTGAACGCTGATCTCGTGTGGAGTTTCGACCCCGGGACTTATCAAATTCAATGGGTCAATGAATCTTGTCATTCTCGCCTGGGCATGCAGCCCGGCCAAGACTGTCGCGCTTATGTGCGCCCCGACCTGGATTTTGCCGAGAATGTCATCAATTTGGTCCGCCAAGGCCGGCAATGGGAAGGTGTTCTAAATTTTCAAGAGTCCTTGCAACAGCAATTGATCCCCCTTTTCTCAAAGGTCGTGCAGGTTCAACTTCACGACCGACCCTTGATCGTTTGCACGGCCGTGGAAATGCAAAAGAAGCAGATGCTGGAAAGCTCGTTGATTCATCAGGCTAAATTGGCAGCCGTCGGCAAAATGACCTGCGACGTAGCTCATGAAATCACCAATCCCCTGTCCATCATCATCGGACGGACCGAAGAGCTGCTGCGCAAAGCTCATCACCAGTTGCTCACGCCGGAAATTTTGGACCGCGAGCTGAATAAGATTTTGCAAACCAGCCACCGCATCGGTCGGGTCACAAAATCTCTGCGATCCTTCAGCCGCAATTCGGACAAAGACCCCAAGACCCAGGTTTTTCTCTCGAAGATTTTGGACGAAGTCATCGAGCTTTGCCTGGATCGCCTGCACCAGAACGGCATTCAGTTGCGACGTCAGATCGAGCCCAATCTTTTTGTCACCGTGCGCGCCTCGGAAATCGAGCAGGTGCTGATCAATTTGATTTTGAATTCGATCGATGCCCTTCAAAATTCGACAGAGAAATGGATTGAAATTCGCGCTGATCAATTCGAGCAGCGAACCCGCATTCAAATCACCGACAGTGGGTGCGGAATCGCCGCTGAAATTGCGGGCGAAATCATGAAGCCTTTTTTCACCACGAAAGAACGTGGCCTTGGCACAGGGCTTGGATTGGCCATATCCCAAACTCTCATTTTGGATCACGGCGGACGAATATTCTTAAATCAAGACTCGGCCCACACCTGCTTCGTTATTGAGCTCCCAGCCGTGAAAACTAAACTAAAATAGATTGACACCTGGTAAACACTTTTTATGTATGCTATTGTTAAGTATCGGTAGAAACCGAAATACTTCTTAAGATTTTCCAATCCTGAACCGATCTCTTAAACAACTTCAGATTTAGGAGTCAATCGCATGGATAATAAGAACGTCCAATTTGTTATCTGTCCTGGTCGCTACCCTTCTACGCAGTACGCATCGTTGTATAAAAAAATATACGACTGCTGGCACGATGTCTGGAGCCATGCTTTTCAAGAGCTTCATGGCGACGCGGATTTAAAATCTGACAATTTCACCCGCCAGGATTTTGTCTGTGCGGTGATGGTGGACGGCGAATGCAAAGCGATGAGCCTGTACCGCCACATGGACGCCAAAGATCTCACTTTACAGCGTGATTCTTATTTTTCAAATTGGAGCGAAATTCATCGCGCCAAACTTTCTTCACAAGGACCTCAAATTCTGGTCTGCAGCCACTTCACGATCCACTCGAGCGCCCGCAAAGACCTGATGGGATTTTCCATGCGCGATGTCTTGATGGGTAGCTGCTCGGAAGTGGCGATCCACACTTCGGCCGATGCCATGACCGGTGCCATGAGAAAGGATCGCAAGGTCCATGATCTGGCATTGAACTGGGGCGCCGTTCTGGTCGCGAAAGACGTGCCTTCGGGCCACGGTGATCTGGTGGATTTGGTGGCTTTCTTTAAAGACGAAGTCAAAAGCCGCCGGGAACACGAATACGTCTCTTTCGTGCAAAAATTGTGGGAAGATAAATTGGTGATCCCGCAAGAACTTCCCGAGCAACTGGATGCTGGCCCAAACATCAACAAGATCTGGAAAGCTGGATAAGCATGCGCAAGGAACTGTACGCGGGATTTCGCAAACAATTGAATTTTTCTTTCCAAAAGAAAAAGCTCGCGCAGCATGTTTTGATCGATGGCCTTTTTCTGGCTGCCATCTGGGGCCTGCTGGTGCAAAGCGCGCCCTGGAATTTTATCGCCATTCTCCCGATGAGCATGTTGATCTTTCGAAATTTCGGTCTCATGCACGAGGCCGTCCACAACCAGGCTCACCCCCATTCCTTTCTCAATTCGGCAATGGGCGTGATTTCGGGCTGCCTTTGTCTTTTACCTTACTATCTCTGGAAGAAAATCCATCTCGAGCATCATTATTGGGCCGGCAATGTCGACAAAGATCCGACCCTGGAAATCGTCAAGCGCTACCCCGCAAGCTCGGCCAGAATGCAGACGTGGATGAGCTTCTGTTGGCGTATGCGTCTTCCATTTCCAGCCTTCGTGCAGCACGTGGTGTTCTGGGCGCACGCCACCCGTCTCTGGCTGAAAAATATCAAAGAGCCGATGTACTGGATTTACCTGTTTGTGCCCGTCGCCTTTTGGACCGGGGTTGTGGTGATGCTGAACACCACCCAACTTGGAATTTTAATGGGATCGATCGGTCTTTACCTTTACCTGGTCGAAGCCATTAATTTTCCGCACCATGCGGGGGCCTATATCGAAGACGCGGCGGCGGTCGCAAACAAGGACCATCTTCCGGTGTGGGAGCAGCATCATGTCGCCCGCTCTTGCGTGTACCCAAAATGGTTTCAGAGCTTGGTGCTGTTGCATTTTAATTATCATATCGAGCACCACACATTTCCGGATCTTCCGTGGCACCAACTGGATAAAGCCCACCGCCTGCTGACCCAGTCACCCGAAGTTCATTCCAACATGATCATCATCGGAAATTCGTGGTTAGAGGGAAAACGACGCGGGACTTTCGGCGAGTTCGTTCGCCCATCGAATGCGCCCGCGGCTAAGCCGATGCCTGACACCCAGGACGAGCCGATTAAAAAATCCGCAGCTTAAAAATGCGCGCACGGCTCACGCGTGTCGTAATTTAGAGAAAACCGATTTGATCTGTTTCGGCACCGACGCCCATCAGACGTCCTTTGGATGTCACGGCGATACCGGCGATGACCGAAGTTCCGGACCGGTAGATTGGACAGATGTGACCAAAATCCAAAAGCACCGAGCGCGAGATTGGATTCTCTTGGTGTCCTGGATTGTAGATCTCTTTCAAGATGTGTCGCGGAACGACGTTCATGCTGTGAATTCCGGTTTTCTCGCCGTTCAAGCAAGCACGGGAAATTTCGAACATCTTCTCGATCACGATGCTAGGACGCTCCCACAGGACAAACCATTCATTGGTTAAAAGTTCCATCAGCGAGTACGCGCAGGTTTTAAAAAAATTGAAAGTGCGGAAGATCTGGATCTCTTCTTGATTGTAAATTTCGACGATTTCTTCTTTATCCACGACCGACCAAAAATCATCGCGAAATTCGAAGCCGTAAAAATCCAGCGTTTTTTGAATCAAACCTTTTTCGGGATGATCATTGGGATCAACGATGGGGTTGTCGACCTGGTTTTGCACGATGACGTGAATCAGCGTATTCAACTGCGCCAAGATTTCGCGCTTCTTCGCTTCCGGAAATGCCGTGAATTTTTGCAGCGATTCCGGGGTGAAAGCTCGGCAGGGATATCCATAATTCGAAATGTATCGAGCCAAGGATTCGACGGTTTCCATCACGGTGCGGTCTAAAGGTGAAAACTCGATCGGGGTTGAAAAAGCAGCGGCCAGATTCATAGCACCGTTCCTTAGGGACCAGCCCTGTTTGAAGGTCAGACAGTCGAAAAAGAATATAACCGCAAAAAGTTTTCAACTCAATACGGCCCCCCGGAAACAATGAGATTCTTCCGAGAACACAAGGGACTGTCAAAAAAATGGCCAGTAGAGTTTTCACTCACTGGCCAGATTTTAGAACGAAATCAGTTTATTTTTCTTTATTTAGGCAGTCTTCTTTGAAGACTTTGATTTCTTTTTGAAGACCTTCGATTCGATGACCAGACGAGAATCCGCCAGCATCACTTCGACCAATTTTTCGCGGTTCAAACGCAAAACATCGATCAGTTTATGCAAGCTATGTCCCGGAGGCGCGCACAATCCACGCTCCCAATTCGAAACAAACTGGCTGTGAACGTCGCCCAGCGAAGAAGCGAGCTCGCTTTGAGTATAACCAGAGTCCACGCGCTTTTGTCTTAAATAAGCACCCATATTTTTAAATTCAGCCATGTTTCACCTCAACATTTGATTATTTACGGGATATTAATATCACAATTTTATACCGATGTCAGTTTTGGAACAACTTTTTCTACAAATAGTGACATCGCCTTTTTGATGGCGTCGCTATCGTGATTATTAAAATCAAACCAAAGCATCAAACGATCTTCTTTATCGTACTTTTGACGAATTTTTTCAAGCACCTCTTCAGGATCACCGGCGATCGAGTTCTCGACGGCAGTCTCGACCTTCTTTGGATCTAAAGTGCCTTCCATTGCCTTCCAGTAATTTTCCCAAGCCCGGCGCGCGTTTTCCTTGGCAAGAGCAGAATTCTTATCGATAAACAAAAGTAGTGTACGTGGCATATTCCCGCGATTCCACGCTCCACCGCGAATATGATAATGCTTTCGCATCCTTTCATGGGTTTCTTCGATCACCGCTGTCGGGGTAATTGACAGGTTGAAGACGCCAACCGGGCAAATTTGATTGGCCAAAATCTGCGTTTCGGGATCGTGACTGCCCAGGGTCAGATCCAAAAGTCTCAAGGGAGCTTCGAAAGGAACGACCCCCACCTTTTCGAAATTCCAATGGTGCGGCAATTGGATCTTACCGTCTTGCCAAAGCCCTTGCACCATCGCGATGTCTCGACATTTCTGCCAGAGTTGTGGTTGGCGAAAATCCGATTCTTGAAGAAATCGCGAACTGATCATTTCGGAGCTCAACCGCTCGCCTTGAATCAAGCGCAGGAAAATTTCCGTGGCCTCTTGGAAGTATTTGTTTTTCACAATCTCCCAGGCCAGCTTTTCGATTTCGGTCTTAGGCGAAAAACCGTAGGGCGTGTTGGAAAACGGAAAACGACCGGCGGCAAATCCGATGTGCAGCTTTCTCTCCTCGTTCGGCTTGAGATCGTGCAAGGTCAGAAAAGTGCGGATCGCTTCGGCATGCGCGATCGGTCCGCCATTGCAGATGATGTTGCGAATGGCGGATCCAACGTGAATTTTCCGGGTCTTGGCAAACACCAAATGCGCCAGTTGCAGAATGTCCGTGTTGAGACCGATTTCGCCCTTGAAATCAGGGATGACCCGGCCCGGATTTTCTTTTTGCACCTGGCAAGAGAGATGAGTTTCCGCCACCCACGCGGTGCCGAAGCCCAGTTGATCGGCCCACTGCACCTGATCGAAAAAATTTTGAAACATCTGCTTTTCGGATGGCGTGTAGCCGTCAACTTCGGTCTGGCAGATGGACAGGAAAATATCAAATTTCATAAGCTTGGCGTGCGTCCGCCATCAACCGGAAGATTGATGCCTGAGATGTAACCGGCAGCGGGACTGGCCAAAAAGCTGACTGCCATGGCGACCTCGGAAGGTTCGGCAAATCGAGCCAAGGGAACGGAAGACTTCCACTGCGCTTCAATTTGCGCTTCTGGAACTTGCTTCATTTCGGCAGCCGCTTTGCGCAGGGATTCAAAACGTGGAGTTAGCGTGTAGCCTGGCAAAACATTGTTCACGGTGATGCCAAAGGGACCGACTTCATTGGCCAATGTCTTCGCCCAACTGGCCATGGCCCCGCGCACGGTGTTCGAGACACCAAGATTGGATAAAGGGGTTTTCACTGATGTCGAGATGATCTGGATGAAACGCCCATAGCCTGCTGCTTTCATGCCCGGAACGGCCAATTGCGCGATTTTCTGGGCCGACAGCAAGTGCACCCGAAGGCCTGCCAGAAAGTCTTCGGCACTGGCGTCCAGGAGCTGTCCTGATTTGGGTCCGACCGCATTGTGGACGACGATGTGAAACGGCAAAAATGGTTTCAGCCGCGCATCCAATTCCACCGTAGAACCTAAGTCCATCGCCAGAACCTGGTGATTTTGGCCGGGCAGCTGATCGCGGATTTTCTCGAGCGGCTCAAGCCGTCTTGCCAAAAGGCAGACCTCGGCGCCCGCTTCCGCCAGAATCCGCGCGCAAGCTTCGCCAATCCCCTGAGAGGCTCCGCAGACCAGTGCTCGTTTTCCATGCAATTGAAACTGGGACATCAAATTCATGCCCCTATCAAAGCGCGAACCCCTCGCCTGAGCAAGCTTTTAACGCCCCCAGGCTGCAAGTTTCATCGGTCCGAATCGAGGCCGTGTTGACCAAGTTTCCAACCCGTCCTACTATCGAGCCACTTGTGAAAATCAATCAGCAAAAACTTTTTTGGATCGATCTCGAAATGACGGGCCTGGATATCAACAAAGAGGTCATCATCGAATGCGCCGCTTTGATCACGGACTATGACTTTAAAGTGCTCGACACCTACGAGTCCGTAGTCAATCAACCCCGCCCCTATATCGATCGCATGGATGATTGGAACAAGGAACACCACACCAGCTCAGGATTGATCGCTAAAATTCCTTTCGGGAAGACTCCGGACCAGGTCGAAGAAGACCTGATGAATCTGATGAATAAGCATTGGCCGAAAGTAGAAAAGAAAGAAGACAAACCGATTCTGGCCGGAAACTCGATTGGCCAAGATCGCCTGTTTCTGGACAAGTACTTTCATCGCTTCACCGAAAAGCTTCATTACCGCATGCTCGATGTCAGCAGCTGGAAGATTATTTTCAATCACAAGTACGGATTGAAATACCAAAAAAAGAATTCCCACCGCGCTTTGGACGACATTCAAGAAAGCATCGAAGAGCTCAAATTTTACCTGCGACACTTTGATATTCGCGAAGTTTAAACCGCGGCCGATGCCCGTCAAAAAGTTCGACAGTGGTTTCGCTTTTGGCTCTCACTTCTGAATCTGGATGAGCGCCCTCGCGTTCGAAAGCGAGGCCGTGGCTTTGAAAATGGATCGGCTTATTCTTTGCTTTGTTGGATGGGGATGGCGGCATCTCTTCACAGACTGATTTTGAGTGCATTCTGGGTGACACTTTTTGTGTTGCTGGCAGAGCCGGCGACAATGGCGCAACAGCAGTGCTCAAGTGTCTATTCCACCGCCTCTCGAGATGCCATTCGCTTGCAAAGTTTTCGCGCCTTAAGACTGCTCTATAACTCTGCGGGCCAGCTGATCCACGACGTGCAGTCTTCACCGGGCACCATCACTTTTGAACAATTCACCACCGAAGTTCAGCGGCTTGAGACATTAGCCAAAACCTATTTCGAAAAAGCCGGAATTTCTTATGAACCCCATGAAGTGCGCTTAGCGGTTCGCGGCCTGAAAGGCGAGCCTGCCTACCGCAGTATCGAGCACGTGAGTTTTCAACTGACGGGCTCGGCACATGGAGATGATTTTTCGCGCATGATCTTCGGCACCCGCTCGGATCCAGCAGTGCGGCAGGCTGCGGTCCAATTTCATTTTGATCCTTTGTATGAGCTGAGAAACCCTGGCGACCACGGGCATTTTTCAAGCGACACAATGCAAGTTGGGTTGGGTTCCTTTGCCTTGCTGTTCAAGGCTTTAAACCTTGGGGACACCCCTCGACATGAGATCCAGCATTATTTCGAATTTTTAAAACTCGTTAACGGCGAAATGACCTTGGTTCGATTCGGCTTTGAAAACTTTCAAATTCTCAGCGATGAAGACTATGCGGTGCAACTTTCCGGTGACGAGCTTGAAACGCATCTTCGCGATTTGCGCGGCTTGATGGAAAAGGTCCAGACGTCCGAGCCGACCCGGGCCCTGTCGACTGACCTCAGTGCAGAATCCATCCAACGCAACAAAGACAATCGCGTCTCGATTTTGAAGCAAACCATGAAACGTGCCAAACGCCTGGCCCGTGATACGATCCAGAGTTTTGAAAACATCGAAAAGCAGTTCTCTCAAGGCGGTTCGTGGGCAGCCGAAAATATCTCGAAAGAGGGAAAGTCCCAAATCGTCACTTTTAAGCTCGGACGAGGCGAGGCCTACCCTATTGTCAAATTGGATTTAAGAGGGCTGCTGTCTTCGGAAGCGCTTCACAGCAAAGAAGGGATCCGACAGACCGTCCTTGAAGTTTTAAGTTGGTCGCACAAGCGAGCCATCGAAATAGAAACTGAATTGAAAGCGATGAGTCTTCAGGCAAAACTCGATTCGGAGTAGGCATCAGATCGCCGTCCGGAGCTCGAGTCGCATTCGCTTTTACAAAGCCTAACCCAAAACGCATGATCAATAAAAAGCCCCGGCGTTTTGCGCCAGGGCTTTTGTTTGAAATTCAGTCTGAAGGCACCGTCTTAGTAGCGGTAGTGCTCTGGCTTGAATGGACCGTTGACGTCCTGACCCAAGTACTTGCTTTGTTTCGACGATAGCTTGGTCAGCTTCACGCCGATTTGCTCGAGGTGCAGAGCCGCGACTTTTTCGTCCAGTTGTTTTGGCAAACGGTAAACGTCGATCTCTTGGTACTTGTCACGGTTGGTGAAAAGCTCCATTTGCGCCATCACCTGGTTGGTGAAAGAATTCGACATCACGAAGCTTGGGTGACCGGTGGCACAGCCCAGGTTCACCAGGCGGCCTTTGGCCAGAACGATGATCTGCGTGCCGTTTTTCAACGTGTGGATGTCCACTTGCGGCTTCACTTCGCGCATTTTTGAATTCTTATTCAGCCAAGCCATATCGATTTCGATATCAAAGTGACCGATGTTGCAAACGATCGCGTTGTCTTTCATTTTCGAGAAATGCTTTTCGGTGATGATGTCGCAGCAGCCGGTCGCCGTGACGAAGATGTCCGCTTGCGAAGCGGCCTCTTCCATCGTGGTCACTTGGAAGCCTTCCATCGCCGCCTGCAAGGCGCAGATCGGATCGATTTCAGTTACCAGGACACGAGCGCCGTAAGACTTCATGCTGAACGCGCAGCCTTTGCCGACATCGCCGTAGCCGGCCACAACGACAACTTTACCCGCCAACATCACGTCGGTCGCGCGCTTGATTCCGTCTGCCAAAGATTCGCGGCAGCCGTACAAGTTATCAAATTTTGATTTTGTCACCGAGTCATTGATGTTGATCGCCGGAACTTTCAATTTTCCCTGCTCGACCATTTTCACCAAGTTGTGCACGCCGGTCGTTGTTTCTTCCGAGATGCCGATGATTTTCTTCATCTCTTTGGCGAAACGTGGCTCATGCATCATGTTGGTCAAATCACCACCGTCATCCAGGATCATGTTGAAGCCTTCAGCTCCCCAGCCCGTGATGGTCTGCTCGATGCACCAGTTGAACTCTTCTTCCGTTTCGCCCTTCCAAGCAAAAACCGGAATGCCAGCCGCCGCGATCGCAACCGCCGCCTGATCCTGAGTCGAGAAGATATTGCAAGAAGACCAACGAACGTCCGCACCCAGTGCAGTCAGGGTCTCGATCAAAACCGCGGTCTGGATTGTCATGTGCAAGCAACCAGAAATACGGGCGCCTTTCAAAGGCTGAGATTTGCCGTATTCTTTGCGAAGAGCCATCAAGCCTGGCATTTCTTTTTCGGCGATCTTGATTTCTTCACGGCCCCAACGAGCCAGCTCCGCGAAAACCTCTGGATTTTCCATCGCCGCTTGGCAAACTTTGTAATCCACAGTGCCTGTTGCTTTCGAAGTTTGTTTTTTTGCGGTCGCTTTGTTGGCTGGAACTTTTCCAGATTGAGCTTTCGTCATTTTACTTTTTCCGTTTGTTGTTTGCAGTGACATGAGACCCTTTCGTGTTCGGTGTCTTTTTGAATTCGTATTTTAAGCTTATTTTCAATCCAAAGTCAGCACTTCGAACCCAGTGTCGGTCACCAGGACCGTGTGTTCAAACTGAGCTGAGAGTTTTCCATCGATGGTTTCATAGTATTTAATCGTCGAGCCCGGAATGTCGACCTCTTTGATGTCCGGCCGCCCCTCGTTAACCATGGGCTCGACCGTGATGCATTGCCATGGCACCAGCAGGTCGCCACGCCCCTTTTTACCGTAGGCTGGCACAAAGGGCTCATCGTGGAACTTGCGGCCAATACCGTGCCCGCCAATCTCTTTGACGACCGTGTAGCCATGGCGGCTGACAAATTTTTCGGTGACAAAACCTATGTCCCCCGTCGTGCCGCCCGGTCGCACGGCTTCAATTCCGCGATCCCGAGCCTCTTTTGCGACTTGGACGATTTTCTGAGCTTCGGCAGACACCGCGCCCACAAAGAACGTCGCCGAACAGTCCCCAAAGAACCCATCCTTTTCGCTGGTGACATCGATGTTGATGATATCCCCATCCTTCAAGACGGTCGAATCCGGCAAACCATGACAAATCACCTGGTTGACCGAAGTGCAAATCGTCTTCGGATATCCATGGTACCCTAAACAAGCCGGTGTTGCGTTATTCGCCAAGGTGTAATCATAAACAATCTTATCGAGCTCATCCGTCGTAATCCCAGCCTTCACGAACTTGCCAGCGTAAGCCAAAGTCCGAGCCGCCAAACGACAAACAAACTCCATCTTCTTAATTTCATCTTTCGTCAGCGGTTTAACAGCCACAATAAAGCTCCGATACTTTGCCAATACTTTGAATCACAATTCACAAAGGAGATTTCGCACCCACTCCCCAAAAGAGCAAGTTTTTGAAACCAGATCATTCAAGATCAGGTAGAGCATTGAGAAAATGACCGCAGCCGAGGCGCGACCGAGGAGTGCGTGCTTAAGCACGCCGACGACCGAGCAACGAAGGATCCGGTCATTTTAACAAGTCTCTAAAAATGAAAAACCCACTCTTTTTGTTAGAGTGGGTTTAACACAGACCGAGGCCTGTTGAAAAGCCTTAGATCTAAAGCCTTGATCTATTTCAAGTGCTTAGAAACGATTTTTGTCATTTCAAACATTGAAACAGTGTTCTTACCGAACAAAG
This sequence comes from uncultured Bdellovibrio sp., assembly GCA_966211795.1. Taxonomy (GTDB): domain Bacteria; phylum Bdellovibrionota; class Bdellovibrionia; order Bdellovibrionales; family Bdellovibrionaceae; genus 21-14-0-10-47-8. The sequence continues at coordinate 62,514 of CBIHNW010000011.1, read as the reverse complement.
CTTTCAATTTCTCGTCAGCATTGATGTTGCGACGGTTTGTAGCATCTTGCAATTTGTGCTTCTTGATGTAGTCCCAAAGTTTTTTAACAACTTGAGTACGAGGCATAGAGCCAGCACCGACAACAGCAGCCAAAGTCGCGCTAGGAGTCAGAGGCTTCATGAAAGCTGGATTTGGCTTTCTTTTAGTCGCTGCTTTCTTAGTCGTCGCTTTTTTAGTTGCAGCTTTTTTTGGAGCTGCTTTTTTTGTCGCGGCTTTCTTTGTCGCTTTTTTTGCTTTCTTTGCCATTGTTCCTCCGAAAATGGTTCGTCTTAGTTCTGTTTGTCTAAGACGGGTTATTGGTTCTGACAACAAAAGCTAGTCTAAACACTTCTGAGCGTTTGTCCAAAAAAAAATGCAAGCCCTTCTCTTTTTTTTGATTTTACCTCTAGAGAATCGGGTTTTTCAGAGGGAAAACGCCGTTTCTCAGAGGAGAAAATCGGTTTTCTCGAGGGGAATCGAGGACTTTTTCCACCCACAGACCCCTTTTCTAGAGGAGAAATCCACATTTTCAGAGGGGGATTTCACTTTCCCCGAGGGAGAAATCCACATTTCCACATCATCTTTGCCGATCCCAACATGTCAAAACGACCCATTTTCTAGAGGGGAAACCAGATTTCGGCCCAGCCCGCTTCCGCATTTTCAGAGGGAAAACGGCTCTGGACCCCAGGGTCCAGCTTCTCAAAAGTCTGGTTTTCAGAGGGAAAAAGCCCAGAACCCCTCGAAAAATCTCATCTTGAGCCGATGAGAAGTCATGCCCACTTATTTGGAGTTCGCCCAAATTTTAGAAAAAAAGATTCGCAAGGAAATCGAACGCGAACTGCACCCGGGCGCCGAAAAAGGACCTCAACCCAAAGCGGAAATTCACTCGGATCTTTGGACGCATCTTGTTGGACACGTGCACACCCGACACTTTGAAGCCCCCCAGAAGGGTCAGGCCTACCATCGCTTTAAAGCATCACCACGGCCTCGCCCCGACCATGTCTTCAGCGAAGCCCAGGATCAAGCTTTCACCTTCTTTACTTCCCGTAAAGCGAACCTCAACCGCAACTTTAGCGCGGCCGACTTGAAGAAAGCGTTTCGCCACTTGGCCTTGAAGCTTCATCCCGATCAGGGCGGAACCTCGGTCGACTTTCAACAATTGCTAAAAGCTCGCCTTGTTCTTCAAGAGATGCTCGAGACCCCTTCTCGCAATGAAGCATAGTCTTTAGCTATCATAAGCATGCCCGTTATCAATTATCCCTCCGGCCCTGATTTGGGTGAACTCCTCTGACAAAAAAAAGGAGTTCTTATGAAATCGCTCGCTCTTTCATTGATCTTGATGGCCGCAATTTCGTCTCAGGCCAGTGGCCAATCATTTACGGTTCGTGGCACCGGCTACAGCTTTGCCGAGGCTTACCAAGATGCGGATATTGTGGCCGCTGAACAATGCGCCCCCTTGCAAGCCAAAGCCATTGGCGAGTTCAGGCAGTGGCGCGCCCCGGGTGGAATTCTAGATGTGGTGGAGGGGTCTTACACCTGTTTCTAAAACAAAAGCCCCAAGCATTCACATCCTTGGGGCTTTCTTCGTTGCATTCGATTGATCTAGCCAATGCGAGATTGGCTTGACGTGTTTTTACTGCAAAGGACGATAGCGGATGCGCTTTGGCTGCGAAGCCTCTTCGCCCAGACGCTTTTTCTTATCCTCTTCGTACTCGCTGAAATTGCCATTGAAGAATGAGACTTGCGAATCACCTTCAAAGGCTAGGATGTGGGTGCAGATGCGATCCAGGAACCAGCGATCATGGGAAATGACGATGGCCGAGCCACCGAATTCCAGCAGCGCCTCTTCGAGGGCTCGCATGGTGTTGACGTCCAAATCATTCGTCGGTTCATCGAGCAGCAAGAGATTGCCCCCGGTTTTCAGAATCTTCGCCATGTTCACGCGATTTCTTTCACCACCTGACAAGGCTCCGACTTTTTTCTGCTGAGAATCTCCGCTAAAGTTGAACCAAGAAACGTACTGGCGAGCATTGACCTCTCGGTTGCCAAGCCGAATCAGGTCCTGACCCTCGGAAAGAGTCTCAAACACCGATTTATTGGGGTCCAGCGTCTCGCGGGATTGGTCGACGTAGGCCATCTTGACGGTTTGACCGACATTGAATTCGCCGGAATCCGGCTTGTCCTTGCCCGTGATCATGCGAACCAAAGTGGTCTTACCGGCACCGTTGGGTCCGATGACCCCGACGATCGCACCGCGCGGGATAGAGAAATTCATATTTTCAAACAGCAGCTTATCGCCGAACGCTTTGCGCACGTTCTTCGCTTCGACCACCACGTCACCCAATCGAGGTCCAGGTGGAATGTAAATCGAAAGCTCCTGCATTTTTTCCGGAGTCGGCTCTTTGATCAAGTTTTCATAATTCGAAATGCGGGCCTTGCTCTTGGCCTGACGAGCCCGAGGCGCCATGCGCACCCATTCCAACTCGCGCTCCAGGGTCTTCGCTCGGCGCTCTTGGCTTTTCTCTTCAGCCTGAGTGCGCTTTTCTTTTTGCTCGAGCCACGAGGTGTAGTTGCCCTTCCACGGAATGCCTTCACCCCGATCGAGCTCTAGAATCCAGCCGGCCACGTTGTCCAAGAAGTAACGATCGTGCGTGACCGCGATGACCGTTCCTGGAAAGCGAGCCAGATATTGTTCAAGCCACAGCACGCTTTCGGCATCGAGATGATTCGTCGGCTCGTCCAGCAACAGGATATCAGGGTTCGATAACAACAATCGGCACAAGGCCACCCGGCGCTTCTCACCACCCGACAAATTTCCAACCGGCAGCTCACCATCTGGACAGCGAAGGGCGTCCATCGCTTTTTCGATGACCTGATCGATCTCCCAACCGTTCAGTGCTTCGATCTTCTCTTGCAGCTGAGCCTGCTTCTCGATCATCTTTTCCATTTCATTCGGATCCAGATCCGGATCCTGAAACTTTTCGTTGATCTTGTTGTATTCAGACATCAGCTTCGGCAGCTCGCCCATGCCCGAGAAGATATTATCGCGAACATTCAGCTTTTCATCCAACTGTGGCTCTTGCTCGAGATAACCGACCTTGAGAGTCTTGGCCGGAAAGGCCTCGCCCAAGAAGTCCTTATCGACCCCGGCCATGATTTTTAACAAAGATGATTTACCGGAACCATTCAAACCCAACACGCCGATTTTGGCGCCGTAGAAGTAAGAGAGGTAAATATTTTTGAGGACGTAGCGGGTGGGCGGATAAACTTTGCTGACACCCTTCATGGTGTAGATGATTTCATGAGACACTTGGAGCTTCTCCCTCTGAAAATGCAATTAAAAGATGCAGTATTTTTCATTCTCTGCCTTGAAAAGTCAATCGAGCATCGGAAGGATCCTCACAATGATGCTTGTCAAAGGCTTGGACTTGCTCTTACACTCGAGGTCTCAGCATGGACGATAGCAAAGACTCTAAAGAAAAACCCTCGTCGAAGAAACGGATTCTCGAGACGAGCACAGACCTCAAAAAGGCTCTTGAAGCTTGGGACAACCTATCCCAACAGCAACCGAAGCCTCCCGCGGACGAGCAAATGCTTTCGGACGTCAAAGATCTATTGAAGCAACTCAAAACTCAGATTGAAGATTTAAAGTAAGCGCGAAGCTTTGGCACCACCGAACCGCCGCGCCTGGAAACTCGCGTGGATTTTCTGAAAAAGAAATTGCACTCATCCACGATGTTGGCCGTTGGAATGGCGTACCAACGGTCAACATCGTGGATGAGAAGGCACTTCAGATCATTGCGAGTTGCGGTTCAAATTTATTTTCCGGCGCCGTTTCCACGTCACACTGAATGCAATGCTTTGGAGGCCCATCGGCAAGAGATTTGGGTTATTCGGAATGTTGGCAGGCCGGAGACTTGAGTGTGAGCTTGTCTTTCATTTCGGCCCATTCCTTGGCGGTGAACGTGCGCTGAGACAAGGCGTGCAGCCCTTGCTCACGTTCCAGGTCAAAGAGATTGGCGACTTGGCGTTGGCGATCAACACGTGAGACACCTTCGAATTTGTCAGACACCACAATCAATCGGAAGTGAGTCTCGGACCCACCTCGGGAATGCTTGTGGCTTTCGTTTTCGATTTCCAAATAACTGGGTTGGAAGGTCGATTCCAATTTCTGACGGATCGAAGCTTCTAATTTCATTTTCTGACTTTCGAGCGGACCTGACTGATGATTTCTTGAGCTTTCATTCCCGCCGTCAAAGCCTGCATTGCCAGTTTTTCAGTCACCGGGCTTTCCATGACCTTCTTTTCGATCTCTTTGGCTTTTCTCAAACCTTTTGAGGCGAAGAATTGCGCCAAAGGATGTCCCAACGGAAGACCTTCAAAACGACCGTCATGAACCCAGTCCGTCGCGATCTGTTCCGCCACTTGAAATTGCTTCGGGAATTTAGCGCGCAAGATTTCCGAACCCTTGAAATTCAATTCAACTTTCGGGCCTTCGTCATGTCCGTTTTGATCCGAGAATTGTTGCTGAGAAGATTCGTGGTGAGTGGTCGTCTCTTCTTCGCTTTCGCGTTTCGAGGTGGCGATCGATTCTGGCGACTGATAAGAGGATTCAACATCAACGACAGAAACATCTCCATGCGTATCACCTGGAGCGGGTTGCATTTCGGGATCGCGGCCGGGTCGACGTTTTGCCATATCTCTTCTCCTTATGGTTCAATCTGAGTAGCTTCGTTGTTTCACTCTTGCGGTCCGGCTTTCCGGGTCCCGCTTCGTCCGTCTAAAAGTGCAGGTTTAAAATTTCCCTGGTCACCTGATCATAATCCGTCTTGGCGTTCGACTTTGCATTGAAAATCGTGCGGTTCGAACGGATCGTGTTTTTGATCTCGGACGAAGTTCGAATATAGCTCTTTAAGAGCAATTTGTCATACTTTTCCATGCACTGGGCAAGAATCTCATGGCTGGTGCTTTCGCGACCATCAAATCGGGTCAGCAGGATTTTAGACTCGAAATGAAGGTCGAATTCGCGACGTAAATCCTCGAGATCCTCCATGTGCTTTTGCAATCCCATCAAAGAAAACTTGTCCGGATTGATCGGCAAAACAACCAGGTCCGACGCACAGGTCGTGGCCGTGTTGATCGCCGAAAGGTTCGGGGCTGTATCGATGATGATCAGATCGTAGAAGGCCTGAACTTCCTTGATCGGTGCTTTCACCGCCTGCGCCCAATTGCGATGCGAATTCAGCAGCACGCGGTCTAAGACCGAATTGTTCAAGCTGGAAGGAATCAGATCGATGCCTTCATCGATTTTCAAAGTCGCTTTCTCGGCAGTCGTTTTTTTCTCGATGATATCGACCCATACCGGGTGATCCTCGGACTCTTGGCCGAGAGCAAAGGTGAGATTGGCCTGCTGGTCGAGATCGACGAACAGAACCCGCGCGCCGTACATGGCCGCTCGCAATCCAAAATTCAGCGCCGATGTGGTTTTCGCCACTCCACCCTTCAGCATCTGAAAAGAGATGACCTTCTGCGGATATTGAAATCCCTGCGCGCTTAAATACTTGCGGACCGTTTGCGGTTCGAGATGAGACTTGTGGCGAAGCGGACCGGTGTGAGTTTCAATTTCCTGCAGCAGTGCTTGGGGTTCGGTATCGAGCAGTTGCGCTAGATCATGGGTCATTAAGAGAAAATCATTTCGCGTACTCTGGGCCATGAAACCTCCAATTTGCATGCTTTGAAAATTTCACCGGATCCCGACCTCGGGAGCAAGCAGGATTTTGTTAGCATTGCGTTCAAAGTGAAGATTGTTTTGAATTTCAATGTTGAAACCAGGCCGAATCTGCGTTCAATATAGGATTTTTGCGCGAAGACCTGCGTCATATGCGCGGATTTGCAAGATGGTGGCAAGCGATGAAATCACATATTTTGATCGAGGACGGATTTTACGGCGGAGCTCAAAAACTTCGGGACTATTTCGAATCTCAGTTTGCCAATCCCAAAGAGACGGATTCGAAAAGATTTGTCTGGGATTACTGGCACGTACCAGACCAATACACGTTGGTGCGAACGCCGGCTTATCATTACTTTCCGCAAAAACTGTACATGGATTTTCATAAATCCTTGGTGATGTGGGGCCGCCGCACCTTGGGATGCTGGGACATTTCTCCTCCTTGGATGAGTTATTATGTCGACGGTTGCAAGCAAGAGCTTCATTCGGATGTTCCGCATGGCCCTTGGGCTTACGTGTTCTCGTTAACACCTTGGAAGGGCCGAAATTTTTCCGGCGGAGAGACGCTGCTGCTCAAACCCGAAGTCCTGTCTTACTGGAGAAATTTTGGAGCCTCTGAAGATCGCGAGCTGCCAAGCTTTGTGGACCGCGTGCCGGCCTTGATGAACCGCTTGGTGGTCTTTGACCCACGTTATCCGCACGGTGTAACCGAAGTGCGTGGCACCCGGGATCCGATGGAAGCCCGGCTGGTGATTCACGGCTGGTTCATGGAACCGAAAACCTACATTGAGGGCCCACTGCCGGCGCGTTCGACCGAGAAAGTTTTGAATCAAGGCTTTGACCGGCTTCAACAGGTTTTAGCCTCCAGCGAGCTCACGCAAGGAACGATCAGCTTGCAGCTGCAGGTCGGCACCAATGGTCGCGTTCGCTCTTCGCGATTTGCGACCAATACTCTGCTGACGTTGGATGGCGAAATTCCAAAGGGTTTAAATCGCGAAATCTTGAAGATCTATCGCGATCTTGAATTCGGCACAGCCCGATCTCAGACCCTGATGACCGTGCCGCTGATTTTCCGCTGATGTCCCGCTTTTATTGATTTTGCAAAATGCTGGTGGTGATCGCGTTCGCGTCAGTTCGCACTTGCATCAAGAAGCGAGTGAAATCCGCTGGCAATTCCAAAGTTTTCGCGTCCAAAGATTTGGGCGTCTGGTAGCGGATCAAGAAATTCGAAAGATCCGCCAAAAGATTATCGCTCAATTGAATGCCGTCCAAATGTCGTTCCACTTCTTTCACCAATTCCGGATGCGCCTGGCGCTCGTACTGAGTGATCAAACGGCCCAGTTTGCGAAACTGCTGATTGGTAAGATTGATGCCGCTTCGTTTGCAGTTTTTATCGTCAGTGTTGCTCGAAAATTGCCAATAGTCGATCATACCCGCGACTTTCGCGATCTTTGGCGACGGTGGCACGTTCGGCACAACGCAGTTGCGAGCTTGCTTGTACGTCGCGTTCGTCAGCCGGTCATTGTACATGACGTAGATTTGATCCTGGCCCGCATGAAAAGCGGAGAGCAGCGTGACCTCAAGCAGGGCGCGATCCCAATGCTGAGACTGAAGATTGACCATCAAGTGACGATCTTGCTCGGCCACGTAAACCGCCAAGAAATCCGACGCGACAATTTTTCCATCGTCCGAAATTTTCGAGAATCCGCTGACATCGTTGTTGGTCAGGATTTCGAGAATGGATTGATAAAAAGAGGCCACGTTATTTCCCGAAGAACGCACGTAACGCTCAAGCATCTGCAGATAATCCGCGTCCGAAGCATCGCGCGCCAAACGACCCGCGGCCTCGCCGAAACTTCGTCCTGATTGGGCATCCATTTGCACCAGACCGGTTCCATAGTTTACGTTGTAGGCGTAGACACCGTCCATCACGCGAACAGCAACACCGCCACCACTGGCCAGACCGAAAAATTCTTGCAAGTCAAAACGGCTCACCGAAGGATCAATCTGCCCAATCGCCGCTGGCAGATTGTGAAAATTGATGCGCGCGCCAGATGCCGCCAATTGATTGGCGATGGACTGAAGTCTTTCGACCGTGCCGGCCGCCGCGACGGCATTGCGCGCGACTTTTTTATCCACTCGCTCGAGCACATCGGCGACACCTGCACCATTCACGACGTAAAAACCGTCATCGGCATAGCGATCCAACGCGGGTTTGATCACCTTTTGCATCAATGAAAAAAACGTGGTGCCCTTGTAAGATCCAATATCCACCACCGTTTGGTAATTCAAAGTTGTCGATTGCGGATCGCCGTTGACGACCGGCTTCAGAGCTTCAGGAAAATTTGGCTGCTTCGGGACCACCTGCAAGTGTTTTGGCTCGACCGGCGCAGCCACGACGACAGGATTTTGTTTAACGATCTCACTTTGTGTTTGAGTTTGAGTCTGAATGTGAGTTTGAGTTTGCGTCTGAGTTTGAGTTTCGGGGCCTGGCTGCTCTAGGCCGTCGACTTCATCTTTTGGGCTGGGCGTGGTCGATCCAGTCGATTGAGGATCTTTGCCGGTTTGTTTCGCCACCCAGTCCATGGCTTTTTTTAATGTTTCAGGATCAACGTCGGCATGAGCATTTAAGCCCAAAACTTGGCTGCAAATCACAAGCATCATTAAAATTCGAGACATCTTCATCGCGTTCACTCCTGAATAAAGAATTCAGGTCGCTAGGTGCAAGAGACAGTCCGCGATCAGCTGTGTTTGAGAAGCTCTCACCGTCGCCTGAGCGTCAATGCTTTAGACAGTGACAAGAATCAGTTGGTAAATTCTTGTTTGGGTAAAGTAAAATAGATTTTAGTAAAGGCCACTTTATCATCGAGCTCGATCATTCCGCCGTGGGATTTGATAATCCCGTGGGCAATGCTCAACCCCAGGCCCGTGCCTTTGCCAAGCTCCTTGGTGGTGAAGAATGGCTGGAACATCTTTCGCGCCACCGCCGGCTCGATACCGGGACCTGAATCGGTCACGGAAATGTAGATATCATTGTGCCGCGCCTGCGTGGAAATCCGGATCCATTTCTCTGGCTGGGTTTCGATCGCGTCGACGGAATTGTTGATCAAGTTGATGATGACTTGCGAGATCTGCACTTCGTTTCCCCACACCGTCAAGTTGGGGGGACATTCGATTTCAAATTGAATGCCCATATTGAAAAGTTTCGTGCCGGTCAGGCCGCGGACCTCATCCAGCATCTTATCCAATTGGAAAGGCTTCATCCCGTCATTGTCCCCGTCCCGCGCAAACGAGCGCAGACCGGAAATGATTTTGGAAATGCGATCCACCATTTTCTGAATGCGGATCACTTCAGAATGAAAAAGATTCTGCACCCCGCTGGTGGATTCTTGATTTCGTTCAACCGCATTTTTCATGCGCTCGGAAGAGGCGTGGATGATTGCCAAAGGATTGTTGATTTCGTGCGCGACCCCGGCGGAAATTTCTCCCAATGCCGCCAAGCGGGCCGAATTCTCGGCTTTGATTTTCTGGTCCTCAAGCAGTGCTGCGCCTTCGGCCAATTCGCCTTCGAGATGGGTCGCGTAGCTTTGCAGCTTGCGATCGCGATCCGAAATCGCCTTGATGGCCCCATTGAATTCCGAGGCGATGTCCGCCAGCTCTCCCATCAGGTTTTCGTTGATCTCAGTCCCGTACTGAGCGTGTTTTGCCTGATACAGGGCCATGGTCAGTTCCTTCAGGGGCCGAGTCAGAATCTGATTCAAAATTCGCACGATCAACAAAATCATGATCAGAAAACAGGTTAAAAACTGAAAGCAGATCATCAACATTTCCTGACGGCTTTCCTGATTCAGCTTTTCGGAAGAAGCCACCAATGTCATGTGCGCGACAATTTCACCGTTATAGAAAATGCTGCGATCTTCGATCCACGCCTGATCGGACTCAAGCAGGTGATCATAGTTTTTATCTTCAACCAGGCGATTGAAGCGGGTCAGGTTTTCGCCCGTATTGGGATAATACAAACGCAACGCCTGCAGTGGGGTGTCTTGTTGGTTCAAAACGGATTCGACCACTTTTTCGATGGCATCGCGATCGATGTTCCAAATCGCATCCGCCAGCGAACCTTCGAGGGTCGCGGCCGTGGTGCTCATAAATGAATTCAAATGGGCTTCGATCTTGGAACCTGAGCGGTACACCATGGTCGCCGCCAGGATGCTCATGCAGGTCAGAACGGCCAGGATGAAGATCACGGAAATGAGCTGCGCCAAAGAAATTCGGCGACCCTTCATCCCCTTAAGCTTCTGAAACACATTTCGCATATCGAATCCTAGAACGAAGCTGCTTAAAATTAAAGCCAAAACATGCATTTTACGGTATGAAACAGGCATCATGAAGCCTGGGATAGCCCGAAAGTGCCTCTGGTTACTTTGATTTCGGGGCTTGAGCGGTTTTATTATTCAGACCCGCCAGAAACCCAGCCAAGAGGTCTTCCCGCTGAACCGCGCTGACCGGGCGAAATTCGCCTTTGTGATCCTTCAGTGCATCTGGTGGAATCTCTAATAAAAATCGCGAAGGAGAGACCGGCTTTTGCGCCCCATAACGAGTGCGCAGCTGGCAGCGCGTGAGCACCAGGCGTTCTTTGGCGCGCGTCAGGCCGACGTAAAACAGTCTTCGCTCTTCATCGACATTGGTGCCCAGGGTCTTGTGCGGAATCAAATCTTCTTCCACACCGATGATCATCACGCACGGAAACTCGAGCCCCTTGCAAGCATGCAAAGTCATCAAACTGACTTTGTTGCGATCTTCATCTTCTTTGACGTCGTCTCGAAGCTCCATGGCGTCGATGAATTCGCGCAAAGTTTGCTCGGAGACGCCACCTTTTTTAGCGAAGCTATCCAAAACCCGCGAAAAGATTTCGACCAGCATCCATTTTTTATCGCCCGCTTGCGGATCTTTGCTGGTGGATTGCAGGTAAGCTTTGTATTCGATTTCCAATAAAAATTTCAGCAATCTCTCGCCCGGCGTGCCCGGCGCATGCGGGTCCATCAATCGATGCGGCAGCCCCCGCAAAAGATCAAACAGGTGCGAGAGCGACTCGCCCGCTTTGGCCGGGATGTCGACTTTCTGCCAATCGGCGCAAGCTTTCAGAAAAGAAATCTTATGCTCGATCGAATAGGTATTGATTTTCTCGACCGTCGAATCGCCAATTCCCCGCGGAGGAGTGTTGATGATCCGTCTGAGCGCCACGTCGTTCGGCGACAGGGAAAATCGCAGGTACGCTAATATATCTTTGATTTCTTTGCGGTCAAAAAAGGCCGTACCGCCGGAAACGGAATACGGAATTTGGTTCGGACGCATGTGTCCTTCGACCAAACCGCCCTGCGAATTCGAGCGGTACAAGATCGCGATGTCTTCGTATTTATAACCGAGCGACAACCAACTGCGGATCTCGCGCACGATGAACTGTGCTTCTTCTTCTTCATTCGGCAAAGTGAAGGACTCGGGCAATTCTTGGTGTTGAAATTTACCTTCCGCCCGAAGGACCTTGCCGTGGCGGTGCTGATTTTTGGAAATCAACTCGTTTGCGGCGCGCACGATGGTCGGGCTGGATCGGTAATTTCGCTCGAGACGAATGACTTCGCAGGGAGCAAAGTTTTTGGGAAAATCCAGGATGTTGGAAATCCGCGCTCCCCGCCAGCCGTAGATCGATTGATCGTCATCACCGACAACGCAGATGTTGCGGTGCTTTTGCACCATCTTCTCGATCAGCTTCATCTGCACGTCGTTGGTGTCCTGGAACTCGTCCACCATCATGTATTGAAATTGGGTTTGGATCTTTTCAAGAATGTCTGGATGATCGCGAAACAGTTCGATGGGTTTTAAAAGCAGGGATTCAAAATCCACCACGCCCAGCAGTTCCATTTTTTTTATGAATTTTGGAAAGAGAACCTCGGCGAGTTCGTGATATTCGTCCCACGCTTCTTCTTTTTCACGGCCCCGAACGCGACGTTCATTGATGACTTCGAGCACGACCTCGAGATCGAACTTGTCTTTGCCCGTGACCTTCACGTCTTTCATCAATTCGCGAAGGATGCTCTGCGAGTCGCCTTGATCGATGACCCCGAACTGATTCGGCAGGCCCGCCTCTTTGTGATAAGTGCGAAGCAATCTCAGACCAAAAGAATGGAAGGTTCCGGCCCACAGGCCCTTGGCGCGATCGCCGATTTTTTGCGAGACCCGATGTTTCAATTCGCGGGCCGCTTTGTTGGTGAAAGTGAGGACGCACATCTGCTCGGGACGCGCGATGCCGTCGGCAATCATTCGTCCCGTGCGGCTGACCAAAACTGTGGTTTTTCCTGAGCCGGCACCCGCTAAAATCAACAGCGGCCCCTGGTTGTGACCAACGGCTTTCACCTGCTCAGGGTTGAGACCCCGAGTCCACATGTCCAGAATTAGCCTCGGTTGTGAACGAGGTTGCGAATTTCGTCTTCGAAAACGACTTCGATTTTATCTGACTGAACCGCTTTCACCACGCCCATCCCGAATTTCGGATGCTTGAGCTTGGTGTTCAGTTCAAATTTGGCTTTCATGTTGTAAGAAGCTGTATCGCCGTCGTTATCTAACAGTTTTTGATACTCTTCACTGTGAGCATTGCGCTTCGCGGTTGCTGCCTGTTCTTTGCGTTTCGCAGCAGCGCCGGTCAAGGCCCGTTTCGCGCCACCCGCAGCGGCACCTGGTTTTGGAAGTTTATAAGTACTGCTGGCGCCACAAATTTCGCATTTGAGTTTCGCAGAAGTCGCCGTCGTGTGCGCGATCACCGTGTGATAACGATCGGCAGCGCATTTCTTGCAGAATGTGAAAAAAGACTTGGCAACAGCTGGTAACTGATTTGGCACCTGATTTTCGGACATAAACTTCCTTTTTTGAGCCCCTCATAATACCCGCTTTCGGGGCCTTAAGTCAAACTGAGGCTCGATTTAAAGCAAACTGTGGCGAGGGACACTGTGATTGATTACGCCCGCTTTGCCTGATAAATCGGCAAGGGTTCTGTCAGTTTCTGCGCGGCGATGTCGGCGGCGTTGAGGTAATAAGGTCCCTCACCGCGCTGGATTCTTTCGTGCAGCTCGATCATGCTGGGTTCACTTTGTGGGTCAATGATCAAACCCGACGGTCCGTATTGCTCCAAAAATCCGTAATCGGTTTCGCGATTGAAGAATTTTTCCCAGCACAAGGTGTCGACCTCCACGCGGTAGGTGATCGTTTTTGCGTGCGAATGCACCGGCGTGTAGGCCGTGACAATCTGCATGTGCCCATAATGCGAGTGAAGTTTCAAAGCCGGCGATCCCCACTGGGTCATGCCCAGGCAGGACTCGACATTGGCGTACCAAAGACCAAAAGCTTTCGATAAAAAGCCCAGGCCGTACAAGCGCTCTTGTTCGGGTAAAAGCGAATTGATTGCGCAAAGATTGTGCGCCACCCACTGACCTTTCGCCATGGTGGGGATGATGATAAAAAGCGACAGTGGCGTCCACTCCATCTTCGGATCAGTGCGCATCACCTTGCGGATGCTGTCCGGCAGTTTCGAGGTGCGCATTGCAAATCCCGCGACAAAGCCCGGAATGATCGCGCAGTCGTAAAACACCCAGCGCGGCATCGCCATGTTGGACGGACCGAAGGCGCGCCCTTCGATAAAATAAATCTGCTCGGCAAATTCCAATTCATGCGTGTCGAGCGGATTTTTGTAGATCGGCTCCATCGGGAACCAGTTCGAGTGATGCCGGCTTCCGGGGCTTGAGATTTTATTGTCCGGGCGGACGTACACATAGGGCCGAACGTCGCCGCTCTCGCCCCATTTGGTGTACCACTCGGCCTTTTTCAAAAGCTCGGGGATGTGAAAATTCACATTACTTCCCAGCCATCGGGCCGATCATGGTCTCGGGCCGGACGTACTGATCAAATTGCGCGGCCGTGAGCAGACCCAGCTTCACCGCTTCGTCTTTCAACGTGGTGCCATTTTTATGCGCGGTCTTGGCAATCAAGGCTGCCTTGTCGTAACCGATGTGCGGATTTAAAGCGGTCACCAGCATCAAAGAATTATCCAGGTGTCGCTTGATCTGCTGAGTGTTGGCTTCAATTCCAATCACGCAGTTGTCGGCGAAACTTTCGCAGGCATCGGCCAGCAATCGGCAAGAATTCAAGACGTTGAAAACGATCAATGGTTTGAACACGTTCAGCTCGAAGTGCCCGTTCGCTCCGCCGATCGAAACCGCGACATCATTTCCCATCACCTGCGCGCAGACCATGGTCATCGCTTCGCTCTGCGTGGGATTCACTTTGCCCGGCATGATCGAAGAGCCCGGTTCATTTTCCGGCAAATGCAGTTCGCCGACGCCACAACGTGGACCGCTGCCCAGCAAGCGAATGTCATTGGCGATTTTCATCAACGAGACCGCCGTCGATTTCAAGGCGCCGCTGACTTCGACCAGGCTGTCATGGGTCGCCAATGCTTCGAATTTATTTTCCGCCGAGATGAATTTGATTTTGGTTTCACGCGCGATTTCGGCCGCAACTTCGACCGCGAATTGCGGATGAGTGTTCAATCCGGTTCCGACCGCCGTTCCGCCAATCGCCAGCTCGTGCAGGTGCGGAAACGTATTGTGAACACGTTGCCAACAGTGGCGCATTTGGCTTGCGTAGCCTGAAAATTCCTGCCCCAAAGTCAAAGGTGTTGCGTCCATCAAATGCGTGCGACCGATTTTGACGATGTCTTTAAATTCATTTTGTTTCTGTGTCAGTGCCTTGTGCAGCTTCTCCATCATCGGCAGCAGGCGATGATGGACCTGGTCCGCCACCGCGATGTGCATCGCCGTCGGGAACGTGTCGTTTGAGCTCTGGCCTTTATTGACGTCATCATTCGGGTGAATGTCTTTGCTCGGAAGTTTCAGTCCCATCAAGGTCATCGCCCGATTGGCGATCACTTCGTTGGCATTCATATTGGTCTGAGTGCCGGAACCCGTCTGCCAGACGACCAACGGAAAGTGCTCGTCCAATTTTCCGGCAATCACTTCATCTGCCGCTTTGATGATGAATTCGGCTTTTTTCGCATCCAGAAGACCAAGCTTGTGATTGGTGATGGCCGCAGACTTTTTCAAAACCCCCAAGGCCTTGATCATCTCGCGGGGAAATCGATCGCCGCCAATCTTAAAATTGCCAATGGATCTCTGCGTCTGCGCGCCCCACAAAGCATGGCTTGGTACCTGCACATCGCCCATGGTGTCTTTTTCAATTCGGAAGCTCGTTTCGTTTTCCATCTCGGTCTCTCCTGACTCAGTCTTCTATCATCAATATTTTTTATTTAGTATTCTGCATTCCAGCGTTCAGTCTTCAACTTCAGAAATCCGCATTCAGCCTCCAGAATTCCGCCCCGGCATTCCGCCTTCAGAACACAGGATGCAGATTCCGCCTTCCGAATACTGAAATGTCAAACGCGGTAGGTATCGCGGACCGATGCTTGATCGGTGGGATAAATCACCAGTTCCTGAATGTTCACATGCGCCGGTCTTGCGATGACCCAGGCAATGGTCTCTGCTATATCTTCGGCTGTCAAAGGCTTCATTCCCGCATAAACCTGTCGGGCCTTGGCCGCATCCCCATGCCGAACGAGACTGAATTCGGTCTCGACCATGCCGGGTTCGATATTGGTCACGCGAATGTTTTTTCCAAGCAGATCCAGACGCAGCCCCTCGGAAATCGCCCGCACCGCAAACTTGCTCGCGCAATACACGGCGCCGCCGGGATAGACCCACCGCCCCGCAACCGATCCCAAATTCACGATATGCCCCTGCTTATTTGCCACAAAAAATGGCAGCACGGCGCGAGCGAAATACAAAAGCCCTTTGACGTTGGTGTCAATCGTCACGTCCCAGTCTTTGGTATCGGCATCCTGAAAAGCGGTCGTCCCTTTCGCAAGCCCCGCATTGTTCACCAAAACCTGCAGCTGCTCGAGCTGAGAACGGAACTGGCCCACAAAAGCTTGCACCTGCTCGGATTTTGAAACGTCAACGGTCGCCGTTAAAACTTCTGTGTGGAATTTTTCCTGCAAAGCCTTCTGCAACTTTTCCAGGCGTTCTTTTCGCCGCGCCACAAGAATGAGATTGAAGCCCGCTTGCGCCAATTGCACGGCCGTTGCTTCACCAATCCCGGCCGAAGCTCCCGTGATCACCGCCCATTTTTGGGCCCCTTCTTTTGCTGCCATACAGGTCCCCCATCAGATTTTTCATGACCCGGCGGCATTTTCCTTTCTAAACTGACAAAACACAACCTTCAACGCGAAGGTCATCGATGAAAACTGCAGTGGCAGCAGGGGCAAAATTGATTACAATAGGGCGAAGACCGAAGCCAAAGTTGTACCAAAAGTTGCATCCGAGGTCGGCACGGCCGTCTATGGAACGGACTTGCCCGGGGTGAACGAGCCGCTCACGGCGCCATCGGCAAAGATGAGAAAAAAGACTAGCAAACGGAGATGAAATTCAAGTGTCAGCCAGAAACCAGTCCGAGACCAATCCCGCTATGGCCATTGAACGTGAACGCGTCTCTGTGGTTTGTGTTTTTGAAAGTAAAATTTTGTGCTTCGTCGGTGTCGATCCCAAGACTTCAAAACGCTATTATTTTTTGCCCGGCGGAAAGATTGAAGACGGCGAGGATGAAGTGACTTGCGGCGAGCGCGAGACGCTGGAAGAAACCGGTTACCGCGTGCGCATCGAAAAGGATTCACGACTGACCAAAAAATATTTTTTTCAATGGAATGGCCGCGATTACGATTGCACCACGCACTTTTACCGTGGCCACTTGAACGAAGTTTTCCACGCGCCCAAAGCGGTGCAAGATACGGATTACAACAAAGGCCCCGTCTGGATCCCGGTGGCCAAACTGCAGACCATCTTCGATTACACACCCGAAATCCTGGCCGCCGCAGAAGAACTCGCTGATTTCTAATTCCTCGGTTCATGCCCCTTGATTTCCCAAGCTTTCCAAGCCCGGATGCCATGCCGAGGTTGTGCAGAAACGGCGGACGAGTCTCAAGACGACCCACTCACTTTCTTGTCTACGAATCAGTAGACAAGACTTGTCGACTGATTCGTAGACAAGAAAGTGAGCGCTCCAATTGCGTCCCTCGATTCGAATTTCGAGTTACGAAAATATCAGGGCCTGCTTCTGCTTTTTTCCGTGGCCATCCCATCAGTCAGGGCGAAGCTCCAGCTTGGCGAATGTGAAGGGTGCCGACCGTCCAACACCGGATCTCTGACGGTTCCGCGTCCGCCGTTGACTCGTCGCTTAACCTTGCACGGGACTTGGAGCTCGGTCCGGGTCAATGTTAGCCTCGAACTTTTCTTCCCGCAGAAAGGTTTTTCCAAATGTCTCAAACAGCCATCAATCCCACGCGCGCGCAAAATTATCCTGAATGGTATCAAGAGGTCATCAAGGCCGCTGATATGGCCGAGAACTCGCCCGTGCGTGGTTGCATGGTGATCAAGCCCTGGGGCTTTGCGATCTGGGAAAACATGCAAAAAGTTTTGGATGCAAAGTTTAAAGAAACGGGACACGTGAATGCTTACTTCCCGCTCTTGATCCCCCTGAGCTTTCTCGAGCAGGAAGCTGAACACGTCGAAGGTTTTGCGAAAGAGTGCGCGGTCGTGACTCATCATCGCTTGAAAGCCGGTCCTGACGGCAAGTTGATTCCGGATGGAAAACTGGAAGAGCCTTTGATCATTCGTCCGACCAGCGAAACCATCATCGGTCACATGTACGCCAAGTGGGTGAAATCTTACCGGGACCTGCCGATTCTGATGAACCAATGGTGCAATGTTATGCGCTGGGAAATGCGCACCCGCCTGTTCTTGCGAACCGCCGAATTTCTTTGGCAGGAAGGCCACACCGTTCACGCCACGGCTCAAGAAGCGCAAGAGGAAACTCTGAAAATGCTCGGCGTGTATGCGGACTTTGCCGAAAATTACATGGCGATGCCGGTGATCAAGGGCATGAAAACTTCGGACGAGCGTTTTCCGGGAGCGGTCGACACCTATACCATCGAGGCGATGATGCAAGATAAGAAAGCTTTGCAAGCCGGAACATCGCATTTTCTGGGACAGAATTTCGCCAAAGCATCGGGCATTAAATTTTTGAGTGCCGAAGGCAAAGAAGAAATCGCTTGGACAACATCGTGGGGAGTCTCCACCCGGTTGATTGGTGGCCTGATCATGACCCACAGTGATGATGATGGCCTGATTTTGCCTCCGAAAATCGCGCCACTGCAGGTGGTGATTTTGCCGATCTACCGCAATGACGAAGAAAAAACTCAGGTTCTCGGCTACGTCGAATCATTGGCGACCGAGCTTCGCGCGCAACATTTTGCGGGCGAGAAAGTCTCGGTCAAAGTCGACACCCGCGATTTGCGCGGTGGCGAAAAAGCGTGGCAGTACATCAAGCAAGGTGTGCCGGTCCGGGTCGAAGTCGGCCCGCGGGACATGGCAAAGAACGAAGTTTTCGTTGGCCGTCGCGATAAGGGCGTCAAAGAAAAGTCCGGCATCGCGCGCGCCGAATTCGTCAATTCAATTGGTGGCATCCTCACCGAAATCCAGCAAAATATTTTCGATCGTGCTTTGGCTCGGCGAAAAGAAAACACGAAAGAGATCAACTCGCTGAAAGAATTCGAAGAATTTTTTGGCGGCAGCGAAGAGTCTCAATCGGGTGGCTTCGCCATGGTTCATTGGAACGAAGCTGCAATTGGGCACGAAGTTTTGGCGAAACTGAAGGTCACGCCCCGCTGCATTCCTTTGGATGCCAAGGCCGAAAGCGGAACCTGCATTTTCACCGGCAAGCCTTCGTCTCGACGAATTATTTTTGCCAAGAGCTACTAGGAAGCCCAAATGAGGAACGTCGCTCTATTTTGTCTGCTTTTCTTTTTGAGCCTAACGAATCCTTCGTTGGCTCAGGTTGAATATCGCAATAATTTGGGGGCCACCGCTGACGCGAGCAATCCGGCTCCGGCAGAAACCGGCATGTCACCTTCGCAAATCGATTTCAAGCGAGGCGCCGAATGGCGAGCTTGGACCGATCGCAAGGCGTCGGCTGACATTCCTGGTTTTTTTGCGGATGAACCCGTCGATCATGGCTGCAGTTGGTATCATGCGAATGAAGCTTCCCTCAAAGGGATCGTGATTCCGCTTCACCTTCCGGAAAATTGCGATAAGGCTTTTCGCCATCAGATCAAAGTCACTTTGCACTGTGCAAGTGGCGGCGGCCTTTCGATCAGCGTTCCTGCCAGGGGAAAACGGATTTATTGGAGCTTGATAGGAGTGACCGGCCAAGTGATCAGCAATGACACCGGCGCCATCCAACTGAATTTTATTTCCGCCGAGGATTTTCAAATCCAGTCTGCCATCAAACTTTTTGCCGATGCCGAGATGAAAAAGCCTCTCAAAACCAAGAATACAACAATCTTACCTGAATCAAGCTGCGGCCCTTCTTAAAAGCCGGTCGTCAGAACAATCTTTCCCTGGCTTTGGCCGGACTCGATCAGCTGATGAGCCTTGGCGACATCTGCAAAAGGAATTCGCGTTGTTTTCACCGGTCCGATCTTTCCCTGCGCAAGCCAGCTTGCAAAATCATTGCGGATTTCATCGAACAGGTCCGTTCGACCAAATAGAAATGACAAATTAAAACCCACCACCGATTTGTTGTCGGTAATCAGATCCAAAGGATTAAATTTCGGCGTGCGAATCAGACCGACAATGACTCGCGGGTATCTGATTTTTCCTGAGATGGAGCCCTTCGGCAGCAGCTCGTGGCTGCCATAGCAAACTAATTTCCCCGTCGGGCGCAGATGCCGGTAACTTTCTTTGTAGGTGCGAAATCCATTGGCATCATAGACGGCATCAAATCCTTGTGGGCACAATTGCCTTGCCCGCGACCAAAGATCTTCTTTTGATTTGTCGATGATATGATCAACACCCAAAGATTCAAGATACGGGATCTTCGCGCTGCTGCCGACGACACCCGTGACGTGAAAGCCTTTGAGCTTGGCAAGCTTGACCAACGCTGAGCCCACCCCACCTGCGGCCGAGTGAACCAAGATTCGGGATTTAGGATACAGTCGCACCAATTGAAAAAGGGCGTGATAGGCGGTCATGTGAATCACCGGGAAACCACCAAAGTCGATCAGGTCCCCATTTTCCGGCACCGGGAAAACCTGGTGTTCCGGAACACAGATTTCATCCGCATAGGCATTGAAGAAACTGATGCCGTAAACTTTCTGCCCAGGTCGATAGCCTTTCGCTTCGTTTCCGGTCTCTAAGACAATGCCGGAAAATTCAAAGCCCGGAGTGATCGGCCAGCCGACCAGTTGCCGAGCGGATTCATAAACTCCCCAACGGACCAGGCAGTCCGCATAATTGATGCCGATGGCGCGGATTTGGACACGAACTTGGTGGGGCTCGAGCTCGGGTGATGGCAAATCTTTCATTTGCAGACGATCATACCCCCCGGCCTTTTGAATCACGATCTTCTTCATGTCCGCCCCCGATCTGTCAAATGGCCCAAGCCCTGATTTGCCTTCAATCTTACAAACGAGGATTTTGGGGATTCAATCTTTTTCGTTGGTCCTGACCGTGGCGCTTCTCAAAAATATGCAGGCATGTTAGGTTCCACGCATGGCAAAAAAATATTGGCTGATGAAATCTGAACCCGAGGTCTTTTCAATTTCGCATCTGAAGAAAGATGGCGCCACGCTGTGGACCGGTGTTCGCAACTATCAGGCCCGCAATTTTATGATGAAAGACATGCAGGTCGGCGATTTGGTTTTATTTTACCACTCGAACGCCGAGCCACCGGGGATCGCCGGCATCGCGCAAGTTTCGAAAGCGGCGCAGCCAGATCCCACGCAGTTTGATAAAAAAAGCGACCTCTTCGATCCCAAGGCGACCAAAGAAAAGCCAAATTGGTTCTGCGTCGAGGTCAAATTCGTCTCTGTCTTTAAAAATTTCATTTCGCTGGACGCTCTTCGCTCTGAAAAATCTTTGGCAACCATGCTGGTTCTGAAAAAAGGCCAACGGCTGTCAATCCAGCCCGTGACCGATCAAGAATTCGAAGTCGTTCAGAAAATCGGCGGAAAAGGCGCATGAGTTTCGAGCTGCATCTGGCTCCGATGGAAGGAGTCGTCGATTTCATTCTGCGCGACGTCCTGACCGGAATCGGCGGCATCGATCAGTGCGTGACCGAATTCATTCGCGTCACCGACAAGCTTCATTCGCCCGCCGTCATTTATCGTTACGCTCCGGAATTGAAAATGGGTTCACGCACCCGGCACGGCACACCGATGTTTCTGCAATATCTCGGTGGTCAGGCTCAACCTTTGGCGGAAAATGCCGCGCGCGGGGCCGAGCTGGGGGCTTTGGGTGTTGATCTCAATTTTGGATGCCCGGCCAAGACCGTGAATCGCCATGATGGTGGAGCGAGCCTTCTCAAAACTCCGGAACGAATTTTTGAAATTGTCTCGACCGTTCGTCGCGCCGTCCCCGCCCACATCCCGGTCACCGCCAAGATGCGCTTGGGTTTTGACGATCCTTCCCACTGCTTTGCCAACGCCGAAGCCGTTCAAGCTGCCGGCGCTTCGTGGCTGACCGTGCACTGTCGCACAAAGACCGATGGCTACAAACCGCCAGCTTATTGGGAGTGGATCCCACGCATGAAAGAAAAAGTATCGCTCCCCATTGTTGCCAATGGCGAAATTTGGAACGTCAGCGATTTTTGGAGATGCGCCGAAGTCACGGACTGTCAGAAAATCATGATCGGCCGAGGCGGCGTCGCCAGACCTTTCTTATTCCGCGATATCAAAGCCTCGATTGAAGCCCGCAAAACTTCGGGCAGTGACGCAAATTTAAGAAGCGCCACTTGGAACGACACTTCTTCCATGATCCCAAAATTTTTCGAAGCTTGCACCTTGGATGTTTCCCCTCACTTTGCGCAAGCCCGCACAAAGCAATGGCTCAAATCCCTGGCCCTGCAAAACGAAGAAGCAAAGCCTCTGTTTGACGAGCTCAAGATCTTCACCAATCCACACGACTTCCGGGCGCGACTCGAAACTCTTTGCTCTTAATCCTGCAGAATTTCTCAGAGCCTCTCGAACATATTTTGACTGATCGAAACTGCAACCTTCTCTAGGAATTTCTGTTGGATCCAGAGCGGCACGCACTCAAGCGACACACCTTGATGCGACCACTAGTTCAAGCCGCGCTCATCCACGATGTTGGCCGTTGGTATGACATGTTATCTTGGATTCGAGAAAACGCTCCGTGCCGATGGTCAAGATCATGGATGAAGGCTGCTGGCTCAGCAAACGTGGTTCAAAGTTTTTGGAAAATAAAAACGGGCGAGGCCAGCTTGAGAATTTTGTAATCGTTCGAATCAGCCCACCAGCGGAAAGTTTCTTCCGAATAAAAAACCACGTGCGTGGGGTCCTTCGCGTACCACCAGTTCGTGAATTTTTCGGGGCCTTGGTGAAATTGCGTGAGGCCCGCGAAAACTCCCTGACTTTTCAAATGGCTTCCGATTTCTTTCAGCGAGGCCGCGGGTTCTTGAAAGTGTTCGAGCACTTCGGTGGAAGTGATCACATCAAACAAGCCCGTGGGTTTCACCGGCTGATAAACCGGATCGTAGATCTGCATTTGCAAGCCTTCGGCGGTCAGCAATTGCGATAGCACGGGGCCTGGCCCGGCTCCCCAATCAAGCCCCGTTTGTCCGGGCTTGATGAAGGTGCGCAGCGGTTTTAACAGCTGCTCGAAGAATTCTTTATAGCCGGGATTGTCGATCGAATTTTCATGCTGATCGTAGCGAAGTTTCTGCTGATCCCAATCGAGAAAATCGGTGGGTTTTTTAAAGATCAAATCGCAATTTTGACAATGATACACCTCTCCCCGCCAACTGCCGTGTTGGATCTGGTGATTCTCGTGCGATTGACATAGGAGGCATTGCATAAGCGCCCCCAGTCTTGTCTTTTCCGACCGTCTATGGGAGATTTTTCTTCATATTAACGCGGCAGGCTCGGGCGCGCCGGCCCATTTTCGGAATGAAAAACGGAAACTGGGATGCATGCATGCTCCGACCCTCTTCTGGAGGTTTTATGGCCAAAGTTGTGATGTATTCCAAAGTTCCATGTCCTTATTGCGTGAATGCCAAACGCCTGTTGGATGAAAAAGGCGTCAAGTACGAAGTCATCGATCTCACCGATCGTCCCGAAGAAATGCAAAAGATCAAAGACGACACCGGCTGGAGAACTGTTCCGATCATCATGATCGACGGCAAGCTGATTGGCGGCTATTCCGACATGAAAGCCCTGGACGAAGACGGCAAACTGGATTCGATGCTTGCGTAGTCTTTTTCAATACCCCGAAAATCTCACTTACTTGAATTCGGGGTCGATGGCGCTCTCGCCGACCGTGGTTCGCAACCGCATTCAAGCCGAGCGCCAGATTCTGGAAAACAATCCGACCGATGCACTTTTTGGCGCCTGGGGCCGCATGTGGGAGCAGCAAAAGCAGCTGGCCCAGTTTTTCAAGGCGGATCCGAAGCACCTCTTTTTGCGGGCCAATGTTACGCTGGTGATGAATGATTACCTGATGGCTTTGAAACTGCCACCGGGCTCCGAAATTCTCACCTCGGATATCGAATACGGCGCCATCGTTAAAATCTGCCAACACAAAGCCGTGACCGAGGGCCACCAGGTTCGATTTTTCAGCCTGCACGACATGGGTCAGGAACCCGAATCGATCACCGAAGAGCAGTTGATGCAAAGGCTCGAGAAAGCCCTGACCCCAAAAACCAAGCTGGTGATGCTTTCGCACGTGATGACCGGTTCGGGTCTGACCCTGCCGATCGAAAAAATGGCGCGCCTTCTTCGTGGCAAAGGTATTTTCTTCGCGGTCGACGGAGCGCACGGCGCGGGTTCGTGCAAATTGGATTTTTCAAATACCGAACTCGATTTTTACGGCACCAATTTGCACAAATGGCTGATGGGACCAAAGGGCACCGGCTTTGGCTTCGTGGCTCCGCGCATGCGCGAGCATCTGGAACCACGCTTTGCGGGATGGACCACTCATCAGGTGGAACCGCATTTCGCGGTTTTTGGCGATGGCGATGCGTGGACGGCCCGTTGGATGATCTGCAGCACCCACAACTTTTCCGATTTCTACGGCATCGGCGAAACTCTCAAGTTTTGGAACGAACATGGGGCCGACAAAATCATGGGCCGACAGACCGAGCTTTTGAACTTTGCAAAGAAGGAAATTTCGCAACGAACGGGCCTCAAATCCCTGAGTCAATTTTCCACGCCGGCGCTTTGCGGTCCGCTGGCCGCCTTCGAATTGCCGCCGCATTTGAAGGCCATGGGTTTTGAATTGATGATGCAGCTGCAGGCGAAAGAAAAAATTGTCGTTTCCATGAGCATGATCCAACACGAATGGACGCTGAGGATTTCACCTCATATTTATAATGAGCACGCCGAAATTGAAAAAACTGCACAGGTTCTTCAAACCTTAACCCGTCGCTAAGAAATCACTGAACCGTCCTTCGAATTGCTTCAAATGAGCTCTGCGGCTTTAGAGGTGGAGTTCTTTTGAAACCACCTTCACATCCTCCACTTTTTATATGCTAAAGTTTTGAGCAGACTTTTCTTGTTTACAGCCGCATTCGATTTCAGATTTTTTCTTCCTCCTATTTAGATAAATTGCCGCCGAATCAACATCCTGTACTGGGGCCAGTTAGAACCAGTTTTGGGTGGCATAGGTTTAGCTTTTAGGGAATCCGAGTTCTAAAAACTGGTGTCAGAAAAAACCAAACACACTTTCCTTAAGGAGGAAAAGATGACAAACATGATTAAGACAGCCTTGGCTGTTATGACGATCGCGACATTGGCTGCATGCGGCGGTGGCGGCGGTGGTGGAAGCGTTTCGACCGGCGGTACTTACTATACACACGCTCAATTGGCGCAAGAATTCGTTCGCCGCGTAAACGTTGACGTTAAAGGCTACAACCTGACTTTGGCGAAAACAGACACTCTTCAGTATGACTATATCGTTGTCTACGACCAAGATTATAAGACTTACGATGCTTACTGGCTCGGTTCTTACAATGTTGGTGAGAACATGGCGAACTACCTGAACAAAAATCAGAACATGTTCTACTATGACCTGATCCCTGAAGGCACTAACAACTACCGTGACTATGTAACTGGTAAGGTTTTCGAAGTTGATTCTTCATCTTCTATGAACTTGGACCAAGTTGTAGCGTTGAAGCAAGAATTGGCGATCAACAAGGCCGCTGCGAACTTGCGCAACACTTACGGCATGAGCGAAGAGACAGCTGTTGATGCAGCTCGTTTGGCTTACCAAATCCAAACTGCTCCGAAGGGTTCAATCGATACTAAGACTTACGATGCATTCGCTAAGAGCATCACTGGTCACACTATCACTGAATTCCAAAAAGCTGCGAAATCTGGCGACATGAAATCTCTCCAGTCAATGATGGAAGATTCTCAAGCTAAAATGGGAATGGACAGCCAAGGTATGGCCGCTCTGTTGTCTGGAAAGTAATTTCCGACCTGGTTTTTTAAATTCAAAAACCACCGAAAGGGCTCAAGGAAACTTGAGCCCTTTTTTTTTGCGCTTTTTTACCGATCACTCTTGTCGGCAGACCGCAAGTCGCCCCCTCTCTCTTGCACGTCGAGAATCTCCCCGCCCCTGATCGACAATACTGCGTCCCCCATCTCTTCTGGTAAACAATATTTCTGTTATTTTTCTTTGTCATTTCTGGCTGTCGAAAGCGTCGACAGGCGGACGATTGGCGGCGCCAATTTTCGTCACCGGTCCTGCCAACGCCAAGCCAGAGGCTCCAGAACCCCTGTTTTTTGGACCAAAGCTTGCTCTTCTAGCAGCTGGTTGCAAATGAAGGGAGTTTTTCATGAGGACGAAAAGTCTATTGATGACGTTTGGATTGGTCTTAGCGCAAGCCGCGCTGGCAGAGGCTCCCTTTTCCGATCTCCCTGGAAGCATCCCCTTTCGCTATGAAAGACAGTGCGCCGCCGATCTGGTGGTCGATGGAAAAATCCAAAATCCCGATACCATCTGCAACCGCTTCGAAGAGGCCGAGAAAAAGTTCGAGGCTTCCGGCCAAAAAAGCTGCGAATTAGAGAACGTCACCATTGGCGACAGCACCATTAAAAAGAAGAATTGCAAAGTCACCAATCAGAATTTTGCGCTTCGCCTGGATCTTTCGCGAATTGATCCCGATCCCACTTCATCCCTTTGGCGTCCAAAATTGGATCCGGCCGCCGACATCCTGAACTGGAAACCGGGCGCGGTCGGCAATGGTTATTATGATGACATGAAGGCCCTGGGACTGAAAGACGATGGCGACACCGTTGAATACCAATCCGACACGGCCGTTCCTTCCGGTCGCTTTGCCATCATCGTGAAAAAGCAAATGCCGGACGGAACCATGCGCGCTTACCAGGTTCGCATGGATTTAAAAGGCCATAACATTCTGATGCGCAAAACCTTACTGCGCAAACTGGGATACAAAATTCCGTTGATGGATCGATTGAAGACCGTCAACGTTCGCTTTAAAAATTCGGCGCAGAAATTTCTTTTCACCAAAGAACTGTTCAAGCGAACATTGGTCGAAGCCTCTCGCTGGGTGACCAAAGGTGAAAAAACGGATGACGAAACCCTGACCCTGCAAGACGTGATCGTGATCGATGGCGCTCAGGATCCGACCTTCAACGTCGCCCGTGGATCGATGGACGCCAAAGTCATCCAGGGCCGCCGACTGCTGAATTCGCTGCTCTTGCCTTTTTCGATCACCGATGCACCCGAATCGATCAACTTGATGACGTGGACGCAGGGTGGAACTGAATTTAACAACCAGCTGTACATGCCCTATGAATTTGCCGAAGCCTTTTCCACCAGCTACGAAGATGCACGATGGATGGGTCGTCGGATGGCCGCCTTGACCGTGCAAGACTGGCGCGAGGTCGTGGCCAGCGCCAAGGTGCCTCAAGAAGTCGGCGCTGTCTTGGTGGAAAAATTGATCTCGCGTCGCAACTTCATGCGCGAGCGTTTGAATCTGGCAAAAGAAACTCAGCACATCGATGCGCATTTTGAAACGTCGACTCCTTTACCGGTGAACGAGAAGGTCTCGGATGGCTCACGCTTGAAAGAAGGAAAGCTGATCGGCAGCGGCTGGACGGGCTACGCTCGTGACTTTGGCGGCACCGATCCAGACTCGCCGCTTTCGAAATCTGAAATGATGGGCTATTTCAAATCGCAAGCCCTGAGCAATGCCATCATGAATCTGGTGGTGCAGTTCAACAACCATTTGCCAAAGACGGATGTGGCTTACAAAGAATACGACCGCGATCTCAATTTGGCCGTTTGGCAGTTCGGCGAATTCTTGAAAACCAAACAAGTGACGCCGATTCCGCGAAAGCTTTGGTCGACACGCTTCTATGACATCCAAGCTTTTGCCCGTCGAGATACCATTGCCGGAAATTACCTTGGTACCGAAAATCAAATCCAGGTTGCAGACTCGGTCGATCTCGGGCTGGATCTGGGCTGGCATTTCAAAGGCGAAGGTCTTCCAGCCAAAATGGCCTTGTCGGGGGATGCGAAGCTGACCCTGATGAAATCCTATGCCCACTTGAAGCCATTGACATCGATCAAGGCGGGATTATCGGAACCTTTCCGCAATATCATGGTTCCTTATCTGCAATCGCAGGCCACATTGCCATTGCATAATATTTTGGATCTCGAACACGATGCCAAAAAGATCCAGACCGTCAGCGACGCGGGACAAAAGCAAACTTTGACGGATGAGCTCAACGCCAACATCCAGAAAGAAATGACGGCTTTCAATAAGCTTTTCGGCAATGGCGAGTCCCTGATCGTCACCACCTCGATCGGCCCCGATGTTTCTTTTATTCTGGCCAAAGGCCTTTCCGCCAACGCCAGCGTTTACGCCAAAGTTCGTGACCGTTTCGTCGATCTGCATCGCCTGCACATCTACCGCAAAGACAGCAACACGGTTCACTTGTATTTCGATCCGTCGATGTACAACGAATTTTCGTTTGGGTTGGGACTGCGCGCGCGCATTCCGATCATCGCTCTGGACTGGAGCTTCAAGAATGGATCGACGACGACAAATTACTTTGAATTCAATATCAATCCGAACCTCGAGCAAAATCCGCAGTTCTTCGACAATATGTTGATGATCGCGGCCGCAATGAAAGGAACGGATCTGGATTTCTTCAAAGCGCAGGCAAAACCTTGGATTTTCGATCATGATTTTAGCGACCGGGATTTTACCGGAAGCTTTCTGGTCAAGCGCCACACCGGCACCAAGGCTCAGGATAAAATCACGGTCAAAGATCCAAAGGGCACCACCCACAATTACGTTCGGCAACTCAAGGGTTACCGTGACGGCGTCGATTATCAAAGCTTGATCGTCGACATCACCGCGGCCTTGTTGCGCGAGAAGCATCCGAATTTGCAACTGCAGACATCGACCTCGGGAAATCCGGCGGACACGATCAAAGGACACGCGGTTTCTCGTCAGGTGACGGTCGAAGCCGAGCTTTCGCCAAACGGCATCTTGAAAGAGAATCTCTTTGCCGGCATCCGCTACACCTGGAAGGGCTGGGATGTCGATAAATCTGGTGCGGAAAGAATTTTGGATGAAATCCAAGGCATGTATCAGTCCGATCTGTTTCGACGTCCGGACCTGAATAGCACGAAGGCCATTCAGTTCTACAATGCGACGATGAACGTTTCGTTGTACCGCGAGGCGATCGATTACATCTTGTCTCTGCCGGACGCGACGATCCAGCAGATCTTCGCCGACTACAGCAAGCCGAATTTGCAGCACATCGAAAATCAGGATGTGTCGCAAATGGTTCCGAATAATCCGTGGGCCAACAGCGTGATCAGCGATCGAAATTCGATTCAAAAAAACTGGAAGAAAAATCCAGCAAAAGCCAGCGAAGATCTGGCGGATCTTCTGTACGTCGCGGAAAGCCAGCTCACTTTCAATGGCTTCAAAAAAATGGCCGGCGGCATTCAGAATATTTTCATCCGCGGAAACTTTGATGGCTTCCGCGTTGGAGATCAAGCGGGACAGCACTCTTTGACGTCGCAGTCTCTGGGAAAAATTGGTTCCGAGGAACCTCAAGGCCCTTTGGCCACCGTGCAGGGCGTGACCAGCGCTTCCAGCGGAGAACTTTTCATCAGCTGGCTGCTGAGCAATTTGTAGGAGTAGCTTATGAAGAAACAAATTTTTGCCACACTGCTTGCCGCAAATATCGCCTTGGCCCAATCGCCGGTCGCCGCACCTCCGACCGCCCCACCACCAGTGGATCCGGCGGGCCTGGTGCCGAATTCGAATTTATCCAAAGCTCCGGTCAATGATCCCTTCTTCGGTTACCAGTGGGGTCTTAAAAACGAAGGCCAAACTTACACGCCCCTTTTGAGCGATATTTATTTAGGTCAAACCATTTCTTCCAATCCCAAAGTGCAAATCGGCTGGAAGAATTATGATTCACAAATGAAGCGCGACGTGAATTTGGCGATCGCCGATAGCGGAATTTACACCGGGACCTTTGCCGAATTCACCGGCCGCCTGGTGAAGGGTTACAACTTCACCGATCCGAAAAACACCGGCATCTACGACGATAAGCTGGGTCACGGAACGCACATGGCCGGCATCATCGGCGCCAACATGAATAATGGCGAAGGCATCGCCGGCATGACCAACCGAGTGAAGATTATGCCCCTGCAGGTTTATTCAGGCACCGAGAAATCAGCGACGGTGAAGCCCGATGACGTCACAACGCCGATGAATTCAAACGGCGCCTTAAGCACCCGCGTGATCAAGGCTCTGGATTACGCCATCCAAAATAAAATCGACGTGATGAACATGAGTCTCGGCTGGCCCCGCGTTCAGGACACGGAAGAAGTTCACAATGCCTTTAAGCGCGCGGCCGATGCCGGCATCATCATGGTGGTCGCGGCCGGTAACGACGGCAACAACTTGCAAACCTATCCTTGCTCGTACCGTGAAGTGATTTGCGTGGGTTCGGTCAATATGGATGGACAAGTTTCAAACTTTTCCAACTATGGTGGACACGTGGATCTTGCAGCACCCGGACAGGCGATCTTGAGCACCATTCCGCCGCTCTCGACGGTTCCTTCGGTGAACTTTGGTATTTCTGGCTACGACACAAAGAATGGAACTTCGCAATCCACCGCTTTCGTTCTGGGCGCGGCGGCGATTTTGCGCGGACTTTTCCCGAATGAAACGGCGAAACAAATCCGGGCGCGTCTGCTTTTGGGCGCCCAACCGATTTCCAACAAATTTGCGTTCGGCCTTTTGAATATCGAAAAGTCCGCAAGCCTGACGTCGCTTGAGCTGACCGCCCCCATCCTAAAGGGTATCAACGATGCCACCGTGGATGTGAAAACCGGCCAATTCAAATTCCCAGTCTTGGTTGAGAAAACATCTTCGAAATCCTCGAAATCTCCGAAAGTTTCAGTTCAGTCTTTGAGCAGCGGTGTTCAGATTGGTGCTTTGAAAAAAATCTCCGAAACCGATGATTTGGCTCAGTACGAAGCGACCGGCAATGTCTCATCGCTTGCCACCGACAGCCGTCTTGCTTATCGCATTGACGTCAATGGACGCTCGACCGAAGCTTCACTCACCTTGCGTGTCGGTCTGCAGTCGCTTTCGCCTGCGGTCTATCCTTTGTCGCAAAACGAAGGCATTCAGAAAAATGGTCTTTTCGCCATCAGCCAACCGCAGTATTCACCGGCGGTTCGCTATTGGACCTTCGTCACCAACGCCGATCACACCATGACCTTGACCGTCTGGACATTGAAGAACAACCAGATGCAAGAGCAAAGCACGATCCTGCCCGCGATGGATAAACCTTTGAACACGTTCAATCTCTTGGCCGATGATTTTGATTTCGACGGTCAGCTGGATTACCTGTTGATCGGCGTGCGCAATCTCGGAACCGCCGATGAAGGCGCCGACTTCGTTTATCTGAATTCGGATTTGAAAATCAAGCATCGCTTGCCGATGGAATTTGGACCGACGATTCCGCTGTACACGAATCCAAAAGAAATGGTTTTAGCAAAAACCACTTTGCCCGATGGCCGTCCCCTGAAAGTTCCGGCCTTCTGGAACACCGGCAGCTTACCTAAGATGGACTCATTGCACCGCTATGACCCGACGGCGGGCGAGAAGGCGACTCAGGCCGAGTGGGCCGCGGCCGAAAAGGCTCGACAAGAAGCCGCGAAATCTCCGCCATTTTCGGAAGCGGCACTGGCGACCCACGGTCAGGTGCTGGCCGAAAACGACGTGCAGATGCAAAGGCTTTATTACTATCAACCTTCGATGGTTGATGGAAATTTGAAGATGGTGCTTCGCACTTTGACTTCGAATATTTCGGAAAAAGCGCTTCGTCGTTTGATTTACAATCAAGAGGCTCGGCAGATTTTATCAAAGCCTGCTTTGCAAAGCTTGATTTCACGAGAGCAAGTGGAATCTGCGTTGGCGAACGACACCGTTTCGTTCCTGATCCAAAACGCCAAGGTGCGCGCGCAGCTGAGCGATAGCGAAGCGCAAAGCTTGCTGTCGTCCGGTATTCAGTTGAACATGAGATTTATCGCGACGCCGGTTCAATCCAATGCCGAGATCCGAGATGGTCAATTCAGTCTGCTGCTGAACCTGGGCCGCGGAGTTGTGGTCGACAATTACAAAGTCACCTTCCGCGATCTCACCAAGCGTTTCGAGCAAGCGCAGATCGAAAAGCTCACCAAGTTCCCGTACGATCTTTCAAAAGGTTTGATGAGAGAAGCCATCAGCCTGAAAGCCAATGGTCTTGAAGGCGAAACCAGCTTTTCGGCGGTTTTCAGTTTCATTTCGGCCCGCACCCTGTTGTTTCGCAATGATCAGTTGGGCGGCATTGACCTGTCCCTGCCGGATCGAAGCGATGCCATCGCCACCGTCACCAAGTCATTCGCCAAAGGTCGTGATCTCGTGAGCTTCGTCGAGACGGCAAAAACAATGCAGGTGCAAGGGACTTGGAACTCGCGTCCGGTGAATGCGAAGATCCCACTGTACCGATCTTCATTCTACGGAACGAAGGATCTTTTCTCTCAGTCCTTTGTTCCCGTTGTCATCTCTCGGGATCAGCTTCCGGGTCTGGTGGTGAACAACAGTTTGATCTCTTCGAACTCGGCTTCGGTCTTCTCTTTGGATAAAGAGGGTCAGCTGACCAGTTTGATCAAACGCTCGATCGAAATTCCCGACAACTGCCGCATGTTGCGAAACACGTGGCTCACGAGCGATAGCTATTCTCGTCTGGCCTTCATCTGCCGCGAAAACGAGAAAA
This sequence comes from uncultured Bdellovibrio sp., assembly GCA_966211795.1. Classification (GTDB taxonomy): domain Bacteria; phylum Bdellovibrionota; class Bdellovibrionia; order Bdellovibrionales; family Bdellovibrionaceae; genus 21-14-0-10-47-8. The sequence goes on along the minus strand of CBIHNW010000011.1, from coordinate 30,273 downwards.
TCGATCTGCGTCTGTTGGATCTGCAATAATTATTGAAGGTGCCGTTCACTCGCGAAGCTGGGTCTTCGGCACCATTTCCACAGGTCCTGAAAAGAACTTTAAGACCCCTTCGCGCATCTCCGCAAAGTTTTTGGCTTTCATCGTCACCGAAATCAAGGTGTGACCAAAGGTCAGCCACACGCTAGTGGTGCGCACGTAAAATCGAACTTTGCGCATCGCCAGATCTTCGCCGAAATAGTCCCGGCAGTGATCCATCAACTGGACCAAGCAGCGACCGTACTCGGCACCTTCTTCTTCCCGGGATCTGGGCGCTTTGCGATCTTGCATTCCAGCAGGTGGCGCAAACCCTAAAGTCTCGCCCACTTGCCACAACATCCAAGGTCGAGCGGCCAAAGCTCGGCCGGCCATGACGAGATCGCAGTTGGTTTGCTCTTGCATGGCGAAAACATCTTCGGCTGTTTGAATGTCGCCGTTACCGATCACCGGCAGATCAATCTCTTCGCGCAGTTTTCGAATTTGTTCCCAGTCCGCCGAACCCCGGCGTTTTTGCTCGGCCGTTCGTGGATGCAGGCACACCCAACTGGCCCCGGCTTTTTGCAGACCCGAAACAAAGCCGTGTAAAAATTGAAAGTCGCCTTGAGCGCCGGCCCGCAACTTGACCGACACCGGTACGGTGGAATGTCGAACCGTCATGCGCACCACTTCGGCCGCGTACTCGGCATCGCCCATCAGCGACACACCATAGTTATGTTTCAGAGCTTTTTGCACCGGACAGCCCATGTTGATGTCGATTCCTTCGGCTCCCCAGTCGATCAGCTTTTTCACGCTGCGAGAAATGAAGCCTTCATCGTTTCCCAGAATTTGCGGCACCAATCCGGTTTCAATATCTGAGCGCATCGCTTCCGGAGTCTTCGCCAAGTCCTCGTCCGGGATCCGACGCGAGTTCAGCATTTCCGTGGGCCACAAAGTGAAGGCGTCGGCCGGCAAATACGAGCGCACCACAAGTCTTAAAGCAACATGTGAGATTCCCACCATAGGTGCCAGACACAATGGGAAATTGACTTTCCCATTCAGGATCGAGCGCGGCTGAAAACCGGGGGTGAGACTTTGCTGCGGCTGAGCATTTGGCATAGGCGCTTGTAGCACAGCTTTGGATTAAAGCATAATCCAAGCACATGAATTCTCATTCCCATCGACGCAAAATTGGATTTCTTGGCGGCGGCCAATTGGCCCGAATGATGATCCTTGAAGCCCACCGACTGGGGCTCGAGCCACACGTCTTCACCGCCCATCCCGATGATCCTGCAGCCCAAGCCACGCGCTTTACAACGATCGGAAATTTGCAGGATATCAAGAGTTTAGAGACCTTTATTGAGAAGATGGATGCAGTTACCTTCGAATCCGAGTTCGCGCCGCCCGAAACGCTGAGGGTCCTCGAGAAGTATTCGAAGAATCGCATTTTCCCAAGCCCCGATATCATGCGGGTGCTGCAAAATCGCTTGAGCCAAAAGCAAACTTTGCAAAAATTCAAAGTGCCGACCTCTCCCTTTTTCCCCGTCGCAAGTGCTGAAGATTTAAGGGCGGCATGGAACAGCTTTGGCGGTGCCTTTGTGCTGAAAAAGAACTTTGGCGGCTATGACGGCTACGGCACTTTCTTCGCCAAGAAAATTTCTGATTTAAAGGGTTTAGAAGAAAAACTGCAGACAGAGCCTCAGGGTTTCATGGCCGAGAAAATGATTTCCTTTCAGCGCGAGCTGGCGGCGATTTTTGTGCGCGGTTCAAAGGGAAAAACCTTGTGTCTGCCGCTGGTGGAAACTCACCAAACGGATGGAAGATGCGACTGGGTTCGCGGCCCCCTGACCCACAAGCAGTGGCCGTCGATGCAGAAAAAGATTTTCAAAATGATGAAGGGTCTCGATTACGTCGGCGCCCTAGGCGTTGAGATGTTCGATACCGGACGCGATCTTTTGGTGAACGAACTGGCTCCGCGGGTCCACAACAGTGGGCATTACTCGCAACAGGCTCTGCTCGAAAGTCAGTTTGCCCTTCACCTCAAAGCAGGTCTAGGCCAGAGCCTAAACCCCGTTCAAGCGCTCGCACCCCAGTACGTGATGATCAATCTCTTGGGCGAGTCCCACCATGAGCTGATCCCACCAAATGACTTGAAGGGTGTTTTGCATCTGTACGGAAAGATTGAAAATCGACCTGGACGAAAAGTGGGTCACGTCAATTACGTGGGCCCCAAAGGACCGAAGCTTTTATCCGCAGCTTTAAAGGAAAGGAAAAAATTCCAGTTATGAAAAAACGCGTGGCCATCATCATGGGCAGTCAAACCGATCTCAGCATCATGAGTCTCGCCGCTCGACAACTGGATGAACTGAAAATTTCCTACCATTTGGAAATCGTCTCGGCCCACCGCACGCCTGAAAAGATGGTCCAATTTGCCAAGACCGCAGCCGACCGTGGATTTCATGTGATCATCGCTGGTGCCGGAGGTGCCGCGCACTTGCCGGGGATGGTGGCTTCGCTGACCCGACTGCCGGTCATCGGTGTGCCGATTCAAATCACCAAAAGTTTGAAGGGTCTCGATGCACTGCTCAGCATCGTACAAATGCCAAAGGGCATTCCGGTCGCCACGGTCGCGATCGACAACGCCACCAACGCAGGCCTTTTGGCCGCCCGAATTTTGGGAACTGCGGATGCAGGCATCGCCAAAAAATTAGAAAAATTCCAGAAATCGCAAGCGACCAAGGTTCGAAAAATGAACCAAAATCTCAAGCGTCGGTAGCGTCGGTCAAAATTAAGCCAGATCTTTTTTCAGAACCTGAAAGGCCTCAAGAAATGGGGTCGCCGAATAAGTCTTCTCCCGACTTTTCAGGTAGGCCTGCCAATCCGGAGCCGGCGAATAACGGATGAAATAATCCACGAAATCCTCGGCCACGATGAACACCGCACTGAGTGGATGAATTTCGTGCGCCTTGAGCCCTGACGGAAAGCCACTGCCATCCGGCAGCTCGTGATGCTGCTCGATCAGGGCCTGAATGTCGAGATGGCAAAAATCGAAATCCTTCGCCATCGCCGCCCCTTTTTTCGTGTGCGCGTATATTTCTTTCTGATCCGCCCCGCCTTTGTGCAGGTCTTTCAAACGGCCTGAAAACAAGAAGTTCAGCTTCATCTCATAAAGTCGATCATCCAGACTGACATCGTGGATGAGGGCCGCCAATGTCAGCATGCGAAGTTCATGGGTCATGCCCTCGCGATTCAGCTGGTGAAGGATGTAGCCGGCCACGTAGACCAATGATGTGCAATGATCCGAGAAACCGAAATTCTCAATCTTTCGAAACCGTTGCACAAGATGGTTGAACTTTTTATTTCGCGAAATCAATTTCAATGCGGATTCGACCTGCGACACCGTGATCTCGGCGAATTCCGAATTTCGTTTCAGCAACAAACCCATGTTTCGCAAAAGCTCGGCGTTGAGTTTGAAATTGTCTTCAAAGTCATCGTTTTGCACTTCAACCCAAGCTTGCTCGGACAAGACCTTGCGCCGGTAATCCGAAATGAACACTTCGCTCTCGTCCGAGTCAATGTAGAGCGTGGCGATGCCGTGCTGCGAGTGCCGGCCCAGCTCTTCGTCATTCAAAGTGGTGCCTTTGTGAAAAAGCTTGATGAATTTTTCGTCGTTGATTTTAACGTACAAAGTGCAATGCAGATCTTTGATCTTCTTGAGTAACGACAAAGGAATCGGAATGTAAGTCTTCTGGGACTGCGGCCGAATGTTCGTCAGGTTTTCGCGAACCATCTGGATGACGTCTTCTTCCATCATCGGCTTGCGGTAAGTTTTGACCTGCGACAGCACCGGATGATCGTCCAGGCTATTTCCCGACAGCACCACGAAAGGAATTTGAATTTTATGCTGGCGAAGGTATTTGTAAATCTCGTCGCCGTTTCCGCCCGCCATTTTAAAATCAGAAATGATCAAATCAAAGGCCGTGTCCTTTTTCAAAATCTCGATCGCATGCTGACTGTTTGTGGCTTCGACCACGTGGCAATCAAAATGGGCTTGAAATAAGAATGTCGTGAGCTCGCGCAGATCATCGGCGTCTTCGACATAAAGGATTTTTTGCATCTGACTCATTTAGAATAATTTAAATGAGTTCCCACAAAGTTGAAAAATGATTGTGCAGGACTGGACCTTTATAGAGCGTCGGCTCGAGCTTAGGCAGCAGATTTGCTTTCAAAGAAGGCAGGGCTCCACATGCGAAGTGCCTGAACGGCGCCGACCAGCAAAAGGGTGTAGAACAAATCACCCACCACTTGTGTCGCCAGGAAGGGAAGCGCCATCACGTAACACGAAACCAAGCCAGCGCCCGTCTTCGGATAGAGCGATTCATTCATCCAAACACCAAAATTGGTGACCAGAAAAAAGAAAACGCTCGCCACCACACTGAGGCCACCAAATTTAGCCAACTTGGCCGAATCTTTCAGCAGAAAAGAAGACGCCAGCGCAATCAAAGCAACCGCCGAATAAACATACAGCATGGTCGAATGAAATCCCAAAATCAGATCACTGACCCACAAGGCCGCAATCGGCACCAACACGGCCGCCCATCGCTGAGAAAGATAGGCGCCACCGAGCAAAGCAATCGCCGTCACCGCCGTCAAATTCGGGACATGAGGAATCAATCGACTGAGAGCACCACCCAAAATTAAACTGATAATCACGGCTTGTTTCATCACAATTCTCCAGTGCCGCCATTGTGCTAAAGACGACCCTAAATTGTCAATTTGACTTAGGTTGAAACGAAGGCCTAATGTCAATTTATGCTCGACTGTCGAATTTTTTTACCTTGTACCGCGTTTCTGCTCTCGCTCTCGACGGCTTTTGCGGCCCCCACCTTACAGCTTGGTCCTCAGGACATCGTTCCATTGGTTCTTAAGCAAGGTCCGCAGACGCAGGAAATTCAGCTGCAAGCGCAAAGATCGAGACTGACATGGGCGGAAGCGAACCATGTCTTTGATTTTAATATCAATGCCACCGCTGGTTACCAGCTTTCAAAATTTGAAAGTCTGACGGCACCCACGCTAGAAGAAAATAAAACTTATTCAACGCAAGCCACTCTATCAAAACCGTTCCAGACCGGAACGATCTTAAGCCTGCAATATGTCGGAACCACAGATCAACCGCAGGTTTCCTCGGGCACGACGGCGGATTCGACGCAGGATGTGGCCGGCATCTTATTGGAACAAAATCTTTGGCGAAATTTTTTCGGCACGGCTGATCGCGCCAGCCTTCGCGCTGCCGACGCAGGCTTAAAAGCTTCGGAGCTGGCTCGACTTGCTGGTCTGCAGGATCTGGCATTAACGGCTCTGCAGGCCTACTGGAAAGCTTACGTCGCACAAGAGACTTACGATGCGGCGGTCAAGTCGCAAGAGCGCTACCTGAAATTGATCAGCTCAATTCAACGAAAAACCCGCTACGGCTACGCCAATCCGGCCGAACTGGCGCAAGCCCAAGCCGAGCTTGAAAACCGAGTGCAAACCGTCAAAGTCGAAGCCGCCAATGCGGCCCTGGCCATGGACCAATTGAAAACTCTGCTGTTGATTTCCAAAGATCTGCAAATCCAGTTCGCAATTCCCCGCGAGATCCCGCCACCTCCGCTGGTCACAAAATCTTTGCAGCCAGACACGGCCCGCCCGGTCCAGGCGGCCAACCTCTCGGTCGAAGCGGCGCAAAATACGCTCGAGCAAATCCAGTCGGACTCTCACCCGGATTTAAGCCTGATCGCTCAGTATTACGTTCAGGGTTTGGAAGCCAGCGCGGGTCAGGCCCAGAAAGAAATGGGCGAAGGTGTTCATCCTAAATATTTTATTGGCCTGCGCTTTCAGCACAGCTTTGGCTCTGGTTACCAGAATGAAAATATTTTGAACAAAAAGTACAACCGAGACCTTCTCGCGGCTCAGCTGGATCGAAAGAAGCTGGAATTTAAAGATCAGGAAGAGGACATCAAACGCCGCCTGCAAAGCACATACTCGATTTATCTCTCCTCGCAAAATCAGCGCTCGTTGCGCGAAAAAGCAAGCGCCGAGCTTTCAAAAACCTACACGCAGGGGCGCACCGATATCAGCATCTTGATTGATTCATTAAACAAGTATTTCGATAGCGACGCCCTGGTCAGCGAATCATTGGCGAACTATCAAATCACGCTGGCGCAGTGGCAGGCCCTGCAAGATCAATTGGTCCCAACCGAATCGGCGCCGGCACCGACCTATTAAACTTCTTAAAATTCGGCCGTCATTCCGAGCATCAGGCCCATCTGTTGCGTTTTGCTAGAAGGTTCTTGGATGTAACCCAAAGGTCCCGTCGTGGTCGGTGTCGAGTTATAGGTGTACTCGCTGGCACCGATCTCCGAATACTCGTACCAAGGCGAAAGCTGCAGTCCAAGCTTTGAATTGTCGAAAGAATATTCCAAAGGAATGGCCAAGCGATATCCGGGACGATCTCCTAGGGTCAAATTCGAATCGTTTCCGGAGGTCACCGTCTCGGAAAAAATCACTTTGATCTGACCTTGAAACATCAATCGGTAGGTGAGATCCACACCGACGCTCAGATTGTTCGAGACATGTCTTTGATACAAAACACCGATGGGCGCATAGAACCAAGAGTAGATTTCGCGGTAACCAGCGCCACCACTGAGAAAACGGTTCCAGTAATGATAGCCCGCACCTGCCTGCAAGAAAAATTCGGGTGCCAAATTCCAAAAAAAGAGAGCATCGAAATCCGCAAACGCCAATGTGTTGGTGTCCGTCACCGGCGTTCCCAATTGGGTGGTGCCGTCAAAATGCGAATTCACATTGCCCGACATCTCACCGTACAGCTGCACGAAACTTTGTTGAAGACTGGTGACCGGCAGCTGCACCTTGACGAAAGGTGCAAAGACATCGGCCTTTTCGGTGCTCTTGAGCGGCGCACGCAGGTCTTCGCGGTAATCAAAATTTCGGTAATTGATGCCGGCAACAAGAGTCGTTTGCGCAAAAGCCGGAGAAGCAAAGACGGCCGCACTGACCGCCACTGGCAACACATATTTCCAAAGCGTCATGCTGGCTTCCGATTGTTCACCAGGTCTTGCACCACCGCTGGATCGGCCAACGTGCTGATGTCTCCCAATTGATCCGGAAGATTCTCCGCTATTTTTCGCAAAATTCTCCGCATGATTTTTCCCGATCTGGTTTTTGGCAACCCCGGCGCCCACTGAATGTGATCCGGCTTCGCGATGGCACTGATCTCATTTCCAACCCAACTGATCAATTCTTTTCGAAGCTCATCCGATGGATTTTCACCTGCCTTCAACGTCACGTAGGCGTAAATCCCCTGCCCTTTGATATCGTGGGGAAATCCCACCACGGCCGCCTCGGCCACTTTCGGATGCGCGACCAAAGCGCTTTCGACTTCGGCGGTTCCCAAGCGATGTCCCGAAACATTGATCACGTCGTCCACCCGGCCCGTGATCCAATAGTATCCATCTGGATCGCGGCGACAGCCATCACCGGTAAAATAATATCCACGGTAAGACGAGAAATAAGTTTCTTCGAACCGCTTGTGATCGCGAAACACCGTTCGCATCTGCCCTGGCCACGAATCCGCCATGACCAACACGCCTTCCGCCGCTCCACTGAGCTCTTCACCTTCGGGAGAAAGAACTTTCGGCTGCACCCCAAAAAAGGGCAAGGTCGCTGAACCCGGCTTTTGATCAATAGCGCCCGGCAAAGGCGAAATTAAAATTCCGCCCGTTTCCGTCTGCCACCAGGTATCGACAATCGGGCATCTCGAATCACCAATGACTTTGTAATACCAAAGCCAAGCTTCGGGATTGATCGGCTCGCCGACAGATCCCAACAGTCTCAGCGACCGTCGAGAGGCCTTTTGCACCGGACCCGCTCCTTCACGCATCAGCGCTCGGATCGCGGTCGGCGCGGTGTAGAAGATATTCACTTGATGCTTGTCGATCACTTCCCAAAATCGAGACGTGGTTGGATAATTGGGAACACCTTCAAACATCAGCGTCGTCGCCGCATTCGCCAGCGGTCCGTAGACAATGTAACTGTGTCCCGTCACCCAACCGACATCGGCCGTGCACCAGTAAATATCGGACTCATGATAATCAAACACCAATTGATGAGTCATCGAGACATAAACAAGGTAACCACCCGTGGTGTGCAGCACGCCCTTTGGTTTTCCGGTCGAACCCGAAGTGTAGAGAATAAAAAGTGGATCCTCGGCATCCATCGATTCTGGTTTGCAGTGGCTCGCCACTTTGCTTTTTTCTTCATGCCACCAAAGATCGATTTCGGGATTGAACGCCACTTCGGCTTTGCTTCGCTGCACGACCAAAACTTTTTTGACCAGCGGACCGGTTTTCGTCAGGGCCGTGTCTAGATTTTTTTTAAGATGAACTTTGCGACCGGCACGAAACCCTTCGTCGGCCGTGATCACAAAATGAGATTCGCAGTCCTTGATCCGATCCGCGATCGAATCCGGAGAAAACCCGCCAAAGATCACCGAGTGCACGGCACCGATGCGCGCGCACGCCAACATCGCGTAAGCCGCTTCCGGAATCATCGGCATGTAGATCGTCACGCGATCGCCTTTTTGCACCCCATTGGCTTTCATCACGTTCGCCATCCGGCAAACTTCATCGTGCAATTCTTGATACGAAATTTTGCGGGAAGGCTCATCCGGACTGTCCGCTTCCCAAATGATCGCGGTCTTCTGCGCATTTTTCGCAAGATGCCGGTCGATGCAGTTGACGCTGACATTCAGCTTTCCGCCCAGGTACCATTTGATTTCGACGGGAGAATGGAAGCTGACCTTTTTGACTTGATTCCATTTCTGATCCCACTGCAAACGCTCGGCTTGCGTGGCCCAGAATTGATCCGGATTCTGGATGGATTGCTGGTACATCTCTTGGTAGCGCTGAGCAGTCACCCAGGCCTTTTCGGCAACCTCAGGTTTCACGGCAATGACTTGTTCCGAACTCATAGAGACTCCTCTGAAAGACTCAAGTCCTTGTATTCCACTTGGGTCTTTTCAGAGGGTCAACAGATAGCCCAGGTGCTCTGGGCTTTAATTTCCGGTTAAAACAGGTAACTGACGCCCAAATCCAGGGTCATGCTGAATTTCGAGTTCGTTTTGAAATCATCTTCCGCTGGAGCGGGGGCGTTTCGCAAGTCGGCCGACAAGGGGTCCACCATTTGACGAACATAGGCATGAATGCCCAAGTTGGCGGCGAATTTTTGGGTCAAAAAGAAACGATTCGAAAGGCCGGCGCCGATCATCGGAAGCTGCCTTGTGCCATACTTGAGCATGCCCGCTTCCGCATCCCACGTCAGGAACGAGGGAATGACCTTCCACTTGGAAACGCTGAGCTTGCCGTACATCATCCGACGTTCATAGAACGCCAACCATCCATTTTTCGGTCCGTTCGAGCGACCGAAATTCGGAGGGTCCGCCGAGATTCCCTCAAACTGTTGGCCATAGCCAGAGAGCCCCGAACCGAACATCAAGTACTTTAAACCCACGCCACTGGCTTCATCCCAGCTGTAGGATCCTTTTACGGCGATGTATTGATTGTTATAAAATGCTTCATCCAAAAGCCAACCCGCAGCCAGGTCCGCCTGCCAGCGACCTTCATAGGAAAGTTTGCGCGACAGAACCGCTTTCGGCGTATCCAGTCTTGGCATCACGGCTTCGCGGGGAAGCTCCTCTTCGGAAAACTGCATGGTCGTTTGATTTTCATAGGCCCCTTCACGATCTTCCGCGAAGGCCTGATGTGAAACCGCGATCAGCAAACAAAATGAGATCAGTAATTTATTTAAGCCCACGCATGTCATCCTTTCCCTTTTGCACTTCAGGGATGAAGTTCTCACGCAGGCGGATCAACTTTTTAAAGTTCACGTCGCCCCGTTGGAAAAGATATTCCACTTCCGGCTTTTCCGCCGCACCCTTCACCATCTCATCATCAAATTTGACGTTGAATTTTTTGTACTGGGTCGTATCCACGCTTTGCAAGTCCGACTCGGAAAATTCGGCTTCCTGCGCTTTTGCAAAGCCCGCCACGAACAACACGACCAGCATGCAACCGATTTTATTTTTCACAGCGATTGACCCCTACGTTTTGATAGTTACCGATTTCATCGCGCCAGTATTCGCCTTCGAACGGCCAGAACTGATAGCCATTCTGGACATAGTAATCACGGCTGATTTCGCGATCGATTTGCTGTGCTTCTTCGCTGGTCGCGATCTTTTCCTTCAAGGCCGTTCGTTGACCGTTGATGGCTTCGTATTTCAGGAATTCAAATTGCGTCGCGAATTCGTTGAACTCTTGGACCTTGCTGATCAGGCGATTCTTGATCAGGTTTCCGATTTGTTTCTGCGCCGCTCGCTTACGCCCTTCCAAAATTTGGTTTCCGTAAGACAAGAGACTGGTTCGGCCGTAGACTTTATCCAGGATCTTTTTCTCGCGCGCGATTTTATCCATGTACTCGGCCAGGATGCGAATATCTGGATCATCCAAAAGCGTTCGCATCACGAAGAATGGAAGATTGGTGTCGATGCTGGCTTTACCCTTGGTCTTCATCTCCATCAAAGCCCGTCGGCTTTTGGCGATCTCGAGATAATAGTCCGCTTCGCTGCGGTTTGAGCTCAACCATTCCTGAATTTTAGAAAATGCCGGGTAATAGTTTTTGTCAAAAGAGCGGATGATGGATTCGATTTCTTCATAGTGACAAATAAAGAGCAAAATCGTTCCGTGCAACAACAAGGATTCAGGATCGTAAAAGTTTTCGTAAAACGGAGTGTGCAAAGTGCGCAGCGGACTGAGGGCGCTACGGAACTGGCCACCGCGAAACAGCGACCACGAAAGCTCCATCAGACTTTGTCGGTACAAGGGATGATCCTTCGGAACCTGACGGTAAATCTCGGCCGCATCTTTCCACTTTTTCCCTTGATACAACGAACGCGCTAAACCCAAGGTGACCAGGCCTTTTTGCAAATCCGGCCACTGCCGATCCTGCATGCGGTCGACTAACTGCCCAAACCGCGTCGCCGCTTTGTCCGGCCGCTTGCTCATCAAGTCCACCAGACCCAAGCTGTACAAAAGATTGTTCTCGTTCTTCTTAAATTCCAAGGCCTTTTCAAAATAGGATTCGGCCGTCGGCAGGTCACCCTTGGCCAAAGCGGCCTCGCCGAGACGACCTAAGAACACGACACGTGAGACATCCGACAGATCATCGGGACGGATGTGATTCAAGCTATAGTTCAAAAGGCTTGGCTCCCCGAGCTCGTCCGCGATCATCACCACGTAATCAAGGCCTTTTTGCTTCTCGATCCCCTCGCCTGTTCGCACCAGATCCACGAATGGGAATGAAGCCACCTGACGAAGCCCCATTTTGTACAAGCTGACGCCGAGATAAAATTTCGCCTTCCGACGAAGCTTCAAATCCGGGGAACGTTTTGAAATTTGATAAAAAGAAACGGCAGACTGCTTGTAATTCTGCGCCTGAAAAAGTTTGCGGGCCGCTTCCCATTCTTTCGCTCCGGCCACGACATTGGATCGGCGAGCCGAAGAGCCCGCAGCGGCACCAGAACTCGCAGTTGCAGGTGAAGAGGACTTGGTTCGAGCCGGAGGTGCTTTCACCACGGTCTTGGCCGGCCCCGCCGCGTTCGCCATGGAAAAAGGCGCGCTCGTCAAAAGAATGAAACTGAGAATTTCAGGTGTCCATTTCATTTTCATTGTTTTCATCGTCGCCCCACCGATGGCACAAATCGGCCATAACCAATCGTAAAGAAAATCGTATTTGCTGACTGGTTGCTACCGGTGATCGTCTTACTGGTGTAAAAGTACCAGCTCAAATCCGCCCGGATCACCGAATTTTTCGAAATTGAAAACAGATTTCCGAGGCCAAAATAAAACGCCGACGAAGTCGAAGATGGATTGGTCGTGATCTGACCCGCCCCGAGCGTTTGGTAAAATTCGTAAGGAATGATCTTTCGATCTTCCAGCGCCATCTTTCCGTAGATGGAACTGTAATAAACGTTGAGCGCGTAGAGACTTTTCGGAGTCGACAGACTGCGCACGTCCAAGTTTTGCTTTCCGGCGAGATCCGTCTTTTCCTGCGTGTCCGTGGAGCTTAAGAAAAAACTATTGAGCTCAAGGCCCCAGGTTTCATTGAAATAGTATCCGGCACGAAGTTCACCACCAAAGGTTCGGTAAAACACGTCATTCATCGAGAGGGTGGCACCCCCAAAGATTTGCACGCGTCCCGTTTTCGGCATGTAGGTCTTTTGGATCACGACCGTGTCTTGCAGACTTCGTTCGTTCTTCAGCTGCGAAAAATCGATTGTGCCCGGAGTCTTCTGCGGACGAACCGGCAAATCGACCTTCGGCGCCCCCTCCGGAATATTTTGCTCCAGAACGCCTTCAATGGTTTGAACGTCTGGATCATTGGTTTGCGAAACGTCGTCTTCCTGCTGAGCTCTGACGGGACCTGCCGCCAAAACCAAAAGAAGAATCCCTGTGAGATAATCAAGTCGTGATATCTTCATGTGCCCCCACAACCCAACCAGGTTAACTGTGATTGCATCATGCATCAAGGACACCACCCTAAACCTCGACAAAGGCCCCTGAGATGAATTTTGAAAAACCAAACGCTTCTTGGCGGTGACGAAACAGACTTTAAAAAAGAGATCAGGGGCCAACCGTTGCGGCATTATCTCACCGTTTGGCCAGAGCCTCGACTTAAGATTTAAGAGATGACTTGGAGATAAATAACACCGTCTTTTGTGATACCTGCTGTTCTCTCAAACTTCTCGAAGGGAAAACAGCTTTGCATAGGAATCTAGTAAAACAATGGTCGAGTTTCGGCTTGCGGATGCAAACGAAAATTCTTCACTCGATATCAAATTAAAATTCGTAGCCCCCAAATAAAAAAAGCGGAGTTCATACTCCGCTTTTTTACCTAGCCTATTGGTCTTCTTGAGGCCGCAATGGCTCGAGGAATTTTTAGTTCACGTCTTTATAGTCAGCGTCGATGACATCATCATCCTTCTTCTCAGATGACGACTCAGCACCACCGGCACCGCCCGCTCCTGCAGCTCCGCCTTGAGACTCGCCGCCGGCCTTTTTGTAAAGCTCGGCCGTGATCTTATGGGTCGCTGTCTGGAGTTTTTGCACCTCAGCTTCCAAAGCAGAAACTGATGCGTCTTTATCTTCCAGTAACTTCTTAGCTTCGGCCACTGCATCTTCTGCAGTCTTCTTATCGCCTTCAGCCAAGTTCGCGTTGTCTTTCAAAAGTTTCTCGGTTTGGTAGACCAAGTTATCCAAGTTGTTTCGAGCCGCGGCGGATTTTGTTCTTTCTTCGTCATCCTTCGCATGCTCTTCCGCGTCCCGGACGGCTTTTTTAATCTCTTCTTCAGACAGACCGCTTTGCGCGCTGATCTTGATCTGTTGAGATTTACCAGAGCTCATATCTTTTGCAGACACGTGCAAAATACCGTTGGCGTCGATATCGAAGGTCACCTCAACCTGAGGCACCCCACGCGGAGCTGGTGGAATTCCCACAAGCTCGAATCGACCCAGAGTCTTATTATCTGTCGCCATCTTACGTTCACCTTGCAACACGTGGATGTCCACGGCTGGCTGGTTGTCGGCGGCAGTTGAAAATACTTGCGACTTTTTCGATGGGATTGTCGTGTTGCGCTCGATCAGAGTCGTCATCACGCCACCCAAAGTTTCGATACCCAACGACAAAGGAGTCACGTCCAGCAAGAGAACGTCTTTCACGTCTCCGGCCAAAACGCCCCCTTGAACCGCGGCACCAACCGCAACCACTTCATCCGGATTCACAGTTCGGTTCGGCTCTTTACCGAAGAACTCTTTCACCGCTTTTTGGATTGCAGGCACACGAGTCGATCCACCGACCAAAACGACTTCGTCGATTTCGGAAGTTTTCAAGCCCGCATCCGACAAAGCTTTTTTGCAAGGTTCGATCGAACGTTTCACCAGGTCTTCCACCATCTGTTCGAATTTCGAACGTGAAAGCTTCACTTGCAGATGTTTGGGACCTGACTGATCCGCCGTAATGAATGGCAAGTTGATTTCTGTTTCCTGCGACGTTGAAAGCTCAATCTTCGCTTTCTCGGCCGCTTCTTTCAGACGTTGCAATGCCATTTTGTCATTGCGTAAATCAATGCCTTGATCCTTTTTAAATTCAGCGATCAGCCATTCCAAAATTTTCGTATCAAAGTTATCGCCACCCAAGTGCGTATCCCCGTTCGTTGAACGAACTTCGACGACACCGTCACCCACTTCGAGAATCGAGATATCAAATGTACCTCCCCCGAAATCATAGATCGCGATCTTTTCATTTTTCTTTTTATCCAGACCGTAAGCCAATGCAGCCGCGGTCGGCTCATTGATGATACGTTTCACATCCAAACCTGCGATGCGGCCGGCGTCTTTTGTCGCCTGTCTCTGAGCATCGTTAAAGTATGCTGGAACGGTCACGACCGCTTCGGTGACGGGTTCGCCCAAATAATCTTCAGCGACTTTTTTCAGTTTCGCCAAAACAGCGGCCCCAATTTCTTCCGCAGAAACGGTTTTGCCACCTTGAATTTTGAAAGCGATATCATTGCCTTTTTCAACAACGTTGTAAGGCACAAGTTTGATTTCTTCTTGAACTTCTGAAAAGCGGCGACCGATGAATCGTTTTGCCGAATAAACTGTATTTTCCGGATTCGTGACGGCCTGACGTTTTGCGATTTGACCCACCAAACGTTCACCATCTTTTGTGAAAGCCACAACCGACGGGGTCGTTCGCGCGCCTTCTTCGTTCACCAAAACTTTAGGCTCTCCGCCTTCCATAATGGCCACGCAAGAGTTCGTGGTCCCTAAGTCAATCCCAATAATTTTACCCATTTATCTCTCCTATGGTTATCACAAGAGTAAATGTGGGATGGAACCCCTGATCGTCAAGTTTTGCCTGAAATATTTCGCAACTATTTTTTCTTCTTAAAGAATCCGCCGGCGGCACAACCCACCTGGACGCCCTGCATTTCTGCCAGCTGTTTCAGCAGCTCTTCCTCTTTTTTCGAGATCTTTTCAGGGAATTTGACTCCCACCTGAACGTAAAGATCTCCACGTCGGCCATTGCGCAACGAAGGCACGCCTTCGCCCGAAAGCTTGAGAGTCTCGCCCACTTCGGTTCCTTTCGGAATTTCCAATGTGGCCTTGGCAAGCACCGTCTCGATTTCGACCTCGCCGCCTAAAAGCAGTTGAAGGTAGGGCACCTGAAATTTGGTGTAAAGATTCTCGCCATCACGCTCAAAGCGTTCGTTCTCACGCACTCGCATTTCGACATACAGATCGCCGGCAGCGCCACCCATGTGACCGCCTTCGCCTTCACCGCTGACACGCAATCGGGTGCCGTTATCAACGCCTGCCGGAATCGTGATTTTGATTTTTCGATGTTGTTTCTGACGACCCGTTCCGCGGCAGGGCTTACACGGATTCTTAATCATCGTGCCTTGCCCATGGCAGGTCGGACAGGTGGTCGCCATCTGAAAAAAGCCCTGAGAAACACGAACTTGGCCGTGTCCGCCACAAGTGGTGCAGGTCTCGGGCTTTGAGCCCTTTTCCGCGCCACTGCCTTTGCAAACTTCGCAGGTTTCTTCGGTGTCGAATTCGATGTCTCGCTCGACGCCTTCGATGACTTCGGCCAAGCTGATTTCCGTGACGTAACGAAGATCCGAACCTCGTCGAGGTTGATTCGGGTTGCGAGACCGTCGGCCCGTTCCCCCGCCCATACCACCAAAAATATCGCCAAAGATGTCGCCAAAGCTTGAGAAGATATCGTCAACGTCAGAGAAACCCTGACCACCGCCCCGGCCGCCCGAGAAGGCCTGATGGCCAAATCGATCGTAGCGAGCCCGTTTGTCAGGATCGCTCAAAATTTCATAGGCCGATGCACATTCTTTGAATTTATCCTCGGCCTCTTTATTGCCGGGATTCTTATCGGGGTGAAACTGGATTGCCAGTTTGCGATAAGCCTTCTTAATGGTGTCCTGATCAGCGCTGCGCTCAACGCCCAGGATTTCGTAACAATCACGCATGGTTCAGTGAATATGGGAATTTCAAGCCAGGATGTCAACCCCGAGTTGCCGGGATCTGTGAGCTATTCGTCTTTGATGCCTAATTTTTCGCGCATGCGCGCCAAGATTCCAGAATCCAAGCCCTGCTCTTTCATATCGCGATAAATTTGGATGGCAGCATCTTTTTGGCCTGTTTTTGACATTAAGCTGGTCGCTAAAGAATATAGCCAGGTGCCTTCTTTGCCCTGGATTTTGGCTGCCTGAAGAAAGTATGTCGCAGCTTGGGCTTCATTTTTTTCTTCAATCAGTGCGTGATATCCAGCCCGATAAGCCAGCTGAAAGTTCTCGGGAAACATGCGCGTGCCCTTCAGGAAAAGTTGCGCGGCCCCAGTGACATCAGAAACTAAAACTGACAATGAGAGCGCGCCAGAGAGATAGACTTCTTTAAAGTCTGGTGACAAACGAACCGCTGTATCCAAGATTTGGAACAGCCATGAATTCCCCTTGCAGAGATTCTTCGCCAGTTGCACTTCGCAATAATCGAAATCTTGGATCGCCCGAACCCATAACATTGATGAGATGGAAGCTTGGTAACCGAAACTGAAATACTCAAGCCGAGGAGGAGGAGGGAGTAGGTATCTTTTCTCTTCCAATTGAAACGACCTCCCGAAATGGGAGGTCGCAATGAGAACGATAGATAAAAACAGTGAACCTAATATCTTCACGGTACTGCTTAAGGGATTCCGTCAACTGGATGTTGAACGTCTTTGTTCGTGTTGATTGACCATTGGTCGTTACCCGCAGCCGAACTGAAAATGCTAGCATTCGCAGTCACAAAAAATGTGTTCGCATCACTTGCCGTTGTGTTCGTTGTCGGCGGAGTCACGTCATTGGATTTAATCACCGTGCAACCATTTGCATAAACACCGTCCACACCGCAATGAGCAGCAGTTGAAATGATGCTGTTTCCAACCGTTGCGCTGGTATCAGCCGAAGGCTTTGCAACCACGTTGTTGAAGCTGGTTTGATATCGCAACTGACCATCAAATCCAGCCTTGATCAGATTAAAGTGAGTGGTATAAGCCTGAAATTCAGACTGATATGTTTTCATCGCCGTGAAAACCGTCGCCAAGTTTGTTTTTGCTTCGGCCTGACGAGCTTTGGCGATTTGCTTTTGAACCTGACCGACTGACATTGCGGCCAAAATACCGATGATCGCAACCACGACCATCAACTCAACAAGTGAGAAACCTGCTGAGGAGTTTAACGTACTTCGTTTCATAGTGAGACTCCTGTTTCTTTGTGTTAGATTCTAATGGCTAAACGAAATTTTAATTATCTAGCTTGCCATCAGCAATTCTGTAAAATCTTTTAATATCTGTTTTAAAGTTTGCCAGTGAAATAGGGTGAACGCAAGAATGCTAGACAAAATCGAAAATCATTCCCATGTTGAGATCTGCGAACCATCACAACAAGCCTAGGACATAACAATATCTAAATTTGAAACTGGACCTTTGTCTCGAGCTGAGATGAGGTGTGAATTTGAAACAGAGCCGGAAACATTCGATTGCTTTGTGCATTCGTAAAATGCACAAAGCAATCCCATTCAATATCAGTCTATATAACAAACCGCTCAGTCTGATGACGAAGCTTAAGGGATTCCGTCAACTGGATGTTGAACGTCTTTGTTCGTGTTGATTGACCATTGGTCGTTACCCGCAGCCGAACTGAAAATGCTAGCATTCGCAGTCACAAAAAATGTGTTCGCATCACTTGCCGTTGTGTTCGTTGTCGGCGGAGTCACGTCATTGGATTTAATCACCGTGCAACCATTTGCATAAACACCGTCCACACCGCAATGAGCAGCAGTTGAAATGATGCTGTTTCCAACCGTTGCGCTGGTATCAGCCGAAGGCTTTGCAACCACGTTGTTGAAGCTGGTTTGATATCGCAACTGACCATCAAATCCAGCCTTGATCAGATTAAAGTGAGTGGTATAAGCCTGAAATTCAGACTGATATGTTTTCATCGCCGTGAAAACCGTCGCCAAGTTTGTTTTTGCTTCGGCCTGACGAGCTTTGGCGATTTGCTTTTGAACCTGACCGACTGACATTGCGGCCAAAATACCGATGATCGCAACCACGACCATCAACTCAACAAGTGAGAAACCTGCTGAGGAGTTTAACGTACTTCGTTTCATAGTAAGACTCCTGTTTAGATGTTTAAATCCTAACGGCCATGCTCATAGCTCAATTAAGATCTACCTAACATTTCGGCATTTCATCAAATTTTCTTGAGCAAATTTAAAGATCACCAGCGAATAGCGCACATCAGCGGACTGGACAAAATTGGGATTCATTCCCATGTTGAGATCTGCGAGCTATTACATACGGACTGAGGTCTCAAAAGTCTGAATATGAAACTGGACCTTCGTCCCGAGTTGAGATGAGATATAAATGTGAAACAGATGCAGACAAGATAGACTGGAAAAAAGAGATCAAAAATGGAACATTTGCCAATCAAACCGCCTGCGAAATTTTCTTCAGATTCGGATCAAGAGAGCGGCAACGAGGGAGCCGGCGCCGTCGAAACCATCGATCGCCTGGACGTCCCGAAAATGTACAAAGTGATTCTGCTCAATGATGATTTCACGCCGATGGATTTTGTCGTCCTGGTGCTGCGTCGGTATTTTGCAAAGACAGAAGAACAAGCAACCCAGGTGATGCTGGACGTGCATAAAAAAGGTGCCGGCATTGCCGGAGTCTTCACCCTGGAAATGGCGGAAATGAAAAGCATGCAGGTGAATCAATTCGCCCGCATGAACCACCATCCCTTGAAATGCACATTGGAGGCCGAATGATGACGAAAGATCTGGAACGACGTCTGGCCGAAGCCGTCGATGACGCCAAACAAATGCGACACGAGTTTGTGACTCTTGAGCACATTCTTTTATCCTTGTCCGAGTCCCCGCTTGCGGTGGAAATTTTGCAGGGCTGCAACGTGAACATTCAGCGCCTGAAAAAAGATCTGCGGGCCTTGATCAAAAAAAACTGCCCGCAAATTTCGGCCGAGCAAATCGGCGTGTATGGCGGCTACGACTCTTGGCAGCCTGAATTCACTTTGGCGTGTCACCGTCTTTTCCAACGGGCCGCTTTGCAAGTGCGAGGCGCGGGACGCAATCAAATTTCCGAAGGTCATCTCTTAGTGGCGCTTTTTTACGAACAAGATTCCTTTGCGGTTTACGTTCTGGCGCAGCAAGGTGTCTCGCAATTTGATTTGATCAACTTTGTTTCTCACGGAATCGAAAAGGACGCCGAAGAAGCTTCGTCATCCTCCCCGTCTGTTCCCGGACCGCAGATCGATATCGATGGCATGCCGGCGGATGAAAGCAAAAACACTCCGCTGGAAAGTTTTTGCCAGAACCTGAATGAAAAAGCCAAGGCCGGGAAAGTCGATCCGCTTGTGGGTCGACACGACGTTTTGGAAAGAACGATGCAGATCTTGTGTCGACGGACAAAAAACAATCCTTTGCTGATCGGCGAACCCGGAGTGGGAAAAACCGCCATCGCTGAAGGCCTGGCCGCCAAGATCGTGCACAACCAGGTTCCTGAGGCCCTAAAGGACAAAGTCATTTACTCGTTGGACTTGGGAAGCCTGCTTGCGGGAACTAAATTCCGCGGGGATTTCGAGGGCCGCCTGAAGGGTGTCATCAAAGAAATTAAAAAACGCAAAAATGCGATTCTCTTCATCGACGAGATTCACACGATCGTTGGCGCGGGCTCTACCAGCGGGGGCTCTATGGACGCCTCGAACCTTTTGAAGCCGGCATTGGCGAATGGCGAGATCAGCTGCATTGGATCCACGACTCATCAAGAATTTCGTCAGCATTTTGAAAAAGACCGCGCCCTGAATCGACGTTTTCAAAAAATCGACGTCAAAGAACCGACGAACGAAGAAGCGCTCGAAATTTTGAAGGGCTTGAAAAAAACATTTGAAGATCACCACCAAGTGACGTTTACCGAAGCCGCCCTGAAGGCCGCCGTCGATCTTTCCAGCAAGTACGTGCACGCCAAACTTTTGCCGGATAAAGCGATCGACGTGATCGACGAAGCCGGAGCCTCGGCCCGTCTGCAAGGCAAACTGGGGACGGTGATCGACGAGCCTGAAATCGAAGCGGTCATCGCCAAGATTGCGCAGGTTCCTTCGACCAGTGTGTCGGCTAATGACCGCGAGCAATTGAGAGATTTGGATAAGAAGCTCAAGGCCCAGATCTACGGGCAAGACGAAGCCATCGACCGCCTTGCCGCCAGCATCAAGTTTTCGCGCAGCGGACTGGGACGAGACAATAAGCCCATTGGCGCTTACCTTTTCACCGGCCCCACGGGCGTTGGAAAAACCGAAGTTTGCAAGCAGCTTTCGCTGATCATGGGCATTCCGCTGATCCGTTTTGATATGAGCGAGTACATGGAAAAGCACACGGTCGCCCGACTGGTCGGAGCGCCTCCGGGATACGTGGGTTATGAAGAAGGTGGACAGCTCACCGAAGCCATCACCAAATCCCCCTACTGCGTTCTGCTGTTGGATGAAATGGAAAAAGCGCATCCGGACGTTTACAATATTTTATTGCAAGTGATGGATGCCGGCCGATTGACGGATGCGAATGGTCGCATGGCCGATTTCCGCAACGTGATCTTGGTTATGACGTCGAACGCGGGAGCCGCCGAAGTCGCCAAGGGCTCCATCGGAATCGTCGATCAGCCCGTGCGTTTTCAATCGATGGATGCAGTCAAAAAAGTTTTCACTCCCGAATTTTTGAATCGTCTGGACGCCGTCGTGGCTTTCCGCAATTTGGATGAAAGCATCATCCTTCGCATCGTCAGCAAATTTGTCGAAGAAGTCCGCATGCAGCTGCAAAAGAAAAATGTGGATCTGCACGTGTCACAAGACGTGATCAAATGGCTGATGAAAAAGGGCTACGACAAAGTCTACGGCGCACGCCCCTTGGCGCGAACCATTGATGAGCACATCAAAAAAGCTTTGGTCGACGAGCTCTTGTTCGGTCGATTGAGCAATGGTGGTCGCGTCGAAGTTTCGCTCAAAGAAGAAGCCCTGCAGTTTCATTACGTCTAAGCGAAGGGCTTCTTCGCTTTAATTGAAGCAGTTGAAATCACGATGGTTTTTCTATCTTTGACAAGCCAATTCTGATACACATCCTAGGGTTACACGCCCGTTAGCGTGATGGAATCTTCTCTCACAAGGAGTCTGCTTTTATGATCTGGTTCAAGCGAATCGGTCTTTTTATTCTGACAAATATTTTAGTCATCATCACGATCAGCGTGATGGCCAACTTGATTTTTGGTGTGTTGGGCGTTCGCATGCCGGCCGGTATGCAAGGTCTTTTGGTCATGTGCGCGATCATGGGTTTTTCGGGTTCATTGATTTCGCTGATGATGTCCAAGTTCATGGCCAAGCATTTTTATGGTGTGCAGATCATTGATCCGCGCAGTCAGGATCCCGAGCTTCGGGGCTTGGTCGAAATGGTTCACGGCTTGGCCAAACGTGCGGGCCTGACCGTGATGCCCGAGGTCGGCATCTACGAAGCGCCTGAAATCAACGCCTTCGCGACCGGACCCAGCAAACGAAATTCTTTGGTCGCGCTGAGCACGGGTCTTTTCCGCTCGATGAATCGCGACGAAATTGAAGGCGTCATCGGACACGAGGTCGCTCACATTGCCAACGGCGATATGGTGACCATGACCTTAATCCAAGGCATCGTGAACACCTTTGTTCTCTTCTTATCGCGTCTTCTGGCGAGCTTGATCGCAAACAATGCCAGCAGCAACGACAACAATCGTGGCAGCCCCTTCTTGCAGTTTGCGTTGACCATGGTGTTTGATGTCCTGTTCACGATTTTAGCAAGCATTCTGGTGAATTACTTCTCTCGTCGGCGTGAATTCAGGGCTGATGCCGGGGGCGCTCAATTTGCGGGTCGCGAAAAAATGCTGGCCGGACTTCGCAAGCTGCAGATTCAATATGATCAGATTGCGCCGGATAATGGCTCCGCAGCGACATTGAAAATTTCCAATAAATCCTCGGGCTTGATGGCGCTTTTCAGCACTCACCCGCCCTTAGAGGCACGCATTCGTCGTCTGGAACGCGGACTGAATTCATAAACTGGGGCAGGACAGTCTCGTCCTGCCGCAAAATTTTTCTGTCAGATGAAAGCTTCAGCGGAACTGAAAAATTTTTTACGCCGTTTGGGAAGTTTTTAAATACAGGGCTTGAGCTCAGACAGTTCGCCCACTAAACTGAACAGATGATTTCCATTGTTAGACAATCTGTTCGATTGTCGATTATTTCCACTCTCGTGACGCCGGCCCTTATTGTCTTGAGCTGCTCGCATCTCTCCAGTCAAAGCGATGCTTTGAGCTCTCAGCAAGAAAGCATTTTGATGGCTTTCCAGAAAGCGAAAACCCTGGAAATCTCGGACCGCACGGGTAGCTGCTCGTTGTACAGCCGCCTTTCGAAAGAAAATTTTCCGCTGAAAACCTTGTCCTTGATCAAAGCTCACATGGTCTGCGAAGACCACAAAGGTTTGGAGCCCATCTCCCAGGCGCAAATCGACCAAGAGCCTTGGCTGTCCGCTTTGGATTTTCAGCGCCAGACGTTCGAAGCCGATGCGGCCCATGATTATTCGACTTTGGCCAATGTGTATTTGAAGACGGCAAAGAAGAATGATCGCATTCGCGAGAAGATTCAGTATCTGAATTTGGCGATCGAAGCGCAGGCCAAAATCAAGACTCCGAACAGCGACGATCAAGCTCGCTTGAAAGAAACGCAAGAGCGTCTGTACAGGTTGGCTCCCCGATTTTTGCCGGCACCGGAAAGAAAAGATTTTTTCGCGGTGGCCAACGATTGGATTTACCAGCGCCAGTTCGCAAAAGGGCGCGAGTATCTGCAGAAAATCATGAGCTCCAGTACGGTCGATTCGGAAGAGCTGTATCAGGCGCACCGATCTTACCGAAATAGCTTTAAGACCGAGCTCAAAAAAGACGAGTACATCAAAGAGGCCGGCCGCATGGCTCAATGGGCGCAGAAGAATGCCAATCCGGCTCGCTTGCATGAAGCTTACGTGACGTGGGCGCGGGCCATTTGGACCCAGGGCGATGCCGGCACGGCACGCGAAATTTTAGTGAAAGCGGAAAAACTTTTGCGCAAAGTGAAATACCCGATGGACGAAATTTATTTTATCCGCGCCCGCATGCTCGAAGAGGCCAAGGATATCGATGGCGCTCTTCAGTATTTGGCGAAAGCGGAAAAAGAATCTCGTCCGCGCAGCACCACCCGCATGCGCGTGCTGTTTCAGCAAGCCTGGCTGTTGCGAAAGAAGCTGCAGTTTGCCGAGGCCACCGAGGCCTTCTTCAAGCTTAAAAATGAAACTCAGGATCCGTTTGATCGCAATCGCTATGCTTTCTGGTTGGCCAGATCATTGAAGCAAGCCGGGAAAGCCGAAGAGGCACAGAAGGAACTTCAAGAACTGACGCAAGCCGATCCACTGGGATATTATGGCTTGGTGGCTTATCGCGAGCTGCAATCCGAGCTGCCGGCGCTCAGTCTCGAGCGTAAAACTGTGGCCGATGAAAAGCGTCCCGCGGCGGTCAGCTCAAGTGATCACCAGCTGATTCGTGCTTTGACCTTTGTCGATGAGCCCGAAATTTTGGGTCGTTTCCTTGAGTCAAAAACATTGGATCTGCGCAATCAATCCAATCAAGACATGGATTCGTGGGTTTTCTATTTGAAAGCTTACGCACGCGCCGGACTTTACAATCCGTTGTTTCAGCAAATTGGCGGCCTGCCGACAGACCTGAAAACCAAGTTGTTGCAACAAAACCCAGAGCTCTTGTTTCCAAGAAAGTTTTTGGATCTGATTCAGACTTCGGCGCAAAAATTTGGTGTGCGCCCCGAGCTGATGCTTTCGATCATCCGGCAGGAATCTGCATTTGATCCGCACGCCCGATCTGGAGCGGACGCTTTGGGACTGATGCAAGTTCTTCCGAGCGTTGCGAAAATTCATGAATCCAAAACCGGTGTCGAGCTTGAGCATTTCGAAGACTTGTACCGACCGGAAATGAACATCCCGATTGGCGCTTCAATCTTGGCGGATCTCGGAAAGAAGTACCGCGGACAGTTTCTGCTGACCGCCGCCGCTTACAACGCCAATGAAAGAGCGATCGAATCTTGGCTCAAAACGAGACTGAATGAGGACCCGCTGGAATTCATCGAAGATATTCCTTACGAGGAAACCCGCGCTTACGTGAAATTGGTCTTAAGAAACTTTATCTTCTATTCTCGTTTGGCAAGCCCCGGTCAGAAGCTGGCCTTCCCCGATTGGTGTCTAGAAGATTTGCAGTCCTTTAAAGTATCGACAAGATAGCGCCTTTGTTTCACAATGAAATCCCTGTCATATCCGTAGCTTAAAAGCTTTTTTCCCACTCTAGGACTGGCCCCCCGTTTGCTCTTGTATACCAGCAGACGGAGGATCCATGAAACCCTACTTGATGCTCGCTGCGGGACTGCTGATCACAGGAAGTGCTGTGACCTATTTCTATCAAGCTTCTGCCGGTGAAGTCGATATGGCATCAAAATCCAAAAGTCGATCCACCAAATTATCGGACGCGAAAACCGTCGTCACCAAGACCGCCGAAGAAGAACAAGTCCTGATGAACGACCCTGCCATTCATCAAGCTTGGGGCATCAAGAAATCCGATGCGGCTCGCGCCTGGAGCGTGACTCAGGGAAGCCGCAAAATCGTGGTGGCCGTCATCGATACCGGTGCTGATTTGAAACACGAAGACCTGGCCAATAACTATTGGGTGAATCCTGGCGAAACGGGCCTGGATAATAAAGGTCGCGACAAAGCGACCAACGGCATCGACGACGATGGCGACGGCTTCATTGATGACGTTCATGGATGGAACTTTGTATCGAACTCGTCTGATTTGACGGACAATCACGGCCACGGCACGCACATCGCGGGCATCATCGGTGCCGAAGCCGGAAATAAAAAAGGGATCGCCGGAATTTCACCGCAGGTCTCTTTGATGATCTTGAAATATTATGATCCAAAAGTTCCCAACACGGACAATCTGCGAAACACGGTCAATGCGATCAAGTACGCAACGAAGATGAAGGCCAACATCATCAACTATTCCGGCGGCGGCACCGAATTTTCGCAGGAAGAGCACGACGCCATCGAAGAGGCCCGCAAACAAGGAATCTTGTTCGTCGCGGCGGCCGGCAACGAGCGCTCGAATTCGGATAAGCACAAATACTATCCAGCGGATTACGGCCTTTCGAACATCATCTCGGTCACGGCGATTGACCCTTCGACCGAAGTTTTGTCCAGCAGCAATTACGGAACCGAGACCGTGGATATCGCGGCTCCGGGCCAGAATATTTTGTCCGCACTTCCTGGAAGCACTTACGGTTACATGACCGGCACTTCGCAAGCGACGGCCTTCGTGACCGGCGGTGCGGTCCTGGTGATGGCGCACAAAGATCAGATTTCGGCCGAAGACGTGAAAAAGTACATCTTGGCCACTGGCGATTCACAAACCAGCTTGCTGGCCAAGTGCCGGACCTCGAAGCAGCTGAATCTTTATAAAGCTTTGACTGTTCTGGATTCGGGAGTGGGTGTTTCCGGCGTCATCGCCGCCAACGCGACGGACATGCGAAACTTTACCATCGACCCGCAAGCATCTTTGCAAGGAACCCGCGCGCCTGGTTCGGACACTCGAGGCATTTCAAGCTTCGGAAAAGCTTTGATGCAAAACTTGGGTGGCACAGTGCCTAAGAAGAACTAAAATCAAACGCGCAATCGAGCGCGTGCTCGGTGATCTAAATATCGGAAATTATATTTAAAAATAGAAAACCTCTTGGGGTTTTCTATTTTGCTTTTACCCCCATCCACTGGGTCCACAAATCTCTGTCGATCCGACTGATTCAAAATTCCTGTGGACAAGCCTGTGCGAAATCCCCTATCTTAAAGTCTATGCATCTTTAGTCGCTTTGGGCTTCCAGTCCCATCATTTCATTCTTTCTTTTGTTTTTTAACTTCCTGTTTTTACTTTTTTATTTTTACTTTGGATTTTCATATGCTGTTTCAGAAATTCTTTTTTCGACTTCTTTTTCGCGACACCAGCTATCTCATCAAGAAAGCGCGCACCGAGGTCTTGCACGAATCCGATATGCCGTCCCTGCCCGACGGATTGAATCCGCAGATCTCGCAGACGGTGGATCGACTGCCCTTGCAGCTTTCGAATTGGCGCTTTTTATTTTCCTTGATCCGCGTGTATTGGTTTCGCTTGAAGCGGGGCTATCTTTTCTATGCCTTCGCGATGCTTTGCTCTTTGCTGTCGCCGAATCTGATTCACCTTTTTGTCACCGAACTTGAGCGAAATTCGAATCTTGAGCGCTCGATCGCGATCGGCGTGGCGCTGGCCTTGTGCGGAGTTGTCTCAGGCCTTTGTCTGCAACACTATTTCTACTCGACCCTTCGTGCCAATCAGCTGATCACCAATGACGTGAACCAATTGCTGTTTCGACAGTCGTTGGAGCTTTCGCTGCAAGCCCGAACTGGATCTCAGGTTGGCGACATCGTCAACCACATGAGCAGCGATTCAGATGCCCTGGCGGATTTTCCGATCATCCTGGGCGATATTTGCTGGGCGCTGATCATGATCATCGGAGCTTCAGCACTTTTATTTGTCTACATTGGCTGGTCGGCCTTGGCGGCGCTGGTGGTCTTGGCGGGCTTGGTTCCACTGACCCAGTTTGTGGCTAAGCGATTTGTTCAGTACGAAGAAAAGATGATGAACGAAAAGGATGCTCGCATCACCTTGATGAGTCAGCTGCTATCCGCCATTCGGGTGATTAAGTTTTTTGCTTGGGAAAAAGCCGTTGCCAGCGAAGTCAGCGTGCTTCGCGCAGCCGAGCTGAAGAGCCGGCAAAAATTAGCACGGGCCGAAGTCCTTTCGGGTGTTAGCTACGTTGCCGTCTCAAGCCTGGTGTTGTTCGTGGCGCTATTTGTGCACTCTTACCGCGGCTTTAATTTGGATGCGGCGACGATTTTCACGTGCATCGCGCTCTTTGGTTTGCTGGAAGAGCCCTTTGGCAATTTATCACGTCTTTTTTCGCGGTTCTCTCAAGGTTTGGTTTCATCCAAACGCATTCTCGAATTTTTAAACACAGAGCGCGTCTCCACTCAAGTTTCCAATTCGATCGCTGATCCAGGTTTGGCGCTGGAACTGAAAAACGTGAGCTTTGCCCATAGCACTGTTCCCGTCGTTCAAAATTTGAATCTGCAAATTCCCAAAGGCCGCTCGCTGGCCATCGTCGGCCCCGTGGGTTCGGGAAAGACCAGTCTCTTGCAAGGACTTTTATCCGAGTGTCGGTTGCTTCAGGGCCAAATGTCCTTTCATCCAGATCTGAAGAGAAAAGCCTTTGTTCCGCAGGAAGCCTTCATCGTCAACGCAAGCCTTTTGGACAATGTCTTATTCGGCGAAGCGAACGTCAGCAAAGAATCCTTACGCAAAGCCATTCATCAGGCTTGTCTTGAGAAAGACATCCGCGATCTTCCGGCGGGACTGCGGACCGAAATCGGTGAAAAAGGCGTCAATCTTTCTGGCGGCCAAAAACAACGAGTCAGTCTCGCTCGTGCAGCATTTGCGAATCCTGATTTGGTTTTCTTGGATGATCCTTTGTCGGCGGTGGACGTCGAAACCGAAAAACAGCTGTGCGACCGCTTGCTTTTTGGCGAGTGGGAGAAAAATCAAGTCACCCGCATCGTCGCCACTCACCGACTGGAGAGCCTGCCGCGATTTCATCAGATTTTATTTTTAAGGGATGGCCAGGTGAAAGGGCTGGGGACTTTTGAAGAATTGATCGCGAACAATTCACAGTTTCAAGATTTCTACCGAGAGCACGACAAATCTCACGCCGGAGCGTCGATCACCGCGGCCGCAACCGAAATGGCAGTGCCGGAAGAGATGAAAGAAGATTCCCGCATCACCGAAGACGAAGAGCGCGAAAAAGGTGCGGTGAAAGCTTCAGTGTACTGGAATTATCTCTTATCCCTTCGTGGCCCTTCGAAAAACAATTGGATCTTAGCGCTTCTGGCGGTCATGTCCGTGTTGGCGTCGGCCCTACCCTTGATGCAAAAAGGATGGCTTGCCAATTACGAAAGATTTGGTTTTCATCTCGAGCCCTTGCAGGCAGTGCAGATTTACGGGCTTTTGGGAGTTTTGGTTTTGGCCATGGTGCTGCTCAACCAATTGCTCTGGCTGGAGCGCGGTTTGGTGGCCGGTCGAAATTTCCATGATCGCATGCTGCAAAGTATTCTGCGCGCGCCGGTCCGGTTCTTTGACTCGACACCCGTCGGTCGAATCCTGCAGAGATTTTCACGCGACCTTGAATCGGTCGACATCTATTTGCAATGGTCATTCGAGAGCTTCATTCATTGCATCCTGCACGTCACGGTCAGTCTGATCTTGGTGCTGGCGGTTTTGCCATTGATGATCTTCGTGATCGCGCCGACGCTTTGGATTTACAATCGCGTGCAACAGGACTACCGAAGACCCGCGCGCGAAGCCAAACGTTTTGATTCGGTGGCGAGATCTCCCCGCTACGCTCACTTTAAGGAAACACTGATGGGCCTGGTGGTGATTCGCGCCTTTGATAAGCGAGAATGGTTCCTGCGGGATTTTTACCAGAAACTGTCCCACAGTCAGCGCATGTTCTACGGGCATTACATGCTCAATCGTTGGTTCTCGACTCGCGTGCCGCTGATTGCGGGCGTGATTTCAACTTCGACTTTGATTGGCATCAGCTTCGCTGTTCAACAAGGATGGGTGACGTCGGGCCTTGCCGGCCTGGTCACGATTTACGCACTGACTTTCTGGAGTCAGCTCAACTGGGGCATTCGCATTTTTGCCGACATCGAATCTCGCATGACCTCTGTCGAGCGATTGAAATTTTACTCGAACATTGAATCTGAAAAGATCGATGGAACCTCGGTCACGCGCGAAACTTGGCCCGAGGCTGGCGAGCTGGTCGTCGAAAATCTGCAGGCCCAGTACGCCGCGCATTTGCCTTTGGTCTTAAAGGGCCTGAGCTTTCGCGTCTCGGCCGGACAACGAGTTGGAATCGTCGGTCGCACCGGCAGCGGCAAGACCACTCTTTTTCAGGTGCTGTATCGATTTCTAGAAGCGAGCGCGGGGTCGATCCAGATTGACGGCGTGGACATCTCGACTTTGGATCTTGAAAGACTGCGCAAGTCCTTGGCCATTGTCCCGCAGGATCCAAGCTTGTTTGTGGGCACTTTGCGTTCGAACTTGGATCGCTACCAAGAGTATAGCGATGATCAGGTTTGGAAGTCTTTGGATCAAGCGGGCCTGGGCGCCTTTGTTCGTGGCTTGAACCTGCAATTGCAAACGCCGGTCGCGGAAAATGGCAGCAATCTCAGTCAGGGCCAAAGACAGCTTCTGTGCTTAGCGCGAGCCCTGTTGATTCGCGCGAAGATCGTGCTGATGGACGAAGCCACCGCCAGCGTCGACGTGCAAACCGATGCGGACGTTCAACGGGTCATCCGCGAGCAGCTCAAGGGAGTCACCATGCTGATCATCGCCCATCGCTTGGGCACGGTCGCCGATTGCGATCAAGTGATCGAGCTTGCCGACGGGCAAGTGAAACAGATCCACGATCCCGCTCGGGAGAATCGCATGGCACTGAGCGCTTTGCTGGAGCCGAGGGGTTAGGGACTGGTTGGTGGAGGAGCTCGGGCCCGTGTTCGGCGGGTGGGTTCGGGTTGGGTGCGGGTTCGGGCTTGGGCTGGGCCTGTGTTCGGCGGCTGTGATTGGGACTGCAGCTAGAGAATTGGTTGGGCTTGTGTGGCTTGCCTAAGAATCAAATGGAGTTGCGCGTTCGATGTCTCACAGAGCCTGATGTGAGTTGATGAGATCGATTTTTGGGCGACGCATTCGTGAATCTTTTTATTTGACAGGATTTTCAGCTTTTTCTTTGGCGCTTGGCTTTAAATAGAGATCTATTTTTGCGAAAAGTTTTGGGTC